>NZ_FOQG01000001.1 GCF_900113685.1 Nocardioides psychrotolerans
TACGTCCACCTCGACCACGACGTCATCGAAGGCCGCGGGCTCCTCGCCCACGACGAGGCCGGCCACACCCTCCTCGCCGACCGCATCCGAGAATGGCTCGCCCGCGACGACCGCCACATCACCATCCGCCCCGTGATCAACCTCAACGACCACTGCAACGGCAGCGAAGACACCGGCCACCACGGTCACCAGGGGCCAGACCCCTACGTCCCCACCTTCCTCACCGCCGAGAAAGTCCGCCTCCGCAACCCCACCTGCGTCTTCCCCCACTGCACAAAGAAGTCCAGGTCCTGCAACCTGGACCACCTCACCGCCCACACCAGGACCGGCATCACCTGCGAATGCAACCTCGCACCCCTGTGCCGACATCACCACCAACTCAAGACCCACGCCGGCTGGCGATACCAACAACTCACCCCCGGCACCTTCCTCTGGCAAGAACCCCACGGCCAAACGATGCTCGTCACCCCCACCGGCACAAGAGACCTCACCGACCCCTGAGGTGCTCGGGCAGGTCAGGTCAGCTCGGGTCTGGTGGCCTTGAGCTCACCCACGATCTGCTTCACGTCCTGGGCGCGGGCGCGGGTGGTGACCAGGAGGGCGTCGGGTGTGTCGATGACGACCACGTCGTCGAGCCCGATCACGGCGATCACCTTGCCGCGCTGGGGGATCACGAGACCGCTGGCGTCCAGCATCCGCACCAGGGAGGGATCCCCGAGGACCGTGGCACCAGTGGCCGTGCCGTCCTCCAGCAGCGTCGCGAGCGAGTCGAAGTCGCCGATGTCGTCCCAGCCGAACGACGCCGGGACCATGACCACCTTCCCGGCGGCCGCGGCAGGCTCCGCGACGGCGTGGTCGAGGGCGATCTTGGGCAGGGCCGGCCAGCGTTCCTCGAGCAGCGAGCGGTCGGCGGCGATCTCACGCAGGGTGGCCGCGAAGGCCGGGTCGGAGGCGGCGAGCAGGTCCAGCAGGACGGTCGGGCGGACCACGAACATCCCGGCGTTCCAGCGGAACTGTCCTGTGGCGAGGTAGTCCTCCGCCACACTCACCGATGGCTTCTCCACGAACTCGCGGACCGAGCAGGCACCCGGGTGGTCCGGGAGCGGGTCGCCCAGGTGGATGTAGCCGAAGGCTGAGGAGGGGAAGGTGGGCTCGATGCCGAGCGTTACCAGCCACCCGTCGAGGGCGACCCGGACCGCCGTACGCACGCAGTCGCCGAAGGCGTCCACGTCGCCGATGACGTGGTCAGCGGCGAAGGACCCCATCACCGCGTCGGGATCCGCCTGCTCCAGCAGGGCCGCGGCCAGACCGATGGCGGCCATGGAGTCGCGGGCCGACGGCTCCGCCAGGATCGCGTCGCCACCGAGGGCGTCCAGCTGCTCGGCGACCGCGTCGCGATGCCCACGGCCCGTCACGACGAGGAACCGCTCCTCGGCCAGGGGCGCGAGTCGGTCGTAGGTCTCCTGGAGCATGGATCGCCCACCGCCAGTGAGGTCGCGCAGGAACTTCGGCGAGGAGGACCGCGACAGCGGCCACAGGCGCGTGCCCGCCCCGCCGGCCGGGACCACGGCCCAGAAGTGCTCGATGGCAGTCATGGTGCGGAGCCTAGTAAGAGTCGGGGTCCGGGGTTGCGGAACACTGGTCGAGTGACGACGACCTTCGCAGCAGTCCTGGCCGCACAGCTCCGCTCCGAGCCCGGGCGGCCGCTGGTGACCTTCTACGACGACGCGAGCGGGGAGCGCACCGAGCTGTCGGTGACGACCTACGCCAACTGGGTCGCCAAGGCGGCCTCGTTGCTGGTGGAGGAGCTCGACCTGGAGCGGGGCGACACCCTGAGGGTCGATCTTCCGACGCACTGGCTCGGACCGGTCTTCCTCGGCGCGGCCTGGACCGCGGGCCTGGTGGTGGTCGACGAGGAGGACCCCGACGCGGTCGTGTGCGGCCCGGACACCCTGGGTCACTGGGCCGGGCGGGCCGACGACCTCGTGGTCCTCGCGTGCTCGCTGCGGCCGATGGGCGTGCGGTTCGCCGACGACGTGCCCGCCGGGGTCCACGACGTCGGCATCGAGGTCTGGTCGCAGCCCGACTCGTTCATCCCGTGGGACCCCTCGCAGCCCTCCGACGACGCCACGCGCCTCGGGGGCGTCACCCTCACCCAGCAGGAGCTGTGGGAAGCGGCCGCCGCCGGGACTCTCATCACGGTCGGCGGCCGCCTCCTCTCGGTGGCGAACCCGGCTTCCCCGCCGGGGATCGCCATTTTCGCCGAGCCGCTCGCGAGGAGCGGCTCGTTGGTCCTGGTCCTCCACGCCGAACGGGAGCGGCTCGAGGCGACGTACGCCGCCGAGCGCGCGACCGCTCGCTTCCCTGCGTGATGACCAGGAGTCCTGGGTGCCCGGGCCTGCCGGGTCTGGGTCAGCCGGCCAGGTCGTAGTCCAGCAGGTCCTCACCGAGGAATCGGCGGGCGCCGAAGCCGGTGGGGGTCATCGGCACGACGTAGAGGTAGCCGAGGCGCTTGTCCCGCACGAGCAGGTCGCCGTGGCCCACGAGGCTGATGTCGCTGATGCCGACCACCCAGTCGTACGGCGCCAGGTCGAGCCCCAGCTGCCGGCTGGTCGTGAGACCGCCGGGGCCGTTGCCCGGGTAGAGGCGCAGGCCGGTGCCCGTTCGGAACAGCAGGTCGGGGGCGCCGTCGGTGTCGTGGCGTCCCACCGGGATCTGCTGGCTGGCGTCGATGCGGCGGTAGGCGACGTAGCTGTCCTTCAGCCCGGCCGTGCCGCTCCCGGGATAGATCCGCAGGTCGCCGCCGACGGGCTGGCCCATCAGGTCCGGCCAGCCGTCACCGGTCATGTCGCCGACTGCCGCGAGGAGCCCGACCTTGCCGAAGCCGGGCGCGAGGCCGCGGACCTTGCCGAACCCGCCCCTACCGTTGCCCAGACGCAGGAAGAGCGCGCCGTTCGCCTTGTTGCGGGTGATCATGTCGCCCATGCCGTCGCGGTCCCAGTCACCGGCGTTGAGCACCAGGTCGGCGTTGGCGAGGTCGACCCCGGTGGGGATGGGCTGCCCGAGGTCGAAGCCACCGGTGTTCGCCAGCAGCACCAGCGACGTGCCGCGGCGGGCCACCAGGTCCGCGGCGGGCGTGCCGCTCAGCTGGGTGCCGGTGATGGCGCTGACGCCCTTGGTGCCCGTGATCGGGCCGAGCGGATGGCCGTAGGCGCCGCCACCACGGCCGGGAAGCACGTAGCCGAGCTGGTTGTCGGCCCGTCGTACGAAGAGGTCGGGCACGCGGTCGGAGGTGAAGTCGCCGAGGCCGGTGATCGTGTCGAACTGCTTCCAGGCCGGCGTCAGGGCCGTGCGGGCGGTGAACCCGATGCCGTTGCTCCCCCGGTGCAGCCAGGTCTTCCCGGTGCCGGCCTCACGACCGATCAGGTCGACCTCGCCGTCGCCGTCGACGTCGGACGCACCGACGAGCAGGTCGTAGCCGGACCAGCCATTGCGCAGCGGCTGCCGCACGAAGGCGCCCGTGCCGCCGCCGAGGTAGGCGTCGAGCCGGCCCGTGGCGGTGTCGCGGGCCACGAGGTCGTTCCTGCCGTCCAGGTCGAGGTCGCCGACGGCGGTGACCAGGTCGTGCCCGGCGAAGAGTCCGCTCGTCTGGACCGCCTCACCGAAGCTGCCGGAGCCGGTGCCGGGCAGGACGCCGGCCTCGCCGTCGGTGCCGCGCACGAGCAGGTCGCCCGTGCCGTCGCCGGTCAGGTCGGTGGACGCCACGACGGTGTCGATGGACCCTACGCCGGTCACGACGGTCTTCGCAGCGTCGAACGCCGTGAGGCCGCCGGTCGGCAGGACGTAGCCCATCTTGTCGCTCGCGCTGCGCACGATCAGGTCGGGGTGAGGAGTGGACGCGACGTCCGACTCCAGCTCGCGACCCGACCACCCACGCTGCGCCGAGGTGGCCAGCTCCCGGATGCGGCCGATCTTGGCGTAGAGGTAACGCCCCGGGCAGGCGGTCGAATCAGCGTCCCGGTGGCCGTTGATCGCCTTGAACGTCGAGCGACCCACGACCTGGCTGGGCGAGGAGGCGTCGACGCCGTGCAACGAGAGCTTCCAGGCGAAGAGCGCGCCGTAGGCCTGGACCATGACCGCCGGGGCCTGGGCCGTGTCGAAGTTGCCGATGGCTGACATCGCGAAGGAATACTCGTTGTAGCCGAGCGTGTGCGCACCCACCACCGGACGGTCGACGCCGCCCGCGCGGCCCTCCCAGATCCGACCGAAGCGGTCGACGAGGTAGTTGTAGCCGATGTCGCTCCAGCCGCGGGACTCGGTGTGGTAGGCGTAGATGCTGCGCAGCAGACCCGGCACCTCGGCCTGCGTGTAGTCGTTGGCATTGACCGTGTGGTGGACGAAGCCGGCGTGCACCTCGAAGTAGCTCGGCGAGCCCCCGTCCCTCATCCGCTCGTCGGCGCCCCACTGGGCGCGGGAGTAGATCACCGGCTTGGGCGTGAACGCCCCGGCGCGGAGCTCGGTCGCGTCGAGCTCGCGGGTGTCGATGGCCGGGGCCTCGACGGCGCTGTCCTCGGCCTGGCCCGGGTCGATGACCGCGAGGCGCAGGTCGGCCGGCGCAGGGCCATCGGGGGTGGTCACCCGCACCTGCACCTCCTCGACGTTGCCGACGAGCAGGGCGTCCGTGCCAGGGCGGGCGTGACGCGCCTCGTCGCTGCGCGGGTCAGGGCCGTGCTCGGCGTCGTACGGGACCGGCATCCAGGCGGTCCACGCGTCCGCGGTCTGCGTGCGGACCTCGACCGAGATGGCGCTCTCCTCGAGCTCGAGGCCGTGCGCCCACGTGACACCGACTGCGCCGTAGCCCGTGACGTCCTGGGGCGTGCTCACCAGCTCGCGGCCACCTGAGCGACCCGGCACCACGCGCGCCTGGAGCGATCCCGGGTTGGCGCGGCCGCTCCGCCCGGTCGGGTCGGTCAACGCGTACTCCGTCACGACGGGGTCGACGACACCGACCGGCACCACGGACTTCATCGTGGTCGTGCGGGCGTAGGAGGCCAGCACGCTGACGGGCTGGTCCTGCCCCGGCTCGCGATGCACGACGTCGAGCGACACCAGGTTCGCGGCCGGCGTCAGGGCTGCCAGCACCAGACCGAGAGCCAGCAGCTGCTGGCAGGCGGTCACGAAACGAGCCTTGTTCGAGGGCATCTTGGGCTACTCCAGTGCGAGGGGAAGAGTCACACAAGGCGCAACTTTCACACGCGTCACAGGCACCGGGGAAGAGGAAGTGAGTAACTACAAACGTGTAATTTCCAGTCGACACGCCGACGACTTCGAGATTTGTCAAGTTTTTCGCGTCACCTGCGGGCGCGCTGGAGCGGCCGAGGATCGCTCGGGTCACCGGCCAGTACGCCGAGGGGGGGGTCAGCGAGGCGGGATGGTGATCGTGGTCTCGGCGCGCGAGCCGAGAATGATCCCGTTGCCGGGGTAGATGACCGTCACGTTGTAGCGACCGGGCTTGAAGCCCCGGCCACGACCGAAACGGGCCACGCCGGCGCCGTCGGCGAGCGGGACGACCTTGGTGCGGTTGTTGACCTGGACCCGGATCTTTCCCGTGGCCCTCGCACTGGATCCCTCGGGCGGGCTCACCTGGACGTAGATCGTCGCGTAGCCCTTGCGCCCTCCGCGGGTGCGGACGGTCACGGTCGCGGGAGCGGTGACCGGGCCGCTCGCCGGGAGGACCTGGGTCACCGGCTCGCGTCCGGGCGAGGTCAGCTGCAGCCCCGCCGAGAGCACGGTCCCGACGTCGGCGGCCGAGCAGACGTACGACGAACCAGTGGCGCCCTGGATGACGACCTCGTCGCGCGCCCAGGCGTAGGTCCTCGTCGCGTCGCTCGGCGTGTAGGACCCCGGGTCGACGCGCATCGTCTGGCCGATCGCGGGCGTGCCCGACAGGGAGGCGCGACGTGTGACGGCGATCGGCTCGGCCGCGTTGCGGTAGCGGTCGATGACGGCCTGGGTGCGCCGGCGGATCATCGGCAGCACGTCGTAGAGGTTCTGACCGGGACAGGCCGTGTCGTTGGTGTCGCGGTGGCCGTCGATCGCGGGCAGCTTGACCACGCGGGAGGCGCTGTACTTGTCGCTCCCCTCGGAGGTCACCCGCACGAAGCCATCGGCCTTGCGGCCGTAGAGGTCCAGCTTCCAGGCCGCGATCGCAGCGATGGCGTCGATGATCGGTCTGCCCGGCTTGACGAGCTCGAAGTTGCCGATGACTGAAACGCCGGTGGAGGTGTCGTTGAAGCCGAGGGTGTGCGCGCCGCGGACGGCCCTTGCCGCTCCCCCGGCCCGTCCCTCCCAGGTCCGCCCGAAGCGGTCGACGAGGAAGTTGTAACCGAGGTCGGACCAGCCCAGGTTGTGCGTGTGGTAGCGGTACATGCCCCGGATCAGTCCCGCCACGTCCTCCTTGGCGTAGGTGTTGGTGCTGACCGTGTGGTGGACGTGGACCTGCTTGATCGTCTCGTTGTAGCGGGGCGACCCGTCCCGCAGCGACTCGTCGGCACCCCAGCTGCGGCGCGACACGATGGTGGGACGCGGGACCGTGGGCGTCGCGCGGGCCTGGGGGCTCGTCGTACGGCCGCTGGCCTCGGCACCGAGCAGCCCGTCGCCCCGCTCGCGGGCGGGGTGCAGCAGGACCAGCGTGAGGTCGCTGGGACGCCCTCCGGCGACGTGGATCTGGATGCCGTCGGAGTCACCGATCCACAGCAGGTCGGTCCCGATCACGTCGCCGCCCTCCCCGGAGCCGGGGTCCGGCAGGTCGTGGAGGATGCCCGCGGTCTGCCACGTCCCCCAGGTGCCGTCGCGGCGGGACTTGATCTGGATCCGGGGCTCGGCGGTCCCGGTCCAGGTGAAGGCCACCATCGAGTGCGTCGTCGTCGGCAGCTGCGCCGAGCGGAAGCGCCCGCCGGAGACCTGCGGCAGCAGGTCGTCCCCGAGGCGCAGGTCGAGCGCGTCGACCCCGCTCTCGTCCTGGGAGGACAGCTCCAGTCGCCCCCCCGGCCCGCCCGGGGAATCGTTGGAGCCGCTCGTCACCCGGACGACGGCACCCACCGCACCGATGGCGACGACACCACCGGCCATGGCCTTGAGCAGGGGACGGCGGGAAGTCGACTCGGGGGGCATGACCCCCATTGTGAGTCACACGGGTCACTCAGGTCACAACCCGGGGTTTCAGGCGTGTCAGATGTCGGCGCCGAGCTCCTCATCGAGGTCGCCCATGTCGTCGGGGTCGTTGAGGGGGTTCTCGTCCTCGTACTTGAGGTACTTGATCCCGGCGTCGACCGCGCCGTCGAAGCCGACCCGGCCGTTCTCCAGGACGATGACCCGGTCGCACATCTTGCGGACCGAGGCAGCGGCGTGGCTGACGTAGAAGAGCGTGCGACCGCTGTCGCGGATCTCCTGCATCTTCTCCATGCACTTCTTCTTGAACGGGCGGTCACCGACGGCGAGCACCTCGTCAGCCAGGAAGATGTCGGAGTCGACGTGGACGGCCACCGCGAAGCCGAGCCGCGCGAACTGGCCGGAGGAGTAGTTGCCGACCGGGGCGTCGAGGTGACGACCGATCTCGGCGAAGTCGATGATCTGGTCGAACTTGCGGGCCGTCTCCTGCTCGCTCATGCCGAGGACGGCGGCGTTGAGGTAGACGTTCTCCCGGCCGGTGAGCTGGGGGTGGAAGCCGGCGCCGGTCGCGATCAGCCCCGCGATGCGTCCGCGGGTGAGCACCGTTCCGGAGTCAGGCTTCATGATCCCGTTGACGAGCTTGAGCAGGGTGCTCTTGCCCGAGCCGTTGAGGCCCATCAGCCCGATCGACTCGCCCTGCTTGACCGTGAAGCTGACGTGGTCGAGGGCGTTGAAGGTGTCGCTGAGGTCGCGGCCCTTCACCAGCGCCACCGAGACCTGCTTGAAGGTGCGGTGGTAGCGCAGGGTGAAGGCCTTGGTCACGTCGTCGACGACGATCGAGGTGTCCTTCGGGTAGTCCGCCATCAGAGGCGCTCCGGGATCTTGTTCTCGAGGCGGGTGAAGACCAGCTGCGCGACGACCAGCACGATCAGCGAGCCACCGAGGGCGATCACCCCGCGCGTGAGGAGGTGGTCGGGCATGTGGACCAGCGCCGTGACTGTCGGGTCGTCGGTCGTGCCGGTCCAGAAGGCGCGCTGCATCAGGAGCACGCCGTCGGCGATCGGGTTGGCGAGGTAGAGCTCGGTGTGCCCTGCGAAGCGCTCGGCGACCAGCGTGTAGGGGTAGATCATCGGCACCCCGAACCGCACGAAGTTGGTCAGGATCGACACGGCGCTGGAGAAGTCGCGGAAGAACACGTTGGCCGTGCTGAACAGGAGCGCCAGGGCGGTGCCGAGCACCATCACGATCCCCAGGGCGAGCAGCCCCGCCGTCATGCCGACCAGGTCGGGCGACCACCCGGTCACGAGACAGGCGACGAGCAGGATGATCAGCTGGGGGCCGACGTGGAAGAGCGAGACCAGCATCGAGGCCACGGGGAACATCTCGCGCGGCAGCGCCATCTTCTTGACCAGCGCCTTGTTGCGCACGATCGAGCGCGTGCCGGCGTTGAAGGTCTCCACGAAGAAGTGCACGACGATCAGGCCGGCGAAGACGTGGATCGCGTAGTTCTCGGCGCGGCCGGCCATGCCGATGAGCTTGCCCATGATGAACCAGTAGATGAAGAACTGGGTCAGGGGATTGATGTAGGACCACAGCAGCCCCAGGAACGAGCCCTGGTAGCGAGCGCTGATCTCGCGACGCACCAGCAGCCGCAGGAGGTAGCGGCGGCTGAAGACGCCGAGCAGACCGTTGGAGGCGGAGGGTGCGACGAGGGGCTGCTCGGAGACGGGGACGTGCCCGGTGTCAGTCATTGCCACCCTGGTCATCAGCCTGCGTCCACGGCTTGAAGGTCTCCTCCCACGCCTCGGGCGCCGTGACCGAGCCGAGCTCGTCGCGGTAGAGCTGGGCCAGCGCGGGCCACTCGCGGCGGTAGCGCTCGTGGATCTCCAGAGTGCGCTTCATCAGTTCGCGGAACTTCACATGGTCGCGCTGGTAGAGCGCGGCCGACGTGCCGTCGTTCATCGAGACGATCGCGGAGTCCAGGCCCGCCAGGCGGTACCACTTGGCGTCCATGGCCGGCACCTCCGCCTCGGGGTGCGCGCGCGACAGGTCGCGAGGGGGCTTGAGCTGGCGCAGCGGGGCCAGTCCGGCCGTGATCAGCTGCGCGGCACGACCCGGGACCTCCACCCCGGCGCGACCCTTGCGCGGCGGCTTCTTGCGTCGTACGGCGGGGAACGAGTCGTGGTCGACCTGCAGCTGCGCGTCGCTGAACTGCTTGCGGAAGGCGTTGACCTCCCCCAACCTGCCCGGCAGCATCGCGTGCAGCCCGTGCGGGCCTGCGAGCACGTCCTCCATGGCCTGGAGACGCAGCTCGGCCGTGGAGTACTGCATGGAGACGAGGTGCGCGACCTGGTGGTTGAGGCTCTCGCGGATCATCCGGCCACCCTTGGGGTAGGGCGAGTGCAGGAGCGCCGCGATCAAGCGGTTGCGGTGGTGGAAGTAGGCCTGCCAGTCCAACGCGTCGTTCTTGTCGGTCCACGGCACGTGCCACACGGCCGCGCCGGGGAAGGTGACGGTCGGGAAGCCGGCGGCCTTCGCGCGCAAGCCGTACTCGGAGTCGTCCCACTTGATGAAGAGCGGCAGCGAGAGACCGATCTCCTCGATCACCGCGCGCGGGATCAGGCACATGAACCAACCGTTGAAGTCGACGTCGACGCGCTTGTGCATCCAACGGCTGGAGCGCAGGTTGCGGGCGGAGAGGTCCCAGTCGGAGAAGGTGTCGAGCGGCGACTGCCACCAGAAGCGCCACGGCTGGATGATCTCGCCGAACGAGTGCAGCCGCGAGCGGCTGTAGAGGCTGAACATGTGGCCGCCCACGAGCGTGGGTCGGCGGGCCAGGTCACCGAACGTGACGGCCCGGATGATGCCTTCGGGCTCGCAGACGACGTCGTCGTCCATCATCATCGCGTACGTCGCCGTGCCCTTGCGCAGGGACTCGAGCTGTCCGCGGGCGTAGCCGCCGGAGCCGCCGAGGTTGCCCTGCTCGATCATCCGCAAGGTGGCACCCAGTGCGGCCTCCGCGTTCGCGAACTCCGGGGAGTCCACCACCTTGTCGGTGCCCTGCTCCATCACGAAGACGGTGTCGAGGAAGGGGCGCAGCTGCTCGTCCTCGCCGATCTGCTGGAGCAGCTTGGCGCAGAAGTCGGGGCGGTTCATGGTCGTGATCGCGATGTCGACCGTGCCGTGCTGGGCTCGGTCCGCGGGCACGTCGGCGGTCCACTCGGCCGACTCGACGACGACGTCCTCGTCACCGGCGACGACGTTGTACCAGTACCACCCGCCGTCCACGAACGGCTTGAGCGAGAGCTCGAAGACGAACGTGCCGGCGCCCTCGGAGCCCACGGTCGCGGACTCGACGCGCTGGGAGCGACCGTTGGCCATCGACTTGTAGACGATGATGCTCGCCCCGGCGCCGGTCACCTGCACCGTCAGGGAGACCTCGGTGACGATGGTCCACCGACGCCAGTAGCTCGCCGGGAAGGCGTTGAAGTAGGTGCCGAAGGACAGCCGCTCCCCCGACTTCACGCGGAACGCGGTGCGGGACTCGATCTGGTCGGGATGGATGCTGCGGCCCGTCGAGGTCGACTGTCGGATCGCGGCGTTGTTGAGGTCCTTGGCCGCCCGGTTGCCGCCGATCTCGTATTTGTCGGCGTCGAGGCGGGCCTCCTCGGGGTCGACGTAGAGCGCCAGGACGTCGAAGTCCCGGTCGAAGGGGAAGATCTGTCGTTGTAGGAGTCTCTGGGTCATGCGTCAACGCCTCCGCTGGTCAGTGCCGCGCCGTCAGCGAAGTGCGGCTTCAACTTGTTGTCGACCATGGACAGCGCCGAACCGATCGCCATGTGCATGTCGAGGTACTTGTAGGTGCCGAGGCGCCCCCCGAAGAGGACCATCGGCTCCTTCTTGGCCAGGTCACGGTATTTCAGGAGCTTCTCGCGGTCCTCGGCGGTGTTGACCGGGTAGTAGGGCTCGTCGTCGACCGAGGCGTTGCGGGAGTACTCGTGCACGACGATCGTCTTGCCCGGGAGGTAGGTGCGCTCGGGGTGCAGGTGCTTGAACTCCAGGATCCGGGTCCACGGGACGTCCTGGTCGTTGGCGTTGACCACGCCGGTGCCCTGGAAGTCGTCGACGTCCAGCGTCTCGACCTCGAGGTCGACCGTGCGCCACGAGAGGCGGCCCTCGCAGTTGTCGAAGTATTCGTCGATGGGTCCGGTGTAGACGATCGGGACCTTGCCCTTGAACTGCTCGGCGACGCCGTTGGCGGGATCCAGGAAGTCGGTGTCGAGGCGCACCTCGATGTCGGGGTGCTCCGCCATCCGCGTCAGCCACGCCGTGTAGCCGTCGGTCGGCAGGCCCTCGAAGTCGTCGTTGAAGTAGCGGTTGTCGAAGTTGTAGCGCACCGGGAGCCGCGTGATGATGTCGGCACTAAGCTCGGTGGGGTCGGTCTGCCACTGCTTGGCGGTGTAGCCCTTGATGAACGCCTCGTAGAGCGGGCGGCCGATCAGGCTGATCGCCTTCTCCTCCAGGTTGGTGGCGTCCTCGGTGGCGATCTCGCGCGACTGCTCGGCGATGAGGGCACGGGCCTCGTCGGGGGTGTGGCTCTTGCCGAAGAACTGGTTGATCAGTGCGAGGTTCATCGGCAGGGAGTAGACCTGGCCGCGGTACTTGCCGAAGACCCGGTGCTGGTAGCCGGTGAAGGTGGTGAACCGGTTGACGTACTCCCAGACCCGCTTGTTGGAGGTGTGGAAGAGGTGCGTGCCGTAGACGTGCACCTCGATGCCGGTCTCGGGGTCGATCTCGGAGTAGGCGTTGCCGCCCAGGTGGTGTCGGCGCTCGAGGACCAGGACCTTGAGCCCCAGCTCGTTGGCGCAGCGCTCGGCGATGGTCAGACCGAAGAAGCCGGACCCGACGACGACCAGGTCGGGCAGTGCGGAGGAAGGGTCAGGGGTGGACACGATCGGTCAGTCTACGGATGCGGCGGGGGTGCCACCCACTCCCCGCGCGCGGCGCATGTCGGGGATCACACGCCGCGCAGGATCATGCGCTCGGCAAGGAGGCGTCCTAGGCTGTCCCCGTGCAGGTCAGACGGTGGACATCAGCCCTGAGGGACGACTTCGGTTATGCCTGGGTCGCGGGCCTCGCCATGGCCGCGGCCACGGCGTTCATCGCGGTGGTCTACGACCTGCCCGTGCGCGACCCCGACGGCATCATCCCCAGCTACATCCGGATGCCGCTGATCATCCTCGTGGCGATCCTCACCGACATCGTCCCGCGCGTGCTGTGGAGGGCCCGGCGCGCGCCGCGCACCGTCGGGGCCAGGTGGCTCGAGGTCACCCGGGAGCGGTGGCCGGCCTCGCACTGGCGCTTCGCGGTCGGTGGCGTGCTGGCGTGGTACCTCACCTATGCGACCTTCCGGAACATCAAGAGCTTCGTGCCGTTCGTCAACACCCACGTCTACGACGAGGGCATGGCCAAGCTCGACCGGATCCTGTGGCTGGGCAACAACCCCTCCACGGTCCTCCACGACCTGCTCGGCACGCAGTGGGCAGCATCGTTCCTCTCGCTCGTCTACATCGTCTGGATCGTGCTGGTCCCGGCCACGATCGCCATCGCGCTGGTGTTCACCCGCAACACCAACGCCGGCTCCTGGTACGTTACGGCCATCGCGTTCGACTGGGCGCTCGGTGCCGCGATCTACCTGATGTTCCCCTCGATCGGGCCGATCTACTCGACACCGAAGCTCTTCGACGACCTCAAGCACACCTACGTCACCGACCTCGCCGACAGCATGTGGGGCGACCGGCTGACGGTCCTCGCGGACCCCTGGGCCGCCGACGGGCTGCAGACCATCGCCGCCTTCGCCTCGCTGCACGTGGGGATCATGGTCACGATCTGCCTGGTCGTGCAGGCCATCGGGCTGCCACGCTGGATCCGCATCAGCTCGTGGGTCTTCCTGGGGCTCACGGTCGTGTCGACGATCTACCTCGGCTGGCACTTCTCGATCGACGTGATCGCGGGCGCCGCGCTGGGAGCCCTCACGTTCTGGGCGGCGGCGATGGCGACCGGCAACCACGTCGGCCTCCGTCCGCAGCTGCGCACCATCGACGAAGCGGAGCCGGGGGCTGCCCCCGCGGTCACCCCCGCCGTCATCACCGCCGCGGTCAAGCAGGTCCAGGGTCCGCCGACCGGCTGAGCTGCTCGGGCGAAGCGCTGGCCGACAGGTCGCGCATCGTTCGGGCGTCGCGCACCGCGCGCAGCACGTTGCGGGCTTCTGCCCGACCACCGCGCAGGGGGCTCAGCAGCACGACCACCAGCGCGACCAGCCACGGCTTGAGCCGCACCGCGACGTTCTCGCCGTAGCGCAGGTGCACCACGAAGAGGTTGCGGTACATGTAGTAGCCCTTCCACCCCGCCAGGTCGTGCTGCTGGTCGAAGTCGAGCTGGCGCACGAGCACGGCGTCCCGCACCGCCCAGATCCGGCGCCCCGTCCGGCGCGCGCGGAGGGCGAGGTCGACGTCGTCGTAGAAGATGAAGTAGGCCGGGTCGGGCAGGCCGATCTCCTCGATCACGGCGCGGCGAACCAGGAAGCCCTCGAACGCGACGTTCTCCACCTCGACACGTTCCGGCATGGCCGCGCGGGTGGCGAAGTCGGTCTCGACCATGCCGGTCTTGGGCTTGATCGCGAACGGGTTGCGCAGGTCGAAGCGGGTGGCGGCCTTCTCGACGAGCCGGCCCGAGGTGTCCTCGCGCACCGAGGTGAGGCAGTCCTCGTCGGTGGCCATCAGGATGCCGAGGCAGTCCGGGGCCGGGACGACGTCGTCGTCCATCAACCAGATCCGGTCGAAACCCTGCTCGTAGGCGGTGCGGACGCCGATGTGGAAGCCGCCTGCTCCCCCGACGTTCTCGGGGCTGGTGATCACCTGCAGCGCCAGCGTGCCCCGGTCCCGGGCCTCCCCCAGGACCTCGGCGGTGTGGTCGGTGCTGGCGTTGTCGAGGACGATCACGGCCTCCGGGCACCGCTCGAGGGCCTCCAGCCCCGCGAGCATGCCGACCAGCAGGTCGGCACGGTTGAAGGTCACGACGACGATCGCGACGGTCTCGGTCTCGGTCGCGCTCACGTGAGGAACCTCCGGTGCCCGGTGAAGTCGCCGCGGAGTCCGGCGTACGCCGCTCGCGCGCTGAGCACGACCCGCGCAGGCCGGGGCCGGGTGAACAGGTAGAACCACACGGTCTTGACCCAGAACATCACCACGTGGGGCCAGCCGCGGTAGGTGCGCAGGTTGAGAGTGTTGTTGCGGGCCATGCAGTAGTGCTTGAGGTCGCTGGGGCTGTGGTTGTAGGTCGTGCGGCCGCCCATCATCGGCGTCCCGAGCTCGCCGACGCTGGGGTGATGCACCTTGGCATCCACCACGGTGGCCACGCGGGCTCCGGCGTCGCGGGCGCGCCACAGGTATTCCACGTCGTCGCCCCAGATGAAGAACTCCGCACGGGGCAACCCGATGCGTTCGACCAGGTCGCGCGTCACGAGCACACCGTTGAAGGGGATCACCACGTCGGGGATCACGCCGTGGACCGCAGCCGCAGTGACGTCGGCCATCGCGTGCACGACCCGGGTGCCGCCGGGCAGCCGGATCGGGAAGACCAGGCGGTCCGGGGCGGCCTCGTCGACGACCACTGGTCCCCAGAAGTCGAGATCCTCACGCTGGGCCAGCAGCGTGGCCAGGCACTCCGGCTCGGGCAGCCCGTCGTCGTCCATCATCCAGGCCAGGTCGAAGCCGCGCTCCAGCGCCCACGCAAGACCGTCGTGGAAGCCACCGGCGCCCCCGCCGTTCTCGGTGAGCGTGCGGGCGTGCACGTCGGCCCGGCCACTCGTGTGCTCCGCGAGCCACTCCCCCGTGCCGTCGGTCGAGGCGTTGTCGACGACCAGCACCTCGGCCACGTCGGGCACCTCGACCAGGCGGGCGACCAGGCGCTGGAGCAGCTCGAGGCGGTTGAACGTGACGACCACGGCGACCACGCGAGGGGTCGGGGCGGGTTGCTCGGTCACGGCGACAACCCTAGGGGTCGGCCCACCAGGGCTCAGAAGAGCGTGTCCTGGACCGACGCGGGCTCCGGCTCGGCGAGCACCAGCACGGGCGCGCGCAGGGGTGCGAGACGCGTGGCCGGAGCAGGGCGCCAGCGCGGATCGACGTACGACGGCTCGCGAGGTCCGGTGGGCTCGCTCAGCGTCAGCGCACGGACAGCGGCGGTCGCGTCGAGACCGTGGCGGGCGAAGACGGGGCCGATCGCCTGCTCGTCGAGGGGCAGGACGCCGGTCGGTGCCCCGTCGACGGCCAGGTCGAGACCGAGCTCGAGCGTGCGGACCATGGCCATGACCTCGCGGTTGAGCTGCCACTGGTCGCGAGCCTCGTCGGTGGCCAGGGTGCGGGTGCGGGCGGCGCCGATCGCGGCCGTGCAGCGCTCGCCACCAGCGGCCGCGTCGGCGAAGGCGTCGGCGGCGGTGCCGAGCTGGGTGAGGAGCTTGGCGGCCGTCTTGGCGCCGAAACCGCGCACGCCGGGGAGGTTGTCGGAGGCGTCTCCGCGGAGGGCGGCGAGGTCGAGGTACTGATCGGGGCGCACGCCGGCGACCATCGCGAGCCGCTGCGGGTCGAGCAGCGGCGAGGCGTCGACGCCGCCGTTGAGGATGCGCAGCAGACGGGTGTGCTCGTCGACGAGGGAGAAGCTGTCCCGGTCGGAGGTCACGATGACCGTGCGCGCCTCCATCGCCGGCGCCTGGGCCGCGACGCTCGCGAGGACGTCGTCGGCCTCGAGGCCGGTGGGCACCACGACGGCCACCCCGAGCTCGCGCAGCACGTCGACGGCCCGGTCGAGCTGCTCGTGGAGGGTGTCGGGCTTGGGAAGTCGGTGGGCCTTGTAGACCGGCCATCGATCGCGCCGGATGCTGGAGAGCCGGTCGTCGAAACCGACCACGACGGCGTCGGCGCAGGTGCGATCGACCGCGGCGAGCAGTTGCGCCAGGACCCCCCGCACCGCCCACGCGGGCCGACCGTCCGGCGTGCGGAACCCCGAGCGCGCCGAGGCGTGGAACGCCCGGTGCAGCAGGGAGTTGCCGTCGACGGCGAGGACGGTGCGCGTGGTCATCGTCGCTCAGCCTCCCACGAGCACGCCTCCCACGGGCCTCCGAGGGACGCAGGCGGCCACCGCGCTACGACCTTGCAGGACCTGGCGAGAGGTCACGCAGCGGCCGTCGCGCGGTGGCCTGCTCCCACTGTGCACGACCTGACCGCGCGGTGCTCGCGCGGGGCCGACCTCGACGCCCCTCGGCGAGCTGACAGGCAAGCGCAGCCCGGGGTGCATCCTGGGGGGCATCCCGGGGGGCTGCGACATCACAGCTGCGACATAGCACTGAGACAGCACACAGCCTCGGAAGGGTCTCGAAAAAGTTTCGTTTGTCGTTTCACCAGACGAGATCCGGGCCTCCGGAGCGGGGTCCAGTGATGCTGGGCGCGGCTTGAGTGGTCCTATGGCCGAGCAGCCCGAAAGCGACGACAGCACCAGCACCACTGCGTCTTCCCGTGGTGCACCCGAGCCGCCAGGTCCTGCGACATCGACAGTCGGTCCGCATGACCAGGGCGGTGCCACGTGCACGTGCAACACCGCCCGTTGGGTCGGGGTCACCACCGAGTGAGGACCCACTCCGGGTGGACCTACGACGCGATCGACGCCGGTGCCTACGTGTGGCGATCACCCCACCGGCTGCACTTCCGCCGCGGCCACCACGGCATCACCCCCATCACCACGCGGACCACGCCACCGGGCGAGACCTGAGTCCAACGCCCCACACCCCGCCGCCGGCGGGGCCACAGGCGCGTCCGGCCCGCTCACGGCCTCCGTGGAGGTGTCCCCCCTGACAGCTGAATCCACGCAACGAGTGCTGGACGCCGATCCGCCACCGCCGCTCGAGCTCCTTCTCGCCCACGACCCCTCGGTTGGGGGGACCCACTCGCCTGTGGCGGCATGGAAGGACCAACCGTGTCCACGACGTTGCGCCGCACCCCGGACGGTCTTGTGTGGTGGAGCCGCAGATGTGTTGGCAGCCCACGACCGCCGATGGTCGAGCCGCGGTCCGCACTCAGTCAGAACCAGCTCGTCCTCTGGGTCCTCGGTGGGCGCGCCGCTCGCCGCAGCTCGTCCAGCAGGAACCGGCAAGGAGCCGCCGAGGAGCCGCCGAGGAGGTCCCTCGTCGGGTCAGCAGGCAGCGCCGAGGTCCTCGGCGTCGTTGGCGGCGTAGCCCTCGCTGAGCGAGCCGACCGAGCCGCCGGTGACGGAGTCGGGGCTCTTCTTCTTGCCGCCCTTGGCGGGTGCGGGGGCGTTGCCCTCGGCACGCTCGATGGCCTCGGCAACCTTGCGCTGGACCAGCTCGATGTCGGGGTCGCCGGTGTTGATCATCGGCGGGACCAGCGAGAGGCTCGCGATCTTCTCGCTGCGAGCCTTGAGTGCCAGCGACATGAACGTGTCGAGCTCGGAGGCGGGCAGGTTGGTGGAGATCATCTCGCTGGAGGCCTTGGCGATGCTCTCGAAGTTCTTGACCGCGGACTGAGGGCTGATCTGCTCGAGCATGGCGTTCATGACGCACTTCTGACGGGCCATGCGGGAGTAGTCGTCGGAGCCCTCACGGGCCCGGGCGTACCAGAGGGTGTCGTGACCGTCGAGCCTGCGGACGCCGGGCTCGATGTAGCCGGTCACGTCGGAGCCGAGGCCGCCGACCGGGATCGGCTGGCGGACGTTGAGGGTGACGCCGCCGACGGCGTCGACGAGGTCGGTGAAGCCCCTCAGGTTGACCATGGCCCAGTAGTTGATCGTCAGGTCGGTGATGCCCTCGATCGCCATGATCGTGGCGTCGACACCGGGGTTGTCGGAGCCCTTGAAGAGCCCGGTGTTGTCGCCGGCCCAGGTGCTGACCCCGTTGAGGTAGCAGCCCTCGCAGTCGAAGCCGCCGGGGAACTGCTCGTCCATGACCGAGCCCTCGCGGAAGGGGAAGTCGGCCATGTTGCGCGGCAGTCCGATCAGCACGGTGCGGCCGGTGTCGGCGTCGATCGAGGCGATGGTCATCGAGTCGGGACGCAGGCCCCAGCGGCCGGCGCCGGAGTCACCGCCGAGCAGGAGCACGTTGTAGCGGCCGTCGTGGGCCGAGGTGGCCTCGCCGTCGCCGAACATCGTGATGATGAAGTCGCGCTGCACCCCCACCAGGTGGGCACCGAAGAGCAGCACGCTGGCGACGCCGAAGCACAGGACCCCGTTGAAGCCGACCACGGCGCGGCGGTGGGCGAGCCCGAGGGTCAGTGGCTGACCGAGCCGCCAGGCGTCCATCAGCAGGGCGGCCCAGCCGATGGCACCCACCATCAGGCCCAGACGCAACAGCAGGAGCAGCGTGGTGTTGGAGACCATCCAGAACACCAGCTCACGGTCGATCAGCACCGCCAGCAGCACCACGGCTAGCAGCCCGAGCAGCCCCAGCCAGGTGCGCAGCGCGATCTGACCGACCTTGCGGTTGCCGGCCATCAGCTGAGCAGATCCGGGGACGACCAGGGTCATCACCATCAGGGACATGGCCCGACGGAACCTGACGCGGGCAGCGCGCTCGACCGTGGAGGTCATGGGACGCCTCTTTCCGTCACCGGGGGGAAGAACAGTGACGCGTGCAAGTATCACCAGTCCCACGCGTCACACGCTCCGCGACGCGCCGACAGCGGTCCGGGCGGCTCAGAACGACGACCGGCCCTCGTCGATCTCGGTCTTCTTCGCCAGCCGGTGGGCCCGCCGGATCTCGGCCTCGCGCAGGCGTCGTACCTCGTCGGGCGTCTCCGGCACCAGTGCCGGCACGGCCCGTGGGCCGCCGTCGTCGTCGATCGCGACGAAGACGAAGTACGCCGACGCCACGTGCAGGCCCTCGGCCGTCGGGTCGTTCCAGGGCTGCGTCTCGACGCGCACCCCGATCTCCATCGAGGACCGTCCGGCCCAGTTGACCTGGCCGAAGGTGCGCACGATGTCGCCCACGTGCACCGGTTGCAGGAACGCCATCTCGTCGAGCGCCGCCGTGACGGATGGACCGCCGCTGTGCCGCTGGGCGACGGCACCCGCGGTGGAGTCGGCGAGCTTGACGATCTCGCCGCCGTGGATGTTGCCGAGCAGGTTGGCCTCCTTGGTCGACATCATCACCGCCAGTGAGACGCGGGCGAACGACGGGGACAAGGGGGCGACGTCCGGGGTCATCTGGTGGACGCTAGTGCACCGCGCGGTAGGTTCTGCGCCATGGCAGATCGTCCTGGGAAGGGCGGTCCCGACAACGGGACCAACTACGGCTGGCTCTACGGCGGCAAGGCCGGCAAGGAGCCGCCCCCCGACGCGACCCGCGCCATCCCCCGTCAGCCCCGGCCGGACGAGACCCGCGTGATGCCGACGCAGCCACGGCCGACCAGCGCCTCGCGCCAGCCGGCGCCACCGCCGCTAGCGCCGACCCCGGGCGGCCGCCCGCCCGCCGGCCCCGGTCGCACCCGCGGCGGCCTCGGCAGCCGGATGCGTCGGCCCCGCTTCTGGGTGCGCTCGGTCCTCGTGCTCTTCGTCCTGTGGTTCGTCTACACCGCCGCTGTGCCGTTCTTCGCGTGGACCAAGGTCGACAAGGTCGCCTTCGAGCCCGACGGTGACCGTCCCGGCGACCAGCCGGGCACGACGTACCTCCTGGTCGGCAGCGACTCGCGCAAGGGCCTCTCCGCCGAGGAGCGCAAGGAGCTCAGCACCGGCAACGCCACCAGCGAGCTGACCGACACGATCATGCTGCTCCACACCGGCGACGGTCCCGACGTGCTGTTGTCGATCCCGCGCGACTCGTTCGTCGAGATGCCGGGCTTCGGTCAGAGTAAGATCAACTCCGCCTACTCCCGCGGTGGGCCGGAGCTGCTCGTGCAGACGATCGAGAACGAGACCGGGATCCGCATCGACGAGTACGTCGAGATCGGCCTCGGCGGTGTCGCCGGCGTCGTCGACGCCGTCGGCGGCATCGAGGTCTGCCCGAAGGAGGCCATCAAGGACAAGCTGGCCGGCCTCGACATCACGAAGGGCTGCCAGGAGGTCGACGGCACCGTCGCCCTGGCCTACTCACGATCGCGCAAGCAGTCGGCCTACGGCGACCTCGACCGCGTGCAGCGCCAGCGCGAGGTCGTGGCGGCCATCGGCAACAAGGTCGTCTCGCCCTGGACCGTCCTCAATCCGATCCGCTGGTGGCGCCTGAACAACTCGGTCCCCGGCTTCTTCGGCTTCGGCGAGTCCACGAGCACCATCGACGCCGGGAAGTGGGCGCTGGCCATGACGAAGGTCGGTGGCAGCGACGGCCTGACCTGCACCATGCCGGTCACCGACGGGTCCGCTGAGACCTGGGACCGCGACCGCGCGGAGGTCATCTTCACGGCCTTCATCGAGGACAAGACCGACCTGATCACCAAGAAGCAGTGCACCCCCACAGGACTGGCAGGAGTCGGATGAGCACCTACGAGACCCTCGACTGGGCAGTGGACGACGACGGCGTCGCCACGCTGACCATCAACCGCCCCGAAGCGCTCAACGCGTTCAACCTGACCATGGCGCGTGAGCTGGAGCAGGTCTTCCTCACCGACGCCCGCGCCGCGGACGTGCGCGCGGTCGTGGTGACCGGGGCCGGCCGGGCGTTCTGCGCCGGCATGGACCTCTCGGCCGAGGGCAACGTGTTCGGCCTCGACGAGTCGGTGACCCCGACGCCCGAGGAACTGCGCGCCCACCTCACCCAGGCGCCCTACCACGACGGCATCCGCGACACCGGTGGCCGCGTGACGCTGGCGATCCACGCACTGCCCAAGCCGGTCATCGCCGCGATCAACGGACCGGCAGTCGGCATCGGCGCCACGATGACGTTGGCGATGGACCTGCGCCTGGCCTCCACCAAGGCCCGCATCGGCTTCGTCTTCGGCCGCCTCGGCATCGTCCCGGAGGCGTGCTCGACATGGTTCCTGCCGCGCATCGTCGGCATCCAGCAGGCCCTGGAGTGGGCCTACTCCGCCGACATCCTCACCGCGGAGCAGGCCCTCGCGGGCCGGCTCCTGCGCAGTCTCCACGAGCCCGACGACCTGCTCCCGGCCGCCCAGGAGCTCGCCCGCTCCTTCGTCGTCGACCGCTCTCCCGTGGCGCTCGGCCTGGCCAAGCAGCTGCTCTACCGCAACGGCGCCGCCGCCGACCCGCTCGAGGCCCACCTGTCCGACAGCCTCGCCATGTTCTACACCTCGATCGGCGACGGCAAGGAGGGGGTCGCGGCGTTCAAGGAGAAGCGGACCCCGCGCTTCACCGGGTCGGCCGAAGAGCTGCCCCGGATCTTCGCCGACTGATCGGCCCGGGATCAGGCAGCGAGGCTGCGACGCAGCTTGAGCAGGATCCCGGTGAGCAAGCGGGACACCTGCTCCTGGGTCACGCCGACGTCGGCGCCGATCTGGGCCTGCGTCCGGTTCTCGAAGTAGCGCAGCTCGATGATCCGGCGGTCCCGCGGGCTCAGCGTCCCCATGAGGGGCTGGATCGCCAGCCGGGCCTCGGTGCTCGCGAACGCCGGGTCGACCTCACCGAGATGCTCGTGGGGTGCCGCAGTGTCCTCGTCGGCGGCGCGCGGGGCATCCAACGAGACCGGGGAGAAGCACCCCGTCGCGTTGAGCGAGTCCAGGACCAGCGCGAGCGGCACGTCGAGGTGCACCGCGACCTCGGACGGACGAGGCGCACGTCCCAGGTCCTGGCAGAGCTCGGCCTCGGCTGCGGTGACCCGGGCCTGGAGCTCCTGCACCGAGCGCGGCGGCCGGACCGTCCAGCCGGCGTCACGGAAGTAGCGGCGGATCTCCCCGCGCAACGTCGGGACGGCATAGCTGAGGAAGTCGTCGCCGAGCGTCGGGTCGAAGCAGCGCACTGCCTTGATCAGGCCGAGGTAGGCCACCTGGTCGAGATCCTCCTCAGCGATCCCCCGACCGTGGTAGCGCCGGGCCACGTCACCGGCCACGACCATGTTGAGGCGCACGACCTCGTTCTCGTAGCGCTCGCGCGCCTCGCCCTCGCTGGCCCGCGCGCGGGACAGCAACCGGGCGGTCTCGACCCGACGACGGGCGTCCGTGAGGGCAGGGGGGACCGGACGATCGCCCGGAGGACCCACGCTCGACCTCATGTGCACACCCCCGTGTCGTCGCGGCGCCGGTCCGGGCACGCTGACGTGACCTTGATCGTCCCACGAGACGCCGAGCGTCACGCCGAAACACCCGCATGCGGTCTGGACCGGCACCGGGGGGTCGTGTTGGGTCGAGGCCGCCGAAGTGGGGGGAAAGTCGGCGGCCTCGACCTAGGGAGTCGTACCCGTCACGGACGCCGCTATGCGGAGCGGTTCAATTCTTTACTCTCCTCGACGCCTGGAGGGACCCACTAGATTCGGGCCATGACCAGCTGGCAGGACACCGACGCCGTCCGCTTCATGCTCGACGACTGCGAGACTTGGGCGGTGGTCGGCCTCTCCGGCGACCCCGGCCGCACGGCGTACTCCATCGCCGCCCTGCTCCAGGAGCGCGGCAAGCGGATCGTGCCGATCCATCCGAACGCCGCTGCCGGAGACCTGGAGGTGCTCGGCGAGAAGGCGTACGCCGCCCTCGACCAGGTGCCGTTCCCGATCGACGTGGTCGACGTGTTCCGCCGCTCGGAGTCGGCCGGGGAGTTCGCCGACCAGGCCGTCGCCGTGGGCGCCAGGGCCGTGTGGTTCCAGCTCGGGGTCATCGACGAGGCCGCCTTCGAGCGGACGACCGCCGCTGGGGTGCCGATGGTGATGGACACCTGCCCCGCGATCGAATGGCGCAAGCGCTGAGGCGCGCCGTCGGTGGGGCGCTGCTGCTGACACAGCCGTTCGTCATCGCCGTGCAGCTTCTCGTCGCGACCCGGTGGAGCGCCGGCGACTACGACCTGACCGTCAACACCATCAGCGACCTGGGCGCCGTTTCCTGCACCACCATCGGCGCGGCCTACGGCCCGGTCGCGGTCTGCTCGCCGTGGCACGCCCTCATGAACGCCGCCTTCGTGCTCATCGGCGCCTGCCTGGCGCTCGGTGCCGTGCTGGCGTCTCGCGACCTGGCCGGCCGCCGGACGACCTGGGTCGCCGGGCTGCTGCTCGTCGTCTCGGGCGTGAGCTCGGCCGCCGTGGGCCTGGCACCGCTCGACAGCGCGCCCGCGCTCCACACCCTGGTCGCGCTCCCGGTCTTCGTCGCCCAACCGGTCGCCCTCGTGCTCCTGGGTCTCGGCTGGCGGCACGCGCTGCCCCGGGTGTCACGGGGCCTCCTGGTCGCCGGCCTCGTGGCGGCGGCGGGTGGGATCGCGTTCGGCGTCACGCTGGTCGTGGGTGAGCCCGGTGGGCTCTACGAGCGGGTCTCGCTGTGGAGCTGCCACCTCGGGGTCGCGTTGCTGGGCGCCACGCTGCTCCACGCGCGAGGGACGAGAGGGCTCGTCCTCGAGGACGGCTGATCGGCACCTGAGGTGGAGGTGCCCGGACGCCGGCGTTCCTAGCGTCGTCAGCATGACGAACCTCCTCTCGGACCCGCCGGTCTCGGCCGAGCCGACCCGCCGTCACGGTCCCCGGCTCTGCGTCGACCTGGCGGCGGTCGCGGCCAACACCCGGCTCTTCGCCGCTCGCACCGACGGGGCGCTGATGGCGGTCGTGAAGGCCGACGGCTTCGGCCACGGGGCCGTCGACGTCGCGCGGACCGCGCTGGGGCACGGTGCCTCCTGGCTGGGCGTCACCAGCCTGGAGGAGGCGTTCGCGCTCCGTGGCGCCGGCCTGCGGGCGCCCGTGCTGAGCTGGCTCAACCCCGTCGACGCCGACTTCACCGGCGCGATCACGGCCGCGGTCGACGTGGCCGTGCCGAGTCGCGAGCACCTCGCGGCCGTGCTGAGCGGCGGGATCGGCGCCCGCGTGCACCTCCAGCTCGACACCGGCATGGCGCGTGACGGAGCCGCCCCGTCGGCCTGGGCCGATCTGTGTCGGGCGGCCCGCCGCGCGGAGCGCGCAGGCCAGCTGCAGGTGGTCGGTGTGATGGGGCACCTCGGGTGCGCCGACGACCCCTCGGACCCCGACAACCGGGTCGGGAGGGCACGCTTCGCGTGGGGTGTCGCGGTCGCCCGCGAGGCCGGGCTGCGGCCCCCGCTGCGGCACCTCGCCGCAACGTCCGCCACCCTGACCGACCCACTCAGCCACCACACGATGAGCCGCGTCGGCGCCGGCCTGGTCGGCATCGACCCGTCCCGCTCGACCGTGCTGTCCCCGGCGATGACCCTGACCGCCCCGGTCGTGGGTGTGCGCCGCGTCCGCGCCGGCACCCCGGTCGGCTACGGCCACACCTGGACCGCCCCGCGTGCGACCACGCTCGCGCTGCTCCCCCTCGGCTATGCCGACGGGTTGCCGCGCGCCGCCGGCCCCCGGGCCGAGGTGCTGCTGCGCGGACGCCGGCGCCGGCTCGTGGGTCGGGTCTCGATGGACCAGGTGGTCGTCGACGTCGGGGACGACGACGCCACGATCGGGGAGACCGCGACCGTCTTCGGCCCGGGTCGCTCCGGTGAGCCGACCGTCGCCGAGTGGGCGGCCTGGGCCGACACGATCGAGCACGAGATCGTCACCGGCATCGGCGCCCGGGTGGTGCGCACATGAAGGCCCGCACCCGGGTCGCCGTCATCGGCGGCGGACGGTCCTGCGAGCACGACGTCTCCACCGCGTCGGCGGCGAGCGTGGCCGCGGCGCTCGACCACTCGTCGTACGACGTGGTGCGCGTGAGCATCGACCCGCACGGCACCTGGCTCGACGGTTGCGGCCGCCCGATCGGTCTCGCGGGTGCCGCGCACGTGCTGCGCAGCTGCGACGTCGTGCTCCCCGTGGTCCACGGACCGCACGGCGAGGACGGCACGTTGGCCGCGCTGTGCGAGCTGGCGGGGCTGCCCTACGTCGGGTCCGGTGTCGGCGCCGGCGCGGTCGCGATGGACAAGTGGGTGACCAAGCTCGTGGCCGGAGCGGTCGGCGTCGCGACCACGCCCGGCGTGCTGCTCACCGCGACCACCGCCGCGACCTACGTGTGGACCCACCCGGTCGTCGTGAAGCCGGTCGCGGCCGGCTCCAGCCACGGCGTCTCGCTCGTGGACTCCCCTGCCGGCCTGGCGCCTGCTGTCCGGGCAGCGCTCGAGGTCGACGCCCGGGTGCTCGTCGAGGACGTGGTCGGCGGTCGCGAGATCGACATCGCGGTCATCGCCCGGCCCGACGGGTCGCGCTGGGTCTCCCCCACGCTGGAGATCGTCGTCGACGGGCTCTTCGACTTCGCCGCGAAGTATGACGGTGACGCCGACTTCCGCATCCCCGCCGTCCTCACTGAGGCCGAGCAGAAGGCGCTGGAGGACGCGGCCCTCGCGGTCTTCGACGCGCTCGACTGCCGCGGCGTCGCCCGGGTCGACTTCTTCCTCACCGAGGACGGACCGGTGCTCAACGAGGTCAACACGATGCCCGGCTTCACCGCCACGTCCCAGGTGCCGCAGATGTACGCCGCCGCCGGGCTCGCCTACCCCGACCTGCTCGACCTGCTGGTGCGCGACGCCCTCGCGGCGGGAGCGTCGTGCGGATAGCCGGTCTCGACCTCCTGCGCGGGATCGCCGTGGCGCTGGTGGTGCTGCGCCACGCCTTCCCGTCGGTGTTCCCGGGGGCGGGGGTCGTGGGGGTCGTGATGTTCTTCGCGCTCTCGGGCTACCTCATCACCGGGCTGCTCCTCGGCGAGCTCGATCGCGACTGTCGGGTGGACCTGCGGCGCTTCTACCTCCGCCGTGCCCAGCGGCTCGTGCCGGCGCTGCTGCTCCTGGTCGTCGGCGTGGTCGTCGTGACCCTGCTGCTCGACCCGCTGGACGACCGCGACGAGCTGCTCCGCACGGTCGCCGTCGCGCTGACCTGGACCGGCAACCTGCCCTTCGACCGGGGCAGCGAGGCGACGTTCCACCTGTGGACGCTGGCGACCGAGGAGCAGTTCTACCTGGTGTGGCCGACGCTCCTCGCGGTCGCGTTCGTACGACGGCGCGTGGGGCTGGCGCTCGCCCTCGCAGGGGCTGCGTCCCTGGCCGCCTGCGTGGCGACCGTGCTGTGGCTGCGCGAGTCCCCCGACCTGGCCTACGCGCTGCCGACGTCGTGGGCCGGGTGCTTCGTGATCGGGGCCGCGACCCGCGTGCTGGCCGACCGGGTCGTCGTACCTGCTCGGGCGCTGGCGCTCGGCGTGCCGTTCGCCCTGCTCGGTCTGGGGATCCTGAGCGTGGTTCCATTGCGGGGTCATGCGCTCACCTACCTGGCGGGAGGCCCGGCCATCGCTCTCCTGACCGCCGTGCTGCTGCTGTCGTGGCGCACCCTGACGACCGTGCCCGGTCCGGCCCTGAACGCCGTGGTGTGGCTCGGGACCGTGTCCTACGCGGCCTACCTGTGGAACTACCCGCTCACGTTGTGGCTGCGTCCCCACCTGGAACTCGCGGGTCCGGCCGCGGCCGCGCTGACCGTGGTGGCCGCGGCGCTGAGCTGGCGCCTGGTCGAGGGTCCCGTGCAGCGGCTCCAGCAGCGCCGCCGAGCGCGCGAGGCGGTGGTCGCGTGACCCGCGAGTGGCGCGCGTGGATCCCTGATGTCGCACTGGGGCTGGTGGTCCTCGCCCTCGGGCTGCTCGAGGCGGCCAACACCGACCTCTTCGACGTCGCGGGACGGTCCCGGGTCTCCCTGGTCGGGGTGGCGCTGCTGACCGGGGCCGCGGTCGCGTGCAGCCGTCGGGAGCCGGGGCTGGCCCTCAGCCTGGTCTGGGCGATGAGCGCCATCCAGGTCCTGACCGGGTCGCCGATCATGCTCGTGCAGCTGGCCTTCGCGATCGTCGCCTTCGGCACGGCCCGGTGGGGCCGGTCCTCGACCGTCATCGCGGCCGGGCTGTCCATCCCCACAGCGGGCCTCATCGCCGCGCTGCTCGTCGTGTCCTCCAGCTATGCCCCCTTCATCAACAGCGACAGCTATCGCACGTTGCTCGACACCGCCTACCGCTTCGGCGACACCTGGCAGGTCGGTGCGGCCGTGATCGGAATGGCGGTGCTGGCCGTGCCGTTCCTTGCCGGGCTGGCGCTGCGGTTCAGCGAGCGGGCCCGGCGCTCCGAGGTCTCGCAGGTGGCCGCCGAGGAGGAGGCCGCCCAGGCCGTCCGCGAGACCGAGCAGGCCCGGGAGATTGCCCGGCTGCGCGAGGAGCAGTCCCGTCTCGCGCGCGACGTGCACGACGTCGTCGGCCACTCCCTCGCGGTGATCCTCGCGCAGGCCGAGTCGGCGCAGTTCGTCGAGGACGTCGACACCGAGAAGCTCAAGGCCACGATGGCCACCATCGCCACGTCGGCCCGCTCGTCGCTCCAGGACGTGCGCCAGGTGCTCACACCGGCTGAGTCCAGCTCCGCCCACGGCCGCACCGGTGGCCTCGACGACCTCGTCGCGGGGGTGCGAGCCAGCGGTCACGAGGTGGTCTCGAGCGAGGTCGGTGCCCGGCAGCCGCTGCCACCCGAGCTCGAGCAAGTGGCCTTCCGGGTCCTCCAGGAGATGCTCACCAACGCCATGAAGCACGGCCTGCGTGGTGAGCCGATCTTCGTCGAGCGGCACTGGCCCGACGGCAGCTGGGTGGGCGAGCTGCGCATCGAGGTCCGCAACGTCGTGGCTCCCCCTGACGGCAGCGCGCCCGGCGGGCAGGGGCTCGACGGCATGCGGCGGCGACTCGAGGCGATCGGCGGGCGGCTCGACGTACGACGGCGTGCGCTGGCGGACGGCGACACCTTCACCGGCACCGCATGGGTGCCGGTGCGGCCGGTGGGCCGGTGACGATCCGGGTCCTGCTGGTCGACGACCAGGACCTCTTCCGCGAGGGGGTGTCGGTGATCGTGGACGCCCAGGAGGGCATGGAGGTCGTCGGCTCGGCCGGCGACGGGCTCGAGGCCGTGCGGCTCGTCGAGGAGCTGGCCCCCGACGTGGTGCTGATGGACATCCGGATGCCGGAGATGGACGGCGTCGAGGCCACGCGGCAGATCTTCCTGCCCGAGCGGGTCGCGCGTCGTCCGGTCCCCGTGCGGGTGATCGTCCTGACGACCTTCAACCTGGACGACCGCGCTGCCACGGCGATCCGCCACGGCGCCAGTGGCTTCCTGCTCAAGGACACCACCCCGGTCCTGCTGCGCGACGCGATCCGCACCGTCCACGCCGGCAACGCCGTGCTCGCCCCCGCCGACCTCTCGACGCTGCTCGAGGGGCAGTTCCGCGAGCAGACCCCCACGCCCGCAGCCTTCCTCGGGCTCACCGACAAGGAGCGTGAGGTCTTCGCTGCCGTGGCCCGGGGGTTGTCCAACACCGAGATCGCTGCCCTGGTCTTCGCCGGTGAGTCGACGGTCAAGACCCACGTCGGCTCGATCCTGCGCAAGCTCGGTCTGCGCGACCGGGTGCAGATCGTCGTCTTCGCGCACGAGCACGCGCTCAGCTGACCGGGGCGTGAGCCGGGTCGGTGCCCGACCCGCGGGTCGTGTGCCCCGGGCCTAAGGCCTTCGCACGAGCGCCGAAGCCCGTGCGGAGGCAGCACCGACCAGCCGCTCCAGCGGCCCGCGGCGCTCGAGGGCGACCAGGACCGCGCCGATGGCCAGCAGCACCAGCGCATGCTGGGCGTAGGCACCCTCGTCGGGAGGCCACAGCAGGTCGGTGCGCAGCAACACGTGCAGGCTGTAGAGCGTCAGCGTCATCGTGCCGGCGCCGAACACGATCGCGACCACCCGCTCGGCGAAGGGCGGGAGTGCAGCTACGACGAGCAGGCAGGACCCCACCACGACCAGGGCCGAGCCCATGGTCTGCGCGAGGTCGAAGGGCGTGGTGCTGTGCGGAGCAACCACGAGCAACCAGTCCCAGCTGCCACCGGAGGGGGTGTTGCCGAACATCCCGCCCTCGATCTGTCGCCGGAGCCCCGCGGCGCCGGCGCCGCGGGGGCCGAGCTCCTCCGAGAGACGCTGGGCCACCCCGGGACGCTCCAGCAGCAGCCGAGATCCGACCGTCGCCGCGACGGCCACCCCGAGCCCGAACCCGACCAGCCCCAGCTGGACAGAGCGGCGGCCCAGGTCGAGGCGGCCGATCCCCAGCCCGAGCAGGAGGTAGGCAAGCCAGGGGACGACCGGGTAGTAGCCGGTGAACGTCAGCTCGCTGAGCAGCTGCACCGGGTCGGCCAGCTGTCCGACAGCGGGGCTGGCGAAGCCGCGCTCCGGCAGCAGGGGCCGCACCACCTGCGAAGCGACCGGCGCGAGGACCGCCCACACCACCGCCAGCGCCAGCAGCGTGGGAGCGCGCAGACCGACGAACACCAGCCCCAGCAGGAACAGCAGCCCGTAGTAGGTCAGGATCACCGCCAACCCCGAGTCGAGCTCCCCGAGGAGGAGCCCGAAGGAGGCGACGATCAGCGCCCGCACGGCGAGGCCGGCCGAGCGGGCGCCGCGCTCCCGACCCCGCACCGGCACCCGGCGTCCGGTCATCAGGGCCAGGCTCACCCCGGCGAGCACCGTGAACAGGGCGGAAGCGCGTCCACCGGCCAGCCAGTGGGCGAAGCTCAGCCCACCGTCAGGACCTGTGGTCGCCACGACGTGGGTCGCCACCATGCCCAGCAGCGCCAGGCAGCGGGCGACGTCCAGCCCGACGAGGCGACGAGGACTCAGAAGCCGAGCCTCCGAGCACCGCCACCGCGGACGGCCTCGCCCTTGGTCTTGGCCTGGGTCCGGAGTTCGGCCTGGAAATCGACCATCTTCTGCCGGAGGGCCGGGTCGGCAGCGCCGAGGATGCGTACGGCGAGCAGTCCGGCGTTGCGGGCGTTGCCGATCGCGACGGTGGCCACCGGCACACCGGCCGGCATCTGCACGATCGAGAGCAACGAGTCCATGCCGTCGAGGTACTTCAGCGGGACCGGGACACCCACGACCGGGAGCGGTGTGACCGCGGCCAGCATGCCGGGCAGGTGGGCCGCTCCCCCGGCACCGGCGATGATCACCGCGAGACCACGCCCGGCGGCTTCCTTGCCGTAGGCGATCATCTCCTCGGGCATCCGGTGCGCCGAGACCACGTCGGCCTCGAACGCGACGCCGAACTCCGCCAACGCCTCACCGGCCAGCTTCATCACCGGCCAGTCGGAGTCGGACCCCATCACGATGCCGACGCGGGGTTGCTCACTCATGGATCACTCGCTCTCGTTGCCGAGGTCGCCGCGGAACCACGCCGCGGCGTGCCGCGCGCGCTCCAGGCAGTCCTCGAGATCGTCGCCGTAGGCATTGACGTGGCCGACCTTGCGGCCGGGGCGCAGCTCCTTGCCATAGAGGTGCACGCGCAGGTGGGGGTCCCGGGCCATCGCGTGGGGATAGCCGTCGTAGAGACGCCCGACCTCCGCGTCGGGACCCCCGAGGATGTTGACCATCACCGTCCACCGGGCCCGAGGTGCCGGCGAGCCGAGGGGCAGGTCCATCACCGCACGCAGGTGGTTCTCGAACTGCGAGGTGACCGCGCCGTCCTGGGTCCAGTGACCGGTGTTGTGCGGACGCATCGCGAGCTCGTTGACGAGCACGTGACCGTCGGTCGTCTCGAACAGCTCGACGGCCAGGATGCCGGTGACGTCGAGAGCGCCGGCGATCCGCAGCGCGATCTGCTGGGCGTGCGCCGCGAGCTCGGGGTCGAGGTCGGGCGCCGGGGCGACGACCTCGTGGCAGATGCCGTCCTTCTGGGTGGAGGCGACGATCGGGTAGGCCGCCGCCTGACCGCTCGGCGAGCGCGCCACCAGGGCCGACAGCTCGCGGCGGAAGGCCACCTTCTGCTCGGCGAGCAGACCGACCCCGCTCCCGGCGGCGACCCGCAGGGGCTCGGCGCAGTCCTCGACCGTGTCGACGAACCACACCCCCTTGCCGTCATAGCCACCGCGGGTCGTCTTGAGGACGCACGGCAGCCCGAAGGCCTCGACGTCGGCGAGGGAGGAGACCAGCGCGTTGCGGGGGCACGGCACCTCGAGCTCTGCCAGACGCGCGCGCATGACGCCCTTGTCCTGTGCGTGCACCAACGCCTCCGGCCCCGGTCGCACGGCGTGCCCCGCGGCCACGAGCGCGTGCAGGTGCTCGGTGGGCACGTGCTCGTGGTCGAAGGTGACCACGGCACACCCGTCGGTCACCTGCAGCAGGGTGTCGAGGTCGGTGTAGTCACCGACCAGCTGGTCCGGGATGACCTGGGCGGCCGAGACCCCCTCGGCCTCGGCCAGCAGTCGCAGCGGCAGGCCGAGCGCGATCGCGGGCTGGGCCATCATCCGGGCGAGCTGTCCACCGCCGATCACGGCGAGGGTCGGCGCGAGCTCTGGCACGCCGAAACCCTAGCCCCCGGGCGGGTGGCCCCTAGACCGACGCCCCACCGTGGACGGGCTCGGTGACCTCGAAGCGCAGGCCACGCCCGCGGATCGTCGTGATCAGTGTCGGTCGACGGGTGTCGTCGCCGAGCTTGCGCCGGACCCAGCCGAGGTGCACGTCGATGGTCTTCGAGGAGCTCCAGAAGCTCGTGTTCCAGACCTCGCGCATGAGCTCGTCCCGCGTGACGATCTCCCCGGCCCGCGAGATCAGCGCGTGCACGAGGTCGAACTCCTTGCGGGACAGAGCGACCTCGACGCCCGCTCTCCACGCGCGCCGGGTCTGCGGGTCGAGCCGCACATCCTGGACCTCGAGCACAGCCACAATCTAGGGCGTGGAGGACACGTGGCCGGGGTCGATCCGTGCAACTGGCACCGACCGGACTAGCCCGCATTCGGTCCAGGTGGACCCCGCCGAAAACGGGCCGTGACGGACCCACCGACGCTCAGTGCCGTCGTACGGCGACGGGCTCGACGAGGCCGAAGCCGCGCACGGGGCGCGCGGGCAACCGTCGGGTCTCGAACTGGTCGACCGGCAGCAGCGCAGCGGTGGCGGCGTCGATGATGATCCGGTTGCGCCGGGCGACGGCGGTCAGCCGGGCGGCCATGTTGACCGGCGGTCCGAACACGTCGCCCAGGCGCATGATCACCGACCCGCTCGCCAGTCCGACCCGCACGTCAGGCATGCGCGAGTCGCGGCCGATGACGTTGATGATCCCCTCGGCGGTGTCGTAGGCGGCGATCGGGTCGTCGTTCACGAAGAGCACCGAGTCGCCGAGGCTCTTGATGACGCGGCCCCGCTGGGTGGCGATGACGTCGGCGCAGCGCGACTCGAAGAGCTCGACGAGGTCACCGACCTTCTCGCGGGAGATCTCGTTGGAGAGCGCGGTGAAGCTGACGATGTCGGCGAAGCCAACGCTCACCCGGGTGGTGTGCAGGTCCTCCTCGCTGGCGCTCATCGCCTGCATGCGCACGACGGCGGCGGCCAGGTGACGGCGCCAGGCATAGATCAGGAGTGACTCGAAGGGCTCACTGAGGTCCTCGATCATCCGCAACGCCGAGCCGACCCGGGTGCCGGTGGCCTGGTCGCCAGCCTCGAGCTCCTCGACACGGTGGACCAGCGCGCCCACCTCCCAGTCGGCGAGCCGGGCCATGGTCTGGCCGACGCCGCGCGTGAGGTTGACGGCGAGGTCGAGGTCGAAAAGCCCGGCGTCGATCGCATCGACGACCGTGGCGACAGCACCGACGTCGGCGCTGGTGAAGGCGCGCTCGTTGCCGTGCTCGGGGAAGCCGAGCGCGCGCCACAGCCGCCGCGTCTCGTCCAGGCTGATGCCCGACTCCTCGGCCACGTCCGCAGCGCTGAAGAGCGGGACCTCACCCAGGATCGCGCGCTCGAGGGAGTTTTCATTGTCTGTCATGCCAGCTCCGACCGGTGTGCGACCCGGCGCTCAGTCTCCTTCTTCGCGGTCGGCGGCTCCGCCGTGCAGCTCGTGGAGCAGCTCGTTGAGCCGGCGCTGGCTCTCCTCGACCCGAGGGATGTCCGGCAGCAGCACCTGGCCGTGGGTGCTGGCGTCGCTGATGACGAGCGTGCCGCAGCCCAGCATCCGGTCGATGATGCCCAGCTCGTAGGCGACGTCGCTGATGCGCGAGAGGGGGATGTCGTGGCCGCGCCGGGTCAGGATGCCGTGGCGGGTGATGAGGCGTCGGTTGGTGAAGGTGTAGGACGCGAAGTACCAGTCGAGCGTGGGCCACACGGCGAACCAGAGGATCCCGACCAGCATCAGGCCCCACACGACCAGCTGCGCGGTCGAGCTGTCGACGTAGACCTGGAAGGCGACGCCTCCGGCGAGGAAGACGATCAGCGCCAGGAGGGGCACGAGGAGCGCCTTGGGGTGCGTACGGGTGCTGACGACGATGTGCTCGCCGGCGTTCAACAGCTTCTGCGAGAGGGCCACGCACGGATCATGTCACTGATCGAGCGGTCTGACGTGGACCACGTCACCAGCGGCCACGGGCGTCGGGCCGTCCGGGCCGTCCACGACCAGTCGCCCTCCCGGGTCGACCCTGGTGGCCCGGCCGGTCAGCACGGAGCCGTCGGGCAGGTCGACCCGCACGTCCTGCCCGACGGTGACGCAGGCGTCCGCGTAGGACTCGGCCAGGCGCAACCCGGTGTGGTCGCCGCCTGCCTGCCATGCGTCGTAGGCCTCACGCAGGGTGCTGAGCACCGAGAGCAGCACCTCCGTGCGGTCGGGCCCGGCGTCGCCCGCCTCGATGGCCAGCGAGGTCGCCGTCGGCACCGGCAGCTCGTCGGTGCGCATGCCGACGTTGAGACCGACCCCGACGACCGCGGCGGGGCCGTCGCGGGTCTCGATCCGCTCGATCAGGATGCCGGCAACCTTCTTGTCGCCGATGAGGACGTCGTTGGGCCACTTCACCCCCGCGTCGTAGCCCTGCGCCTTGAGCGCCTTGCCCACGGCGTAGCCCGTCAGGAGGGGCAGCCACGGCCACGACCGCGTGGGCACGACAGGACGCAGGACCATCGAGAACGTCAGGGCGGTGCCGGGCGGGGTCTCCCAGGTCCGGTCGAGCCGCCCCCGACCCGCGGTCTGGTGCTCGGCCACGACGACGTGCCCGTCGGCAGCACCCTCCTGGGCGCGCCGGACGGCCAGCGCATTGGTCGAGGCGGCCGTCTCGACCACCTCGATGGTGACGTCGGGGATCTCGTCCGACCCGATGCCGGTGAGGCGGGACTTGTCGAGGGGTGGGCGCACAGCGGGGTCCGAGGTCACGCGCACTACCCTGTCGCAGCAGACGCTAAGAGGCCAGCACCAGACGGCCGAAACCAGGAGAGATTCGCGTGAGCGCACAGCCCGGAGAAGGCACCGACGTCCCGCAGGACGTCGACATCCACACGACGGCCGGCAAGCTGGCCGACCTCGAGCAGCGGCTCGACGAGGCGGTCCACGCCGGCTCGGCGAAGGCGGTCGAGAAGCAGCACGCCAAGGGCCGTTGGACGGCCCGCGAGCGGATCGAGCACCTTTTCGACGAGGGCTCCTTCGTCGAGCTCGACGAGCTCGCACGGCACCGCTCGGTCGCCTTCGGTCTGGAGAAGAACCGTCCCTACGGCGACGGCGTCATCACCGGCTACGGCACGATCGACGATCGCCAGGTCTGCGTCTTCTCGCAGGACTTCACCGTCTTCGGCGGCTCGCTCGGCGAGGTCTACGGCGAGAAGATCACCAAGGTCATGGATCTGGCCATCAAGACCGGCTGCCCGATCATCGGCATCAACGAGGGCGCGGGCGCCCGCATCCAGGAGGGCGTCGTCTCCCTGGGCCTCTACGGCGAGATCTTCCGCCGCAACGTGCACGCCTCGGGCGTCATCCCCCAGATCAGCCTGATCATGGGCAACTGCGCGGGTGGCCACGTCTACTCCCCTGCGGTCACCGACTTCACGATCATGGTCGACAAGACCTCCGCGATGTTCATCACCGGGCCCGACGTCATCAAGACCGTCACCGGCGAGGACGTCTCGATGGAGGACCTCGGCGGCGCCCGCACCCACAACACCAAGTCGGGCAACGCCCACTACATGGGTGCTGACGAGGAAGACGCCCTGGAGTACACCAAGGCGCTGCTGTCCTACCTGCCTCAGAACAACCTCAACGAGCCGCCGTTCTACGACGACGCCGCCGACATGGAGGTCACCGACCTCGACCGCTCGCTGGACGTGCTCATCCCCGACTCGCCCAACCAGCCCTACGACATGCACGACGTGCTCACCGCCATCCTCGACACCGAGGGCGGTGAGAGGGGCGAGTTCCTCGAGGTCATGCCGCTCTTCGCGCCCAACCTGATCATCGGCTACGGCCGGGTCGAGGGCCGCTCGGTCGGCATCGTCGCCAACCAGCCGATGCAGTTCGCCGGCACGCTGGACATCAACGCCTCCGAGAAGGCCGCCCGCTTCGTGCGCACCTGCGACGCCTTCAACATCCCGGTCCTCACCTTCGTCGACGTGCCCGGCTTCCTGCCCGGCACCGACCAGGAGTGGAACGGCATCATCCGCCGCGGCGCCAAGCTGATCTACGCCTACTCCGAGGCGACCGTCCCGCTGGTCACCGTCATCACCCGCAAGGCCTACGGCGGCGCCTACGACGTCATGGGCTCCAAGCACCTCGGCGCCGACATCAACGTCGCGTGGCCCACCGCCCAGATCGCCGTCATGGGCGCCCAGGGCGCGGCCAACATCGTGCACCGCAAGGAGCTCGCCCAGCTCAAGGACGACGGTGGCTCCGCCGAGGAGGTGGAGGCGCGCCGTGCCGAGCTGATCGACGAGTACGAGACCACGTTGGCCAACCCCTACATCGCCGCCGAGCGCGGCTACATCGACGCGGTCATCACACCCCACGAGACCCGCATCGAGATCGTCCGGGCCCTGCGCCTGCTCCGCTCCAAGCGGGTCACCCTCCCGGCCAAGAAGCACGGGAACATCCCGCTCTGATGGCCGAGCACAACGAGGCTGCCGCAGCTCCCGACACCCGCCCGCTGCTGCGGGTCGTCGGCAGCGACGCCACCCCGGAGGAGATCGCCGCGCTGGTCGCGGTGTTCGCCGCCCTGGGCTCCGGCGACGTGCCCGCCCCCCGTCATGCGCCGCAGTGGCAGTCGCCGCACCGCAAGGTCCGCCAGACGCTGCCCCACGGGCCCGGCGGCTGGCGGGCCAGCGGTCTGCCCCGCTGAGCGGCGCCCGGCGAGCACCACCCCCGCCCACCCATGTGAAACGCTGCGCAGCATGACGGAACTCAGGCTCGGGCCGCTGCTGCGCCACGTCGACGAGACGAGCGCCAGCGTGTGGGTGGAGACCGCGTCGGCGGGCACCGTGACCATCACCGCGGGCAATCACACCGGAAGCGCCCCGACGTTTCGCGTGCACGACCACCACTACGCGCTGGTGTGCGTCGATGGTCTCCAGCCGGGCAGCAAGACGCCCTACACCGTCACGTTCGGCGGCGAGCTGGTCTGGCCGATCGCCGACTCGCCCTACCCGCCCTCGGTGATCCCGACCCTCGACCACGCCAAGCCGCTGCGGATGGCGTTCGGGTCCTGCCGCACCTCGGTGGGCCACGGCAAGGCGGGCAACGACACCCACGGCGTCGACGCGCTGCGTGCCTACGCCCTGCGCATGGCGGGCGTCACCGACACCGCACACCCCGACGACCCCGACCCGGGCGAGGAGGTGCGCTGGCCCGACCTGGTGCTCTTCCTCGGCGACCAGGTCTACGCCGACGAGACCACCGACGAGATGACGGCCTTCATCGAGTCGCGTCGCGACATCGAGCAGGCGCCGTGGACCGAGCTGAAGGACTACGAGGAGTACGCCCACCTCTACTGCCTGGCCTGGTCCGACCCGGCCAACCGCTGGCTGCTCTCGACCGTGCCGACGGCGATGATCTTCGACGACCACGACATCCGCGACGACTGGAACACCTCGCGCGCGTGGAAGGACGAGATGGAGGCCACCGACTGGTGGCACGGGCGCATCGTGGCCGGGCTCGGCTCCTACTGGGTCCACCAGCACCTCGGGAACCTCTCGCCCGACGAGCGCGCCGAGGACGAGATCTGGCAGCGCATCGTCGGCTCCGACGGCTCCGAGGAGTACGACGCCAGCGCGCTGCTGGACGCGTTCGCCGAGCGCGCCGACCAGGAGCCGTCGTCCTACCGATGGAGCTTCGCACGCGACTTCGGCGACCAGGCGCGGCTGGTGGTCGTCGACTCGCGCGCTGCGCGGGTGCTCGACCCGGAGCACCGAAGCCTCTTCGACGACGAGGAGCTCGCCTGGCTTGACGGCCAGCTCTGCGGCGGCTTCGACCACCTGCTGATCGGGACCTCGCTGCCGTTCCTGCTCGCTCCGGGACTGCACTACGTGGAGGCGTTCAGCGAGGCCCTCGCCGGCGGCGCCTGGGGCAAGCGCCTGGCCTCACGAGGCGAGACGATCCGTCAGGTCGCCGACCTCGAGCACTGGGCGGCGTTCCAGGAGGCCTTCAAGACGGTCACCGCGATGGTGCTCGAGGTGGCCCGCGGCGAGCGCGGCGATGCCCCGGGGACCGTCACCTTCCTCTCTGGCGACGTCCACCACAGCTATGTGTCCGAGGCCCGTCCCACCCGCCGCGGCAACCGCGGCCAGGCCCCCACCCGCAGCCGGATCATCCAAGCGGTCTGCTCCCCCATCCGCAACCCGCTCTCCCGCAAGTGGCGCTTCGCCACGGCGTTCCTGTCCTACGGCGTCGCCGGGCCGATCGGGCACGTGGTGGCCCGCTCCGCCAAGGTCCCCAACGCTGCGATGACGTGGAAGCTGCTCAAGGGTCCGTGGTTCGACAACAACCTCGCGACCCTCGAGGTCACCGGCCGCGGCCTGCGCATGTGGTGGGCCAGGGGACAGGTCGACGGCGACGACCACGAGCACCCGAGGCTCATGACCGTCGCCGACCTGACCGTCGACTGACGTCAGGCCCCGACGTCAGGATCAGCGCGAGGGACGCACCCGCCCGGGGGCGAAGAGCGCCGCGACCACGGCCACCAGGCCCGCGCCGGCATGGGCGCGATCTTCCAGACCCTGATGACCACCGGCTGCGACCCCGACCGCGCCAAGGACTTCATCGCCCAGGGCATGCTGCTCAACGTGATGATGTCGATGCACGCCCCCGAGCACGCCGTCGAGGGCGACGACATCTTCGGCCTCACCACCTGCGCCTTCGGCGAGATGCTGCCCGCACTCGCCGGCGACTGAGCGCCACCCGCCCTGACAAACCCCTCGCCCCCGGGAGCGGCGCGTGGCTAGGGTCGAGGGGTGACGACCGAGCGCAGCATCGACGCCGCCAGCGAGGCCTACCTCGTCCGCTCCTGCACCCTCGACCCGGTCCTCGCGACCTACCTCGGGGTGGCCGGTCACGAGGGAGAGCTGCCCGACTACTCCCCTGACGGCTTCGAGGAGCGCGAGCAGGTCACTCGGGCCGCCTACACCGGCGTGGCCGCCGCCACGCCCGTCGACGAACGCGAGACGGTCGCGCGCGAGGCGTTCCTCGAGCGGCTCGGCCTCGAGATCGAGACGATGGACGCCGGCACGTTGCGGTGCCAGGTCAGCGTGATCGACAGCCCGTTGCACGAGCTGCGGCAGGTCTTCGACCTCATGTCGACCGATGACGAGGAGGGGTGGACCCAGGTCGACCGCCGACTGGCCGCGATCCCCGAGCGGCTGCGCGGCTTCCGCGCCACGCTCGAGGAGGAGGCCGCCCGTGGGCACGTCGTCGCGACCCGCCAGTACGTCGAGGTGGCCCAGCAGGTGCGCGGGTGGACCGGGCAGGAGGGCGCCGGGGGTGACTTCTTCGCCGGGCTCGCCTCCCGCGGACCCCAGTCCCTGCTGGGATCCCTCACCACCCACGCCTCTGCCGCTACCGCTTCGTACGCCGAGCTCGGCCGCTTCCTCGAGCAAGACCTGGCTCCACGAGGACGCGAGAGGGAAGCGGTCGGCCGCGAGCGCTACGCCCTGGAGTCGCGGCGCTTCCTGGGCGCCACCGTCGACCTCGAGGAGACCTACGCCTGGGGCTGGGAGGAGCTGGAACGGCTCGCCGACGACATGGCCGCCACCGCCGACCGGATCCTGCCGGGCGCCGCACTCCCCGAGGCCATCGCCCACCTCGACGCCGACCCGGCCCGCCGGATCGTGGGCCGCGAGGCGTTCCGCGACTGGATGCAGGAGCTGGCCGACCGCACCGTCGCCGACCTGGACGGCACCCACTTCGACATCCCCGAGCAGATCCGCACCATCGAGTGCTGCCTGGCCCCCACCAACGACGGCGGCATCTACTACACCGGCCCGTCGGAGGACTTCGTGCGCCCGGGCCGGATGTGGTGGTCGGTCCCCGACGGCATCACCTCGTTCTCCCCCTGGCGCGAGGTCACGACGGTCTTCCACGAGGGCGTCCCGGGCCACCACCTCCAGGTCGGGCAGACCGCTGTGCGCCGGGACCTGCTCAACCGTTGGCAGCGCCTCATGTGCTGGGTGAGCGGTCACGGCGAGGGCTGGGCGCTCTACGCCGAGCGGCTGATGGACGACCTCGGCTACCTCGCCGACCCGGCCGACCGCCTCGGGATGCTCGACGGCCAGTCGTTACGCGCAGCCCGGGTGATCATCGACATCGGCATGCACCTCGAGCTCGCCATCCCCACCGACAACCCCTTCGGCTTCCACCCGGGTGAGACCTGGACGCCCGCGCTCGGGCGGGAGTTCATGGGCCAGCACTGCTCGATGGAGCCGGCCGTCATCGACTTCGAGGTCAAGCGCTACCTCGGCTGGCCGGGACAGGCACCGTCCTACAAGGTCGGCGAGCGAATCTGGCTCGAGGCCCGTGACGAGGCGCGAGCTCGGCAGGGCGAGGCCTTCGACCTCAAGGCCTTCCACCGGGCAGCGCTCGACCTCGGCTCCCTGGGACTCGATCCGCTCAGGGCCGCCCTCGCCCGGATCTGACGCAGGGACAGGCCTGTCTAGGCTGGCGTCCATGACCACGCTCGTCCTCGCCTCCGCCTCCCCCGCCCGGCTCGCGACCCTGCGCAGCGCCGGGGTGGATCCGCTGGTGATCGTCTCCGGTGTCGACGAGTCCCAGCTCGACGGGCTGCCCCCGGCCGAGCTCGCCCTCCAGCTGGCTGAGCTGAAGTGCGCGGCCGTCGCAGCGCGGGACGACGTCCCGGCCGACGCCCTGGTGCTGGGCTGCGACTCCGTGCTCGAGCTCGACGGGGCCGCGCTGGGCAAGCCGGTCGACGCAGCCGACGCCGTACGCCGATGGCAGACGATGCGGGGACGCTCCGCCGCCCTGCACACCGGGCACAGCCTGCGCGTGGTCGCTTCGGGGCGCGTCGCCGCGGCCACGGCGTCGACCACCGTCCACTTCGCCGACGTCACCGACGACGAGATCCTGGCCTACGTCGCCACGGGTGAGCCGCTCCACGTGGCGGGTGCCTTCACCGTCGACGGACTCGGCGGGGCCTTCGTGACGGGCATCGAGGGTGACTTCCACAATGTGGTCGGCGTGAGCCTGCCGCTCGTGCGCTCGCTCCTCGCCGAGCTGGGCCAGTCGTGGACCGAGCTCTGGCGAAGCGGTCCTGCTTGAGCAGATCTTGAGGAATGATGGAGGAACCGCCCGGTCGCCCTTGAGGGTCGCCCAGCAGACTTGGGACATCAGGGTCTGAGCACCAAAGGGGTTTCCACGTGAACGGCAACACGAGCGGCCGCGACGCTGCACCTCCGCCGCCGGCGACCGAGTCGCTCTCCGTCCTCGGTGATGACTACGTGCGCACCCCCGACCCCCACCTCGCCGCCTACGAGAGCAGCTTCCTCGGCGCGGTCGACGATCTCCCGACGTACCGTCCCAGCGTGGGCTGCATCATCCCGGCCTACAACGAGGGCGAGACCATCGCCGGCGTCCTCGACTCGTTGCTCCAGCAGACGCGCCTGCCCGACACGATCCACGTCATCGTCAACAACACCAGCGACGAGTCCGTCGAGGTCGCCAGCCACTACGCCGGCCCGCACACCCGCATGACGGCCTCGGGCGAGCAGAATACGATCGTCTACGTCCACGACATCGGCAAGAACCCGGACAAGAAGGTCGGCGCCCTCAACTACGGCTACTCGCTGGTCGAGCACATGGACTTCCTGCTCGGCGTCGACGGGGACACCACGCCCGAGCCCGACGCGATCCAACACCTCGTCGACGAGATCGCCAGCGACGACCGCATCGGTGGCATCTCGGCCATCTACTCGATCGACGACAGCGCCTTGGACGGCCCGATGGCCAAGTTCCTCATCGCCGGCCAGCGCGCGCAGTTCTCCGCCTTCAACATGCAGAACCTCCTCAAGGGCCGCAACATGGCGGTCCTCGGCGGCCAGTTCTCCATCTTCTCCACCCAGGCGCTGCGCGACGTCATGCGCGACAGCCACCAGCGCACGCCGTGGGTCAAGGACTCCGAGGTCGAGGACTCGCTGCTCTCGCTGCAGATCAAGAGCGCCGGCTACCTCACCAAGATCAGCGCCTTCGCCCGGGCCCACGTGGGTGGCATGACCACGCTGCGCTCGCTGGACGCCCAGCAGGTGAAGTGGAACTTCGGCGCCATCGACCTGATGTGGCCCGGTCAGCGCGGCGACACCAAGGGCCAGCCGTTGCACCCCAACCTGCGCCTGCGCTGGTTCGAGCACATGTCGATGGTCGTCAACATCGTCACGCGCCTGATGTTCGCCCTCCTGCTGGCCGGCTCGCTCTCGATCAGCGCCTTCGTCTTCAGCCCGCTGTGGCTGATCCCCCCGGCCTCTGCGGTCTTGCTCAACTGGCGGGTCGCCCGCTCGATGGAGTTCGCCAACAAGCGCGACTACCTCTTCGCGATGCTGCTGGCGCCGGCCGAGGTCTACATGTGGATCCGCATGGGCCACTTCGTCCGCGCCTGGCTGAAGTTCTTCAGCAAGCAACAGACCGACAACTGGGCCGCGCAGGCGAAGGCCGAGCGAGGCAAGGGCACCGCCTGGCTCTACCCCTTCCTGGTCCTGTTCGTGTTCTTCATCGCGGCCGGGGTCGCGTGGGTCCAGGTCCCGATCCAGCTGCAGTCAGACATCCTCGCGGTGGGGTGGCCCATCCTGGGCATCATCACCGTGTTGCAGACTGCGTGGATGCTCATCAAGGGAAGCAAGCGATACCGAGGGTTCACGGCATGACCACCAGACTGCGACGCGGCCCGCGGGCCGCGCTCATCACGCTGCTCCTCTCCGTCGCCCTCTCGGGCTGCTCGATGCTCAGCGGGAACGAGGAAGACCCTGCGGCCGAGCCGAGCGCGAGCCCGACGCCGACGGAGACGCCCTACGACTCGCAGTTCACCCGGGATGGCACCTTCCAGTCCCACATCGACATCAACGGCGTCGACTTCGTCTACACGCTCTACCCGACCAAGTCGACCCCCCGCACCAACGAGTGGTTCCCGCGGGGCAACAAGTTCTTCTCCTTCACCTTCCAGGCCTACGACCTCGACCGCGCCCTGCGCGACCCCTACCGGACCAAGCGCAAGGTCTACCTCGAACAGATCAAGGTCACCTCGATCACCAAGACCGCCAAGGGTCGCGGGACGAGCAGGCCCTACGCGCTCGACGCCGAGGCACGTCGGATCACCTTCGACCCTGAGCCCCTGACGACGAAGTACGGCATGGCCATCACCTCGCCCAAGGGTGCCTTCGAGCTCCGCAACCAGCGGATCCGGCCGATGCCGCTCGACACCCGTGGGGTCGACCTGATGTTCACCGCCACCGTGTGGGTCCAGGAGTCGCCCGGGAGCGACCGCTTCACGAAGCGCGAGATCAAGCAGACCGTCCCGATCTCGATCTTCGAGTCGGACCAGCCGACCAAGGTCGCCAGGATCCCCGTCAACGCCAACTGACGCCGACTGACACCGGGCCTGCCCGGAGACGTCGGCGGCGGATCAGCTCTCGGCGAGCCGGTAGCCGACGCCGCGGACGGTCTCGATGAAGCGCGGCGTGGCGCCGTCGTCCCCGAGCTTGCGGCGCAGGCTGGTGATATTGGCCTCGACGGCGCGTTTGTCCGCCTCGTTGACGAAGTACGACGTGACGTACTGCTGGCCACGCATCGTCAGCACCAGGTCGGCCTTGCTGCGCACGCGACGACCGGTGCCCAGCAACGAGGCGAGCAGGTCGAACTCGGCGCGGGTCAGGTCCACGGACCCACCGCCGACGCTGACCACACGGGCCTCCTGGTCGAGGGCCAGTCCGTTGAAGCGCAACGAGCCACCCTCACCGCCTGCGACCGCGCCGCCCTGCGCCACGGCAGGTGTCACGGGCTGCGTCACGGGGTAGGCCGGCTCCGGCGGCTGGTAGGCCGGCTGCGGCGGCTGGTAGACCGGTTCCGGCGGCTGGTAGACCGGCTCCCGCGGCTGGTAGACCGGCTCCGGCGCGGCGGGAGGCTGGGGCGCCCGGGGCACGACGGGGGGCTGCTGCACAGGATGCTGCACGAGATGGGGGGCCGACGGCGCGACGGAGGCCGGCGGGACCCCTGCCGTCAGCTCACGAGCGGCCTTGGCCGCCCACGACTCCTCGGGCGGCGGGACCAGGGCGACGGGCTGGGGGGCCGTTCCGGCTCGGCCGGGCCCGACCGGGGAGTCCTGCCGGACGCGCGGCCGGCGCAACATCGAGTCGGCACGTGCGCGCAGCTCGCGCGGACGGAACGGCTTGACGAGGTAGTCGTCGGCGCCGGCCTCGAAGCCCTGGACGACGTCGATCTCGTCACCTAGGGAGGTGATGAAGATCAAGTAGGTGCTGCTGAACTCGCGCAACCGCTTGGCCACGGCGAAGCCGTCCATGCCTGGCATGTTGACGTCCAGCGTGGTGATCAGCGGGTTGTGCGCCCGCACCGCCTCGACACCTGCGACGCCGTCCGCGGCCACCACCGCGTGGAAGCCTGACTGGGTCAGCACGATCTCGATGAGGTCGCGAACGTCAGGATCGTCCTCGATGATGACCGCGGTCCACTCATTGCCCACCATGGCCTCACCTTAACCAACCGGGGGTCCCGGCGCGGCCTCGGCACGGCTCGCACCGTCGTCACCAACCAGACGCGGCCGCCAGCTCCCGCGTGCGCTCGGGCCAGAACTCGCCGGCCGCCGGACCGCCTTGACACTCGCCGTCGCTCTCCCCCGGTGGCTTCACCCACAGGTAGGCGTCGAGTCCCGACCCGTCGTCGACGATCTCGGGGTCCCGCCCGAAGGCCCGTCCCTCGGGGTTGCACCACTCGTCGATCGAGCCGCGACCGTTGCGTCCGCTGTCGATCACGTAGTGGACCCCGCCGAGCAGCCCGCTGAGCTCCTCGGCGTAGGCCCGCTCGTCGTCGTCGGTCTGGTAGTTGGAGACGTTGGCAGCGAAGCCGCGCACCGACTCCACCCCCACCTCGCGCAGCAGGTCAGCGAGGGCTCCGGTGTCGATCCAGTTGGAGTGGCCTCCGTCGACGTACGTCGTGACGCCGGCGGCCCGCAGCCGGTCGACGGCGTCGCGGATCAGTCGCACCCGCTGCTCACGCCGGTCGCACTCGAGGGCGGAGGCGAGCGCATCGGGCTCCACGACCGCGACTGCGCCGACTGCCGCGGTCGCGATCTCCTGCACCCATGGGCCGTACTGCGCCGCAGGGAGGCCCCCGGCGGAGAAGCCGCCCGTGCAGTCGCGGTCCGGGATGCCGTAGACGACGAATGTGGGCACCTGCCCGGCAGCCGCGGCCTCGGCCACGACCGCGCTCACCTTGGCGGCGACCTGACCGGGCGGGTACTCCTCGGGCGTCAGCCAGATGCCGGCCGGTGTCTCGGCGAGCCGGGTGAACACCCGGGCGGACTCGGTGTCACCGGCCCGCTCCGCCTGCGCGAGGGCCCGGGCCACCCGCGAGTCGGGGTCGGCGAACGGCGCACCGGTGGTGAACGGGTTGCCGTCGGCCGGTGCCAGCGTCGGCGTCGGCGTCGGCGTCGCGTCGATCGGCGCGCCGCTGCCGCCGCCACACCCGGCGAGCAGCGTCGTCAGCGCGAGGGTGACGAGCAGCAGCAGGCGTGGGATCAGGAGCACGCGCCCATCATGCCGTTCTGGTGGTGCCGCCACGTCACTCGACCGGCAGGCCGAGTCCCCGGGCGATGAGCATCCGCTGGACCTCGGAGGTGCCCTCGCCGATCTCGAGCACCTTGGCGTCACGGTAGAAGCGGGCGACGGGGTATTCCTCCATGAAGCCGTAGCCCCCGAAGACCTGCGTGGCGATCCGCGTCGCCGTGACGGCCGACTCGGTGCTGTAGAGCTTGGCCACCGAGGCGGCCTGCTTGAAGTCCTTCATCGGCGCGCCGGAGTCCTTCAGCCACGCTGCCCGGTAGGTCAGCAGCCGGCTCGCGTGGAGCATCGTCTCGAGGTCGGCGATCTGGAACGCGACGCCCTGCTTGCGCCCGATCGGGCCGCCGAAGGTCTGTCGCTCCCCCGCGTAGGCCAGCGCCATGTCGAGGCAGGCCTGGATGCAGCCGACCGAGAGCGCCGAGATCGCGACCCTGCCGTCGTCGAGCGTGGCGAGGAACTGCGCGTAGCCGCGCCCCTCGGCGCCGAGCAGGTGATCGGCAGGCACCCGGGCGTCCTCGAAGGACAACGGGTGGGTGTCGGAGGCGTGCCAGCCGAGCTTGTCGTAGGCCCTCTCGGCCGTGAATCCGGGTGTGCCGGCGGGCAGCATGATCACCGAGATCGCCGGCTTGCCATCCTCGCGGGTCCCGGTGCGGGCGGTGACGTTGACCAGGCTGGTGATGTCGGAGCCGGAGTTGGTGATGAACTGCTTGGAGCCGTTGACGACCCACTCGCCGTCGTGGAGCTCGGCCTTGGTGCGGGTCGCACCGGCGTCGGACCCGGCGCCGGGCTCGGTGAGGCCGAAGCCGGCGAGCTTCTCCCCTGCGACCAGCTCGGGCAGCCAGCGCTGCTTCTGCTCCTCGGTGCCGTAGGTGAGGATCGGGTTGATGCCCAGACCGACACCGGCCTGCAGGGTGATCCCCATCGACTGGTCGACGCGACCGATCTCCTCGATCGCCACGCACAGGCTGGTGAAGTCGCCGTCCTCGCCCGCGCCGCCGAACTCCTCCGGGGCGGTCAGGCCGAAGAGCCCGAGCTTGCCCATCTGGTGCACGACGTCGATCGGGAAGTAGTGGTCGCGATCCCACTGCGCGGCGTACGGCGCGATCTCGGCCTCCGCGAACTCGCGGACGCTGCGGCGGAACTCCTCGTGCTCTCGGGTCAGGTCGAAGCTCATGGAGCCATGCTAGCCGCGGGGTTAGCGTTTGTTAACCAGCCCGCCGAACCAGCCCGCCGGGCGTCAGTCGCAGTTGTCGCAGAGCCCAGTGGCAGGGATTGCCATGAAGCAGCGTGGGCACACGGTGATCGGCCGGTCCGAAGCGGCGATCCGGGGCCTCACAGCTGGCTTCGCAGCGGCTGCCGCGCGCGGGGTGCGAGGCGCAGCACTCGTGCCGGCCGGTCGCGGGGCACGAGGAGCGCGCCTGCCCGGCGGCTCCGGGACCGGGGCGGGCTCCCCCCCGCCGGCCGGCGCCGAGCCGGCCCAGCGGTAGCACTCGAGACGGGCCGAGGACGCGTGCCTCTCGCGCTTGACCGGCTCGAGGATCGGGAGCCGGTCGTCGACTCGCAGCACGTCGTCGTAGGCCTCCCCCACCCACCGGGTGCGGGGGTCGACCACCAGCGCGGTCAGCGGTGGCTCCCCGTTGCGGCGACACAGGTGCGCCACCGGGAGGAGCACCTTGCCGAGCCAGGCGGTCTCCGGGCGGCTGGTGCGGATGCCGCTGGCCTCCTGCACCCGCTCGGCAAGGTCGGTCGTCGTGATGACGCCGTGGTAGTCGAAGGCGACCGTGCCGAGCACGTCGTAGGTCTGGTTCACCCAGGCCTCGAGGGCGATCGCCTCGGAGGTCGGGATGCCGGACGGTTCGCGCCAGAAGCCCTGTCGTGGTGCCACCGGTCGAGCATAGGCGCACCCCTCGCGCCTCAGTCGCGACCGAGGACCCTTCGCCGCAGGACCACGAGGTCCTGGTATTGCTCGGGCGGCTGGTCACCCGCCCAGCTGCCCCGGGTCACGGAGACGACCTCCAGGCCGGCCTCCTCGGCCAGCCTGCGCATGAAAGACTCCTCGTAGCCGATCGCCTTGAGCGGGTCGGCCGGGGTCTCGTAGCGGGTGACGTCGTCGAGCTGGTGCACGAGCCGGAATGCCGAGCGCTCGCCCGTGACCGCCGGCAGGCGGGCATCGTCGAAGAGGAACCACGTCGTGGCCGCCAGCCCACCGGGCACGAGCACGCGGCGGATCTCCGCGAGGTAGCGCCGGATGTCGTCGGCGTAGAAGTGGGTGAAGACGCTGAACAGGGCGCAGTAGTCACGACTGCCGTCCGGCGCCGGGAAGCGCGCCTCCGCGGCAGGGATGGTCCCGTCGGGGTTGTAGCGCGCGTTGACGACGTCGAGGTGAGCGAAGCCGTAGCGCGGGTCGGCCGTCAGGTTCTGACGGCACCAGCGCACGTGCCGGCGCAGGATGTCGAAGCCGAGGTAGCGCCCGGAGTAGCCGGAGCTCATCAGGCCGACCGCGAGGCGACCGTAGCCGGAGCCGACGTCGAGCAGCCTGCTGCCCGGGCCTAGGCCGTGGGCGTAGAGGGTGCTGGCCAGCACCTGGCCGGTGTGGAGGAACTTCGCGTCGTCCTCGTTCATGAAACGCAGACGCTGGGGCGGCACGGGTGTCACGGGCTGCGTTGGGAGGGCCATGTGGCACGAGTCTATTCCACCCACAGGACCCCGCAGGCCTCCTTCACGACGGGGCGATAACCTGCCGCGAGGTCAAGGCGTGGCGACTTGCTGCGCCGTCAGCTCGAACAGGAGTGTCAGGGTGCCGCAGATCAAGCCGTTGCAGAAGGTCCTCATCGCGAACCGAGGCGAGATCGCGGTCCGCGTCATCCGGGCCTGCAAGGACGCCGGTATCGGCAGCGTCGCGGTCTACGCGGACCCCGACCGGGACGCCTTGTTCGTGCGCATCGCCGACGAGGCCCACGCGCTGGGCGGCGCCACCCCTGCCGAGTCCTACCTCGACATGGCGAAGATCATCGCCGTCGCACAGAAGACGGGCGCCGACTCGGTGCACCCCGGCTACGGCTTCCTCGCCGAGAACGCCGACTTCGCCCAGGCCGTCATCGACGCCGGGCTCATCTGGATCGGCCCCCCGCCGGCCGCGATCGAGGCACTCGGAGACAAGGCCAAGGCCAAGCACATCGCGCAGCGCGCCAACGCCCCGCTGGCACCCGGCACGAAGGACCCCGTCAAGGACGCCGACGAGATCGTCGCCTTCGCGAAGGAGAACGGGCTCCCGGTCGCCATCAAGGCGGTGTTCGGCGGCGGTGGCCGTGGCCTCAAGGTCGCGCGGACCCTCGAGGAGATTCCCGACGCCTACGAGTCCGCCGTCCGCGAGGCGGTCACGGCCTTCGGTCGCGGCGAGTGCCTGGTGGAGAAGTTCCTCGACCAGCCGCGCCACGTCGAGACCCAGTGCCTCGCCGATCAGCACGGCAACGTCGTGGTCGTCTCGACCCGCGACTGCTCGCTGCAGCGCCGCCACCAGAAGCTCGTCGAGGAGGCGCCCGCGCCGTTCCTCACCGAGGACCAGGTGACCGAGCTCTACGAGTCTTCCAAGGCGATCCTGCGTGAGGCCGACTACGTCGGTGCCGGCACCTGCGAGTTCCTCGTCGCCAAGGACGGCACCATCTCCTTCCTCGAGGTCAACACCCGCCTCCAGGTCGAGCACTGCGTCTCCGAGGAGGTCACGGGCATCGACCTGGTGCGCGAGATGTTCCGCATCGCCGCCGGCGAGGAGCTCGGCTACGACGACCCCGAGGTCCGCGGGCACTCCATCGAGTTCCGCATCAACGCCGAGGACGGCGGCCGCAACTTCATGCCGGCCCCGGGCACGCTGTCGGCCTGGAGCCCGCCCCAAGGCCCCGGCATCCGCCTCGACGGCGGCTACGAGAACGGCGAGACCGTCCCCGGCTCGTTCGACTCGCTGATCGCCAAGCTGATCGTCACCGGCCGTGACCGCACCCAGGCACTGGAACGCTCGCGTCGCGCGCTCGACGAGTTCGTCGTCGACGGCATGCCCACGGTGATCCCCTTCCACCGGGCCGTGGTCATCGACCCGGCCTACGTCGGCGCCTCGACGCCGTCGGGCGAGGGCGAGTTCACCGTCTACACGACGTGGATCGAGACCGACTTCGACAACCAGATCACGCCCTACGGCGGCACGTCGGCCGAGGCGGACGAGCCGGTCGAGACCCAGAAGATCGTCGTCGAGGTGGGTGGCAAGCGTCTCGAGGTCGTCATCCCGGCCGGGCTCGGGGGCCTCTCCGCCGGGGGTGGCGGGGCCAAGAAGCCCAAGAGCGCGGCACGCAAGAAGGCCGGCGCGGCCGCCAGCGGTGACGCGGTGACCAGCCCGATGCAGGGCACCATCGTCAAGATCGCCGTCGAGGAGGGCCAGGAGGTCGCCGAGGGCGACGTCATCGTCGTGCTCGAGGCCATGAAGATGGAGCAGCCCCTCAAGGCCCACAAGGCCGGCACCGTCACCGGGCTCCAGGCCGAGGTCGGCGCCACCGTGACCAACGGTGCCGTCATCTGTGAGCTCAAGGACTGACGCCACCTCGCTGTCGGAGCCGTCCCACGGCTCCGGACAGGCGGTCCTCGCCGGGGTGGTGACGGCGGTCGTCGGCTTCACGTCGTCGTTCGCAGTCGTCCTCACCGGCCTGACCGCGGTCGGGGCCACGCCCGTCGAGGCGGCGTCCGGCCTCTTCGTCCTGAGCCTGACCATGGGTCTCGGGTGTGTGCTGTTCTCGCTGCGCACCCGCACCCCGGTCACGCTGGCCTGGTCGACCCCGGGCGCCGCCCTCCTCGCGGGGGCGGTCGCGCCCGACGGCGGCTACGCGACGGCTGTCGGCGCCTTCGTCCTGGCCGGGCTGCTCTACGTCCTCACCGGCCTCTTCTCGCCCCTCGCCCGGTTGGTCCGGGCCATCCCCCTGGCGCTGGCCAACGCGATGCTGGCCGGAGTCCTGCTGGTCCTGTGCGTCGCCCCCTTCCGGGCCCTGGTCGACGAGCCGGGCGCCGTCGGTCCGGTCCTGCTCACCTGGCTGGTCCTGATGCGGGTCGCGCGACGGTGGGCGGTCCCGGGCGCCTTCGCCGCCGCGGTCGTCGTCATCGTCGCGACGGGCTCGCTGTCGGCCGTCGAGTCCGCCGACGTCGTACCTCACCTGACCTGGACCACGCCGGGCTTCGACCCGGCCACCCTCCTCGCGATCGGGGTGCCGCTCTACCTGGTCACCATGACCAGCCAGAACATCCCGGGGGCGGCCGTCCTCGCCTCCTTCGGCTACGACGCCCCGCTGCGGCCCGCGCTCTTCTACAGCGGCGCGGCCACGGTCGCCACCGCCGGGCTGGGCGGCTACTCGATCAACCTCGCGGCGATCTCGGCTGCGCTCGCGGCCGGCCCGACCGCCCACCCCGACCCCTCGCACCGGTGGGTGGCCGGGGTCAGCACCGGGGCGACGTACCTCGCCCTCGGACCCCTCGCCGCCGCCGTCGCCGCGGTGGCCGTGGCCGCTCCTGCCGGCCTCGTGGCGGCCGTGGCCGGGGTCGCGCTGCTCGGCACCTTCGGCTCCGCCGCCGCCTCGGCGCTGGGCGACGAGAGCCACCGCGAGGCGGCCGCCCTCACGTTCGTGGTCGCCGCGTCCGGGGTCGCGGTCGCCGGGGTCGGCGCGGCGTTCTGGTCCCTCCTCGCCGGTGGCGCCTACCTGCTGGTCATGCACCAGTGGCGACCGTCCCCGTAGCCTTAAGGGTGTGGAGCAGACCCGAGCACTGCGCGAGCCCAGCCAGCGCGTGAGCACTCGTGCCCGGCTGATGTGGCAGCTGTCCAACCTCGTCGAGGGCACGATCACCGTCGCGGTGCTCGCCGCCGGGCTCGCGGTCTGGGACGCGATCGACCTGCGGTGGTGGATGGTCGGGCTCGGCATCGCGGGGGTCGCGGTCTACGCGGGCGTGGTCCCCCAGTGGCGTTACGTCGTGCACCGCTGGGAGGTCTCCGAGACGGCCGTCTACACCCAGACCGGCTGGTGGGCCCGGGAGCGTCGGATCGCCCCCATGTCGCGCATCCAGACCGTCGACTATGCCGAGACCGCCATCGCCCGACTCTTCGGGCTCGCCACCGTCACCGTCACCACGGCCTCGGCCGCGGGTGCCCTGCAGATCGCGGGTCTCGACCAGGAGCGGGCCCGCCGGCTCGTGGACGAGCTCACCCTCAAGGCCGACGCCGTCGAGGGCGACGCCACGTGAGCGACCCCACCTTCCCCGGCGACCCGCACCCCCCGTCGTACGTCGTGGCGGAGCCGGGCGTCGAGGTGGAGTGGCAGCGGCTCGATCCCCGGATGCTGCTGGTCCATCCGGTCCGCGAGGTCATCCGATTCCTGCCGCCGCTGCTCGGGCTGTTCATCGCCGGGCAGGCCTCCGGTGGTGGCAGGGCGTGGCAGTTCCTCGGCGTCCTCGTGCCGGTGGTGCTCGGGCTCCTGCGCTACCTCACGACCAGCTTCCGCATCGCGGCCGGACGCGTCGAGCTGCGTCGGGGCCTGCTCAACACCCACCTGCTGTCGACGCCCCTCGACCGGGTCCGCACGGTCGACCTCACCGCCTCGCTCATCCACCGCGTCCTCGGCCTCACGACGCTGCGGATCGGCACCGGCACCAGCAGCGCCTCCGAGGACGACGAGCTCGACCTCGATGGCCTGCCCGTCGAGCGCGCGCGGGCTCTGCGCGGCGACCTGCTCCGGGCGGCCGGCCCCATGTCGTACGACGAGGCGCCGGGCGCGGCTGACACCGACGCCCCCGTGGTCAGCCTGGACCTCGGATGGGTCCGCCTGGCACCGCTGACCAGCAGCGGGCTGGTCGTCGCCGTCGGCCTGCTCGGCGCCGGCAGCCAGGTGGCCGGGAGCCTCGACCTCTACGACGACGTGGACCCCGGCTCGTGGTCGCTCGGGGTGCCCGGGTGGGTCGTCGTCGTGGCCGCGGCCGTCGGGTTCGGCCTGGTCGTGAGCGTGATCTCGGTGGCGGGCTACCTGGTGACCAACTGGAACTTCCGACTCACGCGCAGCCGGGGCGCGTGGCACCTGCGACGCGGCCTGCTGACGACCCGCGAGACGAGCATCGACGAGGTGCGCGTCGCTGGGGTGAGCATCGTCGAGCCGATCGGGCTCCGGCTCGCGGGAGGGGCCCGGCTGTCGGCGATCGTCACCGGCCTCAGCGCCGATGCGGCCGGCAGCGCGATGCTCGTCCCACCCGCGCCACGCGACGTCGTGGCCCGGGTCGCCGGCGTCGTCCTCGGCACCACCACGACCGTGCCGGCGCCGCTGGTCTCCCACGGACCGGCCGCCCGGCGCCGCCGCTGGTCCCGCGGGGTCGGGCCGGTCGCTGCGCTGGTCGGCCTGGTGGCACTCACGGTGGCGCTGACCGACGCGCGCTGGTGGGTGCTGGTCCCGGCGGTCGCCCTGCTGCCACTGGCCGCCGTGGTGTCCGCCGACCGGGCCGCAGCCCTGGGGCACACGCTCGTCGACGGCTACGTCGTCTCGCGCTCCGGCAGCCTCGCCCGGCGTCGTGACCACCTCGCCGTCGACGACGTCATCGGGTGGAACTTCCACGCCACGTGGTTCCAGCGGCGGGTGGGCCTCACCTCGCTCGTGGCCACTACAGCGGGCGGGCGGCAGTCGGTCACCGTGCAGGACGTCCCGGAGGCGCTCGCCGTCACGCTGGCCGACGACGCGCTGCCCCACGTGGTGGGCCAGTTCCTAGCCCCGCACCACGCTCCGGTCGACCAGCGCACGGGTGAGCCGGTCGACGTCGCTCGAGGTGGCTCCGGCCTGGTCGGGCGGCGCGGTGAAGAGGATAGTGACGACGGCCGCGTCGTCGGTGGTGACGAAGGAGCCCGCTGAGCCGACGACGTCGTCGGCGGTCTCCACCGGTCCACTGCAGCCCTCGTCCGACGGCGCCGGCCCAATGGCCGTGCAGGCCGCCACCAACGCGGTGGTCGATCGCTCGCCGACGGTCCGTCCCTCCTCGCCCGCGACGGCGAGGACGGTGAGCGTCAGCCGCACGTCGCCGGCCTCGCTGGTCGCCTCGCAGGAGGTGAGCCGGTCTCGGTCGCCCCGGACGGTCTGCTGCGGAGCGATCACCAGGGACCAGGTGGCCGCCACCTCGCCCAGGGCGTCGGCGCAGAAGGTGGGTGACACGGGCACGGCAGCCGGCGGAGCGGGCGAGTCGAAGGTCAGGGTCGCGCCGATGACAGCAGCAGCGCCCAGGGCGGCGCCGAGCAGGCCCAGCAGGAACCCGCGCATCACCACACCACCTCGGCCGCCGCAACAAGCCCCGCCAGGCCCTCGTGGAGCGGCTCGACGTCGGGCAGGTCGAGCTGCAGCACCCGGATCTCCACCAGGCTGTGGGCGTTCGTCAGCAGGACCACCTCGGAGATGCCCGTGCCGTCGGCCGGCGTGCGGGCACAGGCGCGCGAGCCACGTCCGAGCCAGCCGGGCGAGCGCTCCACCTCGGAGGTGTCGTCGGCCAGCAGGCCGCAGGCGATCTCGAAGGCCTGCCGCGCCGCGACCGGCAGGTCAGCAGCGCTCCCACCCGACAGCAGCGGCCGCCGCGAGACCAGGATGTCGCGCGAGCCGAGCGCCACCTCGCACTCGTTGCGACCGGTGAGCCCGGGCTGGGCGAGGATGCCGAGCGTCTGCATCGCCTCGGGCGGGACCGCGATCGCGCACTGTCGGGCGGACATGTCCTCGGAGAGGACAGCGGTGCTGGTGGTGGTGTCGGCGCGCTCCTCGACCAGGGCCATGGCCACCCCGGACGCCGCTGCCCCCAGCACGACGCCCACCGCCGCCACGGCGAACAGGTTCACCCCCTCAGCGTCCCACACCGGCGGGGGTCGGCGCGGCCGAACGCGTGGGGCACAATGACCAGCGTGCGCGCGCAGGTCATCGTCCTGGCCGGTCCGTCGGGAGCCGGCAAGTCGCGCCTCGCCGAACGCCTCGGGCTTCCCGTGCTGCGCCTCGACGACTTCTACAAGTTCGGCAGTGACGCGACCCTCCCGCGGATCACGTCGGGAGCCAACGCCGGGATCGTCGACTGGGACCACCCCGACTCGTGGCTGCAGGACGACGCGCTCGCGGCCCTCGAGTCGCTGTGCACCACCGGCCGCGCAGAGGTGCCGATCTACGACATCGCGCACGACGGCCGTTGCGGCTCCCAGGTCCTCGACCTCGGCAGCAACCGACTCTTCGTCGCCGAGGGCATCTTCGCCCAGGAGGTGGTGCCGCGCAGCCGGGTCGAGGGCTGGCTGGCCGAGGCCTACTGCGTGCGCCAGCACCCGCTGGTGACCTTCTGGCGTCGTCTCGACCGCGACCTGCGCGAGCGCCGCAAGCCTCCCCTCGTGCTCGTACGACGAGGGCTCGCCCTCCTGCACGACCAGCAGCGGGTTGTCGCCCACGCCGTCGAGCTGGGTTGTCGCCCCGTGTCTCCCCATGACGCCTGGGACGCCCTGCAGCACCTGCTGGACCGGTCGCGCCGATGAGCGAGGCCGCACGGGACCCTGCCCAGGTGCTCGGGGGTGGCCTGCGGCAACCCGACCGACGCTCGTGCGGCGCGAGCGTCCTCGTGGCGGCCCGGATGCTGGCCGAGCCCGCCTACGCCGCGGCGTTCACCACCGCCCGGTCCGCCCGGTCCGCCACGTTCGCCCGTGAGGCCCTGGGCCTGCACCGCCGGGTCACCGGGCCGCACGACGTCGCGGGCCGGCTCCAGCTGCCGTGGCCGCGGGCGATCGGCACTCCTCCGTGGGCAGTCGCCCGACACCTCACGACGCTCTCCGGCGTGCCCCACACGATCCGCCTGACCAGGATCGGGCTGCACGAGGAGCTCGACGAGGTCCGGGCCGCGGTCGGGGGCGGCCACCCGGTCGCGCTCTACGTCGGGGACCGGTGGCTGCCGCGGCACGTGGTGCTGGTCGTCGGCGCCTCCGCCGCGGCGTGGCAGATCTACGAGCCCGCGTCCGGACGGGTGCTCGACGTCGCCGAGGAGGCAGCCCGCACCCACGGCCTGGCGCTGGCCGGCTGGGACGTGCCGTGGTTCGTCGTACGACCGAGGTGAGCGGGTCCGGGCCTCAGACCTCCAGCGCGGCGTAGCCGGGCTTGATCACGGTGTCGATGATCGCCAGGCGCTCGTCGAACGGCAGGAAGGCCGATTTCATCGCATTGATCGTGAACCAGCGCAGGTCGGCGAGGGTGTAGTCGAACGCCTCGACGAGCGCGTGCATCTCCGAGGTCATCGAGGTGTCGCTCATCAGCCGGTTGTCGGTGTTGACAGTGACCCGGAAGCGCAGCTCGGTCAGCAGCCCGATCGGGTGCTCGGCGATCGAGGCGGCCGCCCCCGTCTGGATGTTGGAGGCGGGGCACATCTCGAGCGGGATCCGCATGTCACGGACGTAGGCGGCGAGCCGGCCGAGCGTGACCGTGCCGTCGTCGGCAACGGTGATGTCGTCGACGATCCGCACACCGTGACCGAGCCGGTCGGCGCCGCACCACTGGATGGCCTGCCAGATCGAGGGCAGCCCGAAGGCCTCGCCGGCGTGGATCGTGAAGTGCGCGTTCTCTCGCTGGAGGTACTCGAACGCGTCGAGGTGGCGGGTCGGGGGGTAGCCCGCCTCGGCGCCGGCGATGTCGAAGCCCGCGACCCCCTTGTCCCGCCAGGCGATCGCGAGCTCGGCGATCTCCATCGAGCGTGCCTGGTGTCGCATCGCGGTCAGCAGCTGTCGTACGACGATCCGCCCGCCCACCGCCTCGGTCGCCGCGTCGAAACCCTCCTGCACGGCGGCGACCACCTCGTGGAGCGTCAGCCCGCCCTCGACGTGCTGCTCGGGGGCATAGCGGACCTCGGCGTAGACCACGCCGTCCGCGACGAGGTCCTCGACGCACTCGCGGGCGACGCGGGTCAGCGCCGGACCGTTCTGCATGACCGCCACGGTGTGGTCGAAGGTCTCGAGGTAGCGCACCAACGAGCCCGAGTCGGCCGACTCGACGAACCACCGACCCAGCGACTCGGCGTCGGACGCGGGGAGCTCGTGGCCGACCTCGGCCGCGAGCTCGACGATCGTGGCCGGACGCAGACCTCCGTCGAGGTGGTCGTGCAGCAAGACCTTGGGAGCCTGACGGACCTGGTCGCGGGAGGGGGAGGTAGGTTCCGCAGGGGTGACGGTCATGTCGTCATCCAACCACCACCCAGATCACCGGACCCGACCCCCCGGACCCGGACCCAGGACCAGCCGCAGGAGGCCCCGATGCGTGAGTTCACCACCTTCGACGAGATCAGCGCCGCAGTCGGCGAGGAGCTCGGCAGCAGCGAGTGGTTGACCATCGACCAGGAGCGGGTCAACACCTTCGCCGACGCGACCGGCGACCACCAGTGGATCCACGTCGACGTCGAGCGCTCGAAGGGCGGCCCCTTCGGCGGCACCATCGCCCACGGCTACCTCACCCTCTCGTTGCTCCCCCTCCTCGGCAGCACGGTGTTCGCGATGAACACCCCCGGCGCCAAGCTCAACTACGGCGTCAACAAGGTCCGCTTCCCCCACCCGGTCCTGGTGGGCCAGCAGGTCCGCGTCACAGTCACGCTCGGTGAAGTCACCGACGTCCCGGCCGGCAAGCAGGTCACCCTCAAGCACGTCATCGAGATCGACGGCGTCGCCAAGCCGGCTTGCGTCGCGGAGTCGGTCGTCCTGCTGCTCGAGGGCTGAGCCCCCTGGGCGCGATGTTGCGCCGACTCGCGCCCACCAACGCCGTCAGGCAGTCCGTCCGCCGCCACAGACCCGCGGCTGGGCCTCAGGAGACGCGGTCGATGACCAGCGCCTGCGGCTCGTACGACGCCGCGTCGGCCTCGATGTCATAGCCACCTTCGAGCGAGGCCAGCGCCCGGTCGAACCGGGCGGGCTCGTCGGTGAGCAGCGTGAAGAGCGGCGAGCCCTCGACGACCCGGTCCCCCGGGCGTGCGTGCCAGACGACACCCGCACCGGCCTGCACCGGGTCCTCCTTGCGCGCGCGGCCGGCGCCGAGGCGCCAGGCGGCCAGGCCCACGGCCATGGCGTCGAGCCGGGTCAGCACGCCGGACGACGGCGCCGTGACGACGTGGGACTCGCGAGCCTTCGGCAAGGAGGCATCGGGGTCGCCGCCCTGGGCGTGGATCATCGCCTTCCAGGCGTCCATCGCCGAGCCGTCGGCCAGCTTCTCGGCAGGGTCGACGTCGGAGCGGCCGGCACCGGCGAGCATCTCGCGAGCCAGGGCCAGGGTCAGCTCGACCACGTCGGCCGGCCCGCCACCAGCGAGCACCTCGACGGACTCGGCGACCTCGATGCCGTTGCCGGCCGTGAGGCCGAGCGGCGTGCTCATGTCGGTGAGCAGCGCGACGGTGTGGACGCCGGCGTCCTTGCCGAGGTCGACCATGACCTCGGCCAGCTCGCGGGCCTTCGCGAGGTCCTTCATGAACGCACCGGTGCCGACCTTGACGTCGAGCACCAGCGACCCGGTGCCCTCCGCGATCTTCTTGCTCATGATCGAGGAGGCGATGAGCGGGATGGCCTCGACGGTGCCGGTGACGTCGCGCAGGGCGTAGAGCTTCTTGTCGGCGGGCGCGAGGCCGTCGCCGGCCGCACAGATCACGGCGCCGACCGACTCGAGCTGGGCGAACATCTCCTCGTTGGACAGGGCCGCGCGCCAGCCCGGGATCGCCTCGAGCTTGTCGAGGGTGCCGCCGGTGTGCCCGAGACCGCGGCCGGAGAGCTGGGGCACGGCCACGCCGCAGGCGGCCACGAGGGGCGCTAGCGGCAGGGTGATCTTGTCGCCGACGCCACCGGTCGAGTGCTTGTCGGCGGTCGGGCGCGAGAGCGTGGAGAAGTCCATCCGCTCCCCCGACGCGATCATCGCCGCGGTCCATCGGGCGATCTCGCGACGCTCCATGCCGTTGAGCAGGATGGCCATCGCGAGCGACGACATCTGCTCGTCGGCGACCTCACCGCGCGTGTAGGCGTCGATCACCCAGTCGATCTGGCTGTCGGAGAGGGAGCCCCCCTCGCGCTTGGCGATGATGACCTCGACGGCGTCGTGCTGAGACATGCCCTGACCCTAACCGGGTGTGTCCCCACTGCCGTGGGGAGCCTCTCGGCAGGGCACCCCACCCCGGGTGGTGGATCGATCAGCCATGGACTCGCTCGGCCGGACGCGACATCCGGACAGGGACAGGACCAGCGGTCAGATGGCCCGCACCGGCACCGATCGGTGCCCGCGCAGCACGAAGGTGCCGCGGCTCTCGGGCTCGCCCGCCAGCACGAGGCCGGGGTGGGTCTCCCACAGCGCCGCCACCGACTCGGCCAGCTCCATGCGTGCCAGGGGCGCCCCGAGGCAGAAGTGCACGCCGACGCCGAAGGCCAGGTGCGGGTTGACCTCGCGCGCCACCTCGAAGTCGTCGGGCCGCTCGAAGACCGCCGGGTCGCGGTTGGCCGCGCCGAGCAGGGCGGCGATCCGCTGCCCCTCCTCGACCACGACCCCGGCCACGTCGACCGGCTCGGTGGCGGTGCGTTCGAAGAGCTGGAGTGCGGAGTCGAAGCGCAGCATCTCCTCCACACAAGCTGGTACGTCGACCCCCGGGCGCAACCCGCGGCGCAGCATCGCGACCAGACCGTTGCCGAAGACGTTGACCGAGGCTTCGTGGCCCGCGTTGAGCAGCAGCACGACCGCGGCCACGACCTCGTCCTCGGTGAGCTCGGTCGCCACGAGGTCGGTGATCAGGTCCTCGGCCGGCACACGGCGACGCTCCGACGCGAGCTCGCGCACCAGCCCGGCGAAGTCGGTGGCCGCGCGAACAGCCGCCTCGACGGTCGACGGGGACGGCGCGGCCTCATACATGTGGACGATCGACTGCGACCAGTCCCTCAGGTCGGGGGCGTACGAGCGCGGCACCCCGAGGAGGTCGGCGATCACCAGCACCGGCAGGGGCTCGGCGTAGTCGGCGATGACGTCGAAGCCGGCCGGATCCACGTCGGCCAACAGCTGAGCGGCCAGCTCGCGCACCCGCGGCCGCAGCCGCTCGATGTGACCGCGCGCGAACGCGCGAGCGACCGGACGCCGCAGCCGGGTGTGCTCGGGGGGCTCGTTCTCCATCATCTGGTTGCGGTGCAGCAGGTTGAAGGGCTCCAGCTGCTCGAGCGGCTCCTTGTCCTGCCAGAGGCGACCCAGACGCCGGTCGCGCTGCACGGTGCTCACCGCTGCGTGGGCGAAGGTAAGGAAGCGCTGCGTCGGCTCGTGCCAGGCCACCGCGTGCTGCTCGCGCTCGCGCGCGAAGTGCGGATAGGGGTCGGCGACGACCTCGGGGTCGCTCAGGTCAAGCGAGGTTGTCGGGACCGAACGCATCCGGCAGCACCTCATCCATCCGCTTCACGCCCGAGACCGTCAGCAGCAGCAGCTCGGGGCCGCCGTTCTCAAAGAGCAGTTGCCGGCAGCGGCCGCACGGCATCAGCACCGCACCCTGCCCGTCCACGCAGGCGAAGTGGGTCAACCGGCCGCCACCGGTGATGTGCAGCTGGCTCACCAGACCGCACTCGGCACACAGGGCCACGCCGTAGGCAGCGTTCTCGACGTTGCAGCCCGTCACCAGGCGGCCGTCGTCGACCAGCGCCGCAGCACCCACGGGGTAGTGCGAGTAGGGCGCGTAGGCGCGTTCCATCGCGGTGACCGCCTCAGCCTGCAGTGCGGCCCAGTCGAAGTCGTCGTGCGTCGTCGTCACCATCGCGGCCGGGCGCTAGCCCGCACTCCCCTTGCGATAGATCTGGCCATCGGCTGCCGGCATGCGTAGTCGCTGGGAGGCGAAGGCAAGCACCAGCAGCGTGATGACGTAGGGCGTCATGCGGGTGAAGTCACCCGGCACCTCGTCGATCGAGAGGTAGAGCGCCCCGAGCAGGGCCCCCAGCCCCACGACGACGGCACCTGCGACAGCCTCGCCCCTGCGGACCTGCCACACGCCGAAGGCCAGCGCCAGCACCGCGATCGCGAGCAGCAACGCATGGACCGACGTGCCGCCCTGACGCAGCCCGAGCGTCTCGGTGTATCCGAAGAGCGCGGAGCCGCCGAGCAGCCCGCCGGGTCGCCAGTTGCCGAAGATCATGGCGGCGAGGCCGATGTAGCCCCGACCGCCGGTCTGGCCGTCGCGGTAGTTGCTCGAGGCGACCATGGCCAGGAAACCGCCGGCCAGTCCGGCGAGACCACCGGAGATGAGCACGGCGGCGAACTTGTAGCGCAGGACCTTGACGCCGAGCGACTCGGCCGCCGCGGGGCTCTCACCGACCGAGCGCAGCCGCAGACCGAACGACGAGCGCCACAGGACGTAGTAGGTCACGACGAGCAGCAGCAACGAGATCAGCACGAGCGAGGACAGGTTCGTCACGAGCGCGCGCAGCACGGAGGCCAGATCGGAGACCAGGAAGGTGCCCTGGTCCTCGATCTCCTTCAACCCGTCACTCAGCGGCCCGATCGTGATCGTCGGGACGTCGGGGATCTTGGGTGACTGGGTCTGGCCGCCGCCGGGCAGTCCGACGAAGGTCAGCGACGCGAGGTACTGGACGGCACCGAGCGCGATGATGTTGATCGCGACACCCGAGATGATGTGGTCGACGCCGAAGATCACGGTGGCGATCGCGTGGATCAGGCCGCCGAGCATGCCCATCAGGATCGCACCGATGACGGCTGCCCAGGCGCCGTAGTGGTAGCCGCAGTAACCGGCCCCCCACGTGCCGAGGATCATCATCCCCTCCAGGCCGATGTTGACCACACCGGCGCGTTCGGACCAGAGCCCGCCGAGGCCGGCCAGCATGATCGGCATGGTGGCGATCAACGTCGCCGCGATGGTGCCCGACGACGTCAGGTCGTCGGCGCCGGTGACGACCCGCAGGACCGAGAGCAGGAACAGTGCGGCGCCCAGGCCGATGAGCACCCACCAGATGCCGAGCTTGCGGCGGGGTTTCTTGGTCGGGGCGGCCGCGTCAGCGACCACGCTCACGTTGTCGCTCATGCCGTGACTCCCTTGCTCTCGTCGTGGCCCGTGCCTGCGGTCGGGGCCGGAGGCTCGTCGGACTGCTCCAGTGCCCGCGCCACGTGGCGCTGCTCGAGCCGGACGCCGTAGCGACGGACGACCTCATAGCTGACGACCACGGTGAGCACGATGACTCCCTGGGTGATCGCGACGATGTCGGGCGAGACCCCGATGATGATCTGGAGGGGGTTGGACTGCTCGTCGAGGAACGCGAAGAGCAGCGCACCGACCGCGATCCCGACCGGGTTGTTGCGACCGAGCAGCGCGATGGCGATGCCGGCGAAGCCCAGGCCCGACTGGAAGGTCGAGCCGTAGGCGTAGGCATCACCGAAGAGGATCGGCAGGCCCACCAAGCCCGCGATCGCCCCGGAGATCAGCAGCGCACCGATCGTCATGCGGGTGACGTTGATGCCGCTCGCGACGGCCGCCGTCGTGGACTGGCCGGTGGCGCGCAGGTCGAAGCCGAAGCGGGTCTTGTTCAGCACGAACCAGAAGAGGAAGCCGAAGAAGGCGGCGATCACCAGGAAGCCGTAGAGCGAGATCGCCGGGTTGTCGCTGAACGGGATCGAGGGGATCCGGCTCCCCTCGGGGATCTCCTTGGTGCCGATCTCGTTGCTGCCCGCCTCACGGACCGCGACCTTGCGCAGCAAGTAGGCGACCAGGCCCGTGGCGATGAAGTTGAGCATGATTGTCGAGATGACCTCGCTGACGCCCCGCGTCGCGCGCAGGACACCGGCGATGCCCGCCCACGCGGCGCCGACCGCCATCGCGCACACGATGGCCAGGGCGGTGTTGAGGTAGCCCGGGAGCCAGGCCTCACCCGCCACCACGGCTGCGGTGAAGGCCGCGACGCGATATTGCCCGTCGACACCGATGTTGAAGAGGTTCATCCTGAACCCGACCGCGACCGCGAGCCCGGAGAGGTAGAGCACGGTGGCGTTGTTGATGATGTTGGCCATGTTGCGCTCGGCCGGCACCTGCAAGATCGTGCTCCACACGCCCCCGACGGGGTCGCCGGCGATGATCAGCACCAGGCTGGTGATCGCGAACGCCGCCACGAGGGCCAGCAGAGGTGCTGCGAGACCGAGGACCAGCCTCGTCACACGGGGGCTCATGCGGTCTCCCTGCTCGTCGTGTCGTCGCCGGCACCGGTCATCGCCGAGCCGAGCTGCTGGGGGGTGACGTCGCTGGGGTCGAAGGAGCCCACGAGGCGACCTCGCAGGATCACCTCGATCCGGTCGGAGAGACCGATCAGCTCGTCGAGGTCGGCGGAGATCAGCAGCACCGCGAGGCCCTCCCGGCGTGCCTTCTTGATGTGGGCCCAGATGGCGCCCTGGGCGCCGACGTCGACGCCACGGGTCGGGTGCGCTGCCACCAGCAGGATGGGGGCGCCGGCCATCTCGCGCCCGACGATCAGCTTCTGCTGGTTGCCGCCCGAGAGGGCGCGGGCCAGCGTGTCGACGCCGGGCGTGCGGACGTCGTACTCGTCGATGATGCGCTGGGTGTCGGCGCGCGCGGCGCGCTTGTCGATCAGGCCCCTGCTGGCGCTGGGCTCGCGGGTCTGGTGACCCAGGACGCGGTTCTCCCAGAGGGGGGCGTCGAGCAGCAGGCCGTGACGGTGACGGTCCGCGGGGATGTAGCCGATGCCACCCTCGCGGCGACCGCGCGTGGAGGTCGTCGACAGGTCACGCCCGTGCAGGACGACATCTCCCGTGGCGCCCTTGCGCATGCCCATGATGGACTCCACGAGCTCGGCCTGGCCGTTGCCCTCGACACCGGCGATGCCGAGGACCTCGCCCTTGTGGATGTCGAAGGAGATGTCGTCGAGCAGCGGGCGTCCCTCGGGGCTCGGCAGGGACAGGTGCGCGATGTGCAGCAGCACCTTGTCGGTGACCGTGGAGGCCTCCGTGCTCGGCGACGGCAGCTCGGAGCCCACCATCAGCTCGGCCAGCTGGCGGGCAGTGACGCCGACGGGGTCGACCGTGCGCACGGTGGTGCCGCGGCGGATCACGGTGATCTCGTCGGCGACGGAGAGCACCTCGTCGAGCTTGTGGGAGATGAAGATGACCGCGAGGCCCTCGGCCTTCAGCCCGCGCAGGTTGTGGAAGAGCTCGTCGACCTCCTGCGGCACCAGGACGGCGGTCGGCTCGTCGAGGATGATGACGCGGGCGCCGCGGTAGAGGACCTTGAGGATCTCGACGCGCTGACGCGCACCGACGCCGAGGTCCTCCACGAGGTGGTCGGGCTCGATGCCGAGACCGTAGGCGTCCGAGATCCGCTTGATCTCGGCCCGCGCGGCGCCGCCGATGCCGTGGAGCTTCTCGGCCCCCAGGACGACGTTCTCGAGGACGGTGAGGTTGTCGGCCAGCATGAAGTGCTGGAAGACCATGCCGACGCCCTGCTTGATCGCGTCGGCGGGCGAGCCCAACGAGACCAGCTCGCCACTGATCTCGATCGTGCCCGAGTCGGGCGCCTGGACCCCGTAGAGGATCTTCACCAACGTCGACTTGCCGGCGCCGTTCTCCCCCACGATCGCGTGGATGGTGCCGCGACGCACGTCGATGTTGACGTCGTCGTTGGCGATGACGCCGGGGAAGCGCTTGCCGATGCCACGCAGGCGTACGGCGAGTGGTGCCTCGCCTGCCGGCGGCGCTGCCGGAGCTGGAGCTGGGGTGGACACGGGGAGACCTCCTCGGGATTGCGGCCGAGGCTACCGGCACGCCTCAGGACCTGAAATGACGAGGGGACCGCAGGAGCACCGTGGCGCTTCCTGCGGCCCCGTCGAGGTGTTACCTCAAGCGACTGGAACCGATCACGGAGTGGTCGGGACCTCGATCTCGCCGTCGATGATCTGCTGCTTGAACGCGTCCAGGTCGCCGACGATGTCGTCGATCTGGCCACCGCTGGTGGAGTAGCCCACGCCGTCGACCGCGAGGTCGTAGCGGGTCACGCCGGCCGGGGTGGAGCCGTCGACGACGCCCGCGAGGTACTCGTAGACCGCGACGTTCACGTTCTTGAGCATCGAGGTCATGATGACGCCCTGGAGCGACGGGTCGGCGGTGTTGTACTGGTCGGCGTCGACTCCGATGGCGAGTGCGCCGGACTCGGAGGCCGCCTCGAAGACACCGCCGCCGGAGCCGCCGGCAGCGTGGTAGACGATGTCGGCACCGTTGTCGTACATGCCCTGTGCGGCCGTCTTGCCCTTGGCCGGGTCACCGAAGCCGGAGAAGTCCGGGATCTGGGTCAGGTAGGTCGACTGGATCTCGATGTCGGGGTTGACCGCCTGGGCACCCGCGATGTAGCCGGCCTCGAACTTCTGGATCAGCGGCGTCTCGACGCCACCGATGAAGCCGACGTTGCCCGACTCGCTCTTGAGAGCGGCCGCGGCACCGACGAGGAAGGAGCCCTGCTCCTCGGCGAAGACCAGGCTGGCGACGTTGGGCACGTCGACCAGGCTCTCGTCGTCGATGATGGCGAAGTCGACCTCGGGGTATTCGGCGGCGACCTTGCCGACCGAGGCGGCGTAGGCGAAGCCCACCGCGATGATCGGGTTGTAGCCGGCGTCGGCGAAGGTGCGCAGGCGCTCTTCGCGAGCGGTCTCGGCCTCGCCGTCCTCGGCCTCGGACTCCTGGGTCTCGACACCGAACTCCTCGACCGCCTGGTCGAGACCGGCGGCTGCGGAGTCGTTGAAGGACTGGTCGCCTCGGCCACCGACGTCGTAGGCCATGCCGACCTTGACGTCAGAGGTGGGGGCGTCCCCGCCCGTGGGGGTGTCGCTGGCCTCGGTGTCGTCGCCGCCGCAGGCAGCGAGCGAGAGGATTCCGGCCGTGAGCAGGGCCGCGAGCTTCGTAGTGCGTCGCAAGACGCCTCCTTGGTTCTAAGGGGATCCCCAGGAAGTTCGGGGGTTGAATCAGTTCAGCACCCTAGGCCCTCCGGTGGCTGCGGTGCGGCCTGTGACGAAGTTGTTACCTACCCGCGAGGCCGAGGGCCGTCACGGCCGCTCCGGCGAGGATCCTGGCCCCGATCCCGATGGCCCGTTCGTCCACCCGCAGGTTGCCCTGGTGCAGCTCGTAGGTCGGTCCGCCCCGTGCCCGTGTGCCGAGGCGGAACATCGCTCCGGGAACCGTGTCGAGGTACCAGCCGAAGTCCTCACCCCCGAGGCTCTGCAGCACGCCCACCTGCGCCTCGGGCCCCAGTCCCTCGCGCACGGCCGCAGCGAGCACCGCGATGGAGCCGGCGTCGTTGACCACCGGTGGAACACCACGCTGGTAGTCGACCGTGGCGGTCACGCCGTAGGGGCGCACCAGGTCGTGGATGGCATCGCGGACGATCTGCTCGCACTCGTGCCAGGCGACCGCGTCGAGGATGCGCACGGTGCCGGCGGCCAGGCCCCGGTCGGGGATGACGTTGGCCGCGGACCCGGCCTGGATGATCCCCCAGACGACGCTGACCCCGGCCCGGGGATCCATGCGCCGGCTGAGCACCGCCGGCAGCTCGGTGGTGACCTTCGCCAGCGCGAAGGTCAGGTCGCCGGTGAGGTGCGGCCGCGAGGTGTGCCCGCCGGTGCCGGCGAGGCGGACCTCGATCCGGTCGGCTGCACTGGTGAGCGATCCGGTGCGCAGGCCGATGCTCCCAACGTCGATCGCCGGGTCGCAGTGCAGCGCGAAGATCTGCTCGACGTCGTCGAGGACGCCCTGCGCGATCAGGTGGAGCGCACCCCCGGGCATGACCTCCTCAGCCGGCTGGAGCAGCAGCCGCACCCGGCCGTCGAGCGGGTGCTCGTGAACCACCTGGGCCAGGGCGAGCGCCGCACCCACCAGCGCGGCGACGTGCACGTCGTGGCCGCAGGCATGGGCCAGGCCGGCCACCGAGCTGGCCCACGGCTCCCCCGTCACGTCCTGCACGGGCAGTGCGTCCATGTCGGCGCGCAGGGCGACCACGCGCCGACCGGTCCCGAGCTCCGCGACCAGCCCGGTCTCGGGCGTGCGCGTGACCCGCCAGCCGGCGGCCTCGAGCCGGGCAGCGACGAGGTCGGTGGTGCGGTGCTCCGACCACGACAGCTCGGGATGCAGGTGCAGGTCCCGACGCAGCCCGACCAGCTCGGCGTCGTGCTCGTCGACGACGGAGGCGATGGTCTGGGCGGCAGTCTCGGTCATCAGCCGATACGTTAGTTCACCGGCGAGCAGCAGCGAGGTGCGGCTCGGATGACGCTCAGGCGTCCTGGTCGTAGGCGGCCAGGATGCGGTCGGCGGCGACGGTCGCCGGCAGCTCCCCCGCCAGCACCCGGGCGCGCACGTCGTCGCGGATCTCGCGCACCCCGGGCGAGTGCCGCAACCGCTGCTCGAGCTCGTCGCGCACCAGCGCCCAGGTGAAGTCGAGCTGCTGCTCGGCGCGCTTGGCGCTCAGGCCCTCCGCCCCGAGGTGCGCCCGGTGCGCGAGGACCCGCTCCCACAGGTCGCCGACACCGACGTCGGTGAGCCCTGAGCAGGTGACGACCGGTGGCGCCCACTCCCCCTTGCCGCGCACCAGACGCAGGGCGCCAGCGAGCTCACGGGCGGCCCCGCGGGCCTCCTGCTCGCGGTCACCGTCCGCCTTGTTGACCGCCACGACGTCGGCGATCTCGAGGATGCCCTTCTTGATGCCTTGCAGCTGGTCGCCGGTGCGCGCGAGGGTCAGGAACAGGAACGTGTCGACCATGCCGGCCACGGTGACCTCGGACTGCCCGACGCCGACCGTCTCGACCAGCACGACGTCGTACGACGCCGCCTCGAGGACCGCCATCGCCTGGACCGTCGCCCGCGCGACGCCGCCGAGCGTGCCGGCGGACGGGGACGGGCGGATGAACGCCTGCGGGTCGGCCGCCAGACGCGCCATGCGGGTCTTGTCGCCGAGCACCGACCCGCCGGTGCGCACCGAGCTGGGGTCGACCGCGAGCACGCCGACGCGATGACCTGCGGCGGTGAGTCGCGAGCCGAGCGCCTCGATGAAGGTGGACTTCCCGACGCCGGGCACGCCGGAGATCCCGACGCGGACTGCCGGGGCCCGGTCGCCGGTGTCGAGACCGGCGAGCTCGGTCAGCAGCGCCCGCGCCTCGACCCGGTGCTCGCGCCTGGACGACTCGACCAGCGTGATGGCCTGCGAGACCGCAGCACGCCGGCCGGCGCGGATGCCCGCGACGAGTCGCGCGACCTTGTCCTCGGCCGTCTCCCTCATGCCGGGCACACCATCGGGCACACCATCGGGCACACCCGACTAGTGGTCCAGCTGCTCCCGCAGCCGGGCCAGCAGGTCGAGGGCCGACTCGGCGATGACCGTGCCGGGCAGGAACACCGCGACGGCGCCCATCTCCTTGAGCACGGGCACGTCGTCGGGCGGGATGACGCCACCGATCGTGATCATGATGTCAGGGCGCCCCTGCTCGGCCAACGCGTTCTTCAGCGCGGGGAGCAGCGCGAGGTGGCCGGCAGCCAAGGACGAGACCCCGACGACGTGCACGTCGGCGTCGACCGCCTGCTGCGCGACCTCCTCGGGGGTGGAGAACAGCGGGCCCACGTCGACGTCGAAGCCCATGTCGGCGAAGGCGGAGACGACGACCTTCTGGCCGCGGTCGTGGCCGTCCTGGCCCATCTTGGCGACCAGGATGCGCGGTCGGCGCCCCTCGGCCTCCTCGAACTCCGCGGTGGCGTCGAGCACCTGCTTCACGAGCGTTCCTGCGGCGCTGCCGGCCTCGTCCCTGAACACGCCGCTGATCGTACGGATCACCGCCTGGTGGCGCCCGTAGACCTTCTCCAGCGCGTCGGAGATCTCACCGACGGTGGCCTTCGCGCGCGCCGCGTCGACCGCGAGCGCGAGCAGGTTGCCGTCGAGCGAGGCCCCGCTGGTCGAGCCGGCCGACGCGCCGCGCTCGGCACTGTTCGTCAACGCCTCGAGCGTGCGTCGTACGTCGTCGTCGTCGCGCTCGGCGCGCAGGCGCTCGAGCTTGGCGATCTGCTGGCGGTAGACGTCGTCGTTGTCGACGCGGAGCACGTCGAGCTTGTCCTCCGCCGCGAGGCGGTAGGTGTTGACGCCGATGACCTTCTGGGTGCCCGAGTCGATGCGCGCCTGGGTGCGGGCGGCCGCCTCCTCGATGCGCATCTTCGGGATGCCCTGCTCGATCGCCTTGGCCATGCCGCCGGCTGCCTCGGCCTCCTGGATGTGTGCCCAGGCGCGCTCGGCCAGGTCGTGGGTCAGGCGCTCGACGTAGTAGCTGCCGGCCCACGGGTCGATCGTGCCGGTCGTGCCGCTCTCCTGCTGGAGCAGCAGCTGGGTGTTGCGCGCGATGCGGGCCGAGAAGTCGGTCGGCAGCGCGATCGCCTCGTCGAGGGCGTTGGTGTGCAACGACTGGGTGTGGCCCTGCGTCGCGGCCATCGCCTCGATGCAGGTGCGGCCCACGTTGTTGAAGACGTCCTGGGCGGTCAGCGACCAGCCGGAGGTCTGGCTGTGCGTGCGCAGGCTGAGCGACTTGGGGTTCTGCGGCTCGAAGTCGCGCACCAGCCGGGCCCACAGGGCACGAGCCGCCCGCATCTTGGCGATCTCCATGTAGAAGTTCATCCCGATGGCCCAGAAGAACGAGAGCCGTGGCGCGAAGTCGTCTATGCCCATTCCTGTGGCGAGGCCGGCGCGGATGTACTCCACGCCGTCGGCCAGCGTGTAGGCCAGCTCCAGGTCGGCCGTCGCCCCGGCCTCCTGGATGTGGTAGCCGGAGATCGAGATCGAGTTGAAGCGCGGCATCTTCGCCGCGGTGTAGCTGAAGATGTCGGAGATGATCCGCATCGACGGCGCCGGCGGGTAGATGTAGGTGTTGCGGACCATGAACTCCTTGAGGATGTCGTTCTGGATCGTCCCCGCGAGCTGCTCCGGCTTCACCCCCTGCTCCTCGGCCGCGGCGATGTAGAGCGCCAGGACGGGCAGGACCGCACCGTTCATCGTCATCGACACCGACATCTCGTCGAGCGGGATGCCGTCGAAGAGGGTGCGGGTGTCGTAGATCGAGTCGATCGCCACGCCGGCCATGCCGACGTCGCCGCGCACGCGCGGGTGGTCGGAGTCGTAGCCCCGGTGCGTCGCGAGGTCGAAGGCGACGCTGAGGCCCTTCTGGCCGGCCGCGAGGTTGCGGCGGTAGAACGCGTTGGACTCCTCCGCGGTGGAGAACCCGGCGTACTGACGGATCGTCCACGGCTGCGTGGTGTACATCGTCGGGTAGGGCCCGCGCAGGAACGGGCTCAGGCCCGGCAGGGTGTCGAGCGCGTCGAGGCCCTCGAGGTGCTCGGGGCCGTAGACCGGGAGGATGTCGATCCCCTCGGGGCTCGTCCACGGCGTTGCGCCGAGCGCGCCGATCGAGCCGGGCGACGCAGGAGCCCGCGTCGAGACCCCCTTGAGCGGCAGCGCAGCGAAGCTCTTCGGAACGCTCATGCCAGCTTCTCCCTCGTCCTGGTCAGGAAGTCGAGCGCGTCCACACCGAGGACGAACCCGTCGTCAGCGCCGTACGCCTCGCTGGCGGAGCCCGTCGAGACCCCCGCGAGCACGACATGCCTCGCGCCCGCCCCGCGGAGCGCGGTGATGGCCTCCTGGCCCCACTCGGCGTACGTCGTGTCGCTGCCGGCCAGGCACACGACCGGCTGGTCGGCGTAGGCCGCGAGCAGGTCGTCCACGCCTGACGTGGCACCGGCGACCTCGACCGCGATGCCTCCTGCGGCGAGGAGGTTCGCGGCGAACGTGGCCCGAGCCGTGTGTGCGGCGATGGTGCCGAGCGTGGACAGGAAGACCGGGGTCATGGCCGGGTCGTCGCGGAGGGCCTCGAAGCTCGCGCCGTAGCGACGTACACCGTCGAAGGCGCCGTCGGCCCGGCGCTCGGGCCGCGTCTCGGCGAGGTGGGGGAACTCGGTGAGCCCGGTGATGGGCATCCGGCGTTTGGCGACCAGAACCTCGCGCTTGCCCGCCGCCTCGGCGATGCGCTCCTCGAGGGCGGCAGGTCCGTCCTCCTCGATGCGACCGAGCTCGGCCCAGCCTGCGACGGCGAGGTCGTCGGTGAGCTTCTCGACGGCGTAGGAGCCGCCGGCCGGGTCGGCGACCTTGGCGACGTGGGACTCGGAGATGAGCAGCGCGGAGGTGTTGCGCGCGATCCGGCGCCCGAGCACCTCGGGCGCGCCCAGCGGGCTGTCGAAGGGCAGCACGGTCACGGCGTCGGCACCACCGACGCCGGCGGCGAACGCGGCCACCGTGGTGCGCAGCATGTTGACGTAGGGGTCGTAGGTGCTCATCATCGGCCGGCTCGTGACGACGTGCTGGCGCTGCGTGGTCGTCGTGCCCTCGCTGAGCTCGACCACGCGCGCCCAGAGGCGACGCGCGGCCCGGAGCTTGGCGATGGTGGCGAACTGGTCGTCGGTGGCGGCGTAGCGGAACTCGATGAGCCCGGCCGCCTCGTCGACCGACAGACCGGCCCCGGTCAGCCGGCGCAACGCGTCGGCCCCGGCCGCTACCGACCAGCCGAGCTCCTGGGCGTCCGAGGCGCCCCGGTCGTGCACGGCGGTGGCGTCGACCACGACTCCGAGGACGCCGCGCTCGTGGGCGAGCTGCGCCACCTCGACCAGGCTGTCGCCCGAGCCGCCGAGGTTGGTGCCGGGAGCCGGCGTCGTGTCGCCGAGGACGTCGAGGAACACCCGGGCCAGCGCGAGCTGGTCGTCGGTGGCGTCGAGCACCACGGGCGCGAGGTCGAGGAGCACGTCGTGGAGGAGGCTCGCGAGGTCGGCGTCGGCGGCGACCTGGAGCCACAGCGACGTGACGCCGCCGTTGAGGTCGACCAGCGCGGTCTCGTTGAGCGCCTTGGCGTCCTGGCCGTCGTGGGCACGGAGGTGAGCACGGATGTCCCAGTCGCCCGAGCGGGTCGGGCGACCGCTGGTGCTGAGGTCGTCGAGGAGGGAGGCGGTGCCGAGGGGCGTGACGTCGATGCCGTCGAGCGTGGTGCGCGTCAGCTTCTTCCAGACCAGCGAGTCCGGGTCGTCATCCTTCATCCGGCGCGACTTGCGCAGCACGGCCGCGGTCGCGGCCTCCCAGTCCGCCAGCGTGTGCCGGTCCTCCGGCGAGGCCAGGTCGAGGGTCCCCTGCTCGGGCTCCAGCTCCGTGGGCTCGTCCAGGCCGCCGTCGACCCGTGCGGCGGGAGTCCCCTCAACAGTCATGGTGCGAACCATAGGAGCAACCCGAGAACCTGTTCCAGGGAGTGTGACGTTGTGGACAGGTCACGACGTCGGTGACCCGATGTGGGAGCGGAGCGCGTCCTCCACGACCTGCTGACGGGTCCGGCCCTGCTCCGCGGCCCGCCGGTCCACGGCATCGAGCAGGTCGGGCGGCACCGCGACGCTCGCGCGCACCCCGTCACCGCGCTCCTCGGGCCCGAACTTCGCCAACGCCGCGACCACCACCGTGCCCAGCACGTCGAGGATCGCGATCACCCCGATCAAGCGCGCCGTGACGTCGTCGTCGGCGTCCGCGCCGAGCACCAGGGCGCTCAGGATCGCGGCCAGCAGCGTCGCGAGGAGAAGGGTGAGGGCGAGGAGGACGCGCAGGCCGGGACCCCGTCCGGCCACGAGCACCAGCAGCAGGCAGGCCTGCGCCAACGTCGCGGCGGCGATGGTCCCCACGCCGAAGGCCTCCACGAGCCCGTCCGCGAACCGGTCGTCCCCGCCCCAGATCATCAGCAGCGAGGTCGCGAGGGGGACCACGGCGGCGAGGCCTCCGAACGCGCCCACGGCCTGGTACGACGTGCCGGCGGTGGCGAGGTAGCAGAGGACCGCGACGCTCACGACCCCCACGACCAGGGTCGTGAGCAGCACCTGCACCTGGGTCTCGCCGAACTCCCCGCCGCCGAGCAGCGCCAGCACCCCCAGCAGGGCGGCGACCGAGAAAGACGCGATCGTGACGATGACGATGACGCGGCGCGCGGGCGTTGCCCCCGGGGCCGGGCGGGCTGTGGTCATGCGGCATGGTGCCACGCCGGCGCCGGCGCCGGCGTGGTCACGGGGCAGGAGCAGTGAGCTCTCCGGTCACCTCGGCGACGCCGGGACCCTGCGAGGTGGTGAGGCTGCGCGAGTAGCTCAGCCTCCGGGCAGCACCGACCTCGCTCGCGAACACCGACTGGGTCCGCAGGACGCCACCGGAGCCGTTCTCGTCCAGCAGGACGGCCGTGGGCTCCGCCCCGTCGAGGCTGATGGTCTCCTTCTGCTCGACGACGGGCTGGTCCTCGCCCTCGACCGTCACCTCGGCGACGGTGACACTGAGGTCCGCCACGACCCAGGTCGTGCCTGACGCAGCCCACCCGAGGTCGGTGACGTAGGGGAGCTCGACGAAGGCGGCCTCGCAGGTCGCCTCGCCCACCACTGTGGCCGGCGACAGCACCGCAGGGCACTCCGGCCTCGTGGGCTCGTCCGTGATCTCGTACATGGGTGCCGCGACACCGGCCTCGAGGCCCGACCCGTCGCCCTGGACGGTCTGCTCGACGCCGTCGAAGTCCACGGCGAGCGTCACGTCGGCGGCGATGACGTCGTCCCCCGCCGGCACGAAGAAGGTGGCGCCCGCCACCCCTCCGGCCGAGGTGTCGTAGGCCGAGCCGAGGTCGTGCCAGGCACCGTCGACCTGCACCCGCACGTCCGCGGGCACCTCGTCGGCGATGAGGAAGCCGGACACCAGGGAGGGAACTCCCGCCCCGGGCTCCCAGGTCCAGTCGACGCCCACGAACCGACCGTCGCTCGGCGCGTCGGAGGCTGCCCCGTCGGGGATCTCCTCGGCGTCGGTGACCTCGAAGGTCAGCCGGCCGTGCGGCAGCTGGACGAGGCTCTGCTCACCCTCGATGCTCGCACCGGCGGCACCCACGACCACGTCGTCTTCCTCGTCGCCGCACGAGACCAGCGCGAGGCCGGCCAGGCACGCGACGAGCGCCCCGGCGACACGTCGTGCCTCACTCATGGTCGTGGTAGACGCGGATGTTGAGCAGACGCACTTCGTCGGCGAGCCGCAGCGCCACGGCGTTGGCGACCTCGGTCGCGGACGCGGCAACGCCGTCGCTCCCACGGCGGTCGGCGGTGCCGGGGGCGATCTCCCACGACCAGGTGGAGAGCCCGACGACGGTGAGCGTCATCGTGGCGTCCGACGAGGTCTCGCTCACGCTCAGCTGCTCGTAGCGGCGCGCGAACTCGTGATCCTTCTCGGTCTCGGGCTCGGGCGCACCGGGCTGCATGGTCTGCTCCTCGATGCGCTGGAGTCGCTCGGCCCGGTGCACGAAGATCAACCGGCAGAGGCGGCCGAGCTGGACGGCTGTCTCCCGGTCTCCGGCTCGTGCGGCATAGCCCGGCGCGATGGTGATCGTGACGTCGTACTTGCCTCGGAGTCGTCCGAACAGCTGCTCGTTGGGCGTCATGACCTCGAGGTCGATGCGGGCCGCCGCCTCGGGGTAGGTCGTCATGTCAGCCCCTCCCTTCGATGCCACCGGGGCCGTCGAAGAGCGAGACGGAGCTGAGGAGCTGGTAGCCGTTGCCGCCCTCGGCGAGCGCCTCGTTGACGCCGTCGAGCGCGGCCTGGATCTTGGACTCGGTCTCGTGGAGCTTCTCCTGCAACGTCTGCAGGGCCGATGCCATCTTCTCGACGGCCTCCTCGGGAGTGTCGATGTTCCAGTCGGTCGCCACGCCCGAGCCGACCACCGCGAAGACCCCGGCCACGGCGGCGACGCTGGCGCCGGCCGTGGGCACCGCGAGCACCACGCCGACCACGGAGGCGGTGACGGTGATCCAGAACGACGCCTGCCCGCTGCCGGTCTCGCACATCTTGTCGGCCGCGCTGATCGCCTTGTCGGCGATCTCGTTCAGGTCGTTGGTGGCGGCCTCCCACATGGCCTTCTCGGCCTCGGCGGCGCCGTAGAGCACGGCCGCGGCGTTGTAGAGGTTCTTGGTGACACCGGGGAACGGGGTCTGGACGTGGTCGCGGAACGACTCCATCGCCTCGCCCTCCCACTCCGTCAGCTCGCCTGCCACGCTGTTGATCTCGAGCAGGTTCATGTTCACCGACACCGGAGTGTTGCTGATCGGGTCGCTGTCGACCTCACCCGAGGACAAGTTCGTCATCGCAGCGGCGAGACTGGTCATGGCGGTGTCGAACTGGCTCGGCTCGGGCATGTCGTCCCACGGCTCGAAGAGACCGGGGATCGAGTTGATGGCCTCGTCGTGCGACGGGTGGCCGCACCCGTTGCGCAACGCCTCCTGGATCCCGGCGGCCTTGCCCATGATGCTCACTGCGGGAATTCTCCACCGTGGTTGCGGAACGCGGTCGACGTCGCCGCGTCGACGTCGGCCAGGTCGCGCGCGGTCTTCATGATGTTGATGCCCGCGGTGTCGAGCTGCTGGCCCAGGGTCTCCAGGCGCATCGAGAGCGAGCTGCGCGCGGCCGAGAACGAGTCGTAGCAGCCGGACGCGCCGAGGCCGAGTGCCGCGGAGCGGCTCATCGCGGAGTAGATCGTGGCCCCCTGCACGTTGTCGGCGGCACCGTTGACCTCCCCGGCCACCAGCGGCAGGGTGCTCTTGCCCTTCAGGTAGAGCTCGGCCAGCTCGGCGCCGACCTGCGGCCCGTGTGGTTGGTTCATGGCCCTGCCCTTCGGATGACGGTCGAGACGACCGGGTACCTACCCGGTGACGACGCGGCCAAACTGTTCACGGCGCGGCCATCCGAAGGCAGGGGCGTGGTCGCTCGGTCGGTCCATGATCTGGCCATGCGGATCGCCCTGGTGACCGAGACGTTCTATCCCGCCGTCGATGGCACGACGACCACGCTCAAGGCCGTGGTCGACCGCCTCGTCGACACCGGGCACTCGGTCCGGATCATCGCGCCGGCTCCTGGCCTGACCTCCTACCGCGGCTGTGACGTGGTCCGGGTCCGACCGCTGGAACCGGTCGGCGCGCAGGTGCGCGCCGCGCTCGACGACTTCGCCCCGGACCTGGTCCACGTCACCTCGCCCGGCCCGCTCGGTCGCAAGGCCTTGAAGCACACGCACCGCACCACAGTGGCGTCGCTCGTGGTCGAGCAGTCGCCGGTCCTCGACCAGACCGCGGACTACTGGCGCGCCAAGGTGGCGGCCCGTGCCGATCGCGTGCTGGTCACCTCCTCCTGGATGGTCGAGCGGATGACCGAGTTCGGCGTCGACGTCGACCTGTGGCGTCCCGGGGTCGACTCCACGGCGTTTACCCCCTCCCTGCGCGACGAGTGGCTGCACGGCTCCTGGTCACGCTCCCGCTCCCGCGCCGTCCCACTGGTGGTGGTCGGCTTCGTCGGGAGCCTCCACAAGCGCCACGGCGTACGACGCCTGGCGGAGCTCGCCTCCCTGCCGGGGATCCGTCCGGTGGTCATCGGCGACGGCCCGCAGCGTGGCTGGCTCGAGGAGCGGCTGCCCGACGCCAAGCTCACCGGGACCCTCACCACCGGCGACCTCACCGTCGCCCTGCCCTCGCTCGACGTGCTGGTGCACCCGGGCGAGCACGAGACCTGCTCGCACGTCCTGCGCGAGGCCGCGGCCAGCGGCGTCCCGGTCGTGGCCCCCCGCTCGGGCGGCGCGACCGACGTGGTGCGCAGCCTCGAGACCGGGCTGCTGCACGCCCCCGGTGAAGGTCGTTCCTTCCTGCAGGCCGTCGAGTCCGTCGTCTCCGACCGCCACCGAGCGCTGCTCGGGGCCCGGGCCCGCGAGCTCGCGCTGGAGCGCACCTGGACCGAGGCCGTCGACGAGCTGGCGACGACCATGGTCGAGATGACGGCCGCACCGCGCACCACTGCACCGCGCTGATCCGTGGCAACGACCCCGGCTGGGGTGTTTGTCACACGCCCCGCGGCACGCACGTGTCCACCACGGACGTAAAGTGGGTTCTCGTGGCAACCACGGACTCACGACCGACCCTCGTCAAGGGCTCGCGCGCATCGCGCTCGACCATCTCACTGAAGCTCATGATGGCCGTCTCCGGCCTCGTGTTCATCGGCTTCGTCCTCTCGCACATGTACGGGAACCTCAAGGCGTTCGGGGGCGAGGAGAAGTTCAACGACTACGCCGAGCACCTGCGCACCATCGGTGAGCCGTTGCTCCCCGAGTCGGGACTGCTGTGGATCCTGCGACTGGGCCTGATCGTCTCGCTGGTGGTCCACGTGACCAGCGCGCTGATCCTGGCCCGTCGCGCCCGCGCGGCCCGCCCTGTGAAGTACGCCGTGAAGAAGAACCGGCACTCGTCGATCTCCTCGCGCACCATGCGCTGGGGTGGTGTGACGATCCTGGTCTTCCTGGTCTGGCACCTGCTCAACTTCTCCATCGGCAAGGTCAACCCCGCAGGTGGCGAGACCGACAACCCCTACACCCTCATGGTCGACACCTTCGACCTGTGGTGGATGACGATCATCTACCTCGTGGCGATGACGGCGCTCGCTCTCCACCTGCACCACGGCACCTGGAGCGCCGCGCAGACGCTCGGCCTCACCAACACCGCCGCGTCCCGCACGCGCGCCAAGCTCGCCGGATGGGTCCTGGCGGTCGTCGTTGCTGGCGGCTTCTCGCTCGTGCCCCTGTCCGTCCTGCTCGGCATCATCGAGAAGTAAGGGAGTCCTCGACATGGCTGGATCCACCCTCCACGACGGCACCACGCCGCTCAACAGCGCTTCGGTGCAGACCTCCGACGACGCCCACGGCTACTACACGCCCGGCGAGAACATCGTCGACGCCGCCGCTCCGACCGGTCCCATCGCGGACCGCTGGACGACGCGCAAGTTCGAGAACCGCCTGGTCAACCCGGCCAACCGCCGCAAGCTCGACGTGATCATCGTCGGCACCGGCCTGGCCGGTGGCGCCGCCGCCGCGACGATGGGCGAGGCCGGCTACAACGTGAAGTCCTTCTGCTACCAGGACTCCCCTCGACGGGCGCACTCGATCGCCGCCCAGGGCGGCATCAACGCGGCCAAGAACTACAAGGAGGACGGCGACTCGACGTTCCGTCTCTTCTACGACACGGTCAAGGGCGGCGACTACCGCTCGCGTGAGTCGAACGTCTACCGACTGGCCGAGGTCAGCGTCAACATCATCGACCAGTGCGTCGCCCAGGGCGTCCCGTTCGCGCGCGACTACGGCGGTCTTCTCGACAACCGCTCCTTCGGCGGCGTCCAGGTCTCCCGCACCTTCTACGCCCGCGGCCAAACCGGCCAGCAGCTGCTCCTGGGCGCCTACCAGGCCATGGAGCGCCAGGTGGCGGCCGGCACGGTCCAGCAGTTCACCCGCCACGAGATGCTCGAGCTGATCGTCGTGGACGGCAAGGCCCGCGGCATCATCGCCCGCGACCTGGTCTCCGGCGAGATCGAGACCCACCTCGCCGACGCCGTCGTGCTCGCCTCCGGCGGCTACGGCAATGTCTTCTTCCTCTCCACCAACGCGATGGGCTCCAACGTCACCGCGACGTGGCGCGCGCACCGCAAGGGCGCCTACATGGCCAACCCGTGCTACACCCAGATCCACCCGACCTGCATCCCGGTCTCGGGCGAGCACCAGTCCAAGCTGACCCTGATGAGCGAGTCGCTGCGCAACGACGGCCGCATCTGGGTGCCCAAGAAGGCTGAGGACTGCGAGAAGGACCCGCGCGACATCCCCGAGGAGGACCGCGACTACTACCTGGAGCGGATCTACCCCGCGTTCGGAAACCTGGTGCCCCGCGACATCGCGTCGCGCCAGGCCAAGAACGTCTGCGACGAGGGCCGCGGCGTCGGCCCGACGGTCGGCGACTTCCGCCGCGGCGTCTACCTCGACTTCACCGACGCCATCGCCCGCTTCGGCGACGACGGCATCCGCGAGAAGTACGACAACCTCTTCGACATGTACGCGCGCATCACGGGCGAGAACCCCTACGAGGTCCCCATGCGGATCTACCCCGCCGTGCACTACGTGATGGGCGGCCTCTGGGTCGACTACCACCTGCAGTCCAACATCACCGGGCTCTTCGTGACCGGCGAGGCCAACTTCTCCGACCACGGCGCCAACCGCCTCGGCGCCTCGGCGCTGATGCAGGGCCTGGCCGACGGCTACTTCGTGCTGCCCAACACGATCCGCGACTACCTCGCCGACGGCCCGTTCCCGGCCGTCACCGAGGAGCACGAGGCTGTCGTGGCGGCGCGCGAGCAGGTCGAGTCGCGCATCGCGAGGTTCCTCTCCATCAACGGCACGCGCTCCGCGGACAGCTACCACAAGGAGCTGGGCCAGATCATGTGGGAGTACTGCGGCATGGAGCGTTCCGAGCCCGGTCTGCGCAAGGCCATCGACATGATCCAGCAGCTCAAGATCGACTTCTGGACCAACCTCAAGGTCCTCGGCACCGCCGAGAGCCTCAACCAGAGCCTCGAGAAGGCCGGCCGCGTCGCCGACTTCATCGAGCTCGGTGAGCTGATGTGCATCGACGCCCTCAACCGGCGCGAGTCCTGCGGTGGCCACTTCCGTGCCGAGTCCCAGACCGACGAGGGCGAGGCGCTGCGACACGACGAGGAGTTCGCCTACGTGGCGGCCTGGGAGTTCGGTGGCGACGAGGGCCAACCGGTCCTGCACAAGGAAGACCTGATCTACACGGCCATCGAGATGAAGCAGCGGAGCTACAAGTGAACCTCACCCTCAACATCTGGCGTCAGGCCCACCAGGACGCGGCCGGTGCCATGCACCGATATCACGTCACGGACATCTCCGAGGACATGAGCTTCCTGGAGATGCTCGACGTCCTCAACGAGGACCTCAACGTGAAGGGCGAGGACCCGGTCGCCTTCGACCACGACTGTCGCGAGGGCATCTGCGGCTCGTGCGACCTGATGATCGACGGCCAGGCGCACGGCCCGGAGGTCACCACGACCTGCCAGCTGCACATGCGCTCGTTCACCGACGGCCAGGAGATCACCATCGAGCCGTGGCGCGCCAACGCGTTCCCGGTCATCAAGGACCTGATCGTGGACCGCTCGGCCTTCGACCGGATCATCCAGGCCGGCGGTTACGTCTCGGCCAACACCGGCTCGGCCCCGGAGGCCAACTCGGTGCCGGCACCGCGGGACAAGGCCATGCGCGCCTTCAACGTCGCCACCTGCATCGGCTGCGGGGCTTGCGTCGCCGCGTGCCCCAACGGCTCGGCCTCGCTGTTCCTCGGCGCCAAGATCACCCACCTCGGTGAGCTGCCGCAGGGCCAGCCGGAGCGCTACACCCGCGTCGTCGACATGGTCGCCCAGCACGACCACGAGGGCTTCGGCGGCTGCACCAACATCGGCGAGTGCTCCAGCGCCTGCCCCAAGGAGATCCCGCTCGACGTGATCTCCCAGCTCAACGCGGACCTCCGGACCGCGCTGCGCCAGGGCAGGTAGTCCCACCCAGCTCCACCTCGAGGGCCTGCCCGGATCATCCGGGCAGGCCCTCGTGCTGCCCCGGACCGACGGCGCACCTGCACGACCAGGTCACTCCTCGCTCACGCCCGGTTCACGTCGCCTCGCGATCCTGCCGCATGACCCCGCCCCCCTCCGAGGAGCTCCCGTCGTGCTGCGAGTCGTCGTACCTGCCCTGAACGAGGCCGAGAACCTGCGTGTCCTGGTGCCACGCATCGTGAGCGAGATCGAGCTGTTCGCCCCCGGAGGTGGCGTCCTGGTCGTCGACGACGGCTCGAGCGACGACACCGGCAAGGTGATGGCCGAGCTGATGGCCGACCTGCCCTCGGTGGAGCTGATCACCCTGCGCCACAACCTCGGCAAGGCCGCCGCGCTCCAGCGCGGCTTCGAGGCCGCGCTCGAGGACGGCGCCCAGGTGGTCGCGATGATGGACGCCGACGGGCAGGACGACCCGCGTGAGCTCGGTCGGCTGCTGGAGGCCGTCGAGCAGGGGGCCGACCTGGTCACCGGCGCACGTCTGAAGCGCCAGGATCGACTGGTGAAGCGCCACACCTCGCGGCTCTACAACCGCGCCACCGCGATGTTGTCCGGCGCGCCGGGACGAGACTTCAACTCGGGCTTCAAGATGATGCGAGCCGGCGTGGCCGCCGACGTCTCGCCGATGCTCTACGGCGAGATGCACCGCTACCTCACCGTGATCGCGCACGGCCTCGGCTACCGGGTGACCGAGGTGCCCGTGGCGCACCATCCGCGCATGTCGGGCTCGAGCAAGTACGGCCTGGCCCGCTTCTGGCGTGGCTTCGTGGACCTCCTGACCGTGCGCTTCCTGCTCAGCTACGAGCACCGGCCCTCCCACCTGTTCAGCGCCGTCGGCGCCGTCAGCCTGCTCCTGGGCGTGCTGACGTTGGGCTACCTCACGGTCGTCAAGCTGACCGGGCAGTCGATCGGCGAGCGGCCGCTGCTGCTGGCCGGGGTGCTGTTCGTGGTCGTCGGGGTGCAGCTGGTGCTCTTCGGGCTGCTCGCCGAGCTGGTCGTCAACGCGCGCAACCGCGGGACCGAGCGGCGTACGTGAGGATGCCCTCGGCCGTGCCGGCCCCTCGCCCGTTGGTGCTGCTCGCCGGTGTCGCCGTCGCGGTGGGCGTCGCCATGACCGTGGTCGGCGCCTGGCGCACCGGTGTCTCCTGGGACGAGACCTACCACGTGATGCGGATGCGCAACTACCTCGCGTCCGGGTGGTACCTCCTCGACGGCGACCTGCTCGCCGGTCAGCCCGGACCGTGGGAGGACCAGCGCTACGTCTACGGACCCGTCACCATGGGGCTGGCCCACCTGTGGTCCATGGCGTGGGGCCTGGAAGGTCCCGGCCAGGTCTCGGCCAGCCCGGAGGCGTTCGCCGCCCGGCACCTGGTCGTCGCACTCCTCTCGTTCGTCGGGGTGGCCGCCGCCGCCGTGCTCACGCGGGTCGTCACCGGGCGCTGGACCTGGGCCTTGGTGAGCGCCGCCCTGCTGGTGTCGGTCCCGACCTGGACCGGGCACGCGATGTTCAACGTCAAGGACGTCCCGGTGGCCACCGGCTACACGCTCACGACGCTCGGGCTGGCCGTGCTGTGGGTGTCCTCACGGCTGCGCTACCAGGCCGCCGGCTGCGCCACGATCGCAGCCGGCATCGTGCTGGCCGTAGGGACCCGGCCGGGCATCTGGCCGGGCCTGGTGCTGGCCGGCACGCCGGTGCTGCTGCTCGCGCTGCGTCAGCGCGACCGGGTCCGGCTCTCCCTCCTCGTCACCGCCCTGGGCGCCGCGGCACTCGTGCTGGTCCTGGTCTATCCCGAGGCCTTCGGCGCCCCCGTCGACGCTCTGCTGGGCAGCGCCCTGGAGTCCTCGCGCTACGACGGACGCCAGGGCGACTGGTGGTACCTCCCGCTGTTCCTGCTCATCGAGCTGCCGACGCTCCACCTCCTGCTCGGGACGATCGGCGTCGTGGTGTGCGTCCGGCTCCTCGCCCGGGAGGACGTGCCTGCGGGTCGGCTGCGCCTCGTGCTGGTCCTGGTCCTGCTGCAGGCCCTGGCCCTCCCGGCGATCGCCGTCGCCCGGGAGTCGAACCTCTACACCGGCCTGCGCCAGCTCCTCTTCGCCGCACCCGCCCTCGCTGTGCTCGCCACCCTGGGCATCCAGGCCGTGCTGCGCGCGGGCCGGGGCCGGGGGGTCGTCCTGCGACGAGCAGCGCCGGCGCTGGTCGCGCTCGCCGTGGTCAGCCCGTTGGTGGCCCAGGCACAGCTGTTCCCCTACAACTACGCCTACTCCAGCGAGCCGGCCACGATCGTCGGCCCGATGGCAGCCGCCCACGACCGGGAGTGGGAGATCCCCACCGACTACTGGCGCACCAGTGTCCGCGAGCTGGCGCCCCTCGTACCCGTCGGCGGACTGGTCACCTGCTCCCCGTCGTACGACGAGGAAGGTCGCTCGGTGCCCTACTCGCACGAGAGCCACCAGAACTGTGCGAGCGACCCCGTCGGACCGCTGGCGCCCTACGACGACCGGCGCGCCGCCAGCTGGCCGGACTCGCCCACGCAGTTCCTCGCGATCGACACGGGCACGGAGTTCACCGGCGACAACTGCCGCACCCTGGCGGAGGTGACCCGGAGGCTGCACTGGCGCACGGTGACGATGTCCTACGTCGCCACGTGCGACCTCGTGCTGGAACCCTATCCCCAGGCCGGACTGGTGTTCTCCGGGGAGGGCGCCGGCAGCCAGGTGCTGCTCGACGGCTGGTCGCTGCACCGCGCCGACCCCGGCATCGGGATCCTCCCCGGCGCCGGGACCGCGAGCCTGGGCCTCACGCTGCCCGACGAGCTCGCCGGCGGCACGGTCGTGTTCCGGGCCACCACGACCGGGACCACCGACGTCTCCCTGACGGCCAACGGCACTCCGGTCCCGGCGACCACCTCCGGCCAGGCCCTCACCGCGCGGATCGACGCCGCGGTCGTCCGGGCCTACGGCGAGGGGCGGCTCGTGCTGCGCCTCTCGGGCGACGGGCTGAGGCTGCTGACCCTGCGGCTGACCGGGGCCGTGTCGTGAGGCGCGGCTATGTCGCCCTGCTGCGCGGCCTGCGGCTGCTCCTGAGGGTGACCGGCCTGCTCGGACTGCTCGACCGGGCCGCGCGCCGCTGGCCCACGGCCCTGTGGGTCCGGTCGTGGTTCGCCGTCTACGACCTCGACGACCTGGTGGCGCTCGACCTGCCGTGGTGGACCTTCGAGGCCGTCGAGGCCGTCGAGGCCTTCCTGCGCGGGCGACCGGGCGCGACGGTCTTCGAGTGGGGCTCCGGCGCCTCCACGGTCTGGCTGGGGCGGCGCAGCGGGACCGTCCACAGCGTCGAGCACGACGCCGACTGGGCGACCCGGATGACCCCGGTGCTCCCGCCGGGCGCCCACCTGCGGCTCGCACCCGCCGTACGCGTCGACGGACGGGCGACCTTCGGCTCTGCCAAGCCCGGCTTCGACCACCTCGACTTCACCGACTACGTCGCCGCGATCGACGACGTGCCGGGCCTGCTGGACCTGATCATCATCGACGGACGGGCCCGCGAACACTGTCTCGAGCGTGCGGTGCACCGGCTCTCCCCCGGCGGCCTGATCGTCCTGGACAACGTCGAGCGCGCCCGCTACCGCGAGGCCCTCGCCCGGCGCGACGACGTCGACGTGCGCTGGACCCGCGGACGGACCCCGACGCTGCCCTACCCGACCCGCACGGCCCTGGTGTCCCGGCGGGAAGCGCAGGTCGCCTCATGAGGCCCTGGCTGCGGCGCCACGGCCTCGACGTGGCCCGGTGGGTCTTCCTCGCGCTGGTGCTGGTGGGCGCGTGGTGGAGCCTGCACGACCGTGGCGACGAGGTGATGGCCGCGGTCACGACGACCTCGCCCGTCGGGGTGGCGATCGCTGCGGTCCTCGTGCTCCTGGGCCTCCTGGCCACCAGCACGGCGTGGCTGCGCCTCCTCCAGGGCTTCGGGCACCGGCTGCCGGGCACCTCGGGACGAGCGGTGTTCTTCGTCGGCCAGCTCGGCAAGTACATCCCCGGGTCGGTCTGGTCGATGGGCGCCCATGCCCAGCTGGCCCGCAGCCACGACGTCCCGCGGCGGGTCACCGTCAGCACCTCGCTGGTGTTCCTGGCGCTCAACCTCGCGACCTCGGGACTGGTCGTCGGCGCCGCTGTCCTCGCCGGCACCTGGGAGTCGGTGCTGCCCCGGTGGGCGGTGCTCGTGGGGGTCGGTGCCTGCCTGGTCGGGCTGACCCCGCCCGTGATCAACCGGGTGGGCAGCCTGTTGAGCCTAGGCGCCGGTGAGCTGCGCCTGCGCGGTCGCGACGTCGTGCTCCTGGTGGCGCTGATGGCCTTCACGTGGAGCTGCTACGCCGGGCTCATCGTCGCCGTCGCGCCCCAGCCCGACGCCGGCCTCTTCCCGTTGGCCGCCGGCGCGTTCGCCCTCGCCTACGCCGTGGGCGTGCTCGTCGTCGTCGCACCGGCGGGGGTCGGGGCCCGCGAGGTCACCCTGATCGCCCTGCTCGCGCCGGTCCTCGGGGTCGCCGGCGCCACCGGTGTCGCGCTGCTGACCCGGGTGCTGCACAGCGGGGGTGACCTGCTGCTCGCGCTGCTGGCCTGGCTGCACGACCGCCCACGCGGTGGGGTCCCTCGCAGGGACCTCACCGGGTCTGCTTGAAGGCCCTCCAGCCCCAGGAGCCGAGGAGCGCGGCGATGGCGATGTTGACCACGATCAGGATGGTGTGGGCGACCCAGTAGCCGGTGGCACGGTCCTCCCCCGACTCGTAGGCCGACCACAGGGTCCGGGCGAACTGCCCGAAGGTGATGACGTTCCAGGCCGCGACGGCGAGCAGCAGGACGGCGTGCTTGCGCTCGACCCTCATCGGTGGTCCTTCTTCCTCAGCACGGCGGTCACGGCGAGCATCGCCGCGGCGCCACCGACGAACGGTGCCTTCCAGGACCCCGCACCGGTCTGGACGGCCCCGGAGGCGCCTGAGGCGCGCGCTCCGGCGGTGACGGCCGGTAGGTCGGCCAGCGACGGCACCTGGGGGCCCTGCATCATGGCCGGCTCCTCGACCCTGGCCGCGCGGGCCTCGGGGGAGGTGTGGGCCCACGCGGCGGCGTAGAGCACGACCCGGGAGAAGTAGCTGATCCACACGACCAGGATCAGGGCGGTGCCGAAGGCCTGGAACGCGGGCTGGCCCCGCGTGGCGCTGAGCAGGCTCCCGGACAGCAGCTTGAGCAGCTCGAAGCCGACCGCACCCAGCAGCGCACCGGACACCAGCGAGCGGCGGGGCGTGTGGGGGTCGGCGAGCAGCCGGAAGAGCGCGAGGAACAGCACGGTGGACGCCGCCAGACCGAAGGCGGTGCCGATGACCCACAGCAGGGGCTCGAGGGCGAGGCCGAGACCGACCCACTCCAGGATCTGCCCCGAGAAGCCGGAGACCAGACCCGAGATGCCGACGCTGAGGATCAGCGTCACGCCGACGGCCGCGAGGGTCATCAGGTCGCGCAGCTTGCCGACGACGAAGGTGGGCTGCTCGAAGGACGGCATCTCGAAGGCGACGAGCAGGGCGTCGCGCATGCTCGAGAGCCAGCCCAGCCCGGCGTAGAGGACGCCCAGGAGACCGAAGCCGACGGCCGCGCCCGCCGCGTCCTCGATCTGCGACAGGGAGATCTGCCCCTCCTTGTTGCCGATCATCCCCGGGAAGACCTGGTCGATCGCCTCGATCGTCGAGACGCGCGCGTCGGGATAGAGGTAGGTGAGCCAGCCGATGACCGCGAACGAGAGGGCGAGGATCGGGAAGAAGGACAGGAAACCGAAGTAGGTGACGGCCCCGGCCTGCTGGCCGGACTTCACCGCGCCGTAGTGCTGCTGCATGCGCACGACGTGGTCGATCGCCGGACGCCGCTCTCGCAGCGCGGCGAGGCGTGCGGTGAGCCGTTGCTTGAAGGAGGCCATGCGGGGGTCAGTCTGCCGGTCGCAGCGGGAAGTCGCGGGTCTGCTGCCACCCCTGCTGCTCGTCGTGCACATAGAGGTGGAAGGACGTCACGGGGAACTCGCACTCGAAGTCGGCGAGCTCGCCGAAGGCCTGGTCGAGGCGGTCGTCGTCGAGATGGTGGGCGATGGTGACGTGCGGGTGGTAAGGGAACCTCAGGTCGGTGCGCAGTGGTCCGCGGCGCACCGCGTTGGCGAGCTGCTCGCACTGGGAGATGCCCTCGACCAGGGTCACGAACACCACCGGGGAGACCGGACGGAAGGTCCCCGTGCCGCGCAGGTGGACGCAGAAGCTCTCCACCTGGTCGGCCACCCGCTCCAGGTGGGCCTCGATCTCCTCGACCGTGCCGTCGGCGATCTCCGAGGGCGGGACCAGGGTGATGTGGGTGGGGATCATCGTCGCGGTGGTGTCCCCGACGGCCGTCCGGTAGTCCTGCAGCTCCGTGGCCCAGGGCTCCGGGATGGCTACGGCCACTCCGATTGTCGGCATCGTGGCGACTCTAGCGGGCGGCCGCTACGAAGCCGACGCGCTGGTAGACGTCGCGCAGGGTCGCCTCGGCGACCGCGCCGGCCTGCTCCGCGCCCTGCCGGAGCACCTCGGTGAGGTGGGCCTGGTCGTCGAGGAGCTCGAGGGTGCGCTCGCGGAACGGCGTCACGAAGTCGACCACGACGTCGGCGAGGTCGTCCTTGAGGTCGCCGTAGCCCTTGCCGTCGTAGTGCTCCTGGATCGCGGTCGGCGCGTGGCCGGTGAGCGCGGAGAAGATCGTGAGCAGGTTGCTCACGCCCGGCTTGGTCTCGGGGTCGAAGCGGATCTCGGCGTCGGAGTCGGTGACCGCCGACCGGATCTTCTTGGCGCTCACCTTCGGCTCGTCGAGCATCTCGATGATCCCCGCGGGCGAGGACGCCGACTTGGACATCTTGGCCGTGGGGTTCTGCAGGTCGCCGATCTTGGCGGTGGCCTTGAGGATGTAGGGCTCGGGGAGCCGGAAGGTCTTCTTGTAGCGGTGGTTGAACCGCTGCGCGAGGTCACGGGTCAGCTCGAGGTGCTGGCGCTGGTCCTCGCCGACAGGGACGTAGTGAGGCCGGTAGAGCAGGATGTCGGCGGCCTGGAGGATCGGGTAGGTGAACAGTCCGACCGAGGCCGCCCCCTCCCCCTGCTTGGACGACTTGTCCTTGAACTGCGTCATCCGGCGCGCCTCGCCGACGCCGGTCAGGCAGTTGAGCACCCAGCCGAGCTGGGCATGAGCCGGGACCTGGCTCTGCACGAAGATCGCCGAGCGCGCGGGGTCGATGCCCATCGCGAGCAGCTGTGCGGCCGCCCGCAGGGTGCGCTCACGCAGCACCTTGGGGTCCTGCTCGACGGTGATCGCGTGCTGGTCGGCGATGAAGAAGAACGGCTGGTGGTCGCGCTGCAGGTCGACCCACTGACGCAGCGCACCGAGGTAGTTGCCGAAGTGGAAGGAGTCGGCCGTGGGCTGGATCCCCGAGAGCACGCGGGGGCGGGCGCCACCCGACACCGTCGAGGGGACCTCGACCTGCGAGTCGGTGGTCGGTGCGGACATGTCACGCATTCTGTCAGGTTTGGGGCCCCGACCGACATCGGGGGCGGTGACCGGAGGGTTGACGGTTTGCCCGGCACGACGCCGGTTGACAGGGTGCTGCCATGTCACTCCCTCCCACCCTCACCGACGGCGTCGTCACCCTCCGGGCCCACCTCCCCGCGGACGCCGCAGGAGTCGTGGAGCAGTGCCGGGACCCGCTCTCGCAGCGGTGGACGGCCGTCCCGGTGCCCTACACCCAGCGGGACGCCGAGACCTACGTCAGCGAGGTCTGCCCTGTGGGGTGGCTCTCTGAGACCGAGTGGGCCTTCGCGGTCGAGGCCGAGGGTCGCTTCGCCGGCACCGTCTCGCTGCGCAACGAGGGCCACCGCCGCGCCGAGCTCGCCTACGGCGCCCACCCGTGGGCGCGTGGCACCGGCCACCTGGAGCGTGCGGTGCGCCTGCTCCTGGACTACGGCTTCACCGAGCACGACCTCACGACGGTCGTCTGGTGGACCCGCCAGGGCAACTGGGCCTCGAGGAAGCTGGCCTGGAAGGTGGGCATCGAGGTCGAGGGCGCCGTACGACGGTGGGTGACGCAGCGCGGTGAGTCCTACCCGTCGTGGGTGGGGACGCTCCTGCGCGAGGACACCCGAGAACCGCGGTCAGCCTGGCTCGACTGCCCGGTCCTGGTCGAGGACGGGGTGCGGCTGCGCCCGATCGTCGCCGCCGACGCAACCCGGATCCAGGAGGCGTGCTCGGAGGCCCGCACGCAGCACTGGCTGGGCCAGTTGCCGAGCCCCTACGCGGTGGACGACGCGCTGGCCTACGTCGAGACCCGCACCCAGCAGCTCGCCGAGGCCACGGGGGTCACGTGGGCCGTCACCGCTCCGCACGACGACGTCCTGCTCGCGACGATCGGGTGGTTCAACCGGACGGCCGACGTCGAGTGCGAGATCGGCTACTGGACCCACCCGGACGCCCGGGGGCGGGGGCTGATGACCCGGGCGACGGGCGTGGTCACCCGGCACGTCGTCGACACGCTCGGCGTTGCCCGTGTCACGGCCTTCGCCGCTGTCGACAACACCGCCTCGCGTCGGGTCATCGAGGCCAACGGCTTCACCCAGTACGGCGTGGAGCGCCTCGGCATCCAGCTGCGCGACGCTCGCGCCGACATGGCGCTCTACGACGTGCTGGCCGGCGAGGTCCCGCCGCTCACGCGCTGACGGGCTCGCGCCGGTTGGAGCGCAGCTGCGCACGGGCCGAGACGACGAGCACCACGAAGCCGGCCACCGAGAGACCGACCCCGACGAGGGCCGGCGCGCGATAGCCGTAGCCGGCCGCGATCACGAGACCACCCAGCCAGGCACCGAGCGCGTTGGCGACGTTGAGGGCCGCGTGGTTCATCGCAGCGCCGAGGGTCTGCGCGTCCCCCGCGACGTCCATCAGCCGCAGCTGGAGGTTGACGACCAGCACCGAGCCGAGCGTCGTGATGCCGAACGCCACCGGCAGCAGCAGCCAGCCGTGGGGCGCGGCGAAGAAGAACAGCACGAGGAGCACGCCCATGCCGACCGAGGAGCCCAGCAGGGACTTCATGATCGACCAGTCGGCGAGCTCGCCGGCGAGCCAGGTGCCGGCGACCATGCCGAGGCCGAAGACCAGCAGGAAGACGGGCACGGCACCGTCGCCGAGGCCACCGAGCTCGGTGACGGTCGGCGCGATGTAGGAGAAGACCGCGAACATGCCGCCGAAGCCGACGGCACCCACGAGCAGCGTCAGCCACACCTGCGGCTTGGAGAACGCCGCCAGCTCGCGACGGCCCGTCGCCTCGCTGTCGCCGGGCACCGAGGGCACGAACGCCAGGATCATCGCGACCGTCACCAGCGCGAGGACCGAGACCGCCCAGAACGCCGCGCGCCAGCCGAGGTGCTGGCCCAGCCACGTGGTCGCGGGCACGCCGAGGACGTTGGCGACCGAGAGGCCGAGCATGACCATGGCGACCGCGCGCCCCTTGCGCTCGGGCGGGGCGAGGCTGGCCGCGACCAGGGACGCGACCCCGAAGTAGGCCCCGTGCGGAAGGCCGTCGAAGAAGCGGGCGAGGGCGAGCAGCTCGAAGCTCGTCGCCAGCGCGCTCAGCGCGTTGAACACCGCGTACGCCGCCATGAGGGCCACCAGGAGGCCCCGGCGCGGCCACTTGGCGCCGAAGAACGCGAGGACCGGTGCACCCACGACGACGCCGAGCGCGTAGGCGGAGATGACGTGCCCGGCGGTGGGGATCGAGACGTCGACCCCGGTGGCGATCTCGCGGATCAGGCCCATCGTGACGAACTCGGTCGTGCCGATGGCGAAGCCGCCCATGGCCAGCGCCAGCACCGCCAGGGCGAAGTGTGGCGCCCGAGTGGGCGTGGGCGAGGTGGTCCCGAGGGTCGTCGACATCGTCACCCATCCTCCAACCGCCGAGACGCGTGCTCCTATTCCTCAGGGCAGAGCTGTCGACCGTGGTGACGTGCAGACGACTGCTGGCAGCCCGGGACCGCGGATCTGGACCCGGACCGCTGCCCTCGCTGGGCCGACCCGGCCAGCGGCTCAGCAGAGGTTGGCGAAGTCCTCGACGGCGGTGTCGAGCTCGGCCTCGGCGTCGGCCACGGCCTGGTCGTCGACCGGTGTGCCATCGCGGGCCGCATCGGCCTGCTCGACGAGCTTGTCGAGAGCCTCGCGGGCCTCCGTGATCTTGCCGCCGGTCTCGCCGTCGACGCGACCCTCGAGCGCCTGCAACGTGTCGCGCAGGGCCGAGAGCTCACGTCGGGCGGCCTGCGGGTCGGCGTTGAGCTCCTCGACGGCCTGCTTGGCCTGGTCGCTGGCCTCCTCCATCGCCGTGCGCGCCACGGAACAGGCCGCGTCGCTGGCGGTGTCGCGGGCGAGGTCCTCCACGTCGGAGCAGCCGACGAGGGTGAGGGACAACAGCAGGGCGGTGGAGACGGCGAGGCTCTTCATGGGGGCACGCTAGCCGAGTCGGCGCAATGTGACAGTGCGGCTGCGACATCGCGCCGACTCGGCGACGGCGGTGAGGCTCAGAGTGCGGCGAGCGCCTCGTTGAGCGTCGTTGACGGGCGCATCACGGCCTCCGCCTTGGCGTCGTCAGGCTGGTAGTAGCCACCGATGTCGACCGGGTGGCCCTGGACGGCGTTGAGCTCGGCGACGATCTTCTCCGCGTCGGCCGCGAGCGACTCGGCGAAGGGCTTGAAGACGCCCGCGAGGTCGGTGTCCTCGGTCTGCGCGGCGATCTCCTGGGCCCAGTAGAGCGCCAGGAAGAAGTGCGAGCCACGGTTGTCGATGCCACCGATCTTGCGGGTGGGCGACTTGTCCTCGTTGAGGAACGTCTCGGTCGCCTTGTCGAGCGTCTCCGCGAGCACCTTGGCGCCCTTGTTGTCCGCGAAGTCGGCGAGGTGGTCCAGGCTCGCGGCGAGCGCGAAGAACTCACCGAGGCTGTCCCAGCGCAGGTAGTTCTCCTTGACCAGCTGCTGCACGTGCTTGGGGGCGGACCCGCCGGCACCGGTCTCGAAGAGGCCGCCACCGTTCATCAGCGGGACGACGGAGAGCATCTTGGCCGACGTGCCGAGCTCGAGGATCGGGAACAGGTCGGTGTTGTAGTCGCGCAGCACGTTGCCGGTCACCGAGATGGTGTCCTCGCCCTTGCGGATCCGCTCGAGGGAGTACGCCGTGGCGTCGGCCGGCTTCATGATCTCGATCGTGAGGCCCTCCAGATCACCGGCGGCGTCGTGCACCGCGAGATATTCGTTGATCTTGGCGATCAGCTGGGCGTCGTGGGCGCGGGCCTCGTCGAGCCAGAAGATCGCGGGCACGCCGGAGGCGCGGGCACGGGTCACGGCCAGCTTGACCCAGTCGCGGATCGGGGCGTCCTTGGTCTGGCAGGCGCGCCAGATGTCACCGGGCTCGACGGTGTGCTCGATGAGCGCCTCGCCGGCACCGTTGAGGACCCGCACGGTGCCGGCGGCGGGCACCTCGAAGGTCTTGTCGTGGGAGCCGTACTCCTCGGCTGCCTTGGCCATCAGGCCGACGTTGGGGACCGAGCCCATGGTGGCCGGGTCGAAGGCGCCGTGGGCGCGGCAGTCGTCGATCGTCGTCTGGTAGATCCCGGCGTAGGAGGAGTCCGGGATCACCGCGAGGGTGTCGGCCTCCTCGCCGTCGGGGCCCCACATGTGACCCGAGGAGCGGATCATGGCGGGCATCGAGGCGTCGATGATGACGTCGGAGGGCACGTGCAGGTTGGTGACGCCCTTGTCGGAGTCGACCATCGCCATGGTCGGGCCGTCGGCCAGGCCCTGGTCGATGGCGGCCTTGATGGCGTCGCCGTCGGGGAGCTGGGCGACCGCGTTGAGCAGGGCGCCGAGGCCGTCGTTGGGCGAGATGCCCGCGGCGGCCAGCTGCTCGCCGTACTGCTCGAAGAGGGTCGGGAAGAACGCCTGCACGACATGGCCGAAGATGATCGGGTCCGAGACCTTCATCATCGTGGCCTTGAGGTGCACCGAGAACAAGACGTCCTCGGCCTTGGCGCGGGCGATCTGCTCGGTGAGGAAGCGGCGCAGGGCCGCGACGTTCATGAAGGTGCCGTCGATGACCTCGCCGGCCAGGACCGGGAGCGACTCCTTCAGCACGGTGATGGTGTCGTCGGTGCCGACGTGCTCGATGCGCAGCGTGTCGTCGGCGGGGATGACGACGCTCAGCTCGTTGGCGAAGAAGTCGCCGTGGTCCATCGTCGCGACGTTGGTCTTCGACGCCGACGACCAGGCACCCATGCGGTGCGGGTGGGCCTTGGCGTAGTTCTTGACGGCCAGCGGCGCGCGGCGGTCGGAGTTGCCCTCGCGCAGGACCGGGTTGACCGCAGAGCCCTTGACCTTGTCGTAGGCGGCACGCGCGGCCTTGTCCTCGTCGGTGTCGGCGCTCTCAGGGAAGTCGGGGATGTCGTAGCCCTTCTCCTGCAGCTCCTTGATCGCCGTCTTGAGCTGCGGCACGGAGGCGGAGACGTTGGGCAGCTTGATGATGTTGGCCTCGGGCGTCTTGGCCAGGTCGCCGAGCTCGGCGAGGGCGTCGTCGACGCGCTGCTCGTCGGTCAGTCGGTCCGGGAACTGCGCGAGGATGCGACCGGCGAGGGAGATGTCGCGCGTCTCGACCTCGACGCCGGCCTTCGCGGCGTAGGCAGCGATGATCGGGAGGAAGGAGTACGTCGCGAGCAGCGGCGCCTCGTCGGTGTGGGTGTAGATGATCTTGGCCATGTCCTGCGGCTCCTGAACGGGTGCGAGTGGACGAAAAGTTCCTTGACGTCAAGATACCTGACCATGGTGTCCAGGTCCGACCCGGCCAGCCTCGCACCCCGGGCCGCGGTGCGGCAACGGAGCCTACGACGGTCGACCGCGGCGCATCGTCGCGTCCTCCCGCGGGAGGCTCCGCCGGGTCTAGAGTGCTCGCGTCTCGAGGTTTCGACCCACTCGTCCCAGGGGAAGGCACGCCCATGACTGAAACTCCCACCCCACCCACCTCGGCCCAGAAGTTCAGCGCCGAGGTGATCGGCACCTTCGTCCTGGTGCTCTTCGGCTGCGGCACCGCGGTCTTCACCGGTGTCGACCTGGTCGCCACCGGTCTCGCCTTCGGCCTCGCCGTGATGCTCATGGCCTACGCCGTGGGCCGCGTCTCGGGCGGGCACTTCAACCCCGCAGTCACCCTGGGCGCCATCGTCGGTGGCCGGCTGCCGTGGAGCCAGGCCGGCCTCTACATGGGGGCCCAGGTCCTCGGCGGTCTGCTGGGCGGCGGCGTCCTGCTCGTCCTGCTCCTGGGCGTCGACGGGTTCTCCGCCTTCGACGACTCCATCGGCGCCAACGGGTGGGGCGACGACGGCACCGGCTACGCCCTCTGGGCGGCCCTGCTCATCGAGCTCGTCCTCACCGCCATCTTCGTCTTCGTCATCCTCGCCGTCACCGACGAGCGCAACGAGCACCCCGCCATGGCCCCGCTGGTCATCGGCCTGACGCTGACCGTCATCCACTTCGTCGCGATCAACGCCACGGGCACCTCGGTCAACCCGGCCCGTTCGATCGGCGCCGCCGCCTTCAGCGGTTCCGACTCGCTCATCCAGGTCTGGGTGTTCATCCTGGCGCCGCTCCTCGGCGGTCTCGCCGGCGGCTTCCTCTACCCCGCGGTCTTCGGTCGCGCCACCGACCCGGTGCCCGGCTCGGGCTTCAGCTTCGGCGCGCGTCCGGCCGCGGCGGCCGTGCCCGGCTATGGCATGCCCGACCAGTACCAGCAGCAGTGGAACCAGCAGAACCCTGCCTACCCGGCCGCCACCCAGGCGCCGGTCACCCAGGCGCCCGTCACCCAGGCCTCGACGCCCACGCCCATGGCCCAGCAGGCGGCCCAGCAGGGCGGCCAACAGGGCGGCCAACAGGGGTGGGGCGAGCAGCCGATCATCCAGGACGGCTGGCAGTGGGACCCGCAGGCGCAGCAGTGGATCCCGGCCCAGCAGCAGGCCCCCCAGGCCCAGTGGCCGACCGACCAGGGCGGCGGCCAGACCCAAATCCGGCCACCCGAAGGGCACTAGCGCATCAGTCGTCGGCCTCGATCGTCGTGGCCGACAGCTCGAGCGTCTCCTCGGAGGCGCCGGTCAGGGTCTCTCGGTGGACCAGGCCGGCGCCTCGTGCGTAGAAGCCCCGCTGCACCAGGCCGTCCGGGGTGCTCACGTCGATCACGACCATGTCCTCGAGCTCCCCGAGCACGGTGTCCGCGGTCCCGTCCAGGGCCGCGACCTCGGCGGTGGGGCCTTCACTGCCCGGGACGAGCGCCTCGCGGTAGCCGTCGCCGACCCGCGGCGTCGCGAGCATCGCGATGCCGGCCTCGGCGCCGTCCTCACCGACCTGCCAACGTCCCTCGCGACCGAGCCACCACACGTTGCCGCGGGTGTCCTGGGCGTAGTAGTCGGTCCTCGGCGTCGTGCTCCAGCCTTCGACGTTGACCTCGCCCGGCTCGGGGGCGGTGAAGGTCGCGACGGTCTGCACGGCGATGGCGCTGACCCCGGCGATGGTGACCGGGTCGTCGGCCACGGTCACGACGACCCCTCCACCAGCGCCGCCGGTCACCGCGTAGGCCCAGCTGGACCCGGGGGTCAGCGGCAGCCACGGGTTGTCGATCCCGTCGACGTAGTCGGCCGGGTCCGGGCTCGGCGTCGGCACCGTCAGCTCGTCCACCCCGGAGGGCGGGCTCGGATCCGAGGCGGTGCCGCACCCCGCACCCAGGGTGAGCAGGGCGACCGCCGCGACCGCTCGTCGTACGACGTCGGGAGCATGGTGGGTCATGACGTCATCGTCTCCCACGCCCGCGACCCCGCTCACCCGGGGCGTCGGCGCGCTGCTAGCGTCGCCCGGAGATCGATCCACCGACCCGTCACGCCCGTCATGCCCGTCATGCCCGTCATGCCCTGAGGAGTCCTCGTGAGCTCAACCCCGTTGAAGGTCGCCGTCACCGGTGCCGCCGGCCAGATCGGCTACAGCCTGCTGTTCCGTCTCGCGAGCGGCTCGCTGCTCGGAGACCGTCCCATCGAGCTGCGACTGCTCGAGATCACGCCCGCACTGAAGGCGCTCGAGGGAGTCGTGATGGAGCTCGACGACTGTGCGTTCCCGAACCTCGCCGGTGTCGAGATCGGCGACGACGCCGAGAAGATCTTCGACGGCGTCAACCTCGCCCTCCTCGTCGGCGCGCGCCCGCGCGGTCCCGGCATGGAGCGCGGTGACCTGCTGTCCGCCAACGGCGCGATCTTCACCGCGCAGGGCAAGGCGCTCAACGCCGCCGCCGCCGACGACGTCCGCATCGGTGTCACTGGCAACCCGGCCAACACCAACGCGCTGATCGCGATGACCAACGCCCCCGACATCCCGCGTGAGCGCTTCTCGGCGCTGACTCGACTGGACCACAACCGCGCGATCTCGCAGCTTGCGGCCAAGACGGGCGCCTCGGTCACCGACATCAAGAAGATGACGATCTGGGGTAACCACTCCGCCACCCAGTACCCCGACCTCTTCCACGCCGAGGTTGGCGGCAAGAACGCCGCCGAGGTCGTGGGTGACCAGGCCTGGATCGAGAACGACTTCATCCCGACCGTCGCCAAGCGCGGCGCGGCGATCATCGAGGCCCGTGGCTCGTCCTCGGCCGCCTCGGCGGCGTCCGCCACCGTCGATGCCGCCCGTGACTGGCTCCTCGGCTCCGCAGCCGACGACTGGGTCTCCATGGCGGTCGTCTCCGACGGCTCCTACGGCGTCCCCGAGGGCCTCATCTCCTCCTTCCCCGTCATCACCAAGGGCGGCGACTGGGAGATCGTCCAGGGCCTCGAGATCGATGACTTCTCTCGCGGCCGCATCGACGCCTCCACGGCCGAGCTCGCCGACGAGCGTGCTGCTGTCACGGAGCTCGGTCTGATCTGAGCGTCGACCCGCTCGACCTACGACGACCCGCTCCGAGCCTGGCTCGGGGCGGGTCGTCGGCGTCGGTGGGGGTGGGTTGGGGGTGGTGGGGGCCCGGGAAGCGATGCCGCTCGACCGGCGAGACCGGGCCGCCTGGTCTCAGAGCGGCTGGTCGGGGATCGTCTCGACGAGGAACAGCAGCAACCCGCCTACCCCCGCGAGGAGGCCGACGTCGACGAGCCGGTGGCGCACGGCGAGCATGCCGGCGTCACGCTGCGGAAGGACGAGCCGCAGGGTGGCCGCCGCGAGCAGAGCGGAGGCGAGCCACCGGATGCCCAGGCGCCAGTTGCCCCCCAGGACGATCGCGAAGCCGACCGACGTGGTGATCAGCACCCCGAGGTAGCACGCGCCGCCGATGGTCGAGGGATAGCGGCGCTCGACGGGCGCCGGCTCCGCCTCGGGCACACCCTCCTCGACCGGCTCCTCGGGGAACCGGTCCGCCGGGAGCGCGCCCTCGGTCACAGCCCCAGGGACCGCTCTGCGGAGGCGACGATGTTGGAGAGCAGCATCGCGCGGGTCATGGGTCCGACCCCACCGGGGTTGGGCGAGACCCAGCCGGCGACGTCCCACACATCGGCTGCGACGTCACCGGCGATCTTGTTGTCGACGCGAGAGACGCCGACGTCGAGGACGGCCGCGCCGGGCTTGACCATCGCGGCCCTGATGATGCCGGGCACGCCGGCTGCGGCCACGACCACGTCGGCGGTGCGCACGTGGGCCGCCAGGTCGCGAGTCCCGGTGTGGCACAGGGTGGTGGTGGCGTTCTCGGATCGCCGCGTGAGCAGCAGCCCCAGTGGCCGACCGACGGTGAGCCCACGCCCCACGACGACCACCTCGGCCCCGTTGAGCTCGACACCGTGGCGACGCAGGAGCTCGATGCAGCCGATCGGGGTGCAGGGCAGCGGGCCCTGCTCCCCCAGCACCAGCTTGCCGAGGTTGGTCGGGTGCAGACCGTCGACGTCCTTGTCGGGGTCGACGCGCGAGAGCAGGGCGAACTCGTCGAGCCCGGTGGGCTGCTGGACCAGGAAGCCGGTGCAGGCCGGGTCTGCATTGAGCTCGTCGATCACCGCTTCCACCTCGGCCTGGGTTGCGGTGGCGGGCAGGTCGCGGCGGATCGACTCGATGCCGATCTCGGCGCAGTCCTTGTGCTTGGCGCCGACATACCAGTGGGAGCCCGGGTCGTTGCCCACGAGCACCGTGCCGAGCCCCGGGAAGACGCCGTGCTCGTTGAGCACGCGGACGCGTGCGGTGAGCTCGGCCTTGATCACCTTGAGGGTGGCCGAGCCGTCCAGTCGCTGTGCGGTCATCGGTCACATCCTGTCAGCGGACCCGCGACAGCGGATCCGGTAGTGGTGGTCGAGCGAGACAGGCGACCGAGGGACGATGCCGCGACCGTCGTGTCGAGACCCATTGAGGCACATGCAGACGTGAGCCCGGTCATCAGTGCGCGAAGTGCCGGGTGCCGGTGAAATACATCGTGACGCCCGCGGCGCGGGCCGCCTCGATGGTGAGCTCGTCGCGCTTGGAGCCTCCGGGCTGGACGATCGCGGCCACCCCGGCGTCGAGGAGGACCTGCGGGCCGTCCTCGAAGGGGAAGAACGCATCGGAGGCGGCCGCGGCGCCCCGGGAGCGGTCCCCCGCTCGCTCGACGGCGAGCTTGCAGGAGTCGACCCGGTTGACCTGACCCATGCCGACTCCGACGGACGCGCCGTCCTTGGCGAGCAGGATCGCGTTGGACTTGACCGAGCGGCAGGCCTTCCAGGCGAAAGCGAGGTCAGCGAGCAGCTCGGCGGAGGCAGGCTCGCCGCACGCCAGGGTCCAGGTGGTCGGGTCATCGCCGTCGGCATCGACGTAGTCGCGCTGCTGCATCAGCAGGCCACCGGAGATCGCGCGCATCTCGACCTCGCCGCGGCCCAGCGGCTCGCACTGGAGGAGTCGGATGTTCTTCTTCGCGGCCAGCACCTCGACGGCGCCTTCCTCGTAGGCCGGGGCCACGACGACCTCGGTGAAGACCTCGGCGACCTGGTGGGCCATCTCCACGGAGACCGGCGCGTTGGTGGCGATGACACCGCCGAAGGCCGAGACCGGGTCGCAGGCGTGCGCCTTGCGATGGGCGGCGGCCAGGTCGCTGCCGACGGCGATGCCGCACGGGTTGGCGTGCTTGATGATCGCGACGGTCGGCTCCTCGAAGGTGTAGGCAGCGCGACGGGCCGCGTCGGCGTCGAGGTAGTTGTTGTAGGACATCTCCTTGCCATGCAGCTGCGTGGCCTGGGCAAGACCGGCGCCGTGGGCGTTGAGGTAGAGCGCCGCAGCCTGGTGCGGGTTCTCGCCGTAGCGCAGCACGGCCGACTTGTCCCAGGTCGCGCCGACCCAGGCCGGGAAGCCCTGGCCCTCGGAGGTGTCGGTGAGCACGTTGCCCATCCACGATGCGACGGCCACGTCGTAGGACGCGGTGTGCACGAACGCCTCGGCGGCGAGGGCCTTGCGCTGGTCGTAGGTGAAGCCGCCCGCAGCGACCGCGGCGAGCACGGCTGCGTAGCGGGCCGGCGAGGTGACGATCCCGACCGACGGGTGGTTCTTCGCCGCAGCGCGGACCATCGAGGGACCGCCGATGTCGATCTGCTCGACGCACTCGTCGGGGCTGGCGCCCGAGGCAACGGTCTTGACGAAGGGGTAGAGGTTGCAGACGACCAGGTCGAACGGCTCGACCTCGAGGTCGGCGAGCTGCTGGACGTGGGAGTCGAGGCGCCGGTCGGCCAGGATGCCGGCGTGCACCCGCGGGTGCAGGGTCTTGACGCGGCCGTCGAGGCACTCGGGGAAGCCCGTGAGGTCCTCGACCTTGGTCACCGGCAGGCCGAGGCTCTCGATGAGCGCCGCAGAGCCGCCGGTCGAGACGAGCGCGACGCCGGCGTCGTGCAGGCCGCAGACGAGATCCTCGAGCCCGGTCTTGTCGAAGACCGAGACGAGCGCGCGTCGGATCGGGATCTGGTCAGTCATGGTGGGGTCTCCTCATCGGTGGTGATGAGGGCACCCAGGCGTTCGATGCTCTCGCCGATCCCCGGAACGGGGCACTCCCTGGTGGTCCACCCACCTGCGCCAGTCGTGTGGTCCCAGCATAGGGCGCGAGGGGGGTCATTGACCGAACCGGACCTTCCGCCCGGTGATCGCGAACCCTTCGCGGGCCATCCGGCCGACCGCGTCGACGAGCATTTCGCGCTCCACCACCTTGATCCGGTCGTGAAGCGTGGCGGTCGTGTCGTCGTCCTCGACGGGCACCGCCCGCTGGGCCACGATGGGCCCCGTGTCGACCCCGTCGTCGACGACGAAGAGCGTGCACCCGCTGATCTTGACGCCATGCTCCAGCGCCTCGGCCGGCCCGTGCATCCCGGGGAACGACGGCGACAGGGCCGGGTGGGTGTTGACGATCCGGCCCTCGAAGCGGCTGTGGAACTCCTCGCCCACGAGCTTCATGAAGCCGGCGAGCACGAGCAGGTCGGGATCGAAGTTGGCGACCGTCTCTGCCATCGCCCTGTCCCAGTGCTCCCGGGTCGTGAAGTCCTTGACCCGCTTGACGAAGGTCGGGACGCCCGCGGCGTCGGCACGCGCGAGCCCCTCGATGTCGTCGCGGTCCGCGCCGACCGCGACCACCGAGGCGCCGTACGACGGATCGGTGCAGGCGTCGAGCAGGGCCTGCAGGTTGGTGCCCGACCCGGAGACGAGCACGACGAGGCGGGCGGGAAGGGGCTCGGGCACGGTCGGGAGTCTAGGGCGTGTCTCCCTGTTCCTGGCCGTCGCGAGCGGGGGCGGCGCGCAGCAGGCTGGAAGCGGGGAGTCGCGCCCCTAGGAGTCTGCGCCCTCGAGCGTCGCGTCGGTCCGCGCGGCCCGACGCTGCCACCAGGTGATCAGGAGGCCGCCGACCAGCCCGCCGATCCCGAAGGCCGTGATGGCGTGCAGCAGCACGTCGAAGACCAACGGCCCCACGTCGCGCATGCGACCGGGGCCGACGGCACCACCGGCGACCGAGGCGAGGACTCCGAAGACGGCGCCGGCGAGGACACCACCGATGCAGCCACGCGCCGCACCCTCCTCCCAGCGCAGGGTCGGGCTGAGCCGCTGGGCGCGCACCGCACCCCACGCTGCGACGAGGAACGGCACGGCGACCAGCAGGCCGGTCCACGCGGCGGTCGGCCCGGTCTCGGGGAGGGCCGCGAGCAGGGGGAACATCGGCAGCGGGCCGATCAGCACGGCGCCCGGGCTGACCAGGGTGCCGACGCCGACCGAGAAGCCGGGCCCGAGCAGGTAGGAGCCGGAGAAGACCGCCGCGTTGGGCACCACGGTGGCGCTGAGCGCGGTGAAGAGGGTGGCGTCGCCGGCATCGGTGTGGAGCTGCGACATCACGTTGATCGCCGTGCTGCCGTCGAGGAGCAGCGCGACCACGAAGGCCAGGAGGGTGACCGCGAGCCAGGCGACGAGGATCCGTCGGCAGGCGGTCAGCCCGGCCCGCAGCGACATCGGCACGAAGGAGGCCCAGATCGCGGCCCGACCGGAGCCGATCGCGATCGCCGAGCCCCCCAGGCCTCCGGCCAGCACCAGCGACCAGAGAACCACGCGACCGGTGTCGGGGGCCGTGGCGGTCGTGCCGGCGAGGTTGGAGGTCAGCACGGCGACGACGACGTAGGCGGCAGTGAACAGCCCGGCCGCGAGCGGCACGGTGAGGTCACGCTCGCCGTCGGCGATCCGGTCGGCGTCGGGGCCATGGCCCGAGACCGCCTCGCCGAGGCCGTGGCCGACGCGCCACAGGGCCCAGGCGCAGAACGCCGTGATGCCGAGGGGCACGACGGTGACCGCGACGCCCTGCACCGTCACGCCCGACCCGTGGGCCATCAGCCACCCGAGGGCGCCCGTGCGGAGCCCGTCACGCGGGGTGCCGTGGGCGCCGGCATCGGTGAGGAACCAGCCCACGACGCCGACCGCGAGGCACACCACCAGCGTGCTGGTCGCGGCCACCGCTCCGGCGAACGTGGCGAGCAGGACCAGCGGACGTCGCGCGGTCAGGTCGCGGGAGACCTCGGCCGCCGAGCGACTCCGCGCCGGGGCCGACGGTGGGAGCAGTGAAGTCATGGCCGTGTCATCATCACGCGCGGTCCGGGACCTCCGGCGCTCCCACGCCGATACGTCGGCGCCCCGGAGCGGTGTGACACCGACGCCCGGGCGGGCATTGGGGTCGCCACGGCGTCTCGCGTACCGTGGAACGGCCATGAGGGACCCCCAGGAGTTCGACGCGTTCTACCGCGACGCAGGTGAGCGGCTGCTGGTGCAGACCTATGCCCTGACGGGCGACCTGACGGCGGCTCGCAGCGCCGTTCGTGACTCCTTCATCGTCGCCTGGCACCACTGGCGCAAGGTCTCGCGGCTCGACGATCCCGAGTCCTCGGTGCGTCCCCACGCGTGGCGTCACGCGCAGCGCCGCCACACCGCCCGGCTGTGGCACAAGGAGAGCGGCATCGGCGCCGACGTCAAGGCGACCCTCGACGCGCTCGCGACGCTCAGCGTCACCCAGCGCAAGGTCCTCCTGCTCACGCAGCTGGCCACCGTGACCATGCCGCAGATGGCGCGCGAGGTGGGCCTGCCGCTCGAGGATGCCGAGCGGGAGCTCCAGACCGCGGCCTCCCAGTTCGCCCTGGCCCTCGACATCGCCGCCGCCGACATCCCGATCCAGTTCGAGGGACTGGCGCAGGTCACCAGCGCGGTGCGCTTCCCCCGAGCCCCGATCGTGCGCCGTGCGGGCGCCGCGCGCCGTCGTACGCACACCACCGTGGGGGTCGTCGGTGCCGTCGCCGCCTTCCTGCTGACCGGCTCACTGGTCACGGACGTGACCGGGGTGCGCCCCGACCTCGACTTCAGAGTCGGCCAGACCACCTCCTCCCCCACCTCTTCCCCCACCGCGAGTGGATCGGTCGCCGCGACGCCCGAGGTCGTGCTCGACGAGTCGACGCTGCTCACCGAGGCGCAGGTGCGACGAAGCGCCCCCTCCCGCACCTGGTCGATCCGCCGCACGGGTGACAACTCCGAGGGAAGCGGACTGCTCGCGCCCTGCCAGCAGGCGCGCTACGCCGACCCACGCGGCACCGCGGCGCTCGTGCGCACCTTCGCCGCTGCCCCCTCCGGGAAGGAGCCTCAGGCGACGGTCCTCCAGCTCACCGAGGAGTCCTCGAGCCCCCGGGCCGCCCGCCGCGCCTACACGACCGCTCTCGAGTGGTACGGCGCGTGCCTGGCCGAGCGCGTCCAGCTCCTCGGCACCCGCACGATCGGTTTCGTCGGCGACCAGGCGATGCTGATGACCCTGCGCTCCTTCGACGCTCCCGTGCAGACGATGAGCGTGGGCATCGCCCGCACCGGCGCCTACGTCACCACGACCATCGCCAACGTGCGCGACGAGGAGCGCCCGGACGTCGACGGCGCTGCCGGGCTGCTCGCCGACGCCGTCGACGGCCTCTGCACGCTGCCCGACGGCGGGACCTGTGCCGGGGCGCCGCGACCCACGGACGCCGACCCGCTGCCCGTCGGCGCCGCGCCCGCGATGCTCAGCGAGCTGGACCTCCCGCCGGTGACCGGCGTGGAGCGTCCCTGGGTCGGCACCGAGCCACGTCGAGCCCTGACCAACGTCGCCGCGACCCGCTGCGACGACGCGAGCTTCCAGGGCCGCTTCGAGGGCAAGCCCTTCACCAACAACCTCACCCGCACCTTCCTGATCCCCGAGGCCCGCCTGCCCGTGCGCTTCGGCATCACCGAGACCGTCGCCTCGCTGCCCCGGGCGCGCGCGGAGAAGTTCGTCGAGCAGATCCGCACCCGGCTCGCCGACTGCTCCGACAAGGACCTCGGCACCGACGTCGTGCGGGTCTCGCACGTCGACGAGGCGCAGACCGACATCACGGTGTGGGACCTGACGACCGAGATCTCCGACAACGAGTCGGTGAGCTACTCGATGGCGATCCTGCGCAACGGCACGTCGGTCGCCCAGCTGACCTTCGTCCCCGACGGCTCGGCCACCCTGGCCGACGGGACCTTCGGGGCCGTCGCCGAGCGCGCCCTCCAGCGCCTCGCCCGCCTGCCCCGTCCCTGACCCCGTCCCCGTCCCTCGCCCCCGTCCCTCGTCCGGGCCAGGAAGTTTCCCGATCTGCCGTGCAACCGTGGAGCCCGTCGTGGCGTATCCCTCCTGACAGCCACAGACACAGCCACAGACAGACGGGCGAGTCGATGGAAGAACAGGAGTTCGACGACTTCTACACCGCCTCCTTCAGCCGGCTCACGCACCAGCTCCACGCGATGATCGGCGACCGGGACGAGGCGCAGGAGTGCGTGCAGGAGGCCTTCGTGCGGGCCTGGGCCCACTGACGACGGCTCGACCGGTCGGAGCATCCGGAAGCCTGGGTGCGCACCACCGCCTACCGGATCGCGGTGAGCCGCTGGCGTCGTGCGACGAAGGGCCGGCGGCCGCCTGACCGAGCCGTCGGCAGGCCCACCGTGTCGCCCGCCGTCGACGAGTCGCACGTCGCGCTCGTCGAGGCGCTGCGTCAGCTGCCGGAGGCCCAGCGCCGGGCGCTGGTGCTCCACCACATCGCCGACCTGTCGGTGCACGCCGTCGCCGCCGAGGTGGGGGTGCCCGAGGGCACCATCAAGGCCCGGCTCAGCCGCGGTCGCACTGCGCTCGCCGTGCTGCTCGCGGACCCCGACGACCGACCCCGAGGCGGACTCCAGGAGGGAGCAAGCCATGCGTGACCCCATCGACGCACTCCAGAACTTCGACCCCGGAGGCCCCATGGACCCCCTGCCACCGTCCGAGGTGCGCCGCCTCGGCGACCGCCACCGCGGTGATCGGCAGCGACCGGGGCGCCCGCTCGGTCGACCCCGCCGATCCGACCCCCTCGGTCACGACCACGCAGACCGGCAGCTCGTCGCTCGACGCCATCGACATCTCCGTCAACATGCCGGACGACGACGACGGACAGCCGGTCGTGCAGGCCCGCGGCGGGGTCGGTCTCTCCGACGTCGGCTTCTGCGACACCGGGCAGCCGCTGAACGACGACGGCCGCTCGGACTCGATGTCGGTCGCGTCCTCAGGACCGGAGTACTCCGACGCCCGCGAGCTGGTCGTCTACCCCGACGTCGAGGGCGCCGCCCGTGTCCTGGACGCGCTGGTCGATGCGGCGACGGGCTGCCCGCGGGAGGAGCCCGGGCCCGGCAGCACGACGTTGCACGAGGTGACGAGGTCCGACGTCGGGGACGACTCCGTCGTCGTGTCCGCCACCTACGAGACCGACGGGTCGGTCGGTCTTGGCGCCGAGATCCTGCAGTTCGTGCGGGTCGGCAACGCCCTCCTGGCCACCTCCGGTTACAGCGAGTGGGACCCGCAGGCGCTGGACCCCGTGCGAGCCCAGTACGCCTCCGACATCGCGCCGATCGTCGAGCAGATGTGCGTCTTCTCGGGCGTGACCTGCTCGGTGGAGGGGCCACTCCCTCCCGAGGACCTCCCGGACATCACCACGCCGGTCCCGGCGGACTTCCCGCTGGCCGCCGGTTGGCCCACCGACAGCGAGCCCGGCCCCGACAACGGGCTGACCGGCCCCGGCCCCCGCGTGGAGGTCCTCGAGGGACCGAGCGTGTGCGGGTTCCGGCGGCCCGGCAGCCGCCGCCGATCGGCTCTCCGCGCGGTGGGCCAACCCCGAGGACTACCGCTCGCGGGTGCTCCTGGCCTTCGCCGACGCCGACGCCGCCATCGCCTACCAGGGCGCGTTCCTCGAGACCTACCGCGTCTGCCCTCGCGACCCCGGCTCGGACGGCTACGTCTCGATCCACGACGTACGCCGCACGGCGGTGGGCGGTGAGTCCTGGGCGGTCGTGCGGACCTCTGAGCTCCGGGGGTCCCCCGCGATCGGTCTGGAGATCCTCCACGTGATCCGGGTCGGCTCGGCAGTGCTCATCGACATCACCAGCGGCGAGGACATGGAGGAGGGCTCCGAGGAGCAGGTCGCGTCTCAGACCGACGCGGCCGCGGATGTGGTCGCCGCGATGTGCGCCTTCACGGAGGCGGGCTGCTGACGCCTCGTCGTACGACCTGAGATGCACGACGGCCCGCCCGGTCAGACCGGGCGGGCCGTCGTGCATGACGCCGTGGGGCGTCGGTGGGTCACATGTTCTGGAGGATGTCCCGCATCAGCTGCGCGGTCTCGGACGGCGTCTTGCCGACCTTGACGCCGACGGCCTCGAGGGCCTCCTTCTTGGCCTGCGCGGTGCCGGACGAGCCCGACACGATCGCGCCGGCGTGGCCCATCGTCTTGCCCTCGGGGGCGGTGAAGCCCGCGACGTAGCCGACGACCGGCTTGGTGACGTGGTCCTTGATGTAGGCCGCCGCACGCTCCTCGGCGTCGCCGCCGATCTCGCCGATCATCACGATCGCCTTGGTGTCCGGGTCCGCCTCGAACGCCGCGAGGGCGTCGATGTGCGTAGTGCCGACGATCGGGTCGCCGCCGATGCCGATGGCGGTCGAGAAACCGTAGTCCCGCAGCTCGTACATCATCTGGTAGGTCAGGGTGCCGGACTTCGACACCAGGCCGACCGGACCGGTGCCCGCGATGGTGTGCGGGGTGATGCCGGCCAGCGACTCACCCGGCGTGATGATGCCGGGGCAGTTGGGACCGATCATTCGGGTGCTGCCGTGGTTGCTGGGGCCGTTGAGGTAGGCCCAGACCTCGGCGGTGTCCTGGACGGGCACACCCTCGGTGATGACCACGAGCAGGCCGATGCCGGCGTCGATGGCCTCGATGCAGGCGTCCTTGGTGAAGGCCGGCGGCACGAAGACGACCGACACGTCGGCGCCGGTCTCCTTCATCGCCTCAGCGACGTTGCCGAAGACGGGGAGGTCCTTGCCGGCGAGCTCGACCGACGTACCGGCCTTGCGGGCGTTGACGCCGCCGACGATGGTGGACCCGGCCTGGACCATCAGGGTGGTGTGCTTGGAGCCCATGCCGCCCGTCATGCCCTGGACGATGATCTTGGAGTCCTTGTTGAGGTAGATAGACATGTCTAGAGTCCTTACGCGTTCGCGAGCTCGGCGGCCTTGTCGGCCGCTCCGTCCATCGTGTCGACCAGGGTGATCAGCGGGTGGTTGAGCTCGTCGAGGATCCGACGGCCCTCCTCCACGTTGTTCCCGTCGAGGCGGACGACGAGCGGCTTGGTGGCCTCGGCGCCGAGGATCTCCAGCGCACCCTTGATGCCGTTGGCGACCTCGTCGCAGGCCGTGATGCCACCGAAGACGTTGACGAACACGCTCTTCACCTGCGCGTCGTGGAGGATGACGTCGAGACCGTCGGCCATGACCTGCGCGTTGGCGCCGCCGCCGATGTCCAGGAAGTTGGCGGGCTTCACGCCGCCGTGGGCCTCACCGGCGTAGGCGACGACGTCGAGCGTCGACATGACCAGGCCCGCGCCGTTGCCGATGACGCCGACGGCACCGTCGAGCTTGACGTAGTTGAGGCCCTTGGCCTTCGCCTTGGCCTCGAGCGGGTCAGCGGCGTCCTTGTCCTCGAACTGCGCGTGGTCCTCGTGACGGAACTCGGCGTTCTCGTCGAGGGAGACCTTGCCGTCGAGCGCCTCGAGGACGTCGCCCTCGAGGCGGGCCAGCGGATTGACCTCGACGAGGGTGGCGTCCTCCTCGACGAAGACCTTCCACAGGTTCAGCACGAGGGTGACGGCCTGCTCGACCAGCACCTCGGGGAAGCCGGCCTCGGCGACGATCTCGCGGGCCTTGGCCTCGTCGACGCCCGTGCCGGGGTCGATCGCGATCTGCTTGACGGCGTCGGGGTTGGTCTTCGCGACCTCCTCGATCTCGACACCACCCTCGATGCTGGCGATGCAGAGGTACTGACGGTTGGCACGGTCCAGCAGGAAGGAGAAGTAGTACTCCTCGAGGATGCTGGCTGCCGGCGCGATCAGCACACGGTGGACGGTGAGGCCCTTGATCTCCATGCCGAGGATCGCGGTGGCGTGCTCCTCGGCCTCGTCGGGGGTCTTGGCCAGCTTGACGCCGCCGGCCTTGCCGCGACCGCCGGCCTTGACCTGGGCCTTGACCACGCACACCCCGAGCTTCTCCGCCGCGGCGCGAGCCTCGGCAGGCGTCGTGGCGACGATGCCGGGGGCACCCGGGACGTCGTGCTTGGCGAAGAGCTCCTTCGCCTGGAATTCCATCAGATCCACTGATCCACCGTGTCCTCGTATTTGAGCGGGCAGCCGTGAACGGCCGCGCGCCGTGCTTTGGGGTATCCCGGGCACCCTAGTCCCGCGGTGCCGCTCAGGACGAGACCAGCCCGACGTGATGCAAGGCATACGACTGACGGGTAACAAGCTTCAGCCCGGTACGTCGCGTGGCGGGGCGGCCAGGGCGGCCGCCACCCGGGCGGCCACGCCGGCCGCGCCGCGGGTCTCCACGACCAGCACGTCGCCGGCGCCTGCCCGGTCCAGGAGCATCCGGAGCGCGTCGAGGAACACGGCCGCGCGCCCGCCGGGGTCCTCCGCGCCCAGTGCCACCAGGAGGACGTCGGCGTCCTCCTGCACGACGCACGCGACGACCCGGTCCGGACGTTCCTCGGGACCGGCGTGGACCACCTCGTGACCGGCGTCGCGCAGCGCCCGGCCGGGTGCCACGCCCAGGTCGCCGATCCCGTGCTCGACGACGACGACGCGGATCATGCTGGCAGGCTAGATCACGCCTGGGACGCAGCGTCAGGGTGACCAGGACCACAGCACCGGCCGGCGGCGGAACGACGTACGGCCACGCCTGGGTGGTGCACAGGGACCCGGACGGGGATTTTCGGAGGCGTGACCTATCCGTTACAGTTCTTTGTTCCTGCGCTCGACCCCACGGGTTGGGCGCGCGTCAATGTCAGAGCCAACGTCCCTACGACAGCAGCGGAGACACCATTCATGGGCAACCACCGAGCGGATCGACGCCCCTCAGGACGCCGACCCTCGGTGACGGCCGGTACCCGCCGCGCTGACGCGGCAAACCCCGAGGTCACCCCCTACCTGGGCCGTCGCATCGCGATGAGGCCCGTGACCGTGGCCCCCGCCGTCGCCGTGACCGCGCCGCTGCCGATCCTGCTCGACGTCGTGGACAGCTCGGACCGACCGGCCCCTGCCGTCACCGCGGCTGGCAAGCGCCGGGCCGTCAGACACGCAGCCGGCCGCCGCAACCCCTTGCTCAAGGGTGTCCCGTCCGCGCCGGTCCTGCTCGGCATCGCCACGCTCGCCGTTGCGGTCGGCGGCGCGGTCAGCTCCGCCGGCGGACCCGACCTGGCCAGCAACGTGCCGGCCCAGCTCAGCGCCGCCAGCGCCCTCAGCGGGGCCAGCGGCACCGGCAGCGTCAGCACGCTGGAGCGCGAGGTGACGGTGAGCCGTGACTCGCGCCAGCAGGCCCTCGCCGAGTCCACCGACCCCGAGCTGGTCGAGGCCGCCGAGGCGCAGGCGAAGCAGCGCAACGCCGCCCTGGCGCAGTTCGCCGAGCAGGCGCAGGTGCAGGCCGACAAGATCGCCCTCAACCAGTGGGTCATGCCGCTGACGCCCGTGGTGCTCACCGCCCGCTACGGCGAGTACGGCCTCTGGGCCAGCTATCACACCGGCCTCGACTTCAACGGCAACACCGGCGATCCGATCATGTCGGTCGCCAACGGCGTCGTCACCTTCGTCGGCTACGACGGCTCCTACGGCAACAAGACCGTGGTGACGCTCGAAGACGGCACCGAGATCTGGTACGCCCACCAGACCACCCAGTCGGTCTCCGTGGGTGAGGTGGTGCAGGCCGGCGAGGTCATCGGCACCGTCGGCGCCACCGGGAACGTCACCGGGTCGCACCTGCACCTCGAGGTCCGCCCCGGTGGTGGCGACCCGGTTGACCCCTATCAGGCGATGCTGGTCCACGGCGCGGTCTTCTGACCCACCATCTGGCGGCGGACGCCCACGGCGTCCGCTCCGCTCAGAGCTTCTCCACCGGCGCGTAACGCAGCAGCAGCCGCTTGACGCCCTCGGAGCCGAAGTCGATCGAGGCGACGGTCTTGTCGGCCACCCCCTCGAGCGCGACCACCGTGCCCATCCCGAACGAGTCGTGGATGACGCGGTCCCCCGGCTCCAGGGAGGGGATCTCGCGCGCGGGCTTCGCCTTCGCCGCCGCGTCGGCGCGCGCCGCCGCGGTGGAGAAGTTGCGACGGCCCGCCGCGGTCGGGGTGCCCATGCTGGCCGGTGAGCCGCTGGCCAGATCGGGGCGCCCCCACCGGGTCTGTGCCGCCTCGGTGCGACGCCAGTCGACGAGGTCGATCGGCAGCTCGTCGAGGAAGCGCGACGCCGGGTTGTGCGAGGGCGCACCCCAGGCCGAGCGGACGACGGCACGGGAGATGTAGAGCCGGGTGCGCGCGCGGGTGACGCCGACGTAGGCGAGGCGACGCTCCTCCTCGAGCTCGGTCTGATCGCCCAGGGATCGTGAGTGCGGGAAGACACCGTCCTCGAGGCCGGTCAGGAAGACGACGGGAAACTCCAGCCCCTTGGCCGTGTGGAGGGTCATCAGGGTGACGACACCCTGGTCGTCGTCGTCGTCGGGGATCTGGTCGGAGTCGGCCACCAGCGCCACCCGCTCCAGGAAGTCTCCGAGGCCGGGGGCGACCAGGCCGGCGTCGACGTCGGCCGGGTCGGCGCTGGGACCCGCCACCGGGTCGTCGGAGAACTCGCGGGCGACGGCGACGAGCTCGGCGAGGTTCTCCAGCCGGGTGGCGTCCTGCGGGTCGTCGGAGGCCTCGAGCTCGGTGAGGTAGCCCGAGCGGGCGAGCACCGACTCGAGGATGACGTCGGCGCGCTCGTCGGCCTCGACCATGGACTGGAGCTCCTCCACCATCGCGACGAAGCCGCGGATGTTGGTGAGCGAACGGGTCGCCAGGCCTGGCGCCTGGTCAGCACGACGCAGCGCCTCCCAGAACGTCAACCCGTCGCGCTCGCCGAGGAGACCGACACAGGCGACGGCACGGTCACCGATGCCACGCTTGGGCGTGTTGAGGATGCGGCGCAGCGAGACCTGGTCGTCGGGGTTGCTGAGCATCCGCAGATAGGCGAGCGCGTCGCGCACCTCGCGGCGTTCGTAGAAGCGCACGCCCCCGACCACCTTGTAGGGCTGACCGGTGCGGATGAACACCTCCTCGAAGACCCGGGACTGCGCGTTGGTGCGGTAGAACACCGCGACGTCGCCGGCCCGCCCACCACCGTCGACCAGGGTGTCGATCTCCTCGGAGACGAAGCGGGCCTCGTCGCGCTCGTCGTCGGCGACGTAGCCGACGATGCGCTCCCCGTCGCCGGCATCGGACCACAGTCGCTTGGCCTTGCGGCCCTTGTTGTGACCGATGACCGAGTTGGCGGCGGTCAGGATGGTCTGGGTCGAGCGGTAGTTCTGCTCGAGCAGGATCGAGGTCGCGTTGGGGAAGTCCTGCTCGAAGTCCATGATGTTGCGGATGTTGGCGCCCCGGAACGCGTAGATCGACTGGTCGGCGTCACCCACGACCATGAGCTCGGCGGGCTCGACCCGCTCCGCGTCCTGCGCGAGCTCGGGGTCGTCCGCGCAGAGCTGGTGGACGAGGGCGTACTGCGCATGGTTGGTGTCCTGGTACTCGTCGACCAGGACGTGCCGGAAGCGTCGCCGGTAGGTCTCGCGCACCTCGGGGAACGCCTGGAGCAGGTGCACGGCCATCATGATCAGGTCGTCGAAGTCGAGGGCGTTGGCCTCGCGCAGCCGACGTTGGTAGAGCGTGTAGGCGGCGGCGTAGTGCTCCTCGACCTGGTTGTGGGTGTCGCCGGCGACCTCCTCGGGGTCGCGCAGCTCGTTCTTGTGGTTGGACACCCAGTGCAGGACCGGCCCGGGCTGGAACTTCTTGGCGTCGAGGTCGAGGTCCTTGATGACCAGGCCCATGAGCCGCTTCTGGTCGGCGGAGTCGTAGATCGAGAAGTTTGACTTGTAGCCGATCTTGTCGATCTCCTTGCGGAGGATCCGGACGCACGCGGAGTGGAACGTGCTCACCCACATGATCCGGGCGCGCTTGCCGACGAGCTCCTCGACGCGTTCCTTCATCTCGCCCGCGGCCTTGTTGGTGAAGGTGATCGCCAGGATCGAGCCGGGGTGTGCCTTGCGCTCGGAGATCAGCCAGGCGATGCGTCGGGTCAGCACCCGCGTCTTGCCCGACCCTGCCCCGGCCACCACCAGCAACGGCGTCCCGGCATGCTGCACGGCCGCCGCCTGCGGCTCGTTGAGCCCTTCGAGGAGCTCTTCACGTGTCGGACCGCGCCGCGTGGTGCGGGGCTCGTCGGGGTCGTGCCCGTCCATGCCGGGAAACGCGAACTGGGGGGCTGAAGACGGGGTGCTCATGCTGGGTCCCAGCCTACGTGCGGCCGCCGACGGAGGCGGCGTCGGAGGCATGTAACACGTCGTCTCCGTAACTACCCGGCCGTTGCGACGGTCTCGAGGATGGGGTCACGACGTGTTACACGTTCTCGACCGACCCCGCCTCCGGCCAACCGGCCCGCTCGCACCGCCTGTTTCCACAGGCCGCCGAGCGGGCGGGTTGGCGGACGCAGGGCTCGGGCAGGCGGGTCAGATGAACCCCGACGTCAAGGCCCACATGGCTCTCCAACAGAGACTCGTGACCCGTCGACAGGCGCTGGCCGCCGGGATGGACGAGGTCCAGGTCGACCGGCTCGTCAGGGCCGGCACGTGGATTGCCGTACGCCGTGGCGCCTATGCCGAGGCGGCCGTCGTCGCAGCTGCGGAGGAGGCGGGGTGGCGGGAGCGTCAGGTGCTCGCTGACCGGGCAGCGAGCCTGAAGATGATCCGGTCCTACGTGATGAGCCACGACTCGGCTGCACTCCTGCTGGGGCTGGCGACGCTGAGCCGCCGAAGCGGATGACGCACGTGACGAGACCGGGCCTCGTCGGCTCCCACGTCCGACATGACGTCAAGCACCACCTGGCGCCGTACGACGCCTCGCAGCTCGTCGTGGTCCACGACCGCTGGGTCCTCGACGCAGCACGGACGGCGGCCGACGTGGCGCGCGAGCACCCGCTCGCACACGGCGTGGTCGCCTTCGACTCCGCGTTGCGTCTCGGCGTGACGAGGGGTGCGCTCGAGGCCGCCGTCGAGCCGCACATGCGGTGCTGGCCACACGTCAAGCGGGTCCGGGTGGCCCTCGACCTGGCTGCGGTCGGCGCGGACAACCCCGGCGAGACGCTGGCGCGGTTGCTGGTCAGCGAGCTCGGCTTCGGCAGGCCGGAGGCGCAGTTCGGACTGACCGACGGGCTCCGCACGGTCTTCTGCGACCTGCGGATCGGTCGGCACGTCTTCGAGTTCGACGGGCGGCTGAAGTACCACCGGGTCGAGGACGGCGGTGTCGCGCTGGTCTCGGCAGACGACGTGGTCTGGCGCGAGAAGCAGCGGCAGGACTTCATCTGCGGCTTCAAGCTGGGCATGTCGCGGATCGTGTGGGACGACCTCTGGGGGACGCGCCGGGAGCAGGCCTTGGTCCGGATGCGACGTGAGGTCACGGACACGGTCGCTCGTTTCGGCTCGGCCACCGACGACCTCACGCCCTTCCGAGCCCGAGTTTCCCGCCCCGGCCAGGACCCTCATCGAGCCGCGTGACCACCCGTTGCCTAGACCCCTTGACGAAGCCCGGTCTCGTAGATGAGGTGACGACGTGCTACATGTCGGCGTCCGGCCTCAGGTGTGGGCCGGCGACCAGAGCACTGCCACCGCGATGTTGATCACCGACAGCGCGATCAGGCCCACCCAGAGGCCCGGGGGGATCCGCTCCTTGCGCATGTTGGCCATGACCAGCACGAGCAGGACCAGGCCGATGGCGAACTTGACGCCGATCTTGGCGTGGTTGACCGGGTCGTCACCTGCCTCCAGGACCCCGACAAGGGCGAGCCCTGCGAGGAAGGCGGTGCCGGCGCCGTCGCGCATGGCGGAGTTGACCGACCTCTCGGGCGTTCCTGCCTGCACGACGAGACCGCCGAAGAGTGCGGCGAAGCCGAGGATGTGGATGATCAGCAGGACGAGGCGCACGGTCTCCATGCGCGCAGACTAGTGCGCTCCGCACGGCCCGCGCGTCAACGACCCGTCGCCGTGCAGTGGTGGTGGTCCGCGAGGCTCTGGAAGTCGCCACCCCACGTCGCCGCGCTCGTACTACCCCGTGCGGTCCGTGGTGGAGCAGCCCGGCAGCGCCACGGTCAGCACGAGAGGCAGGAGTCGACGGAGCACCAGGCCAGTGGCGGCTAGCTCTTCCTGCGGGCCCGGGGCGCCTTGGGGGGTCGGGGCGCAGGACGCACGACCAGCACCGGGCATGGGGCGGAGTGCTGGACCCGCTGGGCGGTGCTGCCGAGCAGGACCGTGTCGCTGAGGCCGCGGCCACCCGCGGCGACGACGACCAGCCCGGCGTCGTACAGCTTGGCGGCCTTGATGATCTCGCTGGCCGGCGAGCCGCTGCGGATCCTGGTCTGCACCTTGGGGCCCCACCCGTCGAACTCCTGGGCGACCACGGCCACAGCGCTCTCGGCGGCGTCGCGGAAGGACAAGGAGTCGAGGTCGGCGCGGGGTTTGTCCTTCGGGGCCAGGTCGTTGGCGAACGCCACGGCCGCCAGCGGCCGGATGACGGCGACGACGGAGACCGTGGTGATCTTGGCCGGGTCCGCGAAGGACTTGAGCTGGCGGGCGGCGGCGAGCGACTGGCGCGAGCCGTCGGTGGCGACGATGACGTGCATGGCTCAGATCTCCGTTGTCGTGGGGTCGGGGGTCCGTGCGCCGGTGCCCTTGCTGCCGAACAGGTATTCGGCGAGGAAGAGCACGAAGCCAACACCCAGAAGGCCTGCGCACCAGATGAGGGAGTGGGGGTCGTCGTAGACCGTGAAGAAGAGGATCGCCACGTTGCCGACCAGCCCCACGAAGAGCAGCGGGGTGTTGGCACGGAAGAACGGCTGGTCCTCGTCCTGTCCGCGCAGCTTGAGGCAGGCGACGATGACCAGGGCGTAGATCGCCAGCAGCAGCACGACGGTGACCGTGGCGAGACGACCGACGAGGTCGATGCCGCCGCCTGCCTCCGTGACCAGGGTGCCGATGACCAGCAGTGACCCGACGACGGCACCGGAGAAGATCAGGCCGACCCAGGGGCTGCGGCGGGTCGGGTGGACCTTGGCGAACACCGCGGGCACGACGTCCTCGCGGGCCATGCCGTAGAGGACGCGGGGCTGGGTGACGATCGTGACCAGGGTGGTGTTGGTGATCGCGATCAGCGCGATGATCGAGAACAGCGTGCTCATGAACTCCGTGGAGAAGGGCAGGATGCCTGCCTCCACCACCTCGAGCAGGGCTGCGTCGGAGTTGGCCAGCGTCTCGGTCGGCACCGTCAGCGCGGCGGCCATGGAGACGAGGACGTAGACCACACCGGCCACGATCATGCCGCCGACCAGTGAGCGCGGGAACGCCTTGAAGGGATCGATCGTCTCCTCGGCGACGTTGGCGGTGTTCTCGAAGCCCGTCATGGCGAAGAAGGAGAAGGAGATGCCGGCCAGGACCGCCAGTGCGGGGCTGCCGTAGTCGCCCGAGGTGTCAATCTGGGTCAGGACCCCGAAGTCGGCGTCGCCCTGGCCGATGTAGACGATGCCGATGACGAGCACGATCACCAGCCCGCCGACCTCGACGAAGGTCATCACCATGTTCATCCACACCGACTCCGTGATGCCGATGAAGTTGACGACCACCAACAAGGCGACGAAGACGATGGAGACCAGCAGGGCCGGAGGGCCGGACCAGAGCGTGTCGAAGTAGGAGGCGAACCCGACCGCCAGCGAGCCCGACGCCGCCATGCTCGCGGCCAGGAAGGACACGGTGATGAGGAAGGTGAGCGGCCGGCTGCCGAACGCCTTGTTGACGTAGAGCGAGGCGCCTGCGGCCCTCGGATACTTCGTCACCAGCTCGGCGTACGCCGACCCGGTGATCGCCGCGACGGTCACACCGAGGGCGAAGGCGATCCAGAAGGCGCCGCCCACGGCCGCGGCGACCAGTCCGATGAGGACGTAGATGCCGGAGCCGAGCACGTCGCCGAGTGTGTAGAAGAAAAGCAGGCGGCCGGTGATCGACCGCTTGAGCTCCCCGTCCTCTTCAGGCTCTGCCGTCGTGTCGGGGGTCGCTGTGCTCACAAGAGCCTCCTGGGTCGTCTGAACGGTCCGGGCTCGCCTACCCACAAGGGTGAGGTCGCAAACACGCTGTGGACCCGCGCGCTCAGAGCAGGCGACGGTCGGAGGCCCACCTGGTGAGCTCGTGGCGCGAGGAGAGCTGGAGCTTGCGCAGCACCGACGACATGTGCGTCTCGACGGTCTTGATCGAGATGAAGAGCTCCTTGGCCACCTCCTTGTAGGCGTAGCCTCGGGCGATCAGCCGCATCACCTCCCGCTCGCGCTCGGTGAGCCGGTCGAGGTCCTCGTCCACGGCCGACACGTCGATCGACCCGGCGAAAGCGTCGAGCACGAAGCCGGCCAGGCGTGGCGAGAACACCGCGTCACCGTCGGCGACCCGCTGGATCGCGGAGACCAGCTCGGGACCGGTGATGGTCTTGGTGACGTAGCCGCGGGCACCGCCGCGGATCGTGCCGATCACGTCCTCGGCAGCGTCGCTGACCGACAGCGCCAGGAACGACGTGGTGCCCCGCAGGGCGGGCGGCAGGCGGCGCATGACCTCGACTCCCCCACCACCCGGCAGGTGCACGTCGAGGAGCACGACGTCGGGGTGGTGCGCGAGGACCGCCGCAAGTGCCTCGTCGACGTCGGCGGCCTCCGCCAGCACCTCGATGTGCCCTGCTCCTACGGTCGCCAGCTCGCCGCGCACGCCGCTGCGGAACATCGCGTGGTCGTCGACGATCACGACCCGGACCGGTGTCGTCCTGGGCTCGGTCATGAGTGCTCCTCCTGGGTGGGTCGCGGCAGGTGCAGGCGCACCTCGGTGCCCTCGGCGTCCGATCGGACGTCGGCCGAGCCGCCGTGGCGCTGCATCCGGTCCATGATGCTGTGCCGTACGCCGTGACGGTCGCCCGGCACCTGGTCGAGGTCGAAGCCGGGCCCACGGTCACGGACGAAGACGTCGACGGCCGCGGCCGTCACCTCGGCGTAGACGTCGACGCGGCCGACCCCGGCGTGCTTGGCAGCGTTGGTGATCGCCTCGCGCGTCGCTGCCACTGCGGGGCGCAACGACTCGTCCATGGCGCAGTCGCCCACCGTGACGACGTCGACGGAGATGCCGTGGACGTCCTCCACCGCGGCCGCGACGCCGCGCAGGGCGCTGGCGACGCTGCTCTCGTCGAGGGACTCCCCGGAGTAGAGCCAGGCGCGGAGGTCCCGCTCCTGCGAGCGGGCGAGGCGGGCGACGGTGGCGGCGTCACCGGGGTTCTTCTGGATGAGCGCGAGGGTCTGCAGGACCGAGTCGTGCAGGTGTGCGGCGACATCGGCGCGCTCCTGGGTGCGCACCCGCTCCGAGCGCTCGGCGGTGAGCTCGGAGGCCAGTCGGAAGACCCAGGGCCCGATGACGATGCCCAGACCGACGACCCCGAGGAGCGCCGCCACGGTGACGTCGCGCGCGATCGACAACGAGCCGCCGCGCACCGAGAAGAGCAGGACCGCCAGCACGATCAGGCCGCCACCGGCGAGCAGGCGCGCGTAGGCAGCCCAGCTCCCGTCACCGAGCACCACGCGCACGGGGTCGATGCGTCCGGTCGAGTCGAGCCAGCGCTCACGCTGCGCCTCGTCGGCCTGCCGCCAGAGCAGTGCGACACCGACGGCGCCGATCACCAGCGGCCACAGCCAGCCACCGCGACCGACGACCGCCTCGAAGAGCAGCACCGCACCGACGCCGAGGGCGAGCAGCGCGATGACCGGACCGAGGTCGGTGAGCCGGCGCATCCGGCTGGGGCGGCGCCCGCCGCGGGACGCGCTCTCGAGACCGGGCGCCTGCGCCGTGAACTGCGGCTCGGCGGGAAGCATCAGCCACAGTCCGGAGTAGAGGCCGACCCCCAGTCCGCCCAGCGCCGAGGTGGCCACGAAGAAGGCGCGGACCCAGAGGACGGGGAGGCCCAGGTGCCGCGCCAGACCGCCGGCCACGCCACCGATGATCGGCTCGTGAAGGTCGCGGTGGGCGCGGCGCGCCTCGGGAGGCGTCGGTGCGGCGGCGGTGCTCATGTCAGGGTCAATCGTCACACACGGGAGGCCCCCGACCCATGAGGGCGAACCCCGGCTCCACCCTGAGTCCCTGAGCGGTCGGCGGCGCCAGGACCAGGGTCGTCCCCGATGGTGCGCGACGCCCCCGGGCACCAGAGTTGAGGCATGACCACGACCCCGCCAGACGCACCCACCGGCCCACCGCCCGGATCCCCACCGGGCCCGGGCGACGGCCCGCCGCAGGGCCCCCCGCACCAGGGCCCCCCGGACGGACACCAGGACGGACCCCACGAGGGACCCCGTGTCAGCCGTGACCAGGTCCGCGACCTCGGCCGCCTGCGCCGCTCGGCCTACGACCGCAAGGTCGCCGGCGTCGCCGGGGGTCTCGCCCGGCACCTCGATGTCGACCCCATCATCCTGCGCGTCGGTTTCGTGGTGCTCGCCTTCTTCGGCGGCGCCGGGATCCTGCTCTACGGCGCCTGCTGGCTGCTCGTGCCCGACGAGGGCAGCGGTGACGCAACGGTGCGACTGGATGAGCGCAGCCGCTCAGTGGCCCTGATCATCGTCGGGGCGCTCGCGACGCTGGCCCTGCTCGGCGACTCCCTCGGCGGCTTCGGCTTCCCGTGGCCGCTCGCCATCATCGGGCTGGTCGTGCTGCTCATCGTGTCCAACCGTGGCCAGGACTCCCGCCGGCAGGCCTTCGCGGCCCAGCCGACCTACGCCGCGCCGCAGCCGGTCGCCTACGGCCACCCGTCGTACGCCGCCGTGCCGCAAGCCTTCACCCCCGTCGCACCCGCGCCGCTGCCCCCGCGCCCCCGCAACCCCAGGCGCCGCGGGCCGATCCTCTTCTGGTTCACGATGGCGTTGAGCGCGCTCGGCATCGGGGTGCTCGGCATCCTCGACCTGGCCGGCGCGCCGATCCACGGCGCCGCCTATCCGGCGCTGGTGCTGGCGACGACCGGCATCATGCTGCTGGTCGGCGCGTTCTACGGCCGGGCCGGAGGCCTGATCCTCGTGGGCCTCATGGCGGCCGTCGCAACGCTGGGCGCCACGGCAGCACAGGAGGTCGATGCCGCCCAGATCGACGTCGTACCTCGCAACGCCTCGCAGCTCGAGGGCACCTACCAGCTCTTCGCCGGCGAGATCGTGCTCGACCTCAGTGACGTGGAGGACCTGGAGGCCCTGGACGGACGCACCGTCCGGGTGGAGAGCGTCTTCGGCAGGATCGAGGTGATCGTGCCCGACGGCCTCGACGTCGACGTCCGGTCGGCCATCGACGGCGGTGGTCACAGCGAGCTGTTCGGCGGCGACACCGACGGCTCCGACTCCCGCTTCCACGACGGCGGCGACGACGCCCCCGTCCTCGTGCTCGACACCCAGGTCGTCTTCGGCGAGATCGTCGTCGACACCGAGGAAAGGCTCACCCGATGAGTGACACCGGCAACACCGCCCTGTCGACCGTGCCCGCGCCGGCACCCGAGCCCGAGTCCGGCCGCCACCCGGTCAACGTCGGCCACCTGGTCATGGGCATCGCCTTCGTGGGCCTGGCCTTCGTCTGGGCCCTCGTGCAGTACGACGTGGTGGAGGGTCGCGACATCCGCTGGCTGCTGCCCGTCCCCTGGGTGCTCGCCGGCGCCGCGGGCCTGGCGGCCAGCGCGGTGACCGGCACCCGCCGGCACCAGAAGCACCACGCGGGCTGGGTCGGCCAGCCGGCGACCCCCACCGCCGCACGGCCACCCGTCCCGTCCGACTCCCAGGAGGAGCAGTCATGACCGACCCCACCGCTCCACAGGCCCACCCCGCACACCCCGCACACCCCGCACAACAGGTCGGCCCGGGCCCGCGCCGGCTCGTCCGCGACCGCGACGACCGGATGCTCGGTGGCGTCTGCGCCGGCCTCGCGCACTACCTCGGCGTCGACGTCACCCTGGTCCGTCTCCTCACCGTGCTGGGCGCGATCTTCAGCGTCGGCTCGGTCGCGCTCGCCTACCTGGTGGCGTGGATCCTGGTCCCCGATCGCTGAGGCGCGTCCTGGGCCGATGCCGCAGGATGGGGCCGTGGACCTTCCCAGCCTCGGCACCCTCCGGACCCTGCCCGCCGCCGACCACCCGGAGCTCCTCGCTCCGAGCGTGGCGGCGGCGTTGGCGTCCTGGCTCCACGGCGACCGCGTGGCGGTCGCCGAGATCGACCCGGACCTCGCCGACACGGCGGCCTTCTCCGAGGCCTATGAGGTCCCGCTCGGGGCCAGCGCCAACTGCGTGCTCGTCGCGGGTCGCCGTGACGGCCAGGAACGCATCGCCGCCTGCCTGGTCCGGGCCGACACCCGGGCCGACGTCAACGGCCTCGTCAAGCGGCTCCTCGACGTGCGCAAGGCCTCCTTCCTCCCGATGGACCGCGCGGTCGAGGAGTCCGGCATGGAGCACGGTGGCATCAACCCTGTCGGCCTCCCGCCCACCTGGCGCCTGCTCGTCGACGCGCGGGTGACCGAGGTCGACGTGGTCCTCGTCGGCTCCGGCGTACGACGGTCCAAGCTGCTGCTGCCCGGCTCCACCGTCGCCTCGCTCCCCGGCGCGGAGGTCGTGGAGGGCCTCGCCGGCTGAGGCTCCCCCCGGGCCGGCGCGGGCTTTCGTAAACCGTTCGCGCCGACCCCTCGATGCTCCGTACCCTGGGACGAGTGCGCCTCCTCCCTCTCGACCACCCCGGGACCGCCGACCACCGGTCGCCGGGACGCTTCCTGTGGTGGCTCGCGCGTGGCCAGTCGAAGACCCTCGCGGGCGGCATGTTCTTCGGCATCGTCTGGATGAGCGCCCAGGCCGTGATGCCCGCGGTCATCGGTCGCGCGATCGACCGCGGCGTCGCCGACAAGGACGGCACGGCACTGATGCAGCTCGCCGGGCTGATGCTGCTGATCGGCCTGGTGCAGGCGGCCAGCGGGATCATCCGCCACCGTTTCGCGGTCACCAACTGGCTGATCGCGGCCTACCGCACAGTCCAGCTGGTCGCCCGTCACACGGTGCACCTCGGCGGCGCGCTGCCCCGCAAGGTCTCGACCGGTGAGGTCGTCGCGATCGGGACCAGCGACATCTCCCACCTGGGCCAAGTCATGGACGTCTCCGCCCGCTTCGCCGGCGCGGTCGTCTCGTTCTTCCTGGTCGCGGCGATCCTGCTCCAGACCTCGGTGACGCTCGGGCTCGTCGTGCTGCTCGGCGTGCCGCTCCTGATGCTCCTGGTCGGCCCGCTCCTCTCGCCGCTGCAGACCCGCAGCGCGCGCCAGCGCCAGCTCATGGGCGAGCTCTCCAACACCGCCACCGACATCGTCGGCGGGCTGCGGGTGCTGCGCGGGATCGGTGGGGAGCAGGTCTTCCACGACCGCTACCGCCGCGAGAGCCAGACCACCCGACGAGCCGGTGTGCAGGTCGCCAAGATCCAGTCGTTGCTCGACGCGCTCCAGGTCTTCCTCCCGGGCCTCTTCGTCGTGGTGATCGTGTGGCTCGGCGCCCGCTACGCCGTGAGCGGTCGCATCACGCCGGGTGAGCTGGTCGCCTTCTACGGCTACTCCGCGTTCCTGATGATCCCGCTGCGCACCGCCACCGAGTTCGCCAACAAGGTCATCCGGGCCCGGGTGTCCGCCCGGCGCGTGTGCAAGGTGCTGTCGTTGACCCCCGACGTGACCGAGCCCCTCGACCCGGCTGCTGCTCCCGCGCCCCTGGCCGAGCTGCGCGACGCCCGCTCGGGCCTGCGGGTCCGCTCGGGCACGATCACCGCCCTGGTCAGCGAGCAGCCCGACGACACCGCCGACCTGGCTGACCGGCTCGGCCTGTGCGCCGCCGAGGTCGACGACGACGTCACGCTCGGCGGGGTCCCGCTGACGCAGCTGCCGCGTGCCGACGTACGCCGCCGCATCGTCGTCTCCGACACGAGCGCGGCGCTCTTCTCCGGGCGCCTCGCCGACCGGCTCGACGTCACCGGTCGCGCCCGCACCACCGGGGACCTCGAGCGTGCCCTCTTCACCGCTTCCTCCGACGACATCATGGACGCACTGCCCGACGGCCTCGACACCGTCGTCACCGAGCGCGGTCGCAGCTTCTCCGGTGGCCAGCGCCAGCGCCTCGTGCTCGCGCGCGTGCTCACGGTCGACCCCGAGATCCTGGTGCTGGTCGAGCCCACCTCAGCCGTCGACGCGCACACCGAGGCCCGGATCGCCTCCCGGTTGCGCGCGCACCGCTCGGGACGCACGACGCTCGTGGCCACCTCCAGCCCGCTGATGCTGGACGCCGTCGACGAGGTGGCCTTCCTCGAGGGCGGCGTGGTCGTCGCCACCGGCACCCACCGCGAGCTGCTCGACACCCACGCGCGCTACCGCGCGGTCGTGACCCGTGAGACCGAGCTCGTTCCCGCGGGCGGTGACGCATGAGCACGACGCTGCCGATCGCCGGGCCCGGCGCCATGCGCGCCTACGTCGGCGTGCTCGTACGACGCCACCCCCGGCTCGTCTGGGGCGCCCTCGCCCTCCACGTGCTCGCCGCCCTCGCCGGGCTGGCCGCCCCGCGGCTGCTCGGCGGGCTCGTGGAGAGTGTCGAGAACGGCACGACCACCGACCACGTCGACTCGATCATCGGCCTGCTCGCGCTCTTCCTGATCCTCCAGACGGTCGTCACCCGCTACGCGCGCTACGTCAGCCAGGTGCTCGGCGAGCAGGTCCTGGCCGAGCTCCGCGAGGACTTCGTCGGCAACGCGCTGGCGCTGCCCGTGGGTGTCGTGGAGTCCGCCGGCTCCGGTGACCTGCTGACCCGCACGAGCCGCGACGTGGAGCAGCTCGGCTGGTCGGTGCGCTGGGCCCTGCCGGAGTGGACCATCGCGGTCATCACCGCGATCCTGACCTTCGCCGCCGCCCTGAGCGTCGGCTGGTGGGTCGGGCTGCCGTGCCTGCTCGGCATCCCACCGCTGGTCGTCGGCCTGCGGTGGTACCTCGCCCGCGCCAAGGACGGCTACCTGCGCGAGAGTGCGTCGTACTCCGCCATCAACGCCTCGCTCACCGAGACCGTCGAGGGCGCCCGCTCGGTCGAGGCGCTCGGGCTGGGGCAACAGCGGATCGAGGCGATCGACGACGACATCCGCGGGTCCTACACCGCCGAGCGCTACACGCTGTGGCTGCGCACGGTGTTCTTCCCGAGCATGGAGCTCAGCTACCTCATCCCAACGGTTGCGACGCTGCTCTTCGGCGGTTACCTCTACACCCAGGGGCAGGTGTCGCTGGGCGACGTCACGACCGCGGTGCTCTACGTCCAGATGCTCATCGACCCGGTGGACCGCATCGTGTCGATCCTCGACGAGCTGCAGATGGGTGCCGCGTCGCTGTCGCGGCTGCTCGGCGTCGCGCAGGTGCCCGACGACCGGACCGCGACCGGCGAGGTGCCCGACGGCGAGGCGATCGACGCGCACGACGTGCGGTTCTCCTACGTCGAGGGACGCGACGTGCTGCACGGCGTCGACCTCTCGGTGGGGGTGGGCGAGCGGATCGCGATGGTCGGCCCGTCGGGCGCGGGCAAGTCGACGCTCGGCCGGCTGCTGGCCGGCATCCACCCGCCCCGCACCGGTGCCGTGACCGTCGGCGGGGTCGGTCTCGTGGACCTGCCGCTGCAGGACCTGCGCGGCCACGTCGCGCTCGTGACCCAGGAGCACCACGTCTTCGTCGGCACCCTCCGGGAGAATCTCGCGCTCGCCGCGCCTCCCGGTGCCACCGACGACGACATCCGCGCGTCGTTGGACGCCGTCGACGCGCTCGACTGGGTCGACGGCCTGCCCGAGGGCCTCGAGACGGTCGTCGGCTCCGGGGGCCGCGCGGTCACGGCCGCCCAGGCGCAGCAGATCGCGCTGGCCCGCCTGGTCCTCGCCGACCCCCACACGTTGGTGCTCGACGAGGCGACGTCGCTGATCGACCCCCGCGCGGCCCGGCACCTCGAGCGCTCGCTCGCCGCCGTGCTCGAGGGCCGCACGGTGATCGCCATCGCGCACCGCCTGTTCTCGGCGCACGACGCCGACCGGGTCGCCGTCGTCGAGGACGGCGTCATCGCCGAGCTCGGCTCGCACGACGAGCTGGTCGCCGCCGGTGGGTCCTACGCCGCGCTCTGGGACAGCTGGAACGGTGGCCGCTGACCGCCGTACCCCCGCCTGAGCGTCCCCAGTTCTGAGGAAACGGCCTCGTCGTTTCGTCGTCCTGGGGTGCGCTTGTTAAATTCGTCGCGATCATGGACCAGACGAGCGCGCCCCTCCAGCCGCGCAAGCCGGGGTTCCGCGAGGACGTCCAGGGCCTGCGCGCCGTCGCGGTCCTCACCGTCATCGCCGCCCACGCCGGCGTCGCGTTCTTCCCCGGCGGCTACGTCGGGGTCGACGTCTTCTTCGTGATCTCCGGCTTCCTGATCACCCAGCTGCTGGTCACCGAGGCCTCGCGCTCGGGTCGGGTCTCGCTGAGCGGCTTCTACGCGCGCCGGGCCCGACGGATCCTGCCTGCCGCCAGCGTCGTGCTCGTCGCGACCGTCGCCGCCTCGGTGCTCTGGATGAGCGTGCTCGAGGCGATCGACCTCGCCAAGGACGCGCTCTGGTCGGCGGTCTTCGCTGCCAACGTGAGGTTCGCCCAGCAGGGCGTCGACTACTTCTCGGCCGAGGCCGCGCCATCTCCGCTCCAGCACTACTGGTCGCTGGCCGTCGAGGAGCAGTTCTACCTCGTCTGGCCCCTGCTCGTCGGTGCCGTCGTCTGGGTCGTCGCCCGCCGTCGTACGACGGAGGGCCGGTCCTCCCGCGTCCTCCGTGCCCTCGTCGTGACCATCGCCGTGATCGGATCGGCGAGCTTCGTGTGGTCGTTGGTGCGCACCGGCGCCGAGCCGCAGTCGGCCTACTTCTCCACCTTCACCCGCGCCTGGGAGCTCGCCGTCGGCGCGGGCGTCGCGCTGGCCGTGCACGCCGGTCGCACCCTGCGCCACCGCCGCGGCGCCGAGGTCCTCGTGTGGGGTGGCCTGGCGGCGATCCTGGCGGCCTGCCTGGCCTTCGACGAGACCCTGGCGTTCCCGGGCTATGCCGCCGCGCTGCCCGTGCTCGGCACCGCCGCGGTCCTCTACGCTGGCGCTCACGCCGACGTGACCACGAGCGCCGGGCGGCTGCTGTCCGTGCGCCCGATGCGCGTCGTGGGCGACTGGTCCTACTCGCTCTACCTGTGGCACTGGCCGCTGCTGATCGTCCCGCCGACCGCCCTCGGGCGCGACCTGCGTCCCCTCGAGGTCGTGCTGCTCGTGGCGCTCGCCTTCGAGCTGGCCTACCTCACTCACCGCTTCGTCGAGCAGCCCTTCCGCACGCGCCGCATCTCCGCGCGACCGCGCCGCGCGCTGATCCTCTACCCCGTCTTCCTCGGTCTCGTGGGCTCCACGGCCGGCGCCGGCTGGGCGTGGTCCGACTACCGCGTCAGCGAGCACGGCGACACCCCGGCCATCACGACCAGCCAGTTCGGGATCACCGACGACGGTCCCGAAGCCCTCGTGCAGGCCTCGGTCCTCGCCGCCCAGTCACGCCAGGCAACGCCCAGCGACCTGACCCCCGACCTGGTCGACCTCGAGGACGACCTCGCCGACGTCGGCGACTGTCTCTACGAGGGCGGCACCGCCTGGGAGCTGTGCCCGCAGGGTGACGACAACGGCGACAAGACCCTGGTCGTCATCGGCGACTCCCACGCGCGGGCCTGGATCCCGGCCTTCGACCAGATCGCCGCACGGTCGGGCTACCGCGCCTTCTACCTCGTCAAGGCCCAGTGCAGCGCCGCCCTCGTGGACCCCTCCGAGGCCTTCACCGGCGACCCGTGGCCCGAGTGCGAGGAGTTCCACCGCTGGAGCGAGGAGCAGATCGGTGAGCTCGACCCCGAACTGGTCGTCATGACCTCCTCGGCACCGATCACCGGCCTCTACTCCGAGGGCCGGCGGCTGCGCAGCATGGACGACATCGCCGGCGAGCTCGGCGTCGGCCTGGCCGACATGTTCCGAGCCTATGCCCCGCTCACCGAACGCCTGGTGATGCTGGTCGACGTGCCCCGGCTCTCCCTCGAACCCGGCGTGTGCCTGTCCACCTTCGGATCCGACCTCGGTGACTGTGCCCTCCCACCCGACGCGACCGGCGCCCGCATGCGGGACCTGACGGTCGACGTCGCCACCGACGCCGGCATCGAGGTCATCGACCCGGAGACCTGGTTCTGCGCCGATGGCCTGTGCCCCACCGTCGTGGGCTCGACGATCGCCTACCGCGACCGCGGCCACATCACCTCGACCCGGGCCGCCGAGCTGGCCGAGCCCCTCGGCACCGCGCTGGGGATCTGGTAGCTCCCCAACACCTGAGCCTCGGTCGGCTCAGTGAGTCGACAGCCCTGAGATCCGCACGCCCGAGTGCGCCTTGTACTTCTTGTTGATCGAGATCAGGACCGCGGTCAGGGGCTCGAGCTGACGCGCGAGACGAAGCGCGCCGGCGTCGATCCCGTCACGGCTCGTCACGCTGCGGGCCAGCTCGATCGCGACCGCCTTGGCCTCGGGCGAGTCACCGCAGACGAGGACATCCTCGTCGTCGAGGTAGTCGTGGTCGCCCCACAGCGTCACCGCGGAGACGTGGTGGAAGGCACCGACGACCGACGACTCGGGTGCGATGCGCTGGGCGGACTCCGCAGCGGAGCCCTCGCCGGCGTCGACGACGCGACCGTGGGGGCCACGCTTGTCGAATGCCAGCGGGTTGACGCAGGAGATGACGACCTTGCCGTCCAGCGGCAGCGTGGCGACCAGCTCGTCGTGGCCGTCGTACGGCACTGCCAGCAGGACCACGTCGGCGTCGGCGCAGGCATCGACGTTGGATGCGCCCGTCACCGCTCCGGCATCGGCGACACCGGCGAGCCGCGTCGTGACCTCCTCGGCCACCGGCACGGCCTTCTCCGCCGCCCGCGACCCGAGGACCACCGTGTGACCGTGACGAGCGAAGCGGTAGCCCAGCCCCTTGCCCTGCGGGCCGGTCCCACCGATCACGGCAATGCGGTACGACGTCACTCTGGGCTCCTTCGAAGTGGGGGCTGCTGCGGTGCAGCACTATCTCATCGGCCCGTGTCGTCCGGGTGCGGCCGGTCACCCTTTGGTACCTTCGGCGGAGGATCCGAACGCATGGGGTGGCGATCTGTGGGGACACGCTTCCGAGGTGACATCCAGGGCCTGCGCGCAGTCGCTGTCCTGGCGGTCGTCGCCGCCCACGCGGGGGTGCCCTTCCTGCCCGGCGGCTTCGTCGGCGTCGACGTCTTCTTCGTCATCTCCGGGTTCCTGATCTCCGGTCTGCTGTTCCGCGAGGTGTCGGAGGCGGGCCGGGTCTCCCTGGCCTCCTTCTGGTCGCGACGGGCCCGCCGCATCCTGCCGGCCGCCACGGTCGTCACGTTGGTCACGGTCGCGGTCGCGGTCGTCGGCCTCAGCCTGATCGACGCGCGCCAGGTCGTCGTGGACGCGATCTGGTCGAGCCTGTTCGCGGCCAACGTCCACTTCGCCCAGCAGGACATCTACTACTTCGCCTCCGGCAGCGGCACGTCCCCGCTCCAGCACTACTGGTCCTTGGCAGTCGAGGAGCAGTTCTACGTCGTGTGGCCACTGCTACTGCTCGCCCTGGTGGGCCTGAGCCGCATCGGGCGCAAGGGGACGACGCACGCCCACCTCCCTCGCACGACGATCGCCGTCGCGCTGGTGCTGATCACCGCGACCTCGTTCGGCTGGTCGCTCCACCAGACCGCCGAGCAGCCGGGGTCGGCCTACTTCTCGACCTTCACCCGCGCCTGGGAGCTCGGCGTCGGTGGCCTCGCCGCCCTCGTCGCCGTCCCGCTCGCCCGAGTCCTGCACCGCCACCTGCTCACCGTCCTCGGCATCATGGGTGTCGCCGCGATCGTCGTCGCCTGCATGGCGTTCACCCCCGACACGGCGTTCCCGGGCTACTCCGCCGCCCTGCCGGTGCTCGGCACCGCCCTGCTGCTTGTCGCCGGAGCCGGCGCTAGGAGCCCTGCGACGTCGCACCTGCTGGACAACGCGCCGATGCGCACGCTCGGCGACTGGTCCTTCTCGATCTACCTGTGGCACTGGCCGGCGCTGATCCTGAGCGAGGGCCTGCTCGGCCGGCCACTGGCCGCCGGGGAGACCGGCCTCGTCGTCCTCGCGGTCCTCGGCCTGTCCAGCCTGACCTTCCACCTCGTCGAGAGCCCCTTCCGCACCGGCCGTCCCGCCCGCGCACTGCGGGTCCCGCGCGCCCTCGCTCTCTACCCCGCGAGCCTGGTGCTCGTCGGCGCCACCTGCCTGGTCGGCTGGCAGTGGACCGCGGTCCAGGGTGGTGAGACCGGTGACAACCCGCCCATCACCGTGGCCGGCAGCCACGACGACGCGGTAGCGCTCGTGCGGGCCTCCGTCGACGCCGCCCGCGACGAGGTCGCCGTCCCCAGCGACCTCACCCCCGACCTGCTCGAGCTGCGCGACAGCATCGCCGACGTCGGGGACTGCGACTACGCCGAGGACGTGCGCGCGCTCTGCCCGCGTGGGGCCACCAACGGTGAGCGCACGCTGGTCGTGGTCGGCGACTCCCACGCCCGCGCCTGGATCCCGGCCTTCGACCGCATCGCCGTCGAGGGCGACTGGACGGCCTACTACCTCGTCAAGCCGCAGTGCACTGCCGCGCACGTGCTCGTCGCCCCCGTCAACGAGGCCCGGCCCTTCACCGAGTGCGTCGCCTTCCAGGACTGGGTCATCGACATGGTCAGCGGCCTCGAGCCCGACCTGGTCGTCGTCGCGTCGTCCCCACCCGTCAACGGCGTCTACGACGGGACCGCCCGCTACGAGGCCACCGACAAGGTGGCACCCCTGCTCGCCGACGGCTACGACGAGCTCTTCGGCGAGCTGCTCGGCAACGCCGAGCGCGTGGCCCTGCTGCGCGACGTACCCAAGTCGCCCGACGACCCCGGCACCTGCCTCACCCAGGGCGACCCGAGCCTCGGCGACTGCATGTTCAGCCCCGTCGAGCGCTCCGAGATCCTCGCCGACGTCGCCGTCCAGTCCGCCATCCTGACCGGCGCCGAGGTCGTCGACCCGACTCCGTGGCTCTGCTACGAGGGCGACTGCCCCGTCGTCATCGGCGGCACGCTGTCCTACCGCGACACCGACCACATCACCACCGAGTACGCCGCGTCCCTCGCCGGCGCGCTCGGCCGCGCGCTCGACATGCTCTGACGCCACGCCGCGCCATGGCACCGACCTGACGCGATCACGTCACACCCCACCGCACTTGCCACGATGACAGCGGGCTTGTCACAGTGACGGCCCACACCCACCGATCCCGAGGGACCCTCCATGAAGCTGTCCATGCCGCTCGTCTACGCCGGCAACCCGCGCGAGTCCGCCGACCAGGTGGCCACGCTGGAGAAGGCAGGGCTGGACACCATCTGGGTCGCCGAGCCCTATGGCTTCGACGCGCCCACGCTCATGGGTTACCTCGCCGCCAAGACCGAGACCGTCGAGATCGGCGCCGGCATCCTCAACGTCTACTCCCGCACGCCTGGCGCGCTCCTGCAGACCGCCGCCGGCCTCGACAATGTCTCCGGCGGTCGCGCCGTCATCGGCCTCGGCGCCTCGGGACCGCAGGTCATCGAGGGCTTCCACGGCCTCCCCTACGACAAGCCGCTGGGTCGCACCCGCGAGATCATCGAGATCATCCGCATGGGTCTTCGCCGCGAGGCTCTCGTCAGCGACGGCATCTTCAAGCTCCCGCTCCCCGAGGGCCAGGGCCTCGGCCTCGGCAAGCCGCTCAAGCTCCTCAACAAGCCAGAACGATCCGTCATCCCCCTCTGGGTCGCTGCCCTCGGCGACAACAACGTGAAGATGACCGCCGAGGTCGCCGACGGCTGGCTGCCCTTCCTCTTCCACCCCGAGAAGGCTCACCAGGTCTGGGGCGAGGCCCTCGCTGCCGGTCAGGCCAAGCGCTCCCCCGACCTCGGCCCCCTCGAGATCAGCGCCGGCGGCATGGTCGCGATCGGCGAGGACGTCAAGGGCATGCTCGACTTCATGCGCCCGATGTATGCGCTCTACGTCGGCGGCATGGGCGCCCGCGGCAAGAACTTCTACAACGAGCTCGCCTGCCACTACGGCTACGAGGAGGAGGCCGCCAAGATCCAGGACCTCTACCTCGACGGCCACAAGCGCGACGCCGAGGCCCTGGTGCCCACCGAGTGGCTGGAGGCGGGCAACCTCGTCGGCCCCGCGTCGTACGTCAAGGAGCGCATCGAGGCCTTCAAGGCCGCCGGCGTCACCAACCTCGCCCTCTCTCCCGCCTCCGACGACCCCGCGGGCACCATCGCCCAGATCAAGGAGTGGGTGTCCTGAGCATTCTGACGCTGGCGCGTCGGGGTTGATGAGCGCCATCGCCCTGGTGCGCTGGGTGGGCGCGACCGCCTGGCAGGGATGGCCAGCGGCGGACAGGGGCGGCGCGTCGCCGGGAGACGTGGTTGTGTGCTTGCGCAGGTCTACCGGCGCCGCGGCCAAGCCCTTTTAGCCCCCGCAGACCACCCCTGCCCGGCCGCCACGCCCACGCAGGACAGCACCCTGTCTCGACTCATAGGTCGTGGAGGTAAGGCACGGGGCCGGTGCGCCGACGCGAGCGGGCCGCGCACGTGGACCGTCACGAACGGCGTGCTGGTGCGTGGAACATCTCCCCCCTCACCACCGGCAAGGGCGAGGGGTGGGTGTCCGCGCGGGAGGGCGCCGGAGGCAGGTCGGGTCTGCGGGGGGCTAAAAGTGAGGCGTGGCGCCGGGGCGACGGCGCGCAACCACCCACCCATGCCGTCCCCGGCGAGACGGCGAGCCTGCCCCCCCGCAGACCCGGGCCTGCCACAGGCGCCCTCCCGTGGAGCACTCCCACGAGTCCCTCATCAACCCCGACGCGCCAGCGTCGGAGCTGTCGCCTCAGTCGCGGGCGAGCGAGCGGGTGATGACCTGGTTGGCGGCGCGCTGGAAGCCGGCGACGACGGCCTCGAGGGTGAGCTGGCGCAGGCGCGGGAGGGTCTGCTCGAGGCGGGCGGCGTCCTCGGGCGAGTGGGGATCGCGGCGGTAGGGCTCGAGGAGCTCGTCGCGCAGGATGTCGGTGAGCTCCTCGGCCAGCGCACCCATGTGCCGGCGGATCGCCTCGTCCGCGCGGGAGATGCCGGCCTCAGGGATGTCGAGGTCGAGGAGGTCGAGACCGACCTCCAGGTGGGACATCACGACCCACCCATCACTGCCCTGCTCGATGCAGCCGAGGTTGGTGAGCAGGCGCAGGTCGGAGCCGGTGAGCTTGCGGCCTGCCCGCTTCTCGAGCTGGCGCAGCGTGAGCTGCTCGGGCGGCTTGCCGGTCCACGAGGTGAGCATGGCGCGCTGGAGCACGAGGTCCTCGACCGTGGCGTCGATGGGCAGGCCGGCCAGGAACCCCTCGATCGCCTGGAGCGTGAAGCCGTGCTCCTGCAGGGCCCGGACCATCTCGAGGCGCGCGCGGTGGAGGTCGTCGTAGTAGGCGACGCGGCCGCGGCGGACCGGCGGGGGCAGGAGGCCCAGGCTGGCGTAGTAGCGGGTGGTCCGGACGGTCAGTCCGACGGCCGCGGACAGCTCGTCGATGGTCAGCCGGTCGCCGGACGGGTCTGCGGCAGCGTCGACGGTGGAAGCACCCATGACTGTCACAGTATCGCTGTCACAGCATCTGTGGCAGGTTCTGAGACCGCCCTTGAATGCTGACAGTGATGCTGTCACAGTTGCGCTGACATACCCGTTCCTCGACCGGAGGCCCCGCATGCCCGAGACCCCGTCCATCTACGAGCAGGAGCACGACGACTTCCGCGCGATGGCCCGCGCCTTCATGGACAAGGAGGTCGCCCCCTTCCACGCCCAGTGGGAGAAGGACGGACAGGTCAGCCGCGAGGTCTGGACCAAGGCCGGCGCGGCCGGGCTGCTCTGCTTCGACGTCGAGGAGCAGTACGGCGGGATGGGCGTCCACGACTTCCGCTACAACGCGATCGTCTCCGAGGAGATCTCTCGGATCGGCGCCAGCGGCCTGGGCTTCCCGGTGCACACCGACATCATCGTCCCCTACATCAGCCAACTCGGGACCGAGGAGCAGAAGCAGCGGTGGCTCCCCGGCCTGGTCAGCGGCGAGATCATCTCGGCCGTCGCGATGACCGAGCCGGCCGCCGGCTCCGACCTCCAGGGCATCCGCACCTCGGCCACGTACCAAGCCGACACGGGCTGCTACGTCCTCAACGGCTCCAAGACCTTCATCAGCAACGGCATCATGTCCGACCTGGTGATCGTCGTGTGCCGCACCGATCCCGACGCCGGCCACCAGGGCATCAGCCTGCTGGTCGTCGAACGCGGCATGGAGGGCTTCGAGCGCGGCCGCAACCTCGACAAGATGGGCCTCAAAGCCCAGGACACCTCCGAGCTGTTCTTCGACAACGTCATTGTGCCCAAGGAGAACCTCCTGGGCGAGGAGGGCTCCGGCTTCATCTCGCTCATGGTCAACCTGCCCCAGGAGCGCATCTCGATCGCCGCGATCGCGGTCGCCGCCTGCGAGCAGGTTCTCGCGATGTGCCTCGACTACGCCAAGCAGCGTGAGGCGTTCGGCAAGCCGATCGGCAAGTTCCAGCACAACCGTTTCCTGCTGGCCGAGATGGCCACCGAGGTCCACATCGCCCGGGTGTTCGTCAACGATTGCATCCTCAAGCTCAACGCCGGCGAGGTCGACACTGCGCTCGCCTCCATGGCGAAGTGGTGGACCACCGAGCTCCAGACCAAGCTGGTCGACCGAGGTGTCCAGCTCCACGGCGGCTACGGCTACATGATGGAGTACCCGATCGCGAAGGCGTTCGTGGACAGCCGGATCCAGACGATCTACGGCGGCACGACCGAGATCCAGAAGGAGATCATCGGGCGCAGCCTGGGCATCTAGGCCCCTCGCACCTGTCAGCACCCGGCAGCACCCGCGGCTGTCACGCCGTCTCCCTTGTGGGGTGGTGTGACAGCCGCCACACTTTGCCCACGACGTCCGCACCGCCTGCCGAGGAGATCTGCCGATGACCAGTGACGTGCCCACCGAGGTGCTCACCAAGAGAGCCGAGATCGAGGAGCGCATCGCGGGCCAGACCCTCGCCGACGTGCTCGCCGGGACGGTGGCGCAGCACGCCGACGAGCCGGCGTACTCCGACAAGCACCACCTCCAGGGTGATGCCGCGTGGCGCACCCTGACCTGGACCGAGGTGCGCGAGCGCAGCCTCGACGTGGCGGGCGGGCTCATCGAGCTCGGGGTGGCTCCGGGCGACACGGTGGCGATCATGGCGACCAACCGGATCGAGCACGTGCTCGCCGACATCGGTGCCGTGCACGCCGCGGCGACGCCGATGTCGATCTACAACACGCTCTCCGTCGAGCAGGTCTCCTACGTCTCGGCGCACGCCGAGCCCACGGTCGTCATCCTCGAGAACGCCGACCACCTGGCCCGCTGGTCGCAGGCACTCGATGCGACCGCGAGCGTACGGCGGGTGGTGGTCCTCGACGCCGACGCCTGCCCCGCGGGCGACCGCTTCATGACCTGGGCCGCGTTCCTCGACGCAGGAGCCGCGTTCCACGCGGCCAACGCCGCCGACGTCGAGAGCCGCCACACCGCCCTGACCCCCGAGTCGCCGGCGACGATCCTCTACACGTCCGGCACCACCGGCAACCCCAAGGGCGTGGTGCTCACCCACCACAACGTGATCTACGAAGCCATCAGCACGCTGGAGTCCGCCGGCCTCGAGGGCGCCCAGCGCCAGGTCAGCTACCTCCCCTTCGCGCACATCGCCGAGCGTGTCCTGGGCATCTACGGCCCGCAGCTGCTGGGCGGCCACAGCCACTGCATCGGCGACCCGGCCCAGCTGCTGGCCACCCTCGGCGAGGTGCACCCGACGGCCTTCTTCGGCGTGCCGCGCGTCTGGGAGAAGATCAAGACCGGCCTGTCCGCCAAGCTCGCTGCCGACCCCGACCCCGACAACGTGACCATGGTCCAGGACTCCATGGCCGCGGCCCTCGCGTGGGTGCAGGCGCAGGAGGTCGGTGGCACGATGACGCCCGAGATCGAGGAGGCCTACGCCGCGGCCGACGCCCGGATCCTGGGCTTCCTGAAGCTGCTGCTCGGCCTCGACCAGGTGACCTGGGCCGGCTCCGCCGCGGCGCCCATGCCGATCGAGGTCGCGAAGTTCATGGCCGGGCTCGGCCTCAAGGTCTTCGACGTCTACGGCATGACCGAGACCTGTGGCGCCGTCACCTCCAACGGTCCGGGCGGCTTCAGGCTCGGCACCGTCGGGCGCCCCAACCCGGGCATGGAGATCCGGCTCGCCGAGGACGGCGAGGTGCTGGTGCGCGGGCCCGTCAACACCCCCGGCTACTACCGCCAGGAGGAGGCCACGCGCGCCCTCATCGACGAGGACGGCTGGGTGCACACCGGCGACATCGGCACCCTCGACGACGACGGCTTCTTCGCGATCGTCGATCGCAAGAAGGAGCTGATCATCACCTCCGCGGGCAAGAACATCGCGCCCTCCAACATCGAGAACTACCTCAAGGAGTCGCCGATCGTCGGCCACGCGATGGCGATCGGCGACAACCGTCCCTACGTCGTCGCGATCCTGACCCTCGACGGCGAGGTGGCACCCGTGCTCGCCGAGCGCATGGGCGTCGAGTTCACCGACCTGGCCGACCTGGCGCAGAAGCCCGAGATCCAGGCCATGGCCCAGGCTGCGGTCGACGCGGCCAACGAGCGGCTCTCGCGCCCCGAGCAGGTCAAGGCCTTCGAGCTGCTCCCCGTCGAGTGGACCGCCGAGTCCGAGGAGCTCACCCCGACGCTGAAGCTCAAGCGCCGCGTCGTCAACCAGAAGTACTCCGACGTGCTGGACCGCCTCTACGGCTGAGCCCCAGGCCGAGTCGGCGGTCTGGACCATCAGTCGTCGTACGCCGGGGTGCCGCACGCCTGGGCGATGAGTCCTGGGCGGAGCCGGAGTCTGATCAGGGGAATCCCTGATGCGGACCGTCCCCGCCCCCTGAGAGGCTCCAGTCATGCACCGACAGATCGCCGGCAAGCTCACCGGCAGAGTCACCAAGTGGATCGTGCTCCTCGGCGCGGTCGTGGTCGTGGGCCTCATGGCTCCCCTCAACGCCCAGCTCATCGACGTCCAGAACAACGAGGCCTCCTCCTGGCTGCCCGAGTCCGCCGAGTCGACCCAGGTGCTCGAGGAGCTGACCGGCACGGTCGACCCCAACGACATCGACACCCTGGTCGTCTACTACCGCGAGGGGGGCCTGACCGCCGAGGACCTGGCGACGATGGACGCCCACGCCGCCGAGATCGCGAAGATCGGCGGGGTCACGGACGAGGGCGTCCTGTCACCCAACGCCGCCCAGCAGGCCGGGATCCCCTTCCCGCTGGTCTCCGAGGACGGCGAGGTCGCCAACCTGGCCTTCACCTTCAACTTCGGCGCCGACGGCTGGTTGAGCATCCCGGACGCCGCCGAGGAGGTCCGCGACATCGCCCGGATCGACGGAGTCACGGTGCACCTGGCGGGCTACGGCGGGCAGGCAGCGGACGCCTCCGCGGCCTTCGAGGGCATCGACACGAACCTGATCCTCGCGACGCTGCTCGTGGTGATCCTGATCCTGCTGTTCACCTACCGCAGCCCCGTCCTCTGGCTGCTCCCGATCATCTCGGCGGTGTTCGCCTACATGATCTCCGGCGGGGTGGTCTACCTGCTGGCGAAGTACGCCGGCCTCACGGTCAACGGGCAGAGCCAGTCCATCCTGGGCATCCTGGTGATCGGGGCGGGCACCGACTACGCCCTCCTGCTCGTGGCGCGCTACCGCGAGGAGCTGCGCCGCCACGAGGACCGTCACGAGGCGATGGCGTTCGCCCTCCACCGGGCCACGCCGGCGATCCTCGCCAGCGCCGCGACCGTCGTGATCGGCCTGCTCTGCCTGGTGTTCTCCGACCTCAACTCGACCGCGGGCTTGGGCCCTGTGCTGGCCGTCGGGGTCACGGTCACGTTCCTGGTCATGGTGACGCTCCTCCCGGCGCTGCTGGTCATCTGCGGCCGCTGGATCTTCTGGCCCCAGCGTCCGGCGTTCGGCTCGGAGGAGCCCACGGGCAGGGGCATGTGGGCCAAGGTCGGCTCGGCCATCGCCCCTCGCCCGCGCCGCGTCTGGGTCGTGACGACCGGGCTCCTGCTCCTCGCGTGCCTCGGCCTCTTCAAGCTCGACCCGTCGGGCCTGGCGCAGGACGAGCAGTACACGAAGGAGTTCGACTCCATCAAGGGCCAGAGCCTGCTGGCCGACCACGGCCTCGCCGACACGTCCAACACCGTCCAGGTGGTGACCGACACCGACCAGGCACCGGCGGTGATGGACGCTCTGTCCGGCGTGTCCGGGCTGGGGCAGCCGAGCGAGCCGATCGAGATCGGCGACGGCCGGAGCTTCCTGACCGCGACCCTGGGCACCGACATGTCCTCGACAGCCTCCTTCGACGCGGTCGGGGCGGCCCGCGACGCCGTGCACGACCTCGACGGGGCCGATGCGCTCGTCGGGGGCGCGTCGGCGTTCTACCTCGACACGAAGATCGCCTCCGAGCGGGACAACAAGGTGATCATCCCGATCGTCCTGGTCGTGGTCCTGCTGATCCTGATGATCCTGCTGCGGGCCCTCGTCGCGCCGCTGATCCTGATCGGCACGGTGATCTTGTCCTTCGGCGCAGCGCTGGGCATCTCGGCCGTGCTCTTCACCGAGGTGTTCACCAGGATCGGGCTCTTCGAGGTCAACGACGGTTTCGCCCACACCGATCCGGGGTTCCCCCTGTTCGCCTTCGTCTTCCTCGTGGCGCTCGGGATCGACTACAACATCTTCCTGATGACCAGGGTGCGCGAGGAGGCCGCCCAGCACGGCACCCGCAAGGGCTCCCTGATCGCCCTGTCCTCCACCGGGGGTGTGATCACCTCTGCCGGGCTGGTGCTGGCGGCGACGTTCCTCGTCCTCGGCTCGCTGCCGCTGGTCTTCTTGGCACAGCTGGGGGTCGCGGTCGCCCTCGGCGTGCTGCTGGACACGATGATCGTGCGCTCCGTGCTGGTCACGGCCATCAACCTCGACCTCGGTGGCCGCATCTGGTGGCCGAGCACGCTGGACCGGGCCGGGCACGAGGTCACACCCCCCGAGACCTACGCCGAGCCCCTCACCGACCCCACCGGCGAGCCCGGCAGCGAGTCCGAACGGGTCAGCGTGTGAGAGGGCACTTCTAGAACACGTTCCACTGGGTGGGCCGGGGGAATGACCCCGGCCACCGCTGGCTAACCTGAGGGAAGTGACCGACCAGCCCACACCCCAGCAGATCCGCCGCGCGCTCGCGCGAGCGGAGCGGGGCGCTGCGCTCGACGTGAGCGAGGCAGCGGCACTCCTGGCCGCCACGGGAGCCGACCTCGAGCGGCTGGCCAGCGCCGCGGCGCGCGTGCGCGACGCGGGCCTCGTGGCCGCAGGGCGTCCGGGTGTCGTGACCTACTCACCCAAGGTGTTCATCCCGGTCACCAAGCTGTGTCGCGACCGGTGTCACTACTGCACGTTCGTCGAGTCGCCGGGCGAGCTGCGTCGTGCGGGGCACGCGATGTTCCTGTCCCCCGACGAGATCCTCGAGATCGCCCGTCAGGGCGCCGAGCTCGGCTGCCTGGAGGCTCTCTTCACCCTGGGCGACCGGCCCGAGGACCGCTGGCCCGAGGCGCAGGCATGGCTCGACGAGTCCGGCTACGACTCCACGCTGGCCTACGTGCGGGCCATGGCGATCCGGGTCCTCGAGGAGACCGGGCTGCTGCCCCACCTCAATCCCGGCGTCATGTCGTGGGAGGAGATGAACCGCCTCAAGCCGGTCTCCCCCTCGATGGGGATGATGCTCGAGACCACCAGCCGCCGGCTCTTCGAGACCAAGGGCGAGGCCCACTTCGGCTCCCCCGACAAGGACCCTGCCGTCCGACTGCGGGTCCTCGAGGACGCCGGACGCCTCTCGATCCCCTTCACCACAGGGCTTCTGGTCGGGATCGGCGAGACCCTGACAGAACGCGCCGAGACGATCTTCGCGCTGCGCCAGGTCTCGACCCAGTTCGGTGCCGTGCAGGAAGTCATCGTGCAGAACTTCCGTGCCAAGCCCGACACCGCGATGCGCCACACCGATGACCTCGATCTCGACGACTACCGCGCGGCAATCGCCGTGTCCCGGCTCGTCCTCGGCCCCAAGGCCCGCATCCAGGCTCCGCCCAACCTGGTCGACAGCTCTGAGGGGTCCTCCGAGTGCCGCCTCCTCCTCGAGGCCGGGGTCGATGACTGGGGCGGGGTCTCCCCGCTGACGCCGGACCACGTCAACCCTGAGCGCCCCTGGCCCAGCCTGGAGCGACTGCGCACGATCACGACGGAGTGCGGCTTCGAGCTCAAGGCGCGCCTGACGGTCCACCCGGAATACGTCCGCCAGGGCGAGCCGTGGCTCGACCCCCGCATCAGCGCCCACGTCGCCGCGCTCGCCGTCCACGACGGGCCGGACGCCGGCCTCGCGCGCCCCGGCGTACGACCGACCGGGCTGCCGTGGCAGGAGCCCGACGGCGGCTTCACCTCCATCGGGCGCACCGACCTGCACGCGGCCATCGACAGCGAGGGGCGCAGCGAGGACCGCCGCTCCGACTTCGGCGACGTTTACGGCGACTGGGCCTCGGTCAAGGACGCGGCCGGCTCGACATCCCTGATCGACGGCGCTCCGGCCGTGCTGCACGCCGAGGGCGCCGACGCCCTGCGCGCCGCCGAGGCCGACCCCGGCAACCTCTCCGACGAGCACGCCCTGACCCTCATGACCGCGGAGGGCGACCTGTTGCGCCAGGTCACCGGCCTGGCCGACGACCTGCGTCAGCAGGCCGTGGGTGACACCGTGACCTACGTCGTCAACCGCAACATCAACTTCACCAACGTCTGCTACGTCGGGTGCCGCTTCTGCGCCTTCGCCCAGCGCCGCACCGACGCCGACGCCTACACCCTCTCCCTCGACGAGGTCTCCGACCGCGCCGCCGAGGCCTGGGAGCTCGGCGCGACCGAGGTCTGCATGCAGGGTGGCATCGACCCCGAGCTGCCCGCCACGGCCTACTTCGACCTCGCCTCCGCGGTCAAGCAACGCGTGCCCGACATGCACGTGCACGCCTTCTCCCCCATGGAGATCGTCAACGGCACCGCCCGCACCGGTCTCTCGATCGAGGACTTCCTGATCAAGGCCCGCGAGGCCGGCCTCGGGTCCCTGCCCGGCACCGCCGCGGAGATCCTCGACGACGAGGTCCGCTGGGTCCTCACCAAGGGCAAGCTCCCCGCCCGCACCTGGATCGAGATCGTCTCCACGGCTCACCGCGTCGGCATCCCCACGACCTCGACGATGATGTACGGCCACGTCGACAACCCCCGCCACTGGGTCGGCCACCTGCGCGTCCTGTCGCGCATCCAGGACGACACGGGCGGCTTCACCGAGTTCGTGCCGCTGCCCTTCGTGCACACCTCCTCACCGATCTACCTCGCCGGCGTCGCCCGCCCCGGCCCCACCCTGCGTGACAACCTCGCCGTGCACGCGATGGCCCGCATCCTGCTCCACGGCCGCATCGACAACATCCAGACCAGCTGGGTCAAGCTCGGCGTCGAGGGCACCCAGGCCATGCTCAACGCCGGCTGCAACGACCTCGGCGGCACCCTCATGGAGGAGACCATCTCCCGCATGGCCGGTTCCGAGCACGGCTCGGCCAAGACCGTCGCGGAGCTGCACGAGATGGGCGCCGGCATCGGGCGGCCCGTCCGCGAGCGCACCACCACCTACCAGCTGCGCTGATCCGCCGGCGCGGTCGCCCGCACGTCATTCGCCGTCCCGAACAACAAAAGGTGCGGGCTGCGGGGGCAGGGACCGGACATCCGGAGGCGGCGGCCTCGTCCGCACCGCTCGACGTACGATCTGGTGCTCTCAGGGCGAACCGGTCGCTACGCATGCCTCCGACATCTCCCGGTAACAATCTGGCATCAAGGTCTGGACGTGACGGCAGTCACTCATTATGTTGTGCGAGACAACAAACAGGTGAGACCGGAGCGGGCTGGTCGCACCATCACCGCGAGGAGGCGGGTCGCATGAAGCGACAGCACACTTTGGTAGTAGCCGGACTCATGGGTGCCGCCCTGGCACTCAGCGGGTGTGGGAGCGACGACGGCGGGTCGGCGTCCGAGGGCGGCGAGAGCGCCGCCGCCGAGGGCAAGGTCGGCGTGATCCTGCCCGACACCGAGTCCTCCGTCCGCTGGGAGAGCGCGGACCGACCGGCCCTCGAGGCCGCCTTCGAGGCTGCCGGTGTCGAGTACGACATCCAGAACGCCGAGGGCGACGTAGAGCGCATGACCCAGATCGCCGACACCATGATCGGCAACGGCGTCACCGTCTTGGCCATCGTGAACCTCGACTCCGAGTCGGGCGCCGCGATCCAGGAGAAGGCCGCGTCCTCGGGCGTCGCCACCATCGACTACGACCGCCTGACCCTGGGCGGCACCGCCGAGTACTACGTGTCGTTCGACAACGTCGTCGTGGGCGAGCTCCAGGGCCAGGGCCTGGCCGACTGCCTGGGCGAGGAGGACGCCAACATCGTCTACCTCAACGGATCCCCGACCGACAACAACGCCACGCTCTTCGCCGAGGGTGCCCACAGCGTCCTCGACGGCATGGGCAACTACTCGGTCGTCGGCGAGCAGGCCGTCCCCGAATGGGACAACGAGGAGGCCGCCACGATCTTCCAGCAGCTCTACACCGCTGCCGACGGTGACGTCGACGGCGTCCTCGCTGCCAACGACGGTCTCGGTGGCGCCGCCATCAGCATCCTCGAGGGCGCGGGCCTGGCGGGCAAGGTCCCGGTCACCGGTCAGGACGCGACCGTCGAGGGTCTGCAGAACATCCTCGCGGGCACCCAGTGCATGACGGTCTACAAGTCCGCCACGCTCGAGGCGGGTGCGCTGGCCGACACCGCCATCGCGCTGGTCAACGGCGAGGAGGCCGAGACCACCGGCACGACCAAGGACTCCGAGAGCGGCCGCGAGGTCCCCTCGATCCTGCTCGAGCCGCAGTCCATCACGCTGGACACCGTCGGTGACGTGATCGCCGATGGCGGCCAGTCGGCGGCTGACGTGTGCGCCGGCGAGTTCGCCGACCTGTGCGCCGAGGCCGGCATCTCCTGACCGGCCCCTGACCTGGTCCCCCGGGGTGGCGATCCCGCCCCGGGGGACCGGCCGGCAGGCCGTGGCCTGCCCTCTGTCCCACCCTCGTTCCTGCACATCCCCACAGCCATCCCCTGACCGGAGGTAGGTCCCATGACCGAGCCGCTCCTCGAGCTCCGCGGTGTCAACAAGAGCTTCGGCGTGGTCCACGTCCTCCACGACGTCGACTTTGCCGTCTACCCAGGCCAGGTCACTGCCCTCGTCGGCGACAATGGCGCCGGCAAGTCCACCCTGGTCAAGATCATCGCCGGCATCTACGGCCGCGACACCGGTGACTACCTCTTCGATGGCCAGCCGGTCCACGTACACGGACCCCGCGACGTCGCGGCCCTCGGCGTCGAGGTCGTCTACCAGGACCTCGCGCTGTGCGACAACCTCGACATCGTCGAGAACATGTTCCTGGGTCGCGAGGAGACCAAGGGCATCGGCCTCGACGAGGTGAGCATGGAGTCCCGCGCCCGCGAGACCCTCGCCTCGCTCTCGGTCCGCACCGTCAAGTCGGTGCGCCAGAGCGTCTCGAGCCTGTCCGGCGGGCAGCGCCAGACCGTGGCCATCGCCAAGGCCGTCCTGTGGAACTCCAAGGTCGTGCTCCTCGACGAGCCGACCGCCGCCCTCGGTGTCGCCCAGACCCGCCAGGTCCTCGACCTGGTGCGCCGTCTCGCGGACCGCGGGTTGGGCGTCGTGCTCATCTCGCACAACATGGGCGACGTGCTGGAGGTCGCCGACCGCATCACCGCGCTGTACCTCGGCCGGGTCGCCGCCGACGTACACGTCGAGGACGTGACCCACGGCCAGATCGTCGAGCTCATCACCGCCGGCCGCTCCGGGGACCTCGGCATCGCCGAGAACCCCGCGACCGCGACCGTCTGACAGGACCGGAGACCCCTCATGACCGTCGGATCCGACACCCCCGCGAAGGTCGCCGACGGCGACTTCTCCGGCGACAGCCACCAGTCGACGACCATCGGCGACTCGGCGCGCGACTACCTCAACCGCCTGCGTGGCGGCGACATGGGCTCCTTGCCCGCGATCCTCGGGCTCATCTTCCTCTTCGTCGTCTTCTCGTCGCTCCACGACCGGTTCCTGACGACCTACAACATGGCCAACCTGGTCGTGCAGGCCGGCTCCATCTGCGTGCTGGCGATGGGTCTGGTCTTCGTGCTGCTGCTCGGCGAGATCGACCTCTCCGCCGGTGTCGCGGGCGGCGCCGCGGCCACCATCACCGCGCTGTTCCTCATCGACTACGACCTGTCGTGGTGGATCGCGACACTGGCCGGCATCGCCGTCGGCGCAGTGATCGGCGTGATCATCGGCGCACTGGTCTCGACCCTCGGCATCCCGTCCTTCGTCGTCACCCTCGCCTTCTTCCTCGCGCTGCAGGCGGTCCCGCTCAAGCTGATCGGCTCCGGCGGCTCGCTGCGCTTCAACGACGAGGTGCTGCGAGGGCTGTCGATCAAGAACGTCCCGGTCACGGCCGGATGGGTGGCCGCCGTGGCGATCGTCGCAGGGTTCGCGGCCCTGTCGCTGTGGCGCTACCGCTCGCTCTCGGCCCGGGGCCTGGTCCACGCGCCCCTCGCGCTGGTCGGCCTCCAGATCGCGGCGCTCGCCGTCATCGTCCTGGGCCTGACCGCCCTGCTCAGCAGCAACCGTGCACCCAACCCCGACATCTTCGTGATCAGCGGCATCCCGTGGGTCCTGCCGGTCGTGGTCGCGCTGCTGCTCTTCTGGACCTTCGTGCTGACCCGCACCCGTTTCGGCCGGCACCTCTACGCGGTGGGCGGCAACGCCGAGGCCGCGCGTCGCGCCGGCATCAACGTCACACGGATCAAGGTCACCGCCTTCGTGATCTGCTCCTCGATGGCCGCAGTCAGCGGACTCCTGGCGGCGTCCTACACCGGCAAGGTGTCCCCCGGCTCCGGTGGCGGCAACGAGCTGCTCTACGCCGTGGGCGCCGCGGTCATCGGCGGCACCAGCCTCTTCGGCGGTCGCGGCCGCGCGATCGATGCCATCGTCGGTGGCCTGGTCATCGCGACCATCCCCAACGGCCTCGGCCTGCTCAACCAGGCGAGCTACATCAACTTCCTGGTCACCGGCGGCGTGCTCCTGCTCGCCGCGAGCGTCGACGCCATCTCCCGGCGCCGGCGCTCCGCAGCAGGCGTCTAGGCCAACCTCATGAGTCGCCAGCGCACCGGCCTCGGCACGAACCAGGAGTCCGTCCGGCGCCACAACCTCGGGACCCTGCTGCAGCACGTCCACCGAGCCGGGCACAGCTCACGGGCCGAGCTCACCAGCATCATGGGCCTCAACCGCAGCACCATCGCAGGCCTGGTCGGGGAGCTGGAGTCGCTCGGCATCACCGAGCAAGCCCTCCCCTCCCAGGCACGTGGTGGGGCAGGACGCCCGTCGTCCGGGGTCGGGCTCTCGGGGAGCGGTCCGTTCGTCATCGCCGTCGACCTCGGCGTCGACCGGATGGACGTCGCCCGCGTCGGCCTCGGCGGTGTGATCCACGAGCGGGCAGCAGCCCCCATCGTCGGGGGGAGCGAGGCCTGGCAGGTCGCAGGCTCGGTGGCGGCCCTGGTGCGCCAGGTCGTCGAGGACGCCCCAATGTCCGCTCCCCTCGTCGGCATCGGGATCAGCGTCCCGGGCCTCGTACGGCGTACCGACGGGTTGATCCGGCTCGCTCCCAACCTGGAGTGGCACGACGTCTCGTTCGGCTCGATCGTCCTGGCTGCGCTCGGCGTCGACGTGCCGGTCTCGATCGCCAACGACGCCGACCTCGGAGCACTCGCAGAACACCACCGCGGCGCGGGCATCGACATCGACGACCTGATCTACGTCTCGGGCAACGTCGGCGTCGGCGCGGGCGTCATCGCCGGGGGGATGCGGCTCGAGGGCGCCGGGGGCTACGCCGGCGAGATCGGTCACCTGCGCTACAACCCCGAAGGCCGGCTGTGCCACTGCGGCAACCGCGGCTGCTGGGAGACCGAGGTCGGCGCCCACGCGATCGCGCGCGCCATCGGCATCCCCGAGGAGCAGGCCGCGTCGCTGGGCGAGCTGCTGGAAGGCTACCGGGAGCCGACCCCCGAGCTCCGTCTCATCGGCAGCCACCTCGGTCACGGGCTGGCCGGGCTCGTCAACGCCTTCAACCCCCAGGTCGTCGTTCTCGGCGGCTACTTCAGGGCGCTCTTCCGCCTGGTGCGCGTCGACGTCCAGGCCGCCCTCGCCGACCGCGCCCTGCCTGCTCCCCTGGAGTCGGTCACCCTGGCGCTGCCCGGCCTCGGCGCTGACTCGGTCCTGCTCGGCGCGGCCGAGAACGCCCTGGAGCCGCTCTTCGTGGACCCCGTCGCCAGCCTCGGCACCGCCATCACCGGGGTCGGCACCAAGCTCGCGGGCTGACCTGGGTCTCGTCGAGTGACGCGTCCTGCATGCTCCACGGCCTCCCGGACGTGCTCCTTGCGTCACTCGACGCCGGCCACCGCCACCTCACCCGAGAACACCGCCTCGAGCGACCGCTCGGCCGCACCGAGGGCGGCGGCCTCCATTCCGAGCGTGGAGAGCCGCAGGTCCGGGCGACGCTGGGCCGGTGAGGGCAGCCGCTGGTCCAGGGCCTCTCGGGCCGGCTGCAGCACCCGCTCCCCCAGCGCCACGAAGTAGCCACCCAGGACGATCACCTCGGGGTCGAGCACGTTGGCGAGGATCGCCAGGCCCAGGCCCACGTCGCGGCCGAGACGGGTCAGCGCCTCGCTCACCCGCGGGTCGCCCGCCGCCCGGGCAGCGACCGCCTCAGCGGAGCGCATCGGTGTCTCGAGCTCCGCCATGCCAGCGCTCGCAAGCATCGCGTGGAGGCCGATCGAGGCCTCCCAGCAGCCTTGCCGTCCGCAGCCGCACCGGGCGGCGGAGTCGCCGATGGGCATGTGCCCGACCTCGCCCGCGAAGCCCGTCGAGCCGCGCAGCAACCGCCCGTCGCTGACGATGCCGGCACCGATCCCGACCGTTCCGGTGAGGTAGAGCGCGTGGTCGGCTCCCACCGCCGCCCCGTGGTGCGACTCGGCGAAGGCCGCGCAGTTGGCGTCGTTGCCGACCGACACCGGGCAGCGGCCGTTGAGCGCCTCATCGACGGCGGCCGCCACCACGTCGTCGGCCACGTGCAGGTTGGGCGCCCACGCGACGGAGCGGTCATCGCCACGCACCAGACCGGGAACGGCGACCATCGCGCCGAGCAGGCGGCCCTGCGGCCCCCGTCGTACGACGTCTCGTGCGAGCGCGAGGAGCGCCGGGAGGGGGTCGTCGGTCACCGGCCTCGTCTCACTGAGCCGGACCCGGCCACCCAGGTCGAGCAGGACCGCCGACACGTAGTCGACGTTGAGCTCGAGCCCGAGACCGAGCAGCCCCTCCCCCGTCAGCGACACCGGCCGGCCCGGCCGCCCCCGCGCACCCGGGGCGACCACGGTGTCGTTCTCCGACACCGCGGCCGCCTCGGCGAGCGCTGCGACGATCACCCCGACCGTCGCCTTCGCCAGTCCGGTCCGCTTGGCGAGCTCGGCCCGGGTCGCGGGACCCTGCTGACGCAGGGTCCTCAGCACCAGGGACGTGTTGAGCCGCCGCAGGCCCTCGGTGCCCGCGGGCAGGCTCGCGGGCAGGCTCGCGGGCAGGCTCGCAGCGGTGCCCACGGGCTGGTCGGCCATGCTCAGCCGCGCACGCCGTAGAGGTGCTCGAGCGCGAGCTGGTCGAGCTTCTCGAAGCCGGCACCACGGGCCGCGAGGGCATCGGGGTCGGGCAGCTCCCACTCCTGCAGCTGGGCCCAGGTCTCGCCGGGCGCCAGGGTCGGCTCGGACAGCTCGGCCACGCGGGCCGCCACGAGTGCGGCCTGGACCTCGGGGTCCGCGCGGAAGGCCTTGGCCTTCTCGCGCAGGACGAGGTAGTTGGTCATGCAGGCCTCGGCCGAGACCCACACGCCGGCGTCGTCCTCGGTGCGGAAGGGCTTGAAGTCGAAGTGGACCGGGCCGTCGTAGCCGCCGGCGATCAGCGTGTCGACCACCCAGAAGGCGCCGCGCACGTTGCCGGCGCCGAAGCGCAGGTCCTGGTCGAACTTGGGGCCACCCTGCCCGTTGAGATCGATGTGGAAGAGCTTGCCCTGCCACATCGCCTGCGCGTAGCCGTGTGCAGCGTTGAGCCCGGCCATCTCCTCGTGGCCGACCTCGGGGTTGACCCCGACGCTCTCCGGCCGCTCGAGGGTCTCGATGAAGGCCAGCGCGTGACCGATGGTCGGGAGCAGGATGTCGCCGCGGGGCTCGTTGGGCTTCGGCTCGATCGCGAAGCGCATGTCGTAGCCCTTGTCCGCGACGTACTGACCCAGCACGTCGAAGGCCTCCTTGTAGCGGTCGAGCGCGGCCGCAACGTCCTTGGCCGCACCCGACTCGGCGCCCTCACGACCGCCCCAGCAGACGTAGGTCTGCGCGCCGAGCTCGGCCGCGAGGTCGATGTTGCGCATCACCTTGCGGATCGCGAAGCGACGCACGTCGCGCACGTTGGAGGTGAAGCCACCATCCTTGAACACCGGGTGCGTGAAGAGGTTGGTCGTCGCGGTAGTGACGGCCAGGCCGGTCTCTGCCAGGCCCTTCTTGAAGCGCTCGATGATCGCGTCGCGCGCGCCGTCGTCACTGCCGAAGGGGATCAGGTCGTCGTCGTGGAAGTTGACGCCGTAGGCGCCCAGACCGGCCAGGCGCTCCAGCGCGTAGACCGGGTCCATCGGGGCACGCGTCGCGTCGCCGAAGGGGTCGCGCGCGGTCCAGCCGACGGTCCAGAGGCCGAACGAGAACTTGTCCTCCGGGCGGGGTGCGGGGATCTGGAGCTGGCTCATCAGGTGCCTTTCGTGGAGGTGCTGCGCTGGAGTGGGATCGTGTGGTCGCGGCGGGGTGCAGGTCACCAGGTGGCGGTGCGGTCGCGCAGACGCGCGTAGCCCTCACGGACGTACGCCGTGGGGTCGGCCGTCAGCCCAGCCCTCAGCTCGACGGTGTCGGCGAGGTGCCACGTGGGCGGGGCGGTGGTGCCGGCGAGCGCCCACGCTGCCTGGCGCGCCGCACCGCGGGCGACGTACTCCCCCGGCGGGGGCAACGTGATGGGCCGACCGAGGATGGCCGGCGCCAGCGCCTGCAGGGCCGGGCTGCGCGTGGCACCGCCGACCATGAGGATGCGCCGCGGCTCCTGGCCGGTGGCTCCGGCGAGGTGGTCGACGGCGTCGGCGAGCGAGCAGAGCAGGGCCTCGAAGGCGGCGCGGGCGAGGTCCTCGCGCGTCGTGGCGTCGGTGAGGCCGGTCCACGTGCCCACGGCGTCGGGTCGGTCGGGCGTGCGCTCGCCGCCGTAGTAGGGCAGGAACGTGGCGCCCCGGGCTCCGGGCTCGGAGGCGAGGGCGAGGTCGGAGAGCGTGGCGAGGTCGACCCCGAGCCAGCGGGCCTGGTGATCCAGGATCCGCGCGGCGTTCATCGTCGTGACCATCGGCAGGTAGCCGCCCTGGGCGTCGGCGAAGCCGGTGACCGTGCCGGTGCCGTCGGCCACCGAGGTGGCGCTGACGCACGAGGCGACACCGGAGGTGCCCACGGAGACGAGCACGTCGCCGGCGCCGAGGCCCAGGCCCAGGGCGGCCCCCATGTTGTCGCCGGTGCCGGCCGCGACGACCTGGCCCGAGACGGTGCGCCCGGCGACCGCTCCCGCCCCGACGATCCGGGGCAGCGCGACCTCGTGGCCGAGGGCGGCCGTGACGAGGTCGGGGCTCCAGGTGCCCTGGGCGGTGGAGAAGTAGCCGGTTCCGGAGGCGTCACCCCGGTCGGTGAAGGCATCGGTGCCGGGAGCACACGCGTGTCTCGAGACGTAGTCGTGCGGCAGGAGGACCGACGCGACCCGACGAGCGGCGGCCGGCTCGTGGTCACGCAGCCAGCGGAGCTTGGTGACGGTGAATGAGGCGACCAGGACGCTGCCGAGCGCCGCGGCACAGGCGTCGGCTCCCCCCATCTCCGCGACCAGGTCCCGGGCGGCGTCGGCGGAGCGGGTGTCGTTCCACAGCAGGGCGTCGTGCACGGGCACGCCATCTGCGTCCAGCGCGACCATGCCGTGCTGCTGGCCCGCGACGGCCACCGCGTCGGCCCGCTCGAGGAGCCCGGACGTGGCCTCGTCGAAGGCGGTCAGCCACGCCCGCGGGTCGACCGCGGTGCCGGACGGGTGCGGCGCGCTGCCCTCGGCGACGACGGTGCCGTCGCTCGCGTCCACGAGGACGGCCTTCGTCGACTGCGTCGAGGAGTCGACGCCCAGTACCAAGCTCACGCCCCCATTAAGTACGAGACTCGAACTTAAGTCAAGGGCCGCGCATGAGGGTCGTCATGTGGGGTACCGGCGCCTCCGGGGAACATCCCCGGTCGGCGTACGTTGGACGCACACCAGGAGGTCAGACATGACAGCGCCGGACAACGGTCCCGCAGACGGGGACCAGGAGATCTACGACGGCTACAGCGTCGACGACGAGGACCAGCTCACCCCCGAGGACACCCTCGAGGCGGCCGACGTCGACGACGAGCTCGAGCGTGGCTACTCGCCGCCCGAGCGCTACTCCGCCGGCCAGGGCTACGGCAACACGCCCTGGGAGGAGGAGCACCGCGAGACGATCGACCAGCGGATCGGCCAGGAGATCCCCGACCCCGATCCCTACGCGCCGACGCCCGTCGAGGACGTCGACGACGGCGAGGTCGGCACCGCACGTGCCGGTCGCCTCGTCGACATCGACCAGGGCTCCGGCGAGGACACCGAGAAGCACCTCGTCGGCACCGACGTCGGGATCGACGGCGCCGCAGCGTCGGCCGAGGAGGCCGCCGTGCACATCGTCGAGGAGGAGTGGGCGCCGGACATCGACCTGCGCTGACCACTCACCTCACGCACCACCAGCACCCCCGAGCGACGGGGCAGACCCCGTCGCATCCCCATCCACATCAGGAGAACAACACCATGGTCTTCATCCTCTGGATCCTCGCCGTCATCCTCGTGATCGCCGGCATCGTGCAGCTCTTCAAGGGCGAGACCCTGTGGGGCATCGTCCTGATCATCGTCGGCTTCGCGGTCGGCCCCGGCGGCTACAGCATCTTCAAGTAGTCCCCTCACCCCGAGAACGGCGGCGGGGTCGGGGTCAGTCGGCGACGACGACCTCGACCTCGAAGCCCTCGGAGTTCTCCACGTAGAGCGCGACGTGCTGCTCGCCACCGGCATGGGGATAGCGGTCGGCGAACATCTCGTGCCACCCGTGGGCCGACGACTCCGCCCGCAGCCGGTCGAGCCGGGCCCTGCTCTCGACGTGCAGCGCCAGGTGGTTGACCCCGGGGCGGTGCCGGTCGTGCGGCTCGTCGACCTGGTCGGTCGAGCGCTCGAGGAAGAGGTAGGTCCCGTCGGGGTGCACCCACGAGGCGCCCTCAATGTCGACCTCCCACTCCAGCTCACCGAGCAGCCAGCCCCACTCGTCGACCGCGAGGCCGACGTCGCTCACCCAGAGGTCGAGATGGTGGATCGCACGCGCCATGTGTCCACCCTAGGCCCATCCGCTCCTCCCGGGGCGAGCAACAGGAACACGTTCTAGTTCGCCGCTACGCTGTGGCTCATGCGCTTCTCCATCGTCACGGCGTTCCAGCCGTGCGACCACCTGATCCCGCTCGCGAAGGCCGCCGACGAACTGGGCTACCACGCGATCTCCGTCCCCGACCACGTCGTGGACCTCGAGGAGCTCGAGACGCCCTACCCCTACACGCCCGACGGCAAGCGTCGCTGGGACATCGAGGCCGAGTGGCCCGACCCGTGGGTGCTGGTCGGCGCCCTGTCCGCGGTCACCACGCGGGTGCGCTTCTTCACCAGCATCTACGTCGCCGCGATGCGCAACCCCTACCAGGTCGCCAAGACGGTCGGCACCGCGGCGGTGCTGTCCGGCGACCGGGTCTCGCTCGGCGTCGGCATCGGCTGGTGCCGCGAGGAGTTCGAGCTGCTCGGGGCGAGCTTCGGCACCCGCGGCAAGCGCACCGACGAGGGCCTGTCGTTGATGAAGGCGCTCTGGGAGCCCGGGTGGACGGAGTTCGAGGGGCAGTTCTACACCGCGCCGAAGATGATGATGAACCCTTCGCCCGGTGCGCAGGTCCCGATCCTGGTCGGCGGCCTGTCCGAGATCGCCTTCCAGCGGGCCGCGCGCCACGACGGCTGGGTCGGCGACATCTACACGATCGAGGAGGCCGTCGGCCACGCCGCCCGGCTCCAGGAGATCCGCGCGGAGCAGGGCGCCACCGGTGACTTCTCGGTGATCACTGCCCTGTCCGACGCGTTCCTCCCCGAGCACTTCGCCACGGCCGAGGCCGGTGGCATCACCGAGGTCTGGACCATGCCGTGGGTCTACTACCACGGCATGGACGCCAGCCTGGAGCAGAAGCTCGACGGCATGGAGCGCTTCGCCGTTGACATCATCGGGGCGCTCTGAGGTGCGCCTGCGAGGTCGTGGGCGGCCCTCCCGCGGCCCCAGGGCCACCGCTGCGGTTGACCCTCAGGCCCGCCGCCGGCTTCGCCACCACAGGAAGGTCGCCACGAGCCCGATCAGGACCATCGCGCCGTAGGACACGGCCATCCGGGTCGCGGTCTCGCCCTCGAGCCGACCCAGCTGCACGCAGTTGAAGAGGACGACCAGCCACACCACCACCAGCACGGCGTCGGCCACGCGCCGCTTCAGGAAACCCTTGACGCGCTTCACGACGGCGTACGACGAGTGGCGTGGCGGGACACGCCCGTCACCCTAGCGGCGCTCACCACAGGGTCGGCAGGCTCCCCAGCATCACCCGACGCCACTGCGCGCCGAGGCCCAGGCGCTCGGCGGCCTCGCGGTCCTGCACGACCTCGACGGTGCAGCGAACCACGTCATCCTCGGCATCCTGCGCTCCCATGTAGATGACCTTCCCTCCGATCGCGGGGGGTGGGCTCTCAGACTTTGAATCTGCGCAGAAGAGCCGGTCGTAGACCCCGTCGTCGGTGGCGATGATGGTGTCGAAGCCCTGCTCGCCGAAGACGATGTCGATCCCCGTCCCGGGATAGATCGTGTCGTCGCCCTCGTCGCCGGTCACCCCGAGGTCGCACTCGGTCGTGACGTCGGCCTGGTAGTCGGGACCGAAGCCCGGGCAGGAGTCGTCGCCCGGACCCGCGTCGAGGACGTCCGCGCCGAGACCCCCGTCGAGCTCGTCGCTGCCCTCCTCACCGTTGACGGTGTCGTCGTCCGAGCCCCCCGACGCCGCGTCGTCGCCCGACCCGCCCCAGAGGGTGTCGGCGCCGTCGCCACCGCTCAGCGCGTCGTCGCCGCCGTCGCCGTGGAGCGCGTCGTCGCCCGCGCCGCCCTGCACGTAAGGCAGGTAGTCGGCCGTCGCGCTCGGCTTGGGGCCGCGGTCGTCGCCGTCACCGCCGTGGAAGACGTCCACGCCGTCGAGTCCCTGGAGCTGGTCGACGCCGGGACCTCCGTCGGCGCTGTCGTCGCCGGGGCCGGTGTTGATCCGGTCGTTGCCGGGTCCGCCGAGCGCCTCGTCGGTGCCCGGACCACCGCTGACGAGGTCGTTGCCGTCACCGCCCTCGCCTCGGTCGTCCCCGAGCCCGAGGTTGAGGTTGTCGTCGCCTCCGCCGCCCTGGCCGAGGTCGTTGCCGTCACCCCCGCTGAACAGGTCGGCGCCGGGTCCCCCGATGCCGACGTCGGCACCAGCGGCACCCCCGAGGTTATCGTTGCCGGAGCCACCGTCGAGGCGGTCGTTGCCCTCGGCACCGGAGACCTTGTCGTTGCCACCCTTGGCGTAAACCTTGTCGTTGCCCAGCCGCGCGTTGATCGTGTCGGAGTTGTTGGTGCCGTAGAGCGTGTCGTTGCCGCTGGTTCCGGCGATCGTCGCGGCCGCTGCCAGCGAGGGCAGGAGTGCGAGGGCTGAGCCGGCAACGAGGAGCCGTAGGCGTCGGGAGGAGAGCGCCAGCGCGACCATGGGGTCACGCTAGTCCTGCACGCACCCCTGGGCGGGTGCTTTGCGACAGGTGCTCAGACGACGTCGGAGCTCACTCCCACTCGATGGTGCCCGGCGGCTTGGAGGTGATGTCGACCGTGACGCGGTTGATCTCGCTGACCTCGTTGGTGATGCGCGTGGAGATCCGCTCGAGCAGGTCGAACGGCAGTCGCGCCCAGTCGGCGGTCATGGCGTCCTCGGAGGTGACCGGACGCAGGACGACCGGGTGGCCGTAGGTGCGGCCGTCGCCCTGCACGCCGACGGAGCGTACGTCGGCCAGCAGCACGACCGGCATCTGCCAGATGTCGCGGTCGAGCCCCGCGCGGGTCAGCTCCTCGCGGGCGATCGCGTCGGCCTGGCGCAGGATGTCGAGACGCTCGCGGGTGACTTCACCGATGATCCGGATGCCCAGGCCGGGACCGGGGAACGGCTGGCGGTGCACGATCTCGGCGGGCAGGCCCAGCTGCTCTCCGACCAGGCGCACCTCGTCCTTGAAGAGCGTGCGCAGCGGCTCGACGAGCTCGAACTCGAGGTCGTCGGGCAGGCCGCCGACGTTGTGGTGGGACTTGATGGTGGAGGTGCCCGCTCCCCCGCCGGACTCGACGACGTCGGGGTAGAGCGTGCCCTGCACGAGGAAGGCGACCTTGTCGCCGTCGTCGCCCGCGACCGCATCGGCCAGGATCTCGGCCTCGGCGGCCTCGAAGGTGCGGATGAACTCGCGGCCGATGACCTTGCGCTTCTCCTCGGGGTCGACGACCCCGGCCAGCGCGTCGAGGAACTGCTTCTCGGCGTCGACCACGACCAGGTCGACACCCGTGGCGGCGACGAAGTCGCGCTCGACCTGCTCGGTCTCGCCCTGGCGCATCAGGCCGTGGTCGACGTAGACGCAGGTGAGCCGGTCACCGATCGCGCGCTGCACGATGGCGGCGGCCACCGCGGAGTCGACCCCGCCGGACAGGCCACAGATCGCCTGGCCGCGCTCGCCGATCTGCGCCTGGATCTTGGCGATCTCCTCCTCGACGATGTTGACCATCGTCCACGTCTGCCGGCAGCCGGCGATGTCGTGGAGGAAGTGCTCGAGGACCTGCTGGCCGTGCTCGGAGTGCAGCACCTCGGGGTGCCACTGCACCCCGGCCAGCCCGCGGTCAACGTGCTCGAAGGCCGCGACCGGGGTGGCCGCAGTGGAGGCGAGCACCGAGAAACCCTCGGGTGCCTCGGTGACGGAGTCGCCGTGCGACATCCAGACGACGTGCTCGGCGGGCATGCCGGCCAGCAGGGTGCCGGACGCGCCGACGGAGACCGCGGTCCGTCCGTACTCGCGGTCACCGGAGTGGGCGACGGTCCCGCCGAGCCCCTGAGCCATCAGCTGGAAGCCGTAGCACATGCCGAAGACGGGAGTCCCGGAGGTGAAGATCGCGGTGTCGATGCTCGGCGCCCCATCGGCGTAGACCGAGGACGGGCCGCCGGACAGGATGATCGCCTTCGGCTTGCGCGCCAGCATCTCCTCGACGGGGAGGTGGTGCGGGACGATCTCGGAGTAGACCCGGGCCTCGCGAACGCGGCGGGCGATCAGCTGGGCGTACTGCGCCCCGAAGTCGACCACCAGGACCAGATCGTGCTCCGCAGCCTGCGTCATGCGGCGATCCTATCGGCGGCGGCCGGGTGCTCCTGACACCGGTTCGGGCGTGGTACGACGCCCGTCACCGCCGGAAACCCTCAGAAAATGCACCAGGGCCCGGCCGGGGAGGGAGGGTGGCCGGGCCCTGATCGTCCACGCAGACTGTTGGACAGCGCCTGGACCGATGGAACCGGCGATTGGGAGGGAGCATGGGTGCCGGTTCCAGGACGTTCAACGAGCCGTCGCAGCCCCCGTTACGGCCCCGCCCCGACCAATCGACCAATGGTCTAGACCGGGACTGGGTCGATCAGGTGACCTGCACGATCGGCAGCCGCAGGGCACCGGGGGCGCTGGTCGGCACGACCGGCGCGACCGGCGCGACCGGCGCGATCCGCTCGTAGTCGTCGCCGAGCAGCGGACGGTTGTCGGGCTCGCCCTTGTTGGGCCACAAGGCCATCGCCCGCTCCGCCTGCGCGGTGATCGTGAGCGAGGGGTTGACCCCGAGGTTGGCCGAGATCGCCGATCCGTCCGCCACATGCAGTCCCGGGTAGTTGAACACCCGCTGGTAGGGGTCGACCACGCCGTTGTCGGCGTCCGTGCCGATCGCGCAGCCGCCGATGAAGTGGGCGGTGAGCGGCATGTTGAACGGCTCGCCGACGTTGCCCCCGGCGGTGCCGCCCAGGATGCCCGCGATCCGGCGTACGGCCTCGTTGGCGACCGGGATCCATGTGGGGTTGGGGGCACCGTGGCCCTGCTTGGAGGTCATGTGCCAGCGACCGGTGAGCTTGTTGCGCTTGCCGTAGGTCGTGATCGAGTTGTCGAGGCTCTGCATCACCAGTGCGATGACGGTGCGCTCCGACCAGTGCTTGAGGTCGTAGAGCTCGAGGAGGTTCCTCTTCTCGGTCCACATCGTCTTGGCCCAGGTCTTCCAGCGCGGCCCGTCGCCGTCACCGTCGGTGAGGACCGTCTGCATCAACGCCATCGTGTTGAAGCCCTTGCCGTAGCGGCAGGGCTCGATGTGCGTGTGCTCGTCGGGGTGGAAGCTCGAGGTGATCGCGACGCCGAAGGAGTAGTCGGTCGTGTCCTTGGAGGGTGCGATGGCGCCGAGGATCGACTCGGAGTTGGTGCGCGAGAGGTAGCCGAGACGGTCGGAGAGAGCCGGCAGCCATCCCTCGTCCTTCATCCGGTGGAGCAGCTTCTGCGTGCCGAGCGAGGCAGCAGCGAAGACGACGTGCTCGGCGGTGAGCTTGCGCGTGGTCGCGGCCGTGGCGCGCTTGGCCTTGGTGTACTTGATCGTCACCTCGTAGCCACCACCCGGGCGTGGCCGGACGCGCGTCACGGTGCTCAGCGGCATCACCCGTGCACCACGCTTCTCGGCGAGGTAGAGGTAGTTCTTGACCAAAGTGTTCTTGGCGTTGTGGCGACAGCCCGACATGCACTCACCGCAGTTGATGCAGGCGTTGCGCTCGGGACCCTCACCGCCGAAGAACGGGTCGGCGGACGTCTCGCCGGGCTGCTGGCCGGGCCCGCCGAAGAAGACGCCGACCGGGGTCGGGTGGAACGTGTCGCCCACGCCCATGTCGTTGGCGACCTGCTCCATCACGTCATCGGCCGGGGTGCGGACGGGGTTCTCCACGACGCCGAGCATCCGCTTGGCCTGGTCGTAGTAGGGCGCCAGCTCGTCCTTCCAGTCCGTGATGCCCGACCACTGCGGGTCGGCGTAGAACTGCTCGAGCGGCTCGTAGAGCGTGTTGGCGTAGACGAGCGACCCGCCGCCGACGCCGGCGCCCGCGACGATCAGGGTGTCGCGCAGGGCGTCGATGCGCTGGATTCCGTAGCAACCCAGGGCCGGCGCCCAGAGGTAGCTCTTGATGTCGAGCGTGCCGGAGGAGAAGTCCTTGTCCTCGAACCGCGGGCCGGCCTCGATGACGCCGACCTTGTAGCCCTTCTCGGTCAGTCGCAGGGCGGAGACGGACCCGCCGAAGCCGGACCCGATCACTAGGACGTCGTAGTCGTAGGTCTTGTCGCTGCTCATGCTCGTCCCAGCTTCTTCATCAGTCGGAGGTTGGCGGTCATCACCTTGGCGTAGGACTCGTCGGACATCCCGAGCATCGGCGCGAAGCGGATCAGCCGCTGCGTCGCCACGGCCTGGCTCTCGGTGTAGCGGTGGATGCCCTCGCTGCCCTGCCGGCGGCCCATGCCGGACTCGCGCATGCCACCCATCGGCGAGTCGATGCTCGCGAAGGTGGCACCGAAGGCCTCGTTGATGTTGACGGTGCCGCACTTGATGTGGCGGGCGATCGCCCGCGCGCGGGCGCCGTCCTGGCTGTAGATGGAGGCGTTGAGGCCGTAGTCGCCCTCGTTGGCGCGCGCGACCGCGTCGGCCTCGTCGTGGAAGCGGTAGAGCGCGATCACGGGCCCGAACGTCTCGTGCCCGAAGCAGGTCATGCCGGGGGTGACGCCCTCGAGGATCGTCGGCTCGAAGAAGAAGGGACCCAGGTCGGGTCGGGCCCGACCACCGGCGAGCACGCGCGCGCCCTTGGCGACGGCGTCCTCGACGTGCGCGACCACGGTGTCGAGCTGGTCCTGGGAGATCAGCGAACCCATGTCGTTGCCCCAGTCGAGCGTGGCGCCGAGGGTCATCGCCTCGGTGCGGGCCACGAAGCGCTCGACGAACCGGTCGTAGACCTGGTCGGCGACGAACATCCGCTCCATGGAGACGCAGAGCTGGCCGGCGTTGGAGAACGACGCGCGCACGGCTCCCTCGGCGGCCTTCTCGAGGTCGGCGTCACGCAGCACGAGGAGGGGGTTCTTGCCGCCCAGCTCGAGCGAGCAGCCGATGAGCCGCTCGGCACACCCGGCCGCGACCCGCCTGCCGGTCGCGGTCGAGCCCGTGAAGCAGATGTAGTCGGCTCGGCTGATGATCGAGGGTCCGATGCTGGAGCCCGGACCTGCCACGACCTGCCACAGGTCCTTCGGGAAGCCCGCGTCCTCGAGCAGCTCGGCGGCCAGGAGGGCCGAGAGCATCGTCTGGGCGTCGGGCTTGGCGACCACCGCGTTGCCGGCGAGCAGGGCAGGCAGCCCGTCGCACAGTGCCATGGTGAAGGGGTAGTTCCACGGCGAGATGATGCCGACGACACCCTTGGGCACGCGGTTGACCTCGACCCGGGTCAGACCGGGGACGACGCCGAGCTTGCGCTGGGTGTCCAGGTGCTGGTGGGCGGTGCGGCCGTAGTAGCGCGCGGTGAGCGCGATGTGGAGCGGCTCGTCGAAGGCGTGCTTGCGGGCCTTGCCCGACTCCCACACGATCAGGTCGATGATCTCGTCCTGGCGACTCAGCACCAGGTCGTGCAGGCGCATGAGCATCGCCGCGCGCTCGTCGATGGTCGTGCGGGCCCAGAGCGCCTGCGCCCGGCGCGCGCGCACGAAGGCCTCGGCCACGTCGGCATCGCTCGACTGCGCGATGTTGGCCAGGGGCGACCCGTTGAGCGGCGAGAAGACCGCAGCGGTCGTGCCGGTCGTCGCGAGCAGCCGGGACGTGAGCGCAGCGACGTACTCAGGCTCGAGGGCGTAGGAGGCAGTCGGGTCGTGCTCGGGGTCGGCCGGCCCCTCGGTGAGCGGGTTGACCCCGCCGGAGGGAGTGGGGCTCTGGTCGCTCATGTACCGAGAGTATGTGAGCAGCGTCTCGCTGCCTACCGAAAGGTAGGGAAATGTGGGCCTTTACACACCGGCCCGACCTGTCAAGCGTGCCGACAGGATGCCTGGGGTAGACCACTCCCATGCTGATCACCCTGCGCACGGTCGTCCTCTCCGTCGCCTCCACGTTGTTCTTCTTCGCCCTGGCGCTCTACTTCGTGCTCGGCACGAGCGAGACCGCCTACGACGTGCCCCCGGCCTGGCTGATCGGCGGCCAGGTGGTCGGCGCGCTCGCGATCCACCTGCTGCTGAGCGCAGTCGGCTACCGCACCCCGGCCATCGAGCCGGGCACTCCCCCGGACCAGGCGGCCACTCGCTCGGCAGCTGCGTTCTCCAGCACCACCATCCTGCGGATGGTGCTCTCGGAGTCGATCGCCATCGTCTCCGTCGCCGCCGCCTTCATCGTCACCCAGGGCGAGTACGTCGCCTACCTCACCGGCGCGCTGCTCGCGCTCGTGCTGCTCGCCTTCCACGCGTTCCCGCGCGAGCGCACGATCAGCAAGGTCCAGGCCAGCCTGGAGCGTGAGGGCGCGGCGTCCTACCTGCGCGAGAAGCTCGGCGCCCCGCCGCAGCAGGCCGGGCCGATCCATCGCCTCTGACCCGCTGGCGTCGCGTCAGTCGTCGATCGTGTGCGTCGGCGCGACGGCGTCGAGGCGGCAGCCCAGCCGGTAGCTGCCGTCCTCGTCCCACGCCTGCGTGCGCTCGACGCTGCACCACGCCTCCCGCGTTACGTCGCGCACGCGCACCGGGCCCTCTCTCGCCGGGATCTCGTGGCGGGGGTCCCCGGGATGCACCAGCACCACGGGCGTCTCGTCGACCTGCACCTCCTCGACCGTCCAGGTGTAGATCAGCGGGGGCATGCCGGGCAGCGCGTGGAGGTCGTCCTTGTAGAAGAACGGGTCCACGGAGAGGTGGATCTCCCCCGTGAGCCAGGTGCCGGCGACCGGCGGCGCGAGGTCGTCGAGCACCATCCACTGCGTGTAGGCCAGCAGCCCCACGTCGAGCACGAAGGCGCCTCCGCGAGGCTCGGGGAAGCTGCGCAGCAGCTCGCCCACCACGTCGTACGACGTGCCCCGGCCGGTGTGGACACAGCGCGGCGTGCGCTCGTGGTCCGGCGGGACCGCGAGGCGGGCCGCGCGGCGGTAGCCGAGCTCGAGGGCGAACTGGCGCCGCTCCCCGACGGCGACGTCGGTGTAGTTGCCGTCCTGGATCACCCAGGAGTCCAGGCCGATCCACCACAACCGCGACGTCAGGTCGGCGCCGGGCACTCCCGAGAGCTCCTCCATGCCACCATGATCGCCCGGCTCACCCCTCGAGGTACACCGACTTCAGCTCGGTGTACTGACCCAGCCCCTCGGCGCCGAACTCGCGGCCGATGCCCGAGGCCTTGAAGCCGCCGAAGGGCGCGGCGAAGTCCATCGTGTAGGTGTTGACGCCGTAGGTGCCGGCGCGCACGCGACGCGCGACATCGAGCCCGGCCTCCTGGTCGCCGGTCCACACCGTGCCAGCGAGCCCGTAGTCGGAGTCGTTGGCGATCCGCACCGCGTCGTCGACGTCGTCGTAGGGGATGACCGAGAGGACCGGCCCGAAGATCTCCTCCTGCGCGATGCGCATGGAGTTGTCGACGTCGGCGAAGACGGTGGGGCGGACGTACCACCCTGTGTCGAGACCCTCGGGCATGCCGTTGCCGCCCGTGACGATCCGGGCACCCTCCTCCTGGCCGAGCGCGATGTATTTCTCGACCCGCTCCTGCTGCCGCTGGGCCACCATGGGGCCGATCTCGGTCGCGGGGTCGGCGGGGTCGCCCACGACCATCGCCCCCACCGCCTGCGCCAGCGCGTCGACGACGGTGGCGTAGTTGGCGCGACTGGCCAGGATGCGGGTCTGGGCGACGCAGGCCTGCCCGGAGTTCATCAGGGCGGTGAACTTCAGGCCTTCGATGGTCTTGGCCAGGTCGGCGTCGTCGAGCACGATCGCCGCCGACTTGCCACCCAGCTCGAGGCTGACGCGCTTGAGCTGCTGACCGCAGATGGCGGCGATCTTGCGACCGGCGGCAGTCGAGCCGGTGAAGGCCACCTTGTCGACGCCCGGGTGGCTGACGAGGTGCTCGCCGACCTCGCGCCCGGCGGTGACGATGTTGACGACGCCGGCCGGGACACCGGCCTCCTGGAGCAGCTCGGCCATCAGGTAGGTGTCGAGCGGGGTCTCGGGGGCGGGCTTGACCACGACCGTGCAACCGGCCAGCAGCGCCGGGACCACCTTCGACATGATCGTGAACTGCGGGACGTTCCACGGCGGGATGGCCGCGACGACGCCGACCGGCTCGTGGCGCACCATCACCGGGGTGCCGAGGTTGCCGACCCGGGTCGACTCCCAGGGAAACTCGCGCGCGATCGTCAGGAACGCCTCGATCTGCATCCAGGGCGCGGGCGCCTGCGCCAGGTTGGAGAACGAGGTCGGCGAGCCCATCTCGAGGGTGATCAGGTCGGCCATCTCCCCCAGCCGCGCGGCGTACAAGCCGGAGAAGGCCTCGATCACCGCGATCCGCTCGGCCGGTGACATCCGGGGCCACGGGCCCTCGTCGAACGCCCGGCGAGCGGCGGCCACGGCCGCGTCGATGTCGCCGGCGCTGCCCTCGGGGACGGTCGCCACCACCTCCTCGCTGTGCGGCGAGACGACCTGGAGCAGGTTGCTGCCGACCGGGGCGGCCCAGCCGCCGTCGATGTAGAACGCGTCGCGGTCGAGAGTCACGGGTGTCTCCTCAGGTGGGGCAGGGTCATGGGTGGGTCATGGGTGGGTCAGGAGCGGGTCAGGGGTGGGTCAGGGCGCGAGGTCGAACCAGTCGGCGAAGCCGCTGGGGTCGTGCCGGCCCAGGGCTCCGTGCTCGAAGAGGCCCCAGCCCTCGGCGGTGCCGTCGGGACCCTCGCACGTGGCACGGCCGACGTGGTCGATCACGCCGAACATCACCCGCCCGGCGACCTCGGGGGCGGTCACGTCGTAGGTCAGCCGCTCGGTGAACGCCGGGCCCTTCCACATGCCGTGGGTCCAGTCGGAGTCGCCGCCGTAGCCACCGCCGACGTGTAGGGGCACGGCGAGCCTGGACTCGACCTCGAGCAGCAGCGTCGACCCGTCCGGCGTGGTGCAGGTGATCGTCGCGCCCGTGGGGACACGGGTGCCGGAGGCGTAGTGGATCCTCACGTGCGGCCAGCCGAGCTGCTCGACCCGCCCGTCCTTCCACACCCGGGTGCAGTCGTTGAGCCCGCGGTAGCCGGACGGGTCCTCCTGGAGGATCAGGATGATCGCGAAGTCCTCGAAGGCCATCGGGACGTAGAGCCACCACATGCCCCCGAACTCCGGCACCAGGGGCGCCCCTGCCGGCACCGCCTCGCCGACGGGGCGGATGCCCCAGGAGCGGTCGCGGGTCCCGATCCAGGTGTCGGGCGTGACCGCGATGTCGGTGCCGTCGATGCTGAGCGTGCCCTCCCACGTGCCGACCTGGGCGAAGCGCTGCGCGTCGAGCGTCACGCGGGACTCCGCACGCATGACGTGCCGCTCCTCCTGGAGCACGGGGAACAGGCCCTCCCACGTCAGGTCCATGGCGATGCCGTCGGTCTCCTCGAGCACCAGGCGCAGCTTCTGCAGCGGCTCGACGACCTCGATCCGGTAGGCGCCGACGTGCTGGTCGAGCCGGTCGTTGCCCTGGGGGTCGAGCGCGTCGGAGAGGTGGACCGCGGTCTGCACGTCGCCGCGGCGCACGAGCACGAAGGCGTCCTTGGTGCCGAGGTTGGGGTAGAAACCGGCGCCGGTGATGACGAAGATGTCGCCGGTGCGGTCGTGGGCGTTGAAGTAGCAGCGGTCGTAGAAGTTGCGGTCGCTGGACCCGGCCCAGGTGACCGGGAGCGGCAGCTGGTGGATGGGGTACTCGTCGAGAGGACCGACCATGGCTCAGGCACCCGCCCCGTCGAGGATCGACTCCATCAACGGCTTGTGGTGCATCAGGGTCTCGATGTCGTCGGGGCGCTCGATCTCGCCGAAGTGGATGGACCGGGCGCCGGTGCGCATGAAGACGATGCACCACTGGACAGCGTTGTAGACGTGGTACCAGGTGAGGTCACCGACGGTGGTGCCGCTGGCCTGCTCGTAGGTCGCGACGATGTCCTCCTCCCGCAGGAAGTGCGGCATCCCGGGCAGCTCGAGCATGCCGGTAATCGACTCGAAGACCCGGTGGGCGAAGACGATCCACGACAGGTCGAGCTCGCGCGGACCGATCGCGGCCATCTCCCAGTCGAGGACGGCCACGGGGGTGAAGTCGCGGTAGATCACGTTGCCCACGCGCGAGTCGCCCCAGCACAGCACCGTCTCCCCGGTCTCGGCGTCGGCCAGGTGCTCCTCGAGCCAGGCCAGGCCCCGCTCGGCCAGCGGCGAGCGGCCGATGTCGGTGACCGCGAAGTCGTACCACGCCCGCGTCCGGGCCAGGTTGCGCGCGAGCGGGGTCTCGCCCGCCTGGTGCGGGTCGAGGAAGGCGAACCGCGAGGACGCGTCCGGGATCGCGTGGAGCGCGGCGATCACCTCGACGGTGCGGTCCTGGAGCCGTCGCTGGTCGGTGGGGTCGGCGTCGTGGAGCCAGTTGTCGCCGAAGTTGTAGGGCAGCACGTCCTGCGGGATCACGCCGTCGACGCGGTCCATCAGGAAGAAGGGCGTCCCGAGCACGGTCCCGGTCGGCTCCATCCACCGCACCTGGGGGACCGGCACGTCGGTGAGCTCGCCGACGAGCCGCATGGCGTCGTGCTGCTCCTGGAGGGCGTAGGACGGGAACACCGGAAAGTCTGCGGCGGCCGGCGCGACACGGGCGACGTACTCGCCACGACGCAGCTCGCCCTCCTCGGTCCAGCTCGCGTCGAGGATCATCGTCTCCGACGACATGCCGTTGGCGTCGATCCCGGAGTGGAGGACCACGTGCGGGTCGGCCCCGGCCGGGAGCAGGGTGGCCAGCCAGTCGGCCAGCTGGGCAGGGACCGTGGCGGCGTCCCGGCTCGAGCGTTGGAGCTTCATGTCTGCGGGCGGGGGTGCCTGGGTCACGCGCTGACTCCTGTGACGTGGGTCTCAATCTGACAGGTGTCAGCATCACTGGAACGTGTTCTAGTTGTCAACGGAGGCCAGACCGCGCACCGGCCGGGACGGGTCCCGCCGGCTCAGACGATGTCGGGGACCTTCACCCGAGCCTCGTCCGCCTCCTGGTCGGTCAGCATCAGCTGGCTCTGCCGCTCCGCCTCGACCCGGCGCAGGTAGTGGTCGACCTCCTCGGCCGTGCGTGCCTCGTCCCAGCCGAGCTCGCCGGCCATGAGCCGCGCCGCGGCAGGAGCAGCTGCCACGCCGCGGTCGAAGGTCTCGATCGAGATCCGAGTACGCCGGGTGAGGACGTCGTCGAGGTGGCGCGCGCCCTCGTGCGTCACCGCGTAGACCACCTCGGCCGCGAGGTAGTCCTCCGCCCCGGTCAACGGCAGCGCGAGCAGCCGATGGTCGGCGATCAGGGCCAGCAGGTCGTCGATCTGCCCGCCGTAGCGCGAGAGCAGGTGGTCGATGCGCGCCACGTGGAGGCCGGAGCGACGCGCCAGCAACACCCGCTGGTTGGACCGGGTCTCGAAACCGTCGGCGCCCAGCAGCGGCACCCGGTCGGTGATCGAGTCACGGATGGTCAAGTTGACCGTGGTCTTGAGCGAGTGGGCCGCCGCGTCGATCGCGTCCCGGGCCATGACGCGGTAGGTCGTGAGCTTGCCACCGGCGATCATCACCAGACCTGGCACGGGCGTGACGACGGTGTGCTCGCGCGAGATCCTCGAGGTCGGCTCGGACTCCCCCGACAGCAGCGGGCGCAGCCCGGCCCAGACCCCCGAGACGTCGTTGTGGTCGAGCGGCTCGCGCAGGATCGGGTTGACGTGGTCGAGGATGTAGTCGATGTCGGCCCGGCTGGCCGCCGGGTGGGCCTTGTCGAGGCTCCAGGGGGTGTCGGTCGTGCCGATGATCCAGTGTCGACCCCACGGGATGACGAACAGCACGGACGTCTCGGTGCGCACGATGAAGCCGGCCTCGGACCGGATCCGGTCGCGCGGCACGACGATGTGGACACCCTTGCTCGCCTGGACGTGCAGCGACCCCCGACCACCGACCATCTCCTGGATCTCGTCGGTCCAGACCCCGGCCGCGTTGACAACGACCCGGGCGCGGATCTCCAGCTCGCTGCCGCTCTCGAGGTCCACAGCCGTCACGCCGACCACCCGCTCCCCTTCGCGCAGGAAGCCGGTGACCTTCACCCGCGTGGCGACGTGCGCTCCGTGACCAGCCGCGGTGCGGGCGAGCGCGAGCACCAGCCGGGCGTCGTCGACCTGCGCGTCGTAGTACTGGATCGCACCGGCGATCGCGTCGGACTTGAAGTCGGGTGCGATCCGCGCGACCTGGCGCCGGAAGAGATGACGGTGCCGTGGGACGCCCATGTCGTATTTGCCGAGCATGGCCATGGCGTCGTAGAGCGCGAGGCCGGCGCCGACGTAGGGCCGCTCCCAGCCCCGATGGGTCAGTGGGTAGAGGAACGACACGGGCCTGACCAGGTGCGGCGCCAGCCGGGTCAGCAGCAGGCCGCGCTCCTGGAGCGCCTCACGGACCAGGCCGAAGTCGAGCATCTCGAGGTAGCGCAGGCCACCGTGGATCAGCTTGCTGCTGCGGCTGCTGGTTCCGCTGGCGAGGTCACGCTGCTCGACCAACCCGGTGTTGAGCCCACGCGTCACGGCATCGAGCGCGGTGCCGGCGCCGACCACGCCACCGCCCACGACCAGCACGTCGAGCTCGGTCTCCCCGGCCAGGCCGCGCATCGTCGAGAGGGCGACCGTGCGTGCGTCCGGGCTGAGGGCCGACGGGGGCGATGCCAGGGGAGAGCTCATGGACCCATTGTGACCGGGTGCGTGTCTCAGGCGGGTTTCCCGCCGGCGCCGCGCGCCACCTCGACTGCCTCGGTGAGGCCGCGAGCGGCCAACCGGTCGGCCAGCTCGTTGTCGGGGTGACCGGCGTGACCCTTGACCCAGTGCCAATCGACGTCGTGCTGCTCGCACGCCGCCACCAGCAGCTGCCACAGGTCGACATTCTTCACCGGCTGCTTGGCAGAGGTCTTCCAGCCGTTGCGTGACCAGCCCTGGACCCACTTCATGATGCCGTTGCGGACGTAGGTGCTGTCGGTGTGGATCTCCACGACCGAGCGACGCTTGAGCATGCCCAGCGCCCGGATCGGCGCCATGAGCTCCATGCGGTTGTTGGTCGTCTCGCCGGCCTCGCCACCGCAGATCTCCAGCTCGTGGCTGCCCTGTCGCAAGATCGCGCCCCAACCGCCCGGGCCGGGGTTGGGGATGCAGGCGCCGTCGGTGTGGATCACGACGGGCGGCCCGCCCGCGGGCGGTGCTGCTGCTGCGGGGACGTCACTCACTACTCGACGACGACCTCGACCCGCTGGAACTCCTTGAGGTCGGTGTAGCCGGTGGTGGCCATCGAGCGCTTGAGCGCGCCGATGAGGTTCATCGTGCCGTCGGCGACGCGGGACGGACCGAAGAGGATCTCCTCGAGGCTGCCGACCTGCTCGAACTCGACGCGCTCGCCGCGCGGGAGGTCGGCGTGGTGGGCCTCGGCACCCCAGTGGAATCCGCGGCCCGGAGCATCGGTGGCGCGGGCGAGCGGCGAGCCCACCATGACGGCGTCGGCGCCGCAGGCGATCGCCTTGGCGATGTCACCGGACTTGCCGATGGAGCCGTCGGCGATGACGTGGACGTAACGTCCGCCCGACTCGTCGAGGTAGTCGCGGCGGGCGGCCGCCACGTCGGCGACCGCGGACGCCATCGGGACCGCGACGCCGAGCACCGTGCGGGTGGTGTGGGCCGCTCCCCCGCCGAAGCCCACGAGCACGCCGGCAGCGCCGGTGCGCATCAGGTGGAGCGCCGCCTGGTAAGTGGCACACCCGCCCACGATGACAGGCACGTCGAGCTCGTAGATGAACTCCTTGAGGTTGAGCGGCTCTGCCTGCGAGGAGACGTGCTCGGCACTGACCGTGGTGCCCCGGATGACGAACATGTCCACGCCGGCGTCGACGACGACCTTCGCGAACTCCTTGGTGCGCTGCGGAGACAGCGACCCGGCGACCGTGACGCCGGCCTCGCGCACCTCGCGCAGCCGCTCGGTGATTAACTCGGCCTTGACCGGCTCGGTGTAGATCTCCTGCATCCGCGCGGTCGCGTCGATGCCGCGCAGCCCGGAGACCTCCTCGAGCAACGAGAGCGGGTCCTCGTAGCGGGTCCACAGGCCCTCGAGGTTGAGCACCCCGAGCCCACCGAAGCGCCCCAGGGCGATCGCGGTGCCGGGTGACATGACCGAGTCCATGGGGGCCGCGAGGACCGGCAGCGAGAAGCGGTAGGCATCGATCTGCCAGTCGATGCTGACCTCTTCGGGGTCACGCGTGCGGCGCGATGGCACGATGGCGATGTCGTCGAAGGAAAAGGCACGGCGGGCACGCTTGGCGCGCCCGATCTCGATCTCGGTCACCGGCGCAGGCTACTAGAGCGGCCCCGCTGAGCCCTCTTCGAGCGATCCGTCCACGCCGTAGCGCCGGACCAGGTCCTGCAGGCCGTTGCGCAACCAGACGGAGTACGCCGAGGGGGGACGGCCCAGCTCGACGGTGAAGGCGAGGTAGCACTCACCCGTGGTCAGCGCGTAGATCGTCTCCGCCAGGCCCTCGTGGGTGTCGACGGTCTCCTCGTCGACCCCGAGCAGCAGCCCGGCCATGCGGCGTGACGTGGCGAGTCGGCCCTGCTGGAGCCCTCGCATGACCTCGGCGGCCTCCTGGTCGGCGTCCGCGGCGTGCTTGAGCGCGGGCACCAGGGGTGCGAGACCCGCCAGGGCAGCCGTGCCGAAGGCCGTGAGGGCCTCGATGCGCTCCTCGACCGAGCCAAGGTCCTCCAGGCCGAGCGTGGCTACCGCGGCGTCGAGGTCCGGCGCCGGGCCGAAGCCGGCGCGACGGAAGGCGGTCAGCAGCAGGCGGACCTTGCTGCCGAAGCGCTTGAGGACGAGCTCCTCGGAGACCTCGGCACCGGCCGCGATGTCGGCGATGGTCGCCCGGGTCCACCCGAGCTCGACGAAGCGGCGCGTGGCGACGTCGAGGATGCGCTGCTGGCGCTCCTCGGCTGCCTGCTGCCGCTTGGTGTTGTCGTAGGGGCGGCGTACCCGGGGTGAGCTCATCTGCCCCAACTCATCTGCCTGAGTAGTTGGGGGCTTCGACGGTCATCTGGACCCCGTGCGGGTGGCTCTCGGTCAACGACGCGGACGTGATGCGGATGAAGCGGCCCTTCTCCTGGAGCTCGGGGATCGTGCGGGCGCCGACGTAGAACATGGACTGGTTGAGCCCGCCGATGAGCTGGTGGGCCACGGCGCCGAGGGGTCCGCGGTAGGCGACCTGGCCCTCGATGCCCTCGGGCACGATCTTGTCGTCGCTGGCGACCTCGGCCTGGAAGTAGCGGTCCTTGGAGTAGGACTTCTTGCCACGGCTCGACATCGCACCCAGCGAACCCATGCCGCGGTAGGACTTGAACTGCTTGCCGTTGACGAACACCAGCTCGCCCGGGCTCTCGTCGCAGCCAGCCAGCAGCGAGCCGAGCATCACCGTGTCGGCACCGGCGACGAGCGCCTTGGCGATCTCGCCGGAGTGCTTCATGCCGCCGTCGGCGATGACCGGCACCCCGGCGGGCTTGGCAGCCAGCGACGCCTCGTAGACCGCGGTCACCTGCGGGGCACCGACCCCGGTCACGACACGGGTCGTGCAGATCGAGCCGGGCCCGACCCCGACCTTGATGGCGTCGGCGCCCGCGTCGACGAACGCCTGGGCGCCCTCACGGGTCGCGACGTTGCCGCCGATGACCTGCACGTGACGGGTGGCCGGGTCCTTCTTGAGCCGCTCGACCATCTCGAGGAGCATCCGGACGTAGCCGTGGGCGGTGTCGGCGACGAGCACGTCGACCCCGGCCTCGATCAGGGTGGTGACGCGCTGCCAGGCGTCGCCGAAGTAGCCGATGGCGGCACCGACGAGCAGGCGCCCGTCGCCGTCGTAGGACGCGTGAGGGAACTGCTCGGACTTCACGAAGTCCTTGACGGTGATGAGCCCAGCGAGGCGGCCCTGGTCGTCGATGAGCGGCAACCGCTCGCGCTTGTGCTTGCGCAGGAGCAGGGTGGCCTCGTCACGCGAGATCCCGACCGGGCCGGTGATCAGGGGCATCGCAGTCATCACCTCGTCGACCTTGGTGGTCGCCCACTCCGCGACGGGGGTGAAGCGCAGGTCGCGGTTGGTGACGATGCCGAGCAGCCGCTCGTCGGTGTCGACGACGGGCAGGCCGGAGACGCGGTACTCGCCGCAGCGCTGGTCGAGGTCCTCCAACGTGGCGTCGGGGCCGATCGTGACCGGGTTGGAGATGATCCCGGTCTGGGTGCGCTTGACGAGGTCGACCTGGTAGGCCTGGTCCTCGATCGACAGGTTGCGGTGCAGCACCCCGATGCCGCCCTCCCGCGCCATGGCGATGGCCATGCGCGACTCGGTGACGGTGTCCATGGCGGCGCTGATGAGGGGGACCTTCAAGGACAGCTCGCGGGTGAGCCTCGAGGTCGTGTCGATCTCGTCGGGCGCCAGATCGGAGTGTCCTGGCAGCAGGAGGACGTCGTCGTACGTCAGGCCCAGAGCGGCGAACTTGTCAGGGAGTTCCACCATCGAAGTGTAGAGGTTTCGGGTCTGACCTGGCCGCACCGGCCGACCGGCGACATCGACACGGTGCGCGTCGACCACGCCCGCGCGCAGGTGACCCTCCGGGTCTTCACTGCCCCTGGCGGGCAGCTCCCCGACTTCTACGACCGGTGAGCGCCAGCGGCTTGAGGTCGCGTACGCCGATCCGCACCGTCAGCACGTCGCCGGCCATGCGGATACGCCCGCGCAGCCCTGACGCCATGACCATCGGCATGACCGCCTGGTTGTCCGAGCGCGTGGTGAGCAGGACGGCGTCGGCTCCCAGGGCCGTGGCCAGCCGGGCCGAGTCGCTGAGCAGCCGCGTGCCGATCCCGCGACGCTGCCAGGCGGGATCGACCTCGAGCTCGACCGCGTGCAGCCCCGGCTCAACAGCGTCGGTCGGGAGCACGGTGGCGACCCCGACCGTCACGTCGTCGATCGTCGCGATGACCGAGTGACCCTCGACGCCGTACTCGGGGGTGCTGCCGCCAGTCCCCAGGCGTCGACTCTCGGAGATCGCGACCGCCGGGTGCGGGTGGGGCTCACGACCCAGCACGTCGCTGACGAGCTCGGCCATCGCCATGCCGCGTGTGTGCTCGGTGGCGGTGAAGGGCGCGCTGCGCCGGATCTGCACCTGGACCTCGCCGACGGTCATGTCCATGACGTCCTGGGTGGTGCCCGTCGCCTCGACGTCGGCGTCGAAGAGCGCCGCGACCACCTCGGGGAAAGACGAGGGCCGCTCGAGGATGGCCCGGGCCGCCTGGACGTAGCGGGTGGGCTGGTCGGACAACGCAGCCTCCGTGCACACGGCGGCGCTCACCGACTCGCCTCCCGACCGCCCGACCAGGACCCTGATGTCGGGCTCACCCCAGGCGTCGGGCGTGCTCAGGACCAGCTCGTCCGTCACGGCCTCGACGCCGGGGAACACCTGGACACCGAGGATGTTGACGCCCGCGGCACCGCACTCGGCCGCCAGCGCCGCCAGCGCACCGGGTCGCTCGGGCAGGGTCGCACGCACTCTCCACAACATGGCTCCAGCGTCTCCCGCGGGCGTTGCGGATCCACCTCGCCTGTGTTTCCTGCGTGCAACAGATCGCCCGTGACAGTCCGGGTCAACGAAGGGTGCGCGAAGGGTGAGCGACATATCCCCCGAAATGTCGCCGACCCGCCACAGGGTCTGTGACGGGTCGGCGTGTGGAGCGGATGGATCAGTGGCCGTGGCCGTGCCCGTGGCCGCCGGCCGGGGCGTCGTCCTGCGCCTCGGGCTTCTCGACGATCAGCGTCTCGGTCGTGAGCAGCATGCCCGCGATCGAGCTGGCGTTGACGAGCGCCGAGCGGGTGACCTTGACCGGGTCCAGGACGCCCTGGGCGACCAGGTCGCCGTAGGAGTCGGTCGCGGCGTTGTAGCCGTTGCCGACACCGAGCTCGCGGACCTTCGTGGTCACGACGTAGCCGTTGACCCCGCCGTTCTCGGCGATCCAGCGCAGCGGCTCGTCGGCGGCCTTGCGCACGATGCGCACGCCGACGGCCTCGTCACCGGTGAGGCCGAGGTCGCCCTCGAGGACCTTCACCGCGTGGATGAGGGCGGAGCCGCCTCCGGCGACGATGCCCTCCTCGATCGCGGCGCGCGTCGCGGAGACGGCGTCCTCGATGCGGTGCTTCTTCTCCTTGAGCTCGACCTCGGTGTGCGCGCCGACCTTGATCACGCACACGCCGCCGGCGAGCTTGGCGAGACGCTCCTGGAGCTTCTCGCGGTCCCAGTCGGAGTCGGTGTTCTCGATCTCGGCCTTGATCTGGTTGACGCGGCCCTCGACCTCGGCAGAGTCACCGGCGCCGTCGACGATCGTGGTGTCGTCCTTGGTGATGACGACGCGACGCGCGGTGCCGAGCACCTCGAGGCCCACCTGGTCGAGCTTGAGGCCGACCTCGGGCGAGATGACCTGACCACCGGTCAGGGTCGCGATGTCCTGCATCATCGACTTGCGGCGGTCGCCGAAAGCAGGCGCCTTGACCGCGACGGCGTTGAACGTGCCGCGGATCTTGTTGACGACCAACGTGGACAGGGCCTCGCCGTCGACGTCCTCGGCGAGGATGAACAGCGGCTTGCCGGCCTGGATGACCTTCTCGAGCAGCGGCAGCAGGTCGGCGATCGCCGAGATCTTGCCCTGGTGCAGGAGGATGTAGGGGTCGTCGAGGACGGCCTCCATCCGCTCGGTGTCGGTCACGAAGTAGGCCGAGATGTAGCCCTTGTCGAACTGCATCCCCTCGGTGAATTCCAGCTCGGTGCCCATGGTGTTGGACTCCTCGACGGTGATGACACCGTCCTTGCCGACCTTGTCGAAGGCCTGCGAGAGCAGGTCGCCGATGTGGGCGTCGCGGCTCGAGATCGTGGCCACGGAGGCCATGTCCTCGACCGAGTCGACGTCGCGGGCGGCTTCGCCGAGGGCCTCGCCGACAGCGGCGGTGGCCTTGTCCATGCCTCGCTTGAGGCTCATCGGGTTGGCGCCGGCCGCGACGGCGCGCAGGCCCTCGTGGACCATTGCCTGCGCCAGCACGGTGGCGGTGGTGGTGCCGTCACCCGCGACGTCGTTGGTCTTGGTGGCGACCTCCTTCGCCAGCTGGGCGCCGAGGTTCTCGAACGGGTCGTCCAGCTCGATCTCACGCGCGACGGTCACGCCGTCGTTGGTGATCGTCGGGGCGCCCCACTTCTTGTCGAGGACGACATAGCGGCCCTTGGGGCCGAGTGTCACCTTGACGGCGTTGGCGAGAGCGTCGACGCCGCGCTCGAGGCTGCGTCGGGCGTTCTCGTCGAACTCCAGGATCTTGGGCATGGTGCTCCTTCAATGAGTTCGGGTCGTGTGCCCGAGAGCGCGCGTCAGCACGGTCTCAGGCACACGACCCGGTGAAAATCAGGAAACGACGGCGAGGACGTCGCGGGCGGACAGGATGAGGAGCTCCTGGCCGGCGTACTTGACCTCGGTGCCGCCGTACTTGCTGTAGATGACCTTGTCACCCACGGCGACGTCGAGCGGGACGCGGTTGCCGTTGTCGTCGATGCGGCCGGGACCGATCGCCTGGACCTCGCCCTCCTGGGGCTTCTCCTTGGCGGTGTCCGGAATGACCAGGCCCGAGGCCGTGGTCTGCTCGGCCTCGAGGGGCTTGACGACGATCCGGTCCTCGAGAGGCTTGATGTTGACCGACACGATGTCGACCTCCACTTTCTGTCGAATCTGGGGTTGAACTGACCGGGAGGACGGCGTCCTCCCCACGTTGGGGCTTGCTCGGAGCGGTACGCCGTCGCGGGGGTCGCACTACACCTGCAAGCTCTGGCACCCTCGTGGTGAGAGTGCCAGTCAGAAACTAGCACTCTCCCCAGAGGAGTGCCAGCGGCAGTCCCCGGATCGGGTCTCGAGGGCGCGGGCACGGACGCGCCTGTGCGGGGTCCTGACAGGATCACCACGTGGACCTCGATGCCTTCCGATGGCTGCTCACCGACGACGGGCAGCGCCTGCTGGCGAAGGCCACTCCGCTCGCCGACGAGGATCCGCTCCGCGCCCAGACCTCGCTACGCCGTACGGCGGGCGCCGAGCACGCCGCCGCGGCCCTGACCCAGGTGCGGCTGCGCCGACGTGCGCGGACCAAGTTCGGCGACGAGGCCGCGCTGATGTACTTCACGCCCGACGGCCTCGAGCAGGCCACCCGCGCCGTCGTGGCCAACCACCGCGCCGGACGCCTCGCGGCCTTCCGCACCGCGTCCCTCATCGACCTGGGCTGCGGCATCGGCGGAGACCTCCTGGCCGCCTCCAAGGTCGGCATCGTGGTCGCCGGCGTCGACCTCGACCCGGTCCGGGTCGCGGTGGCCGAGGCCAACCTGGCTGCCCTCGAGCTCTCCGGGGCGGTCGGGGTCGCCGACGCGACCCAGCTCGACACCTCGCCCTTCGACGTCGCCTTCGCCGACCCGGCGCGGCGCTCGGCACGCGGCCGGTCCTTCGACGTCGACGACTGGACCCCGCCGTGGCCCTTCGTGGAGGGACTGCTGCGGCGCGACTCCTGCGTCAAGGTCGCGCCCGGCATCCCGCACGACCTGGTGCCCGACGGTGTGGAGGCGGAGTGGGTCAGCGACCACGGCGAAGTGAAGGAGGCCGCGCTCTGGTCGGGCCGCCTCGCGACGACGCGGCGACGCGCGACCGTCATCGGCGACGGCGGGCTCGCCACGCTGACCGACGAGGACGATCCCGGCGCGGACGTTCGTGCTGTGGGTGGGTTCCTCTACGAGCCCGACGGCGCGGTGATCCGCGCAGGCCTGGTCACCGCCGTCGCCGCGGGTGTCGGCGGCGGGCTGGTCGACGAGCACATCGCCTACGTGACGTCCGAGGCGTCGTTCCAGACGCCCTTCGCCCGGGGCTACCGGGTCCTCGAGCAGCTGCCCTACCGCGAGAAGCCGTTGCGGGCAGCGCTGCGCGAGCGCGGCATCGGTCGACTCACGATCAAGAAGCGGGGTGTGGACATCGTGCCCGAGCAGCTGCGCAAACGGCTTGCCCTGGCCGGTGACGACGAGGGCACCATCGTGCTCACCCGCGTCGCCGGCCAGGGCACCTGCCTGCTGGTCCAGCCGTTCTAACCTGCGCTCAGCCGAGGCCGATGGTGGCCTTCTCCGCCGCGATCGTCGTGTCGTCCCCGTGGCCGGTGTGCACGACCGTGTCGTCGGGGAGCCCGAACAGCTTCGCCCGGATGGACTCCACGATGAGGTCCGCGTCGCTGAACGACCGGCCTGTGGCTCCCGGACCACCGTTGAAGAGGGTGTCGCCGGTGAAGACGCAACCCAGGCCGGGTGCGTAGAAGCACACGGCTCCCGGGGCGTGGCCCGGCGTGTGCAGCACCCGCAGGGTCGTGCCGCCGATGGTGAGCTCGAACCCGTCGGCCAGGTCGAGGTCCCAGAGCTCGTCGGTGTGGGTCAGCTCCCAGACCGGCTTCTCGGCCGGGTGCAGCATGATCGGCGCACCCGACCCGCCGTTGACCCGCTGGCGCAGCTCAGGCGCGACCCGCACGTGGTCGTCGTGGGCATGCGTGCACAGAATTGCCTTGACCGTGCGCTCCCCCACGAGCGCCATGATGTCGTCCACGTCGTGCGGGGCGTCGATGACGACGCACTCGGTGTCGTCGCCGATCACCCAGATGTTGTTGTCGACGTCGAACGTCTGGCCGTCCAGGCTGAACGTGCCGCTCGAGACCGCGTGGTCGATACGTGCGGTCATCAGATGACCACGACCGAGCGCAGCACGTCGCCGTGGTGCATCCGTTCGAAAGCGGCTTCGACGTCGCCGATCCCGATCTCCTCGGTCACGAACGCGTCGAGGTCGAGGCGACCCTGCTGGTAGAGGTCGACGAGCATCGGGAAGTCGCGCGAGGGCAGGCAGTCGCCGTACCAGCTGGACTTGAGCGACCCACCGCGACCGAAGACGTCGATCAGGGGCAGCTCCGGCACCTTCATCTCCGGGGTGGGCACGCCGACGAGGACGACGGTGCCGGCGAGGTCGCGGGCGTAGAACGCCTGCTTCCAGGTCTCGGGGTGTCCGACGGCCTCGACGACGACGTCGGCACCCTCGGCCCCGGCGTAGGTCTGCGCGCAGATCCGCTTGATCTCCTCGACCGGGTCGGTCTCGGAGGAGTTGATGACGTGGGTCGCGCCCATCTTGGTCGCCTGCTCGAGCTTCTGGGGGTCGATGTCGACCGCGATGATCGGCGAGGCACCGGCCAGCGCAGAGCCGGCGATCGCTGCGACGCCGACGCCGCCGCACCCGATGACCGCGACGGACTTGCCGCGGGTGACGTTGCCGGTGTTGATGGCGGCCCCGAGGCCGGCCATGACGCCGCAGCCGAGGAGACCGACGGCAGCCGGACGGGCCGAGGGGTCGACCTTGGTGCACTGACCCGCCGCGACCAGGGTCTTCTCGGCGAACGCGCCGATCCCCAGCGCAGGTGAGAGCTCAGTGCCGTCCTCGAGCGTCATCTTCTGGGTCGCGTTGTGCGTGGCGAAGCAGTACTGCGGCTCGCCTCGGTTGCACGCACGACACTCGCCGCAGACCGCCCGCCAGTTGAGGATCACGAAGTCGCCGGCCATGACCGAGGTGACCCCCTCGCCGACGGCCTCGACGATCCCGGCCGCCTCGTGGCCCAGGAGGAACGGGAAGTCGTCGTTGATCCCGCCCTCGCGGTAGTGCAGGTCGGTGTGGCACACGCCGCACGCCTGCACCTTCACGACCGCCTCGCCCGGACCGGGGTCGGGGACGTTGATGGTCACCACCTCGACCGGTGCTCCCTTGGACAGCGCGACGACCGCCTTGACCTGCTGCATGGTGTCCCCTTCTTCGTGACTCTCGAGTTCGTTGAGCCCCACCGTATTGATCGCGTGGTCACCGTGCCCGCGCGGGACTGCAACCATCCGCGCCCGACCTGCGTCTTGGACACGTGAACCATTCCACGACCACCGCGCAGCGCCCTGGACGGCGCGCACCCCACACTGGGCAGGTGAGTGCCAGGACCGCAGCGCGCGACGCCGAGTTCACGGCCTACCTGCAGGCCCGTCAGGCCCGCCTGCTCCGCACGGCCTACCTCCTGACGGGCGACAAGCACCAGGCCGAGGACGTCCTGCAGACCTCGCTCGCCAAGCTCTACCTCGCCTGGGACAAGGTGCGCGACCGCGACTCGGTCGACGCCTACGTCCGCCGGATCATGGTCAACGAGAACAACTCGCTGTGGCGCCGCGGCTGGCGCAAACGAGAGTTCACCACCGAGGTGCTCCCCGAGGCCCCCGTCACCGACACCTACGACGAGGGGCTGGGCGCTGCGCTCTGGTCCGTCGTGCAGTCCCTGCCGCCGAAGGCCCGCGCCGTCGTGGTGCTCCGCTACTACGAGCAGCTGACCGAGGCCGAGACCGCCGACCTGCTCGGCATCTCGGTCGGCACCGTCAAGTCCCAGTGCAGCCGCGCGATCGCCACGATGCGCGACCGCTTCCCCGCAGACCTAGACCCCCGTGAGCAGGAGGAGGAACGATGAGCGACCACGAGTGGGAGTCCCGCGTGAGCCGGGAGCTGGGCCAGCGTGCCCAGGGCCTCGACGAGACGCCGTTCTCGCTGGACCAGGTGAAGGGTCGCGCCGGCTCGATCCGGCGCACGCGGCGGCTTGCCGTCGCCGGCGCCGTCCTCGCCAGCGCCGCAGTAGTCGTCCCGATCGCCGTCGTCTCCGGTCAGGGGCTCGGCGACACCGACTCGGCCCCCGGGCCGGCCACCTCCCCGACGACCTCCCCGACGACCTCCTCGGCGACCCCGACGCGGGCCACCGACGGTGTCACCCCCGCCCCCGCACCGACGGCCGACGCGATCGGCGTCGACTACCTCGACGGCAGCACCTGGGTGCGCCCCGACGGCACCGCCGTCCCGCTCGACATCGCCTACCGAGGCGGCGCGGTCCTTGGCGAGACCCTGCTCGGCGTCCGCGACAACACCGACACCAACCGCCACTTCATCGACGTCGTCTCCCCCGACGGCGCGGTCGGGGAGTCGATCGAGATCACCAGCGGTCTCGCGGTCAGCGACGACCGGAGCGTGGTCGCCTTCGTCGAGCCCAACGGCGACCTGATGACGATGTGGGACCCCGCCGCGGGTGAGGGCGGCCGCGTGGCGATCGCGTCGGGCCTGACCGTCGGGACCTTCACGGTCGACCCGATCGCGGTCGTCGGTGGCCCGACGTGCGGCCCCGAGGACGAGTGCCGGGTGTTCTACAACGCCGGCGACGGCGTGTCCCCACCCAGGGTCGCGTCCTCGGACGGCACCGACGTGCTCGTGGTCCCGGGTGACGTGCCCGCGGTCGCGGTGAGCGACGCCTCGGACGCCGGCCTGGTCACGGTGCAGCAGACCTCCCAGGACCAGGGCTCGTGCAACGGGCTCTACGACATCACCTCGGCGGCGTACCTCTGGACCACCTGCGACCGCTTCCTGCTCGACCTCAACCCGGCCGGGTCGGTCGTGGCCACCACCCACGCCTACCTCGACGGCCCGGGCAACGGCTACGTCGCCCTGGTGGACGCGGCGAGCCAGGAGGAGGTGGCACGCTTCGACCCCTCCGACGGCGTGGTCGTCACCCAGACCTGGCTCGACGACGAGACGCTGCTCGCCCTCGTCCTCGACGGTCGCGGATCGAGCATCTGGCGGTTCGGCACCGACGGCAGCTCCGAGCGAGTGACCTCACGCTCCACCGGGGGTGGCTACGACACGAGCCCCACGCACGTCCTGCTCGTGGGCTACTGACCCGGCTGCCGGCCCGGCTGCCGGCCCGGCGGCTGGCCCGGCGGCTGGTTCAGCCGATGCTGATCGAGGCGAGCACCGAGTCGACGAGCTGCTGCCGTTGGGCGGGGGTGAAGGTGGCCCGGTTGAGGGAGATGTCGACCGAGTAGGAGAGGCCGTCCTCGGAGGTCCCGAAGGCGTCGACATGGCGGATCCGGTCGGTCGGTCCTGCGAGGTGGTACCACTCGCGCCCGTCGATCTCCACAGGGTCGAGGATCGTGGGCTTCTGCAGGTAGGCCCCCGTGTCACGCGCGATCTCCGCCTGCTTGCGGAGGGACAGGATCCCGTCGCCGAAGTCCTCGATCTCCGTCACGAAGATCGCCGACAGACCGTCACTGGCCTGGCCCGAGAAGGGGTCGCCCTCCCGGGTCAGCTCCCAGCCCTCGGGCGCGCGGAGCGTCAGGTGGGTCTGCGTGAGGTCCGGGCCCGAGGCCGCCTCGACCTCCGGGGTCGCAGGTTGCGACGGGGACGGCTCGGTCGTCGGCTCGCCGGAGGCCGAGGCGCTCTCGCCACTGACGGACTCGCTGCCGCCGGCGCTCGGGCCGGGTTCGTCCTCCTCCCCGGAGCAAGCGGAGGTGAGGACCAGGACGGCACACACGGCCAGGGACCCGAGACTGCGCTTCACGACGTGCTCCTCGACAGGTGGTGGGGCGGGTGGTGCGCGGCCACGATAACGGCCCTCCCGAACCCCCGCCGACGGATGTTTGGGCCTGCGGGGGTGCGGGTAAGCCGCTGAGGCAAGGTAAAGATCGAGCCCGCAGGAGTGGAGCGTCTCATGGCGGACGAGCAGGACTACACGACGGCCACGACGGCCATCACCAGCGCATCGGAGGGGGCGACGGTCGCCATCACCGTCGACGCCATCCAAGGCATGCTGCAGGGCATCGAGGTCGACGAGGCCACGATCAAGGCCATCGTCAGCATCCTCGACAGCAGCATCGACGGGCTCGAGCTCCCCCTGGAGCCGGTCCGTCAGACGGCGTTCGGGGGCTCCGAGTGGGGCAGAACGCTCGCCTTCCACACCGATGTCGCCCACGGCAAGGTGCGTGACGCCATGACCAACATGGTCACGGGCCTCAGCGGCTTCCGTCAGGGCATCGACACCTTCGTCACGGGCGTCCAAACCGCCGACGTCGTCTCCGGGGACGACTCGCGCGGGATCCAGACGGTCGTCGACACGTTCGTCCCGTGCCTAGCCCAACCCGACGTCACCACGAATCCCACCTGCGACGTGCCCGTGGGAGGCAACCGATGATCACCGGTCCCCAGCAGCAACGACTGGACAAGGCGCTGGGCGGCGCCTCCGACGAGGCCGTCGGCGACGGTTCGATCGAGTGGATGCGCTGCGCCGACCTGCTCGGCAACGTGGCCGAGGCCCTGGAGAAGGCCGCCGCCGCGGAGAAGACGATCGGCGGGCAGACCGGGCCCGCCATGGGCAAGGCGTTCCGCACGTCCGCCGAGGGCATGAAGGGCAAGTCCCAGGAGCTCCTGCGCGGCAGCGAGGCGCTCGGTGTCGCGTCCAACGCGATCATGGCGGCCCGGGTCGGGCAGTCGGAGATGAACCGCTACTTCCCGCAGGCGCCAGACCCCGGTCCCTACCACCCGCAGCCGGGTCCCCAGGACCACCAGGACGTCACCGCCGCGTCCGACCACCAGGGTCTGGTCGACGCCTACGCCGGTTCCTATGAGTCCCGCGAGAACATCGCGCGCCAGTGGGCCGACCGCATCGACACCGACTTCGCCGAGTCCACGAAGACCATGCAGCAGATCCATGGCGAGAGCTTCGACGAGCCGGACGACACCGGCGGCCCCGGCGGCGCCACGCCCCCGGGCACGTCGACGCCGCCGGGCACGGGTCGTCCGCCCAGTGGGGGCTCGGTGGAGCGCGACCCGCACGGCCCCGGACACCCCGAGATCCCGGTCCCCATCGGCACCATCGGGCAGCCCCCCGTCATTCCCACCATCACACCGGTGGTGGAGACGCCCACTCCCGTCCCACCCCCGCCGCCGACCCCCCAGCCGCAGCCGCTGTCCCCGGTCGCCGAGGTCCCGACGCTCGACCCGACCGGCGCCACGACGACCATGCCGGTCCACGGAGGTCTCGTCGGCCCCTCGATCGGCGCGATCGCCGGCGGCGGGCTGGCCGGTGCGGCCCTCCAGGGCATCCGTGGCGGACTCTTCTCCCCGATCAGCGCCGGCGCGTCTCCTGCCCGGCCGATCGGCAGCAGCGCTCGCGCCGGAGCTCCGGGTGCCCTGGGCCGCAACGCCGCCAGCCCCGGAGGCGCAACGGGACGCGGCTCCGCCGCCCGTACGCCGGGTGGTGGCGCTGGGCGCGGTGCGTCCGGTGGTCGTGGGGTCGGCGGTCGCAGCGCGGCAGGTGCCGGTGGTGGCGCCGGAGGGCGTCGTGGCGGCAAGGCCGCCGCGGGCGCCGGCGCTGCTGCTGGCCGCCGAGGCGGAAAGGACGAGGACGGGCGCGCCGGGGACCGCGACCTGTTCGACGAAGGTCAGGACTGGATCGACGACGCCGACGCGGCTCCGGGCGTCATCGACTGACGCACCGGTCCCGTGGTCGGGCCGGTCGGGCCGGACCACGCGAGGAGGCCCTGCCCGTCGGCAGGGCCTGGCGCGTCAGACCAGGACCGTGGTGACCGGAAGGCTCGAGTCGGCAGGCAGGTCGAGCGCCGAGGGGGTGCGGCCACGCGCCACCATCTCGGCCCCCAGTGCGGCCACCATGGCCCCGTTGTCGGTGCACAGGCCGGGCCTCGGCACCCGCACGCGGATCCCCAGCCGGGAGGCCCGCTCCTCGGCCATCGCCCGGAGACGCGAGTTGGCGGCCACGCCGCCCCCGATGAGCAGGTCCTCGATGCCCTCGCTGGACGCGGCGTCGAGCGCCTTGCGCACCAGCACGTCGCACACGGCCTCCTGGAAGCTGGCGGCCACGTCGTTCACCGGCACAGGCTCGCCGGAGCGCTCGCGGGCCTCGACCCAGCGGGCGACCGCGGTCTTGAGGCCGGAGAACGAGAAGTCGAAGCGGTGCCGCTCCAGGTCGCGGCGGCTCGAGAGGCCGCGCGGGAAGTCGATGGCGACGCTGTCACCGTCGCGGGCTGCCCGGTCGATGTGGGGACCTCCCGGGAACGGCAGCCCGAGGAGCCGGGCGACCTTGTCGAAGGCCTCCCCCGCTGCGTCGTCGATGGTGGCGCCCATCGGATCGACGCCGACGGTCACGTCGGTGATCCGGAGCAGGCTGGAGTGGCCACCGCTCACGAGCAGCGCCAGGCACGGCTCGGGCAGCGGCCCGTGCTCGAGCTGGTCGACGGCGACGTGGGCGGCGAGGTGGTTGACGCCGTAGATCGGCTTGCCGAGCCCGAGGGCGAGTGCCTTGGCGGCGGCGACCCCGACGAGCAGGGCGCCCGCGAGGCCCGGCCCGCTGGTCACGGCGATCGCGTCGACGTCACGCAGCGCGATTCCCGCGGTGTCGCAGGCGCGCTCGATCGTCGGCACCATGGCCTCGAGGTGGGCGCGGCTGGCGACCTCGGGCACGACCCCGCCGAAGCGGGCGTGCTCCTCAACGCTGCTCGCGACGGCGTCGGCCAGGAGCGTGTGACCGCGGACGATCCCGACACCGGTCTCGTCGCACGAGGTCTCGATGCCGAGGACGAGGGGTTCGTGCTTCACGGGCTCATCCTCCCCCGCAGGCGGGACCGAGCGCACGTCGCATCACCACGGCGGTCGCCCCGTCACGGTAGTAGCGCGGGCGACGGGAGACCTCGACGAACGAGCGGGCGGCGTAGAACGCCAGGGCCGGGGCGTTGGTCTCGCGCACCTCGAGCAGCACCCGGTCCGCTCCCCCGTCGCGGGCGAGGGCCACCACCTGGTCCAGCAGCGCCGAGGCGAGGCCACCGCGGCGCAGCCCGGGTCGGACAGCGATCCGCTGGAGCTCGGCGATGTCGGCCACGACGCTGGCGACGGCGTAGCCGGCCAGCGCACCGTCCTGCTCCGCCACCACGTAGCTGATGGTCGGGAGGGCGCCGAGGACCCCTTCGCGGACGAGCCCCTCCGACCATGCGTCGATGCCCAGGGCCTCGTCCTCGAGGTCCGCGATCGCCGTGACGTCGTCGGGGGTGGCGTTGCGGATCACGAGACCTTCTTGGGCGCGCGCGGCGGTTCGGCGTCGGGGCGGCGGAGGTACATCGGCTCGGGGTCGCAGAGCTCGGCGAGCTCGTCGGTCACCACGCGGGCCAGCCAGCCGGCGCTCGGCCGCGTCGCCCCGGTGTGACCGGGGAAGTCGCTGGGGTAGAGCGTGCCGCCCTCACCGATCACGGGCAGGTCGGTGGCCAGCGTGGCCGGCTTGTCGACCACCGGCCCCGCGAGGCGGGCGCCCTCGGCGTCGTACGACGCGAGGTAGACCTCCTTGCGGCGGGCATCGGTGGCCACGACGAAGTCGCGCCCCTCCAGCCTCACGGCTGCCTCGGCGGCGAGGACGTCGAGCGAGCAGACGCCGTAGACGGGGATCTCGAGGACGAAGCCGAGCGTGCGGGCGGTGACCAGGCCGACGCGCAGACCGGTGAACGGGCCGGGTCCGACACCGACCCCGATCGCGGTCAGGTCCTGGCGGACGATGCCGGCCTGCACCATGGCCTGCTCGATGAGGGGGGCCAGCTGCTCGCCGTGCTTCATCGCGAGGCCGGAGACGAGCTCGACGACCACGTCCTCCCCGTCGTGCAGCGCGACGCTGACGGTGGGCGAGGCAGTGTCGAACGTGAGGAGCACGGGACGAGGGTAGCCGCGCGGCTCAGGAGACCCAGCGGGTGCCGATGCCGACGACCTCGACGTGGCGCGGGTCGAGCTCACCCTCGGCCTCCTCCTCGGAGCGGCTGATGCGCACCTCGAGGCGGGAGTCGGCCAGTGTCTCGGCCATCCCCTCCCCCCACTCGACGACGGTGACGACCTGGTCCAGGGAGGTGTCGAGGTCGAGGTCGTCGAGCTCGGCCATGCCGCCGAGACGGTAGGCGTCGACGTGGACGAGGTCGGGCCCACCTCGCAGGGACGGGTGGACGCGGGCGATGACGAACGTGGGCGACGTGACCCCTCCACGGACCCCGAGACCCTCGCCGAGCCCCTGGGCGAACGTGGTCTTGCCGGCACCCAGGCCGCCCGAGAGCACCAGCAGGTCACCGGCGCGGAGGTCGGCGCCGATGCGGGCACCCAGCGCACGCATGTCGTCGGCGGTGGGCACGTCGTAGAGGCGCGGGAGCGGGCGCGAGAGCTCGACGTAGGGGGTGCGGCGGTCGGCCTGGGCGAAGCCGCGGCGCTCCCAGAAGGCGATGTTGCCGGGCAGCTCCTCCCGGGCCAAGACCGTGAGCCGGGCGCGGCCGATCCACGCCTCGACAGCGGTGTCGACCATCGCGGCGGCGACGCCGTGGCCCTGCGCGGCGGGGAGCACGCCGAAGCGACGCAGGTAGACGGTGTCGCCGACGGGGTCGAAGAGCAGCGTGCCGACGGCCTCGCCGTCGACGCGCGCCACCAGGCCGCCGTTGAGGGCGAGCCGGGTGGCGATCGAGGAGACGGTCTCGAGCAGCGCGTCGGCGGGCGGGTCGAGGGCCGGCCGGTTGCTGAAGGCCTCGCGGATGATGTGGTGGACCGCCTCGGCCGACTCGTGACCGACGCGGCGGACGCTGAGGCTCACCGCTGCGCCGCCCGTGCGGTGGCCGCCGTGATCAGCTGGTCGAGCTCGGCAGTCACCTGGTCGTGCCTCTCGATGGGGAGCATGTGTCCCGCACCCTCGCACTCGAGCAGGCGCGAGCCCGCGATGCGCTGGTGGAGCTTGCGGCTGTGGCCGATCGAGGTCAGCTTGTCGGCGGTGCCGCAGAGGATCGCGGTGGGCACCCGGGAGAGGACCTCGACGGCGTGGAACTTGTCGAGGCGGCTGAAGCTCGGGAAGAACTCGGCCACGACCTCGAACGGCGTCTCGGAGAGCATCTCGTCGACGAACTCCACGTAGGCGGTAGGCACCTCGTCGCCGAAGGCGAAGAGGTCGGTCGCGACCATCGCGATCGCCCGGCCTGCGCGACGCAACCCGTCGACGGCGAGGTGGCCACGGTGCAGCGTCCTGACGGCCTGGTGGGTGACGCGGCCGCCGAGGCGGCCGGGGACCATCGGCAGCAGGATCCGACCGACGTCCAGCCCGCCCGCCGTCGTCGACACCAGGGCGACGCCCACGACCCGGTCGCCGACCAGCTCGGGGAACTGCTCGGCCAGGGCCACGACCGTCATGCCCCCCATGGAATGGCCCACGAGGACCACCGGGCCGTCGGGCACGACCTCCTCGAGGATCTGCTTGAGGTCGCGGGCGAGCTGCTCGATGGTGGCGTTGTGCCGCGGCGAGCGGCCCGAGCGGCCGTGCGAGCGATGGTCGTAGAAGACCGTGCGCACCAGGCCGCGGTAGGCCGCGCGCTGGAAGTGCCAGGAGTCCAGGTTGAGGCAGTAGCCGTGGGCGAACACGACGGTCACCTCGGGGTCGGGCTGGCCGCGCCGCCAGCGACGCTTCGGCTCCGTCTCGAGCTGGGTGGCCTCGTCGACCTCGACATGGAGGGGCACACCGTCCTCGGCGACAACCGTCACCGGGGTGGAGCGCAGCGAGCCGAAGGCCGCGTCGGTGACCGAGCGCCCTCCCATCGCCCTGCTGCGGCGGACGACCCCGAACACCGTGCCGGCGGCGGCCAGGCCGAGGGCACCGGCGGCCGCGCCGGCGAGGCGGCCGGCGATGCTCATCGGGGCTTGCCCCTGGTCGCGGGCTCGCCCCTGGTCGCGGGGTCGGTGTCGACGTGGGTGCGCGTCATGCGGCCTCCGATCCTGGTGACGATCTCGTAGCTGATGGTGTCGCACGCCTCGGCCCAATCCTGCGCCGTGGGCTCGCCGTGGTGGCCGGGGCCGAAGAGCAGGACCTCGTCGCCGGCCTGGGGGGTGCTGTCGTCCCCGGGGCCCAGGTCGACGAGGAACTGGTCCATGCAGACCCGACCGCGGATCGGCCGTTGCGCGCCGCCCACACCGACCGAGGCGACGCCGCTCGCGTGGCGCGGCACCCCCTCGCCGTAGCCGGCGGGCACCAGGCCGACGGTCGTGGGCGTCGGGGCCGTCCAGGTGTGGCCGTAGGAGACGCTGTCGCCGGGGACCAGTGCCTTGACGAGAGCGATGCGGGCCCGGACCGTCATCGCGGGGACCAGGCCGAGGTCGGGCGTGTGTCCTGGCGCAGGGTCGAGGCCGTAGGAGGCGATGCCGCAGCGGACGGCGTCGAAGCGCGCGCTGGGGCGCAGGATCGCCGCAGCGGAGTTGGCCAGGTGCCGCAGCTCCGGGTGTAGCCCGGCCCCGTCGGCCAGGGCCAGCGCGTCGCGGAAGGCCTGCTCCTGCTGGTCGTTGGCCGGATGGGCGGGCTCGTCGCTGCAGGCGAAGTGCGACCACAGGCCGGTGACCTGCCACAGCCCTGCTTCCTCGCCGGCACGGGCTCGCGCGAAGAGCTCGCCCCAGGCCTCGCGGGGCGCGCCGCCGCGGGACAGACCGGTGTCGACCTTGAGCTGGACGCGTGCCGTGAGGCCGGCGCCCGCATGGGCGCTGGCGGCGGCGATCTCGTCGAGCTCGGCGACAGAGTAGGCGGTGACGTCGATGCCGGCGCGCAGGGCATCGGCGTAGGGCTCTCCCGGGACGGTCAGCCAGCACAGCAGCCGGCCCGTGTCGCCGGCGGCGCGCAGCCGGAGCGCCTCGTCGAGCGTCGCGACAGCGAGCCAGGTGGCGCCGGCAGCACGGGCTGCACCCGCGACCTCGGCCATGCCGTGGCCGTAGCCGTCGGCCTTGACCACCACGATCACCTCGACCCCCGTGGTCGCGCGCAGGACCCGCACGTTGTGCCGGATCGCGGCCAGGTCGACGACGATCTCGGCGCGGGCGGGGGTCATGGTCGACGATTCTTCCATCACGGGTGCCGGCACCCGTCAGGCGAGGAGCCGCCGCACCACGGCAGGCACCGCGCTGGCGACGTCAACGGCCACGATCGGGCCACCGTCGGAGGCCAGGGTGGCGGCGGCGCCGTGGACCCAGGAGCCGACCGAGGCGGCGTCGAAGGGGTCCAGCCCGGCGGCCAGCAGGGCACCGATCAAGCCGCCCAGCACGTCGCCGGCCCCGGCAGTCGCCAGCCAGGGGGTGCCGGTGGTGGTCACGCGGACCCGTCCGTCAGGTGCCGCGACGAGGGTGTGGCGGCCCTTGAGCAGCACCACGGCGTCGTACGTCATGGCCGCCCTGCGGGCGTGCGCGAGCGGCGCGGCCTCGATGTCGGCACGGTCGACGCCGGTCATCGCGGCGAGCTCGCCGGCGTGCGGGGTCAGGACGGCGGGACTCGTCAGGGGTGCGGTCACGTGGGCGAGCGCGTCGGCGTCGATGACGCACGGGACACCGCTTTCGCCGTCGCGGAGGACCGCGGCCAGCTCGGCCGCGGCGTGCGGGCCAGTGCCCGAGCCGACCACCCACGCCTGGACCCGGCCGTCGCCGACGACCTCCGGGTGGACGTCGCGCACGCGGGTCGCGACGGCGGCGTCACCGACGTAGCGGACCATCCCGCACAGCCCGGTCGAGGCACCCGCGACGCTGAGGAGTCCTGCACCTGGGTAGTCGCTGGAGCCGGCACGGATGCCGACGACGCCCCGGGTGTACTTGTGGGCCTGGGTGCCCGGGCGCGGCAGCAGCGCGGCCACGTCGACGGGCTGGAGCGCCTCGACATCGGCGGGTGGCAGGGCGAGCCCGAGGTCGACGAGGTGGACCGCGCCACAGGCCGCTGCGGCCGGGTCGACGAGGTGGGCCACCTTGTGGGTGCCGAAGGTGACCGTGACGTCGGCAGTCACGTGAGGTCCGGGCGTCTCGCCGCTGTCGACGTCGACGCCGGACGGGACGTCGACCGCGACGACAGGGAGGCCGGTGACCTGGTCGCGCGCCGCGATGGCATCGGGCTTCAGCCCCGGGCGTCCACCGATCCCGACGATGCCGTCGACGACCAGGTCGGTGCCGGGTGCGGGCCGGCTGGTCGCCGCGTCGAAGCGGCTCGACCGGCCGCCTGCGGCGCGCAGCGCCCGCTCCCCCTCCTCGTGCACCCGGTCGGCGAACGTCCAGGCCTCGACCTGGCAGCCACGTCGCGCGAGCACCGCCCCCGCGAACAGCGCATCGCCCCCGTTGTTGCCGGGGCCGACCAGCAGCAGCACGCGGCCGCCGTACGGCGAGCCGAGGAGGTCGATGATCGCCTGCGCCAAGCCGTGCGCGGCCCTGGCCATCAGCGCACCCTCCGGCATCCGCGCCAGCAGCACGTCCTCTGCCGCCCTGACCTGCTCGACGGTGTGTGCGTGCCTCATGGCGGCCACGCTAGTGGGGTCGGCTTCCGGGCGAGCCGGGCCCGGTGCATGACTACCCGGACATCCGGGGACCTTGGCGCTTGTCCGCCACTTCAACCGGGCAGTTCGGCGCGTACGTCGGTCCTCTCACGCTCAGCAGGCGGCCACGCTCGGCGAACTGCCGACATTCCGCCGGCGCCGGACGCGCCCGCCCCTGCCCTGCCCTGCCGCCTGGCGACCCGCAACCCGCGTCAGGACTCCAGCACCACGACGGCGGAGGCGATGCCAGCATCGTGGGAGAGCGAGAGGTGCAGGTGGGCGACGCCGAGCTGGGCGGCGCGCGCGGCGACGGAGCCGCGGATCTCCAGGAGGGGGCGACCGGAGTCCTGGGAGACGACCTCGGCGTCGTGCCAGTGCATCCCGCCCGGGGCGCCGAGGGCCTTGGCCAGTGCCTCCTTGGCCGCGAAGCGGGCGGCCAGCGACGCGAGGGGGCGGGTGGCCTCGGCCGGGGTGAACAGCCGCGCCGAGAGCCCGGGGGTGCGTGCCAGCGACTCGCCGAACCGCTCGATGTCGACCACGTCGATGCCGACGCCGATCACGGGCACGACGACTCCACCTCGCGACTCACTCGACCGTCACGGACTTGGCCAGGTTGCGCGGCTGGTCGACGTCGTGGCCCATGGCGGTGGCGAGCTCGCAGGCGAAGAGCTGGAGCGGCACGATCGCGACGAGCGGCTGGAGCAGGACGGGGACCTTCGGCAGCCGGATGAGGACGTCGGCGTAGGGCTCGATCTTGGTGTCGCCCTCCTCGGCGAGGCAGATCGTGCGGGCCCCCCGGGCGCGGACCTCCTGGATGCCGCTGATCATCTTCTCGTGGAGCTGGTCGCGACCCTGGGGTGGGACGACGCACAGCACCGGCATGCCCTCCTCGATCAGCGCGATCGGGCCGTGCTTGAGCTCCCCGGCGGCGAAGCCCTCGGCGTGGATGTAGGCGAGCTCCTTGAGCTTCAGCGCGCCCTCGAGCGCGACGGGGTAGCCGGCGTGGCGGCCGAGGAAGAGCACCGAGCGGGTGTCGAGGTGGGACCGCGCCAGCTCGTAGACCTGCTCGGCCGACTCCAGCACCGTCGCGATGTGGTCGGGCATCTCCTCGAGCTGGTGGACGATCTCGGTGATCTCGTCGCCGTAGCGGGTGCCCTTGACCTGCGCGACGTAGAGCGCCAGCAGGTAGCAGGCCACGAGCTGGGTGAGGAAGCCCTTGGTCGAGGCGACCCCGATCTCCGGACCAGCGTGGGTGTAGATGACCGCGTCGGACTCGCGCGGGATCGTCGAGCCGTTGGTGTTGCAGATCGCCAGCACCTTGGAACGCTGCGTGCGCGCGTGCCGGATCGCCTGGAGGGTGTCGGCGGTCTCCCCCGACTGGCTGATCGCGACGACCAGCGTGGAGTAGTCGAGGATCGGGTCGCGGTAGCGGAACTCCGAGGCCAGCTCGACCTCGACGGGCGTGCGGGTCCAGTGCTCGATGGCGTACTTGGCGACCATGCCGGCGTAGAACGACGTGCCGCAGGCGATGATGATGATCTTGGTGACGTCACGCAGCTCGTCGTCGGAGAGGCGCATCTCGTCGAGGTGCAGCAGCCCCGCCGGCGTACGACGGCCCAGCAGCGAGTCGGCGACGGCGCGCGGCTGCTCGAAGATCTCCTTGCGCATGAACCAGTCGTGACCATCCTTCTCGGCGGCCGAGAGGTCCCAGGTGACGTGGTAGCGCTTGCCCTCCGAGGGGTTGCCGTCGAAGTCGGTGACCTCGACGCCGTCGCGGGTGATGGTGACGACCTGGTCCTGGCCGAGCTCCATCGCCTCACGGGTGTGCTCGATGAACGCGGCGACGTCGGAGCCCAGGAAGTTCTCCCCCTCACCGATGCCCACGACGAGCGGGGAGTTGCGACGGGCGGCCACGACGCGCGAAGGGTCGTGGCTGTCGATCGCGACGAGCGTGAAGGCGCCCTCGAGCTGCCGGCAGACGCGCTGCATGGCGGTCGTCAGGTCGATGCCCGACTCCACCTGCAGCTCGAGCAGCTGGGCGGCGACCTCGGTGTCGGTCTCCGAGAGCATCACGTGGTCGTCGGCCTCGATGCGGTCGCGCAGCTCGGCGAAGTTCTCGATGATCCCGTTGTGCACGAGGGCGACCCGGCGCGCACCACCGGTGTGGGGGTGGGCGTTCACGTCGTTGGGAGCACCGTGGGTGGCCCACCGGGTGTGGCCGATCCCCGTTGTCGACGGGGGCAGCGGCGAGGCCGCGACCGCCTTCTCGAGGTTGGCGAGCTTTCCGGCCCGCTTGTCCGAGGCCAGCTCCCCGTCGACGACGAGGGCGATCCCGGCCGAGTCGTAGCCGCGGTACTCGAGGCGGCGCAGCCCCTCGATCACGACACCCTGGGCCTGCTGGGGGCCGACGTACCCGACGATTCCGCACATGGCTTCCACTCTAGAGGTGAGACGCCGCCACTCCGGCCAGGCGGGTGGCCTGCAACAATCGCCGCCATGTCGACAGGCGGGGGCCATCGCAACGGTGGCCCCGAGGACTCCCACCGCGAGTTCTCCCCCTACATCGAGCTCGACCGCTCCGCCTGGGCCGCGCTGGCCCATGAGACGACCAACCCGCTGACGACCGGCGAGATCCGCAGCCTGCGCGGGCTCGGCGACTCCCTCGATCTCGACGAGGTGCAGGAGGTCTACCTGCCGCTGAGCCGCCTGCTGAGCCTCTACGTCGAGTCGGCCGGCAAGCTGCACCGCGAGCAGGAGTCGTTCCTGCACCAGCGCACTCCCCCACGAACTCCGTTCGTGATCGGTCTGGCCGGGTCGGTGGCCGTCGGCAAGTCGACCACGGCGCGGGTGCTCCAGCAGATGCTGGCCCACTGGCCCGAGCACCCCAACGTCGCGCTGATCACCACCGACGGCTTCCTCTACCCCAACGCCGAGCTCGAGCGACGCGGCATCATGCAGCGCAAGGGCTTCCCCGAGTCCTACGACCGCCGCGCGCTGCTGCGCTTCGTCGTGGACATCAAGTCGGGCAAGGACGAGGTCGAGGCGCCGACGTACTCGCACCTGGTCTATGACGTCGTCGACGACCAGAAGGTCGTCATCAAGCGGCCCGACATCGTGATCATCGAGGGCCTCAACGTGCTCCAGCCCGCCCGGGTGCATGACGACGGCCGTGCCGGGCTCAGCGTCAGCGACTTCTTCGACTTCTCCGTCTACGTCGACGCGGGGACCAGCCACATCCGTGACTGGTACGTCGAGCGGTTCCTGCGGCTGCGCGAGACGTCGTTCCGCGATCCGGGCTCCTACTTCGCGAAGTACGGCGACCTCACGCACGAGGAGGCCGTGGCCGAGGCGACCCGGATCTGGGACGCGATCAACGGGCCCAACCTGGCCGAGAACGTCCTGCCCACGCGCTCACGCGCCACGCTCGTGCTGCGCAAGGACCGCGACCACTCGGTGCGCTACGTGCGGCTGCGCAAGCTCTGACAGGTCCCGTTCAGAGGCTCCGCTGGACCTCGAGGCAGTGCTCGGCTACCGCAGCACGCGCAGGCTCGCCAGGATCCGCCGGACGGTCGGGTCGGTGGCCGAGCGCGGACCCAGGTCGCGCACCAGCACCGCACTGACGACGCCGGCCCGGGTCACGGTGCTGACGACGTGGAGCTCCACCCGTGACGGGGTGCACGGGTCGCGGTCGCCCAACCGGATCGTCGTGCGCGAGACCGCGGCCGGGGCGCCGTCGGCGAGACGGGTCGTCGTACGACGGGAGCGGAGCGGGTCGCCCGCGATCCCGGCCGTCCACCGCATCACGAGTCGCCGATGGGCCGGTCGCAGACCGGTGCCGGCGAGCGGTGGGGTGAGCCCGACGAACGCGCGGTTGGACGGCGCCGCGCTCCCGACGCCCGGGCAGTAGCCGTCGTCCAGCACCGCCGGCCCCGTCACGCCGACGACCGGCCGGCCGTGGCCGTCGGCGTAGAACAAGGTGCCACCAGGAACGGTCCAGCCTTCCGACCGCGGCGGCACGCTGATCTCGGCGTACGACGATCGCAGGACCTCCCAGGTCGCCTCCGGCGCTGCGGTCATCACCCGGGCGGGCGCGTCCGGGCGTGCTGCGAGCACCACCGCCGCGCACCCGATCACGACCAGCGTCGCCGCGATCCCCAGCGGCACGACCAGGCGTGCCGCCACTCGGCCTGCGAGGTGCGCGACGAGGCTGGTCATCCTCCACGTCTACCGCTCGCCGACAGGGAGCGCGACCGCTCCTCCACAGGCTGCCGGGAGCGGGACGTGGACTGGGCGGGCGAGTCGGTTGCTTGAGGGGTGTTGCAACACCCCTCAAGCAACCGAGTCCCCGGACATCCGGGGACTCATGCAACGGGCAGCCGGCAGCCCTCAGAGAGCGAGCTGCCGCCGCACGACCCCGGCGAGGCGCTCAGCGACATCCCGGGCGAGCTCGGGGGTCGGCGCCTCGACCATGACGCGCACGAGGGCCTCGGTGCCCGACGGGCGCAGGAGGATCCGGCCGGTGTCGCCCAGCGCGTACTCCTCCTCGGCGACCGCCGCGGCGAGCACGGCGTCCTCGTCGGTGCGGGCCTTGTCGACGCCGGGGACGTTGATGAGGACCTGCGGCAGCCGGGTCATCACGCCCGCGAGGGAGGCCAGCGACTGGCCGGTCGTGGCCATGCGCTGGAGCACGTGGAGGGCGGTCAGGGCGCCGTCGCCGGTGGTGGCGTGCTCGCTCATGATCACGTGGCCGGACTGCTCGCCTCCGAGGGAGTAGCCGGAGACCCGCATGGCCTCGAGGACGTAGCGGTCGCCGACCTTGGTCTGGCGCACCCCGAGCCCGGCGGCCTTCATGGCCTGCACGAAGCCGAGGTTGCTCATCACGGTCGCGACGACGGTGTCCTTGACCAGCCGCCCGGTCTCGGCCATCGCGAGGGCGAGGATCGCGAGGATCTGGTCACCGTCGACGGTCTCACCTGCGGCGTCGACGGCCAAGCAGCGGTCGGCGTCGCCATCGAGGGCGAAGCCTGCGTCGGCTCCGTGCGCGAGGACGGCAGCACGGAGCGGGCCGAGGTGTGTGGAGCCGCAGCCGTCGTTGATGTTGAGCCCGTCGGGCGCGTCGGCGATGGCGATGACCTCGGCACCGGCCTGACGCAGCGCCAGCGGACCCGACTCGTAGGCGGCGCCGTGGGCGCAGTCGAGGACGACCTTGAGGCCTGCGAGCGGCCGGTCGAGGGTGGAGACCAGGTGGTCGACGTACTCCTCGACGGGAGTGCCGTAGGGCGAGACGCGGCCGACGTCGCCGGCCGTCGGGCGGACCCAGGGCCGTTCGAGGTGGGCCTCGATGTCACGCTCGACGGCGTCGCCGAGCTTGACCCCGCCGCGCGCCAAGAACTTGATGCCGTTGTCGGGCATCGGGTTGTGCGAGGCGCTGATAACCACCCCGAGGTCCGCCCCCAGCGACTGGGTCAGGTAGGCGACGCCGGGAGTCGGCAGGACCCGCAGGCGCAGCACGTCGACCCCGGCCGAGGCGAGCCCGGCGACGACCGCGTGCTCGAGGAACTGCCCCGAGATCCGGGTGTCACGACCGACGACCGCGAGGGGACGCTCCCCCTCGTAGTCTCCCCGGTCGACGAGGACACGCGCGGCTGCAACGGAAAGGTCCAGGGCCAGCTCAGCGGTGAGCTCACCGTTGGCCAGGCCCCGGACCCCGTCCGTGCCGAAGATGCGCGGCATTGCGCCCCTAGGCGATCAGCGCTTGCTGAACTGAGGCGCCTTGCGCGCCTTCTTGAGACCGGCCTTCTTGCGCTCGATGACGCGGGCGTCACGCGTGAGCAGTCCGGCCTTCTTGAGGGCCGGGCGGTTGGCGTCGGTGTCGATCCAGTTCAGGCACCGGGCCACGCCGAGGCGAAGCGCGCCGGCCTGACCGGTGATGCCGCCGCCGTGGATGCGGGCGATGACGTCGAACCGACCCTCGAGCTGCAGCTCGGCGAACGGCTCGTTCACCACCTGCTGGTGCAGCTTGTTGGGGAAGTAGGAGTCGAGCGTGCGGCCGTTGACCGTCCAGACGCCGGTGCCGGGGACGATGCGCACCCGGGCCACGGCCTCCTTGCGACGGCCGGTGGCCGCCGCGGGGATGATGGTCGCCGGGCGGGCGGGGGCGTCCGCGGACGGAGCGCTCTCGGAGCTGTAGGCAACGCCCTGCTCGTCGGTCTCGTAGGTCTCCTCGACCTCGGTGCTGGTGTCAGCCACTGTGTTCCTCAACCTTGCTTTCGACGTCGATGATTACTGGGAGATCTGCGAGATCTCGAAGGGGACGGCCTGCTGGGCCGAGTGGGGGTGGGTCGGGCCGCTGTAGACCTTGAGCTTCTTCATCAGCGCGCGACCGAGCTTGTTCTTGGGGAGCATGCCCCACACGGCCTTCTCGATCGCCTTGCGAGCGTCCTTGTCGAGGATCTCGCCGATCGGGGTGGAAGTCAGGCCGCCCGGGTAACCGGAGTGGCGGTAGGCCATCTTCGTCGTGCGCTTGGTGCCGGACAGGTGGACCTTCTCCGCGTTGACGACGATGACGAAGTCGCCGACGTCCATGTGCGGGGCGAAGATCGGCTTGTGCTTGCCGCGGAGGAGTGTGGCGACCTCGACGGCGAGGCGACCCAGGACGATGTCCTCGGCGTCGATGACGTGCCAGTCGCGCTGGATGTCGCCGGGCTTGGGGCTGTACGTGCGCAAGACGCTTCTACTTTCCTTCGTTCGTGGACCCGCCAGGATCGATCCCGGGGGTGGTGGTGCCGCAGCTTCTGACGAACACGGGCCGGCTTGCCACCGAGGTGGGGTCCGGCACTGCATCACGGTCTCGCAGGCGAGGTCGGGACGCGGCAGGAGTCGCGACCGGCAAGACTACGGCTCTCGCGCGTGGCGGGTCAAAACGACGTGGGCCGGAGCACACGTCGGTGGACGCTGATGGACACGGGTTAGCGCGCGCGTGGGACAGCGGTTTAGGTTGGAGCGCGTGACTGACTCTCTCACCGTCCGCGACAACCGCACCGGACAGGAGTACGACGTACCGATCCTCGACGGCACCATCAAGGCCGCCGATGTCGGGAAGATCCGCACAGCCGAGGGCGAGCCAGGCCTGGCCGTCTACGACCCGGGTTTCGTCAACACCGCCTCCTGCCGCAGTGCCGTGACCTTCATCGATGGCGACAAGGGCATCCTGGAGTACCGCGGCTATCCCATCGAGCAGCTGGCCGAGAAGTCCAACTTCCTCGAGGTGGCCTACCTGCTCGTCCACGGCACCCTGCCGACCCAGGCCGAGCACGAGGCCTGGGTGCACGAGATCACCTACCACACGTTCGTCCACGAGAACGTCAAGACGTTCATGCAGGGCTTCCGCTACGACGCGCACCCCATGGGCATGCTGATGGCGTCGGTCGGGGCGCTGTCGACGTTCTACCCCGACGCCCGCAACATCAGCGACGCCGACAACCGGCACATGCAGATCGTGCGGATGATCGCCAAGATGCCGACGCTGGGCGCCTGGGCCTACCGCCATGCCCAGGGCAAGCCCTACGTCTACCCCGACAACGACCTGAGCTACACCGCCAACTTCCTCTCGATGCTCTTCAAGATGAGCGAGTCGAAGTTCGAGGCCGACCCGCGCCTGGTCAAGGCCCTCGACGTGCTCTTCATCCTGCACGCCGACCACGAGCAGAACTGCTCGACCAACGCGGTCCGCTCGGTCGGCTCCTCGCAGGTCGACCCCTACTCGGCGGTCTCGGCGGGCGTGGGCGCCCTCTTCGGGCCGCTGCACGGTGGCGCCAACGAGGCCGTCCTGCGGATGCTGCGCCGGATCGGGTCCAAGGAGAACATCCCGGCCTTCATCGAGGGCGTCAAGAACGGCAACGAGAAGCTGATGGGCTTCGGTCACCGGGTCTACAAGAACTTCGACCCGCGCGCCACGATCATCAAGAAGGCCTGCGAGGACGTCTTCGAGGTCACCGGCGTCAACCCGCTGCTGGCGATCGCCCAGGAGCTGGAGAAGATCGCGCTCGAGGACGAGTACTTCATCAAGCGCAAGCTTTACCCCAACGTCGACTTCTACTCCGGCCTGATCTATGAGGCCTTCCAGTTCCCGCCCGAGATGTTCACGGTCCTCTTCGCCATCGGCCGCACCCCGGGCTGGCTGGCGCAGTGGGTCGAGCTCGTCCAGGACAAGGAGCAGAAGATCGCGCGACCCAAGCAGATCTACACCGGCGACCGCACGCTCGACTTCGTGCCCGCCTCCGAGCGCTGGGCCTGAGCCCTGCGCCTGAGCCGTAGCAACGCGGCCGACGTCGCGCCCGTCCGGGCGCTGACGGCGGCCGCGTTCGCGTCGGGCCCAGGCCCCGGGGCGTTCGCGCCCGACCCGTTCGACCGGCCCTGACGCATGACACCCACGGTGCACGTCGCCGCGCTCTGGGGGTCGGGGCACCGGGCGTTCCAGCGGGCCCGGGCGGAGGCCTACCTCGCCGACGAGCTGTGCCTGTCCCGGGTGGCGCGCCTGTGCGTGCGCTGCGCCAGCCCTGGCCACGGCCGGCCGGTCCCCCTCGGCGCGAGCGACGCGGTTCACCTGAGCCTGGCCTACGCCGAGGACGTCGTGCTGGTCGCCTGGAGCAGCGCGCCGGTCGGGGTCGACGTGGAGCGAGACGCGCCCGGACGCGGCGCGGGCGACTACGGCGACCTGCGGGTCTGGACGCGCATCGAGGCCATCGTGAAGACCAGCGGCGAGGGCCTGTCTCGCGAGCCGGTCGACCTGCCGGAGCTGTGGACCTCCCCGCTCCCGCTGCCCGAGGGCTGGGTCGGCACCGTCGCGTGCGCCGTGCCGGCCGAGCTCAGCTGGCGTTCAGGGCATCCGGCGCATCGGGGAGGTCCGGCAGCTCCTCCTCGTTGAGCCACTGCGCGAAGAGGGCGTCGACGGCCTCGCCCGTGCGGGCCGGGACGTGGGCCGCGACGTGGGCCACGAAGTCGGCGGTGCTGACCGTGCCGCCACGGTGATCGGCTACCCAGGCCCGCAGCAGCCCGAAGAAGGCGTCGTCGTCGCCGACAGTGAGCCGCAGCGCGTGGAGGGTGAGGGCACCGCGCTTGTAGACACGGTCGTCGAACATCAGCGCCGGCCCGGGATCGGAGAGCAGCAGGTCCTGGTCGAGCCCGGCCAGGCGCTGGTGGTGGACGCGGGCGTGCACGTCCGCGGTGTCGCCGCCCGACCGCTCCGACCACAGCCACTCTGCGTAGCAGGCGAAGCCCTCGTGCAGCCAGATGTCGCGCCAGGCGCCGAGCGTCACGGTGTTGCCGAACCACTGGTGCGCCAGCTCGTGGGCGACCAGCCGCACCGACTCCCACTCCGAGGTGAGGAAGTTGCGACCGAAGGTCGAGAGGCTCTGCGACTCCAGGGGGATCTCGAGGTCGTCGGCGGTGACAACGACCGAGTAGAGCGGGAACGGGTAGTCGCCGAAGAGCTCGGCGAAGGCGGCCAGCATCTCGGGTTGGCGGCCGAACGCGTCCTCGACGCCGCTGCCCGCGTCGTGGGGGACGACGGCGTACATCGGGACGATCGCGTCGAGCTCACGGACGTCGTAGCGCCCGATCTGGACGGTGGCGAGGTAGGTCGCCATCGGCTCGTCCTGGAGGTAGGTCCAGGTGACCGAGCTGCCGTGGCGCCTGCGGCTGCCGAGGATGCCGTTGGCGACGACGTGGTAGTCGGGGTGGGCGGTCACCGAGATGGCGTAGGAGGCCTTGTCGTCGGGCCGGTCGTTGCAGGGGAACCAGGTCGGGGCGCCGTGCGGCTGACCCGCGACGATGACACCGTCGGTCAGCTCCTCCCAGCCGGCGTCGCCGTGGTGCTTCTCGATCAGCGGGCGCGGGTTGCCGGCGTAGGTGACGACCATCGAGAAGGCCGCGCCCTGCTTGAGGGGCGTGGCCAGCGTGACGACCAGCCGGCCCTCGCGGGTGCGGAACTTCGCCGGCGCACGGCCGTCGACCTTGACCTTGGTGACGTCGAGGTGGGCGAGGTCGAGGACCACGCGGGTGAGGTCGTCGACGGCGACGGCGTCGATGGTCGAGGTGGCGCGGAGGCGGTTGCCGTCGATGTCGTAGACGAGGTCGAGGGCGTAGTGGGTGGCGCTCCAGGCGGGGTCGCCGTGGCCGGGCAGGTAGGGGTCGGCGGTGGGCAGGTCGGAGCTGAGTCCGGGCACCTTCACCGGCCGATCACCCAGGGGCCGATGGGGTTGCCGATCCAGGTCGTCTTGTCGGGCAACGACTCGCCCCTCATCACCAGTGACACGGGACCGACCGTAGCGTGCCGCCCGAGCGTCGCCGCTGGGAGGATGACGCTGTTGGGCCCCAGCGTGGAGCCGCGCCGCAGCGTCACGGTGTCCATGCTGAGCATCCGGTCGTGGAACAGGTGGGTCTGCAGGACGCTGCCCTGGTTGACCGTCACCCCGTCACCGAGCTCCACCAGGTCGGTCTCGGGCAGCCAGTAGGTCTCGCACCACACGCCGCGCCCGATCCGCGCCCCCATCGCGCGGAACCAGACGTTGATCAGGGGGGTGCCGGCGACGGCCCGGGCGAACCACGGTGCCGCGAGGACCTCCACGAACGTGTCCGCCAGCTCGTTGCGCCACACGAACGAGCTCCACAGCGGGTGGGCGCCCGGGCGCACGCGGCCGACGAGCAGCCACTTGGCGGCCACCGTGACGGTCGCGGCGAGCAGGCCGCCGACGGCGAGGACGGGACCTGCCAGGAGCACCGCGACGACGACCCCGGAGCCGTCCAGCAGGGCGACGAGCACGAGGGCCGTGACGGCGGTGAGGCCCATCGCGAGCATCACGGGCAGCAGCCGGCAGAGCTCGACCGCGGCGCGCAGCACCTTCAGTCGCGTCGGTGGGTCGTAGGTGCGGCCGGCGTCTGCGGTCTCGGGAGCGCGACGCAGGGGCGCCGGCGGGCTGCCCAGCCAGGACTCCCCCGCCTTGGCCGACTTGCGGCGGGGTGCAGCCGAGAGCACCGCCACCAGGGATGCCTTGGGCACCTTACGACCGGGTGCGGCCATCCCGGAGTTGCCGACGAACGCGCGCTTGCCGACCTTGACCCGCTCGACCCGCAGCCAGCCCCCGCCCAGCTCGTAGCCGCCGATGAGGGTGTCGTCGGCCAGGAACGCCTGGTCGTTGACGGTCGTCAGCGACGGCACCATCAGCACCGTCGAAGCCTCCACCCCGTGGCCGATGCGGGCCCCGAGCCGGCGCAGCCACCAGGGGGTCAGCTGGGAGGAGTAGAGCGGGAAGAGCCACGTGCGAGCGTCGTCGAGCACGCGGACGGTGGCCCACACCGCGAGACCCTGGCGGCTGCGGACCGGGTGGACGCCGGTGGTGATCGCGCGTGCGGCGACCCGCACGACGGCCCACACCAGCAGCGCCAGCACCGCGAGCCCCAGCACCGTCGCGAGCGGGAGCCACACGACCAGCCCCAGCGCCTCGTCGTAGGACGTGGGGCGGGTGAGGGCGAGCAGCGGTGCCACGACTGCCACGACAGCGAGCACCGGCAGCAGGGCGAGCAGCGTCGCGACCGCGCCGTAGGCCAGGAGCCACGCCGGGTGGTCGGCCGGCTGACCCGCCCACGGGCCGCGGGCCGCGCCGGCGACGCGGACGGCGGGCGAGCCGGACCAGTATTCGCCGGCGGGGACCGGACCGAAGACCGACGAGCCCGGGGCGACCTCGGCGTCGTCGCCGATGTCGGCCCCCGGGCACATCATCGAGCGGGCGCCGAGGCGGGCCCGGGCCCCGACCCGGATGTGCCCGACGTGGAGGACGTCACCGTCGATCCAGTAGCCGCTCAGGTCGACCTCGGGCTCGATCGAGCAGCCCTCGCCCAGGGTCAGCCAACCGGTGACCGGCGGCAGGCTGTGCAGGTCGACGTCGGGACCGACAGCGGCGCCGAGGAGTCGTGCGTAGAGCTTGACGAAGGGTGCTCCGGCCAGTCCGGTCGCGCCGAGCTCGTCGACGAGCCGGTTGGCCAGCCAGAGGCGCAGGTGGGCCTTGCCACCGCGCGGGTGGTCCCCGGGCGTGACCGGCCGCAGCAGGAGGCGACAACCTGCCGCCGCGAGAAGCATGCGGCCCGGGGAGCTGACGAACAGCACCCACGACACGGCGACCAGCGCCCACGGGAGCCGAGGCAGCCAGTCGACGCCGAGGAGGGACGAGGCGTGGCAACCGAGGGCGATCCAGGTCAGCCAGCGCGGCCCGGCCACGGCGCGCAGCGCCAGCGTGGCGACGACCTGGCCGGCCTGGGTCTTGACCGGGATCGGCGAGACGGTGCGCTCGGAGACCGGGCCGGCCTCCTTCATCTGGTCGAGGTAGGCCGCCATGGCACCGAGCGTCGGCTTCTCGTAGACGTCGCCCACCGCGACGTCGGGGAAGCGCGCGCGCAACCGCGACACCATCTGGGCCGCGGTGAGGCTGCCGCCGCCCTCGTCGAAGAAGTCGGCCTCCGGCCCGCTCACGCTGGCGCCGAGGACGTCGTGCCACAGGGTGGCGATCCAAGCGGCGGTGCCCTCGAGCCCGGCCGGCGCCTGGTCGGGGGCACCCAGCGGCCACGGCAGCGCGTCGCGGTCGACCTTGCCGGAGGTGCGCGTCGGGAGGGCATCGACGACGGCGAGGCGTGGCACGAGGGCGGCCGGCAGGTCGCGGCGTAGTCGCTCCAGCGAGGCGGCCTGGTCGAAGGGAGGGTCGGCGGTCGGGTCGATAGCGAGGTAGCCGACGAGGAGCTGGTTGCCGGCGGCCGAGCGTCGTACGGCGGCGGCGGCCGCGCCGACGCCCGGCAGGCCGAGGAGCGCGCTGTCGATCTCGCCGAGCTCGATGCGTCGGCCGCCGAGCTTGACCTGGTCGTCGGCGCGGCCGCCGAAGAGCAGCCCCTCGTGGTCGAGCACCACGAGGTCGCCCGAGCGGTAGGCCCGGTCCCAGCCCAGGCTGGGCATCGCGGCGTACTTCTCCGCGTCTTTGGCGGGATCGAGGTAGCGCGCCAGGCCCACTCCCCCGATGATCAGCTCGCCGGTCTGCCCGGGCTCGACCGGCACGCCGGCGGCGTCGACGACCGCGAGGTCCCAGCCGTCGAGCGGCAGGCCGATGCGCACGGGGCCCTCGCCGGTGAGCAGCGCCCCGCAGGCGACGACGGTGGCCTCGGTGGGTCCGTAGGTGTTCCACACCTCGCGACCCGGGGCGACCAAGCGGGCGACGAGCTCGGCCGGGCAGGCCTCGCCGCCCATGATCAGCAGACGCACCCGCTCGAGCGCCTCGGCGGGCCACAGGGCGACCAGGGTCGGGACCGTGGAGACGACCGTGACCCGGTTGGCGACCAGCCACGGCCCCACGTCGATCCCGCTGCGCACCAGGGCGCGCGGCGCCGGCACCAGGCAGGCGCCGTAGCGCCAGGCCAACCACATCTCCTCGCAGGAGGCGTCGAAGGCGACCGACAGGCCGGCCATGACCCGGTCGCCGACGCCGAGTGGCTCAGCCTGGAGGAACATCCGCGACTCCGCGTCCACGAAGGCCGCGGCGCTGCGGTGGGTGACGGCGACGCCCTTGGGGGTACCCGTCGAGCCGGAGGTGAAGATGACCCAGGCGTCGTCCTCGAGGCCTGGCTCCTCGGTCTCGCGAGCGGGGCCGGGACGGCGCACGGCGAGGATGAGGTCGTTGCCGACGACCGCGGCCACGTCGGCCTCTTTGAAGACGAGGCGGGCCCGCTCGTCGGGGTCGTCGGCGTCGACGGGGACGTAGGCGGCGCCGGCGAGGAGGATGCCCAGGACGGCGACGTAGAGGTCGCTCGTCCCGGAGCTGACCCGCACCCCGACGTTGTCACCTCGCCCGACCCCGAGGGAGTTGAGCTCGGCGGCCAGCTCGTCGGCGGCCTCCTCCAGCTCGGCATAGGTGAGGACGCCCGCACCGGCGTCGACCGCGCTGTCGTCGGAGGCCTGGGCGACCGTCTCACGGAAGATGTCCACCAGCGTGCGGGCCGCGGGGGCCAGGTCGCCGCGCAGCAAGGGGGCGATCAGGGCCTCAGTCACCTGGGAACGTTGTCGGTCGCAGGTGAACAGCAGGTGTCGCGGCCACGGACTGGTCACGTCGGGGCATGCGTCACCCCGTCCCGCAGGGCGCCGGCAAGGACGCCGAAGTCGCCGGCCGTGACCTCGAGGAGCCCACGGCGGAACGGCAGGCCCCACCTCTGCTCGTCGGTGACGAACCCGAGCATGGGGATGAGCGGGCGGATCGGCACCCGGCCCACCTCCTCGAAGGCGACGCGGCGGCGCCACGGGTGGAAGTCGTCGCCCATCTGCACCTGGTAAGGCTCGTCGTCGGCGATCTCCCCGAGCGCCGTGAGCTGCTGGAGGGTGACCTGGGAGCCCATCGAGGGGCGGGGCGAGTAGAACGCGATCAGGTCGCCGCGACCCAGCGCCCGCAGGCGCGTGTCACGCCCGTGGTCGGCCTGGGTGAACCCGCCCTCGACGCCGAGCAGGACGTGCTCGAGGTTGATCGTGCTGACCCAGTAGCGGCGGGTGTCGAGGTGCGTCATGACCCCAGGCTCGCAGCAGGCACCGACGGTCGGGCCCGCTCAGACCTGGTGCCGGTGAGGGCGTCCCGGGTCGTCGTACGCCGGCTCGCCCTGGTGGCTGCGCAGGGCCTCGAGCTGGGCGCAGATCGCGACCCCGAAGAACAGCGAGATCGACGACAGCAGGCTCCACAGCAGGAGTGCCACGATGCCGGCGAGGGGGCCGTAGGTGCTGCCGAAGGAGCCGCTGAGGTTGACGTAGAGCGCGAGGCCGGCAGCGGCGAGCATGCTGAGCGCGACCGTCACCCCCGAGCCCAGGGCCAGCCAGGACAGGGCGGGCTGACGACGCCGGGGCGCGTGGTCGAAGAGGACGGCGATCGTGACGACCAGCAGGAGGAGCCCGACCGGCCACCGCGCGACCTGCCAGGCGGTGTGGTGCCCGTCGGACCAGCCGTACTCCTCCACCATCGCGTCGCCGAACGCACCACCTGCCACCAGTAGCAGGAAGCCGAGCCCGACCGGGAGGGCCAGGACGCCGGTGAGCACCGCGGCCCGGCCGTACTTGGCGACCGCCGGCCGGTCGCGGCGGATGCCGTAGATCCGGTTGCTGCCCCGCTCGACCTGCGCCATCGCCGTCGTCATGGAGACCAGGGCGAAGAGCAGGCCGAGCACCAGCGCGAGCTCGCCGGCGCCCTCAGAGCCGCCCGAGATCGCGTCGACCAGGGCGTCGTCACCGTTGGCGCCCGGGGAGACTGCGTTGACGGTCGCCGCGACGACGCGCGCCGGCCGGTCCTCGTCGATGTCGGCGGCAAGGCCGGTGACGGCGAGCATGAACGGGACGACCGCCAGGCAGGTCTGCAGCGCCAGCGCCCGGCTGTTGGTGAAGCCGTCGCCGTAGCGGAAGCGCACGAAGCTCCCGACCAGGACCGCCTTCATCCCGTGGTGCCGTGCCAGGTGCCAGGCGTCCTCGGCGTCGAGCTCCTCGCCGTCCATCTCGGTCGTGACGGGGACCGTCCGCGCCGTCGTCATGACGGAACCCTATGTCGCCGGTCCCGCGCCATGTCGCCGGTCCCGCGCCGCTCCCGCGCCGCTCCTCGCGCCGGCTCCGCGCTTCTTGTGGACTCCCCAGCCCGGTCTCAGACTCGTCACAGGGTCAGCGGACACAGTCGAGGACATGAGCGACTACCCGACCACTCCGCCCCCGGCCTCGAACCCCTACGAGCCCACCCGGTCGCCCCAGCTGCCGCCCGTCCCGGCCTTTCCGGCAGCGGGAACCCCGCCCACCCCGACACCCCCACCGGCGCCACCGCGTCGCGGTCGGGTCGGCTTCGCCGCCGCTGTCGTCGGCGCCTCGCTCCTCGTGGGCGGGGCGGCCGGCGTCGGCGGCGCGGCGTCCTGGAACGCCTACGACGACACGGGCGCGGGCAGCTCGTCGGCAGCAGCGAGCGAGCGCACCACCTCGCAGGTCGTCAGCACCCCCGACTCCGATGCGCCCGAGGGCAGCGTCGAGCAGGTCGCCTCCTCCGTGCTGCCGTCGGTGGTGAAGCTCGACGTGAGCGGGGCGGACGGAGCCGGGTCGGGCTCGGGCATCATCTTGAGCTCCGACGGCCAGATCCTCACCAACGACCACGTGGTCGAGGTCGCCGGCGAGGGCGGCGAGATCACAGTGTCGTTCAACGACGGCACCAAGGCGTCGGCCACCGTGCTGGGCACCGACCCGCTGACCGACACCGCCGTGATCCAGGCCGAGGGCGTGAGCGGACTGACCCCCGCCACGATCGGTGAGTCCGGCAACCTCGACGTCGGCGAGCAGGTCGTGGCCATCGGCTCGCCGTTCGGCCTCGAGTCCACGGTGACCAGCGGCATCGTCAGCGCGCTGAACCGACCGGTCGACGTGGGCTCCGACGGCAACGGCAACTCCACGACGTACCCCGCCGTCCAGACCGACGCCGCCATCAACCCGGGCAACAGCGGAGGTCCGCTGGTCGACATGGACGGCAGCGTGATCGGCATCAACTCCTCCATCCGTACCGCGTCGAGCGGGCTCACCGAGGAGTCCGGCTCGATCGGTCTCGGCTTCGCGATCCCGATCGACTCGGTGCTGCCGATCATCGAGCAGATGGCCGCGGGCGAGACCCCGACCCACGCCAAGCTGGGTGTCACCGTCGGTGACGTGGCGAACGCGACCGGCGCCGAGGTGACCGAGGGCGCCCAGATCGGCGAGATCACCGACGGCTCAGCCGCCAAGTCCGCCGGGCTCCAGGCCGGCGACGTGGTGACGCAGATCGACGACCAGGTCGTCACCGGATCCGACTCCCTCGTCGCGACGATCCGCACCTACCGTCCGGGCGACGAGGTCGAGGTGACGTTCCAGCGCGACGGGCAGTCGCAGACCACGACCCTCACCCTCGACTCGGACGCCGACACCAGCAGCTCCTGAGCCGGGGTCCCGGGCCGGGGTCCCGGGCCGGGGTCCTGAGCCGGGGTCCGGGCTCAGGCCGGCAGCCCGAGGGCAGCCTGCAGCCCGGGCGCCGACCCGGCCGGCAGCTGCGCCAGTCGGGCCACGACCACGGCCCGGACCTGCGGGTCCAGGGCCGCGAACGCCTCCGTCGTCTCGTCGTCGCACTCCACCAGGGGCAGCACCTCGGCGAGGTCCTCGGGGCTGGCCATCTCGAGCACCACGACGAACGCCTCGACCGTGACGGCCCCGAGGAAGTCCACGAGCAGCGCGTGGTGACCACGGCGGAAGAGCTCGCACGCCACCTGCCCGACGCGCTCGGGCGCGATCGCCCTCACCACCCCTCGTGAGCGCTCGGGGTCCAGGGCCAGGGCGACGTCGCAGAGGTAGGACAGCGAGAGCCGTCCCACCAGGTCGCGCGCGCGAGCGGGCTCGAGGAGCTCGGCCACCCGCGCCGCGACCGGCGCCGGCAGGAACTTCTCGGCGATCTTCCCGGCCATCGGACCGGGCAGGCTCGAGGCGAGGCCCGCGATCCGGGTGAACTGGTGCTGCCCCTCGGCGAAGAGTCGATGACTGACCTGGGCGTGCAGGGCGCGCAGGTCCGGGTCCGGGACACCCGCCAGCTCGTGCAGGTCCGTGGCATCGACACCGAGCAGGTGGGCCAGCCGGGCGAGCGCCGGACGGTGGCTGGGGTGGCTCATCCGAGCAGCGCCTTCTTGACGATGCCGCGCACCGGCAGTGGAACCCCGCGGATCGCGGCGTCGACCGATGACGAGATGAGGTCGGACTGACGCCGGCGCGCGGTGTCGACGTGTCCGACCAGCCTCAGCTGGACGTCGTCGGGCAGGGCCAGGACGGTGGCGGGCGGCTCGGCATCGAGGACGTGCGCGAGGGACGGTTGGCGAGGCATCGCGGGCATTCTTCCTGCCAGGGGCGGATGGCAGAGTCGATGGTGACAGCCGGCGATGCCCCGCACAAGGAGCCGGTGCGGGTCGCTCAGTCCAGCCGCTTCTGGAGCTCCCCGAGACGCTCAGCCGCCCGGAAGCCGAGCTGCTCGTTGACGCCGATCATGTGGTCGTTGACCTCGGCGTTCCACGTCACCACGGACTCCAGGCCCTGGGTCTCGCGCTGGAGCAGCGCCAGGTTGGCCACCTTGACGGCCATGCCGAGGCGGTGCCCGCGATCGGCACGTCGTACGAGCGTGCCCCACTGGTAGGCGCGCGTCGGCTCGTGGACGGTGGTGGCGATGTCGGTGTAGGCGACGACCGTGCCCTCGGCGTCCAGCGCGACGGTGTTGAGCTTGGTGCGGCCCTGCCGACGTCCGAGCTCCTCGCCCTCACGCAGGGCGGCGATGTCGACGGCCTCCGGCTCGCGCTCCATCTCCCCCAGCGGCGCCTCGGTCATCAGGGTCGTGGCGAGCTCGGCCCAGCCCTGCACGAGGTCGTCGGGCACAGGCCCGACCCACGAGCGCAGGGAGTACGCCGTGTGGCGCGGCGCCGCCTGGGCGGCCAGGTCGGCGAGCAGCGTGTCGGCGACGGGGAGCCGGAGCACGCGCATGACGTCGCCGAGCGCGAAGGAGTAGCCGTGGGTCCGGGCGAACTCGATGCCCGGCGCACCGTCACCGGTCGGACCGAGCTCGTGGGGCCAGGCGGTGTCCGAGGCCAGCACCGTGCGGCCATGCTCGCGCGCCGCCTGCTCCAGGACGGGGAGGAGGGCCGAGCCGTGGCCGCGGCGTTGGTGCTCGGGGGCGGTGTGCACCAGCACCTCGGCCTGGCTGAGGTTGTCGAGCAGCCGCAGCTGGACGTTGCCGGCGACGACGGCCTCCCCCGCGACCTCGCCGAGGAAGAGCAGCGAGCGGCGCGAGCGCGTGGGTGCCTGGAGCTGCACCCGCAGCTCCTCGAGCGCCCACGGCGTCGCGAGATCCTCGCGGCCGTGCCGCTCGGCCGCGAGGTAGACCCCGTGCCAGGCATCGAGCGCTGGGTCGTCGAACGGGTCGACCGGACGGATCTGGAGATCGCTCATCGGAGGCGTTGCACCCTTCCTTCGTCCCACACGGGGCCGTCGGACTCATAGACGTCGCCGTCGGCGCCGTAGACCAGGAACCGGTCGAAGCCGCGCGCGAACCAGCGGTCGTGGGTGACCGCTACGACCGTGCCGTCGAAGGCCTCGAGGCCCTCCTCGAGCGCCTCGGCGGACTGCACGTCGAGGTTGTCGGTGGGCTCGTCGAGCAGCAGCAGCGTGGCGCCCGACAGCTCGAGCAGCAGGATCTGGAAGCGCGCCTGCTGACCACCCGACAGCGACTCGAAGCGCTGGTCGGCAGCGTGGGCGAGCTCGTAGCGGTCGAGCACCCGCGCCGCCTGCTCGCGGCCCATGCCCGAGCGGCCGCGCCCGTCCGCCTCGCCGTCGCCTCGGTGCAGGATCTCGATCAGCGTGCGGCCGACCAGCTCGGGGTGCTCGTGAGTCTGCACGAACCACCCCGGGCGCACGCGCGCGCCGAGCTTGGCCTTGCCCTGGTGGATCACCGGCTTGATCTCGACGTCGCCGACCGGCTGGTGCTCGATGTCCGGGTCCGAGCCGCCCGAGGCGAGCAGTCGCAGGAAGTGCGACTTGCCCGAGCCGTTGGACCCGAGGACGGCGACCCGCTCGCCGTACCAGACCTCGAGGTCGAAGGGCCGCATCAGCCCGGACAGCTCGAGGTCCTCGCAGACGACCGCGCGCTTGCCGGTGCGCCCGCCCTTGAGGCGCATCGTCACCTGCTGCTCGCGCGGCTGCTCGGTCGGCGGCCCGGCCTCCTCGAACTTGCGCAGCCGGGTCTGGGAGGCGCGGTACTGGCTGGACATGCCGTCGTTGTACTCGGACTTGATCTTCAACCGCAGCACCAGCGCCTTGATCTTGGCGTGCTCCTCGTCCCACCGCCTGCGCATCTCCTCGAAGCGCGCGAAGCGGTCCTTGCGGGCCTCGTGATAGCTCGCGAACCCGCCGGGATGGGTCCACACCAGGTTGCCCGCGTGACCGAGCTCCACGGTCACGACGCGCGTGGCGGTGTTGTCGAGCAGCTCGCGGTCGTGGCTGATGAACAGGATCGTCTTGCCGGACTCCCGGATGCGCTGCTCGAGCCAGATCTTGCCGGGGACGTCGAGGTAGTTGTCGGGCTCGTCGAGGAGCAGGACCTCGTCGGGGCCGGCCAGGAGGTACTCCAGCACCAGCCGTTTCTGCTCGCCGCCCGACAGCGTGCGCAGCTCGCGATACTTCGCCTTGTCGTAGGCCACCGCCAGCGCCTTGATCGTGCAGACGTCCCAGGTGACCTCGATGTCGTAGCCACCGGCATCGGCGTAGTCCGAGAGCGCCTCGGCGTAGGCCATCTGGGCCACCTCGTCGTCGGTCTCCATCAGCGTCAGCTCGCACCGGTCGACCAGCGCCGCCGTCTCGCGCACCCGCACCGGGCTGACGCTCAGCAGCAGGTCGGCGACGGTCGGCTCCTCGCCGAGCCCGGCGTTGACCATCTGCCGCATGACCCCCAGGCCGCCCGTGCGCGTCACCGCGCCGGCGTGCGGCACCAAATCACCGGTGATGATCCTGAGCAGCGTCGTCTTCCCCGCCCCGTTGGCCCCGACCAGCGCGACCTTGGCACCTTCGCCGACCCGGAACGAGACGTCGTCGAGCAGCACCCGCCCGTCGGGCAGCTCGAACCGGACTCCACTGACCTCGACGTGTCCCACGTCGGACGATTGTCCGCTATCCGCTGCCCTGGGTCACGTCGATATGCCGTGGGGTGTCCGGCGGGAGGGCCGGCGTACGCCGGCCCTCGTCGTCAGCGCTCGGCTGCGGCGAGAGCCGCCACCAGGTCGTCCAGCACCGCCCGGACGTAGGCAGGTGAGCGCATGACCTGCTCCCATGAGAAGCGCAGCACGATCCATCCGCACACGGTCAGGGCGGTGTCGCGGACGCAGTCGCGCCCGTGGGTCCGGTGGTCGGAGTGGAAGCTCCACGAGTCGGCCTCGATGACCACGCGGCGCCCCTCGTCCACGAGGTCCGGGTGGAAGGTCTGGCCCCGAGCGACGACAGCGACCTGGGGCCGCACCGAGAGCGCGCCGTGGTCGAGGATGATCGCGCGCAGCACCGACTCGAACGGGTTGGCCGCTTCGGCGCTCGCCTCACCCGCCACCCGGCGCGCCCCCGGTGCACCTCGTCCTCGCAGGAGCGCGGCGCCTGACACCAGGTCCGCACGCGTGACGTCCCCCGAGCGGAGCGCCGAGTCGGCCACCGCCAGAGCCTCGTCGAAGGGCAGTCGCCGAGCGCAGTCGAGCACCGTGCGCCGCTTGCTCGTGACCCCGGCGACCACCTCGCTCGCCTCGAGGTCGGCGTAGACCGCATGCACCCGGACCCGGACCTCAGGGCTCAACGCGCGGCTGCGGCGGACCGTGACCCAGGCCCGGTCCGGCACGTCCTTGACGGCCCAGCCCCAGTGCTGGGCCGCGCTCAGGTGGGAGAGCACCCCGGACACCTCACCCGCGATGCGCAGCTGGCCCCGGGCCTGCGGGAGCGCGTAGCGCCCACGAGCCAGCTTCAGCACCGCGCCTCGGTCCAGCGCGGCTCGGAGGTCACGTCGTCGGGTGGCTGCCCCGATCTCCCGAGCGCTCGCCACGCCTCCGAGCCGACGCAGCGCGGTCTCGACGTCCATACCAAGATCCTGATCCGGATCGGGGCCTGCCGTCGGAGCCCCTCCACAGGGCTACTTCTACCTGTCAGTAGTTTGGAGGCCTGGTCCGCGCCATGATGGGCCCGGACGAGGTCGACGTGACCGACGAGAGGGGCCGATCCATGCAGCTCGAGCTGACCGCCGAGGACCAGGAGTTCCGCGAGGAGATGCGGAAGTTCTTCACCACCGAGGTCTCCGAGGAGATCCGTCAGGCGGTGATCGAGGGACGTGAGCTCAGCAAGGAGCAGATCGTCGAGAGCCAGCAGACGCTCAACAAGGCCGGCCTCGCCGTGCCTCACTGGCCCGAGGAGTGGGGCGGGCGCGGCTGGAGCGAGCTGCAGCGCCACATCTGGCACGAGGAGATGCAGCGCGCCGGGGTCCCGACCCCGCTGGCGTTCAACGCCTCGATGATCGGCCCGGTGATCGCGCAGTTCGGCACCGAGGAGCAGAAGGCGCGCTTCCTCCCCCAGACCGCCAGCCTCGACATCTGGTGGAGCCAGGGCTTCTCCGAGCCCGACGCCGGCTCCGACCTCGCGAGCCTGCGCACGACCGCGGTCCGCGACGGTGACGACTGGGTCGTCAACGGCCAGAAGACGTGGACCACGCTCGGCCAGTACGGCGACTGGATCTTCACCCTGGTCCGCACCGACCCCGAGGTGAAGAAGCAGGCCGGCATCTCGATGCTGCTCATCGACATGACCAGCCCCGGTCTCGAGGTCCGCCCGATCCAGCTGATCGACGGCGGTCACGAGGTCAACGAGGTGTGGTTCGAGGACGTCCGCGTCCCCGCCGAGAACATGCTGGGCGAGATCAACTCCGGCTGGACCCAGGCCAAGTTCCTGCTCGGCAACGAGCGGGTCGGCGTCGCACCGGTCGGCGCGACCAAGCGCAACCTGTCCCGCGCCAAGGACCTGGCCAAGGAGACCTCCGACGGCAACGACGGCACCCTCCTGGACGACCCGCTGGTCCGCGCCCGCATCGTCGAGCTCGAGAACGAGCTGCTCGCCCTCGAGCTGACCGCGCTGCGCGTCGTCGCGCACTCAGCGGGCGGGGAGCCGCACCCGGCCTCGTCGGTGCTCAAGCTCAGGGGCACCGAGCTCCAGCAGGCCGTCAGCGAGCTGCTCGTCGACCTCGCAGGTCCGGCGTCGGTGGCCTCGGGCGCCGGCGACGGCTCCGACCTCGCCTCGTGGGCGCGCACCGTCACGCCCAACTACCTCAACCTGCGCAAGGCCTCCATCTACGGCGGCTCCAACGAGATCCAGCGGCAGATCATCTCCCGCTCGATCCTCGGACTCTGAGCCGAAGGGGACAGACATGGACTTCACGTACGACGACGAGCAGGTTGCCCTCCGCGACGCGGTGCGCGGCCTGGTGGGCAAGGCCTACAACGACTACGAGCACCGGCGCCAGATCGTCGGTGAGGACCCGGGCTTCGACGAGGAGCAGTGGTCACGCCTGGCCGAGATGGGCGTCCTCGGGCTGCCCTTCTGCGAGGACGACGGCGGCGTCGGCGCAGGCCCGGTCGAGATCGGCATCGTGTGTCAGGAGCTCGGCCGCACCATCGCCCCGGAGCCGTTCCTGGCCTCGGTCGTGCTGGCCGGCGGTCTGGTCTCCGCGGCCGGCACCGCCGAGCAGCGCGGCGAGGTGCTCGGCGCCCTGTCCGCCGGCGACAGCGTGCTGGCCTTCGCCCACGACGAGCCCGGCCGCCGCTGGGGCCCCACGGCCCAGAAGGTCACGGCCACGCAGGACGGCGACTCCTGGGCGCTCACCGGTGTCAAGGAGCCGGTCCTCCACGGCGCCCGCGCCGACGTGCTGGTCGTGAGCGCCGCGCTGCCCGACGGTGGCACCGGCCTCTTCCTGGTCGCCGGCGACGCCGACGGGCTCGCGCGCGAGGGCTACTCGACGTACGACGGCGGGCGGGCCGCTCGCGTCGCCCTCGACGGCACCGCGGCGACCCCGCTCGGCGAGGCCGGAGCGGATCTCACGGCCACGATCGCGACCGTCCAGGACATCACCCGGATCATGGCCGGCAACCAGTCGCTCGGCGCGATGCAGACGCTGCTCAAGGCGACCACCGACTACCTCAAGAGCCGCAAGCAGTTCGGCGTCACGCTCAACACCTTCCAGGCGCTGACGTTCCGGGCCGCCGACATGTACACCTCGCTCGAGCTGACCCACAGCCTCGTCGACTGGTCGACCATGGTCATCGCGGCCGGGTCTCCCGAAGAGGTCGCGGCTGCCGCGGCCCGCGCCAGCCTGCAGGTCAGCCGGGGCGGGCGTCACGTCGGCCAGGAGGCGATCCAGCTCCACGGCGGGATCGCGATGACGGCGGAATACAACGTGGGCATGTTCGTCGCCCACCTCACCGCGCTCGACCACCTGCTCGGCGACGGCAACCACCAGGTCGGCGTGCTCTCCACCAAGGTCGGCGACTACGAGCTGATCGACCCGCTCGACGTCTGAAATCGCCTCGACGCGGCGGTCACGGGAGCAGCAGACTCATCCTGTGACCGCCGCCGGCGCGGCGTGATTCAAGGCCGACCACGCCACCGCGCGGCTCGAGATGTTCCTCGACGGCGGCGGCACCTCCGACTGACCAGGGGCCGAGTCGGCGCGATGTTGCACGCCGGCCTGCAACATCGCGCCGACTCGGCGGGTCAGGCCCGGCGCGTCTCCAGCACCCGGAAGGCCTTGGCGCTGGCCAGCCGCGTGGTGGGGTAGCCCTGCTCGCCCAGCCAGCGCTGCAGCGAGTCGGCGCCGAGGAACTTGCCGACGACCATGACCGCGCGACCACCGGGCGCGAGCCGCGGCAGCCAGGTGAGCAGCAGCGCGTGCAGCGCCTCCTTGCCGATGCGGATCGGCGGGTTGCTCCAGATCTCGTCGTACGACGCGTCGGCGGCGACGCCGTCCGGGGTCGTCGCGGTGAACCGGTCCGCAAGCCCCAACGCAGCGGCGTTCTCGGTGGCGAGGAGGACCGCCCGTTCGTTGACGTCGACCGCGGTCACGACCGCGTCAGGCACCGCCGTGGCGATGGCCAGGCCGATCACGCCCCAGCCGCAGCCGAGGTCGAGGATCCGCCCACCGGCGGGCGGCGCGGTCTCTCGGAAGAGGATGGCGGTGCCGATGTCGACGCGGCCCTGGGCGAAGACGCCCGACCCGCTGGTCAGGCGCAGCTCGTGGCCCCACACCTGAGCCACCACGGGCGCGCGCTTGAAGGCCACGCTCGGGTCGGCCGAGAAGTAGTGCTCATCCATCGCGTCTCGCTCTCGTCGTGACGGCACGTGACGCCAGCTCGTCGTCGGGAGGGTAGGCGACCTCCTCGAGCGTCAGCCCCTGGGCTTCTGCGACTACTACGCTCGCGTCGCGCTCGGTCACCGCCAGGATCGCAGCCGGCCAGGCGATCTCCCGACGCCCCTCCCCGACCGCCAGCAGGCAGCCGACCAGCGAGCGCACCATGCCGTGGCAGAACGCGTCGGCGCGCACGTCGGCGACCGCCAGCCCCTCGGGCGAGCGCGACCAGTGCAGGTCGAGCAGCGTGCGGATCGTGGTGGCACCCACGCGGCGGCGGCAGAAGGCAGCGAAGTCCTGCTGCCCCAGGAGGTGCTGGGCCGCATCGTTCATCGCGTCGAGGTCGAGCTCGCGCTCCCAGACCAGCACGTGCGAGCGCACGAGCGGGTCGACGAGATCCACGCGGTCGGCGATCCGGTAGGCGTAGCGCCGCCACAGCGCCGAGAAGCGGGCGTCGAAGCCGGGCGGGGCCTCGACGACCCGGTGCACCCGGATCTCCGACGGCAGCACCCCGTTGAGCCGGCGCTGCAGCTGCGGGTGGAGCTCGGCGACGTCGCAATGGACGACCTGCCCGCGGGCGTGGACCCCGGTGTCGGTGCGGCCCGCGCAGACGGTGTCGATGCGGTCGAGGCGGAGAACGGTGGTGAGCGCTGCCTCGAGGTGGCCCTGCACGGTCCGCAGGCCCGGCTGCGTCGCCCAGCCGTGGAAGGCCCCGCCGTCGTAGGCGAGATCGATCCGCAGGCGCACCCGCAGAGCCTAGTGGGTGACGTCGGTGGTCAGCGCTTCGGGAGGAACCGCAGGGTGGAGGCACAGCCTCGGGCGACATCCGCGCAGGATCGATGAAGCGGGTCGCGGCCGCGACCGGCGAGGGCTCCTCGGTGGTGCCCCTCGTGCACGCCTACCTCGCGCCGGAAGGCTGAGCCAGCGCCCTAGAGCTCGTGGCGGTACGGCGGGTCGGCGCCACGTCGCGAGACGGTCACCGCTGCGGCGGCCGCTGCGTGCGCCAACGCCTTCTCCGGCGCCACCGCGAGGTCGTCCCACTGGTCGCCCCACAGGGCGTCGATGAGGCCGGCCGAGAACGTGTCGCCGGCACCGATCGTGTCGACGACGTGGGTGCGGACGGCGGGGACGGTCACCTCGCGCTCATCGGTGAACCACGTCGAGCCGGACTCCCCGCGCGTCACGGCCACGGCGCGCGGACCGAGGGACAGCAGGTGCCGCGCCGCGTCAGTGACCGACCACGACGGATAGAGCGCCTCGAGGTCCTCGTCGCTGGCCTTGACCAGGTGGGCCAGGGCAGCGACCCGCTCCACCTGCCCCACCACGTCGCCGCCCGTGCCGGTGATGGCGGGCCGCGCGTTGACGTCATAGCTGATCGTGGCGGTGGCGCGCAGCCGCTCGAGCAGCCTCAAGACGTCCGCGGCACCGGGCTGCAGCACCGCCCCGATCGAGCAGACGTGGACCGTGACGGGCGCGACCTCACCGACCGGGTGGAAGCGCCAGTCGAGGTCGAACTCGTAGGAGGCCGACCCGTCGGCCGCGATCGTGGCCCGTGCCGTCGACGTGCGCTCGAGTGCGTGGGGGTCCACGGCGAGCTCCACACCCGACCCGCCGAGGTGCGCCGCGATGGCGCGGCCACGGTCGTCGTCGGCGTACGACGTCACGAAGCGCACGCGGCGCCCGAGCCGGGCGAGCGCCACCGCCACGTTGGCTGCGCTGCCGCCGGGGCGTTCGTTGTCGCGGCCGTCGGGCTCGACCACGATGTCGACGAGCGACTCACCGACGACGAGGGCGTAGGGCTCCATGCCCGAATCTCTACCACGTCAGGGAAGGCGTGGGCTCGCTATCGTCCTGGCATGACCGTCCTGCCGCTCGACCCGGCGCTGCCGGAGCCACCGTTCGAGCAGCTGCGCACCCAGATCGCGGGGCGGGCGTCCGACGGGGACCTCCCGGCCGGCACCAAGCTGCCCACGGTCCGGGCGCTGGCCGAGCAGCTGGGTCTCGCCCCCAACACCGTGGCCCGCGCCTACAAGGAGCTCGAGGCCGACGGGGTCGTCGTGACCGAGGGACGCCGCGGCACCTTCGTGGCAGCAGCCGCCGGTGACGGCACCCCGGCCGACGTGGCAGCGGCCGCCGCGGAGCTCGCGACGGCCGCCCGCAGGTCCGGTCTCACCCTCGCCCAGACCCAGCGACTCCTCGACGCGGCCTGGGCGGGGCCTCAATCGGCCCGCACGTAGAGCGCGATCGCCAGCTCGGCGTCGGCCGACGCGGGACCCTCGACCCGGCGGGTGTTGCTCTCATGCCTGTCACCACCCGGTGGACCCTGCCCAAGGTTGCCCCGGGCAGGATGGAGGACATGCGACACGTGATCTACGGGGCAGGTGCGGTCGGCGGCGTGATCGGTGCCAACCTGCACCTCGGCGGGGTGCCGGTCACGCTGGTGGCCCGCGGCGAGCACCTCGCGCGCATCCGCACCGATGGCCTGGTCCTGGACCGCCACGACGGGCGCCACGTGGTCCGGGCGGCCGCGGTCGACAGCGCGGCAGCCGTCGACTGGGCGCCCCACACGGTCGTGCTGCTGTGCGTCAAGAGCCACCAGACCGACGCGGCGCTCGACGACCTGGTCGCCCACGCACCGCCCGACGTGCCCGTCGTCTGTGTGCAGAACGGTGTCGCCAACGAGCGTACGGTTCTGCGGCGCTTCCCCGCGACGTACTCGGTCTGCGTCATGCTCCCCTCCACCCACCTCGAGCCCGGCGTCGTCGTCCAGCACTCCCGGGGCGCCCCCGGCATCCTGGACATCGGCCGGGTGCCCGGCGGCGTCGACGACGTGACGGAGGCAGTCAGCGCTGACCTGCACCGCGGCGGCTTCGCGTCGGTGCCGCGCCCCGACATCGCCGCCTGGAAGCACCGCAAGCTCCTGGTCAACACCGTCGGCGACGTGCGTGCCCTCTGCGGTCCCGCCCCCGAGCGCGACGTCCTTGCCGCCAGGGTGCTCGCCGAGGGTGAGGCCGTGCTCTCTGCCGCACGCATCCCGGTCGTGACCAGGGCCCAGGACGACGAGCGACGCGGCGACCTGCTCCGTGACCGCACCGACGCAGACCTCCTCCACCGGGGCAACTCACTGTGGCAGAGCCTGAGCCGCGGGCTCGACTCGGAGATCGACTACCGCGCCGGCGAGATCGTCCTGCTCGGCCGGCTGCACGACGTCCCCACCCCCGCCAACGAGGCCATGCTCCGCGCCGCGCGCGACCTGGCCGGCTCCGACTCGCCGCCGCACCCCCTCGATGCAGCCGCCCTCCTCGCGTCCCCCAGCGGCTGACGCTGCCCCGGATCGACGTGCGAGACGTCAGCTCTGTGGTGCGAGGTGCGAGCGGAGCTGGCCCCGAACTGCCACCAGGCGCAGGTCTGGACGTGCCTGTGGCCCCGCCGACGGCGGGGTGTGGGGCGATGGACTCAGGTCTCGCCCGGTGGTGCGCTGGGCGTCGTGACGGGGGTGGTGCCGGTGCCGTCGACGCGGAAGTAGAGCCGGTTGGGTGATCGCCACACGTAGGCGCCTTGGTCGATCGTGTCGTAGGTCCATCCGGAGTGGGTCTTGGCGCGGTGGTGCCCTCGACACAGGGGTGCGGTGTTGCACGAACACGTGGTGCCGCCCTGGTCGTGGGGGGTGACATGGTCGATGTCACAGGACCTGGCGGGTCTCTTGCACCACGGGAACACGCAGTGGTGATCGATCAGCTCACGCTGGACCCGGAGGCGCTCGGGGATCTCGCAGGCCTCGACGTGGACATGCTCGGCGAGGTCGATCACTGGCTTCACGGTCACCTGGACATCGGGGCTGGTGCACCAGTCGCGGACGCGATCGACCCAGATCGGCGACCTGGTGTTCGCCACCCGGCCCAGGCACCCGCCGACGTCGCCGTCCAGGGCTGCCTCGGTCAGGTGGACGTGGAGCACGACCCGGCTCCGCGGAGGCGTCCCGGTCGTCGACGGCTCGTCCTGGTCGAAGGGGAGGGACTGGGTGCCGCGGGCGAGGTCGCCGGCGGCGATGGAGCGGCGTACGTCGTGGGACTCCTCGCACCCCGCCACCCCGAGCAGGGCGGCACCACGGTTCAGCGCATCGTCGAGGTCGAGCGCGTCACGCAGGTCCAGGGTGCCGGTGAGGTCGACGGTGCCGTTCACACCGATGTCCTGGGTGTGGATCGACACGTGGCGGCCATCGGCTGCTTCCCTGGCCTTCTTCTCTGCCTCGGCGGGGTCGAACCGGGTGCGGGCTTCCTCGACGAGGCGCTTGAGCTGGAGGTAGGACACCTTGTGCGCCACGTGGGCGACGTGGCGGTCCACAAACCTGGCACCCGCTGCGGGCAGACACATCGTCTGCTCCGCGACCGACCGGGCCCTCCAGAACGGGAGGTCGCCGGCGATGACGCGCCCCCAAAGCCGGGGGAGCCGGTAACGGGTCTCGAGGACGGACCCGACCTGACGCTTCCCGGCATCGGTCGAGAGGCCGAGGGCGGCGCAGAGCTCCATGACCGCGAACTCGAGGACCCACGGTGCACCGTCGCCGGCGAGCGGGATCCCGTGGTCACCGAAGGACGCGGCGCCCTCGTCGTCGGTCTGATGGATCACACACCAGTCGATGATCGCCAGGACGGCTCGAATCTCGGCTGCGAGCTGGTCGGTGCGCGCAGCGCGGACAGCGGTCAGGACGTTGGTGCTGTCGTCGCGTCCGGGCTGCTCGGTCATAGATCTATTGAAGCCGTGGCCACCGACAATAGACCCCGTTCCGGAGGCCCGGATCTCGTCTGATGAGACGACAAACGAAACTTCTTTCGAATCACTTTCCCGCGGCCGCTCGAGCGATGACGACCGTCCTCCCCCGGCCACGGTGGGCTCCGCGGTGCTGGTCGCCTCGGCACCATGGCGATCCGCGTGCTGTCCGCAATGCCCGCGACCCGCCCGGGAGCACCCGGGCGGGTCGTGGGTTGAAGCAGTGGAGCAGGTGGAGCTCAGGCCTTGGCGTCGTCCTCGGAGTCGGCAGCAGGCGCCTCGTCCTCGGTCGGCTGCTCCTCGGCGACGACGCTCGACTCGGGCGACGCCTCGTCAACCATCTCGGTCGGCGCCTCGTCGGTGGCGGTCTCCTCGGCGGGAGCCTCCTCGACGGGGGCGGCCGGGGCGGCGGCAGCAGAGGTCTTCTTCGAGGACGGGGCCTTCGGCGAGTAGGCCTCGGTCACGAGCTCGATGACGGCCATGGGGGCGTTGTCGCCCTTGCGGGGGCCGATCTTCGTGATGCGGGTGTAACCGCCGGGACGCTCAGCGAAGGTGGGGCCGATCTCGGTGAAGAGCATGTGCACGACGCCCTTGTCACGGATGGTCTTGAGGACCATGCGACGGTTGTGCAGGTCGCCCTTCTTGGCCTTGGTGATCAGCTTCTCGGCGTGCGGGCGCAGGGCCCGGGCCTTGGCCTCGGTCGTCGTGATGCGACCGTGCTCGAAGAGCTGGGTGGCCAAGTTGGCCAGGATCAGGCGCTGGTGGGCCGGGCTGCCGCCGAGGCGGGGACCCTTCGTGGGCTTGGGCATGTCTTCTCTCGATTCTTCCCGGCCGTGCGAGGTACCGGGACAGATGGATGTGGTGCAGGTCCACCGACCCGCCGCGAAGGCGACGGGTCAGTGGGTGGTGCTCAGTACTGCTCGTCCTCGACGTAGGCGTCGTCGTCCTCTTCGCCGTAGGCGGCGAGCGCCGTGGCGGGGTCGAAGCCGGGGGCGCTGTCCTTGAGGGACAGACCCATCTCGACGAGCTTGGCCTTGACCTCGTCGATCGACTTCGCACCGAAGTTGCGGATGTCGAGCAGGTCCTGCTCCGAGCGCGAGATGAGCTCACCCACGGTGTGGATGCCCTCGCGCTTGAGGCAGTTGTAGGAACGGACCGTCAGCTGCAGGTCCTCGACCGGGAGGGCGAGGTCGGCAGCCAGCTGCTCGTCGACGGGCGACGGGCCGATGTCGATGCCCTCGGCCTCGACGTTGAGCTCGCGCGCCAGGCCGAAGAGCTCGACCAACGTCTTGCCGGCCGACGCGATGGCGTCGCGGGGCAGGATGGACGGCTTGGTCTCGACGTCGATGACGAGCTTGTCGAAGTCGGTGCGCTGCTCGACACGGGTGGCCTCGACCTTGTAGGTCACCTTCAGCACGGGGCTGTAGATCGAGTCGACCGGCATGCGGCCGATCTCGTTGTCGGCGCCCTTGTTCTGGACGGCGGAGACGTAGCCGCGGCCACGCTCCACGACGAGCTCCATCTCCAGCTTGCCCTTGTCGGACAGCGTGGCGATCTTCAGCTCGGGGTTGTGTACCTCGACACCGGCCGGGGGCGCGATGTCGGCAGCGGTCACGGCGCCGGAGCCGGACTTGCGGAGGTACATGGTGACGGGCTCGTCGTGCTCGGAGGAGACGACCAGGCCCTTGAGGTTGAGGATGATCTCGGTGAGGTCCTCCTTCACGCCCTCGATGGTCGAGAACTCGTGGAGGACGGTGTCCACCTTGATGCTCGTGACCGAGGCGCCAGGGATCGACGACAGGAGGGTGCGGCGGAGGGAGTTGCCGAGCGTGTAGCCGAAGCCGGGCTCCAGGGGCTCGATGACGAACCGCGAGCGGAACTCGTCAACGATCTCTTCCGACAGTGAGGGACGCTGTGCAATGAGCACTGAATTTTTTCCTTTCCGGACCCACCCGCTATTTGACGGATCCGAACTACGACGGTGAAAAGGAAGGTCCACCGGGGGCCGAGGCCCCCGGTGGGGGTAGTCGGGGGCGAGGCCCCCGACCGGCTACTTCTTGGAGTAGAACTCGACGATCAGCTGCTCCTGGATCGGCATGTCGATCTGCCCGCGGATGGGGACCTGGTGGACCAGGACCCGCATGCGGTTCGGCAGGGCCTCGAGCCACGCCGGGACGATCCGCTCGCCGAAGGTCTCGCGAGCCACGATGAACGGGGTCATCTCGAGTGACTTCTCGCGCACGTCGATCACGTCGTAGGCCGAGACCTGGAAGGACGGGATGTCGACCTTGCGGCCGTTGACCTGGAAGTGACCGTGGTTGACGAGCTGACGCGCGTGGCGACGCGTGCGGGCGAAGCCGGCGCGGTAGACCACGTTGTCGAGACGGCACTCGAGCAGCTGCAGGAGGTTGTCACCGGTCTTGCCGGTGCGACGCGAGGCCTCCTTGTAGTAGTTCAGGAACTGCTTCTCCATCACGCCGTAGGTGAAGCGAGCCTTCTGCTTCTCCTGCAGCTGGGAGCGGTACTCGCCCTCCTTGATGCGGGCGCGGCCGTGCTGGCCGGGAGGGTAGGGACGCTTCTCGAACGCTGCGTCTCCGCCGACGAGGTCGACACCGAGACGGCGCGACTTCCTGGTCATGGGTCCGGTATAACGAGCCATGGGTCAGTCTCCTGTTCTGTCTCGGGTCAGACGCGCCGGCGCTTGGGCGGGCGGCATCCGTTGTGGGGGGTGGGGGTGACGTCCTGGATGGTGCCGACCTCGAGGCCGATCGCACCGAGCGATCGGATCGCGGTCTCGCGGCCGGAGCCGGGGCCCTTGACGAAGACGTCGATCTTCTTCATGCCGTGGTCCATGGCGCGACGGCCAGCGGCCTCCGCAGCCATCTGCGCGGCGTAGGGCGTGGACTTGCGCGAGCCCTTGAAGCCGACGGTGCCGGCAGAGGCCCACGAGATGACCGCCCCGGTGGGGTCGGTGATGGTGACGATGGTGTTGTTGAACGTGCTCTTGATGTGGGCTTCGCCCTGAGCGATGTTCTTCTTCTCCTTGCGGCGGACCTTCTTGGCGCCGGCCGCGCGTGCCTTGGGAGGCATACGGTTCTCCTGTGTTAGCTGGTCTGTGAGTTAGGAAGGCAGTGCGTCGCGCGAACGCGATCGGTCACTTGGCCTTCTTCTTGCCGGCAACCGTGCGCTTCGGGCCCTTGCGGGTGCGAGCGTTGGTCTTGGTGCGCTGACCGCGGACCGGGAGGCCCTGACGGTGGCGGCGACCCTGGTAGCTGCCGATCTCGATCTTGCGGCGGATGTCTGCCTGGACCTCGCGACGGAGGTCACCCTCGATCTTGAAGTTGGCTTCGATCTCGTCGCGGAGCTTGACCAGCTCTTCGTCGCCCAGCTGGTGGACGCGCAGGTCGGGGTTGACCCCGGTTGCGGCCAGCAGCTGCTGCGAGCGGGTACGGCCGATGCCGTAGATGTAGGTGAGTGCGATCTCGATGCGCTTGTCGCGCGGGAGGTCGACACCAACAAGGCGTGCCATGTGATGGCCCTTTCTTGAAGAGCTTGGCTCTTCGGTGGTTCACAGAGGTTTCCTGCGTGACGCGTCCTGGTGGTGACCAGGCTCCGGCCTTCTGCTCCGGAGGTGGTTTCGGACTGTGCTCGTGAGAGACCCAGACCTAGCGATCACGTTGAGTGGGTGTTCAGTTGTGGTGGTGCGTGCGAGGCAGGGACTCAGCCCTGGCGCTGCTTGTGACGCGGGTTCTCGCAGATGACCATGACAACGCCGTGACGACGGATCGTCTTGCACTTGTCACAGATCTTCTTGACGCTCGGGCTGACCTTCATGAGTCGACCCTTTCTGGCTAGTCGGCTGCTTACTTGTAGCGGTAGACGATGCGACCCCGGGTGAGGTCGTAGGGCGACAGCTCCACCACCACGCGGTCCTCGGGGAGGATCCGGATGTAGTGCTGGCGCATCTTGCCGCTGATGTGGGCGAGCACCTTGTGTCCATTGCTCAGCTCCACACGGAACATCGCATTGGGCAGGGCCTCCGTGATGGTGCCCTCGAGCTCGATCACGCCTTCTTTCTTCGGCATGTCCTCCACAATCTGTTGAAACGGGTGTCTACCGGTGGCCCGGGAACCTCCGGTCAGGTGACCGGTGGACCTCGTTAGGCCGCTCAGGGCACCTCTTTCCGGACGCACCTGACCTGCTCCGAGGAGACGATCAGAGGCGATCCGGGCAGCCGCGAGGCACCACGGAACAGACCCACGTTGGGCCGACACGCCAGTTTACGAGATATCGGCTGGGAAACACGAATCGGGCAGGCGAACGGCCCCCGCGGCCCCTCACGCAGCAAGCAGGCGCAGCGTTTCGATGCGCGCAGGTGACGCGTCGGTCGCCGTGCCCGCGGTCGCGCCGGCCACCGGGTTGACCATCACCTCGTCGACGCCGTACGACGACGCGAGGTCGGCGAGCTGCGCGCGCCCCTGCTCGGCGTCGCCGATCACCCACCGGGTGCGCATCGCGTCGATCATCCCCCGGTGCGCCTCCGGCACCTCCGCGGCGAGCGCCTCCTCGACGGTGAGCTGGGCAGTCAGCGGCTGACCCGTGCGCAGGGCGACCATCTGCAGCAGCTGCGGCAACGCGAGCCGCTCGGCCTCCTCGGTCGTCTCGGCCACCGCGGCGTTGACGGTCAGGAAGGTCCGCGGCTCGGCCAGCTCGGGCGAGGGGCGGAACTGCGAGCGGTAGAGCTCGAGCGCCTCCGCGGTGCCCTGACCGGAGAAGTGGTGGGCGAAGACATAGGGCAGCCCCTTCTCGGCAGCGAGACGGGCCGAGTAGTCGGATGAGCCGAGCAGCCAGATCTGCGGCACCGACCGGGCCTCGGGCGTGGCGCGCAGCAGGTGCTGGCGGCCCTGGAGCGCCAGGCCGACCCCGGTCGGCTCCATCATCGCCAGCACGTTCTCGACGTACTCCGGGAAGCGGCTGACGGCCTCGTCACTCACGCCACCGGCGCCGTGCCGCAGCGCCCAGCTGGTCACCGGATCGGTGCCCGGCGCGCGGCCGATGCCGAGGTCGACGCGGTCAGGGTAGGCCGCCTCGAGCAGGGCGAACTGCTCGGCAATCACCAACGGCGCGTGGTTGGGCAGCATCACGCCACCGGAGCCCACCCGGATCCGCTGGGTCGCGGCGGCGATCATCGCGATCAGCACCGGCGGGTTGGTCGACGCGATGGCCGCCATGTTGTGGTGCTCGGCGACCCAGAAGCGGCGGTAGCCGAGGTCGTCGGCGGCCCGGGCCAGGTCCAGCATCGCGGCAAGCGCGTCGCTGGTCGACTGGTCGCTGCGGACGGGCACGAGGTCGAGGACGGACAGGGCGGGCGCGGAGGAAGACATCAGCTTCACAACGCCGGGTCGGCGTCCGGAATTCCGACCTCGCGCGTGACGGAAGTTCGAGGGTCAGCGAGAACTCCCCCTGGAAGTGACGACGTCACTTCCACCAGGTGCGCAGGCTGAGGGCCGCGCGGACCCGGCGACGGCGGGTGACGCCCTGCGACATCCGGCGGCGCTCCGCGTCCACCTCCTGCCAGTACGACGACGCAACGCCCTCAAGGGGCTGGCTGGGGCCGAACACGTGGCGGTCGGCGAGCGCGGCGAGCCCGGGCGCCTGCGGGGAGGAGACGCGGAAGGACTGCTCGCGCCGCGTCCAGCCGGCGCCCACCGGGACCGGCTGCCCCAGGTCGCGGGCGTGGTCGACCAGCTCGCGCCAGCCACCGACGATGCGGGCCGTGACCCGCTCGGCCGAGCGACGCCGGCGTCGACGCAGTGCCTTGGCGAGCACGACCGACGACAGCACGAGGACGACCGCCACCAGCGGCAACCCGACGTAGAGCAGGACGGCGCGCAGCCACGCGGGGAACCCGCCACCGGCGTCCTCCTCGCGGTCGCCCTTGCGCGCGTTGAGCTCGGCGTCGTTCTGCTCGGCCAGGGTGGACGGCGGCGGGATCGGGGCGGGGGGTGGCACGACGGTGCCGCTCATCTCCTGCTCGGCGATCGGCGGTTGCTCCGCAGGGCGGTCGGTGTCCATGAACGACTCGGTCGGCAGCACCCGCCAGGAGCCGTCGGCGACGCGCAGCTCGACCCAGGCCTGGACATCCTTGCCTTCGACGACGCCGTCGTCGGGGACGACCGCGCCGAGGACGACCCGCGCGGGGACGCCGATCTTGTTGGCGACCAGCGCCATCACCGCGGCGTACTGCTCGTCGTTGCCGACCATGATCGGGGCGTTGACGAACTCCTCCGACAGCCGCCGCACGTAGTGGCCGGCGTGGTAGATCTTCTCGCTCGACAAGACGCCGTCGGAGTACTTGCCCTCGCTCTTGAGGTGCTCGGCGGCCGCGAACACCCGCTCCATCAGCTCCGAGGCGCCGGCGGTCCACTGCACGGCCTGCGTGTGCAGGAAGCCGGCCGCGAGGGCCGCGTCGGTCAGGTCGCCGCTGGGGGCCGAGGTCTCACCGACCTCCTCGGCGGGCCGGACGGCGGTGAAGTGGTAGACGTCGCCGGGGGCGAGGCCGGAGGGCACGACCCCGGTCGAGGTGGCGAGGTTGTAGCGGAACGACTCGGCCATGTCCTGCACGGCGTCGTCCGAGGCGCCTTCGTCGAAGTGCATCGACTGGAGCGACCCGACGGTGGGCAGCCACACGCCGGAGTAGCCCTCGCCCAGGGTCACCGTGACGTCGGCGCGCTCGCCGTCGACGGGGTTGTCGATCGTCGAGGAGACCCGCTGGAAGGTGTCGAGGGTGCTGCCCGGGACGGTGTCCTCAGCGGCGCCCCACACCACCCCGTCGTAGTCGTCGAGCGTCGCGATCCGCACCCGCGACCCCTCGGGCGCCCCGTCGATGGTCATCAGGGTGACGTCGTGCAGGTTGACCGCGTCGGGCTCGGGCATGGCGACGTAGCGACGGAAGGAGGAGAGCGGCGAGGGGTACTGGCCGATGTCGAACGGCGGCTGGACGTAGGTGCGCAGGACCACCCGCTCGTCGTCGGCGCCCGCGACCCAGGTGGTGACCGGCAGGGCCGCGGCACCGGCCAGACCGAGCATCGCCGAGCCGACGAGCACCCGACGGGCACGTCCGGCGCCGCCGCGGACCGGTCCCGTGCTGCGCTGCATGCGCACGACGAGCCATCCCAGCGCCAGCACCGCCAGGACGACGCCCTGGAGCCACAGCGACGACGGACGTCGTACGCCGAGCAGGATGACCGCGACCAGCAGCGCGATGGGTGCCACGAGGGGCAGCATCGAGCGGAGCCAGGCCGGCCCCGAGCGGAGCCGGGCCGTGAGGGTCCCGAGGAGACCCGCGACCAGGCCGAGCAGCCAGGGCAGCACGAGCAGCGGGCCGTCGCCGTCGACGGGCGGCAGCGTGGTGAGCAGGTCCTTCCACCCGAAGAGCACCTGGTCGCCCAGCTCGGCGACCGTGCCGGGACCCGGCGGCGACCGCAGCGCCAGCGGGCCACCCACCAGGACGAAGACGACGATGGTCAGGACGACCGCCGAGACGGTCGGCCAGCCGAGGCTCGAGGTGACGTGGGCGATCGTGATCGCGAGGAGAACCCCGAGGAGGCCGACCACGAGGAAGCCGATCCCGGTGAAGGTCGTGCCCAGCCCGGCCAGCGCCGCGGCGCACGTGGCGGTCAGCAGCACGGCGTCGACCAGGTGGGCACGGGTGGGGAGGAGACGGTTCATCGCGCGCTCCAGTGGAGCAACCCGGGCAGGTCCTCCAAGGTCCCGACGCGCAGCACCGTGAGCCCGCCGGTCTCGGTGACCGTGGCGGTCGCGGTGGCCTCGACGACGATCGCGATGCGCCGGACCTCGGGCGGGAACGCGGCCGAGGCGCGCAGGACGTCCTCGAAGGGCGCCGCGCCACCGGTGACGAGGAAGAGCAGGCTGGTGTCGTGGGCGATGTCGGCGGCCCTGCGGGCGGCCGGGATCAGCCCGACCCGGCCCGTCACGGCGCGACACACGGCATCGAGCGCGAGGTGGCCGTCGACGCCCGAGGACGCGTGGTGGCCACAGACGAAGGATGCCTCGAAGTCGTCGAGCACCGCACGCACGATGATCGAGGCGGTCGCCGACATCGCGGTCTCGAACTCGTCGGCGCCGCGCTCCCCCGGCGCCCAGCTGGACGGCTGGTCGTCGACCACGATCGTCGCGTGGCTGCGGCGGGTGTCGAGGTATTGCCGCACGAGGAGCTGGCTCACGCCGCCCGAGGCCATCACCTTGGCCGAGGACCGCCAGTGGACGTGGCGCAGGTCGTCGCCGGCGACGTACTCGCGCAGGGTGTGGAAGGCCAGGTCGCTCTGCGAGATCGACTCGGTCTCGACGCCCTCGAGGTCGCGGAGCAGACCGGCTCCGAGCGCGTCGAGCGGGATCATCGCCGGGCGGACCAGGATCTCCTGCAGGTCGGTCCACTCGGTGTCGCGCGAGACCAGGCCGAGCGGGTCGCCGCGGCGGGTGGTCGCCGGGCCTACGCCGATGACGCCGCGTCGCTCGGTGCGGACGGTGAAGGTCTCCTGGTGGGTGGCGCCGGCCGCGAGGGCGGGGATGCCGTAGCGGTGGACGGCGTCGCCGACCGGCAGGTCGAAGACCGTCGGCAGCATCCGGCCGGCCGCGAGGTTGGTGACGTCGATGCTCGCGGCCACCGTCGCCCCGGCAGCGACCCGCGCCGGCTCGAGCACCAGGTCGACCCGCACGCGCGTGCGCCCGACCAAGAACGGCAGGGACACCCCGAGCAGCAGCAGGCACGCCACGCCGATGACGGTGAGCTCACGCCAACCGGCCGTCGCGCCAGCGGCGAGGGCGAGCACCCCGAGGGCGAGCACCAGCCACCCGAGGGGCTTGACCACCCCCCGGACCTCGTCCCAGCGCTGCTTCACCCTCATCCGACGCTCACGCCACCCGGTCGGTCGGCGGGGCGACGGAGTCGAGCAGGCGGGTGATGACGGTGTCGATCGAGACCCCGCTGAACTGGGCCTCGGCGTCGAGCAGCAGCCGGTGGCACAGCACCGGGACGGCGAGATCCTTGACGTCGTCGGGCACGACGTGGTCCCTGCCGTCGGCGGCCGCCCAGGTCTTGGCGACCCGGATGAAGGCCAGGCAGCCGCGCGCGGAAAGGCCGAGCTTGACGTGGGGCTGGCGCCTCGACTCCTCGGCGATCTCCGCGACGTAGCCGATGACCGCCGGGTCGACGTAGACCTCGTCGGCCAGGCCGCTCATCTGGGCGATCGTGGCTGACGTGATGACGGGGGTGACGAGCGCCGCCCGGTCCCGCACCTTGGCGTTGACGAGCAGCTCGATCGTCGCGGCCTTGTCGGGGTAGCCGACCGAGCTCTTCATCAGGAACCGGTCGAGCTGGGCCTCGGGCAGCCGGTAGGTGCCGGCCTGCTCGATCGGGTTCTGCGTGGCGATGACCATGAACGGGCGGCCGACCTCGTGGGGTCGGCCGTCGACGGTGACCCGGCCCTCCTCCATGACCTCGAGCAGCGCCGACTGGGTCTTCGGCGAGGCGCGGTTGATCTCGTCGGCCAGGACGATGGTGTGGAAGATCGGTCCGGGGTGGAACTCGAAGGTGCCCTTGTGCTGGTCGTAGACGGTGACGCCAGTGACGTCGGAGGGCAGTAGGTCGGGGGTGAACTGGATCCGGGCGTGGCTGCCCTGGACGGTGTTGGCCAGCGCCCGCGCGAGCATCGTCTTGCCCGTTCCGGGGACGTCCTCGAGCAGCAGGTGGCCCTCGGACAGCAGGCAGGTCAGCGCCAGCCGTACGACGTGGCGCTTGCCGAGGACGGCCTTCTCCATGTTGTCGGTGAGCTGGTCGAAGGTCTGCTTGAACCAGGCGGCCTGGTCGTGGGTGATCGTCACAGGGGTCCTCAGGAGTTGGGCCAGTTGTAGTGGTTGGACTCGACGCCGTCGCAGACCACCCAGACACTGCGGTCGGGGTAGCCGAAGTAGGGGCCGGGCTGCACGATGCGGTTGGTCGCGATGGGGCGCGTGGCGTAGGCGCCGTCCACGCTGTCGTAGAAGGTGCAGTTCATCGGGTTGTAGTCCCAGTTCTCGCTGGTGAAGAGGATCTTCCCGCAGGAGGGGTGCAGGCAGTCGGTGCCCGTGCCGCCGGTGTTGCACGACGGGTCGTCGGTGCCGTCGTTGCACCGGTCGCCGCGCTGGATGGCGATCGACGGCTTGGGCGCGTCCTCGGTCGTCGGGCTCCTGGCCTGGCGCGAGCCGGGGCCGCGCTTGGGGCTGGAGTCGGTGAGCGTGACCGTCAGCTGCTCGTTGGCGCTGTTGCCGATGTCGACCGCGGCGGTGCGGAAGGTGTGGACGTCGACCCCGTCGAGGGTGAACGTCTCCTTGCTGCGCTTGTCGCTGTCGACGCTCATCGCGGCCGGGTCGCCGTCGGCGTCGACGGTGATCTCCCACGACACTTTCCTGCCGTTGACGATCGGCTCCATCCGCAGGACGTCCTCACGGGTCAGCGGACCGTAGGTCTGCAGCGGCTTGCCGGTCGATCGCGAGCAGGCGCCCGCCTCGTTGCAGACCTCGAGCTCGATCGTGTAGGGGTGGTCGTTGGAACCCACCAGGATCTGCCGCTCCTGGGGCCCCGTGGCGCTGAGCTGGTCCACCACCGCCCCGTCGGAGTAGATGGTCACGTCGGACTGCGCTCCCCGCGAGGCCGGCACGGTGAACTGCACGATGCCGGTGTTGTCGCTGCCCGTGGGTCGCAGGGTGAAGTCGCCCCACTCCGCCGGCTGGCCGACGGCGCTCCACGGCGCTGCCGGCCCGGTCGCGGTGCGGCCCTTGCCATTCTTGTTGGTCGCTCGCACGGCGTAGGAGTAGGTCCGCCCGTCGTAGACCATGCCGGCGTTGTCGCAACGGGTCGCGACGATGTCGGTGCAGTTGGGCAGCGCCTTCTGGTCGCGCAGCACGGTGTAGCGCACCGGGTCGGGTCCGTTGGGGTCGACATCTGGCCAGGTGAGCGTCACCGCGCCGCTGTCACCCGGCGTGCGCTGGTCGGTGATCGTAGGCGCCGCGGGCGCGCCGGGGGTGCCGACCGACTGGAAGGCTGCGGAGCGTCGGGCCGGCCCGATGTCGAGAGCGTTCTCCGCGGCCACCGAGAACGTGTATTCCACGTTGTTGTCGAGACCGGTGATCGTGATGTTGGGCCGCGTCGAGCTCTTGGACCCACCGGGCCACGAGACGAGGTAGCGCCGGATGTCGGAGGTCTGGGTGGTCGGCGGGGTCCACGCGATCACCAGCACCCGGTCACCCTCGCGCACCAGCCTGATCGGCCCGACCAGGCCGGGCTTGCGGTCCGGCGTCGCCTGGGCCGACCCGGTGCTCCACTCCGACCAACCGACGCGGTTGTGCGCGCGCACCTGGAAGGAGTACGCCGTGCCGTTGGTGAGGCCGCGGATCTCGCAGGTGGTGGTGCCGCACTGCTGCGTGGCACCGCCTCGCGCGCTGCGGACCTCGTAGCGGTCGACCGGGGCACCGTTCGCGTCGGGTGCGCGCCAGGACAGGGCGACCTCCTCGTCACGCACGGTGCGTCCGGGCACCGGCGCCGTCGGGGTGTCGGGCACGTCGAGGACGTCGAGGGAGATGCGGCCCTCGACCAGCCGCTCCGGTCCGGGGTCGCCCGCCACGTCGCTCATGACGACCCGGAACTGCGCCTGCCCGTCGACGCGCTCCCCCGTGGTCAGCGTGACCCGGGAGCCCTCGGCGGTGATGTCGACGTCGAGACCGGTGATCTGGGTGGCTTCGACGACGGTGGGCTCGGGGTTGCTGACGCCGGGGCGCAGGTAGGCCGCGAGGTCGATGGTCCGGGTCTCCCCGGCGCGCATGTCGTCGACCCGGATCGGGGTGAGCGAGGGCGGCGGCGACTTGGCCACGAGCAGCTGGAGGCGCCCGGGCCTGCTGTCGCCGGTGGTCACGAGCAGGGTGCCGCGGCTGCCGGGCTCGGCGGTCGACTCGGCGGCGACCTCGATCGCCGGGCCGCTCGGGGTGATGATCGCGAGCCCGTCGCTGGAGGTCTCCCAGTCGGCGTCGAAGTCGAGCCCACCCGCGTCGTCGGGGTCGGGCGTCCACACGTGGCACAGCGAGGCGATGTCGAGGTCGAGCGACTGGCCCTGGGCAATGCGCACCGCCTCGTCGGGGCAGCGCAGGATCGGGGTCTCGCCCCCCACCTGGACCGGCACCGACAGCACCGCGCGGATGCCGTCGGGGTCGTCGACCGAGGTGCCCGTGGTGACCTCGAGGACCACGGCGCCGGGACCGACGTACGACTCGGCGGCGGTGAGCTCGAAGGCGCGGTCTCCGGTGACGCCAGCGACCAGGTTGGCGCTGGGCGAGGACCAGATGCGGTTCTTGAGGGTCAGCTGGACCGGGCCGCCGGCCGGGTTGACGACGTAGTCGTTGGGGTCGAAGGAGTCGGTGTCGCCCGAGGCGAGCTCGATCAGGGCCCCGGCGTCGACATAGGGCGCGTCGGCGCGCAGGGCCGGCACGAAGAGCGAGCCGGTGGCCACGCCGCCGTCGCCGTCTCGGACGCGGAACGGCACGACGATCGGCTGCTCGGCGCGGTCGACGGTGATCGTGCCGCCCTCGGCCGAGGCCGCGATCCCCGACGGCGCGACGACCTCGGTGACGCGCAGGGCCGAGGCCGGGCCGTCGGGGTCGTAGGCGGTGTCGAGGACGTCGACGACGACGCCGTCGCCGTCGCCGTCGCTGTCACCGGACTCACCGAACGCGTCGAAGACCACCGGCGGGTTGTTGAAGGGCTCGCTGGTGCGCAGCGTGACCGTCGCCTGCGAAGCGGCGAGACCGTTGCCGAGGCGGTAGACCACCTCGACGTTGCGGCCGGACCCGTCGGTGGGGGCCTCGAGCACGACAGGGCCCTGGGGGCTCTCGAGGCTGACGCCGGCCGGGGCGTCGAGCAGCTCGACCGTGACGCGGTCGCCGTCGGCGACCAGGTCGTTGGCGAGCACGTCGACGGTGGCGACGCGGCCGGGCTCGACCGTGATCGTGTCGGCGACGGCCAGCGGCGGCTGGGGGGTCGCCGGCTGCACGATCGCGATCCGCACGGTGCCGGTCGCCTCGGCGCCCTGGGGGTCGGTGACGGTGTAGGTGAACTCGTCGGTGCCGACGCTGCCGGGGTAGGCCTGGTATCGCAGCGAGTTGGCGCCGTAGGAGACCAGCCGGCCCAGCGCGGGGGCGCTCGAGATGCCGGTGAGGGTCACGGGGTCGCCATCGGGGTCGACGCCCGCGCCGGGGACCTTCAAGGTGATGGCGTCACCCGAGACCGCGCGTCCCTCGAGCGCCGGCGGCTCGGGAGGCTGGTTGGCGCGGCTGCCGGGGACCACGGTGATCTCTGCCTTGCCGGGCGCGGTCTCCCCCGCCGTGTTGGTCGCCAGGTAGCGCACCGTGAAGGTCTGCGCGTCGTCGATCCCGCGCGGGGCGACGTAGCGCAGGAACCGCCCGGCGACGTACGCCGAGCCGGTCGGCACGTCGTCGTCACCAGGAGGCAGCACCGTGAGCGAGCCGGCGGTCTCTCCGGCCACGTCGCCGACCAGGCTGAGCTCGTCGCCGGCGGGGCTGAAGTCGTTGTCCAGGACCGGGATCGACGCACCCGTGCCCTCGCGCACGATCACCCGGTCGACCTCCGTGACCGGCGAGTTGTCCTGGGGAGCAGGGCGCTGCGTGACGACGACCTCGCCCTCGATGCCCGACCGGGTGCCGTTGCTGATGCGGTAGCGGACCAGCTGGGTGCGCGGCGCCAGGGTGCCCTGGCGGGCGGAGAGCCTCAGCCACCGACCCTCGACCACGGCGACGTCGAGCTGGTTGTCGGTCTCGGCCTCCCCGGACTGGACGACGAGCAGACCGCCGGTGGGGTCGACGTCGTTGGCGAGCACGTCGACCAGGGTCGCGGCCTGGCCGTAGACGGTGATGCTGTCCGGCATCGCGACCGGCGCCTGGGGCGGCTTCTCGGCGGCCCGCACGTCGACCCGGATGCGCCCGCGGGCGAAGGGGGCGTTGCCGTACTTGGCGTCGTAGTCGAGGAAGTAGGTCTGGGGCTGCGCGGAGCGGAAGGTGATCGTGCCCCCGACGAGGTCGGTGCGGACGTCGGCGCCGCTGGTCGCGGCCACCTTGCCGGCGAGCTCGAGCACCGCGTCGGGCGTCACCGGGTCGGAGCCCGGGAGGTCGTTGCCCAACGGGCGGATGGTGATCGGCTTGCCGGCCTCGCCGGCGATCACGTCGGGCTCAGCGACCGCCGGGAAGGCCTGGCGGTCCTTGATGCCCTGCACCTGGAACGTCAGCTCGTCGGTGACGGGGTCGCCGATGTCATCGGTGACGTCGTAGGCAACCGTCACGACACCCGCCTTGATCGGGGCGGTGAAGCGGATCCGCCCACCGGACGTCACCCGGGCCGTGGCGCCGCTGCGCTCGCCCCCCTCGGCCTTGGCCGCCGACACCGACAGCGGGTCGCCGTCGGACTTGTCGCGCCAGTCGGGCAGCACCGGCACGTCGAGCGTGCCGCCGGCAGGCACGTTCCACACCCGCGGTTCGAAGCCCTCGCGCAGCTGGGGCGCACCGTCGACCTGTGGGCCGCGCGGCCGCACGGTGACCGTGGCGTGCGCGGCGACGTCCTGGCGACCGTCGTCGATGTAGTAGTCGAAGGTCGTCACGCCCGCCTGGTCCGGCATCGTGACCTGCACCGTCTGACCGTCGGGGCTGATCGTCACGTCCGAATCGGAGCCGGTGATGTCCTGCACGGAGCGGATCGAGAGCAGACGCCCCTCGGGGGCGGTGTCGTTGTCGAGTGGGTGCAGGACGGTCGTGCGGCCCAGCCGGGCGCCGAGGTCGTCGGGCTTGGCCTCGGGCGGACGCCGGTCACCCTCGGCCTCCTCCTCGTTCTCCTCGTTCTCGTCGTCGTCCTTCACCTTGTTCTTGAAGGCGTCCCAGTTGTCGAGCCGGGTCGGCTCGTCGGAGTCGATGTTCCACACCGCGCCCGACGAGCGGTCGTTGAGCAGGATCTCGCCGCGGTTGACGCGGAAGACCAGGTCGCTGGAGTCGGTGCCGAGCGGGTTGACCACCGGCTCCTCGTCGCCGCAGACGGTGGCGACTGCGCCCACCCCGCCCGACCACGCGCCGTAGTGGCAGGCCCCGAGGCGCACCGGGGCGGTCGGCCGTCCGCCGACGCCGTCGGCCAGCGTGGTCTCCTCGCCCGACTCCAGGTCGATCGCGAGCAGCCGGTCGGAGGTCGCCACCAGCACCGACGAGGCGTCGGGGCCGGGCTGCTGCAGCACCGACCCGACCGGTACGTCGGTCCCCGCGCCGCCGATGACGGTCAGGGAGCCGGACTGGGTGTCGAGCACGACCGGGGTGTCGCCCACGGCGGTGACGGTCACCGACGCCTCGACGGCGCCGGGCAGGTCGCTCGTGCGGGGCTTGGCGAAGCCGGCGTCGGTCTGCGCGATGCGGGTGACGGTGTCGTCCTCGGCCGAGACGGTGACGATCTCACCGTCCTCGGTGACCGTCAGCGCGCCGTCGACGCCGGTCGTGGCGAGCGGTGGAGCCTGGGAGTCGAGGTTGCCCACCACGGGCACGCCGAGGTCGGCGTCGGCCAGCTCGGCCCACAGCGAGCCGGTTGCCGGGTCGAGGACGGCGATCGTCCCGCCGGCCAGCTGCACCTGGGCGCCGCCCGGGATCGTGGCGCCGTCGCCGTCGGGGTGCTCCACGCTGGCCGGGTCGATCGCCGCGAGCGCGCCCGACGAGATGTTGACCGCCACGACGGAGGCGCCGTCCTGGACGATGTCGAGCTGGGCGTCGAGCTCGGCGAAGAGCGCCCCGTCGATCTGTCCGATCGGCTTGTTGACACGGCCGTAGAACCCGTCGCGGGAGTTGGTGACCCAGATGCCGCCGTCGTTGAGCTGCGCCTCGTGCGTGCGATAGCCGTCGGCCTGCACGGCAGCCGCGACCACCCCGGCGACCACCATGAGCAGCGCGAGGTTGGAGGCGATGGCGATCCGGTGTCGCCGGATCGTCCCCGAGAGCGGCACGATCGTTTTCTCCCCATGAAGATTCCCCAAGAACTTTCACCCTAGATGGTGCCTCACCGGGGCACTATTTGCCGCCTGCTGACCGACACCGTTCCTGATTCGCGACAATGGGGTCGACTCGGGAAAGGGGCCACAGCGGTGGAGGTGCGGTATGCGCCGGGCACAGGTCTGCTCCTGGCCGCCGGGCAGCGGTGGCTGCTGGTCGACGCTTCGTCGACCCCCGCGCTCGTCGACCGGCTGTGGGACCTGCTCACCGCGCCCGCCCCGGCGCTCGAACGGGTCACCGAGGTGCTGCTCGAGACCCTGGGCGACGACGCCTCGTTCGCGATGGTGGACGCGACGCCCGGGAGCCCCGGTGTCGTGAGCCGAGGTGCTGCCCGGGTGACCTCAGCCGACGGTGTCCGCTCGCTCGCGCTGCGAGCAGGACATGCCGCCGGGAGCCTGCGGCTGGTGTCGGGCGTGGTGCCGGCCGACGCGGCCGACCTGCTCCCCGCAGTCGGCTCGCCGGTGTCCGTGGTCCAGGCTGCCCCGGCTGTCCCGGCTGCTCCCCCCGTGCCCGGCCTCATCGACGGCATCCCGGCCGAGATCCTCGCCGGCCGAGTCCCCGAGCCCGCACCGCGACCCGTCGCAACGGCCGCCCCGGCCGCACCCCCATCGGAGCAGCACACCGTGCGCCGCGAACCCGCCGCAGACCCCGGGAACGCCGACCACGACGGGCACACCACGTTCCGGCCCGCCGGCCCTGCGCCGACCGGCCCACCGACAGGCCCACCGACGGGCCCGCCCACCGGTCCACCCGGCGATCCCGCCGGGCACCACCTCCACCAGCACACCCACGAGACGGTGCTCGCGGTCCGCTGCCCGGTCGGCCACGTGACCGCCGCCTTCACCCCGACCTGTCGGGTGTGCGGCGCTGCGGTGCCGCCCCAGGAGCCACAACGGCTCCCCCGACCCCAGCTCGGCCTGGTCCGCCTGCCCCACGGCGACACCGTGCCCCTGGACCGGGGCGTGGTGTTCGGTCGCCGGCCCACCGCTGATGCGGAGAGCACCGCCTGGCCGCACCTGGTGCGCCTGCCCCAGGGCTCGTCGTACGTCTCGAGGACGCACCTCAAGCTCGAGCTCGACGGCTGGCTGGTGCTCGCCACCGACCTCGGCTCCCGCGGCGGCACCACGCTGCGGGTGCCCGGGCGGACGCCCGAGCGGATCCGCGCGCACGAGACCTACGTGTGGGAGCCGGGGCAGGTGCTCGACCTCGCCGACAGCTACGAGATCCTCTACGAGACGACCACCGACCCCGGAGGCACCCCGTGAGCGGTCCTCAGATCCCCGGCTACACCTACCTCGAGCACCTAGGTCGGGGTGGGTTCGCCGACGTCTACCTCTACGAGCAGGAGTGGCCGCGGCAGCGCGTCGCCGTCAAGGTGGTGCGGTCCGACGTCCCACTGACCGACCGTGAGAAGTCGCTGTTCACCGCCGAGGCCAACGCGATGGCGCAGCTGTCCGACCACCCCTACATCGTCAGCGTGATCACGGCGGGGGTCACCGAGGCGAGCTCGGGCGGACGTCCCTACCTCGTCATGCGCTACTGCCCGCCGCCCGACCTCGGCGTGCGGGTGCGGACCGCGCCGATGCAGGTCGCCGACACGATCTCCACCGCGGTCAAGCTGGCGAGCGCCGTCGAGACCGCCCACCGCTCGGGGATCATCCACCGCGACATCAAGCCCAGCAACGTGCTGGTCACGACCTACTCCGAGCCGGCGCTCAGCGACTTCGGCATCGCCGGTCGCGTCGCGGACATCGCGGGCGAGAGCGAGGTCCGGATCTCCTTCCCGTGGTCCCCGCCCGAGCTGCTCGACGGTCGCTCCAACGGCTCGGTCACCTCCGACGTCTACTCGCTGGGTGCCACCATCTGGAACCTGCTGACCGGGCGGTCGCCCTTCGCGATCCCGGGCGGGGACAACTCGCCCCGGGGATTGAGCGCCCGCATCCTGCACGCCCCGCCGCCGTTGACCCGACGTCCGGACGTCCCCGCCTCGCTCGAACGACTGCTCCAGCAGTGCCTGGCCAAGCAGCCCGAGCACCGCCCGCAGTCGGCCCTGGAGCTGGCCCGGGCCCTGCAACGGATCGAGACGGAGGCGGGCTATGCCCGCACGCCGATCGCCGTCGAGGGCGACCGTCCGGCCCCCGGCGTCTTGCCCCCGGTTTCCGACGACCCTGACACGACCCACGTCAGGCCGATGACGGTCATCTCGTCGTCGGGTCCCCGCGGGGCCAGCATCGAGACCGGGCCGGCGACGGAAGCGGGCCCGACCCGACGCTCCAGCGTCGTGTGGGCCGTCGCCGGAACCGCGGTGCTCGCCGTCGTCGGTGTGCTGCTCGCGGTCAACCTGGCCGGCGGCAACGACGCGGAGGAGCCCATCACCCGGCCGACCACGTCCTCCACCCCGTTGGGCGTCGCGCCCGAGGCCCCCACCCGGGCGCCGACGGTCACGGGCGCCCGGTCCGAGGACCGGGTCACCTTCACCTGGCGGTCACCCGATGCCGGACAGGCCGGGGACACCTGGGAGTGGAAGCGCACCGACACCGGCGAGAGCCGCCGCACGTCGGACACGACGCTGGCGGTCGCCTCGTCGGGGCGGACCTGCCTCCAGGTGCGCCTGATCCGGGGCAGCTATGCGTCCCCGTGGGCCGAGGACTGCGTCGACTGAGTCGCCGCAGCCCCCGACTCACCGGACGGTCAGGCCGCCGCCCTCTCCCGGTCGCGCTTGTCCTTCTGCAGGCTCAGCACCGCGGTGAGGATGAGGGTCACGATGATGACGCCCAGGCTGACCAGGGAGGTGATCTCCGGCACGGGGACGTTCTCGCCACCGTTGATGAAGCCCAGCTCGTTCTCGTGGAGCGCGTGCAGGACGAGCTTGACGCCGATGAAGGCAAGGATGAACGAGAGGCCCAGCGAGAGGTAGACCAGACGCTTGAGCAGGCCACCGAGCAGGAAGTAGAGCTGCCGAAGACCCATGAGGGCGAACACGTTGGCCGTGAAAACCAGGTAGGGCTCCTGGGTGATCCCGAAGATCGCGGGGATCGAGTCCAGCGCGAAGAGGATGTCGGTCGTGCCCAGGGCGATGACGACGATCAGCATCGGCGAGACGACGCGAGCGCCGTTCTCCTTGTACCAGAGCTTGAGGCCCCGGAACTCCTCGCCGACGTTCATGTGGGACTGGGCGAACTTCACGACCGCGTTGTCCTCGGGATGTTCCTCGTCGTGGGAGCGGTAGCTCTTGACGAGGGTGTAGGCCGTGTAGACCAGGAACGCGCCGAAGATGTAGAAGACGAAAGAGAAGTTCTCGATCAGCTGGTAGCCCAGCGCGATGAAGATCGCGCGGAAGATGAGGGCCAGGATGATGCCGACCATCAACGCTTCCTGCTGGTACTGCCGCGGCACCTTCAGGGCGGCCATCAAGATGATGAAGACGAAGAGGTTGTCGATCGAGAGGCTGTACTCGGTCAACCAACCGGCGAAGAACTCGATGCCGTAGTCGTGCCCGTGGAACAACCACACCCAGACGCCGAACACGACCGCCGCGCTGATGTAGACGGAGAGCGCAATGGCGCACTCACGCATCGTCGGCTCGTGCGGGTCACGGGCGATGACCACGACGTCGAAGAGCAGCACGGCGACCGTGACACCGATCGTGATGGCCCATTCGAGGGTCGAAACTTCCACAGGGAACTCCGATGAGATGAGGGGACGTCAGGGCTCCAGAGGTCTCTTCCGCCGCCCTGGGACGACCCACGGCCCCGGACCGGCGCATGGCGACGATCGTGCTGACGAGACCGCAGCGAAAGGAATACTCCCCCCTGCGACCGACATCCTTCCACGCACGCAAGGGGGGAAGGGAATTGAGAGCCGTCAGCGTCCGCCGTACGGGACGCCCAGCTCCCGCAGGGCGGCCTCTCCCCCGTCGAGCGCGGTGAGCACCCAGGCTCCCTGCGGGGTGAGGGTGAAGGTGTGCTCGAAGTGGGCTGCCCAGGAGCCGTCCTCGGTGACGACCGTCCAGTCGTCCTCAAGGACGACCGTCTCCTTGCTGCCCAGCGTGATCATCGGCTCGACCGCCAGGGCCAGGCCCTCGACCAGCTTCGGGCCGCGACCGGCCCGGCCGTAGTTGGGCACGTTGGGAGGCTGGTGCATCTCGGTGCCGATGCCGTGCCCGGTGTAGTCCTCGAGGATGCCGAAGCTGCCCCGGGAACGCACGTGCTGCTCCACGGCGAAGGAGATGTCCGTGACGCGGCCCCCGAGGCGGGCAGCGGCGATGCCGCGCCACATGGCCTCCTCGGTCACCGTCATCAGATGCCGTACGTCGCCGTGAACCTCGCCGAGCGCGACGGTGATGGCAGCGTCGCCGTGCCAGCCGTCGACGATCGCGCCGCAGTCGATCGAGACCACATCGCCGTCGGCGAGCACCCGACTGCCCGGCATGCCGTGGACGACCTCGTCGTTGACAGAGGAACAGATCGTCCCGGTGAACCCGTGGTAGCCCTTGAACGACGGCACCCCGCCGGCCGAGCGGATGTTGTCCTCAGCGATGGCGTCGAGCTCGCCGGTCGTCATGCCGGCACGCACGCTGGAGCGCAGCAGCTCGAGCGTCTCCCCCACCAGCAGACCGGCGCGACGCATCAACCCGATCTGCTCGGGAGTCTTGATCTGGATCCCACGGTCGAGGAGTCCCATCGCCGCTGTCAGCTCCGCGCGGTCAGCTTTCGGGCACTTCGTCGAGAGCTTCGAAGATGCGCATGGTCACGTCGGCGACCTCGCCCATCCCATCGACCTCGACGAGGAGCCCGCGGTTGCGGTAGACCTCGATCAACGGCTCGGTCTGCTCGGCGTAGACCTCCTGGCGACGGCGGATGACGTCCTCGGTGTCGTCGGCTCGCCCCTCGGTCTGCGCGCGTTGGAGCAGCCGCTGCACGATCTCCTCCTCATCGACCGTGAGCACCACGACGGCGTCGAGCTTGTGTCCGGTGAACGTGATCATCCCGTCGAGCTCCTCGACCTGCGCAACGGTGCGGGGGTAACCGTCGAGGAGGAAGCCCGAGACCGCGTCACTCTCGTCGATGCGGTTGCGCACCATCGCATTGGTGACCTCGTCGGGGACGTAGTCACCGGCGTCCATGAAGCGCTTGGCCTCCACGCCGAGCTCGCTGCCCCGGGAGACGTTGGCCCGGAAGATGTCGCCGGTCGAGATTGCGGGGATCTTGAAGTGCCCGGCGATGAACTTCGCCTGCGTGCCCTTCCCGGCTCCGGGCGGGCCCATCATGATGAGGCGCATGTGCGAGGGAGTCTCCTTGTCGTGGCTGGTGAGCACAGTCTCGCATGGCCCTGGACGCGTCGGCGCCCGGTCCCACGCAGGGAACCGTCAGCGCAGGAAGCCCTCGTAGTTGCGCTGCTGGAGCTGGCTCTCGATCTGCTTCACGGTGTCCAGCGCGACGCCGACCATGATCAGGATCGAGGTGCCACCGAACGGGAAGTTCTGGTTGGCGTCGATGAGGACCAGCGCGATGAGCGGGATCAGCGAGATCAGGCCGAGGTAGAGCGCACCCGGGAAGGTGATCCGCGAGAGGACGTAGGACAGGTAGTCCTCGGTCGGCTTGCCGGCCCGGATCCCCGGGATGAAGCCGCCGTACTTCTTCATGTTGTCGGCCACCTCCTGGGGGTTGAAGGTGATCGACACGTAGAAGTAGGTGAAGAAGACGATGAGGGCGAAGAACGTCGCCATGTAGACCGGGTGCCCGCCGGAGACGAAGTACTTCGAGATGAAGTCGACCCACGGCGACGGGCTGTTCTGGTTGAACTGCACCGCCATGGCCGGGAGGTAGAGCAGCGATGAGGCGAAGATGACCGGGATGATGCCGGCCTGGTTGACCTTCAAGGGGATGTAGGTCGAGCTCCCGCCGAACATCTTGCGACCCACCATGCGGCGGGCGTACTGGACCGGGATCCGGCGTTGCGCCTGCTCGATGAAGATGACCGCCGCGACGACGACGAGGCCGACGGCGATGACGATGGAGAAGATCCACCAGCCCTGGCTCTTCTGGACGTCCCAGAGAGCCGCCGGGAACGTCGCGACGACCTGCGTGAAGATCAGGATCGACATGCCGTTGCCGACGCCGCGGTCGGTGATGAGCTCACCGAGCCACATGATGACGGCCGTGCCGGCGGTCATGGTCATGACCATGACGAGGAAGGTCGAGGTGCTCTGGCTGTGCAGGAGCGGCTCGGTGCAGCCCTGGAGGAGGTTGCCCGAGCGGGCCAGCGCCACGATGCCGGTCGCCTGGAGCAGCGCGAGGCCGAGCGTCAGGTAGCGGGTGTATTGGGTGATCTTGGTCTGCCCGGACTGGCCCTCCTTCTTCAGCGCTTCGAGCCGCGGGATGACCACGACGAGCAGCTGAAGGATGATGCTGGCGGTGATGTAGGGCATGATCCCCAGCGCGAAGATGGTGAGCTGTAGCAGCGCACCGCCGGAGAACAGGTTGATCAGGTTGTAGACGCCCTCGTTGTTGGCGTCGTTGCTGAGACAGCTCTGGACGTTGGCGACGTTGACGCCCGGGGCTGGAATCTGGGACCCCGCCCGGAAGATCACAATGACCAGCAGGACGAACAGCAGCTTGCGCCGCAGGTCGGGAGTCCGGAAAGCGTTCACGAACGCGCTGAGCACGAGATCCTCTTTCTCCAAGCAAGTAACGGGCCCTGGTCAGGACAAGCGAGTCCACAGCCGTGGACAAGGGCCCGTGGAAGCCTAACAGGCAGTGTTCGGGCGATCACAGGGCGCACGAGGGGCGCGGCCCCAACTCCCCGTGAGGAGTGGGGGCAGCGCCCCTGACCGTGCGTGTGCTGGTCAGACCAGCGTGGCGGAACCGCCGGCGGCCTCGATCTTGTCCTTGGCCGAACCGGAGAACGCGTTGACGCTCACCTCGACCTTGACCGAGATGTCGCCCTGCCCGAGGACCTTGACCAGCTGGCCCTTGCGGACCGCTCCGCGGGCCACGAGCTCCTCGACGGTGACAGCGCCACCCTCGGGGAACAGCTCGCTGATGCGGTCGAGGTTGACGACCTGGAACTCCACCTTGAACGGGTTCCGGAAGCCCTTGAGCTTCGGGAGCCGCATGTGGATCGGCATCTGGCCACCTTCGAAGGCGACCGGAACCTGGTAACGGGCCTTGGTGCCCTTGGTGCCGCGACCGGATGTCTTTCCCTTGGAGCCCTCACCACGACCAACACGGGTCTTGGCGGTCTTGGCTCCGGGAGCCGGGCGCAGGTGATGAAGCTTGAGCGTCATGGCTTCACTCCCCTCCGTCGATGCGCTCGACCGCCACGAGGTGACGGACGGTGTGGACCATGCCCCGGATCTCCGGGCGGTCCTCCTTGATGACAACGTCGCCGATCCGCTTCAGGCCCAGCGAGCGCAAGGTGTTGCGCTGGTTGGCCTTGCAGCCGACCGTGCCCTTCAGTTGCTTGACCTTCAGCTGTGCCATCAGGACCTCACCGCCGCAGCGTCAGCAGCCTCGGCGATGCCCAGGGCCTTGGCACGGAGGAGCGCCGCCGGAGCGACGTCCTCGACCCGGAGGCCACGACGGGCAGCAACTGCCTCGGGCTCCTCGAGCATGCGCAGGGCCTCGACCGTCGCGTGGACGATGTTGATCTGGTTGGACGAGCCCAGCGACTTGCTGAGGACGTCGTGGATTCCGGCGCACTCGAGCACCGCACGCACCGGACCACCGGCGATGACGCCGGTGCCGGGGGCCGCGGGACGCAGGAAGACGACGCCAGCCGCCTTCTCGCCCTGGACCGGGTGCGGGATCGTGCCCTGGATGCGAGGGACGCGGAAGAATGCCTTCTTCGCCTCCTCGACACCCTTGGCGATCGCTGCCGGGACTTCCTTGGCCTTGCCGTAACCGACGCCGACCATGCCCTCACCGTCACCGACGATCACGAGGGCGGTGAAGCTGAAGCGACGACCACCCTTCACGACCTTGGCAACTCGGTTGATCGCAACGACGCGCTCGATGTAGGCGGTCTTGTCGGCGGCCTGACCACGACGATCGTCGCGACCACGGCCCCCCGACTGGCGCTCGCCACTGCGCTGTCCGCGCTGGGCTCCGCTCATGAGTCTTTCCTCTTCTCTTGCTTGTCCATGGCGATCAGAAGGTGAGGCCGCCCTCGCGGGCGCCATCAGCTAGGGCCGCGATGCGGCCGTGGTACTTGTTGCCGGCGCGGTCGAAGACCACGCCGTCGACACCGGCAGCCTTGGCGCGCTCGGCAACGAGCTCGCCCACCTTCTTGGCCTTGGCAGTCTTGTCCCCGTCGAAGGAGCGCAGGTCGCCCTCCATGGTCGAGGCGTAGGCGAGCGTCTTGCCCACCAGGTCGTCGACCACCTGGACGGTGATGTGCTTCGTCGAGCGGGTGACGACCAGGCGCGGACGCTCGGTGGTCCCGGAGATGCGCTTGCGGCCACGGACCTGGCGACGCAGACGCGACTTGGTTCGAGCAGCTGTGTGCTTGTTCTGCTTCAGCGAGATCGCCATGTCACTTACCGGCCTTTCCGACCTTGCGGCGGACCTGCTCGCCGGCATAACGGACACCCTTGCCCTTGTAGGGCTCGGGCTTGCGGAGCTTGCGGATGTTGGCCGCAACCTCTCCGACGAGCTGCTTGTCGATGCCGGCGACGCCCAGCTTGGTCTGGCTCTCCACGTTGAACGTGATGCCTTCGGGCGCGTCGAACACGATCGTGTGGGAGTAACCGAGCTGGAACTCCAGCTGGGTCGGGCCCTTGGACAGGACGCGGTAACCCACGCCCACGATCTCGAGCTTCTTCTCGTAACCCTCGGTCACACCGACCACCATGTTGCTGATGAGGGTGCGGGTGAGGCCGTGCAGGGCCCGGCTCTGACGCTCGTCGTCGGGACGCTTGACGTCCAGGACGTCGTCGTTGCGCTCGATGGTGATCGGCGCCGCGACGGTGTGCGACAGGGTGCCCTTGGGGCCCTTGACGGTCACGTGAGCGGCATCGATGGCCACATCGACCCCGGACGGGACCGGGATGGGGAGCTTGCCAATGCGCGACATGTTGGTGTTCTCCTTCTCGGTCTCGGGGTTACCAGACGTAGGCGAGGACTTCCCCACCCACGCCCTTCTGGTTTGCCTGGCGGTCGGTCAGCAGGCCCTGGCTCGTCGAGATGATCGCGACGCCCAAGCCGCCGAGCACCTTCGGGAGACCCGTGTGCTTGGCGTAGACCCGGAGACCGGGCTTGCTGATGCGGCGAACACCTGCGATCGAACGCTCGCGGTTGCGGCCGTACTTCAGAGTGATGGTCAGCGTGCGGCCGACCTCCCCCTCGGCGGGCTCCCTCACGTCGAACGACGTGATGTAGCCCTGCTGCTGGAGGATCTCGGCAACGCCCTGCTTGAGCTTGCTGTACGGCATGGTCACCGCATCGTGGTACGCCTGGTTGGCGTTACGCAGACGAGTCAGCATGTCTGCGATCGGGTCAGTCATCGTCATGGCCGGGTGGCCCTTTCTGTCTGTGGTTTCGCGTCCATCTCGTGGGCGCGACCTTCAGCGGTTGTGGTGAGTGTTACCAGGAGGACTTGGTGACGCCGGGCAGCTCGCCCCGGTGGGCCATCTCGCGCAGGCAGATACGGCAGAGGCCGAACTTGCGGTAGACGGCCTTGGGACGCCCGCAGCGCTGGCAGCGGGTGTAGCCGCGCACCGCGAACTTCGGCTTGCGAGCAGCCTTGACCTTGAGCGCGGTCTTTGCCATGTCAGTTCTCCTTGAAGGGGAAGCCGAGCTGCTTGAGCAGCGCGCGGCCTTCCTCGTCGTTGGTGGCGGTGGTGACGACCGTGATGTCCATGCCCCGCGTGCGGTCGACCTTGTCCTGGTCGATCTCGTGGAACATGACCTGCTCGGTCAGGCCGAAGGTGTAGTTGCCGTTGCCGTCGAACTGCTTCGGCGAGAGGCCGCGGAAGTCGCGGATACGAGGAAGCGACACGGACAGCAGACGGTCCAGGAACTCCCACATGCGGTCACCACGCATGGTGACGTGGCAGCCGATCGGCATGCCCTCGCGCAGCTTGAACTGGGCGATGGACTTGCGCGCCTTGGTCACCGACGGCTTCTGGCCGGTGATGGCGGTGAGGTCCTTGATGGCACCCTCGATCAGCTTGGAGTCACGAGCAGCCTCGCCGACACCCATGTTGACCACGATCTTGGTCAGACCGGGGACCTGCATGACGTTGGCGATCTCGAACTCCGACTTGAGCGAGGGAAGGATCTCCTCGCGGTAGCGGGTCTTGAGTCGTGGAGTGACCTTCTCGGCCGGAGCCGTGGTGGCCTCGGGGGTCTCAGTCGTCATCAGATGTCCTTGCCGGTCTTGCGCGAGATGCGCACGCTGCGCGTCGAGGGGTACGTCGAGCCGTCGGGACGACGCTTCGTGACCTCGTCGCGGCGGAAGCCGATGCGGGTGACGCCGTCACCCTCGACGAGCATCACGTTGGAGACGTGGATCGGGGCCTCGGTCGTGATGATGCCGCCGGTCGTGCCTGCGCGGCCGCCCTGGTTGACGACCTTCGTGTGCTTCTTGATGCGGTTGACACCCTCGACGATCACCCGCTGCTCCTCGCGGAGCACCTTGATGATCTTGCCTTCGGCGCCCTTGTCCTTGCCGGCGATCACCTTGACGGTGTCGCCCTTCTTCAGGTTCACAGTGGTCTTGTCCTTCGCCATGGTCAGAGCACCTCCGGCGCGAGCGAGATGATCTTCATGAACTTCTTCTCGCGCAGCTCGCGGCCCACGGGGCCGAAGATGCGGGTGCCTCGGGGCTCGCCGTCCGCCTTGAGGATCACGGCGGCGTTCTCGTCGAAGCGGATGTAGGAACCATCGGCGCGGCGACGCTCCTTGACGGTACGAACGATGACGGCCTTGACGACGTCACCCTTCTTCACGTTGCCACCGGGGATCGCGTCCTTCACGGTGGCGACGATGACGTCGCCGATACCGGCGTAGCGTCGACCAGAGCCTCCGAGAACACGGATGCAAAGGATCTCCTTCGCACCGGTGTTGTCGGCGACCTTGAGTCGCGACTCCTGCTGGATCATCAGTTTCTCCTTGTCGAGCTGGTTCTCGCCGCTATCTGGGAGCGACGAGCCTTGCCGAACTTTTAGTCAGTTGCGGGCTGGGCCCGTGGTTACTTGGCCTTCTCGAGGATCTGCACGACGCGCCAACGCTTGGTGGCCGACAGCGGACGGGTCTCCATCAGGAGGACCCGGTCGCCGATGCCGCACTCGTTCTTCTCGTCGTGCGCCTTGAGCTTGCTCGTGCGGCGCAGGACCTTGCCGTAGAGCGCGTGCTTGACACGGTCCTCGACGGACACGACCACGGTCTTGTCCATCTTGTCGCTGACGACCAGGCCCTCGCGGACCTTACGGGCGTTGCGCTCGTTGGTCGCAGTGTCAGTGGTGGGCTGCTCGCTCATGCGGACGCCTCTTCCTTCTCGGTTCCGGGAGCCGTCCGGATGCCGAGCTCGCGCTCACGCACCACGGTGTAGATCCGGGCGATGTCCTTCTTGACCGTGTTGAGCCGACCGTGGCTCTCCAGCTGGCCGGTGGCTGCCTGGAAGCGCAGGTTGAACAGCTCTTCCTTGCACTCCCGAAGCCTTGCCTCGAGGTCGACGCCGTTGAGCTCGTCGAGCTCGTGGGCCTTGATGCCCTGAGCCATCAGAATTCACCCGCCTCTCGCGAGATGAACCGGCACTTCATCGGGAGCTTGTGCATCGCGCGGCGCATGGCCTCACGGGCAGTCTCTTCGTCGATGCCGGAAAGTTCGAACATGACACGGCCGGGCTTCACGTTGGCGATCCACCACTCCGGGGAACCCTTGCCGGAACCCATGCGGGTCTCGGCAGGCTTCTTGGTCAGCGGGCGGTCGGGGTAGATGTTGATCCACACCTTCCCACCACGCTTGATGTGACGGGTCATGGCGATACGGGCCGACTCGATCTGTCGGTTGGTCACGTAGTGACCCTCGATCGCCTGGATCCCGAAGTCACCGAACGCGAGCGTGGTGCCACCCTTCGCCTTTCCCCGGCGGTTGGGGTGGTGCTGCTTGCGGTGCTTGACGCGACGGGGCATCAACATGGGTCAGCTCTCCGATCCGGCATTCTCGGTGGCAGCCGGAGCAGCAGCCTCGGCCGGAGCCTCGGTCGCTGCGGGCGCCTCGCGGTCCGCACGGGTGGGGCGCGAGCCACGGCTCGGACGCTCGCCACCGCGGGCGGGACGAGCACCGCTGCCGCCGCGACCGGGGACACCGGCGCGGGCAGCGGCCTGGGCCTGACGCTCGGCACGGGTGCCGGCGACCTCGCCCTTGTAGATCCAGACCTTCACGCCGATGCGGCCGAAGGTCGTCTTGGCCTCGTAGAAGCCGTAGTCGATGTCGGCACGCAGCGTGTGCAGCGGAACGCGACCCTCGCGGTAGAACTCGGTGCGCGACATCTCAGCGCCGTTGAGACGACCCGAGCACTGGATGCGGATGCCCTTGGCACCGGACCGCATCGAGGTCTGCATGGCCTTCTTCATGGCACGACGGAACTGCACGCGTCCGGAGAGCTGCTCGGCGACACCCTGGGCGACCAGCTGAGCGTCGACCTCGGGGTTCTTGACCTCGAGGATGTTCAGCTGCACCTGCTTGCCGGTGAGCTTCTCGAGCTCGCCGCGGATGCGGTCGGCCTCGGCGCCGCGGCGGCCGATGACGATGCCCGGACGAGCCGTGTGGATGTCCACGCGGACACGGTCACGGGTGCGCTCGATCTCGACCTTGGAGATGCCGGCCCGCTCCATGCCCTTGGAGAGCAGCCTGCGGATGGCGACGTCCTCGCCGACGTAGGCCTTGTAGAGCTTGTCGGCGTACCAGCGGGACTTGTGGTCCGTGCTGATACCGAGCCGGAAGCCGTTCGGGTTGATTTTCTGGCCCATCAGGCACCCTTTCCGTTCTTGTGGGTCCGCTTCTTCTTGGCGTCAGCCACCACGCCGGCAGGCTGGACCGCCAGGGTGATGTGGCTGGTGCGCTTGTTGATCCGCGTCGCGCGGCCCTGGGCGCGGGGGCGCCAGCGCTTCATCGTCGGGCCCTCGTCGACCTGGCAGATCGAGACGACCAGGTCGCCCGAGTCCAGACCCTCCGTGGTCGAGGCGTTGGCAATCGCGCTCTCGAGCACCTTGTAGACGGTCTCGGAGGCGGCCTGCGGCGCGAACTGGAGCAGCGACAGGGCGTCGCCGACGGGAAGTCCACGGACCATGTCGACGACACGGCGAGCCTTCATGGGAGTGATCCGCACGAAGCGAGCGCTCGCGAATGCGCCCGGCTGGTCGCCCAGGAGCGAGTCACGACGCGCGCTGGTGCGGTGGCGTTCGGTGGTGCTCATCGACGGCGTCCCTTCCGGTCTTCCTTGACGTGTCCGCGGTAGGTGCGGGTGGGGGCGAACTCGCCCAGCTTGTGACCGACCATGGAGTCGGTGACGAAGACCGGGACGTGCTTGCGACCGTCGTGCACCGCGATGGTGTGACCGATCATGTCGGGCACGATCATCGACCGGCGCGACCAGGTCTTGATGACGTTGTGGCTGCCCTTCGCGTTCTCGGCGTCCACCTTCTTCTGAAGGTGGTCGTCGATGAAGGGGCCCTTCTTCAGGCTGCGAGGCATGTCGGTTACTTCCTACCCTTGCCGGACTTGCGACGACGGATGATCTGGGAGTCGCTGGCCTTGCGCTTGCGCGTGCGACCCTCGGCCTTGCCCCAGGGCGAGACGGGGTGACGTCCACCGGACGTCTTGCCCTCGCCACCACCGTGCGGGTGGTCGACCGGGTTCATGACGACACCGCGGACGGTCGGGCGCTTGCCCTTCCACCGCATCCGGCCGGCCTTGCCCCAGTTGATGTTGGACTGCTCGGCGTTGCCGACCTCACCGATCGTGGCGCGGCAGCGCACGTCGACGAAGCGCATCTCGCCCGAGGGCAGACGCAGCGTGGCGCGCGAGCCCTCACGGGCGACGAGCTGGGCCGAGTTGCCGGCGGAGCGCGCCATCTTGGCACCGCCACCGGGACGAAGCTCCACGCAGTGGATCGTCGAGCCGACGGGGATGTTGCGCAGCGGCAGGTTGTTGCCCGGCTTGATGTCGGCGGTGACGCCCGACTCCACGACGGTGCCCTGCGTCAGGTCCTTCGGCGCGATGATGTAGCGCTTCTCGCCGTCGGCGTAGTGCAGCAGCGCGATGCGAGCCGTGCGGTTGGGGTCGTACTCGATGTGAGCGACCTTGGCCGGCACGCCGTCCTTGTCGTAGCGACGGAAGTCGATGATGCGGTAGGCACGCTTGTGACCGCCACCCTGGTGCCGCGTGGTGATGCGGCCCTGGTTGTTGCGGCCGCCCTTTTTGGGAAGCGGACGCGTCAGCGACTTCTCCGGCGTGGTCCGGGTGACCTCGGCGAAGTCGGCGACGGACGAGCCGCGACGGCCCGGCGTTGTCGGCTTGTACTTACGGATTGCCATTTCTCAGTCCTCGTTATCCAGCTGCCCGGTCAGGAGACCGGACCTCCGAAGATGTCGATGCGGTGGCCCTCGGCCAGGCTGACGATGGCGCGCTTGGTGTCCTTGCGCTTGCCGAGCCCGTTCTTGGTTCGGCGCGTCTTGCCCTTGCGGTTGATCGTGTTGACCGAGGTCACCTTGACGCTGAAGACCTTCTCGACCGCGATCTTGATCTCGGTCTTGTTGGCGTCAGGGCGCACCAGGAACGTGTATTTGTTGGCGTCGAGGAGGCCGTAGCTCTTCTCGGAGACGACCGGCGAGATCAAGACGTCGCGGTGGTCCTTGTGCAGGGTGCTCACTTGTCGCCCTCCTCGGCGGTCTCGGGCTTGCCGTTCACCAGGACGTCGTAGGCGCCCTTGGTGATGACGACGTCGTCGGAGGCCAGCACGTCATAGGTGTTGAGCTGGTCGACGGCCACGATGTGCACCTGGGCCGCGTTGCGCAGCGACAGCCAGGTGATCGAGTCAGTGCGCTCGAGCACGACCAGGAAGCGGGTGCGCGGCGACAGGTCGACCAGGGCAGCGAGAGCAGCCTTGGTCGAGGGCTTGTCTCCGACGACGAGCGACTCCACGACGTGGATGCGCTCGTTGCGGGCCCGGTCGGAGAGGGCACCGCGCAGGGCGGCTGCCTTCATCTTCTTGGGGGTGCGTTGGTCGTAGTCGCGCGGCTTGGGGCCATGCACGACGCCACCACCGACGAACTGGGGAGCGCGGGTCGAGCCCTGACGGGCGCGGCCGGTGCCCTTCTGCTTGTAGGGCTTGCGTCCACCACCGCGGACCTCGCCGCGACGCTTGGTGGAGTGCGTTCCCTGGCGAGCGGCAGCCTGCTGCGCGACGACGACCTGGTGGATCAACGGGATGTTGACCGCGACGTCGAAGATCTCGGCGGGGAGCTCGACCTTGAGGGTCTTGGTAGCCATGTGCTCAGACCTCCTGGCTCTTCTTCGCAGCCGAGCGCAGGATGATGACCCCACCCTTGGGACCGGGAACGGCACCCTTGAGGAGGATCAGGCCCTTGTCGGCGTCGATGGCGTGCACGGTGACGTTCTGGGTGGTGACGGTGTCACTGCCCATCCGGCCGGCCATGCGGACGCCCTTGAAAACGCGGCCCGGCGTGGCGCAGGCGCCGATCGAACCGGGCTTGCGGTGGTTGCGGTGGGCACCGTGGGAGGCACCGACGCCGTGGAAGCCGTGACGCTTCATGACACCGGCGAAGCCCTTGCCCTTGCTCGTGCCCGTGACGTCGATGACCTCGCCGGCCGCGAACGTGTCGACGGGCAACTCCTGGCCGATCGCGTAGGACGCAGCGTCGGAGGTGCGGATCTCGACCACGTGGCGACGGGGCGTGGTGCCCGCCTTGGCGAAGTGACCAGCCTGCGGCTTGGTGATCTTGCGACCCTCGATCTCGCCGAAGCCGACCTGGATGGCGTTGTAGCCATCGGTCTCGGGCTGGCGGACCTGGGTGATCACGTTGGTCGTCGCAGCGATCACGGTGACGGGAACGATGCGGTTGTTCTCGTCCCAGACCTGGGTCATGCCGAGCTTGGTGCCCAGCAGCCCCTTCACGTTCTTCTCAACAGTCATGGCTAGTTCCTCGACCTCAGAGCTTGATCTCGATGTCGACACCGGCCGGGAGGTCGAGTCGCATCAGGGAGTCAACGGTCTTCGGCGTGGGGTCGATGATGTCGATGAGCCGCTTGTGCGTGCGCATCTCGAAGTGCTCGCGGGAGTCCTTGTACTTGTGCGGCGACCGAATGACGCAGTAGACGTTCTTCTCGGTCGGGAGCGGCACGGGGCCGGCTACCTTCGCACCCGTGCGGGTGACGGTGTCCACGATCTTGCGAGCCGAGGTGTCGATCACCTCGTGGTCATAGGCCTTGAGCCTGATGCGGATCTTCTGTCCCGCCATAGGTCTCTCTCGTCCTTCTACTGGTCCACGTGCCTGTCCGGAACGTCCTCGGGTTTGAGTCTGTCCCGCCCTGCGCCCACCACCCTCCCCGACCCCCGCGGTTGGGCGTGTCGCGAGATTTCCTCGCAACACAGCACGTCCGTCGAGCCAAGGTGTTGGTGGCGCCTGACGGTTCGTCAGGCTGATCGGGTCTCCTGGTGCGGCGCGGGCACAGCCGACCACCGAAACGACACTCCGTGAAGAAGCAGGAGACGCGATTCAGAAGTCAAGATGTGCTGCGCCCCGGCAACCCGCCGGAGCAACCGGACTATCTTGGCAGATGTCCGCGACTGCGCCAAATCGCTTCGGCCCTACCCCGCCGGCGCCCTCCGCACTAGCCTCCCACCATGGCAGACGAGAACACGTTCTACTCCGCCCCGGACCGTCACGAGGCCTCGCCCGGCATCTACGACGTCCTCGACGTCCCCCTCTCCCCCGCGGTCGGTCGCCTCGGCCGTGCGCTCCCCACCCTCAGCGCCAACGACAACGGAAAGGGCGGTTCATGATCATCGACGTCCCCCCGGGCAAGGACCCGATCCTCTACGTGTGGGGAGAGATGGTCCCGGGCATCGGACCGGCCGCGTCCAGGTTCGCCACCAGCGTCTACGAGCACGGCACGCTGGGCCTGCGCGAGTTCGAAGCGGCCCGGCTGCGCATCGCGCAGCTCAACGGCTGCCTGTTCTGCCAGGACTGGCGCACCGAGAAGGACGGGGCGAAGGTCGAGGAAGGCTTTGCCGACGCCGTCACCTCGTGGCGCACGACCACCGCCTTCGACGACCGGACCCGCCTCGCGGCCGAGTACGCCGAGCGCTACGCCCTGGACCACCACGGCCTCGACGACTCCTTCTGGACCCGGATGAAGATGCACTACTCCGACCAGGAGGTCGTGGAGCTGTCGATGTGCCTCGGCTCCTGGATCGCCTTCGGCAGGCTCAACCGGGTGCTCGGGCTCGACACCGCGTGCGTCCTGCCCAGTCACGTGCGCCAGTCACGTGGGCCCAGCCACCTGACCTGACAAGATGGCGGTCGACGAAGCCGACGAAGGGGAGCCATGTCGGGTTACGACTCCTATCCGCCGCCGGGCGCACCACAGCCGCCACCACCGCCACTGCCGCCCGGGGCCGGTGCGCCGCCGCCCGGGTGGGCGCCTCCTCCCCCGCCGGGTCCCGCCGGACAGGGTGGCTGGGCCCCGGCTCCCGGCATGCTCGGCGCGGCGCACAAGCCCGGGGCAATCGCGCTGCGGCCCCTCGGGCTGGGCGACATCTACGACGGCGCGTTCCGGATCATCCGTTTCAACCCCCGGGCCACGGTGGGCTCCGCGGTGCTGGTCGCCGCGGTCACCATGGCGATCCCCGTGCTCGTCACCGCGCTGCTCACCTTCACTGTCGGTGCGGTGCTCGACGAGACCGGCGGTGGTGCCGGCAGCGAGCTGATCGGGGGCATCGGCTCCTTCGGCTCCCTGTTCGTCGGGCTGGCGCTGCTCCAGGTCGGGCTGATCTTCGTGACCGGGATGGTCGCCCACGTCACCCACGCGGCGGCCGTCGGGCGACGACTCAGCCTCGGGGAGGCGTGGGCCGCCACCCGCGGCAAGCGCTGGCGGCTCCTCGGCCTCACGCTGCTGATCAACCTGGTCTGGATCATGGGCCTGGTCGTCTACGTGCTGGTGTGGTTCGTGCTGGCGCTCACCACGACCGACGTGCTCGTGCTGGTGGTCTGGGGCGTCATCAGCGTGCCGGCCTACATCGCCCTCATGTGCTGGTTCTGGGTGCGCGTCTACTACTTGCCGGCCCCGGCCCTGATGCTGGAGGACGTCGGCGTGCTCGGCGCGATCGGACGCGGCTGGACGCTCACGCGCGGCGCGTTCTGGCGCACCTTCGGCATCGCGCTGCTCACCGTGGTCGTGGCCTCGATCGCGGGCAACATGCTCGCCGTGCCCGTGACCATCGCCGGTGAGCTGGGCGCGGTCGCCGCCGGGCCGGAGTACGCCGCCCTCGGGCTGGTCCTGAGCCAGGCGCTGTCGTCGGTCATCTCGTCGGCGTTCGTCGCCCCGTTCACCGCCAGCGTCGCCTCCCTGCAGTATCTCGACCAGCGCATGCGCAAGGAGGCCTACGACGTCGAGCTGATGACGCAGGCGGGGGTCCTGCGCCGGTGATCCTGCGCGCACTGCTCCTGGTCCCTCCGCGGGCCGACCCGCCGCTGGACCCGACGCCCGAGGAGGCCAGGTCGTTGCTGCGACGAGAGCTGCTCGCGCCGGACTACCACGACCAGGACCTGGTGCAGCGGCTCATCACGTGGCTCGAGCGGTTGATCGACCGCGGCGTCGCCAGTGCCAGCGGCGCCCCTCCCCTGCAGACCCTCGCGGTGATGGTGGTCGCGGTCGCGCTGGTCGCCGGGCTGGTGCTGCTGCTCTCGCGGGCCCGCCGCACGGCCCGTGCGGCCGGGGAGCGCCGCGCCGTGCTGACCGAGGAGTCCGTCACCGCCGACCAGCTGCGCGCGCGGGCCGAGGTCGCCCTGGCCGACGGGCGGCCCGAGGACGCCCTCGTCGACGCCTTCCGGGCCCTCGCGTTGCGCCAGCTCGAGCGCGGACGTCTCGACGACACCCCCGGCGCCACCGCGCACGAGGTCGCGCTCGCCCTGGCCGCCCAGCACCCGCACCAGCGCGCCCGCATCGACACCGGTGCCGACCTCTTCGACTCCGTGCTCTACGGCGACCGCCGCGCGACCCACGAGCAGGCGCACGCCGTGCTGACCCTGGACGACGACCTGGCGGGTGTGCGATGACCGGGCGCCTGCGCGGCCACCGGACCACGCTGCTGATCACCCTCGGGCTGCTCGCGGCGGTCGCGGTCGTGGTGTGGTCGGGACAGGGCGGCCGCACGGCCGAGGACCTCGACCCGGCCAACCCCGGGCCCGCCGGAGCCCGGGCCCTCGCCCGCGTGCTCGACGACCACGGGGTCGACGTCAGCGTGGCCCGCGGCGCCGACGAGCTCGACGCCGCGGACATCGACACCGCCACGACCGTGGTGGTGACCTCCACCGACTCGCTGGGCCGGAGCACCGTCGAGCGCCTGCTCTCGACCGTCGGCGACGCACGGCTGGTCCTCGTGGCCCCCGGCCCCGGCGTCACCGACGCCATGGGTCTCGGCGGACAGCCGAGCAGCAGCACGCTCGGCCAGGGCACGCGGGGCGCGTGCGCCGATCCGGCGTACGACGCGCTGGTGCTGGAGGTCGACGCGACCCTCGCCTATCCCGCGGCCGACGGCTGCTTCCGCACCGACGACGGCGACGCCGTGCTGGTCGAGCGCGACGGCGTCGTCTCCTTCGGGGCCGGCGACGCGCTGACGAACGACCAGATCCTGCGCGGCGACAACGCCGCCGTGGCCCTGCGGCTGCTGGGCCAGGACGAGCGCCTGGTCTGGTATGTCCCGAGCGTCGCGGACCTGGTCGGGGACGACGGGGTCAGCCTCGCGAGCCTCCTGCCCGACTGGCTCGCACCCGGTCTGTGGCTGGTCGGGCTCAGCGCCGTCGCCCTGGTGCTGTGGCGGGTGCGTCGCCTCGGCCCGCTCTCCACCGAGCCGCTGCCTGTCGTCGTCAAGGCCATCGAGACCACCCTGAGCCGGGGGCGGCTCTACCGCCGGGCCGGCGACCGGGCGCACGCTGCCGGCGCACTGCGCCGCGCCGCCCGCACGCGGGCCGCCGAGCGGCTGCGCCTCGGCACGGTCACCGACGACCAGGTCCTCGTGCGCGACGTGGCCCAGCACCTCGGGCGGCCCATTGAGGAGGTCGCGGCCCTCCTCGCCCCCGATGCACCGACGCCCGCGTCCGACGCTGCCCTGATCACCCTGGCCGACCAGCTGGCCGAGCTCGACAGAGAGGTACGCCGCACATGACCGAGAATCCCCCCGACCCTGCGGGCGCGGTGCCCACCGCGCACGGCGCAGCCGAGGCGCGCGAGCGACTGACCGCCGTACGGACCGAGGTGGCGAAGGCCGTCGTCGGCCAGGACGCCGCCGTCTCCGGGCTGCTGGTCGCGCTCCTGTGCGGCGGGCACGTGCTCATGGAGGGCGTGCCGGGCACGGCCAAGACGCTGCTCGTGCGCACGCTGGCCGCTGCGCTGGCGGTGGAGACCCGCCGGGTGCAGTTCACCCCCGACCTGATGCCCGGCGACATCACCGGCTCGATGGTCATCGACAGCTCCCAGGGCGAGCTCAGCTTCCGCGAGGGGCCGGTCTTCACCAACCTGCTGCTCGCCGACGAGATCAACCGCACGCCCCCCAAGACGCAGTCGGCGCTGCTCGAGGCGATGGAGGAGGGGCAGGTCTCCGTGGACGGGGTCTCGCGCCCGTTGCCGAGGCCCTTCCTGGTGGCCGCGACGCAGAACCCCGTGGAGTACGAAGGCACCTACCCGTTGCCCGAGGCGCAGCTCGACCGCTTCCTGGTCAAGGTGGTGCTGCCGATCCCCGAGCGGGCCGCGGAGCTGGAGATCCTGCGCCGCCACGCTGCCGGATTCGACCCGCGCGACGTCGCCGGGGCCGGGGTGAGGGCGGTGGCCGGTGCTGCCGACATCGTCGCCGGGCAGGCCGCGGTCAAGACCGTGCAGGTCTCGCCCGAGGTCGCGGGCTACATCGTCGACATCGCCCGGGCCACCCGTGACTCGCCCTCGCTGAGCCTCGGGGTGAGCCCGCGCGGGGCGACCGCGCTGCTGCGGGCGGCCCGCGCGTGGGCCTGGTTGGTCGGCCGCGACTTCGTGACTCCCGACGACGTGAAGTCGCTGGCCCACGCGACCCTGGTGCACCGGTTGGGCCTGCGGCCCGAGGCCGAGCTCGAGGGCGTGGACGTGGCCCGGGTGCTCGCCTCGGCGCTGGGCTCGGTGCCCGTCCCGCGATGAGCGTCGTCTCCCCCGTCATCTCCCCCGTCATCTCCCCCGCCGCGTCGGGTCGCTGATGGCTATCTCGGGGCGGGTGCCCCTGCTCCTTCTGGCCGGCCTGGTGGCCGTCCTGCTCCGGCCGTCGGCGAGCACCGTGTTGCTGTGGCTGCTCGTGGTGACGACGCTGACGCTGCTCGACTGGCTGGTGGCGCCCCGTCCTGCTGCGTTGTCCCTCGAGCGGCGACCGGTCGGTGCGACGCGGCTGGGCTACCCCACCGAGACGCTGATCGTCGTGCGCAACACCTCGCGTCGCCGCGTCCGTGCCCTGTTGCGTGACGCGTGGCAGCCCTCGGCCGGTGCGAGCGACAACCGCCACCGGGTGTCGCTGGCCCCGGGTGACCGGGCGGTGCTGCGCACCCCGCTGCTCCCCCGCCGGCGGGGCGACCTCCGTGCCACCGGGGTGACCGTGCGCCTGCCGGGACCGCTGCGGCTGGCGGCACGACAACGCACGCTCGTCGTCCCGGGGTCGGTGCGGTCGCTGCCGCCGTTCGAGTCGCGCAAGCACCTGCCCTCGCGCCTGGCCCGGCTGCGCGAGCTGGACGGCCGATCAGCCGTGCGGGTGCGGGGCCAGGGCACCGAGTTCGACTCCCTGCGTGAGTACGTCCGCGGCGACGACGTGCGCTCCATCGACTGGCGCGCCTCGGCGCGCAACCGCAACGTCGTCGTGCGCACCTGGCAGCCCGAGCGCGACCGGCGCGTGGTGCTGGTCCTCGACACCTCCCGCACCTCGGCGGGCCGCGTCGACGACGTGCCACGCCTCGACTCCGCCATGGACGCGGCCCTGCTCCTCGCCGCGCTCGTGGCACGGGCCGGCGACCGGGTCGACGTGGTGGCCGGCGACCGACGGGTGCGGGCCCGCGTGCGCTCGGCCGGCGCCCGCGACATCGTGGCGCGTCTCCAGGACACGATGGCAGACCTCGAACCGGTCATCGCCGAGGCCGACTGGGACTCGCTGGCCGGCGCGGTCCAGGCGATGGGTCGACAGCGGGCGCTCGTGGTGCTGCTGACACCGCTCGAGCCGTCCGCGATCGAGGAGGGCCTGCTGACCGTGCTGCCCGCCCTCACCCGGCACCACCGGGTCGTGCTGGCCTCCGTCAAGGATCCCGCGCTCGACCGGCTCGCCGCGGCACGCGGGTCGATCGACGAGGTCTACGACGCCGCCGCGGCCGAGCAGGTGCTGGCGCGACGACGTCGTACGGCGGAGCTGCTGGCCGCACTCGGCGTCGACGTCGTCGACGCGGACGCCGAGCAGCTGCCGCCGGCCCTCGCCGACCACTACCTCCACCTCAAGGCGCAGGGACTTCTCTGAGCCGCGCGGTCAGCCCGTGGTGTCGCGGTGCTCGGGCGGGTGCGTCTCGCGTGGCTCCTGCGGGAGCTGGTGCCCGGCCTCCCCGCCGATGCGACCACCGAAGGGTCGGCCGTGGTCGGCGAACTCCTCGCGGAAGTAAGCCAACCGGTGGCTGCCGAGATCGACGCGGGCGCCGGTGCGCAGGATCTGGGCCAGCACGGGAGCACCGTGGACCCGGGTGACCCCCTCGATCGCCTTGATGACCCACTCGTCGCGGACATCGTGGACGATCCGGGCGTGCACCGGCTCGAGACCGGCGAGCACCAGGTCGCACCCGGGGTCGGACCCGATCAGCATCCCGTCCTCGAGCCAGAAGATCGGCTGCCGCTCACCGGGACCCACCGTCTCGGCCGCGCGCACCAGCCGGGCACCCCCACCACGGGCCGGGTCGTGGGTGGTGCCGACACCCCGGCGGGCGAGGCGGTGCATCGTGGGGAAGAGCGGCAGCACCGTGCCCGGTGGCACGAGACCGGGGCCGGGCAGCACCGGAGCGGTGCCGCGGGCGCGCGAGCGGGCCGACGTCCAGGCACCCCGCAGGCTGCCCAGCCGGATCCGGCGGGTGCCGGTCACCCGGCGCTGCCACCAGGGTGCCGAGACGTCGCCCAGCGACACGAGGTGGTCACCGCGGTGCATGACGCGGACCACCAGCCCCTGGGTGGCCAGCGCCTCCGCGATGGAGCGCACCGAGACCGCGTCGCCGGCACCGGCGAAGGCGCCGGGGTCGTCGACCTCCAGCGTCATCCGGTCGCCGGACCCGCGGAGCCGGCCCCGGACCGGGTTGCTGCCTGGACGCTCGATCTCGAACTCGAGGTCGGCGACGAGGGTCAGCGTCACGGCCGGTCCCGGACCGGCTGCACGGGCTGGCCCTGGTCACTGGTGGTGATCGTCAGGGTGCCGTTGACCTTCCACGTGGCCCGCGGCGAGCTCGGGCCCGTGTCGCGCGGGACCTCGACGGCCATGTCCTCGAACCGGTAGTGGATCGCTGCCTCGCGTCCCGTGAGGAAGCTCCACATCCTGGCACCGAGGTCCGTCCAGTCGACGACCTCGTTGCTCGTGCTGTCCATTGGTTGACTGCTCATCGTCGTCACGCTTTCTGTGGTGGTATTCCACAACTTCCTCAACAACCTGTTGAGGATGTACAGTGACAGCATGAACACGACGTTGAGGTTTGCGCAAGGGGCTGGGCCCACTAATTCGTCACTCACGATCGGGGACCTCGCCGAACGCACCGGTCTGAGCACGGCCACCCTGCGGATGTGGGAGCAGCGCCACGGGTTCCCGAGCCCGCGCCGGCTCGACAGCGGGCACCGACGCTACGCGGAGTCCGACGTAGGGGCGGTGCTGGCCGTGCTGCGACGTCGGGATGCCGGCGTACGCCTCGACGTCGCCATCGGTGAGACGACCAGCGCGGCCCTCCTCGACGTCGCTCCCCCGGCACCCTCGGTCTTCGCCGGCCTGCGGCGCCTGCACCCGCACCTGGCCACCCACCGGCTGAAGAAGTCGACCCTGCTCGCGCTCTCCTGGGCGATCGAGGACGAGTTCTGCGCGAAGGCCGACCGGGCGCACATCTTCGGCGCCTTCCAGGCAGCCAAGAACTACGACCCCGCCCACGACCGCTGGGTCGAGCTCGCCCGTGTGGCGAAGTCGGCCTTCGTCTTCGCCGACTGGGACACCGAGGAGCCGGGCAGCTCGCCGGTCAAGGTGCCGCTGGCGCTGGACGCCCCCATGCGTCGCGAGTGGGCCGTCATCTGCGACGCCGTCGACCTGCCGGTGGCCCTCACCGCCTGGGAGCTGCCCGGTCAGCGCGACGTGCGCGACCGCGACCGCGTCTTCGAGTCGATCTGGACCGTCGAGCCGGCCGCCGTGCGCGACGCCTCGCGCATCTGCACCCAGGTCGTTGCCGCTGCTCTGCCGCACGACGCAGCGCCGGTCCTCTACGACCTCGCCGAGCGGCCCGCCCCCGGCATGGCCGACCTGGCGTCGGTGACCTCGATGTTCAACCGCGTCGTGGCCTACGTCGACCGGTTCGGCGGCCGCTGAGATGGCCGGTCTCGACCTCGACATCGACGTCGCCGTCGTCGGAGCCGGCATGGCCGGCCTCCAGGCGGCGCGGGCGCTGACCCGCGCCGGCCTCGAGGTGCGGGTCCTGGAGTCCGCCGACGCCGTCGGCGGACGGATCCGCACCGACGTGGTCGACGGCTTCCTCGTCGACCGGGGCTTCCAGCTGCTCAACCCGGGCTACCCGGCCGTCAAGCGGTCCGTCGACGTCGCGGCGCTCCAGCTCCAGTCGTTCCCGGCGGGCGTCGCTGCGCTCCTCGACGACGGCCTCCAGGAGCTCGGCCACCCGCTGCGGGAGCCCCGCCTGGCGCCCACGACGCTGCGCTCGGTCATCACCAGACCCCGCGAAGGTGTCGCGATGGCCCGGTGGCTCGCGCCCCTGGCCAGGGCCAGCGTGGGCCGCGGGAGACTCGCGACGCGCCTGCCACGATCGTTCGACGGGAGCCTGCGTCAGTCGCTGGACCGCGTCGGCATGGACGGCGAGCTGCGCACGGTGCTGGAGCGCTTCCTCGCCGGCGTCCTGCTCGAGGACGACCAGTCGACGTCGGCCGCCTACGCCCTGGTGCTGACCCGCGCCTTCGCCACCGGCGTGCCGGGCCTTCCCGCCGCCGGCATGCAGGCGCTGCCGGAGCAGCTCGCCGCGTCGCTCACCGGTCGGATCTCGCTGGGCCGCGAGGTCGAGTCGTTGGCGGGCTCCTCGGGTGACTACACGCTCTCGGTGTCGGGCGAGAGGCTCCGCGCGCGCCACGTCGTCGTCGCGACCGCTGCCCCCGAGGCGGCCCGGCTGACGCAGGCCTACACGCCAGTGATGAAGGGGGTCGTGACGCACTGGTTCGCGACCGACGAGCTGCCCACCCACCGCGGCCTGCTCCACGTCGACGCCCGCACCCGCGCCTCCGGGCCCGTGCTGAACACGGCCGTCGTCTCGACCGCCGCGCCGTCGTACGCCCCGGCGGGGCTGCACCTCGTCCAGGCCTCGGCTCTGATGCACCCCGGCACGCCCGCGCCGACCGAGGAGCAGATCGCCCGCCACGCCGGCGAGCTGCTCGGCTCGGCCACCACCCGCTGGCGCTCGATCGCGCGCCAGGAGATCCCGCACGCGCTGCCCGTGCAGCTCGCGCCCTTCTCCGAGCGGCGCCCGGTGGTCATCGACCGCGGCATCGTGATGTGCGGAGACCACCGCGACACCGGCTCGATCCAGGGCGCGATGGTCAGCGGTGAGCGGGCCGCCCGCGCCGTGCTCGCGTCCCGACTCGTGGACCGGTGATCGACCGGTGAACGACCGATGATCACGGCCGGGGTCGCCTTCGCCCTCGCTGCCGCGCTGCATGCCGGCTTCCAGCTCACCGTCACGGCGCTCGTCTATCCCGTGCTCGCGCGGGTCCCGGCGTCGCTGTGGCGCGACGCGCACGCCCGTCACAGCCGCCTGATCGTCCCCCTCGTGGGGATGACGTACGGCGCGCTGGTGCCAACGGGTGCCTGGCTGCTCGCGTCCTCGCCGAGCACGCTCGGTGTCGCCGCGGTCCTCGCCGCCGCGGGTTCTGTGGTCGTCACCGCGGTCGCCGCGGCACCCACCCACGGCCGCCTGGTCACGCCCGACCCGGCGCTGCTGCGCCGGCTGCTGCGTGCCGACCGGTTGCGCGGGCTGTTCGCCGTGCTGGCGTTGGTGCTCGCGGTCGCTGCGCTCGGCTGAGGGCCGGCCAGCTCGGCGTCGGACCGCGCCTCAGGCCTGCGTCGCGACCCGGTCCTCGAGCAGCGCCGCGTCGAGATCGCCGGTGAAGCCGCGCTGGGCGGCGTTGCGGCCGAGCACGAACACGTAGGCGAGGAAGACCAGCTCGGCGAGCACACCGATCGAGATCCGCGCCCACGTGGGGAGCCCCGAGGGCGTCACGAACGCTTCGATCACGCCGCTGACCGCGAGCACCACCACCAGCCCGAGGGCCACCGTGGCGGCGGTGCGGCCCTCCCGCGCCACGGACTGGGGGCGGGTGAGGCCACCGGGCTCGATCCACGACCAGAACAGGCGTAGCCCCACCCCGCCGGCCACGAAGACGGCCGTGAGCTCGAGCAGCCCGTGCGGGAGGATCAGGCCCCAGAACAGCTCACCGCGGTCGGCGCGCATCATCACCGAGCCGATGATCGCCAGGTTCAGGATGTTGCTGAAGAGCAGCTGCACGACCGGGAAGCCCAGGATCCCGAGCGCGATGCAGAGGGCCGAGACCCAGGCGTTGTTGATCCAGACCTGCGCGGCGAAGTGGCTGGCGGCGTACTCGCTGTAGTAGCCCTCGAAGTCCTCGTTGACCAGCTGGTCGACCTCGGCCGGCGAGAGCAGGGTCTGCTCGACGGTCGGGTGGTCGAGGAGCCACCACATCATCGCCGCCGCGACGACCACGTTGGCTGCGACGCAGCCCAACCACCACCAGCGCAGCCGGTAGAGCGCGGCTGGGAAGCGCTCCAGGAAGAAGGTTCGGACGCCGCGCCACGAGGCCACGCGGGTGCCGACGGCGCGGTTGCGGGCCCGGGCGAGCAACGAGGAGAGATGCGCGACGAGGGAGGCGTCGGGGGCCGACGTACGCACGACCGAGAGATGCGTGGCCACCTGCTGGTAGCGCTCGACCAGCTCGTCGCTCTCCGCGCCGCTGAGCCGGCGGGTGCGGACCAGGGTGTCGAGGCGCTCCCACTCGTGGGCGTGCGCGAGCACGTAGGCGTCGAGGTCCACGCGCCCACTCTAGGCACGTCGTCCCGGCCGGGGCCGACCTAGACTGACCGCGATGTCCCCAGAGTTCGCGACCCTGACGACCGACGACCTCGTCACCGGCGAGGCCGTCGCGCTCGACCTGCCGGCCGCGAGCCTCGGCGCCCGCATCGCCTCCGGCCTCATCGACCTGCTCACGACCGGCGTCCTGCTGGTCGGCGTCATCCTGGTCGCCCTCGTCGCCGCCATCGACACGGACGCCGCGCTGGCGCACGTGGCCCTGATCGGCACGCTGGTCACGGTGTTCCTGGTCTTCCCGACCGTCGTCGAGACGCTGACCGGCGGGCGCAGCCTCGGCAAGCTCGCACTCGGCCTGCGCACGGTCCGTGACGACGCCGGGCCGATCACCGTCCAGCACGCGTTCATCCGTGCCCTGATCGGTTTCGTCGAGATCTACGCCTTCAGCGGGGTGCCGGCGTTCTTCTCCGCGCTGCTGAGCAGCCGCGGAAAGCGGCTAGGCGACTACGCGGCGGGGACGTACGTCGTCCGCGACCGGGTGCGCCTGCAGCTCGCCCCGCCGGCGATCATGCCGCCCCACCTCGCGGGCTGGGCCCGCAGCGCCGACATGACCTCGCTGCCGACCGGCCTGGCTCTGGCGGTCCGCCAGTTCCTCGGCCGCTCGGCCAGCATCGCCCCCGAGGCCCGGGCATCCATCGGCGCCCGTCTCGCCGACGAGGTCCGCCACCACGTGGCGCCCGCTCCCCCGCCCCACGCCCGCCCCGAGGACTTCCTGGCCGCGGTCATGGCCTCGCGGCGCGAGCGCGACCAGGCCCGGCTGCGCCGCGAGGCCGAGCTGCGGCGGCGGCTCACCTCCCGACCGTGACGTCCGCGCCTCACTCGGTCAGGCCGCCCTCACCGGTCCGCGGCTGCGGTGCGTCGACGAGGGAGGCTGTCACCCAGCAGCGCAAGGCGGCAGGATGGGGTCGTGCTCGACCTGACCTCCCTCTGGGACTTCGACGACCCGGCCGCTTCCGAGAACCGCTTGCGTCGCGCCATCCGCGGCGCAGGCGCGCGCGACCAGCACATCCTGATGACGCAGCTGGCTCGGGCCGTCGGCCTCCAGGGTCGCTACGACGACGGGCTGGGCCTGCTGGCAGCCACCACCGCGGTCGACGCCGAGGTGGCGGCGCGGATCCATCTCGAGCGCGGACGCATCCTGCGCACCCGTGGATTGCTGGACGCGGCGCGACCGGAGTTCGAGGCGGCCGCGGCCGCTGCGATCGGCTGCGACGAGGTGCACGTCGACGCGCTGCACATGATCGCGCTCGATGCTCCACCCGAGGTGCAGGGCGCCCTGCACGAGGAGGCACTACGGATCGCCCGCGCGAGTGCGGACCTGCGGGCGCGCGACTGGGACGCCTCGCTGCTCAACAACATCGGCATGGCCCACGCGGACGCCGGTGAGTGGCACGACGCCCTGGCGGCCTTCGAGAACGCGTGGGGTGCCCGCGAACGCCAGGGGGACGCGGGACGCACCAGGATCGCCCGCTGGATGGTGGCGCGGGCACTGCGACACCTCGGACGCACCGAGGACGCTCTCGCCATGCAGCGCAGCATCAAGGTCGAGCTGGAGGCGATCGGCGAAGAGGACCCCCATGTCGACGAGGAGCTCGCCCTCCTCGAGGTGGCGCGACGCGGCCACTCCCGTTAGGGCCTCAACCCACGCGGTGGTAGGCGACGTCGACGATGTCGCGGTCGACCGCCAACCCCTTGCGCTCGAACTTCGTCACGGGACGCTCCGACCAGCGCTCGACGGCCCCGCCCTCGAGACCAGGCTCTGCGTCCAGAACGGCGAGCATCTGCTCGGCGTACTGCGCCCAGTCGGTCGCCAGCCGCCACAGCCCCCCCGCCTCGAGGCGGGAGGCGACGGTGCGAGCGAAGTCCGGCGAGACGATGCGCCGCTTGTGGTGGCGGGTCTTGGGCCACGGATCGGGGAAGAACGTCCAGAGCTCACGGACGGCTCCAGGTGCCACGAGGTTCTCGATCGCCCAGACCGCGTCGACCGAGCAGAAGCGCACGTTGCTCGCCTCCGCCGCGGCCACCTCGTTGAGCCCGGCCGCCACGCCCGGCAGCCAGACCTCGAGCGCCAACACGTTGCACTCCGGGCGAGCAGCCGCGAGCACACCGGTCGCCTCGCCGACGCCGCTGCCGATCTCGATGATCAGCGGCGCCTCGCGCCCGAACCACTGCGACCAGGCGAAGCCGGGCTCGTCGACGGCGACGTCGGGGATGACCCAGCCCTCGTGGTGGGCGTCCCACGCCTGCTGCTGGCTGGGCGTGAACCGGCTCCCCCGACGGGAGTAGCTCAGCACCTCCCGCATCCGGCGACCGTCGTCGGTCAGCTTGCGGTGGGGGCGGGTCGGGGTCACACGGTCGTTCATGGTCCCATCCTCCTGGACGCCCTACGAGGGAAGCGATTCGCCGAGTCGGCGCGATGTTGCACCCGTGCGGCGGTTCCGCTGCAACATTGCGCCGACTCGGCGTGTGGGTCTGCAACATTGCGCCGACTCGCCAGACGCAGGACGACCCCGGACACGAGGTCCGGGGCCGTCCTGGTGGTGCAGGTGCTGCTGCGCCTAGGGCGCAGTGATCACTTGGTGATCTTGGTGACCCGGCCGGCGCCGACGGTGCGGCCACCCTCACGGATCGCGAAACGCAGGCCCTCGTCCATGGCGATCGGCTGGATCAGCTCGACGAGCATCTCCGTGTTGTCGCCCGGCATGACCATCTCGGTGCCCTCGGGGAGGGTCACGACGCCGGTCACGTCCGTGGTGCGGAAGTAGAACTGCGGGCGGTAGTTGTTGAAGAACGGCGTGTGACGCCCGCCCTCCTCCTTCGAGAGGATGTAGACCGAGGCCTCGAAGTTGGTGTGCGGGGTCGTGGTGCCCGGCTTGATGACGACCATGCCGCGCTCGATGTCCTCGCGCTTGGTGCCGCGCAGCAGGAGACCGACGTTCTCGCCGGCCTGGCCCTCGTCGAGCAGCTTGCGGAACATCTCGACACCGGTCACGGTCGACTTCTGGGAAGTCGTGCGGATGCCGATGATCTCGACCTCCTCGTTGACCTTGACGATGCCGCGCTCGATGCGACCGGTGATGACCGTGCCGCGACCGGTGATCGTGAAGACGTCCTCGACGGGCATGAGGAAGGGCTTGTCCGTCTCGCGCTCGGGGGTCGGGATGGACTCGTCCACCGCGGCCATGAGCTCAAGGATCGACTTGCCCCACTTCTCGTCGCCCTGGAGGGCCGGGAAAGCGGCAACGCGAATGACGGGGATCTCGTCGCCGTCGAACTCGTACTCGGAGAGGAGCTCGCGCACCTCCATCTCGACGAGCTCGATGAGCTCCTCGTCGTCGACCATGTCGCACTTGTTGAGCGCCACGACCAGGGACGGCACGCCGACCTGGCGGGCGAGCAGCACGTGCTCACGCGTCTGCGGCATGGGACCGTCGGTGGCGGCGACCACGAGGATCGCGCCGTCCATCTGGGCCGCACCGGTGATCATGTTCTTGATGTAGTCAGCGTGACCAGGGCAGTCGACGTGCGCGTAGTGGCGCGACTCGGTCTGGTACTCGACGTGCGAGATCGAGATCGTGATCCCGCGCTGACGCTCTTCGGGCGCCTTGTCGATCTGGTCGAACGCCGACGCCTCGTTGAGGGTCGGGTACGCGTCGTGCAGCACCTTGGTGATTGCAGCGGTCAACGTCGTCTTGCCGTGGTCGATGTGACCGATGGTGCCGATGTTGACGTGCGGCTTGGTCCGCTCGAACTTCGCCTTAGCCACTGGGGGCTCCTCCTGGTTGGGTTGATACTTGACTCGTGCTTGACGGGGGTGGTGCGCGCTGCGTGGTGGTGCCCGGTGAGGGTTACTCCCCACGCACCTTCTTGATGATCTCGTCGGCGATGTTCGTGGGAACCTCGGCGTACGAGTCGAACTCCATCGAGTACGACGCCTGACCGGAGGTCTTGGACCTCAGGTCGCCAACGTACCCGAACATCTCGGAGAGCGGCACGAGGGCAGCAACGACGATGTCGCCGTGCCTCTCCTCCTGCGCGCGGATCTGGCCGCGCCGGCTGTTGATGTCACCGATGACCGTGCCGAGGAATGTCTCCGGCGTGATCACCTCGACCGCGAACATCGGCTCGAGCAGGACCGGCTTCGCCATGCGGGCGGCCTCCTTGAAGGCCTGGTTCCCGGCGATCTTGAACGCGAGCTCCGAGGAGTCGACGTCGTGGTAGGCGCCGTCCTCCAGGGTGAACTTCACGTCGACCATCGGGTAGCCGGCGAGGATGCCGAACTCGAGGGCGTCCTGGCCGCCCTGGTCCACCGAAGGGATGTACTCCTTCGGCACACGACCACCGGACGTGGCGTTGACGAACAGGTAGCCAGCACCGACGCCCGTCTCGGGGTCGATGTTGGGGCCGAGCGAGACGACGACCTTGGCGAACTGGCCGGACCCACCGGTCTGCTTCTTGTGGGTGTAGCTGTGCTTGGTGACGACCTTGCGGAGCGTCTCGCGGTAGGCCACCTGCGGCTTGCCGACGGTGGCCTCGACGCGGAACTCGCGCTTCATGCGGTCGACGAGGATCTCGAGGTGGAGCTCGCCCATGCCGGCGATGATCGTCTGACCGGTCTCCTCGTCCGCCTTGACGGTGAACGTGGGGTCCTCGTCGGACAACCGCTGGATCGCGGTGCCGAGCTTCTCCTGGTCGCTCTTGGTCTTGGGCTCGATCGCGACCTCGATGACCGGGGCCGGGAACGTCATCGACTCGAGGATGACCGGGTGCTGGGGGTCGCACAGGGTGTGACCGGTCTTCGTGTCCTTGAGACCCATGACGGCCACGATCTGACCGGCGCCGACCGACGCGATCTCCTCACGCTTGTTGGCGTGCATCTGGTAGACCTTGCCGATCCGCTCCTTGCGGCCGTTCACCGAGTTGACCACGGTCGCTCCGGCGGCGAGCTTGCCGGAGTAGACGCGGACGTAGATCAGCTTGCCGAGGTGCGGGTCGGTCGCGATCTTGTAGGCCAGGCCCGAGAACGGCTCGTCGTCGGAGGGCAGTCGCTTGACCTCGACGGTCTCGTCCTTGACGGAGTGACCGATGATCGCGTCGATGTCGAGAGGGGAGGGGAGGTACTTGACGACGGCGTCGAGCAGGGGCTGGACGCCCTTGTTCTTGAACGCGGTGCCGCACAGGACCGGGTTGATCTTGTCGGCCAGGGTCGCGCGACGGATCGCGGCCTCGAGCTCCTCGACCGTGAACTCGCCCTCGTCGAGGAACTTCTCCATGATGACGTCGTCGGCGTCCGACAGCGTCTCGAGCAGCTTCTCGCGGTATTCGGCAGCCTGCTCGGCCAGCTCGGCCGGGATCTCCTCGACGACGTAGTCCTCGCCGATCGTGGTCTCGCCGCGCCAGACCAGCGCGCGCATGCCCACCAGGTCGACGACACCGATGAAGTCGCCCTCGGCGCCGATCGGCAGCTGGAGGACCAGCGGGGTGGAGTTGAGACGCTCCACCATCATGTCGACGCAGCGGAAGAAGTCGGCACCGGTGCGGTCGAGCTTGTTGACGAAGCACATGCGAGGCACGGAGTACTTGTTGGCCTGACGCCACACGGTCATCGTCTGGGGCTCGACACCGGCGACACCGTCGAAGACGGCGACGGCGCCGTCGAGGACGCGCAGCGAGCGCTCAACCTCGGCGGTGAAGTCGACGTGGCCCGGGGTGTCGATGATGTTGATCTGGTGGTTCTTCCACCAGCAGGTGGTCGCAGCGGAGGTGATCGTGATGCCACGCTCCTGCTCCTGCTCCATCCAGTCCATCGTGGCCGCGCCCTCGTGGACCTCACCGATCTTGTAGGTGATGCCGGTGTAGAAGAGGATGCGCTCGGTGGTGGTGGTCTTGCCGGCGTCGATGTGCGCCATGATGCCGATGTTGCGAACCTGGTTGAGGTCCGTGGTGATGTCGACAGCCACTGAAAGTCTCAGTCCCTCGGAAGTGGTTGGAATGCAGGTGGCGTGAGGAGTGCGGCGCACTCCTCACGCATGGATCACCAGCGGTAGTGGGCGAAGGCCTTGTTGGACTCGGCCATCTTGTGCGTGTCCTCACGCTTCTTCACAGCGGCACCGAGGCCGTTGGACGCGTCGAGGATCTCGTTCATCAGGCGCTCGGACATCGTCTTCTCACGACGGTCCGCGGCGTAGCCGACGAGCCAGCGCAGCGCCAGCGTGGTGCTGCGCGTGCCCTTGACCTCGATCGGGACCTGGTAGGTCGCGCCACCGACACGGCGGGACTTGACCTCGATGGACGGCTTGACGTTGTCCATCGCACGCTTGAGCGTGACGACGGGGTCGGTGCCGTTCTTCTCGCGGCAACCTTCGAGAGCGCCGTAGACGATGCGCTGGGCAACCTGCTTCTTGCCGTCCTGGAGGACCTTCGAGACGAGCTGGGAGACCAGCTGCGAGCCGTAGACCGGGTCGATGTCGATCGGCCGCTTCGGGGCCGGACCCTTGCGGGGCATTAGCTCTTCTCCTTCTTCGCGCCGTAACGGCTGCGGGCCTGCTTGCGGTTCTTGACACCCTGGGTGTCGAGCGTGCCGCGAATGATCTTGTAACGGACACCGGGGAGGTCCTTCACCCGGCCGCCGCGGACGAGCACGATGGAGTGCTCCTGGAGGTTATGACCGACGCCCGGGATGTAGGCCGTGACCTCGACGCCGCTCGACAGGCGCACACGGGCGACCTTGCGGAGGGCGGAGTTCGGCTTCTTCGGGGTGGTGGTGTAGACGCGGGTGCAGACACCGCGTCGCTGGGGCGAACCCTTCAGGGCAGGCGTCTTGCTCTTGGACACCTTGTCCTGGCGGCCCTTGCGGACCAGTTGGTTAATCGTGGGCACCTGGTGGTTCCCTCTCTGAGAAGCTCTCTGTGCTCGGCACTTTGCCAGCACGACGTGACGCTTGATCGATGTGCCAGTGGTGAGCACCCGGATTTGGGCACGCGCAACGCATCTGGTCGTCCCAGACACGAGGACCGAGATTACCGGCCGCCTGGGTGAGGGTCAAAACGCGGCTTGAGAGACCTGGGCCGGGGTCTCCTGACGGGCCTTGGTCCGCAGGTAGAGCGCACTGGCCAGGAGCACCCCCGCGACGGTCATGGCTCCCCCGAAGATGAGGGTCCAACGGGCTCCGTAGACCTCCCCCACCCACCCGACGAGGGGTGCGCCCAGGGGCGTCCCGCCGATGAAGATCATCATGTAGAGCGCCATCACCCGCCCGCGCATGCCGGCGTCGGTGTTGAGCTGCATGAACGCGTTGGCGCTGGTGATCATCGTCAGCGCGGTGATGCCGAGCAGGGGGCACATCAAGGCGAAGAGCAGGTACGACGGGGCCAGGCCGGCGACGATCTCGAGCAGACCGAAGGCCACGGCCGCTCCGACGACGAGCCGGTGCCGGACACCCTCCCGACTGGCCGCGAGCAGCGATCCGGCGAGGGAGCCCACCGCCATGAACGTGCCGAGCAGCCCGAACTCTGCCGGCCCCTTGTCGAAGACCTGGGTGGCCATCAGCGCGGAGGTCATCTGAAAGTTGAGGCCGAAGGTGCCGGTGAAGAAGACGATCCCGAGGATCAGCATCAGGTCGGGACGGGCCCGCACGTAGGAGACGCCGGCGCGGATCTGGCCGGGCTCGCGCTCGACCAGCGCGGCGACGTGCAGCCGCGTGCCGTCCAGCGAGGCGAGCATCAGGATCGGGGCGACGTAGCTGAGCCCGTTGACCAGGATCACCCACCCGGTGGCGCCGACACCGGAGCCGAGCAGCGCGATCGAGACGCCCGCGATGGCCGGTCCGAGGATCCGCGCGGAGTTGAAGCCGGCCGAGTTGAGGCCGACGGCGTTGGTGAGGTCCTCGGCGTCGACGATCTCCGAGACGAACGACTGCCGGGCCGGGGCGTCGAAGGCGGAGGCGACGCCCAGCACGAGGGCGAGCACGTAGACGTGCCAGATCTGCACGGTCCCGGTGACCGCCAGGACGCCGAGCACGAACGCGGGGGCGGCCATGCCGATGTTGGTCATCTGGAGCAGGCGACGCTTGGGGATCCGGTCGGCGAGCAGGCCGGCGACCGGCGAGAGCAGGAGGAAGGGCAGGAACTGCAGGCCGGTGGTGATGCCGATCGCGGCGGCACTGTTGCCGGTCAGCAGCAGGACCAGCCAGTCCTGCGCGACGCGCTGCATCCAGGTGCCGGTGTTGGACACCAGGTTGCCGGCGGCGTAGCGCCGGTAGTTCTGGTTGTGCAGGGAACGGAAGGTGGGACTCACGGGGTGCTCACTCGTGGGAGGCCAGTCTCTCCAGGATCGGGGCCGCACTGCGGAGCACGGCACGTTCGGCAGGGGTCAGCTCGCGCAGGCGGGTGGCGAGCCACTCGTCTCGGCGGGCCCGGTCGGACAGGACGGTCGCGCGGCCGGAGTCGGTGAGGACCACCACCACCTGCCGGCCGTCGGTCTCGTGACGGCGGCGCGTGGCGTGGCCACCGTCGACCAGACAGTTGACGGTGCGGGTCATGCTCGGCGGCTGGACCTTCTCGCGCGCGGCGAGGTCGCCCACCGTCAGGTCGCCGAAGCGATGGAGGGCACCCAGCACGGCCATCGCGTTCATGCTCAGCTCGTTGTCGGGGTGGCGCTCGACAGCGAGGCGACGACGCAGGCGCATGACCGAGAGCCGGAGCTCGGAGGCGAGTCCGGCGTCGGTGCGGGCGACCTTCTCCACAGTTGGCATGTCATTAGCATAAGTCATTACCCGTGCTAACTATTCCGCGGGCACGTTCCGCGGGGCTACTCGGCGAGGCGCAGGCTCCGGAGCAGGTGCGGCCAGGCCAGGCGGCCGAGGGCGGCGTCGGCCCCGGCGGTCCCGCCGCCGGCCATCGCCCTCCCCCGCTCCACCGGCACCTCGCCCGGCAGCACCACGCGGTGCCCCGCGTCCGGGTGCGTGACGACGACGGTCTCGCGCCCGTGCGACGTACGACGGGCGGCGATCGCGCGGGCGAAGTCGGCCGCCGGCCACACCTGGTCGTCCTCCCCCGCGACGAGGACGACGTCCCCGACGATCCGCTCGACCGGGATCGCGGCGGCGGCCGCCTCCTCGGCGTGACGACGCAGGCTCTGCTCGTAGAGCCGGCGGTAGGAGGGCGGGTCGGTGTCGGCCGACCACGAGTCGTCGAACGGGGCGAAGGAGACCGGTCGCCCGCCCCACGTCCAGTGCGACGTCTGCCGCCCCTGCTCGTCGACGCCGGCCCACACGACCGACGACGGCGCGAGCGCGACCACCGCGTCGACCCGGGCGTCCAGGGACGCCGTGAGCAGCGCCGCCTCGGCGCCGAAGGAGGAGCCCACGATCGCGAGCCGGTCGGCATCGCCCGCCAACCGGTCGAGCGCAGCGGTGAACGACTCGACCGGCACCTCGAAGGTGCCGGGCTGCTGCCCACGACCGCCGAACCACCGGATGGTCAGTGCCGTCGCGCCGTGGGCCGCGAGCACCCGGCAGCGGTCGGTCTCCAGCGCGCCGCTGGACCCCGCGAGCACCAGCACCGCCGTCCCGTGGTCGACGCTCGGACGGACGAGGTGCTCCAGGGGGTCGCTCACCCCTCCATCATGGCGGGCGCCACGTCACGGCACGCCTCACACGGGACCGGGGTTTCGACTAGCGTGGCGGATGTGGAGCTCCGTGACGACCAACCGATGCAGCACGAGTTCAGGAACAAGACCTACCTCCTGGCCGACGTGGAGCCGCTCGACGTCGACGGCGTGCGCACGGTGCAGGTCGGGACGGCGATCTTCTTCCTCGGGTTCGTGGCCCTGCTGCCGTTCTACGGGCGGCTCTCCGAGGACGGCACCACCTGGTGGCTCTGGGCCTGCCTGACCGGGGTCGGTCTGGGCCTGCTGGGGCTGGAGTACTGCAAGCGCCGCCGCGACTTCCGCACCGTGGTCGAGGCTGCGGAGCCGACACCCCCGACGCCCCCGGGCTGAACGTCCACCGGGTCGCGAGACGTGTCCTGCGCCCGCGTTTCGGTGGTGTGGCCGACGGGTACACACCTGTCATGACTCCCAAGCTGCACTACACGGTCCCCGGCATGTCCGACGCTGACGCCGAGCGCGTCGTCGAGCTGCTGCAGGAGCGCCTGCACGCCGCCAACGACCTTCACCTGACCCTCAAGCACGTCCACTGGAACGTCGTCGGCCCGCACTTCATCTCCGTCCACGAGATGATCGACCCCCAGGTCGACGCCGTGCGCGGCTTCGCCGACGACCTGGCCGAGCGGATGGCCACGTTGGGCGGCTCGCCCCAGGGCACCCCCGGCTCGATCGTCGCCGCCCGCACGTGGGACGAGTACAGCATCGGTCGGGCGACCACCCAGGAGCACCTCGGCGCCCTGGACCTCGTCTACCAGGGTGTCATCACCAGCTACCGCGACGGCATCAAGGTGCTCGGCGAGCTCGACCCGGTCACCGAGGACATGTTCATCGGCCAGACAGAGCAGCTCGAGCTGTTCCACTGGTTCATCCGCGCGCACCTCGAGGACAAGGGCGGCCGCCTCTCCACCGAGGGCGCCGGCTCGGAGCAGGCCGCCGCTGCGGCCGCCGGGCAGGGCTGAGCCCACCCCCGGCACCTCGAGCACGACGAAGGGGCCCGACCGGCACTGCTGGTCGGGCCCCTTCGTCATGTCCGGGTGGTCAGGTGCGGCTCAGACGATGTCGTAGCCGTCGGAGGACAGCGTGTCGAAGACGTGCTCCGGCATCGGCTGGGGCTCGTGCTTCTTGGCCAGCCGGACCTCGGAGTGGGCGCCGCAGCCGTGCGCGAGCGCCACGACCCGGCCGTCGTCGTTGGCATCACCGTTGGCGCAGACGCCGAACATCTCAGAGAGCGGACCGGCGAGGCGGACCAGGAAGCCACAGCCGTGGCAGGTGTCGGGAGCCGCCTGTGCGAGGGCCGACTCGGGGCCGCCGTCGCCGTCGTACCAGCGCTGGGCGGCCATCTCGCGACCCTCGGGCGAGAGGGTGCGCACACGCCCGAGACCGAGGTCCTTGGCGACCTCGCGGACCTGCGCCAACTCGTCGGCGTCGAGCGGGTCGTCGCCGAAGGAGTAGGTCGGGACGAGGCGTGCGTCGTCGTCGTCGACGGGCAGCAGGTCACCCGGGGACATGTCGCCGGGCTGGAGGCGCTCGCGGTAGGGCACCCACTCGGGCGCGATGATCGCCTCGTCGCCGGGGATCAGGACGACCTCGTCGACGGTGACCTGCTTCTGGCGCGAGGCGCGCGCGACGGTCACGGACCAGCGCCACCCCACATAACCCTTGCGCTCGCAGGCGAAGAGGTGGGTCACGACCCGCTCGCCCTCGGTCTGCGAGCCGAGGTGCTCGCCCACGTCGACGGGGTCCACGTCGAGGAGCAGCGCGGAGCGCGCCTCGTCTACCGCGGACGCTGCCACGGAGTCGGATTTGGTGCGCACGATGATCGCCACGGAGGAAAGCATGACTCATGCGTGGTGCCGCTGTCAGGTCGGGCGGGGTGTCGGGTGGGTCCCGGGGGCGCACGGGGCAGGATGGGGCCATGACGTCGTCGTCCCACGAACCGCCGCCGACGCCCCCCTCGGGTGATCGGGCGAGAGGCGTGGGTAGGGGACTCGGCAAGGGGCTCGGCCACGGTCTGGGCCACGGTCTGGGCACCGGCGCGAAGGTCACGGCCAAGGGCGTGCGGGGCGCCGCGCGGGGTGCGGGCGCCGCAGGGTCCTACACCGTGCGGCAGGCGCGAAGGGCGGCCAACGCCCAGGGCGCCGACCAGTCCGGGCTGGCCCGGCTCATCCAGCTGCACGCGTGCAACGCCGCCGCCGACGCTGCGGTGGTCATCTCGCTGGCCGGCACCCTCTTCTTCGCCGGCGCGACCAGCGAGGCGCGCAGCCAGGTCGCCCTGTTCCTGGCGCTCACGATGCTGCCGTTCGCCATCGTGGCGCCCCTGATCGGCCCGTTCCTCGACAAGTTCAGCCACGGTCGGCGCTGGGCGATGGGCGGCACCTTCGCGCTGCGCGCCTTCTTGTGCTGGGTCCTGGCCGACGCGGTCGCCAACGACTCGGCGTGGCTCTTCCCCGCGACCCTGGGCGTGCTCGTCTCCTCCAAGGCCTACGGCGTCACGCGGGCCGCCGCGGTCCCCCGCCTGCTCCCCGACGACCTGACCCTGGTCAAGGCCAACGGGCGGGTCTCCCTGGCCGGCATCGTCGGCGCCGCCATCGCCGCCCCGATCGCCGGGCTGGCCGCGACCGTCGGTGCGGAGTGGTCGCTGCGCTTCGCGTTCCTGGTCTTCGTGCTCGGCACGATCGCCGCGATCCGGCTGCCCGACAAGGTCGACGCGAGCGCCGGCGAGCAAGCCATGACCTTGCGCCCTACGAACTCCGAGGGACGGCGCGGCACGCGCATCCCCCCGGAGGTGGCCTTCGCGCTGCGGGCCAACTGCGGACCGCGTTGGCTGTCGGGGTTCCTCACGATGTTCATGGCGTTCCTCTTCCGCGACAACCCGATCGGCGACTACGCCCCCGAGATCACGCTCGGGATCGTGATCGGCGGCGCCGGCCTCGGCAACACCCTCGGCATCTTGCTGGCCTCGCTGTTGAAGAAGATCAACCCCGCGGTGATGGTGGTGCTCGCGCTGGTCGCCGACGCGGCGGTCATCGCGGTCGCCGGCCTCTTCTACGGGATCCTGATGCTGGCCCTGATCGGTCTCACGGCAGGGCTCGCCCAGTCCCTGGCCAAGGTCTCGCTGGACGCGACCATCCAGTCCGGCGTGCGCCCCCAGGTGCAGGCCAGCGCGTTCGCCCGCAGCGACACGACCCTGCAGCTGGCGTGGGTCATCGGCGGCTTCGTCGGCATCGCGCTGCCGCTCTACCCCCGGTTGGGCCTCGGGGTCGCGGCCGTCGTGCTGGCCGCGTGGACCGTGTCCGTTCTCGCCAGCCGTCCGCGTCGTCGTACGACGGGGAGCGTCGCGACCGCCTGACGCGACGGGGGCCGCTGCCAGCCACCCGCGCAGCCCTCAGGGCAGCCTCAGAGCTCGAGCTCGTCGGCCAGCGCGCGGAGCAGCTTGGCGGCCGGCTGGGCGGTGCGGGTGTCGGGATGGCGGCCGTGGCGGTAGGTCTCACCGACGTCGTCGAGTAGCCGGATCAGGTCCTCCACGATCGGCGTCATCTCCTCGGGTGCGCGACGCTTGGCCTGCTTCTGGTTGCGCGCGACGGAGGCCTGCGCGTCCAGCACGCGCACCTGCAGCGCCTGGTCACCGCGCCGGCCCTGGGCGATGCCGAACTCCACGCGCGCGCCGGGCTTGAGGGCGGTCATGCCCTCGGGCAGCGCGTCCGTGTGCACATAGACGTCGGGTCCGTCCTCCTGGGACAAGAACCCGAACCCCTTGTCCGCGTCGAACCACTTCACCTTGCCACTGGGCACGGTCAGACCTCTCCACCACCGCCCGGCCGATCCGAGCGCGACGGCACAGACTAGGCCATCGGACCCGGGCGTTCCGACCGGTTTGTCCGCCGGTCACCGGGCCCTTGGTCAGCCGAGCGACGCCACGTGGTCGTCGAGCCACGCGGGGAAGGCGCGCAGGTCGTCGAGGACGACGTGGGTCCCGGCGTTGAAGAGCTCCTCGCGGGTGCACCCACCGGTGAGCACCGAGACGCTCAGCACCCCCGCCGCGAGCGCACCCTCGACGTCGTGGACATGATCGCCGACGTAGACGCCCGCGCCCTCGCGCACCAGCGCGTCTGCCTTGCCGAGCCCCCACACCCAGCCCTCGAGGACGTCGACGTCGAGCCCGAGGTGGGTCACGTGCAGCTCGGCGTTGCGGGGGAACTTGCCCGTCACCACGATGACCCGCCCACCGTGGCGTCGTACGGCGGCGAGGGCGGCGTGCGCGCCCGGCAAGGTGGGCACGGAGTCGATGGCGTGGGTCGGGTAGAGCTCGCGGAACCGGTCGCCGGCCGGGCCGATCGCGTCCTCGTCGAGGTGGCCGGCCAGCAGGCTCTCGAGGGGCGGACCCAGCCGCGCGGTCATCTCCGCGATCGGGAAGTCGACGCCCAGCTCCCCACCCAGCGCGGCGAGGACCGCAGCGAATCCGGGGACGGTGTCGATGAGCGTCATGTCGAGGTCGAAGCCGACGACGAGGGGGCTGGCAGGCACCACGCCAGGGTAGGCGGGGGCCGCCGAGTCCAGGTTCGCCGGTCACCATTGGGGTCGGTGAGAGAGAATGGACGACTTCCATCCACGTCGAGGACATCGTGACCCCAGCAGGACGACCAGCAGGACGACCACTCGGCCGCAGCGCCTCGCGCGCCGTGGTCGCCCTGGTCGCGCTCGCGGGCGCAGCCCTTGGCCTCGTCGCCGCGCCGGCGACCCAGGCGGTGACGGCCGGGGAGACCGCCGAGGACACCTCGCTCTACCTGGTCACGCTCCGCGGGCCGGGGCTGTCCGGGGCTGCGCTGGTCGGTGGCACCACGGGCGTCCAGGGCAGCGTGCGGCTCCTCGCGCAGCAGGGGCGTGCGCTCGCCGCCGTGGGCGACCCCGCCCCTGTCTACCGCTGGACGACCGCGCTCAACGGGTTCGCCGTACGTCTCACCTCGGCGCAGGCCGCGACCCTCGCCGAGGACCCCACGGTGGCACTGGTCGAGCGCAACAGCGTGCGCCCGCTCGCCTCCCTCCCGGCGGGTGCGGCCACCGGCGCGGCCGCACGGGTCCGCGGCGCCGGCACCGCTCGCGGAGGCGTCGGCGTGGTGATCGGCGTCGTCGACTCCGGCCTCGACCCCGAGGGCCCGCTCTTCGCCCACTCCCCCCGGCTCGGCCAACGACCGCGCGACTTCACGGGTGTCTGCGAGGACGGCGAGGGCCCCCCGGTCTGCAACGGCAAGGTCTTGGGCGCCCGCTGGTACGTCGAGGGGTTCGGCGCCGACGACCTGCGCGTGACCACGCGACTCTCGGCCCACGACGATGACGGCCACGGCACCCAGATGGCCTCGATCGCGGCCGGCAACGCCGGGGTCGACGTGCGCGTCCACGACCAGCACCTCGGTGGGTTCTCCGGCGTGGCGCCCCGGGCGAGGCTGGCGGTCTACAAGGCCTGCTGGAGCGCACCCGAGCCGGGCGACGACGGTTGCGCCACGGCCGACCTGGTCACGGCCGTCGACGACGCCACCCGCGACGGGGTCGACGTCCTCAACCTCTCGGTCGGTGGTCCCGCCCGCATCGACACCGTCGACCTTGCGCTGCTGGGCGCCGCAGAGGCCGACGTCGTCGTGGTGGCCGCCGCGGGCAACGACGGCGGTGGAGCAGCCCACCCGGCCCCCTGGGTCACGACCGTGGGCGGCACCGTCGGCTCCCAGCGTCGCGGCGAGGTGGTCCTGCCCGGTGCGCCGGACGTGCAGGGCGCCATGGTCGCCTCGCGTCGGGTGGGGCCGGCTCGTCTGGTGCTGGCCGCCCGCGCCAAGGCCCCGGGGGCGAGCGTCGGGGCAGCCCGCGTGTGCACGCCCGGCAGCCTGGACGCCGCGACCGTCGACGGCCGGATCGTCGTGTGCGACCGCGGTGGGGTCGGCCGGGTCGACAAGTCCGAGGCCGTGGCCCTGGCCGACGGGGTCGGCATGATCCTCACCAACACGCGGCCCGGCTCCGTCGACGCCGACTTCCACCGGGTGCCGACCGTCCACCTCGACCGCACATCAGGTCGCGCGGTCAAGCGCTGGCTCGCGACCCGTCCCGGGGCCAGGGTGACGCTGCGACCGGCCGCCTCCGACCGCGTGTCCCGGGCTGTCACCGGCTTCTCCGGCTCCGGCGACACCGCCTCCGGTGTGCTGAAGCCCGACCTCGTCGCCCCGGCCGTCGGGGTGCTGGGGGCGGTCCCGCCCCGTCCCAGCGGGGTGCGCTGGGACTTCGTGACCGGCACCTCGGCGGCCGCCGCGACCACGAGCGGCGCCGCAGCGGTCCTGCTCTCCCGGCACGACTGGTCCGCGGTCGAGACCCGCTCGGCCCTCGTTACGTCGACCGACCGGCTGCGTCGCGCCCCCGCGAACCGCGTCGGCTCGGGGCTGCTGCGCCCGCGGGGCGCCACCCGCCCCGGGCTGGCCTACCTGCTCGACCCGGGCGCCTACCGCGCCTGGTGGGAGGGCGACCAGCGCTCCCTCAACACCCCGTCGGTGACCCTCGGCGCGGGAGCCGCGGTCGCGACGCGGACACTCACCAACACCACCGGACGCCGGCTCTACTTCTCCTCGCAGGCCCGGGGCTTCGAGCATCGCGTGCGCGTGATGCCCGAGGCCCTGCGTCTTGGCCCCGGCGAGAGCGCGACCTGGACGATGACGGTCACCGGACGCGGTCCCCGCCTCGACGACGGCTGGGTCGTCTGGCGCGGCGCCACCGGCACCGTCACCCGGGTGACAGCCGTGATCAGCCGCTGAGGCCCAGGGCTCGCGCCGATTCCTCGCGCATCTCGACCTTGCGGATCTTGCCCGTGACGGTCATCGGGAACTCCTCGACCACCATCACGTAGCGCGGGATCTTGTAGTGCGACAGCCTGCCCGCCGCGAAGGCCCGCACCCCGTCTGCGTCCAGCTGGTCTGCGCCCGGCCGCAGCCGGACCCACGCGCACAGCTCCTCTCCGTAGCGCTCGTCGGGGACGCCGACCACCTGCACGTCCTCGATGTCGGGGTGGGCGTAGAGGAACTCCTCGATCTCGCGAGGATAGATGTTCTCCCCGCCGCGGATCACCATGTCCTTGATCCGGCCGACGATCGTGCAGTAGCCGTCCTCGCGCATCACCGCGAGGTCGCCGGTGTGCATCCAGCCGTCGGCGTCGATCGCCTCGGCGGTCTTGTCCGGGTCGTCCCAGTAGCCGACCATCACCGAGTAGCCGCGGGTGCAGAGCTCGCCGGTCTCACCGCGCTCCACGGTCGCGCCCGTGACCGGGTCGACAACCTTGATCTCGACGTGCGGGTGCACCCGCCCGATCGTCGCCGTACGACGCTCGAGGTCGTCGTCGGCGCGCGTCTGGCAGGACACCGGCGAGGTCTCGGTCATGCCGTAGGCGATAGAGACCTCGGCCATGTGCATGTCGTTGACACAGCGCTTCATGACCTCGACCGGGCAGATGGAGCCGGCCATGATGCCCGTGCGCAGGCTCGAGAGGTCGTGGTCGCCGAAGGTCGGGTGGTGCTGCATCGCGATGAACATCGTGGGGACGCCGTAGACGCCGGTGCAGCGCTCCTCGGCGATCGTGCGCAGGGTGATCTCGGGGTCGAAGCCGGGGCCCGGGATCACCATCGTCGTGCCGTGGCTGGTGCAGCCGAGGTTGGCCATGACCATGCCGAAGCAGTGGTAGAAGGGCACCGGGATGCAGAGCCGGTCCTGCGCGGTGAGGTTGATCAGCTCGGTCGTGAGGTAGCCGTTGTTGAGGATGTTGCGGTGGCTCAGGGTGGCGCCCTTGGGGAAGCCGGTGGTGCCGGAGGTGTACTGGATGTTGATCGGGTCCTCGGGGCGCAGGGCCGCGGAGCGCTCCGCCAGTGCATCGTCGGGCAGGTCGGCCCCGCCGTCCACGAACACCGTCCAGTCCTCGCTGTCGACGAAGACCACGCGCTCCAGGTCCGGGCACTGCGGACGGACCTCCTCGACCATCGAGCGGTAGTCGCTGGTCTTGAACGATGTCGCGGCGAAGAGCAGGCGCAGCCCCGACTGGTTGAGCGCGTAGCCGAGCTCGTGGGTGCGGTAGCTCGGATTGAGGTTGACCAGGATCACACCGGCCTTGGCCGCACCGAACTGGACCAGGGTCCACTCGGCGCAGTTGGGCGCCCAGATCCCGACCCGGTCGCCCTGCTGCAGGCCCGCGGCGATCAGCCCGCGGGCGACGGCACCGACGTCGCGGTCGAGCTCGGCCCAACTCCACCGACGACCGCTGGCCATCTCCACGAGCGCCTCGCCGTCGGGGTGCTCGCGCACCGTTCGCTCCAGGTTGGCTCCGATGGTCTCCTCGAGCAACGCCGGCCCGAGCTCTCCTCTGGCGTAGGACTCCATGGCGACGAACCTACGCCGAACCACGCCGGGCCACGCCGGGCCACGTCGGGCCACGTCGCTGTGGGCCGCTGACGTAGGGTCCACACGTGTCCGACGCCGATGCCTCCGCCGACTCCTCCGTCACGGAGAAGAAGTCGCGCAAGATGCCGCTGTGGCTCGAGACGATCGTGCTGCTCACCGTCGCCGTCGCGCTCGCCCTGCTCATCAAGACGCTGTTCGTGCAGGCGTTCTACATCCCGTCGGCCTCGATGAAGCCCGGGCTGATCGAGAACGACCGGATCCTGGTGCAGAAGGTCTCCTACTGGTTCGGCGGTGGCCCCGAGCGCGGCGACGTCGTCGTCTTCGAGGACCCGGGCGACTGGCTGACCGGGATCCAGCCCGAGCCGACCAGCCCGCTGGTGAAGGGGCTGGGCAAGATCGGCCTCTACCCCAGCGGCGGCCACCTGGTGAAGCGGGTGATCGGCGTCGAGGGCGACACCATCGTCTGCTGCGACGAACAGGGACGGCTCGAGGTCAACGGCGTCGCGCTGGACGAGGACGACTTCATCAAGCCCCAGCCGCGCTGCGACGGGCCGATGCCCGGACCTGCCTGCGACTGGACCGCCGGCCCGGTGCCCGACGGCGAGCTCTTCGTCATGGGCGACAACCGCAACCAGTCGGCCGACTCCTCGGCCCGCCTGTGCATCGACGCCGGACCCGCCTGCGACCCGGCCGACGCGTTCGTGCCTGTCGACCTCGTCGTGGGCAAGGTGTTCGCGCTCGTGTGGCCGCTGGGTCGGGCCACTTTCATCGGCCGCCCCGACGTCTTCGCCCAGGTCGACGACGCGCCCTGAGTGGCGCGTCGGTAGCGGTCCAGTGGCGTCCCCGCTCCCGACGCCGCACCGAGGGGAGCCGGGTCCGCCGGGCGTCAGGCCTTCTCGGCCGCGGTGACGAGGGCCTCTAGCGCGACCGGCGCGTCGGCGGTGACCATCGGCCCGATGGCGTCGGCGCCTGGCCCCTCGATCGTGGTGCTGACCGTGACCTCGGAGCCACCCCCGTCGACCGGTCGCACGACGTGGTCGATGCGGATCACCAGCTCCCCCATCGTCAGCTGGTCGAGGTAGCGGCTGCCGGGGACGACGACCTCCAGGCTGACCGGCACCTCGATCGGACCGGTCAGGGTCATCGTGCCGGTCGTGCCCTGCTCGAAGGGCCCGTCGAGCCGGACGTCCTGCACCGCGGGGTCCCAGACCGGCCACGTGGCCGGGTCGCTCCACAGCTCCCAGATCGCGGCCGGGGCGGCCGTGGTGCTCACCGTGCGTTCGTAGCTGAAGGTCATGCGCGCTCCACCGTCATCCGTCGATCACCGAAGCACACCGAGTCGCCCGCGAGCAGCGTCGTGGGACGCCCGGCCGTGAGTGCCTTGGAGACACCCTGCCGGATGACGACCGAGCCGTTGGTGGATCCCCGGTCCATGACCACCAGCGCGCCGGCCGGCGTGACCTGGAACTGGGCGTGTGTCTTGGACAGCGACATGTCGCTCGAGCGCAGCGGCACCAGGTGGCTCACGCTCTCCCCCGACCGCGCCTCGGGGCGCCGTCCGACGAGGGCCAGCCCCGCCACGACGAACTCCTCCCCGGTGTCGAACGCGACGCGCCAGCTGGGCACCGCGCTCTCCGCGGGCGGCGCTGTCGGCGGCGCTGTCGGTGGGGACGTCGGTGGGGCGGAGCGGCGGGGTGCGGCGACCAGCGGCGGGCCGAGCTGTGCGTACGGGGCGGTCGGGGGTGCGGTCGGGCGGGGCGCGTCGACGGGCGCGGCACGACGCGGGGTCGGTGCCGCCGGCACCGGTGCCGCCGGCGCCGGTGCCGCCGCCGCGGGCACGAGCCGCATGGCGGTGAGGTTGACGACCTGTCGGGGCCGGTCCTCGACGACATCGTCGACCTCGGGCGCTGGCCGGACGTCGACCACGACGGCATGCGTGACCAGGTCGTGCCAGCCACGTCGCTGCTCACCACGGTCCATCACGGCCGTCCAGGCCAGGGAGGCGACCCCGATGCCGAACGTCGGCAGGGCAGCCACCCCGAGGATGAGCGAGCGCAGCACCGCACGACCGACCCCGATCGGCGCCCCGGTCTCGACGGCGACGACCCGCAGGCCGAGCAGCGCCTTGCCGGGCGACGCACCGGCCAGGCCCAGCAGCAACGAGAACCCGAGGCCGACCACGAGCACCGATCCCACGACCAGCCCGATGCCGCCGCCGAGGTTGCCGGGCTCGATCAGGTAGCGGTAGGCGGCGTAGACCGCTGCGGCGTAGAGGCCCCAGGCGACCAACCGGTCGACGACGAAGGCATAGAAGCGTCGGTCGAGCTCCGCGGGTGGATACGTCGTCGCCTCGGATGTCGCGAGCTGGGTCATCGGTGTGCGGTCTTCCGGATCAGGGGTTCATGACCTGGATGGTCACGCCGTCACCGAGGTTGATGATCGCCCCCGGGATCAGCTGGACCGCGATCCCGGGCTGGAGCTCCTCGGGCTCGAGGCCCGGCTGCACCAGCACGGTGCCGTTGGTGGAGCCCATGTCGGTGACCACGGCGCTGCCGTGGTCGGCGCCGGAGCCCGGGCGCACCTCGATGTGGGTCGAGGAGATCTCGTGCAGCGCGCTGGGCACTGTGACCAGCCGGGGCTGCTCGGTGGCGGTGAAGCGGCGGGCCTCGGGGGCGCGACCGATCAGCACGACCCGGTCGACCTCGACGCTCTCGCCGTTGGAGATCACCAGCGTCGCCACCGGTCGGGTCACGCTGGGCGCCGGCGGCTGGCCGGGGATGCCGGGCGGCGTCGGCCCGACGTCGTCGCCCGCTGCGCCGGCCCGCGTCATGCCGTCGTGGTCGTCGGGAACCGCGACGGCGCCCGGGAATGGTGGCGCGAGCGGGGGCGCCATCGGCGGCGCGGGCGGGGCGTCGGACGCCCAGACCATGCCGGAGGCGTCCTGGGCCGGCCCGTCCTCCGGCATCGGGTCGAAGCCCGGGGGGGAGACGCTGCTGGTGTCGGCCTCGTCGTCCAACGGCGAGGGCTCGTCGATCGAGAAGACCTCGGTGGCCGGCCCCTCGGCGTCAGCGCCGGTCACCGCTTCGGGCACCGCTTCGGGCACCGCTTCGGGCACCGCTTCGACCACGGCAACCACAGGAGCGGCCTCGGCCGCGCCGGGAGCGGCCTCGGCCGCGCCGGGAGCGGCGTGGGGCGGGAGGTCGATGCGGGCGACGCGCACCAGGCCGCCGTCGATGAGGTAGTCGGGGCCGTCGGCACCGGCGCCGCCGACCGAGACCGTGAGCGCGGTGACGCCCTCGAGGGTGCGCTCGACCCAGGTGGTGACCGTCGACCCGTCGAGCTCCACGCTCTCGTCGTTGGTGGTGAGGGTCGCCCGGACGCCGGCGCCACGCACGATCACCTTGGTCGGGCCCTCGCCGGTGCCGATCAGGACGAAGGCGGGCAGGACGCTGAGGCCGGGCGCGAGGACCTGGTCGAGGGTGGCGTCGAAGCCGGCCCCGCCATCGACGAGCTCCCAGAGCTGGGCGGCCCGCTGCTTCTCGCTGTCCGGGAGAAGCAGGGTCGTCGCGGCTCCGAAGATCGCGACCCACTCACCCGGCCGGTAGGACCACGTGCTGACGGACCGGCTCATGGCAGGGCTCCTAGCTTCTCTTCGAGACTTACCCGCTGGCGCTCGGAGTCGTACGGCGTCTCCGCGGCCAATCCCACCACATCCACGACCACCGCGGTCGCGTTGTCCTTCCCGCCGGCCGCCACCGCGGCCGCGACCATCTGGTCGGCCGCGTCGCGTGGGTCCTCCGCGGCGGCCAGGATGCCCTCGATGTGCTGGTCGTCGATCATCCCGCTGACCCCGTCGGAGCACAGCACCAACCGCTCGGCGGCCGACAGCGGCAGCACGAAATAGTCGGCGTCGGTGCTGCCCGAGCCACCGAGCGCCCGGGTGATGACGTGGCGCTCGGGGTGGACCAGGGCGTCGGAGGCGATGATGGTGCCGGCGTCGACCAGATCCTGCACGAGGCTGTGGTCGACGCTGACCTGCTCGAGCCGGCCGTGGTTGTACTTGTAGACGCGGGAGTCGCCGAGGTTGGCCAGCAGCCACTTGGGCTCGCCGGACTGCTCGATCAGGAGTGCCACGACGGCGGTCGTGCCGGCGTGGAAGTCGCGGGCTCCCTGGGCGCGCTGAGCGGCGTCGTAGGCAGCGATCCGGGCCTGGGCGCCCAGGAGGGTGGCGGCGACGACGGCCGGGCCGCGGGCCGGGTCGTAGCCCGCGTCGGCCAGGCGGCGGAACTCCTCGACGACGATCGCCGAGGCGATGTCACCGCGGTCGTGACCGCCCATGCCGTCGGCGACGACGAAGACCGGAGGAGCGACCAGGAAGGCATCCTCGTTGACCTCACGGACCAGCCCGACGTCGGTCGCGGCGCCGTGGTGCAGCTCCACCCCTGTCACGCGGGGACCCGCGGCGTGGAGGGGGCCGATAGCGTAGGAAGGATGGCAGCGACGGTTGGGTTCCGGTCCCTCGCCGACCAGCTGCGCAGCTGGTCGGACGAACGGCTGTCCCGTCTGCTCGCCGAGCGTCTCGATCTCGCCACTCCCGCCCCTCATGATTTCGGCCAGCTCGCCTCGCGAGCAGCAGTCCGTACGTCGGTCGTCCGTGCGCTCGACGGTCTCACCCGCCTCGAGCTCTCTGTCCTAGATGCCCTGGTCGTCAGCGGTCAAACCACACCGTCCGAACTCTGCCGGTCCGTCCACGCCGACCAGGCAGGGGTCGAGGCCGCCCTGGAGCGCCTCCTCGACACCGCGCTGGTGTGGGAGTCGACGTCGGGCCTGCGCCCGCTGAGCGGGGTCGGCGAGGCGCTGAGCGGAAGCACAGCGGCCGGCGTCAGCGGCCTCCAGCCCCGCAGCGGCGACCCGCTCACGCGCGCCGAGGTGACGCGGCGTCTGGCCGAGCTGTCCCCGGCTGCCCGCGCCCTGCTCGACCACGTCCTGTCCGAGGGCGGCCAGGCGACCACCGCCGCCGCCCGGCACACGATCTCCCCCGCCGACGCGGCCACCCCCGCCGAGGAGCTGCTCTCGCGCCGCCTGCTCGTCCCTCGCGGCGGCGGGACCGTCGTGCTGCCCGGTGAGGTCGGCATCGAGCTGCGCGGTGGCCACACCACCGCCGAGCCCGTCGATGAGATCCCGCCGATGGCCACCAGCGCCCGCGAGCAGCGCCTCGTCGACCGGGTGGCGGCCGGCGCCGCCTTCGAGCTCGTACGACGCCTCGAGCTGCTGCTCGACCACTGGGGCTCCCACCCGCCGGCCGCACTGCGCAGCGGCGGGCTCGGCGTACGAGAGCTCAAGGCGGCGGCGCTGTTCCTGCACGTCGACGAGCCGACCGCGGCGCTGATCATCGAGACCGCGTCGACCGCGGGCCTGCTGGCGTCGCGCGCCGACGCCGACGGCAACCCGGTGTGGGTGCCGACCGACGTCTTCGACAACTGGTCGGCCAAGGACGTGCCGCAGCGCTGGGCGCTCGCGGCGCGGTCGTGGCTCGAGAGCACGCGGACGCCGGGGCTGGTCGGCACCCGCGACGCTGCGGGCAAGCCGTGGAACGCCCTCACCGCCGAGCTGGCGACGCGCAGCATGCCCGAGACCCGCCAGATGTCGCTGCGGGTGCTGGCCGAGCTGCCCCCCGGAGCGGTGCTCGCCACCGGCACGGGGCTGCCGTCGCTGGTCGCCCGGCTCGGTTGGCTTCGTCCCCGCCGGCCGCGCTCGCGCGCCGAGCAGGTCGCCTGGACCGTCGAGGAGGCCGCGGTCCTGGGGCTCACCGGACTCGGCGGCGTCGCCACCTACACCCGGCTGCTGCTCGAGGGCCAGGACCCTGCCGACGTCATCGCCCCGCTGCTGCCCGAGCCGGTCGACCACGTGCTCATCCAGGCCGACCTGACCGCGGTCGCCCCCGGTCCGCTGGAGTCGGCGCTCGCCCGGCGCCTCCAGCTGGTGGCCGACGTGGAGTCGCGCGGCGGCGCGACGGTCTACCGCTTCACCCCCGGGTCCGTGCGGCGCGCGCTCGACGTCGGCTGGACCGCCGCCGAGGTCCACGAGTTCCTCGGCACGGTCTCGCGCACCCCGGTCCCGCAGCCCCTGACCTACCTGGTCGACGACACCGTGCGCACCTTCGGCGTGGTCCGCGTCGGGCATGCGGAGTCCTTCCTGCGCGCCGACGACGAGGCCGCGCTGACCGAGCTGCTGCACCACCCCAAGGCCGGCCCGCTCGGGCTGCGGCGGCTGGCCCCGACCGTGCTGATCAGCGACACCCCGATCGAGGTGCTGCTCCCCCGGCTGCGCGACCTCGGCGCCGCGCCCGTGGTGGAGGCGGCCGACGGCACCGTGCGGGTGACCCGCCCGGACCAGCTGCGGGCCCGCCCGCCACGGGAGCGCCGTACGGCGGCAGCGCAGGTGCGCGAGACCGCCCGGGCCGCGGCGGTCATCACCGCGATCCGCTCCGGTGACCGCGCTGCCTCGTCACGGCCGGCGTCGGGCGCTGCCCTGTCGCCCAGCGGGTCCCTGACCGCGCTGCGGGAGGCGATCGAGCTCGGCGGCGCCGTCCTGATCAGCTATGTCGACAACCACGGCAGCGCCTCCGACCGCATCATCGACCCCCTCTCCGTCGAGGGCGGACAGCTCACCGCGCGCGACCACCGCTCCGACGACGTGCGCACCTTCGCCGTCCACCGCATCACTGCCGTCAGGCCGCTGGACCCGGCTTCGTAGACTCAGGCCCGTGGACTTCGTCAGGTACGCCGAACGGTCGGCCGGTCTCCTCAACACCGAGCTGGCCGACGTCGAGGCGTTGGTGGGCCACCTCGAGGGGCGCGACTGGCTCCACGAGCAGTGCACCGGGCGCGACCTGGTGACGCTGCGGCGCTTCCAGCGCGAGCTGCGCCCGGTCTTCGAGGCCTCCGCGGCCGACGACCACCACGGGGTCATCGAGGGCCTCAACGCGCTGATGGTGCGCCACCCGATCACGCCACGGATCTCCGATCACGCCCCCGGCGACCTGCACCTGCACGTCGCGACCAAGACCGCGTCGGTCGCCGACCTGCTCGTCGGCGAGGCGCTGCTCGGACTGGCCACGCTGGTCTGCGACCTCGGTCCGACGCGGCTCGGTGTCTGCTCGTCGGCGCCCTGCACCCACGTCTTCGTGGACACCTCGCCCAACCAGTCGCGGCGCTACTGCTCGGACCGCTGCTCCTCGCGGGCGAACGTCGCTGCCTACCGCGCACGGCAGAAGGCCGAGTCCGCCAGCGTGTGATCGCGGCCGCCCGCGCGCCCGGGCACCGGGTCCGTAGACTCGCCAGGTGAACGACGGCCCCCTCATCGTCCAGTCGGACAAGACCCTCCTGCTCGAGATCGACCACGAGCAGGCGCAGGCGTGCCGTCGGGCGATCGCACCGTTCGCGGAGCTGGAGCGGTCCCCCGAGCACATCCACACCTACCGGCTGACGCCGCTGGGGCTCTGGAACGCCCGGGCGGCGGGCCACGACGCCGAGCAGGTGATCGACACCCTGTTGGCCTTCAGCCGCTATGCCGTGCCTCACGCCCTGCTGGTCGACATCGCCGAGACCATGGCCCGCTACGGCCGACTGCGCCTGGAGAAGCACCCGGTCCACGGGCTCGTCCTGGCCAGCAACGACCGTCCCGTGCTCGAGGAGGTGCTGCGCGCCAAGAAGGTCGCGGGGATGATCGGGGAGCGGCTCGACGCCGACACCGTGGCCGTCCACGCCTCCGAGCGCGGCAACCTCAAGCAGGCCCTGCTCAAGCTGGGCTGGCCGGCAGAGGACTTCGCCGGCTACGTCGACGGCGAGGCCCACCCGATCTTCCTCGACGAGTCCGAGTGGCACCTGCGCGACTACCAGCGCGACGCGGCCGACTCCTTCTGGCACGGCGGCTCCGGCGTGGTCGTGCTGCCCTGTGGCGCCGGCAAGACGCTGGTCGGTGCGGCCGCGATGGCCCACGCCAAGGCGACCACGCTGATCCTGGTCACCAACACCGTGAGCGCGCGCCAGTGGAAGGACGAGCTCATCCGTCGTACGAGCCTGACGGAGGACGAGATCGGCGAGTACTCCGGTGCCGTCAAGGAGATCCGTCCGGTCACCATCGCGACCTACCAGGTCCTCACCACGCGTCGGAAGGGTGTCTACACCCACCTCGAGCTGCTCGACGCCCGCGACTGGGGCCTGGTCGTCTACGACGAGGTCCACCTGCTGCCGGCGCCGATCTTCCGGATGACGGCCAACCTCCAGGCACGGCGTCGGATCGGCCTCACCGCGACCCTCGTGCGCGAGGACGGCCGCGAGGGCGACGTCTTCTCCCTGATCGGGCCCAAGCGCTACGACGCGCCCTGGAAGGACATCGAGGCCCAGGGCTACATCGCGCCGGCCGACTGCGTCGAGGTCCGCGTCACGCTGCCGACCAACGAACGCATCGTCTACGCGACCGCCGAGCCCGAGGAGCGCTACCGACTCGCCTCCTGCACGCACCACAAGGTCCAGGTCGTGCGCGACCTCGTCGCCCAGCACCCCGGCCAGCCGACACTGGTCATCGGCCAGTACATCGACCAGCTCGACGAGCTCTCCGCCGCCCTCGACGCGCCCGTGATCAAGGGCGAGACGCCGGTCAAGGAGCGCCAGCGGCTCTTCGAGGCCTTCCGCACCGGCGAGGTCGGGCTGCTGGTCGTCAGCAAGGTCGCCAACTTCTCCATCGACCTGCCCTCCGCCGAGGTCGCGATCCAGGTGTCGGGGTCCTTCGGGTCACGCCAGGAGGAGGCCCAGCGTCTCGGCCGGCTGCTGCGGCCCAAGTCCGAGGGCAAGTCGGCGCACTTCTACACGATCGTCAGCCGCGACACCGTCGATGCCGACTTCGCCCAGAACCGACAGCGCTTCCTGGCCGAGCAGGGCTACGCCTACCGGATCATCGACGCCGAAGACCTCACCGGCAAGCCCGAGGACCTGCCGGGCTGAGGGGCGTCAGGCCACGTTGACGGCGATCAGCACCGCGACCATCAGGGCCAGGAAGACCATCAGCCCGGTGAAGAAGGCCACACCCTTGCGCTTCTGCCGCTCGAAGCCGATGTTGCCGGTCGTGAACTGGTGGAGGGGCGCGGCGTAGAAGACCGGCACCTGCTGTCCGGGCGCCACGTCGACGTCGAGCGCTGCCTGGCCGAACTGACGCAACCACTGGCAGTGCACCTCGCCGCGCCAGCGACCGGCGGGCACCGGCAGCGCGTTGACGCCGTACGCCGTGGCGACGGGGTAGCCGTTGAGCCGCACCTTCGGCGGGACGGCGCTGCTCGTCACCATGCTGCCCTGGAGCGTGAGCTGGATCCAGCCGGCGGGCTGGCCGGAGGGCGGCTGAGTCTGCGGGGACTGCGGGGCCTGGGTCATGGCTCCTACCTCCCCCGCTCCCCGCGGCGCAAACGTCGCCTGCCCGGGTCGCATGAGGCACGCCACCTCGATTCGGGCACGGGACCGCGCGGCCCGACCTACCATGGAGACAGATCGACCAGCGGCCACTCGGGCGCCCAGGTCATGAAACCGGAGCACTCATGTCGTCCCTCCCCCTGGTCCGCCGCCGCGGCCTCGTCATCGCCCTCCTCGGAGCGCTCCTGGCCGGGCTGCTGCTGCTCGTCCCGACGCCCGGCGCTCCTGCGGCGGATCCGACCGGCAGGGTGCGGGGCAACATCTTCGGCACGACCGGCGGCACCCCGCTGAAGCTCAAGATGCTCATCTTCAAGGGCGACTGGACCTACCTCAGCGCCCGCAACGTCTTCGGGAGTGCCTACTCGATCGCGCTGCCGGCCGGCAACTACCACCTGCAGTTCGTCGACAAGCGGCCCACCTACGACGTCCGCAAGTTCGCCCCCACCGACGTGTTCGTCAAGGTCCGATCCGGAGCGACCGTCGCCAAGGACGTCCGCATGCGCAAGGGAGCCGCGATCACTGGCACCGTCCTCGCCGGCGGCAAACCGGGAGCCAAGGCCCGCGTCGTCGCGGCCAACCCGAACGAGCAGTCCTTCGAGACCCTCGCCAACGACAAGGGCCAGTTCGCCATCGGTGGTCTCCCCGCCGGCAGCTACTCGGTCTTCACCTATGACCACCGCAAGCAGTTCGTCGGCAAGAGCAGCTACATCCGCAACCTGGGCGCCGGCAAGTTCGCCAACCTGCGCATCGCGCTGCCGAAGAGGGCCGGCGGTCTGCTCGTCGACCTCTACGCCGGCGGAAAGCCCCTCCAGGGGACCACCTTCGCCACGGCGATCAGTCGGCGGACCGGACAGTTCTGGACCTCCAAGGTCCGCCAGGGCAGCGTCAGCTTCCAGGGCCTGTTCCCCGGCCGCTATCGGATCGTGGTGCCGGACGTGGGTCGCTGGTTCGGTCGCACCGGCAGCGTGAAGAACGGCGTCGTCCGCCCCGGACGGACGGCGTTCGGCAGCTTCAGGCTGACCCAGAGGGGCGGTGCGTTCACCGGCAAGATCGTCCGTGAGGACGGCGGCATGCCCATGGGCGGAGCCACGGTTCGCCTGTTCGACTCTTCGGGCGCGACGGTCTCCGAGACGACGACCTCCAGCACCGGCTACTTCCTCGTCGGCGGCAGGCTGCGCACCCAGTCGGGCATGACCCTGGTCGCCTTCAACTCCTTCGACGCCAACTACGACCGGATCTCCCGCGAGGGCCTGAGCATCCAGCTCAACCAGGACAAGTCGCTCGGCACCCTGGTCATGCCCCGCGCCAAGACCTCAGCCCGCCGCTGAGCCACCAGCACTGCGGGCGACGTAGATCGTCCGCGTGAAGCGTTGCCGCCCGACCACGAGCCGCAGCGTGATCGACTCCCTCGGCTCGGCCACGCCGTCGCGGGCGATCGGCACGCTGACCACGACGCGACGCTGCCCAGCGCGCACCTGCTCGTAGAGCGAGAGCCGGGTGGAGGCGAGCGTCGCCGCGGGATCCTCGCTGTAGCCGTAGCGCTCGAACCAGGCGGCGGGCACGTCGGCGACCCGCAGCCCAGCGGGCGAGCGGAGCACGCGTGCCTGCACGAACAGGTCGTAGTCGATCGTGCCGCCCAGTCGCACCACGACCTCGACCCGCTCCCCCTCGCGCACCGTCCGGGACACGGGGCTCACCGTCACCGGCGGAGCGGGGTCGTCGTCCTCGATGCGGACGTCTGCCACGTAGGCATCGGTCATGACGTTGCGGGTGGCCCAGATCGACGCCGTCGTCACCGAGGGCGACAGGTCGTCGCGACGGTCCACGTCGTAGGACACCGGCACGCTGCCGGACGTCTGCCCCGGTGCGAGGTCGATCGTGAAGGACTGGACCGCTCCCCTCGCCTGCCCGACGGTCACGACCTCCACCTTCATCGGTCGCGAGACCTCACCCGTCACGCGGAAGGGCATCCGCGCCTCCCGGGTGCCGGACGCGTCCCCCTCGACGAGCCGCAGCCCCGCGAGCGAGAGCGTCGGCAGCCGCCGCTCCGGCACGGCAGCCAACGTCACGGGAGCGCTGGCCAGGTCGGCGACCCACACGCGACCGCGCGGGGTGCCTGCCACCAGCTCCACGGCGGTGACGCGGGTCAGGTCGATCCCGGCCGCGACCGTGGGGTCCACGACCAGGGTCTGCGCCCACAGCTTGGTGCCGAACGGCACGCTCGGGAGGGCCGGGACCAGACCGCCACCCTCAGGGGTCACCTCGGCGCGGGCACCGTCGGCGTCGGTCAGGCGCACCCCGAAGGTCGCGTCACCGCCTGCGTCGTCGACGATGGTGCGCAGCTCGAGCCGTCCGGTCGACAGGTCGAGCGGGCGGTCCAGGCCGAGGCCGGCGCGCTGACCGACCGCCGTCCAGGCCATCTCGAAGAAGCGCCTCGTCGGCACGCGGGCGCCGTCGGCCTCCCAGTGCGGCGTCACGGTGTCGGTGAGGGAGCGGCCGCACCGACCGAAACGGTTCTCGAAGCCGGCGACGCCCACGCAGAACTGCGAGGTGGCGCCCACCGGCAGGGTCGGGCTGGTCCCCGCGGCCGGCCGACGGACGTCGCGGCCGCCCCCGACGGCGTGGCTGCGCAGGTCGGCTCCGTCGAGGGAGTCGACCGTGACGGTCGAGCCGTCGTAGAGCGGGAGGAACTGCTGCTCGCCCGCGAAGAGTCGCACGGCGCCCGCGACGACGGTCCGCCCGGCGCGGTGCTGCCCGGCCGGGCTGAGCCGGTCGGGCGACTTCCGGCCACACCCCTCGGTGTCGGCCCCGGACCAGTCGTCCACGGCCGGCGCGACGGCGGTCGCCGGGGTCCACTCGGTGTTGAAGAAGTTGTGGTTGGCGCCCATGACCATGACCGAGCTCTTGAGGGAGGTGTCGTCGGTCGTCAGGTCGCGAGCGAGGTCGGTGAACTTCTGACCCTGGAGGTCGCTGACGTCGCCGTCGCAGTAGGGCAGGACGGTGACGGTGGGGACGTAGGGCGCGCTCTGGACACCGAAGTCGGTCGGCGCGAGGAGCACCTGCCCGACGACGCGGTAGGGCGCGTCCAGCGGGATCCTGATCGAGGCGCGGTCGACTCCCTCGCCACCGCGGCTGTGACCGACTAGGACGACGCGGTCGAGGTCGACCTGGTGCGCTGCGGCGATGCCGACCCAGTGGTCGAGGTGCTCGCGCACGATGTCGGCGCGCACGCCGGCACCGCCGTCGGGCAGCCGGAAGTCCTGCGCGTTGATGCCGTTGACCCGGATCGAGACCGAGGCATAGCCCTGGGTCGCCAGCAGGCGCTGCATGTAGTCGTAGCCGAGGTGGCTGGGGATCTCGAGGGCCGGGGCCGCGCAGGGCCACGCACCCAGATCACCCTCGGTGCCGGGCGGCAGATAGCACACCTCGTGCCGGCCGTGCAGGAACAGCACCAGCGGCCGTGGTCCGGTGGCGGCTGCGGGGTCGGGCTCAACGACGTGCCCCAGCATCTCGATCGGCTCGGGCATGCCGGGCAGCTTGACGGGGTCGAGGGTGTAGTCGCTGGTCACGACCGCATGGGGGCCGGCGACCCCGGGGTCGGCCGCCAGGGTCTGCTTCACCGGCACGGTCGCGGCTGCTCGGCCACCTCCGCGGCGTGCGACGGCGACCCGGGGCTCGTCGAGGACACGGCCGGAGAGCACGACGTCGAGGTCGGCCGGGTCGGGCGCGCTGGGTGAGGACACGACGCTGGTGAGCGTGCGACCGTCGGCGGACAACGTCGGTACGCCGATCACGGCGGCGTCGGCGCCCATGCCCGGCGCCGGCACGACCCGCGGCCGGTCGGAGGTGAGCGGCAGGCGCCGCGGCGAGGTCCAGGAGACGAGGTGGCGGCCCGGTGCGGTGGTGCGCACCTGCCAGTCGCCCCGGGTCGATGTGGCGACCTGATCGGCCGCCTCCGTCCCGGTCGCGCCAGCCGGGCTGCCGGGCACCTCCAGCAGGCTCAGCACCATCGCAACCCCCGCGATCGCGCCCGCCGTCGTGCCCGCGACCGTGCGCATCAGTGCCTGCATCCCGTGCTCCTCTGCTCGTGGGGAGCGCCCCCGCCGCAACCTAGCGCGCGGCGCGGTCGTGGGACGGCGGGCGTCCAGACCAGGTTCCGCGGCGCGAGCAGCAGGGTCAGATGTCGGGGAGCAACCCGTCGCGGACGGCGATCGAGAGGGCCTCGAGCTTGGAGTGGGCGCCCAGCTTGGCCGACAGGTTGGCGATGTGGTTGCGCACGGTGTGCACGCTGACGGTGAGCTCGGCGGCGATCGCGGCGTTGGACAATCCGCCGGACAGCAGCCCGAGGACTTCGCGCTCGCGCTCGGTGAGGTCGGTCGCCCGTGGCCTGCCGCTGCGGTGCAGGCGGGGCAGCAGACGGGCGAGGAGCTCGGGCGAGATGACCGCCTCACCCGCCGCCGCGGCCCGCACTGCCGAGGTCAGCTCGGCCAGGCTGCGGGTCTTCGAGACGAAGCCCGAGGCACCCTTCTCCAGGGCCTTGACCAGGACGTGGTCGGCGGCGCTGGCCGTGAGCATGACGATCTGGGCCGTGGGACGCAGCGCGAGGAGCTCGCCGATGGCGTCGGCCCCGTCGCCGTCGGGGAGTCGGTGGTCGAGCAGGATGACGTCGGGAGCCGTGGTGAGGATGAGCGAGCGGGCCCGCTCGAGGGAGCCAGCCACGCCCACGCTGATCAGGTCGGGCTCAGCGTCGAGGACGTGCGCGAGGCTGGTGGCGAGGACCTCGTGGTCGTCGACGACGAGCACGCGGGTCACCTCCGCGACCGTCTCGGCGGTCATCGGGGTGTCCTCCACGGTCCCTCCCGGACTGGCTGCGTCACACCCTCTCGAGGTGATAGCGCCAAACGTACTAGAGGAGTAGCGCTGCGAGTGGCTGTCCGACGAAGTCGGGTCCGAGGAGTATGGACCCCGACTGACGCGGAGGGGGAGATCGGATGAGCAGCATCCGTGTCGTGATCGCCGTCGCCGTGACCCTGGCGTCCACCCCCGACCTGGTGCTGCTCGACGTTCGCATGCCCGGCGGCGGGCCCGACGGTGCCCGCCGGCTGCTGGCCGGGCCTCCTCCCACCCCGGCCGTGGTGGCTGTCTCCGCACACACCGGCGCCTCCTCGGTCGCCGCGATGGTGCGCGCGGGTGTGGTCGGCTACCTCACCAAGGGCCGGCTGGCGGGCCTGCCCGACCTGGTGGCTCGCTGCGCCGGCGGCCACGTGGTCCTGGACGCGTCCGGCGCCGCCGACGCGATGCGTCAGCTCCGCCAAGACCCACCCGCCGGGGGTCCAGCGGACGTACGCTGACCGGACCGTCGGAGGTGGGAGAGACATGAGCGCGCGGCCAGCGTGGTTCGGTGACCGGGGCGTCGTCGGGGACATCATCGAAGCCTCGCCCCACAACGTCATCGCGGTCGACGCCGACGGTGCGATCGCGTTCGTCAACGCGCGGGCCCTGCGCACCTTCGGCTACGGCGAGGCCGAGCTCGTGGGCCTGCCCGTCGAGGTCCTGCTCCCGGAGGACCTCGACGACCGGCACCGGCACCACCGCGCCAACTTCGCGGCCCACCCGGTCGCCCGTCCGATGGGCATCGGGCTCGAGGTCCTGGGCCGGCGACGTGACGGCAGCACGCTGCCGGCGGAGGTCAGCCTGACCCCGGTCGTCACCGACCGTGGGTCGTGGATCCTGTGCTCGATCGCCGATGTCACCGACCGCCGGGCGACGGAGGACCGGCTCGCGCGGGTCAACCGCGACTACCGGACGATGGCGGCCCTCAACGAGGCGATCGTCCTGGCCCAGGACCCCCCGCAGCTCTACGCCGAGACCTGCCGGATCGCCATCGAGGAGGGTGGATACCTCGGCGCCTGGGCGGTGCGACGGACGCTCGACCAGGGGGTCGAGACGCTGGCGACAGCCGGCGTCCTCGACGACTACATCGCACACCTCGACATCAGCCTCGACCCCCGCAGCCGGCGCGGCAACGGCCCGACCGCGACCGCCCTGCGCACCGGCCAGGCCGTCTACAGCTCCGACTTCGCCTCCGACACCATCACCCTGCCGTGGCACGCGCTCGCGGAGAGCTTCGGCATCCGCTCCTCGGCGACCCTCCCGCTCGCGGTCGGCGGCCGGTCAGTCGCCGCGCTCAGCCTCTGGTCGGCCGAGCCGCGCCAGTTCGACGAGCGACTGCGCAGCCAGCTGACCGGCCTGGCCCGCAACGTCTCCTTCGCGCTGGACGGGTTCGTCGCCTCCGCCCGGCTCAACCGACTGGCCCAGCAGCGCAGTGACCTCCTGCGCCGGGTCGTGGCGGCGCAGGAGGACGAGCGGGCCCGCATCGCCGCCGACGTGCACGACGAGTCGGTCCAAGCCCTCGCCGCGGTCGACCTACGCCTCGGGCTGCTGGCGCGCCGCGTCCAGGAGGTCGCCCCCGAGCTGGCCCCGTCGGTCGCCCAGCTCCAGGAGACCGTCACCTCGGTCACCACCGGTCTGCGTCACCTGCTGTTCGATCTCGAGGCCCCGGACACGCAGTCCAGCCTCGACGAGGCCCTGCGCGAGGCCGCGGGAAACCTGTTCGAGCACAGCAAGGTGCGGTGGTCGGTCACCGTCGAGCACCGAGGACCTGGTGACGAGCCATCCCTGCAGTTGTCCGAAAGCGTGCAGGTCCAGGCGCTGCGCATCGCCAAGGAAGCCCTCATCAACGTGCGCAAGCACGCGGGGGCCTCCATCGTCGAGGTCATCGTGCGGGAGGTCGGCGACGGCATCGAGGTGGTCCTCACCGACGACGGTGTGGGCGTCGGGCCCGCGCCGGCCGCGTCGGCACCCGGTCACCGGGGCGTCTCCACGATGCGGGACCGCGCCGAGCTCGTGGGGGGTTGGTGCCGGCTCGAGCAGGCAGAGCCGGGCACGACCGTGCGCTTCTGGGTGCCCCGCGAGATCCCTCCGGTGCTCCTGCTGACCCATCAGTCCCACCACGACTGACGCGCGACCGACTGCCCCGCCCCTCTGGCACCTCAGCACCAGACGAGATGAGGAGTGCGTCCCTTCACCTCGGACGAAGACTCCCCGAGCCTGGGGTGGTGCCCTCCCTCCCCAGTCCCGTCAGCATCTCGCCGCGGACCGCACGGCGGACCGCGCGCGGTCGGGAGACCTTCCTCGCGGTGCTCAGCTCCTCTCCGGTACCGGCCGTGCTGGTGGCGGGCGGTCACCACGGGCTGACCGTCCTCGCGGCCAACGAAGCAGCCCGCCGGTCCCTCCCCTGTCCCGGGCCGCTGGTCGGTGGCGACCTCGGCGACGTCCTGGGCCACGACGACCTCAGCGCCCTGGTCGACGCGGTCACCGAGGTGGTCGGCGGCCGACTCGCGTCCTGGGTGCACGAGGCCGGTGGGACCGGCCCCCTCGCGACCGCCCGGCTGACGCTGTCGCGCCTGACCACCCCTGGGGAGCAGCCCCTCGGGGTCCTCCAGATCCTCCACCGTCCGGCGGAGCGGAGCGACCCGCACCGAGCCGACCCCACCGAGCACCAGGTCGCCCAGGGCCTCTTCGACCGGGTGACTCACGACGTCGACCGGGGCGATCGGTTCAGTCGCCGTGAGTGGACCTGCGTGCGCCAGGACGGTGAGCGTCGCGCGGTCACGTTGACCATCAGCGCCCTCAGGGAGCCAGGCGGCACCACCACCGGTCACCTGGTGCTGGGCGAGGACGTCACCGAGCGTCGCCGCGGCGACGACCTGCTGGCGCGAGCCCGCGGCGCCGAGCGTGAGGCCGCACGTCGCCTCGCCGCCCTCGAGCGCGCCAAGGACGACTTCCTCACCACCGTCGGGCACGAGCTTCGCACGCCCCTGGCGAGCATCCTCGGCTTCACCGAGCTGCTCCGTGACCAAGGGCCGGGTGGGCCTGCCTCGGCGGACCTGCTCGAGCGCGTCCTCCGCAACGGCGAGCGGATGCTCGAGCTCGTGGAGGGCATGGCGATGCTCGCCCGCCTCGGGTCGACCCCGGTCCAGGCCGACGCCCCCGACGTCGACCTGCGTGACGTCGTACGACGGGCGGTCGCGCACGTCGCCTGCGCCGCACAGGCGCGCGGGCAGCGCCTCGAGGTGGAGCTGCCCGGAGGTCCCGTCGTGGTCGCCGGCCACGATGCCGACCTCACCCGCGCCGTGGGCGAGCTGCTCGACAACGCGGTCAAGTTCACTCCCGCAGACGGCAGCATCACCGTCTCGCTCGCCCAGGAGGCCCGCGAGTGCGTGCTGGTCGTCGCCGACACCGGGGACGGCATCCCCGCCGACGAGCAGGACCACGTCTTCGACCGCTTCGCCAGGTCGGCACGGACCGTCGACCAGGCGGTGCCCGGCACCGGCATCGGGCTGGCCATCCTGCGCGAGGTCGTCACCATCCACGGCGGCAGCGTGGCGGTGACCTCGGGGACCTCCGAGACCTCCGAGACCTCGGGGGCCCGGTTCACGGTGCGGCTGCCACTGCGCGAGGCCTGAGCCGGCGCTCCGGTCCAGATGCACGGCCCCCTGGCACCATGGGGGACGTGTCGATGGTGAGTGGTGCGAGAGACCGGCTCGGCGAAGCCCTGTTCCTGCGGGTCGCGGGACCCGACGGCGCTGCCCACGCGGCGCGCATCCACGGCACACCGGGGCCACGCTGGTTCGAGCCGGACAGCGCGATCGTGCGCGTGCACGCCGACGCCTCCATGTTCGTCGGCGGCATCCGGGCGCTGCTGCTCCAGACCCTGCACCCTGCCGCGATGCGGGCGGTCTCCGAGCACTCCGGCTTCCGCGGTGACATGTGGGGACGCCTCAACCGGACCAGTCGCTACCTCGCGGTCACGACGTTCGGCACCGTCGACGACGCCCAGCAGTCCATCGACGTCGTGCGATCCATCCACGCCCGCGTCACCGGCACGATGCCCGATGGCACGCCCTACGCGGCGTCCGACCCGCACCTGCTGATGTGGGTCCACGTCGCCGAGGTCGACAGCTTCCTGCTGGCCCACCAGGTCTACGGCAAGGAGCCGCTGGACCAGGCGGGCCGCGACGAGTACGTCGCCCAGACCGGCGAGGTCGCGCGCCGCCTCGGCGTCGTCGACCCGCCGACCACCGAGGCCGAGCTGCGCGCCGTCCTGGCGTCCTACCGTCCCGAGCTGCGCGGCTCCCCCGAGGCCCGCGAGGCCGTGCGCTTCCTGCTCTTCAGGCCGCCGCTGCCGTTGGCCGCGCGCGTCCCCTACGGCGTGCTCATGGCGGCTGGGATCGGGTTGATGCCGCGCTGGAGCCGCCTGCCGCTGCGACTGCCGTGGCTGCCGGTGTCGGAGCGCACGGTGGTGCGCGCCCTCGGCGGCGTCGCCACCGGGACGATCCGCTGGGCCCTGGGCGCCGGCCCGCGCGCCACTTCTTGAGGCTTTCTTGCGCGCAGCCTGATCAGGGACAGGGGATCGATTTCCTAATGTCACCCCAGGGTCACCCGATGTAGAGGTGATCACCGAGGAGGGGACGGGCGGTCATGACGGCACCAGCAGTGGTCCACGGCACGATCGAGGCTCCCGGGCCTTGCGTCGCGCTCCTCACCTGGTCCGACCACACCGGTCGGGTCGTGGGGCGGCGACGCTCGCGCGACCTGACCTTCCGCCTCACCCTGGTCCCCGGTCGCTACCGCGTCGACGTCGAGGACGACCGACCGCTCGCCGATCCGCGTCGGCACGGCGGCACCCACGTGGTGCTCGACCTGCGACCCGGCGACGTGCTCGAGCAGCCGCTGCAGCTCGAGAAGGTCGCCCCTCTCCGTGGCGTCGTCGAGGCCGACGAGCTGCCCGAGCGCCACGCCCGGGTCCACGTCCGGCACGAGGACGGACGCAGCTGGGAGCTGCGGACCGACGCCCACGGCCGCTTCCTCGCCGCCGGTCTGCCGGCCGGCGCGCTCACCCTCACGGCGTACGACGCGCGTCGCTCGGCCTGTGTCGCGGAGGTGACCGTCGCCGCCGACCGTCCCGAGACGTTCGTCCGGATCGACACCCCGACCGCGACCGTGGCCGTGCGCCTCACGCTGCCGGACGGTGTCGCGGTCCCCGCGGCGCAGGGCAACCTGGTCGACACCAGGACCGGGCAGCAGCACCCGATCAGGGTCCGTGACGGCGTCGGAGCGGTCAGCGGTCTCGTCCCCGGCTGCTACGACCTGGTGCTGGCGCCCTCACGGGGCGTCCTCGGTGGCACCTTCGCGCTGGGCCCGGTCGCGGTTGACGCGATGGTCGTGACCGAGGTCGTCGTCGAGCGGAGCGCGGTCGTCACCGGCCGGGTCCTCGACGGGGCGACGGGCCTGGGCCTGCTCGCCGCACCGGTCTCGCTCCTCGACGCCGACGGCACCGAGCTCGAGCGAACGCGCACCGACTCCCGTGGTCACTTCGTCCTGGGGCGGGACCTGCGCACCGCCGGTGAGCTCACCGTCGTGGTCTCCGGCGGACCCGAACGCCGTCACGTGCAGCGCGTCGCCATCGCCGACGTCGAGGTGCGCACCGGTCGTCGGGTCGACCTCGGCGCCATCGTCCTGCCGGCGAGCTGCACCGCCCACTGGTCACCGCGCCTGCACGTCACGGCCATGACCTTGCCCGCGACGAGGGTCTGAGCCGCCCCGTTTGCTTGAATGGTCTGCGTGGAACTCCATGCGGCCTGGCCGCTGACCGACGCCGCCTCGATCGACCTGCGCGACCAGCTGCTCGCGGCCTACGCCGACCCGTCGCGCGGCTACCACGACCTGCGTCACCTCGCGGAGGTGCTCACCCGGCTCGACGAGCTCGACGGCGCGGGCGCCACCTTCGACCGTGACCCGGTCCTGCTGGCGGCGTGGTTCCACGACGGCATCTACGACGGTGAGCGCGACGCCGAGGAGCGCTCCGCGGCGTGGGTCGAGCGGGCGCTGCCCGGGCTGGTCCAGGATGACGTCGTCACCGAGGTGGCCCGGCTGGTGCGGCTCACCGAGACCCACCGCCCCGAGGCCGACGACGCCGGCGGCTGCGCGCTCTCCGACGCCGACCTCGCGATCCTCGCCTCCGACCGCGCGCGCTACGACGAGTACGTCGCGACCGTGCGGGTGGACTACCTCCACGTGCCCGACGACCTGTTCGTCACCGGGCGCACGGCCGTCCTGGAGGACCTTCTCGCCAAGCCCCGCCTCTTCCACACCGCCTACGCCCGCGAGCACTGGGAGCAGCCGGCCCGGGCCAACGTGTCAGCCGAGTTGGTCCGTCTTGCGGCGGCGCAGCCCGGCGGCGATCAGCCGGGCGACCAGCTCTCGTGAGCTGATCGGGGCAGCGCCGAGCTCCACGACCGCGTCGTACCACTCCGACGGGACGTCGTAGTGATCCCGGTCGAACCCCCGCTCGGGGATCCCGGCGAGCCGGGCGAAGGCGTGGAGCTCGTCGTAGGAGGTGTCGCTGGCGAGGTGCGACCAGAGCCGGCCGTGGCCCGCCGCGTCGGGAGGGTCGATGAGGACCGTCATCCTGTGCGGTCGGCTGCGTCGTCGAGCATGAGCCGCCAGGAGCGGACGAAGTCGGCGTCGACGTAGGAGCGGGTCGTCGCACCCGGCCGGACCTGGACGTCGACGTGGAACTGCCGCACCCCGGCCCGCAGCAGCCACGGCACGTGCTCGGGCAGCAGACCACCGGCCGGCATCAGGAACCGCGCGACGTCGGGGTCGCTGTCGAGCACGGCCAGCAGGTCGTCGTAGCCGTGGGTCAGCCCCTGGGGCGAGCCGCCCGAGCAGACGGCGCTGAGGCCGGGCAGCCGGACCACGTCGCGCCAGGCGCGGCGCGGTTCCAGGGCCTGGTCGAAGCCGCGGTGGAACGTCCACGGGACGCCGGGCAGGGCCCGGGCCAACGCCACGCAGGTCTCGGTGTCGATCTCGAGGTCGGTGTCGAGGAAGCCGAAGACCACGCCCTCGGCACCGAGGGAGACATACTCCTCCGCCAGCCCGACGAGCCGGGTGAACTCCCCTCCGGTCGTCGTCAGCGAGTCGTTGAGCCGCAGCATCACCCGCACCGGCAGCTCGGTCCCGCGGATGACCTGGGCGGCCGCCGCGAGGTCGGGTGAGCGACCGTCGCCGTCGCCTTCCACGGCGCCTTCCACGGCGCCCTTCACTGCGAACGAGAGCCGATCGGCGCCGCCCTGTTCGCAGCCAGCGATGTCGCGCGAGTGCAGCACCGCCACCTCGAGGAGCCCTCTGCCCATGCGGTGACTCTAGAGCGTCGTGGGCACCAGGTCGGGAAGCCCGCCGAAGGACTCCAGTCGCGCGGCCTGCACCTGCGCCCAGCTGCTGACCTCGTGCTGCAGGGCGGTGAGGGTGTCGATGGTGTCGGCTACTCGTCGTACGTCGTCGATGATGTCGCTCACCGCTCCCATCCCGGAGGTCGCGATGTCGGCGGCGAAGACCGCCCAGCCGAGCGGCCCGGCGATGCGCGTGAGGATGCGGCGGGCCAGCCGTGCGAGCGTCTCCCCCAGGTCGACCAGGAGTCGCTCGACCCGCACGGCCAGCCGCTCGCAGAAGTCGGCGACCTCGTCGAGGAGCAACGCCGCGCGACCGACGGTGACCGCGAGGGCGAGGCCAGCGAGCGCGAGGCCCTCCACCCGCACGACGTACGCCGACGCGGCGGCGCCGCGCCACACGAGCGCGGCGTGGACCCCGAGGCCGAGGACGCGACGGCTCCACGTGGACAGTGCGTCCTCGACCTGGTGACAGGCCACGGCGTTCTGCCCGATCGCCTCCCAGTCACCGCTCAGGGGCACGACTAGCAGCTCCTCGAGGCTGCCGTCGGGGAGCTCGGACAGCCCGGCGCCGGCCTGGTTGATCGCCCGGATGCCGAGGTTGACGACGTCGCGCAGTGCCGACAGGCCGATGTCCCACGCCTCCAAGGTGGCGTCGTGGGCTCGCTCTGCCTCCCCCTCCCGGGGCGGGAGGAGACCGAGCGCGGCCGCGGTGGTGGACGTCATGGGGCGCTGCGAGGGATGAGGCCCCCGAGGTCGCGGGCGGTCGCGACGTCGGTGGCGGCCAGGTCCGCGGCCGCTCGTCGTAGGCCGTCGGTCAGGTCGCGCCACTGGTCCTCGAAGCGTCTCCCGAGCTCGGCGAACGCGGCCTCGAGCGGGTCCATGGCTGCGGCGAGCGGTCGCAGCACGCACACCGGGCTCGGCTCGAAGCCGTCGCGACGGCAGACCCACGCGCGGGCGTGGCGCACGATCTCGTCGGCCTGCTGGGCCAGGTCGGCCATACGCGCGGGCAGGGCCTCGAGGTCGTCCCAGGAGGACACCTCGACGGGGCCCGGCGTGGGGCCTGGTGTCGGGCCTGGTGTCGGGCTGGGATGGGGGGAGGTCATGGCGTGGTGGTGCCCGGGGACGGCCTGCCTTGAAACCCGAGCACAATGGACCTGTGGACGACACCCTGTTCTTCGAGGCCCGCGCCCTCGTCCTGGCCGACCTCCAGGCCCGGCACCAGGCGACCGCCGAGGCCGTGTCCGCTCTCGAGGACGCCTGCGCGGCCCGCAAGTGGTGGGCAGAGCAGTGGCCCGAGGGCGGGGTCTTCGTGGCCGGGCTCGTGGCCCAGGACGTGCAGGACTCGTTGTTCGAGAGCCGCGCCCGCTGGCCGTTGTGCCTCGGCTGCGAGGACGGCCCATCGCATTCGCTCTACATCCAGCCCGATCTCGGCGGCCCCGACCCCGTGTGGGTCTGCGAGGAGACCGGCACCGTCGCCGCTGCGCTCGGTCAGCTGCACTCGGCGCGAGGTGGGGCGGGTCGGACGTCGTAGCCGCCGCAGCGCTCACCCTCCGAGCTGGACCCACATCGTGTAGCGGTCGGCGCGGTAGACCGAGCGGGAGACCTCGACGGTCTTGTCACCGGCCATGGCGCGGCGCGACTGACGCAGCACGACACCACCGACGGGCAGCTCGAGCAGACCGGCCTCCTCGGCAGTCGGCCGGTCGGCGGTGATGGAGTCCTCGGCCCAGGTGGGGCGCAGGCCGCGCTGCTCGAGGGCGTCGTAGAGGCTCGTGGGCATGCCGCTCTGGAGGAAGCCGGGCAGCAGGATCTCGTTGAGGTAGGCGTCCTCGATGCACACGGGGGTGCTGTCGCCACGGCGCAGCCGGCGCCAGTGGATGACCGCGTCGCCCTCGGAGATGTTGAGCGCGCGGGCGACGCCCGGGCCGGCCTGCTCGCGACGGGCGAGGAGGGTCTGTGACTCGGCGAGGAGGCCGCGGCGGTTCATGTCCTCGGTGTAGCCCGAGATGCGGCTGACCGACTGTCGCGGGCGGGCCACGAAGGTGCCGCGTCCGGGGATGCGCTCGAGCAGCCCCTCGACGACCAGTGCGTCGAGCGCCTGGCGCACCGTCATGCGGGCCACGCCGAAGCGGTGGACCAGCTCACGCTCCGAGGGAGCCGGTGAGCCGGGGGCGCTTCCGGTGACGAGCGCACGCACGTACTCACGCACCTGGACGTGCTTCAGCATCCGTCCGTCGGTGAGGAGCGCTTCTTCCACCCGACAAATGTAGGGCCGAACCAGCGCTCCCGTCCCCCGAATGGGGGTAGTCCGCTGTGGCAAGGGTCTCGTGATCTCACGTTGACGTCACTCGGTCGAGATGGCCCGGAGCACGTCGAGCCGGGCAGCCCGACGCGCCGGGAGGATCGCGGCAAGCATCCCGATGACCACCGAGAGCGCCAGGAAGACGGCCAGCTGGCCGTAGGGCACGCTGATGACCTCGAGGCCCTTGTCGCGCACGGCGTACATCAGCGCGACGCCGAAGCCGACGCCGAGCAACACCCCCAGCACCGCGCCGAGCACCGAGATCACGACCGACTCGAGGGTGATCATCCACCGCAGCTGCGCGCGCGACACCCCGATCGCGCGGAGCAGGCCGACCTCGCGGGTCCGCTCGATCACCGACAGCGCCAGGGTGTTGACGATGCCGAGCACGGCGATGATCAGCGCCAGGCCCAGCAGGGCGAAGATGATCAGCACGAACTGGTCGATCGGCTCCCGGCGCTCCTGCGCGAAGGCCGCCTGGTCCTTGACGGTCACGATCGGCAGGTCGGCCACGACGTCGTCGAGGCCTGCCTGGAGGTCGGAGGCGCCCGGCTCCGCGAAGACGATGAGCGCGTTGTCGGCCGGCTCGTAGCCCGCGTCGACGAGTGTCGTCAGCGTCGTCAGCACCGGGGAGAAGACGACCGGGTTCTCGGCGTAGACGCCCACGACCTCCCAGGACTTCTCGCCGGTCGGCACCGTCACGTCGACGGTGTCACCGACCGCGAGGCCCTCCTCGTCGGCGAAGGTCTCGTCGAGCAGGACGGTCCCGTCCCGCAGGTCGCTCGTCGAGCCGCGCAGCAGGTCCAGCTCCAGCCCGTCGATGGTGGCCGGGTCGGTCGCGACCACGCCCTGTGCGTCCCCGTCGCGCTCGACGAGCTGGAAGCGCTCGCGGATGACCTGGCCGACACCCGGCACCTGCGCCATCTCGTCGGCGATCGTGGCGTTGAACTCACCGCCGAAGACGTTGCTCACGACGTAGTCGCCGACGAAGTTGTCGCTCACCGACGCATCCACCGACGCCTTCGCGGAGTCACCGACGATCGCCATCGTGCACGCGAGCGTCAGGCCGATCATCAGGGCCGAGGCCGTGGCCGTCGTGCGGCGGGGGTTGCGCAGTGAGTTCTGCCCGGCCAGGTTGCCGATCGATCCGAACAGCCGCGTGTAGAGCGCGCGCGCGCCGACCAGGAACGGTCGTGAGATCACCGGGCTCATCGCGGCCACGGCCAGCAGGACGAAGAGGATCCCGCCGCCGGTCATCTGGCCGCCGTAGGGCAGGTCGGAGAACAGCCCGAGCCCCAGCACGACCAGGCCGAGCACCCCCAGGGCCAGGCCGCGCCAGAAGCGTTGCTGGATCGAGCTCTCGGTCAGCGCCACGTCGTCGCGCATCGCCTGGACCGGCGAGATCCGGGCCGTACGGCGGGCCGGCAGCCACGCGGCCGCCATGGTGACCAGCACCCCGACGACGTACGACGCCAGCACGGTGCGCGCCTCGAAGACCAGCGGCTGCCCCGAGAGGTCGAGCCCGAACTGCGCGAACAGGACGCGCAGCGCCATGGCGAGCAGCACCCCCAGCCCCATGCCGACCGTCGAGCCGAGCACCCCGAGGACGAACGCCTCGAGCTGCACCGAGGCGATCACCTGGCGCTTGGAGGCCCCGAGCGCGCGCAGCAGCGCCAGCTCCCGGCTCCGCTGGGCGACCAGGATCGAGAAGGTGTTGACGATGAGGAACGACCCGACCACCAAGGAGATGCCCGCGAAGATCAGCAGGAACGTGGTGATGAAGGAGACCGCCTCGAGCAGGTCGTCGGCCGACTCGTCGGCGGCGGTGTCACCTTCGACGGCCTCCACGTCGTCGGGCAGCGCCGCCGCGACGGTCTCGGCCAGGTCGGCCTGGGACACCCCGTCCTCGGCGGTGACCCAGATGTCGCTGAACGCCTCGTCCCCGTCGAGGAAGAGGTCCTGCGCTGTGGCGGTGTCGAACAGCGCCAGGGTGGCCCCGTTGAGCGAGCCGCCGTCAGGGAAGCCGACGACGCCGACGAGCGTCGGTGCCAACCGGCTGGCGCCGCGCGGGGTGAGCAGCGGCACCGTGTCGCCGACGACGTAGCCCGCCTTCTCGGCAGTGCGGTCGTCGAGCAGCACCTCGTCGACGCCCTGCGGTGCCTCGCCCTCCACCAGCTCGAGGCCGGCCCCACCCGCCGACGGTGCGGTCATGTAGTTGCCGCCGAGGGCCGGCGGTCCGAGCCCGCCGATGACCTTGTCGTCCTCGCCGACGACGTAGACGCCGAAGGCGTTGACGTTGCCGTCGACCCGCGCGACGCCCGGCAGGCCCTCGAGGTCCTCGACGACGGAGGCGGGGACGGTGAGCGAGGAGAAGCCGCCTGAGGTGGCGCCACTGCTCTCGGGGCGCACGACGACGTCCCCCACCGTGGAGGAGAACAGCGCGGTGAAGCTGCGGCTGAGGGTGTCGGAGAAGATCAGCGAACCGGCGACGAACGCCACGCCCAGCACGATCGCGAACGTGCTCATCAGGAGCCGCACCTTGCGGTCCAGCAGGCTCTTGAGGGCAGCCCGGAACATCAGGCGCCCGGTTCGGACATGCGGGTCATGATCTCGATGACGTGCTCACGGTCGGGGTCGCGCAGCTCGTTGACGACCCGCCCGTCGGCGAGGAAGACGACCCGGTCGGTGTAGGCCGCCGCCACCGGGTCGTGGGTGACCATCACGACCGTCTGGCCGTGGTCGCGCACGCTGCTGCGCAGCAACTCCAGCACCTCGGCTCCTGAGCGGGAGTCGAGGTTGCCGGTGGGCTCGTCGGCGAAGACGATCCGCGGCCTGCTCACCAGCGCCCGGGCGACCGCGACCCGCTGCTGCTGGCCGCCCGAGAGCTCGTTGGGCTTGTGCTTCAGGCGGTCGCCGAGGCCGACGGTCGCGACGACCTCGTCGTACCAGCCGGGCTCGGGCTTGCGGCCCGCGATCGACAGCGGGAGCAGGATGTTCTCCGCCGCGGTCAGGGTCGGGATCAGGTTGAACGACTGGAAGACGAAGCCGATCTCGTCGCGCCGCAGCCGGGTCAGCGCCTTGTCGCCGAGGTCGTCGAGGCGCTGCTCGCCGATCAGCACCGAGCCGCTCGTGGCGGAGTCGAGCGCGGCGCAGCAGTGCATCAGGGTCGACTTGCCCGAGCCGCTCGGACCCATGACCGCGGTGAACTCGCCTGCGTAGAGGTCCAGGGTCACGCCGTCGAGCGCACGGACCAGGGCGTCGCCCTCGCCGTAGGTCTTGGTGAGGTCCTCGACACGGGCCGCGGCCACGCGTCCGACCGGGCCGGCGAGCAGCGGGGCATCCGTCATGGCACCAGGGTCCCGTGCGGCTCCAAGGATGCGCCACCGGGCATGCCCCTGACTCACCCCTGGGCTGGACCGGCTCCTGGGTCGTCTCCGTAGGTTGGTCTCATGCATGTCGAGCGCAGCTTCACCGTGACCAGGCCGATCGAGGAGGTCTTCGCCTACTTCGGGGACTTCACCCACACCGAGGCCTGGGACCCGGGCACCGTGAGCACGACCCGCACGGGCGGCGACGGCGGTCTCGGCACGACCTACGCCAACACCTCGGAGTTCATGGGCCGTCGCGTCGAGCTGACCTACGAGACGATCACCTACGACCGCCCCGTCCGTGTGCAGTTCCGCGGGAAGAACAAGTCCGCCACCGCGACCGACTCGATGACCTTCTCGCCGTCCTCACCTGCCGGCAGCGGTACATCGATCCACTACCGCGCCGACTTCGACTTCGGCTTCCTCGGCAACCTCGTCGTGCCCCTCGTCATCCGCCGCAAGCTCGACACGGTGGCCGACGAGACGGTCGCGCAGATGAAGCGTGCCCTGGCCTGAGCCGCGCCGGGCCGGCCTGACCCGCCGGCGCGTCCTGTCGAACATGTGTTCGATGCATCGCGTATCGTCGGGCCATGGACTTCCAGACGACGCTCTTCGAGGCACCGCCCCACCGGCTCCGGTCCTTCGAGGGCCTCGAGCGGCGCGAGCTCACCGAGGGCGCCTGGCTCGACGTGCTCCGCTCCTGGGTGCCCGATGCCGACGACGTCCTCACCACGCTGGTTCGCGAGGTGCCGTGGCGGGCGGAGAAGCGACAGATGTACGACCGCCTCGTCGACGTGCCCCGGCTCGTGCACACCTACATGATCGGCGAGGACCTCCCCCACCCCGTCCTCACCGAGGCCCGCGACGCGCTGACCGAGCACTACCTGCCCGAGCTCGGCGAGCCGTTCCGCACGGCCGGGTGCTGCTACTACCGCGACGGGCGCGACTCCGTCGCCTGGCACGGCGACACCATCGGCCGCGGCAGCACCCACGACACGATGGTCGCGATCGTCTCGGTCGGCGACCCGCGCAGGCTGTGCCTGCGCCCCCGTGGTGGCGGGGAGTCGATCGCCATCGAGATGGGCCACGGTGACCTGGTCGTTATGGGCGGCACCTGCCAGCGCACCTGGGAGCACGCGGTCCCCAAGGTCGCGGTCGCGGGACCACGGATCTCGGTGCAGTTCCGGCCGTTCAACGTCTTCTGAGGCTCCTGAGCTCGCGAGGGAGCGACTCAGAAGACGCCAGCACGCCAGCACGCCAGCACGACCGAGCCAGCGAGGTCGTCGTGGTCGGAGCCCTCGGCGAGGCCGTGTCGCGTCCCGGCGCCCTGCAGCGTCGGGGCACGTCGTACGACGCGACGCCGACCGGGGACCCGGCTCGACCGGCGGGGTCGTCGGGAACACCTGGTTGACCACCGGAGTTACATGGAGTCATGGCAACCTCGAGCACTGACGCGACCGCGACCATCGGGATGACGGGTCTGGCGGTGATGGGTCGCAACCTGGCCCGCAACATCGCCAACCACGGCCACACCATCGCGGTGCACAACCGCACGACCGCCCGGACCACCGCGCTGGTCGAGGAGTTCGGTGACGAGCCGACCGAGCACGGTGGTGCGTTCGTCGCCACCGAGAGCCTCGAGGAGTTCGTCGCTGCGATCCGGCGGCCACGGGCGATCATCATCATGGTCAAGGCCGGCGAGCCGACCGACGCCGTGATCGAGGAGCTGGTCCCGCTGCTCGACGAGGGCGACATCGTCGTCGACGCCGGCAACGCGCACTTCACCGACACCCTGCGTCGCCAGCAGGCGTTGGAGTCCCAGGGCCTGCACTTCGTCGGCATGGGCGTCTCGGGTGGCGAGGAGGGCGCGCTCAAGGGCCCCTCGATCATGGTCGGCGGCTCCGAGCACGCCTTCGAGGTGCTCGAGCCGGTCGTCATGTCGATCACCGCGCAGGTCGACGGGACCCCGTGCGCCGCCCACGTCGGCCCCGACGGCGCCGGCCACTTCGTGAAGATGGTCCACAACGGCATCGAGTACGCCGACATGCAGCTGATCGCGGAGTCCTACGACCTGCTGCGCAGCGTCGCGGGACTGGAGCCCGCGGAGATCGCCGACGTGTTCGACGAGTGGAACGCAGGCGACCTCGAGTCGTTCCTGATCGAGATGACCGCCGACGTGCTGCGCCACACCGACGCGGCGACGGGCAAGCCGTTCGTGGACGTCGTACGCGACGCTGCGGAGCAGAAGGGCACCGGCCGCTGGACCGTGCAGAGCGCGCTGGACCTCGGCGTCCCGATCACCGGCATCGCCGAGGCGACCTTCGCCCGCAGCCTCTCGGGCCACACCGCCCAGCGCGCGGCCGCGCAGAAGATGTTCTCCACGACCACCGAGGACCAGCGGGTCGAGGTCGACCGCGACACCTTCGTCGACCAGGTGCGCGCTGCGCTCTACGCCGCCAAGGTGGTCGCCTACGCGCAGGGCTTCGACCAGATCGCGGCCGGCTCCGAGGAGCACGGCTGGGAGGTCGACCTCGGCGAGACCGCGACGATCTGGCGCGGCGGCTGCATCATCCGCGCGCAGTTCCTCGACCGGATCAAGGAGGCCTACGCCTCCGAGCCCGACCTGACCACGCTGCTCACGACGCCCTACTTCGTCGATGCCGTCAAGGACGGCGTCGATGCCTGGCGCGAGGTGGTCGCCACCGGGGCCCGCGCGGGTGTCCCCACCCCGGCGATCTCGTCGTCGCTGGCCTACTTCGACGGCCTGCGCCGCACCCGACTGCCTGCCGCCCTGATCCAGGGCCTGCGGGACAACTTCGGTGCCCACACCTACGAGCGGACCGACCGCGAGGGCACCTTCCACACCACCTGGGCGGGCGACCGCACCGAGAAGGAGATGTGACATGACCACCGAGACCACCACCACCAGCACGGGCTCGAGGACCGCAGCACCCTCCGGCACCTTCGCGATCGGCGGCGACCTGCCCGTCGTACGCCTCGGCTACGGCACCATGCAGCTCCCCGGTGAGGGTGTCTGGGGACCGCCGAAGGACCACGACGGGGCCGTGCGCGTGCTGCGCCGCTCGGTCGAGCTGGGCGTGACGTTCTTCGACACCGCCGACTCCTACGGCCCCGTCGTCGCCGAGCAGCTCCTCAAGGACGCGCTGCACCCCTACGCCGACGACGTCGTCATCGCCACCAAGGCCGGCCTCACCCGTCAGGGTCCCGGTGTCTGGACGCCGGTCGGCGTCCCGGCCTACCTGCGACAGCAGGCCGAGCTCTCGCTGCGCAACCTCGGCGTCGAGACCATCGACCTCTTCCAGCTCCATCGCATCGACCCCTCGGTCCCGCTCGAGGACCAGGTCGGCGAGCTGAAGAAGCTCCAGGACGAGGGCAAGATCCGCCACATCGGCCTCTCCGAGGTCAGCGTCGAGCAGACCAAGGCGGCCCAGCAGGTCGCGACCATCGCAACCGTGCAGAACCTCTACAACCTCGCGAAGCGTGACGCGGAGCCGTTGCTCGACTACGCCGAGGAGCAGGGCATCGGCTTCATCCCGTGGTTCCCGCTGGCCACCGGAGCGCTGTCGAAGTCCGACGGTCCGCTTGCCGCCGCGGCCGCAGAGCACGGCGCGACCCCGTCGCAGCTCGCGCTCGCGTGGCTGCTGCGTCGCTCACCGGTGATGCTGCCGATCCCCGGCACCAAGAGCGTCGAGCACCTCGAGTCCAACGTCGCCGCCGCCGGCATCGAGCTCACCGACGAGGAGTTCGCGACGCTGTCCGCCGCTGCCTGAGCCGACGCCGCCGCGACCTCGCACCTCGCACCTCGCACGCTCCTGCGAGGTCAGAACTCGATGCTGGGCGCGGCGACGTGCGCGTCAGGAGCGTCGTAGAACTCGCGCTTGTGCACGCCGGCCATGCCGGTGAGGAACATCCACGGGATGGTGAGGACGAGCTTGTTGAGGGTGGCGACGGCGTCGTTGTAGTACTGCCGCGCGAAGGAGATCTGGTTCTCGGTCTCGGCGAGCTGGCGCTGGAGCTCGAGGAAGTTCGTGTTGGCCTTGAGATCGGGGTAGGCCTCGGCGACGGCGTTGACCTTCACCAGCGCCTGCTGGAGCGCAGCGTCGGCCGCGGCCTTCGCCGGTACGTCGTTGCCCGCGGCCGCCTGCTGCACCCCGGCGCGGGCCTTGGTCACCTCGTCGAAGACGCCCTTCTCGTGGGCGGCGTAGCCCTTGACGGTCTCGACCAGGTTGGGGATCAGGTCGGCGCGTCGGGTGAGCTGGACGTCGATGCCACCGAGCGCCTCCTCGGCGTTGACGTCGGTCGTGCGGAGCTTGTTGAAGCCGACGACGACGAAGCCCACGAGCAGGACGACGATCACCAGGACGACGATGAGGATCAACACGGACGTGCCTTCTTTCGATGGGATGACGCGTGGGTGTGAGTGTTCACCATGATCCACCGCCTCCGCCACCACCGCCCCCGCCGCCGGAGAAACCTCCGCCGCCGCTGGACGAGGACGACTGCGTCGCCTGGTAGGACGAGATGGCACTGTCGACCGTGGAGTCGAAGTCGCTCACCATCGAGCTGATCGCCGAGCCTGCGTAGAAGCCCGCGTAGCCGGGTCCGAAGTAGCTCGGGGTGGGCGGCTCCGCGCCCATCTCGGTGCGGTACTTCGCAGCCCACTCGTCGGCGCAGCCCAGCGCGACCGCCCACGGGATGTAGGCGGTGTAGAGCTCCTGGCGGCCGGAGAAGTCGAAGCGCTCGATGCTCGAGTCGGTCGCCAGCACCCGACGGAAGCCCCCGACACGAGACCACAGGTCGCGTCCGCTCCTGGTGCGCTTGGTGCTGGCGCCGGTCTTGAGCAGCGGCGCGCCGAAGACGCAGAAGGCGCCGGGGACGAGCCCCAGCATGGTGACGTTGAACGGGTTGGCGAAGACGTTGGCGATCGCGGCGATGAAGGCGGCGATGACGAGCAGTCCCCCGGCGCCACCGAGCCCGGCCGAGACCAGGTGCTGCCCCTGGCTGGCCCAGTCCTTGGTGGCCTTCTCGAACGACGCGATCTCGGTCTTGAGCCGCTTGCCGGCCTCGACGTCCTTCGGCGCCGCGGTGAACGACGTGCCGGGTCCACCGAGCAGGTGCGCGATGCTCGTGGTGACCGGGTCGAGGCCGGTCCAGCCCTGGGCGCCGCCCTTGTCGCTGATGGTCCAGGCTGCGCCGTCCTTCTGCAGGTCGATCGCGCCCTTCTCCGCCGCGTGCAGCAAGGTCGCGACGTAGCCCTCACGGTCGATCTTCTCGGTGAAGATGTAGGCCGCCTGCGCTGGCCCGATCCCCTCCGGCGGCGCATACATCAACGGGAACTGGGGGTTCGACTCATAGGAGCGGCGCGCGAGCAGCAGGCCGGCGAGCCCGGCGAGGGCCGCGATCACCGCGATGATCCCGAGCCCGAGGAGGCTGCCGCCCAGCACGCTGTCCCAGCGCGGCGACCACGGCACCGCGTTGCCGGCGGCCGGGGTCGCGACGTCCAGGCCGGTCTGCAGCGTCACCGGGGTGTTGCGCGCGAGGTCCGAGGCGCTGATCGAGAGCTGCTGGGTCCCCTCCCCCTCGACCGTGCACGGCGTGCCCTCGCCGACGCCGACCGTGCAGAGCACCTCCTCCGCGGGCGCGGGGAGGTTCACCGTCAGGTCCGCCGCGACGATGCTCTGGCGCCAGCCCGACGGGATCAGGTTCCAGTAGAGCTGAGTCGGCGAGGCACCCGAGCCCTCGATGAGGACGCCGTCGATGTGATAGCTGATCTCATAGGTGTGACTGCCGATGTCCACCGTCGAGTCCGGGTCACCGATCTTGGCCACCTGGTAGCGCCCGCCCTGCTCGCGGTACTCCTCGAACGGCACGTCCCCGCCGTCGAAGGTCACCGCGACCTCCTCGACCGTACGCCGGGCCGAGTCGTCGCCTGGATCCGTGCGGTCCCAGAAGCGGAAGATCCCGTGCTTGCCGAAGATCGGGAAGTCGACCGTCAGCGTCTCGACCACATCGAGGTCGCCGTTGTCGGCAACATCGAACGTGGCCTGGTAGCGGGTGATCGTCGTTTCCTCGTAGCTGCCGTCGTCGGCACCGCCCGTGCTGTAGAAGAGCGCGGGAAGAGAGAACACGCCCACCAGCACGACGAGGCTGATGACGATGGTGACCAGACGGCGCATGGACCGGAGCCTAGGCCTTCGCACGGCCGCGCGGGGAGGCTGTCGCTCGGCAGTGGTCTGGTACTCCGAGTGCCGAGTCGGCGCGATGTCGCAGGGTCTGCAACATCGCGCCGACTCGGCAGTGGGGTCAGCGGCGGCGGACCCACCTGAAGATGATCGCCAGCACCACGAGGCCGACCGCGCCCTGCTTCCAGTAGCCCTTCAGCAGGATCGGCAGGACCGCTGCCCCCAGGTCGAGGGCGTCGTCCTCCTGCGCCGGGGCCGGACGGGGTGCCGACGGCGCCGAGGTGATCGGCGTCGCAGTGGCCGCGTGCTTGCCGGCGAGGGAGCCCTCGAGCGAGGCCGCCCCCTCCGAGGTGGAGGTGTCGGCCGCGGGCTCCGCAGCCGGTGGCTCCGGGGAGAGCCGCTTCTCCAGGCACGCGACGAACTGCCCGAGCAGCTTGTCCGAGACGTCCTGCATGACCCCCCGGCCGAACTGCGCCGGCTTGCCGGTGATGGCCAGGTCGGTCACCACTACCACGTCGGTCGCGCCACCGTTGTCGTCCATGGTGCAGGTGACCACGGCCCCGGCCGTGCCGTTGCCGCGCTTGTCCTTGCCCCTGGCGTCGACGACGAACTTGTGCGCCGTCTCGTCCTTCTCCACGAACGTGCCCGAGCCGTTGTAGACCAGGGCGATCGGACCGAGCTTGACCTTGCAGGAGCCGTGGAAGGTGTCGCCCTCCACCGAGGTGACGACTGCGCCGGGGAAGCACTCCGCCACCGAGGCAATGTCCTGGAAGTGCGCCCAGGTCTCCTCGACGCCGGTCGGAACGGTGAAGCGATGGGTCAGGTCCACGAGGTCAGGCCCCTGCGGCGTTGAGAACGGCTCGACGCACGAGCACGGTGGCGAGGTGCTTCCGGTAGGCGGACTCGCCGTTCAGGTCCGAGGGCGGGTGGGTGCCCTCGGCTGCAAGCGCGGCCGCGGCGGCCACGCCCTCCTCGGTCGCCGGCTGCCCGACCAGGGCTGCCTCCGACGCACGGGCCCGCAGCGCGGTGTTGCCCATGTTGGTGAGCCCGATGCGTGCCTCGGCAATCGTGCCGCCCTCCATCTTGACGGTGGCGGCGACGGCCACGATCGGCCACTGATGCGCGACCCGCACGAACTTCTCGTAGCAGGAGCCCCAGCCGGTGTGCTTCGGGACCCGGACGGCGACGAGGATCTCGTCCTCACCGATCGCGGTCTCGAAGAGGTCGACGAAGAAATCGTCGGCCTCCACCGTGCGCGTGCCGCCGGGACCCTGGATCACGAACTGTGCCCCCAGCGCCAGCGCCGGGGCACCGAGGTCACCGGCCGGATCGGCGTGGGCCAAGGCCCCGCCGAAGGTGCCGCGGTGTCGGATCTGTACGTCGGCGAGGTGCTCGACGGCCTGGTGGATCAGCCCGGCGTGCTCCTCCACCAACGGGTCGTGCTCGACGACGGAGTGCTGGGTCATCGCACCGATGACGATGGCGTCGCCGTCGTCGCGGATGCCCCGCAGGCTGTCGATCTTGCCGAGGTCGATGACGACCTCGGGGGCGTTGAGCCGCATCCGCAGCACGGGGAGCAGGCTCTGCCCCCCGGCCAGGATCTTGGCGTCGTCACCGTGCTCGCCCAGGGCGGCGAGCGCCTCCTCGACCGTGGTCGGCGCGAGGTAGTCGAACTGTGCGGGGATCATGCGCTGCCTCCAGACGTGCGGTCGGTGGTGCCTTCCATGCCCGTGGAGGCGTCGAAGTGCGGTGCGGCTGCCGCGACGGTCTCGGCCTGGGCGCCGCCTCGGGCGTCGTTGATCGCCTTCCACACCCGCTCGGGCGTGCAGGGCATCCGGATGTCCTGGACTCCGAACTGGCGGACCGCGTCCAGGACGGCGTTGACGACGGCCGGGGTCGAGGCGATCGTGCCGGCCTCACCCACACCCTTGGTGCCGAGCGTGTTGGTCGTCGCCGGCGAGGTGGTGTGGTCGAGGTCGAAGCTGATCGTGTCGGCCGAGGTCGGCAGCAGGTAGTCGACGAACGAGCCCGTCACCAGGGTGCCGGCGTCGTCGTAGACCGCTTCCTCCCAGAGGGCCTGGGCGATGCCCTGGACCAGGCCGCCGTGCAGCTGGCCCTCCACGATCAACGGGTTGATGATGTTGCCGATGTCGTCGCAGGCGGCGTACTTGCGCATCGTCACCTGGCCGGTCTCGGTGTCGACCTCCATGGCACACAGGTGCGTGCCGTGGGGGTAGTTGAAGTTCACTGGGTCGAAGGTCGCGTCGGAGTCGAGCGAGGGCTCCACCCCGTCGGGCAGGTTGTGCGCCGCGAAGGTCGCGAGCGCGATCTCCGCCATCGCCAGGCCCTGGTCGGTGCCCTTGACCGTGAAGCGACCGCCGGCGAACTCGACGTCGTCCTCGGAGGCCTCCAGCAGGTGGGCGGCGATCACCTTGGCCTTCTCGATGACCTTGTCGGCCGCCTTGACCACGGCCTCACCACCGACGACCAACGACCGGGAGCCGTAGGTGTCCATCCCCTTGTGGGCGATGGCGGTGTCGCCGTGCAGGACCTCGATGTCCTCGAAGGCCACGCCGAGCCGGTCGGCGACGATCTGGCTGAATGCCGTCGCGTGACCCTGGCCGTGGGCGGTGGCCCCGGTGAGGACCTCGACCTTGCCCGTGGGCAGCATCCGGACGCTGGCGTGCTCCCAGCCACCGGCGCCGTAGTCGAGCGAGCCGAGCACCCGCGAGGGCGCCAGGCCGCACATCTCGGTGAACGTCGAGATGCCGATGCCGAGCTGGACCTTGTCGCCCGACTCACGGCGGGCCATCTGCTCGGCGCGCAGCTCGTCGTAGCCGAACATCGCCTTGGCGTTTGCCGTGGCGGCCTCGTAGTTGCCGGAGTCGTACTCGAGGCCGGCCACCGTGGTGAACGGGAACTCCTCGTGCTTGATCCAGTTCTTCTCGCGCAGCTCGAACGGGTCGACGCCGAGCTCGGCGGCGAGGTCGCTCATGATCCGCTCGATGCCGAACGTCGCCTCGGGGCGGCCGGCGCCGCGGTAGGCGTCGGTCCAGGTCTTGTTGGTGAGGACCGTCTGGCAGTTGAACTGGTAAGCCGGGAACTTGTAGATCGCGTTGAACATGAACGCACCCAGCACCGGGACGCCGCCGCCGATCAACGCGACGTGCGAGCCGAGGTCGGCCAGCAGCTCGACCTTGAGGCCGGTGACGGTGCCGTCCTTCTCGGCCGAGAGGGTCAGCTTCTGCCACTGGTCGCGACCGTGGTGGCCGGCCATCAGGGACTCCGAGCGGGTCTCGGTGTATTTCACCGGCTTGCCCAGCTTGCGGGCCACGAGGAAGGTGATGAACTCCTCGGGCGTCGTCTGGAGCTTGCCGCCGAAGCCGCCGCCGACATCAGGAGCGATGACCCGGATCTTGGCCTCGGAGACGCCAGTGACGGCCGCGAGCAGGAACTTCAGGATGTGCGGGATCTGCGTCGCCGACCACATCGTGATCTGCTCGCCGGTCGGGTCGACCACGGTCGAGCGGGGCTCCATGAAGGCGGGGATCAGACGCTGCTGGCGGTATTCGCGCTCGAGGACGACCCCGTCGGTGCGGGCCTTGGCGATCGCCTCGTCCACGTTGCCGCCGGTGCCGGCCTCGGCCGAGTCGAACTTCCAGAACGCCGACTTGTTGGTGCCGAGCTCGGGGTGCGCGAGCGCACCGCCGTTCTCCGGCGTCGCCTCCGCGGCCGCCTTGAGGTCGAGGGCCGCCGGAAGCGGCTCGTAGTCGATGTCGACGAGCTCCGCGGCGTCACGTGCCTCCGCGGCAGAGCGGGCCACGATGACCGCGACGATCTCGCCGGCGAAGACGACCCGGTCGACCGCGATCGGCGGGTGGGCCGGCGCGACCTGGTCGGGCGTGATCGGCCAGGCGTTGGGCAGGCTGCCCTGCTCGTCGGCGACGTCTGCGCCGGTGATCACCCGCACGACGTTGGGCGACTCCAGCGCCGCGGAGGTGTTGATGTTGGTGATCTTCGCGTGGGCGAAGGGGCTGCGGACCATGGCGAGGTGCACCATGCCGGGCAGCGTGATGTTGTCGGTCCAGCGGGTCCGACCGGTGATCAGTCGCTGGTCCTCCTTGCGGCGACGGTCCTTGCCGATCTCCGCGGTGGGAGCGTCCTGGACGGCGGTCACTGGGCACCTCCCTGGGCGGCGGCGTGCTGCACCGACTTGACGATGTTGTGGTAGCCCGTGCAGCGGCACAGGTTGCCCTCGAGACCCACCCGGATCTCCTGCTCGGACGGCTTCGGGTTGTTCTTCAGCAGGTCGATGCTCTGCATGATCATCCCGGGGGTGCAGAACCCGCACTGCAGGCCGTGGCACTCACGGAACGACTCCTGGACCTGGTGGAGCTCGCCGTCCTGGGCGAGCCCCTCGATGGTGGTGACCTCGGCGCCGTCGGCCTGGACCGCCAGCACGTTGCACGACTTGACGCTCGTGCCGTCGAGGTGGACCGTGCACGCGCCGCAGTTGCTGGTGTCGCAACCGATGACGGTGCCGGTCTTGCCGAGCTTCTCCCGGAGGTACTGCACCAGCAGCATCCGAGGTTCGACGTCGTCAGCGACCTTGTCGCCGTCGACTGTCAGGTTGATCCGGGTCATGTACGACTCCCTCAAGAGTGGGTGGACCTGTGATGCGGGTCACCCCAACCTAGGGTCGGTCGGTTGGGCGAAGGTTGGCGTCGGCGACCCGCACGGCTCGAGGTCGACGGGGGTTCGGGAATCGCACCTGTCACCACCAGTCCCCGACCGCAGCCAGGGCCACGGTCGACTCTCTCGCTAGGACTGGAAGATCAAGGACTACCAGTTCAAGACTCAGGACCAAGACCCAGAAGCCGAAGGGCTGCCCGCACGGCCGGCGACATCTTCATCTCGAACCCGCGTGACGGCTCCCGCTGGCAGTACGGCGGCGCGTGCTCGTTCCGCTCCTGCGAGGACGGCGGTCGGTCGCTCGTCGAGGTGCGCAAGGACTGCAAGGCCAAGAACTGGATCTGAGCCGCCCGACCCCTGTGCGTCAGGCTGTGGTCATTGCTGGTCCGCCTAGCGGTCCACTTCATGAAGTTGTGGACATCGGAAAACCCGGATCTGCTGACAGTCCGCGGTCGTGTCGATGTGCCGGCGAGATGAGCGGTGCCCTCCGAGCGTGACAATGCGGTGGAGCAGGACACCTAGCGCAGGGCCGCAGCCAGCTTGCCCTTCAGCAGCGCCTTGGCCGGGTGGTTCGTGGCACTGATCGACGCCAGGCACCGCTCGACGACCGCCGTGTCGTAGGGCGCGAGCTCGCTGTAGCGCAAGACCGCGTCGGGCACGGGGTCGGCGAGCAGCGCCTCGCGCAGCGCGACCGCGACGTATTCGGCCAGGTCGCCGAGGGCGGGCGAGTTGGTGCCGGGCAGCAGGTCGCCACCGTAGGCGTCGACGGCCGCGGCGACGTGGCCGCCGCGCAGCAGGGTGAGGACGTGGTCGACGTCGGTGGCGACCGGCATCAACAGCCGGTAGGGGCGTGAGGAGAGCTGGCCGCCGAGGGCGGAGCGCAGGTGGGAGACCTCGGCCTTGAGCGTCGAGAACGTCACCGCCTGGTCGCCGTAGACCAGGGCGTGGAGCTGCTCGAGCGAGAGCCCCTCGGGGTGCAGCGCCAGCAGCGCGAGGATCTCGGTCTGGCGCCGGTTGAGGAGCAGGCGCTGGCCGTCGAAGCGGACCTCGGCGGTGCCGAGCAGTGTCATGACGAGGCCGGGGTCGTCGGTGACGTCGAGCGCGGAGGGGTGGTGCTGCGAGCGCGGCAGGGCGGTCTCGATGAGGCGCGCCATCACCCGCGCGGTCGCGAGGCCGATGGGGTGGGAGCGGTCCCAGGTGGTCGACAGGTCGATGACGCCCAGCTGGCGCCCGGTGTGGGGGTCGACGACGGGCGCGGCCCAGCAGACCCAGTTGTGCACGATCGAGGCGTAGTGCTCGGCGCTGAAGACCATCGACGGCTCACCCTGCCGGTTGGCCAGGTCGAGGGCGTTGGTGCCGACGGACTGCTCGTCCCAGCGGCCACCGACCACGAAGTTGACCGACTCGGCCTTGCGCCGCATCACGCGGCCGCCGTAGGTCCACAGGATGCGGGTCTGCGAGTCGGTGACCGCGAGCACGAGGTCGCCGTCCTCCGCCGTGCGGCGCAGCTCGGACTCGACGCCCTCCACTGCGCGCTGCAGCGGGGAGTCCTTCCAGATCGACGCCGTCTCGGACTCGTCGGCCAGGGGCGCCTGCGACACGTCGGGGGTGATGACCTTGTCGGAGCGGGTCCAGCTGTCCATGATCTCGGGGCGTACGACGGGCTCGGCCGCGTCACCGCTCTCGACGAAGCGTGTCCACGCGCGCATCGTCGCGCGCTTGCGCTCCTGAAGGTCGCCTCGTGCCATCCCAGACCCCCGTGCGTCGTCGGTCACTTCAACGTAGCACCGCTGTGATGGCGCTCACACGGCCGAACCAGCAGTCCGTCGGCGACCCCGGCGCAGCACCGGCAGCAGCGCTCGGGGCGAGCGTGCGCGGAGGGCTCCCCACCACACCCCGGAGCCGTAGGCGAGGTCGTCGAGCCGGTGCACCAGCACGTAGGGGACCACGCCGAGCCCCGAGCGGACCCGACGCCGGTCGGCCAGTCCCTCGGCCGCCGCCGCGACGAGCACGGCACGGCGACCACGCCCCGACCGCAGCGCCCACACGAGCCCGAGCGGCCAGTAGTGCCGGGTCAGCCCGGCCCCGACCTGCCACGTCGAGGCGACCGCGCCCTCCAGCGCGAGCACTGCGGCGGCCCGCGCGGGGCGCTCGCTGTCCTCGAGCCGGCGCGCCAGCGACGCTGTCGTGCCGGCCAGCGCGAGCACCGCCACGGGCGCCGACCACCGTCGCTGGGCCAGCAGCGCCACGCTCCACACCACCGTCCACGGCGTGATCACCACCGGCGCCACGGCACCCGGGTGACGCGCGGCCAACGGTGCTGCCGAGGTGCCGTAGAACGCCTTGCGAGCCAGCCATGCGCGCGGCCGCGTGCGGTGGTCGTGGCGCACGACAGCGGCGGGCTCGTAGCGCACACCCTTTCCCTCCCCCAGCAGCCGCCACACCAGGTCGACGTCCTCCCCTGAGCGCATGGCCTCGTCGAAGCCCGTGCCGAGGTCGGCCACCCGGGCCAGCAGACAGGCGCTCGGCAGGTAGGCCACTGCCCCGTGCACGCGCACCGCGGCCGGGGTGGGACCGAGGTCGAGCGAGGACCGGTCCTGCTCGTAGCGCTCCACCCACGACCCGGCGCCCTGCCCCAGCCCCTGCAGCCCGAGCACCCGCGGTCCGACGAGCGCGACCGCGGGGTCGTCGAGGTGTCGCCGCAGCGCGCCCAGCCACCCGGGGTCGGGACGCACGTCGGAGTCGCAGAACACGACGTACGCCGTGCGGACGGCGCGCAGCCCCGAGTTGCGGGCAGCGGCTGGGCCGAGGTTGCGCGGGTGCCGGACCAGGCGTGCGCCGTGCTCGGCGGCGACCGCGGCGAGCGACCCGGGGTCGGTGGAGCCGTCGTCGACGACGACGACCGGCAGCCCCGGCGGCAGCGAGGCGATCAGGCCGGCGACGGCGCCGGCGCGGTCGCGGGTGGGTACGACGACGGTCACGTCACCCACGTCGTCGTCGCGTGGGGGCGGGTCGGCCCACCACGGGTCGGCCACGCCTGCGTCGAGGAGCCTCCGCGCGACCTGCTGGGCGACCTGGCCACCGCCGACGGCGGACGGGAACGTGGCCACGACCTCCGCCGCGCTCGAGGAGAGCCGCAGCACCCGACCGCCGCCCACGAGCGAGCGACCGCCGTCGCAGACGTGGACGGTGGACGAGAGCGCCACGCCGAAGTCGGCAGGCAGGGTCATGGCGCCTGCCCCGGCACCGAGAGACGTCCGCGCTCGTCGACGTCGATCTCCGCCAGCTCGGCGACGAGTCGCTGCACCATCTCGGCGAGGATCGCGTCGCCCCGACGGGCGTCGGCACCCGTCGGGTCGCCGAGGACCCCCGATGGCGAGACCGCTCGCACGCCCTGGGCCCGCAGCGCCGGCATCAGCTGCTCCACCGGCTCGGTGGGGCCGGCCGTGAGCCGGTCGACCTGCACCGTGACAGGCGCCAGGCGGAGCATCAGGGAGGTCTCGGTCAACCCGGCGTGGGCGTCGGCACCGGCGGCCCGGCAGCCGGTCCACGCGACCGCGCGCCCCTCCTGCCGGAGCTGGCGCACGGCGCTGACCAGGGTCGGCACGTTACCTCCGTGGCCGTTGACGAAGACCACGCCCTCGGCCCAGAGGCAGGCGGAGCGACCGAGCTCGACCAGCAGCACCCGCAGGGCATCGTGACCGATGGAGATCGTGCCGGGGAAGCCCTCGTGCTCGCCGCTCGCGCCGTAGGGCACGACCGGCGCGACCACGAACCGGCGACGCTCGCGGGCCAGCACCCCGGCCGCGCGACTGGTGACGTGCGCGGCGACCACGGCGTCGGTGGCGAGGCCGAGCGCCGGCCCGTGCTGCTCCAGGGAGCCGACCGGCACCAGGACGACCACCGGGTCGCCCTCCTCGAGGTCGGTCCAGCGCAGCCGGCCCAGGCTCAGCTCGTCGGCAGGCTCCCGCGAGGTCACAGCCCGATCCGTCGACCTGTCGTCACCGGGCTCTCGTCGCACGGGCTGTCGGGACGACGGGTGAGCAGCGTCAGCGGCACCGGGGCGTTGCGCACCGTGCCCGTGTGCGAGTGGTCCTGCGAGCTGCCCGGACGCGTGCGTTCCCCCGCGATCGCGGTCTCGGCGTTGCCCTTGACGCACTCGGGGTCCGGTCCGTCGAGCGGCAGGCCGGTGAAGAACTTGGCGGCCATGCAGCCACCACGGCACGAGTCATAGGCCGAGCAGGAGACGCACGCTCCGCCCGTCTGGGGGTTGCGCAGGTCGGCGAAGAGCTCGGAGTGCTTCCACACCGTGTCGAAGCCACCGTCGGAGCGGATGTTGCCGGCCTTGAAGGTGTCATGGATCGCGAACGGGCAGGCGTAGACGTCGCCGACCGGGTCGACGAGGCAGACCACGCGGCCGGCCCCGCAGAGGTTGAGGCCCGGCAGCGCGTCGCCGTACGCCGAGAGGTGGAAGAACGAGTCACCGGTGAGCACCCGGTCTCCGTTGGCCACGAGCCAGTCGTAGAGCTCGCGCTGCTGCTCCGGCAGCGGGTGCAGCTCGTCCCAGACGTCGGCGCCGCGACCTGATGGCCGCAGGCGGGTGAGGCGCAGCTGCGCACCGTAGGTGTCCGCGATCGCCTTGAAGTCGTCGAGCTGACCGATGTTGTGGCGGGTGCACACGACCGAGAGCTTGAAGTCCTTCATGCCGGCGGCCTGCAGGTTGGCCATGGCACGCAGGGCGGCGTCATAGGTGCCGGCGCCGCGCACGTGGTCGTTCACCTCGGCGGTCGCGCCGTCGAGTGAGATCTGCACATCGACATAGTCGGTCGCCGCGAGCTTGGCCGCGCGCTCGGGGGTGATCCGGAAGCCGTTGGTGGAGAACTTCACGCCCACGTGGTGCTCGACCGCGTAGTCGAGCAGCTCCCAGAAGTCGGGTCGCACCGTCGGCTCGCCGCCCCCGATGTTGACGTAGAAGATCTGCATCCGCTCGAACTCGTCGATCAGGGCCTTGGCCTCGTCGGTCGTGAGCTCGTCGGGGTCACGCCGGCCCGACGAGCTGAGGCAGTGGACGCAGGCCAGGTTGCAGGCGTAGGTCAGCTCCCACGTCAGGCAGATGGGCGCGTCGAGACCGAACTCGAACTGGTCGACGAGCTTGCCCCCCACCGGTCGTGCGGTGACAGGTCGGGCGGTGACAGGACGTTCGGGGGCGAGGGTCACGGGGAGCTCCTGGGGTGGTCGGCGGTGATGATGCCGGTGCGGGCCAGCGAACGGAGCGCGTCGAGGTAGGCCGCGTGCTGCTCGGCGGGGACACCCGCCGAGTCGAGGGCGGCGTCGACGGAGCCGGCACCGGCCAGGCGTCGTACGACGTCGACGAGCAGGGGCGACTTGAGGAAGCTGAGCTGGCGGGTGGCGAAGTCGTAGGCCAGCGCGCCGAACGGCTCGGGCCGCAGCGACACCGACGAGCTGAGGCGCCAGGACCCGGCGAGCGTCGCCGGCATCAGTAGACGCCGCACATGCCGTCGATCGAGACCTCCTCGACCAGCTCGTCGACGAGCTCGTCGGCCTGCTCGTCGGCGGGGGGCGGGGTCTGCTCGGGGTGCGTCATGGGGGCCTCCGGGGGCGTGAGTGATGGCATCGGGCGTACGTCGCAACGCTGGCAGGACCCGACGCGGTGGCACACCCCTCGCGATGACGGCGCCACCTGTCCGGACGGACAGGTGGCCCCCTGCCTCCGCGGTCCGTTTCCGGATCCTCCCCTGTCGGTGGCGGCCCTCACACTCCTAGCGTCCGAAGGGCACCCACACTCAGACCTTCGGAGGTTCCGCCATGCAAGTCGACGAGCTGCTCAAGCCCTTCCCCATCAAGGAGTTCCACCCGTTCCCCCGGGCCCTGATGGGACCCGGCGCCCACGAGATGATCGGCCCCGAGGCCCTCAAGATGGGCTTCCGCAAGACCCTCGTGATGACGTCGGGGCTGCGCGGCACCGACATCGTCCACAAGATCGTCGAGTCGATGAAGTACCACGGCCTCGAGGTGGTGGTCTACGACAAGGTCGAGTCCAACCCCAAGGACTACAACGTCATGGACTCGGTGAAGCTCTACCAGGAGAACGCCTGCGACTCCTTCGTCTCCATCGGCGGCGGCTCCTCGCACGACGCCTGCAAGGGAGCTCGCGTCTCGGTGGCTCACGACGGCCGCAACGTCAACGAGTTCGAGGGCTTCAACATGTCCGAGAACCCGAAGAACCCGCCCCACATCGCGGTCTCCACCACCGCCGGCACCGGGTCGGAGACGTCGTGGGCCTACGTCATCACCGACACCACGACCGACCCCGACAACCCCCACAAGTACGTCGCCTTCGACGACGCCTCGGTGGCCTCCCTGGCGATCGACGACCCGGTGCTCTACTTCGACTGCCCCGTCGACTACACCGCCCAGTGCGGCTTCGACGTGCTCGCCCACGCCAGCGAGCCCTACGTCTCGCGGCTCAACTTCGAGCCGTCCCTGGGCAACGCGATCCGGGCCATCAAGCTGACCTCGGAGAACCTGCGCGAGGCGGTCTGGAACGGTCAGGACCTCAAGGGCCGCGAGGGCATGATGTACGCCCAGTACATCGCCGCGCAGGCGTTCAACTCCGGCGGCCTGGGGATCATCCACTCGATCTCCCACGCGGTGTCGGCGTTCTACGACACCCACCACGGCCTCAACAACGCGATCGCGCTGCCCCGGGTGTGGGCGTTCAACATGCCCGCCCAGTACGGCCGCTTCGCCGACATCGCCGAGGCCATGGGCATCGACACGCACGGCATGACCAAGCCCCAGGCGGCCGACGCCGCGCTGGCCGCCGCGATCCGGCTGCTGCGCGACGTGGGGATCACCGAGAAGTTCACCGACGTGACGAAGGACTCCTACTCCAAGAACCGGCTGGGCCAGGGCCCGACCGCGTTCTACCAGAGCGCCGGGACGATCAGCGGCGACGCAGCCGACGTGGACCGGATCACCAACCACGTCCTCGGCGACGCCTGCACCCCGGGCAACGCCAAGGAGTGCACCTTCGAGACCGTGCGCCCCGTCGTGGACCACTGCATGAACGGCGACCTGGACGACCTCATCTCCTAGCCGACCGATCGCGTCGGGCCCGGCCCCCACCGGCCGGGCCCAGCGCGTCCCCCTTCGCACCTCCCCATCCCCGCATCCAGGCACAGGAGATCCGCGTGACCGAGCAAGCAGCGCCAGTGGCCGAGTTCAGCGACGTCGAGGACACCCGCACCCGCTTCCGTGACGCCGGCTACCTCGCCGACGATCGGCTAGCGACCACGGTGTTCCTGCTCTCCCGGCTCGACAAGCCGGTGCTGCTCGAGGGTCCGGCCGGCGTCGGCAAGACGCAGCTGGCCACGAGCCTCGCCGAGGTCACCGGACGACGGCTGATCCGGCTCCAGTGCTACGAGGGCCAGGACGAGACCAAGGCCCTCTACGAGTGGGACTACGGCAAGCAGATGCTCTACACCCAGATCCTGCGGGAGAAGATCGGCCAGGTCGTCGAGGACGCCGCCGACCTCCAGGAGGCCGTCGAGCGGATCGCCCAGCAGGACAGCATCTTCTTCTCCGAGCGCTTCCTCGCGGCCCGCCCCCTGCTGGAGGCGATCACTTCCGAGGAGCCGGTCGTGCTCCTGATCGACGAGGTCGACCGTGCCGACGAGGCGCTCGAGGCGGTGCTGCTCGAGCTGCTCAGCGAGTTCCAGATCTCCATCCCCGAGGTCGGCACGATCCGCGCCAAGACGCTGCCCTACGTCGTGCTGACGTCCAACAACACCCGCGACCTCTCCGCCGCCCTCAAGCGCCGCTGCCTGCACCTGTTCCTCGACTACCCCGAGGCCGACCGCGAGCTGGAGATCATCCGCTCGAAGGACACCGGTCTCTCCGAGGCGCTGGCGACGCGACTGGTCGAGATCGTGCGTGGCCTGCGCGATCTGGAGCTGCGCAAGTCGCCCTCCATCTCCGAGACCATCGACTGGGCCCGCACCCTCGCGGTGCTCGGCGTCGAGGAGCTCACGGCCGACGTGCTGTCCGCGACGCTCAACGTCGTCGTCAAGTACGAACGCGACCTCGAGAAAGCCCGTCGCGCCCTGCCCGGCATGGTCGATCCCAACGCCACCGTGCCCGACTCCCTCGGCCACGGCCACGGCCACGGGCACGGCCACGACGCGGACCACGCGCACGACGGCACCGACGCCGGGCCGGACGGCCGGGCCGTGCGGGCGGCCAAGGACCAGCCGGGCCGCCACGACGCGGCGTACGCCGGCAATGGCCGCTCCTCGGAGGAGGGCAGGCCGCCCAAGGTCGTGCCCACCGGCCAGGGCGAGCGCTCCTTCGCCGCACGCTCCGCCCGCAAGCGTCCGGTCTGAGCAGATGGAAGGCGCCGTCCACCGCTTCATCCGGCTGCTGCGGCTGCACGGCGTGCGCGTGAGCACCGCCGAGGCGGTCGACGCGATGCACGCCGTCGCCCAGCCCAGCGTGCTCGAGCACCGCGAGGTGCTGCGGGCCGCTCTCGCGGTCAGCCTCATCAAGGACCGCCGCGACCTCGAGGTCTTCGAGCGGGTCTTCGAGCGCTTCTTCGGGCTGCTCGCGGTCATCGAGCCGGGCGACGAGGGGCACGGCCACGCGCACGACGACCTCACCGACGAGGGCTCGCTCGAGCAGTTCACCCTGTCCGAGGAGCCCGGCGACGTGCCCGAGGACGGCCACTCGCACGGCAAGCCCGACGACATCAAGGAGTTCTTCAGGCCCGAGGACATGGCCCAGCAGTACAACCTGCACCAGGAGGCCAACAAGATCGACATCGCAGCGCTGACCGACGAGATCGTCCTGTCCAACGACACCCAGGACAGTGCCGGCGAGGCCGCGCGGGTGCAGCTCTCCACGCAGCGCATGCACAACCCCGGGGCACCCGGCGACCTGGTGCGCCGACCCGGCATGGAGATCGACACCGAGCTCACGGTCGCCGAGGAGATGATGCTGCTGAGCTGGCTCGAGGAGACGGTGCCCGACGACGCCGAGCACGACCCCGACACCGCGGCCGGCCTGGCCGCGCTGCGGGAGGCACTGGCGCCCTACCTCGCGAGCCTGCCGGAGCGGCTCAAGCAGCACCTCGAGCGGCTCATGGAGATGGAGCACGAGATCGAGGTCCGCGAGGTGCAGGCAGCGCAGGCCGAGACCCTCGACGAGCGCGAGCGCGCCGACCTCGAGGAGTCGTTGCGGCGACTGCTGCGCAGCCTGCGTGGTGCGCCCCGGCCGCGGCGCAAAGCGGCCGCGCGTGGGGTGGTCGACGGTGCGCGCACGATGCGGGCCAACATGAGGTACGACGGTGTCCCCTTCCGTCCCGTCACCGTCAGCAAGGTGGAGGACCGGCCGCGGCTGCTGGTGCTATGCGACGTCTCGCTCTCCGTGCGCTCGACCGCCCGCTTCACCCTGCACCTGGTGCACAGCCTGCAGTCGGTCGCGTCCTCGGTGCGGACCTTCGCGTTCGTCAAGGACCTGGTCGAGGTGACCGACCTCTTCGCCGAGCACCGCACCGAGGAGGCGCTGAGCCTGGTGATGTCGGGGCTGCCCGCGGGCGGGGTACTCGACGTGGACGCCGACTCCGACTACGGCTCGGCGTTCGACACGTTCCTCGACCTGTTCGGCTCGGCCATCACCCGTCGTACGACGGTCATCGTGCTGGGCGACGGACGCGGCAACGGCCACGACCCGCGTCTGTCGGTCTTCGAGGAGATCAGCCGGCGCGCGCGCAGCACGATCTGGCTGACGCCCGAGCCGCGCTACTCGTGGGGGCTCGGGGGCTGCGACCTGCCGCTCTATGCCGAGCACTGTGAGCGCGTGCAGGTCGTGCGCGGCCTCTCCGGGCTCGAGCAGGTCTCCCACCAGGCGGCGGTCCCGACATGACCGGGCGGGCATGACCACGGGCACGGGTCGGCCGGTGGCGGCGCCCGAGCCTCCCCGCATCGACGCCTTCACCCGGACCGACCGCGGCGTCTACCGCGACGCCTTCGTCGAGGTGCACGCGTGCCCGGCGCCGGCGCCGCTGGCGCGCCGCTCGCGACACATGGTGCGCACCCCGCACTTCGACGTCGTGCACGACGGTCCGCGCGTGCTGCTCACCCACCGGGTGCCGGCCGAGGGGATCGACGACGACCTCTCGGGGCTGCTCGCCGACGAGCTCTTCAGCCCCGGCTGGCTGCGCGGTCCCGAGATGTTCGAGCGGCTCTTCACCGGCATCGTGCTCACCTCGGGTCCCGACCCGCTCGCCAGCTGGACGCTCTTCTACCGCAACACGTTGCGGCGCGTGGAGACCGTGCTCGCGCGGGGTGGTGGTGTCGGTGGTGGTGTCGGCGGTGGTGTCGGCGGTGGTGTCGGCGGTGCGCACGGGACGATCGACGACTACGCGCCTGTCTACGCGTTCGCCGAGCAGCTCCTCGAGCCCGGCAGCGTGCTCGAGCTCGGCTGCTGCTTCGGTTTTCTGTCCCTGCGCCTCGCGGCCGCCGGGCACCACGTCACCGCCTCCGACCTCAACCGCGGCACGGTCGCCCTGCTCGACGCGGTCGCGCCGCTGCTGGGGGTCTCGCTGCGCACCGTCGTCGCCGACGCCGGGCGCGTCCCGGCCCCTGAGCGCTCGGCCGACACGGTGCTGCTGATCCACCTGCTCGAGCACCTCGACAGCGACCACGGCGACCGGGTCCTGACCGAGGCGATCCGGCTGGCCCGGCGCCGGGTCGTGGTTGCCGTGCCGCTCGAGGACGAGGCCGACGAGACCTGGGGGCACGTGCGCACGCTCTCCCTGGCCGACCTCGATGCCTGGGGCAGTCGCACCGGCCTGGCGCACACGGTGCACGAGCACCACGGCGGCTGGCTCGTCCTCGACCGCTGACGTCGTGCAGCGGTCCTCGGGCAGGCGCCGATGGGCGGTGGGAGGTGGGAGGTGCGGTGGCGCGCCCGTCACCCGCAGCTCACCGCCCCTCTGCCTCGACCGCCGTCCGCACGCCTACCTGTCCGACGCGCACGCAGGGTGGGGACGGTCCGCCGTACAACCTCGCGGAGACGGGTGCACGGGTGCACGCGAGGCGTGGTGGAGGCCCTTCCGGGCAGGCGCCGGACTGGTCGCTCGGCCGGTCCCGCGGAGGTCCTGCGTCACTAGCGCCGCAGGCAGGCGGCCGGCACCGACGCCGCCACCCACACCCCTCCGGAGGACCTCATGACCGATCTCGCCAGCCAGCCCACCAGCCACGCGACACCCAGCCATGCCGAGCCGGCACCCGCGGCCGTCGTGGCCACCGCACCCTCCGGCTGGGGCGACCCGTTCTCGCTCGGGCTCGCCAGCTTCGGCATCTCCGCACTGGTCCTCGCCAGCGTCATGTCGGGGCTCATCGACGCCGCTGCCACCCCGGCCGTGCTATCGCTCGCGCTGGCGCTGGGCTTCACCACCGAGCTGGTCGCGGGCATCATCCACTTCCAGCGCGGTGAGACCTTCCCCGGCCTGGTCTTCACGGCGTACGCCGGCTTCTGGCTCAGCTATGCGCTGCTCGTGCAGTTCTACGGGCCGATGGTGACCGCCGACGCCGCGGCGGTGACCGGGATGTTCCTGCTGGCGTGGGCGATCTTCTCGAGCTACATGCTGCTGGCCGCGCTGCGCACCAACACCACGACGATCGTGATCTTCTCGCTGCTGTGCATGGTGTTCTATCTCGCGGCCTTCGGCGCGTTTCTCGAGAGTGCCGCGCTGGGCCACGCAGCCGGCTACGTGCTGGTGCTCGACGCCCTCGTCGCGCTCTACGCCTCCGCCGCGATCATCGTGAACACCACGTGGGAGCGCACCGTCCTGCCGGTGCCCTGAGCCTGGTCACCGCTGATGCAACATCGCGCCGACTCGACGGGCCGGGGCTGCTCCGAGGAGCAGCTCCGGTCCGGGCGGCAGGAGGAACGTCGGCAGTTCACCGCCCCCGGCGCGACGCAGAGCGTGAGCGGACCGACGTACGCGCCGAACTGCCCGGTCGGATTGGCGGTCAAGCGCCAACTTCCCCGGCTGGCCGGGGATCCCTGCCGCCCGCCCGCCCCAACTCGGCCGACCACGACTTCGTCGTGGTCGGCTGGTCGGCTCAGATGACACCCATCTTGGAGGCCTCGTAGACCGCCTCCGCACGGCGGGTGACCCCGAGCTTGCGCAGGATGTTGCCGACATGGAACTTCGCGGTGGTCTCGGAGATGTAGAGCCGGGCGCCGATGTCGCGGTTGGACAGACCGCGGGCCAGCAGGCGGAGCACCTCGGTCTCGCGGGGGGTGAGGTGCTTGGCCTCGCTGGCGGTCGGGGTGTTGAGGCCGCGGACCATGGCTGCGGCGGAGCGAGCGTCGAAGGCGCTCTCCCCACGGGCGATGTCGCGGATGGCGCGGATCAGGCCGGAGGTGTCGACGTCCTTGACGACGTAGCCGCGCGCACCGGCCCGCACCGCGCGCAGCACCAGCTGGTCGTCGAGGAAGGTCGTGAGGACCAGGATCCCGATCTCGGGGTGCAGCTCGCCCAGCTCGGCGCAGAGCTCGAGGCCCTCGGTGTCGGAGGAGGTCGAGAGCTTCAGGTCGAGCAGCACGATCTGCGGCCGTGCCCGCACCACGACGGCCAGCGCCTCAGCGGCGGTCGAGGCCTCCGCGACGACGCGCATGTCGCGCTCGCGCTCCAGGATCGAGCGCAGTCCCTGGCGGACGATGGCGTGGTCGTCGACGAGCATGATGTCGACGGTGCTCGAGACGGTGTCGGGCTTGGGCGGGCTCAGCGTTGCCACGGGTTCTCCTGGAAGGTCGGACGGTCGGGCGCGGCCTCGACGAGGCCGCCGATGAGTCCGGGGCGGTAGGGCACCGCCAGCGGCAGCGGGATGCGCATCTCCACGCGCACCCCACCGAGACGGGCGCGACGGAAGGCGATGCTGCCGCCGAGCTCGGTGATGCGGCTCTCGATGTTGACCAGGCCACGGTGCCGGCCGTCGACGGCAGGGCCGCGCTCCAGCCGCAGCCGTCGGGCCAGCTCGGTGGGGTCGCCGGTGCCGTCGTCGGCCACGCTGGCGAGGAGCTCGGTGGCGCGATAGCGCAGGCGTACGACGGCGCGCGTCGCCTCGGCGTGGGTGGCGACGTTGAAGAGGGCCTCCCCCACCGCCCGCGCGATCTCGTGGTCGGCGTCGGCCCCGAGCAGGTGGGCGTCCCCCTCGACGCGCACCTGGACCTGCAGCTGCTGGCGGTGGTGCTCGGCCACCTCGTGGAGCAGCTCGGGCAGCGTCCACACGGTGTCGCGCTGCGGCTGGTGCAGAGCATAGATCGCCCGTCGCAGCTGGTCGATCGCCACCTGGCTCAGCGACTTGGCCGTGCACAGCTGGGCCAGGATCGGGGCCCCCTGGGGACCCAGGTGCTCGGCCTCACCCCGCGCGACCTCGACGGCCATGCCGGTGGACAGGACGTACTGCGTCACCGAGTCGTGCAGCTCGCGGGCGATCCGGTGCCGCTCGTGGTCGACGAGCTCGCGCTGGTGGGCCACCAGCAGCCGCTGCTCGACCTCGCGCAGCTCGCGAGTGCGCTGCTCGAGGTCGAGCGCCTGGGCGGTCGCCTCGTCGTAGAGCTGCTGGGCACGACGGTGCAGGGCCGCGCCCGCCTGGTACTGCTCGGAGGTGTGCAGCGAGACGGCCGCCTCGTTGGCCAGGATCCGCAGCACCGAGAGGTCCCCCGGCGCGGGCTCGGCGTCCAGGCCGTGCAACCCGACGAGGGCCCCGATCCGCACCCCGTCGAGGGTCATGGGCACCCGCACCCAGGTGGCGTCGGCCGGCGTGCGGGTGGCGTGACCGGCGCGGATCGCGCCGAGCTCACGTCGTACGGCGGGTGGCAGGCCGGCGTCCTCGTCGACGACCGTGCCCTCCCGGTCGACCGCGAGGAAGCGCGGCCGGGCACCGGGGAGGTGGCCGTCGGAGAGCGCGAGCAGCGTCCACTGCGCCTCGAGGTGCTCCGAGGCGGCCCGGGTGACCTGCTCGAGGAGGCCGCGCGGGCCCTCGACCGTGCGCACCAGGGTGCGGGAGATCGAGTCCATCGCCCGCACCGCGCGCTGCATGCGCTCGTCGGAGGCGACGTAGGCGCGGTAGTAGGACCCCTTGCCCGAGCGGACCCCGGTGAGGGTCGCGAGGTCGAGCGACTGACTGGTCACCGTCACCTCACAGGGCGTCTCGGAAGAGCTTCTCGACGTCGCTCCGGGTGGCCGCGCGGGGGTTGGTCGTCAGGCACGCGTCGTCCAGCGTGGTGCCGGCCAGCCGCGGGATGTCGGCCTCGCAGACCCCGAGCTCGCGCAACCCCCGGGGCACGCCAACGTCGTCAGCGAGGCGCCGCACGTGGTCGGCGAGGAGCTCGGCGGCTTCCTCGCCCGGCATGCCGGAGACCTCCAGCCCGGACGCGGCGGCCAGGTCGGTGAAGCGGTCGGGCGTGGCCCGGGCGTTGTAGCGGATGACGTGCGGCAGCAGCACCCCGTTGACGACCCCGTGCGGCGCGTCGAGGAGGCCCCCGACCTGGTGGCTCATGGCGTGGGTCGCGCCGAGGATGGCGTTGGAGAAGGCCAGCCCCGCCTCGAGGCTGGCCTGGGCCATCTTCGTCCGGGGCCGCTCCTCCTTCGGGTCGGTCATGGTGCTGCGCAGGTAGGTGCACACCAGGCCGACGGCGCTGAGCGCGTGGTTGTCGGCCAGCGGGTTGTGGGCCAGCGAGACGAAGGCCTCGATGCCGTGGGTGAGCGCGTCGAGGCCGGTGGCCGCGTTGAGCTGCTCGGGCATCGTCATCAGCAGCCGAGGGTCGGTGATCGAGATGTCCGGCACCAGGGCGCGGCCCATGATCGTGATCTTCACCGAGCGCTCGGTGTCGGTGACGATGCAGAACTGGCTGACGTCGGCGCCGGTGCCCGAGGTGGTCGGGATGATCAGCACCGGCGGGATCGGCTGGGTCATCTGGTCGATGCCGGCGTAGTCGAGGATGTCGCCGCCGTTGCCCGACAGCACCGCCACGCCCTTGGCGGCGTCGGCGCAGGAGCCGCCGCCGATGCCGATGATGACGTCGCAGTCCCACTCCAGGTAGTGGGCGTAGGCCGCCCGGACCTCGTGGTCGCGCGGGTTGGGGGTGACCCGCGACCACTGCACCGGCCGGAGTCCGCAGTCGCGCAGGTGGCCGAGCAGCTCCTCGACCCAGCCGGCCTCGATGATGCCGGGGTCGGTGACCACCAACGGTCGGCGCGCGCCGAGCCGGACGGCGGCGAAGCCGGCCTCGGCCAGCGACCCCATCCCGAAGACGACCTCGGGCGCGTGGAACTTCACCAGCCCGGAGGGCTCGCGCGGCGCGTCGTGGCGCACCGGTTCTCGGTCCGCGACGGTGGTCGAGCGGCGCGGTGCGATCGTGTCGGCGGGCGCCATCGTGGTGGTCATCTGAGCCTCCAAGCCTGTGACGGGGACCACACTGCCTCGCCCTACGTTGCGAAAGCGTTGGTTGGTGCCCCCACCTGCCCCGACGGAGGGGGCACCACCTGCCCGGACGGACAGGTGCCCCGTCAGCCGACGAAGCCGCCGTCGGCGTGCACGACCGAGCCGTTGAGCACCCGCCCCTCCCGCGAGCACGCGAAGGCGATGGTGGCGGCGACCTCGCGCGGGTCGAGCAGGTCCTGGAGCAGCTGCGCAGGTGCGAGGTCGGAGGCGGTGACGCCGTAGAGCGCCGCGGTCGCGTCGAGCATCGCGGTGCGCGTGCCCCCGGGTGCGACGGCCGCGGCGGTGACCCCGGTTCCGACGAGGTCGGCGGCCAGCCCGCGCACCAGCCCCACGACCGCGTGCTTGACGGTCGTGTAGGCAGCGAGGTGGAACAGCCCCCGCGTGCCGGCCGCGGAGGCGACGGCGACGAAGCGGCAACCGGCGGGGTCGGGCCCGGTGAGCATCTCCGGTACGGCGGCCGCGGCGGTGTTCCACACCCCCACGACGTCCACCTCCCACTGCGCGGCGAGGCTGGTGTCCTGCCACAGCGGGACTCCGCCGCCGATGACCGCGGCGGCCGCAACGGCCACGTCGAGCCGACCCCACTCCTCCACCGCGCAGGCCACCGCGTGCCGCAGCGCCGCGGGGTCGCACACGTCGGCCTGCAGGGTGATCCCCCGGTCTCCGAGCACGTCGCCGGTGCGCTCGAGGTCGGCCGGGGTGGCGAGCGGGTAGCCCGCGCGCCCGCCGTCGCCCTCGCACGAGTCGAGCGCGACCACCCGCAGCCCCTGGTCGGCGAGCAGCACCGCGGTGGCCGCGCCGATCCCGCGGGCCGCCCCCGTGACCAGCGCGACCCGTGGCTCGCTCACGTGCCCGCGCGGTCCCGGGCAGTGGTGCCGCCGAGCGTGCGCAGGAAGCCGTCGGGCACCACCACGTCGTCGGGCGAGAGGTCGTGGACCGAGGAGTGGCCCATGCCGAGCAGTGAGGAGTCGACGCCGCCCCGCAGGACGTCGAGGACGTTCTCCACGCCCGCCTGCCCGTTGGCGGCCAGGCCCCAGAGGTAGGCACGACCGATCATCACCGCCCGGGCACCGAGGGCGACGGCCTTGACGACGTCGCTGCCCCGGCGGATCCCGCCGTCCATCAGCACCTCGACCTCGTCGCCGACCGCGGCGACCACCGCGGGCAGCACCCGGATCGGGGCCGGGGTCCCGTCGAGGTTGTTGCCGCCGTGGTTGGAGACCGAGATCGCGGTGACGCCGGCGTCGACGGCCGCCCGGGCGTCGTCCACGCGGCAGATGCCCTTGAGCATGAACGGCCCGCCCCACTCCTCGACCATCCACGCAATGTCGTCCCAGGTCGGCGGCGGGGTCTGCGCCCACTCGCCGTAGGCCCCGAAGAAGGTGGGTGCCTGGTCCTCGGCGCCGGGGTCGACGAGGTTGGGCGTGGTGAGGTCAGGCAGCTTCCCGGAGCGGGCGAAGTCGTAGAGCCAGCGCGGCCGGCGCAGCGCCTCGGGGGCGAAGCGGGCCATCGCCCTGAGGTCCAGCTTCTCCGGGATCACCGGGCTGCCCCAGTCTCGGCCGTAGGAGAACGACCAGTCCAGCGTGGCGATCAGGCCCACGCAGCCCGCGTCGCGGGCCCGGTCGAATCGGCGGGCCATCACCTCCCGGCTGCCCATCCAGTAGGACTGGTAGAACACCTGCGAGCAGGCCTCGGTGACCTCCTCGACCGGCTTGCTCGCGAACGAGCTGAGCCCCATCGCGATGCCCCGGGCGGCCGCCGCTCGAGCGACGGCGACCTCGCCGTCGGGGTGCACGGCCTGCACGCCGGTGGGCGAGATCAGCACCGGCATCGAGATCGTCTGACCCATCACCGTGGTCGCGAGGTCGTGCTCGGCCGTCAGTCCCGCCACGTGCGGCGCGAGGCCGAGCTCACCGAAGGCGCGAGTGTTGTCGTCGTAGGACGTGCCACGCTCCGAGCCCGCGAGCAACGCGCTGTAGACCGACGACGGCAGGCGCTTCTGCGCCCGCCGCTGTGCCTCGGCCACCGTCTCCATCCATCCCGAACCCATCGAACCTCCCGGTGTCGTGTCGCTCTCGACGCTAGGAGCAACCGGGGCCCGTGATAACTACCCGTTGTGACAGGTGGCCCCGCCCGGTCGGTCCCGGTCCCGACCTCAGGCGAGCCGGCTGCGCAGAAACCGCACCGTGCGCTCGATCGAGCGCTGCCACCCGGCGTGGCCGCGATAGTCGGTGTCTAGCACCGCGAAGCCGGCACCGGCCAGCCAGGCCTGCTCGCGGGCCAGCCCCTGGCCGGCGACCTAGACGTCGGGGTCGATGTAGCCGTGGTTGAGGACGACCCCGGGGGAACGGGCCCGGCCCGGTGGGGCGCAGGAGGATGCCCGAGACGGTGACCCCGCTGCTGTCGTAGGTGACCTGGGAGCGGGTGTAGTCGGCCGTCTCCTCGACCACGCGGCCGTAGCGGATCCGGCTGGCCCGGAAATCCTCGCGCATCAGCGCCGGCAGGGAACGCGCGTCGGGCGCCGGTGGCAGCGCCGGTTCGGCCGGCTCAACCGGCTCGGTGGGCTCGGTGGCGGGGTGCGGCGGGGCTCACGGCAGGTGGTCGAGGTCGCCGTGGATGCGGCCCTCCGTGCTCACCAGGCGCTCGCCCGTGCCACCCCAGCGGCCGGCGATGATCTCGGCGGCGATGCTGATCGCGGTCTCCTCGGGCGTGCGGGCACCGAGGTCGAGGCCGATCGGGCTGGAGAGCCGCTGGAGCTCCTCCTTGCTCACGCCGACCTCGAGCAGGCGGGTGACGCGGTCCTCGTGGGTGCGCCGCGAGCCCATCGCGCCGACATAGGCGACCTCGGGGAGGCGAAGGGCGACCTCGAGGAGGGGTACGTCGAACTTGGGGTCGTGGGTGAGCACCGTGACGACCGTGCGCTGGTCGATGCGCCCGGCCTCCTGCTCTGCGGTCAGGTAGCGGTGGGGCCAGTCGACGACGACCTCGTGGGCGTCCGGGAAGCGGCTGTGGGTCGCAAAGACCGGGCGGGCGTCACAGACGGTGACCTGGTAGCCGAGGAAGGCGCCGACCCGGGCGACGGCGGCGGCGAAGTCGATCGCCCCGAAGACCAGCAGCCGCGGTTTGGGCGCGAAGGCCCAGACGAAGACGCGCATGCCCTCGCCGCGGCGCTCTCCGTCGGGACCGTAGGTGAGCGTGGCGTTGGTGCCGCTGGCGAGCAGGCCCATGGCGTCGTCGTGGACGGCGCCGTCGGCGCGGGTGCTGCCGAGGGTGCCCTCGTTGTCGTGCGACTCGGGACGGATGACCAGGCGCTTGCCGAGCCAGGAGGGGTCGGGGTGCTCGATCACCGTGGCCAGCGCGACCGCGCGGCCCTCGGTGATGTCGGCGGCGATGTCGCCGAGCTCGGGGAAGGTGTCGCGCGATACCTTCTCGACGTAGACGTCGAGGATGCCGCCGCAGGTCAGGCCGACGGCGAACGCGTCGTCGTCGGAGACGCCGTAGCGCTCCAGGACCGGCGCCCCCGACACGACGACCGACTCGGCCAGCTCGTAGACCGCGCCCTCGACGCAGCCCCCGGAGACCGACCCGACGGCCGCACCCTCCCGGGTCACCAGCATCGAGGCTCCGGGAGGCCGGGGGGCGGAGCGGAAGGTCGCCACGACGGTGCCGACCCCGATCTCCTCCCCCGCGTGCCAGCGGGTCATCAGCTCTTCGAGCACGTCACGCACGTGCCACCACCTCCACCAGGTCTGCGAACGTCGCCAGCGAGTGACCGGCGAGGAAGTCGTCGACGTGCGGCAGGGCAGCCACCACGCCCTGCTGCACCGGCTCGTAGCCGGCCTTGCCGCGGTGCGGGTTGACCCACACCACGCGGTGCGCGACCCGGTGCAGGCGGCGCATCTGCTCGCCGAGCAGCGTGCAGTCACCGCGCTCCCAGCCGTCGCTGAACACCACGACCACGGCACCGCGGGCCATGCCGCGCCGGCCCCAGCGGTCGAGGAAGACCTGCAGGGTCTCGCCCAGGCGGGTGCCGCCGGACCAGTCGGGGACGGCCTCGCCCGCGGCGACCAGCGCCCGCTCGGCGTCGCGGCTGTGCAGCGCGCGGGTCAGGTGGGTCAGCCGGGTGCCGACGGTGAACGTCTCGACGACGCCGGGGCCCTGCGACATCCGGTGCGCGAGGCGCAGCAGCGCGTCGGCGTAGCCGTTCATCGAGCCGGACACGTCGATCAGCAGCACCACCCGGCGCGGCTTCTCCGCGCGTCGGCGCCACTCGATCGCCGAGGGCTCGCCCATGCGACGCAGGCTCTCGCGCAGCGTGCGGGAGGCGTCGACCTGGCCGCGGTGCCAGGCCCGGTGCCGCGCCGTACGACGGAGGGGGGCGCGCGGGTGCAGCGTCGCGAACATCGCGGAGAGCCGGTGCTTCTCGGCCGCGGACATGCCGGCGACGTCGCGGTGGCGCAGGACCTCGGCGTTGCTGGCCATCGCCTGGACCGTCTCCCCGTTCCCGTCGCCCTGCCCCTCACGCTCGTCGGAGGGCAGGTCGGAGAAGGACGGAGCGGTCGGCGGGGCCGGGGTGGCGCGGGGCAGGCCGTCGCGGGCGTTGAAGTAGGCCTCGAAGACCTGGTCGTAGCGGCGCAGGTCGTCCGGGGAGCCGCACAGGGTCGCGCGGCCGGCGTTGTAGGTCGCGCGCTGGTCGCCGAGCCCGACGACCGAGACCGCGTCGAGGAAGCCCTGGGTGCGGTCCTGGGTCACCGGCAGGCCGGCGGCGCGCAGCGCCCGGGCGAAGCCGGCGAGGACCTCGTCGACCTCGCGGACCGGGGTCGACTCGCCGGGGGCGCGCTGCTGGAGGTCGATCACGTGCGCAGCATCTGGTCGAGCGCCTGCTTCACGCGGTCGGTGTCCTCGCGGTACTTCACCAGCGCGCCGAGCGTGCGCGCCGAGGTCTCGAGGTCGACCTCGGTGGCCCCGAGGTGCTGGAGCGCGCGGGCCCAGTCGAGGGTCTCGGCGACGCCCGGGGGCTTCTCCAGGTCACCGCGCTGGCGCAGCTGCTGAGCGATCGTGGCCACCTGGCGGGCCAGGGTCTCGGAGACCTCGGGCGCGCGCGAGCGCAGGATCTCGACCTCGCGGTCCAGGCCGGGATGGTCGATCCAGTGGTAGAGGCAGCGCCGCTTGAGGGCGTCGTGGAGCTCGCGGGTCCGGTTGGAGGTCAAGATGACCACCGGCGGGGTCACCGCCTTGACGGTGCCGAGCTCGGGGATGGAGACCTGGTAGGTCGAGAGCACCTCGAGCAGGAACGCCTCGAACTCGTCGTCGGCGCGGTCGACCTCGTCGACGAGCAGCACGGCCGGGGCCTGCTGGAGCGCGGCCAGCACGGGGCGCGCGAGCAGGAACCGCTCGTCGTACAGGCTCTTCTCGGCCTCCTCGACGTCCGCGCCGCCCGCTGCCTCGAGGGCACGCAGGTGCAAGATCTGGCGCGGGAAGTCCCAGTCGTAGAGCGCCTGGGTGGCGTCGATGCCCTCGTAGCACTGCAGCCGCACCAGCGGCAGGCCCAGGCTCTCCGCGATCGCCTCGGCGAGCGCGGTCTTGCCGGTGCCGGGCTCGCCCTCGAGGAGCAGCGGGCGCTGCATCTTGAGGCTGAGGAAGACCACGGTCGCGAGGTCGTCGTCGCTGAGGTAGCCGGTCTCCCGCAGGCGCGCGGTGACGTCGGCGGGCGAAGTGGGCTCCATGCTGCCCACGGTACTGACCGCGGCGTTGGTCACCGGTTGGGGCCGGTGGTCGAGCTGGCGGCTCCGAGGAGGTCCCAGGTGTTGCCGGCTGCGGTCATCCGCACGTGCTGGGCCGCGGGGTGTCCTCGACGAGGTCGAGGCCGAGTGCGGTGGTGAAGAAGTCGATGGCCTCGTCCTCGGCGTGGACCAGGACGGTGGTGAGGTCGATGCGCACCTGTTCAGCCTAGGCCGGCGGTTGGTCCGGTCGGCAGACTGGTCGCATGCCCGCCCAGCCTCCCGACAAGATCTGCGCCTCGTGCGGGCGCCGCATCGAGTGGCGCAAGAAGTGGGCGAGGAGCTGGGACGAGGTGAGGTTCTGCGGTGCGGCCTGCCGCAGCCGCAAGGTGCGGCCCGTCGACGAGCAGCTGTCGCAGTCGATCCTCGCGCTGCTCGCCGGTCGCGCTGCCGGCGCGACGATCTGTCCTTCGGACGCGGCGCGGGCGGTGGGCTCGAGCGCTGGCGACGCCGGCCCGGAGGCCTGGCGCGAGCTGATGGAGCCGGCCCGCCGTGCCGCGCGCCGCCTGGTCGACGCCGGCCAGGTCGAGATCACCCAGGGCGGCAAGGTCGTCGACCCGTCCACCGCCAAGGGGCCGATCCGGATCCGCCGGGTGCGCTGAGCCGTCCCTGGCGCGGGGCTGGCCTGGGTCGGTCCGAAGGGTGGTGACCTGGGGGCGGTCCCCACCCACCCGAGCCCCACCAGCCACCACTTACCCGGTTGACCCCAGCACGGCGCCGTGCCGCTCAGCGGGCGTCGACGTCGTGGCCGGTCGCGAGGTCGCCACACTCGACCAGGTCGACCTCGTGGGCAGCGAGGTAGGAGCGGGCACCCTCGTCGCCGCTCGCCTCGGCCAGCACGCCGGCCCAGTGCTCGCGGCCGATCAGCACCGGGTGTCCGGGCCGACCGTCGTAGGCCGCACGGCGCAGGTCGGCGCGATCAGTGCCGGCGGCGACCACTCGTCGTACGACGTCGGCGGTGACGTCGGGCAGGTCGACGAGCAGGACCATCGCCGCCTCCCCGTCCTCGGGCAGGGCGCGGAGACCGGCGCGCAGCGAGGCGGACATGCCATCGGCCCAGTCGGAGGCGATGACGACGTCGACACCCAGCCCGTCGAGGAGGCGCACGGCCTCGTCGGCGCAGGCACCGAGGACGACGGTGACCCGGTCGCACCCGCCGTCGATGAGGCTCTGGACGCCGCGGGCGACCCACGGGCCCCCGTCCTCGTCGTGGACCAGGGCCTTGGGCATGCCCATGCGGCTGCCGGCGCCTGCCGCCAGGAGGACTCCCTCGACACTCACCCCGGGAAGGCTGCGACGTAGAGCGACTCGAGACGCGGGGCGAAGGCCCCGCTGAACCCGCACACCATGACCTCGCCACCGGTGGCGGCCACGAGGTAGCGCTGGCCCGGCTGGAAGTCCACGACGCCCACGAGGGCCTGCATCATCGCGGGCTCCGTGCGAACCTCGACCACGTCGGTGACCTCACCGGCGTAGAAGCGGTCGGGCGTCAGGCTCACCACGTCGGCACCGACGGCCTCGACGGTGCCGGAGAACGCCACCTGGGCGTTGGACAGCACCTCGGCGCTGGGCACCATGCACCGTCCCTGCGTGGGTGCACCGGCGGCCAGCTCGGTGACGGTCGGGGCCCCCGAGACGGAGGCGCCGGGGCCGGGGCCGGCCGAGGGCACCTGGCCGGACTCGCGGTCGTTGTTGAGGAGGCCGAAGACCCCGACCCCGCCGATCAGGACGGCGGCGGCCGCCGCCACGAGCCAGGTGAGCGGGCTGCGGTGACGGGTCCCGCTCTCGCGGGTCTCCGCCAGGCTGTCGCCACGGGTGCCGGGGCTCTCGGTGCTCTGGTCTGCACTCATGGCGTCCTCCAGGAGTCGGGCCACCCACGTGGGGTCGGCCGGTGGGAGGGAGGCCGCCGGGTCGTGCGCCTGCAGTCGCTGCTGCAGCTCGTCGTCGGTCATGGCGTCCTCCCCTCTCTCGACCCTTCATGTCCGGCCAGTCCGTCGATCTTTCGCAGGCCGTCTCGGAGCCTGGCTCGGGCGCGGTGCAGCCGGATGCTCACGGCGTTGGGCGTCACGTCGAGGACCGCGGCGATCTCGGTGGGGGTGAGCTGCTCCCAGGCCCACAGCCGGACCAGCTCCGCCTCGGCCCCCGTCAGGCCGGCCAACGCCTCGTCGAGGCGTGGGTCACCGTCGTCCGCCCCCGGCCCCGGCACGCTCTGAGCCGGTGGGTCCACCACCGCGACCCGCGCCGCCAGCCGCTCCTGGCGCCGCGCGCCCCGCTGGGCGTTGGCCAGGCACAGCCGCGCCACGCCGTAGGCCCACGGCAGCGCCGCGTCGGGCACCTCGTCGAGCCGGCGCCAGCAGACCAGCAGGGTCTCGGCGAGCACGTCGTCGGCCGTGGCGGTGTCCGTGCGTCGGGCAAGGAACCGCCGCAGCGACTCCACCAGCTCGGGCGCGAGCGCCTCGAAGCGCGCTCGACGCTCCGCTGCGCTGGTCTCCTCGTCGGCCACGGCTCCAGCCTCACACACGGCACCGACGTGCCGTCGTACGCCGCGTCCACGCACGCCGACAGGGCCCCCGCCGAAGCGGAGGCCCTGCTGGCTGGTGCTGGTGCTGTGAGCTGGACTTCAGCTCCACCCGCGCGAGCGCGGGCAGGGGGTGCTCAGAAGTCCATGCCGCCCATGCCACCGGACGGGTCGCCGCCCATGGGCGCCGCCTTCTCCGGCTTGTCGGCCACGACGGCCTCGGTGGTGAGGAAGAGCGCCGCGATGGAGGCGGCGTTCTGCAGCGCGGAGCGCGTGACCTTCGCCGGGTCGATGATGCCCTCGGCGATCATGTCGACGTACTCGCCGGTCGCGGCGTTGAGGCCGTGTCCGGGGGTCAGGTTGCGCACCTTCTCCGCCACGACGCCGCCCTCGAGGCCGGCGTTGATGGCGATCTGCTTGAGCGGGGCCTCGGTCGCGAAACGCACGATGTTGGCACCGGTCGCCTCGTCACCCTCGAGGTCCAGCTTGGCGAACGCCAGGTCCGCGGCCTGCACGAGCGCCACGCCACCTCCGGCGACGATGCCCTCCTCGACGGCGGCCTTCGCGTTGCGAACGGCGTCCTCGATGCGGTGCTTGCGCTCCTTGAGCTCGACCTCGGTGGCCGCGCCGACCTTGATGACCGCAACGCCGCCGGCCAGCTTGGCCAGGCGCTCCTGCAGCTTCTCGCGGTCGTAGTCGGAGTCCGACTTCTCGATCTCGGCGCGGATCTGGTTGACCCGACCAGCGATCTGGTCGGCGTCACCAGCGCCCTCGACGATGGTGGTCTCGTCCTTGGTGATGACGACCTTGCGGGCCTGGCCGAGCAGCTCGATGCCGGTCGACTCGAGCTTGAGGCCGACCTCCTCCGAGATGACCTGGCCGCCGGTCAGGATCGCGATGTCCTGCAACATGGCCTTGCGGCGGTCACCGAAGCCCGGAGCCTTGACGGCGACGGACTTGAAGGTGCCACGGATCTTGTTGACGACCAGCGTGGACAGGGCCTCGCCGTCGACGTCCTCGGCGAGGATCAGCAGCGGCTTGCCGGACTGCATGACCTTCTCGAGGAGGGGCAGCAGGTCCTTGACACTGGAGACCTTCTGGTTGGCGATCAGGACGTAGGGGTCCTCGAGGACCGTCTCCATCCGCTCGGGGTCGGTGACGAAGTAGGCCGAGATGTAGCCCTTGTCGAACCGCATGCCCTCGGTGAGCTCGAGGTCGAGGCCGAACGTGTTCGACTCCTCGACGGTGATGACGCCTTCCTTGCCGACCTTGTCCATCGCCTCGGCGATGATCTCGCCGACCGTGGTGTCAGCAGCCGAGATGGAGGCCGTCGACGCGATCTGCGCCTTGGTCTCGATCTCGACGGCCATGCTGGAGAGCTGCTCCGAGACGGCGGTGACCGCAGCCTCGATGCCGCGCTTGAGGCCCATCGGGTTGGCACCCGCGGCCACGTTGCGCAGACCCTCGCGGACCATCGCCTGGGCGAGGACCGTCGCCGTCGTGGTGCCGTCTCCGGCCACGTCGTCGGTCTTCTTGGCGACCTCCTTGACGAGCTCGGCCCCGATCTTCTCGAACGGGTCCTCCAGCTCGATCTCCTTGGCGATGCTCACACCATCGTTGGTGATGGTGGGCGCACCCCACTTCTTCTCGAGCACGACGTTGCGGCCCTTGGGACCGAGGGTGACCTTGACGGCGTCTGCGAGCGTGTTCATGCCACGCTCCAGGCCGCGTCGGGCTTCCTCGTTGAAAGCAATCAGCTTCGACATAACTCCTGCGATCCTTCGCAATCAAGAGTTGTGGACGGCCAGGATCGTCGCCCGCGACGGACGGTCAGGCTGACCCGGCGAACCCTTCTCGCCGACGCTTCTGACCTCAACTCCCCCGGCCGGGGGTCAGCACTCTCATGACGAGAGTGCCAGCCTCATGTCTAGCACTCGACCCCGGCGAGTGCAAACGAATCAGAGCCGGGCCGCCAGCGCGTCGGCGAAGTGACGGGCGTTGTCGGGGACGTGGTCGAGGTAGAGACCGGGCTCGGTGATCTCGACCTCGCTGACCACGAGCCCACCGTCGTGCCACATCAGGTCGATCCGCGCATAGACCAGCTCCGCGCCGAGGATCTCGGTGGTCACCGCGACCGTGCGGGCGGCGAGCAGCGCCGCCTCGGGGTCGAGCGGGGTCTCATACGACGTACCGCCGTACCACTCGTGCACCCGGTAGTCGTCCTTGCCGGCGATCTTGCGTACCTGGCTGACCGGCCGCCCGTTGAGCACGAAGACCGACTGCTCCCCCTCCGCCATCACCGACTCGACCAACGGCTGCACGATCCACGGCCCCGGATCGACGGGCAGCCAGCTCCCGGCGTCGTAGACCACGACCATGCCGCGCCCTCCCGCGCCGACGCGCGGCTTCACGACGGCCGGCTGGTGGCGGGCGATGGCGGCGCGGAGGTCGACGGGGTCGTCGACCGAGACGGTCGGCACGACGGGCACGCCGCCGTGGGCGGCGAGCTCGACGAGGTAGGACTTGTCGGTGTTCCACCGGAAGACGTCCACCCCGTGCACCAGGCGCGAGCCGACCCCGCCGGCCCAGCCGAGGAAGTCGACCAGCCGGGTCTCGTAGTCCCACGTGGAGCGGACCACGACCAGCTCGGCGCTGCTCCAGTCGACGTACGGATCGTCCCAGGACACCCACTGGCTGCTGATGCCGCGCTCGGTGAGCGCGGCGTCGAGGTGCTCGTGGCCCGGCTCGCCCTCGGGGAAGGTGCTGCAGGTGACGAGGAGGACCCGGGGATCGGTGGGCTCGACCGGCATGGGGTTAGCGCTTGCGCTTGATGCGAGCAGGGACGGAGACGACCGCGTGGCCGACCTTCCAGCTGGTGCTGTCCTTGACCGCGGCGAGCTCACGCTCGGCTCGCTGGGCGCGCTTGGCGGCCCGGGTGGCCTTCTGCTCGGCCTGCGTGGCGCGCTTCATCGCCTCGGCGGCGCGTTGCTCGGCGCGGCGCGCCCGACCCTCGGCGGCACGGAGGTCCTTGACGACACGGGCGTGCAGCTCCTTGGTCGCGCGGGACCCGAAGCGGCGCGCGCGGACGAGCTCGTCCTCGAGCTTCTTCAGCCCGGCCTCGGTGTCGCTCACGACTTCCTCCAGAAGACCCCGGCCCAGTCGATCTCCTCGATCGGGTCGGTGATGCCGCGGGCGTCGCGGAAGTCGTGGATCGCCTTGGCGCAGGCGGGCACCGCGCCGTAGTCGTCGACGATGACGTAGCCGCCGACCGACACCTTGTCGTAGAGGGCGTCGAGCGCGTCCATCGTCGAGGAGTACATGTCGCCGTCGAGGCGGAGCACTGCGAGCCGCTCGATCGGGGCGGTGGGCAGGGTGTCGGAGAACCAGCCGACGAGGAACTGCACCTGCTCGTCGAGCAGGTCGTAGCGACGGAAGTTGTCGCGGACGTCGTCGACCGAGATCGCGAGCTCGTCGCGGGTGTGGTGCTGGTCGCCGGCGTCGGCCTCGTAACGGCCGTCGTAGGCCGGCAGGCCCTCGAAGGAGTCGGCCACCCAGACCGTGCGGCCGGTCTCGCCGTGCGCCTTGAGGATCGCGCGCATGTAGATGGTGGAGCCGCCGCGCCAGGCGCCGGTCTCGATCAGGTCACCGGGGACACCGTCGACGATGACGCTCTCGACGCAGGCGCGCACGTTGGCCATGCGCTTCATGCCGATCATCGTCTCGGCGTCGGCCGGCCAGTCGCGGCCGACCTCGCGCGCCTCGCGGTCGAACTCGCCGGACTCGACCATCCGGATGTCGCGCCCCTTCATCGCACCGCGCACGAGGTCCCACAGGTAGGACTCGTAGGAGCGCGACGGCAGCTTGACCGTGACGTTGCGCCCCTCGAACTCGTAGCGCGTCAACATCTTGGCCATGACGTCGAGGTAGAGGGCGACGGCAGGGCTGTCGGTCGGGCTGTCGGTCGGGCTGGTGGTCACACGGGCTCCTCGGCAGGCTGAACGGCTCGGTGCAGACTACCGGCGGGCCTGGGAAAATCGGTCGGTGCCCACGCTCGATCGCTGTCGATCCAGGTCTCCCCCGCGCGTCATCTCGGTGACAGAATCCTCATCGTCCCCACCAGAAGGCCCGGCATGCCCCAGCACCTCACACTCCTCCCCTCGCCGAGCGCGTCATGAACGTCCTCGTCATGCTCGCGGAGGCCGACCACTTCGAGCGCTGGGCGACCGTGGACGAGGCCGTGACGTCGCGGCCCGGCCAACCCGACGCGGCAGGACCCTTCGCCGAGACCGTCGAGCAGCTGGGTGGCTTCTACCTGATCGACGTGCCGACCTCGCCCTGCTCAAACTCCTGGTCGTGCCGGGTCACCGACTCCCGGCCGCCCGCGCCGAGCTCGCGGCGCGCGCGGGGCTCGCCGACCTCGCGCGTTCGTCGTACGACGAGGCGCTGGTGGTGTGCAGCAACGCTGCGGAGCAACGCCACCTGGAGCGGCGGCGCGCGGACCTGTGAGAGCGATCAGCCGCCGGCGACGGCAGGGATGACCGAGACCTGGGTGCCGTCGGGGGTGGGCGTGTCGAGGTTCTCGAGGAAGCGCACGTCCTCGTTGCCGACGTAGACGTTGACGAACCGGCGCAGCGCGCCCTTGTCGTCGAGGATGCGCGCCTTGATCCCGGCATAGCTGGCCTCCAGGTCGTCGAGGACCTCGGCGAGCGTCGCGCCCGACGCGGAGACCTCAGACTTCCCACCGGTGTAGGTGCGCAAGATGGTGGGGACGCGGACGGAAACGCTCACGGCGCAGGACTCCTAGGTTGCTCGGGGGAAGGTCAGGCGATGCCGGCCGCGACGAACGCGGCGTAGGACGGCTCGATGGTGGCGGTCGGCCCCACGATGCCGGAGACGGCGTCGAGGGTCTTGAGGCCGTGGCCGGTGTTGATGACGACGGTCTCGAGGGTGGTGTCGAGCTGGCCGGTCTCGACGAGCTTCTTCAGGACGCCCACGGTGGTGCCACCGGCGGTCTCGGTGAAGATGCCCTCGGTGCGGGCCAGCAGCACGATGCCCTCGCGGACCTCGTCGTCGGTGATGTCCTCGACGGCGCCGCCGGTCTCGCGGCAGATGTCGAGCACGTAGATGCCGTCGGCGGGGTTGCCGATGGCCAGGCTCTTGGCGATCGTGTCGGGCTTGACCGGCCGGATCGCGTCGACGCCGGCCTTGTAGGCGGCCGAGACGGGCGAGCAGCCGCCTGCCTGGGCGCCGAAGACCTTGTAGGGCTTGTCCTCGACCAGGCCGAGCTTGACCAGCTCCTGGAAGGCCTTGTGCACCTTGGTGAGCTGGGAGCCGGAGGCGACCGGGATGACGACCTGGTCGGGCAGGCGCCAGCCGAGCTGCTCGGCGATCTCGTAGCCCAGCGTCTTGGAGCCCTCCGCGTAGTAGGGGCGGACGTTGACGTTGACGAACGCCCAGCCCTCCTCCTCGCCGGCGATCTCGGAGGCCAGCTTGTTGACGTCGTCGTAGTTGCCGTTGACGGCGACCAGCGACTCGGTGAAGACGGCCGAGTTGACCTGCTTGGGCGTCTCGAGGTTGCTCGGGATGAAGACGACCGTCTTGATCCCGGCGCGGGCCCCGGCGGCGGCCACGGCGTTGGCGAGGTTGCCGGTGCTCGGGCAGGCGAAGACCTTCGAGCCGAACTCGGTCGCGGCGCTCAGGGCGCAGGCGACGACGCGGTCCTTGAAGGAGTTGGTGGGGTTGGTGCTGTCGTCCTTGACCCATAGGTTGTCGATGCCGAGCTCGCGGCCGAGGTTGTGGGCCTTCAGCAGCCGGGTGAACCCCGGCTCCATGTTGGGGCTCTGCTCGATGTCGGTCGGGACCGGCAGCAGCGCCTTGTAGCGCCAGATGTTGGCGGGGCCTGCCTCGATCTCCTCGCGGGTGATGGCGGGGAAGTCGTAGGCGATCTCCAACGGGCCGAAGCACTCCGGACACGCATAGAACGGACCGAGCTCGACACCGTGGCCGCACTCGCGGCACGAGAGGCCGGTGGCATGGCCGAAGGCGCCCTCGCGGATGCCGGTGGCGCCCTCGGGGACCGGGGTCGTGTCGGACTGGCTCTGCTCGGTGATGACGGCGCTCATGCGTCCTCCTTCTCATCTTCCCCGGCACGTACTTCGCGTCGGGACGGAATTAGCACCGTTTCCGCGACTGCACGATGGCAGGGGGCACGCGGCGGTTGCCGGGACTTCACTGGGCCGTACCCTCAGTCCCTCTTGATGAGCTGCTTGAAACCATACGGGCGCGTCTCACGATGTGCACATCGGGTCCGGATGCTGGGATCTGAGTGTCCGATCCGTCGGTGCGTCGGCCGCGTGCCCCGACCAGGTCAGGCGGCCGCCACCGTCTGATCCTCCCCCACCGCGGGCTGCGCGAGCGCCCCGGCGACGACGTCGAGCACGTCGGCAACCAGGTGGACGGTGACGGCCTCCAGGACCTCGGCCGGCACATCGTCCAGGTCGGGCTCGTTGCGCTGCGGCAGGAACACCTCGGTCAGGCCGGCCCGCTGGGCAGCGAGCAGCTTCTGCTTCACGCCCCCGATCGGCAGCACCCGGCCATTGAGCGTCACCTCGCCGGTCATCCCGACCTCGCTGCGCACCGGTCGCCCGGTCGCCAACGAGGTCAGCGCGGTCACCATCGTGACACCCGCGGACGGGCCGTCCTTGGGCACGGCACCGGCGGGGACGTGCACGTGGATCGCCTTCTCGAAGAAGCTGCGGTCCACGCCCAGGTCGTCGGCGTGCGCGCGCACGAAGGACAGCGCGATCTGCGCCGACTCCTTCATCACCTCGCCGAGCTGACCGGTGAGGGTCAGTCCTCCGGACCCTCCCGACCCGGCCCCCGTGACCTCGTGCGCCGAGGCCTCGATGAACAGCACGTCTCCCCCCAGCCCGGTGACCGCGAGGCCGGTGGCGACCCCGGGGACCGCCGTACGTTCGTGGGCCTCGGGGGTGAAGCGCGGTCGGCCGACCAGCTCACGCAGGACCGGTACGTCGATCGCGACGGTCTCCGCGTCAGTGACGGCCAGGCGCGTGGCGGCCTTGCGCAGTGCCTTGGCGAGCAGCCGCTCCAGCTGTCGCACTCCGGCCTCACGGGTGTGGTCGGCCGCGAGCTCGTGCAGCGCCGCGTCGGTGATGGTGACCTCGTCGGGCGCCAGCGCGGCCCGCTCGAGCTGGCGCGGCAGCAGGAAGTCACGGGCGATCGCAACCTTGTCGTCCTCGGTGTAGCCGTCGAGAGCTACCAGCTCCATGCGGTCCAGCAGCGCGCTCGGGATCTGCTCCACGACGTTGGCCGTGGCGATGAACAGCACGTCGGAGAGGTCCAGGTCGAGCTCGAGGTAGTGGTCGCGGAAGGTGTGGTTCTGCGCAGGGTCGAGCACCTCGAGCAGCGCCGCCGCGGGGTCACCTCGGTGGCCGTCGGCCCCGACCTTGTCGATCTCGTCGAGCAGGACGACCGGGTTCATCGAGCCGGCCTCCTTGACCGCCCGCACGATCCGGCCGGGCAGGGCGCCGACGTAGGTGCGGCGGTGGCCGCGGATCTCGGCCTCGTCGCGCACGCCACCGAGGGCGACGCGGACGAACTCACGACCCAGCGCCCGCGCGACGGACTCGCCGAGCGAGGTCTTGCCGACTCCCGGAGGGCCGGCCAGCAGGATCACCGCACCGGAGCCACGACCGCCGACGACCTCCAGGCCACGCTCGGCGCGACGCGAGCGCACCGCGAGGTAGTCCACGATCCGCTCCTTGACCTCCTCCAACCCGTGGTGGTCGGCGTCGAGGACCGCGCGGGCTTCCGCGACGTCGGTGCTGTCGGTGGTGCGGACCGCCCAGGGCAGGTCGAGCACGGTGTCGAGCCAGGTGCGGATCCAGGCCGTCTCGGGGCTCTGGTCACTGGAGCGCTCGAGCTTGTCGACCTCGCGCAGCAACGCGGCGCGCACGTGGTCGGGCACGTCGGCGGTCTCGACGCGACCACGGTAGTCATCGGCTCCTCCTGGCTGCTGGGCTTCGCCCTCCCCCAGCTCCTTGCGGATCGCGGCCAGCTGCTGGCGCAGCAGGAACTCGCGCTGGGACTTCTCCATGCCCTCACGCACGTCGGCCCCGATCTGGTCGGCGATCTCGGCCTCGGCGAGGTGGTCGCGGGTCCAGGCGATGACGGTCTCGAGGCGCCGCTCGATGTCGGGGGTCTCGAGGAGCTCGCGCTTCTGCTCGTCGGTGAGGTAGGGCGCGTAGCCGGCCGCGTCGGCGATCGCGCTCGGGTCGGTCAGGCGGTGCACCGAGTCGATCACCTGCCAGGCCTCGCGGCGCTGGAGCACGGCGATGACGAGGCGCTTGTAGTCCTCGGCGAGCTCGCGAGCGTGGTCGGTGGCGGTCTCCTCGACCGGCTCGACCTCGACCCACAGCGCCGCGCCCGGGCCGGTGACACCGGCGCCGATGCGGGCCCGCTTCTCGGCCCGCAGGACCGCGGCGGGTGATCCACCGGCGAGCTTGCCGACGCGGTCGATCGTGGCCACCACACCGTACGACGCGTAGCGGTCCTCGAGCCGCGGCGCGACGAGCAGCTGGCTCGCGCTGCCCGCCGTGGCGGCGTCGACGGCGGCCTGCGCGGCCTCGTCGAGCTCGATGGGCACGACCATGCCGGGCAGGACGACGAGGTCGGCGAGGAAGAGGACGGGCAGACGGGTGAGAGACATGGGCGCCCCTTAGGGGTGAGTGCGGGGCCGGCTGGCCCTGTTCTTGAGTGGTGTCGACTCAACTCACGGGTTGGGTGGGGTGTTCCGCTGTTCTCCGTGGGCGAACGTGGCTCACGGGTCAGGCGCGAAGCGCGCGCGCGTCGGCGGTGAGCTGGCGCAGCAGGTCGAGGACGCCGTCGGGGCCGTGGACGACGACGTCGGCGCGAGCGACCAGCGCGTTCTCCTCGTCGGAGGCCGAGCAGACCAGCAGCGTCGGCAGACCCCCCTTGTCGAGGGCCGTGACGGCGTCGAAGGCCTCGAGGTCGCCGAGGTCGTCGCCGGCGAAGAGGAAGGCCCCGGCACCGAGCTCCTCGGTCAGGCGCTCGACGACCAACCCCTTGTGGATGCCTGCGGAGCGGACCTCGAGAACGTTGCGGCCGGGCTCGACGACCAGGTCGTGGCGGGCGGCGAGCTCCTCGACCAGCGGCAGCAGCCGTGCGTACGCCGCGTCGGGGTCGGGCAGCCGGCGGGTGTGGATGGCCACCGAGATGATCTTGTCCTCGAGGTGCGCCTCGGCCGCGTCGGCCCGGCGCAACGCCCGGGGGAGCTCCCGCTCGAAGCTCGCCAGGCCGGTCGGGGGTCGCGGACCGACCACCCGGCGGTGGGTGGAGGTCCAGCGCTCGTTGCCGTACTGACCGAAGAGGTAGAGCTCCTTGCCCGCGTCGCCGATGGCGTTACCGACCTCCTCGAGCCCACCGAGGTCCAGTGCCTGGCGCGCCGGGCGTCCGGTGATGACCGCGATCGCGGCCACCTGGGAGGCAAGGTCAAGCAGGACCTCACCGGCGTCGGGGTGGATGTGGGCCTGGGCCGGGTCGTCGACGATGGGCGACAGGGTGCCGTCGAAGTCGAGGCCGATCACCGCCTCGGCCGAGGCGCGCACCAGCGCGGCGTACTTCTGCTCGCCTGCGATCGACGTGAACTCCACGCCTGAACCCAACCACGCCCGCCACCGAGCAGGCGACGTCAGGTCAGCCGAGCTCGCCGGTCATGATGACGGTCAGGCGGTCCAGCCGCATCGGGTCGACGGCGACGGCCGTGCGGTCGATGCCCAGGTCGAGGGCGAGGAGCGTGGCCTCGGCCTTGAGTCGCGGGGGAAAGAAGACGGTGTTGCCGCTGACCGACCCATACCAGTTGTCGGTGCCGACGACCTGCCAGCCGGCGTCGGTGGTGCGGGTCGCGACCGTGCCTGCGAGGCCGGTGATGCCGGAGTTGTTGTAGACCTCGACGTAGGTCTTGGCGCGGTTCACGACCGGCTTCGGTCTGGGCTTCTGCGTCGGGGTCGCGCTCGCCGAGGAGCTCGGCGAGGGCGCCTGGCTGCGGGCCACGGTGGTGACCTCGCGCTCGGTGGGCTCGGCGCCACGGGTGGCCACGAAGGCGACGGCAGCCATGGCCACCGCGATGATGCTGAGCATCACGACCGGCGAGGGGAAGACCACCCCGCGCTCGTCACGGGCGCGGCGCACGTCTCAGACCTCGAAGCCGAGTCGGCGGGCAGAGCGCTGGCGCTGGCGCTGGGAGCGCAGCCGACGCAGCCGACGGACCAGCAGCGGGTCGGCCTCGAGGGCTTCGGGACGGTCGATGAGCGCGTTGAGGACCTGGTAGTAGCGCGTGGAGCTCATGTCGAACTTCTCGCGGACCGCGGTCTCCTTGGCGCCGGCATATTTCCACCACTGGCGCTCGAAGTCGAGGATCTCGCGGTCGCGCTCGCTCAGGGTCAGCGGTGCCTCGGGCTCGTGGCTGTTGAGGGCGTTCGCGGCGTCCATGCGCTGTCTCCCGTGCGGTGTGGTGACGTGTGTGCCCACTGTAGGTGACGAACCACATGGATGTCATTCGCCTCGCGGATTCGGCTGCGGCGCGCCGGACGCGGCCGGTTAGGGTCACGACCATGGCTCATAAGACCCGGTGGGGCATCCTCGCGACCGGCAAGATCGCCCACAGCTTCGCCGTCGACCTGGCGCTGGTGCCCGACGCCGAGCTGGTGGCCGTCGGCTCGCGGCGGATCGAGGCCGCGCAGGCCTTCGCCGACCAGTACGGCGGCCGCGCGCACGGCTCCTACGAAGACCTCGTCGCCGACCCGGACGTCGACGTCGTCTATGTCGCGACCCCCCACTCGATGCACCTCGACAACGCCCGCCTCGCCTTCGAGGCCGGCAAGCACGTGCTGTGCGAGAAGCCGGTCACCCTCAACCTCGCGCAGGCCGAGGAGATGGCGCGCCTGGCGTCCGAGCACGACCGCTTCCTGATGGAGGCGATGTGGACCGCCTGCAACCCGGTGATCCGCACCCTCGTCGACGGCATCCGCGCCGGGCGCTTCGGCACCCCACGCCAGGCCTCGGCCGAGCTCGGCTTCGTCGTCGACCAGGGCCCCGAGCACCGGCTCATGGACCCGGCGCTCGGCGCGAGCGCGCTGCTCGACATGGGCATCTACCCCCTCACGTTCTGCCACCTGGTGCTGGGCGAAGCCGAGTCCCTCACGGCCAGCGCGGTGCTGTCGGAGTCCGGCATCGACCTCGACGTCGCAATGACGGGGCGCTACCCCGGGGGCGCGCTGGGCCTGATGGCCGCGTCGATGACCTCGTGGTCCGCACGCACCGCCGCGGTCGCGACCGACGAGGGTCGCCTGGAGGTGCCCGCCCAGTTCCACCACCCGACGTACGCCGTGTGGACGCCGGGCGGCGGCGAGCCCGAGCGCATCGAGGCCGCCGCGCCGGTCATCGGTCAGGGCTACGGCAACGAGATCGCCGAGGTCGATCGGTGCCTCACCGAGGGGCTGCGCGAGAGCCCGTGGGTGCCGCACGCCCAGACGCTGAGCCTGATGCGCCAGATGGACGACGTACGACGCCAGATCGGCGTGCGCTACGCCGTCGACCGGTAGCCGGTTAGGGTCAGGGCGTGTCAGCAGATCTCGTGATCGTCGCCAACCGGCTGCCTGTCGACCGGGTGGAGCTGAGCGACGGAACACCGGGCTGGCGCGGCTCTCCTGGTGGTCTGGTGACCGCCATCGAGCCGGTCATGCGGGCCAACGACGGCACCTGGATCGGGTGGCCCGGCGGCACCGAGACCGACCTCGAGCCCTTCGAGTTCGACGGCATGCACCTGGTGCCGATGACGATGAGCCAGGACGAGGTCGAGACCTTCTACGAGGGCTTCGCCAACGGCACCATCTGGCCGCTCTACCACGACCTGGTCGCCAAGCCGGAGTTCCACCGGGAGTGGTGGGACGGCTACGTGGGGGTCAACCAGCGCTTCGCCGAGAAGGCCGCGAGCATCGCCTCGGAGGGCGCGACGGTGTGGGTCCACGACTATCAGCTGCAGCTGGTCCCGCAGATGCTGCGCGAGCTGCGACCCGACCTGCGCATCGGTTTCTACCTGCACATCCCGTTCCCGCCGGCCGAGCTCTTCCAGCAGCTCCCGTGGCGTCGCCAGCTGCTCGAGGGCCTGCTCGGGGCCGACCTCGTCGGCTTCCAGCTGCCCGGTGGCGCGGCCAACTTCGTGCGGCTCGTGCGGCAGCGGGTGGGCCACAAGACGCACCGCGACCTGGTCTACCTGCCCGACGGCCGCACCGTGCGTGCCGCGGCGTTCCCGATCTCGATCGACGCCGCCGGCTTCCAGGAGCTGGCCCAGTCCGACGCCGTCGCCGAGCGCGCCAAGGCGATCCGCGAGGCGCTGGGCAACCCGCGCCGGATCTTCCTCGGCATCGACCGGCTCGACTACACCAAGGGCATCTATGCCCGCCTGCGTGCCTTCAGCGAGCTGCTCGCCGACGGTCACCTCGACGTCGAGGACGCCGTCTTCGTGCAGGTCGCGGTGCCCTCGCGCGAGCAGGTCGAGCAGTACCGCATCCTGCGCGACGAGATCGACCGCCTCGTCGGGCGCATCAACGGCGACCTGGGCCGCATCGGCCGTCCCGCGATCAGCTACCTGCACTCCTCCTACCCGCGCGAGGAGATGGCCGCCCTCTACCGCGCCGCCGACATCATGGTCGTGACTCCCTACCGCGACGGGATGAACCTGGTCGCCAAGGAGTACGTCGCCTGCCGCTTCGAGGACGACGGCGCGCTCGTGCTCTCGGAATTCGCCGGTGCGGCCGAAGAGCTGCGCCAGGCATGGCTGGTCAACCCCTACGACATCAACGGCATGAAGTCCTCGATGCTGGACGCCTACAACGCCGACGAGCGCGAGCTGACCAAGCGCATGCGCGCCATGCGCAAGACGATCAGCCAGCACGACGTCGCCGCCTGGGCCGACAGCTTCATGACCGAGCTCTCCCACGTCGACACCGCGCACGGCAAGCCCGTCCGGCCGGCCAAACGGTCCTGACGCTGTCGTGTGGCCGGCCACCCGCGGGCGAGGAAGCGACCAGGCCTGACATTCCTCGGATGGTGCGGGCGACCTGACCCGTGGCCACGGCAGGTCCTCCTGACCTGAGGACCCGCGCGGTACTTTGCACCCATGGACTTGATCCCGAAGCCTGATCAGGTCGTCGCCGCCGCCAGCAACGTCGCCCACCGGGTGTTCTACGGCGGACTGGCCGACCTCCGCCCGATGCCCCGCACGCTCATCGACGACGGCACCCTGCGCGAGGTCTACCACTACCGCCCGGCCGCCAAGGTCGTCGAGCAGGGCGACCCGGTCCTCCTCGTGACCCCGCTGGCGGCGCCTGCAATCTGCTACGACCTGCGTCGCGGCTGCTCGCTGGTGGAGCACTTCGTGCACGGTGGCCGCCCGACCTATCTCGTGGAGTACGGCGAGGTCTCCTTCCGCGACCGCAACCTCGGCATGGAGCACTGGATCGACGAAGTCATCCCGACCGCGATCCGCGAGGTGTCCGCCCACGCCGGCGGCCGCCCCGTCCACGTCGTCGGCTGGAGCCTGGGCGGGATCTTCTCGCTGCTCACCGCCGCCGACTCCCCCGACCTGCCGATCGCCTCGATCAGCGTCGTCGGCTCGCCCTTCGACGTGAGCCTGGTGCCGCTGGTCGCCCCGATCCGGCCGCTGCTCAACCTAACCGAGGGCCGCGGCATGATCACCCGCGCCTACCAGGTGATGGGCGGAGCCCCGAAACCGCTGGTCAAGTGGGCCTTCCAGCTCTCGTCCTTCCAGAAGCTGGTCACCAAGCCGATCGCGGTGGCGACCCACCTCGACGACACCGAGTGGCTCGCCCAGATCGAGGCGGTCGACCGCTTCACCGCCAACATGATCGCCTACCCCGGCCGCACGTTCGGGCAGCTCTACCACCGCTTCCTCAAGGCCAACGCCCTCAAGGACGGCTCGATGGAGCTCGACGACCGCACCATCTCGGTCGCCGACATCACCGCCCCTGTGCTCGTCTTCGGCGGTGCCACCGACGGCATCGCCCCGGTCTCCGCGGTCAAGGCCGTGGTGCCGTTGCTGACCGGGTCGCACGAGGTGCGCTTCGAGATCGTCCCCGGCGGCCACCTCGGCATGCTGACCGGCCGCGGCGCCCGCACCACCACCTGGCGGGCGCTCGACGAGTGGATCGACCAGTGGTCGACCGACGACACCCCGGGAGACGACGGGGACGGCGCGTCGGAGGAGGCACTGCCCGAGCCGTCGATCGGCACCAGCCGCACCCGCAAGCACGGCTCGGCCGCCTCGCGGGCGCTGTCGACCTAGGGGTTTCCCGCTACCGGACCGGGTCCGGGCTGCGCCACGGTGGAGGCGCTCCCCCTCCCCCGACGGAAGGCTCCCCATGTCTCGGCCGATGTCGCGCACGCGCGCGTGCGTCACCGCCGCGCTGGTCACCCTGACCAGCCTCGTCGCCCTCACCGGCACGACCGCCCCCGCCTACGCCGACGAGTGCTACTCGTGGGGCCGCACGCTGAGCTCCGGCACGTCGGGACCGGATGTCGCCGAGCTCCAGGTGCGGGTCGCCGGCTGGGCCGGCTACGGCGTCAACATGGCGATCGACGGCAACTACGGCGCCCAGACGGTCGGCGCCGTGCGTGGCTTCCAGACCGCCTATGGTCTGGGCTCGGACGGCGTGGCCGGCCCTGCGACGTACGCGAAGATCTATGAGCTTCAGGACGCCGACTGCACCCCGGCGCACTTCTCCTACGCGGAGGTCGACGGCGGGTGCGGCGCCGGCGGCTACGGCGGCGGCTCGGTCGGCGAGGCCACGGTGAAGTCCAACCTGCTGCGCGCGATGTGGCGTGCGGAGGCGCTGCGCCAGCGGCTCGGCAACCAGCCGCTCACGGTCACGTCGGGCTTCCGCTCACAGGCGTGCGACCAGCAGGTCGGCGGCAGCGGCACCGGCCAGCACACCTACGGCACCGCGATCGACCTGGTCAGCTCCGCGGTGAGCTTGTGCACCATCGCCGGTGGCGCGCGTTACGCCGGCTTCGGCGGCATCTTCGGCCCCGGCTACCCCGGCCACGACGACCACGTGCACGTCGACGTACGCAGCGGGCAGACCTGGAGCGCACCCAGCTGCGGGATCTGAGGCACCCGCAGGTCGCCGGTCACCTACCCTGCGTCCATGCCCCGTCAGGTAACCACAGCCCAGCTGCCACGGAGCGTGCGCATCGGCTACGGCTCGGGCTCGGTGGCGACCGGCGCCTTCGGGACCGTGCCGGGGCTGATGCTGCTGCCCTACCTGACCGACAGCCTCGGCATCGCGGCGATCGTGGCGGGGTTCATCGTGTTCCTGCCGAAGGCGTGGGACGTGGTCCTCAACCCGATCGCCGGACGCATCAGCGACCGGACGATCGACCCGCGCGGGCCGCGGCGGCCGTGGCTGCTGCGGGCCGGGCTGACGCTGTCGGTGTCCTTCGCGCTGATCTTCGCCGCCCCCGAGATGGGCTCGCGGGTCGCGGAGGCGGCGTGGGTGGTGGTCGCGTTCCTCGCCTGCGCGACGGCCTATGCGTTCTTCCAGGTGCCCTACGTCGCGATGCCCGCCGAGATGACCTCGTCCTACGACGAGCGCACGCGGCTGATGACCTGGCGGGTGGCGATCCTCGCCTTCACGATCATGCTCGCCGGCGCCACCGCACCGGTGATCCGAGACGCGGTCGGCGGCCGCGCCGGCTACCGCGTGATGGGCGTCGTGATGGCGCTGATCATCGCTGTCGGGGTGGTCAGTGCCTACGTCGGAACCCGTCGCGTCCCGGTCGGCACGGTCGAGGCGGGACCGGGCTCGCTGCGCGACCAGCTGCGGATCGTCGCGACCGCGCGGGACTTCCGCCACCTCCTGACGACCTTCGTCCTCCAGGCGCTGGCGACCGGCTGCATGCTCGCCGGCGTCGCCTACCTCGCCGAGGACGTGCTCGACAGCACGGGCGCAGCCACCGTGCTCTTCGTCTGCTTCGTCGGCCCCGCACTGCTCCTGACGCCGGTCTGGTCAGCGGTCGGCGGTCACGTCGGCAAGAAGGCCGGCTACGTCGCCTCCTCGCTGATCCTCGCGGCCGGAGCCGCACTGTCGGTGCTGGCGCAGGTCGCCCCGGTCTGGGTCGTCTTCGCCGCGGTCGCCCTGGTGGGCGTGGGGTACGCCGGCTGCCAGGTCTTCCCGATGGCGATGCTGCCCGACGCGGCCGCTGTCGACGCGCGGCGCACCGGCTCCAACCGGGCCGGCGTCTACACCGGTGTGTGGACCGCGGGCGAGACCCTCGGCCTCGCGCTCGGCCCGGGTGTCTTCGCCCTGGTGCTGGCCATCGGCGGCTACCGCTCCAGCACGTCCGGCGAAGCCGACGTCGCCCAGCCCGACTCCGCGCTCACCGCGATCGTGCTCGGATTCTCCCTGCTCCCCGCAGCCTTGACCCTGCTCAGCCTCTGGTGGCTGAGCCGCTACTCCCTCGACGCCACGGAGGTCGACGCATGACGGACGTGCTCGCACGACTCGCAGCGATGCAGGCCGGCGACCTGCCGGCCCACGGCGGTCGCACCCTCGCCTACGTCTACGACTCCGGACTGGCCGAGGTCGACCGGGTCGGCCGCGAGGCCGTGGCCGCCTACGCAGGGTCCAACGGGCTGGACCCGACCGCGTTCCCCAGCCTGCTCCAGATGGAGAACGACCTCGTCGGCTTCGCGGCCCGGCTGCTCGAGGCGCCCGACACGGTCGTCGGGTCGGTCACCAGCGGCGGGACCGAGTCGGTGCTGCTCGCGGTGCAGACCGCCCGCGACGCCCACCCCGAGGTCACGGCCCCGACCATGGTCATCGCCAGCTCGGCACACTCGGCGTTCCGCAAGGCCGCGCACTACTTCGGGGTGCGGGCCGTCGAGGTGCCGTGCGGCGCTGACCTGCGCGCCGACGCCACGGCGATGGCGGCCGCCATCGACGACAGCACGGTGCTCGTGGTGGCCAGCGCGCCGTCGTACGCGCACGGGGTCGTGGACCCCGTCACCGAGATCGCCGCGGCGGCGGCGGCCGCCGGTGTGCGCTGCCACGTCGACGCCTGCATCGGCGGCTGGGTGCTGCCCTATGCGACGCGGATCGGGCGCCGCGTCGCGCCGTGGACGTTCGCGGTCGACGGGGTCACGTCGATCTCGCTCGACCTGCACAAGTACGGCTACGCCCCCAAGGGCACCTCGCTGCTGCTGCACCGCACCCCCGCGCTGCGGCGCCCGCAGTTCTTCGCCAGCGCCGACTGGCCGGGCTACACGATGCTCAACTCCACGATGCAGTCGACGCGCTCCGGCGGTCCGACGGCCGGTGCGTGGGCGGTCGTGCAGTCGATCGGCGACGCGGGCTACGAGAAGCTCGCGCGCGAAGTCTTCGAGGCCACCGACCGGATCGTCTCGGGGATCGCCGAGGTCCCGGGCCTGCGGGTCCTCACCCGGCCGGACTCGACCCTGGTCACGATCGTCACCGACACCTCGTGCGACCCCTTCACGGTGTGCGACGAGATGGCCGAGCGCGGCTGGTACGTCCAGCCCCAGCTGACCTACGGCGACCTCCCCGCCAACATCCACCTCTCGATCAGCGCCGCCACGCTGGCCCACGTCGACGACTTCCTCGCCGCGATCGCCGCCTCCGTCGAGGTCGCCGTGGCGAGCGGTCCGGTGCAGCTCGACCCCGGGGTCGCGGCGTACGTCGCCGGGCTGGACCCGGTCTCTCTCAGCGAGGAGGACTTCGACGGACTGCTCGCCGCCGCCGGGCTCCTCGGTGGGGGCGACCTGGCCCTCCCGACCCGCATGGCCGACATCAACGCGCTCCTCGACGTGGCGTCCCCCGCGCTGCGCGAGGCCGTGCTGCTCGCCTTCCTCGACCGGCTCTCCCGACCGTCCACGAACTTCTAGGCCGGTGCCGGCATCAGAGGTGCCGGCGGTGACTACGGGTGCAGCGCGAGGAGCGTCTACGAGGACCCGGGCACGCCGTACGTCGTGGGGTCGGCGGGTGCGCTGCCGATGCGCGACACGGTGCGCGTCACGCCCGGTCAGGAGTCCGTCGTCGACTTCCCGGTGCCGTTCGCTGCCGTCAGCTGAGAGCAGAGGCACGAGCGCATGCGCTGGTCGCGGGCCGGCGACCGGAGCGGGCCCGGCGGAGCTCAGCCGACCAGGTCGGCGTACTCCGGGTGCTTCTCGACGTAGCCCTTCACGAACGAGCAGGTGGGGATCACGCGGAGGCCGTGCGAGCGGGCGTCGTCGAGGGCGTGGCGGACGAGCTTGCCGCCGATGCCCTGCCCCTCGAAGTCGTCGCCGACGACGGTGTGGGTGAGCTTGATGGTGCCCTCCGTGAGCTCGTAGTCGGCGAAACCGGCCTCGGCCCCGTCGGAGGTGATCTCGAAGCGGAGTCGCTCGGTGTTGTCGGTGACCTCGATGTCGCTCATGTCGCCACGGTACCCACGCTCACCGTGCCGCGAACGCCTGCACCGACGCCAGGGTGTAGCTGCCGGCGTCGGTGCCGAGGCCCTGCGCCACCTGCGCAGCGGTGGCGCAGCCGAGCTCGGCGGCACCGCGGTGGTCGAGGCCGAGGGAGAGCCCGCGTAGGAAGCCGGCCGAGAACGCGTCGCCGCAGCCGGTGGTGTCCACGACCTCGATCTCGTAGGCCGGCACCTCGAGCACGTCGTCCGCCGTCACGACGAGTGCACCCTTGGCGCCCTGGGTCACGGCCACGCAGCCGGCACCGGCCGCCACGAGCGCCCGGGCACCCTCGGCGAGCGTTGCGGCACCGGTGAAGCCCAGCACCTGCTCGTCGTTGGGCAGCAGAAAATCGGTGTGCGGCAACGCGTCGGCGATCCACGCCAGCATGTCGGGGTCGCCGGGGGCGAGGACGTCGAGCGAGGTCGTGGCGCCGATCGAGCGGGCGTGGGCGAGCAGCTGCCCAGCGGCCTCGCCCCCCAGGAACTCCGGGCCGCCGAGGTGCAGGTGGGTGATCCCCTCCAGGGCGGCCAGGTCGAGGTCGGCCAGCGTGAAGGCGCCGTTGGCACCGATGCAGTGCCACGCCGGCCGGTCGCCGTTGGGTCGCACCGGGATCACCGAGGCCGAGGTCTGGAGCTCGGCCTTGCGCACCAATCCTGCCGTGGACACGCCTTCGCGCGCCAGCAGGGCGAGCAGGGTGTCGGCGATCGGGTCGGTGCCGACAGCTCCGAAGCTCGTGACCTCGGCACCCAGCCGGGAGAGGACCACGGCGGTGCCGCCCGCCGTACCGGCCGGGGAGAACCGGATCGTCTCCACCAGCTGGCCGTCGGAGGCGTCGGGGATCGACTCGATGCCGATGACGTGGGTGTCGAGGACGTGGACGCCGACGGTGGCGATCAACATGTGGGCTCTCCTGCTGGGGTCTCGGGTTGGTCGACAACGGGCTGGGTGCTGCCGTAGCCGCGGCTGATCGCGGCGGTGATGACGTCGTGCTGCTCGGCGTCGGTGAGGACGCGCGGGGTGCCGAGGGCGCTGGCGCGGTGGTGCAGGGTCGCGAGCCACTCCAGCAGCAGGGCGTGCTCCACGGCGGCCGCCAGCGAGGCACCGACCGCGACCGAGCCGTGGTTGGCCATCAGCGCGGCCTGGCGCCCGGCGAGGGCGTCACGCACGTGGGCGGCGAGCTCGGCGCTGCCGAAGGTCGCGTAGGGCGCGACGCGCACGGCGCCGCCCAACGCCAGCTGCTGGTAGTGCAGGACCGGCAGCTCGTCGAGGACGCAGGCGATCGCGGTGCTGTACGGCGCGTGGGTGTGGACGACCGCCGCGAGCGCCGGGTCTGCTGCGTAGAGGCCGAGGTGCAGGTCGAGCTCTGAGGTGGGCCTCAGCCCGCCCTCCAGCACCTCGCCGCCCAGCGACACGACCGTGACGTCGTCGGGCGTGCACCCGCCGAGGACGACCCCGGTCGCGGTGACGGCCACCTGGTCGCCGTCGCGGACGCTGACGTTGCCCGCCGTGCCGACGAGGAGCCCGGCCTCGGCCAGTCGACGGGCTGCGGCCGCGACCTGCTCGCGCACCTCCCCGCTCACGCGCTCACGCGCCCTCGCCGGGCTCACGCGCCCTCGCCGGGCTCACGCGCCCTCGCCGGGCTCACCGGGCTCACCGTGTGCCGGGCCAGGTAGGCGCTCACCATGGTGACGCCCTCCTCGATCAGCTCGGGGTCGCCGTCGTCGTCGTGCTCGAAGGCGAGCTGGAAGACCCGGTCGCCGATCTCGACAGCGAGCATCGCCACGGTCGGCGAGAGGCTCGGCAGCGCCAGGCCCTGCTCGATCGCGACGTCGCGCAGCACCTGGGCGACGCGGGCGTTGTGGTCGCGGCCGAACTGGTGGACGGCCGGGTTCGTGCGTCCCCGCAGGTAGATCTCCACGAAGGCCCGCCGCCGGTGGTAGACGGTCACGAAGGCACCCATCGTCGTGCGCACGAGCGCGTCGAGGGTCAGGCTCGGCACCTCCGCGAGGTCCGCGACCACCTGGGCGTCCATCTCGGCCATGTCCCGCTCGGCGATGGCGAGGAGGACGTCCTCCTTGGCCGCGAAGTACTGGTAGAGCGAGGCCACCGGCACCCCCGCTGCCTCGGCGATGTCGCGGGTCGTGAGCGCCTCGACCCCGCGTGCGACGACGAGGTCGGCGGCCGCGTCGAGAAGGTGCTCGACCTTGCGCCGGCTGCGGGCCTGGGTCGGCACGCGCCGCTTGGTGGCGGCGGGCGGCGTGACCGGACGGGCGGTCCGGTCGTTGTCCGTGACAGTGGCCTCAGCCCGTGGTGGAGACATGCTCCGGAGTGTAGGCTCAAAATCGAAACATGACACATGTTCATGTTTGCCCGTTCTGATGTACCCGTTCGCACGTGCCCGTCCTGATCGACCGTCGAGGAGACCCGATGACCGACCTCCCGCTGACCCGCCGCACCGCGCTCACCGGCACCGCGCTCGTCGGCGCCGCGCTGGGCACCGGCGCCTTCGCCGGGCTCACGCCGACGTCGTACGGCGCCGGGGCGGCCGGCGCGCCGGGCCTGCAGGGCGCGCTCCCCCGCTCGGTCGACGTCGTCGTGGTCGGTGGCGGCATCGCCGGCCTGGTCGCGGCCCGCAAGGTCGCCCGCGGCGGGAAGTCCGTGCTCCTCGTCGAGGCCCGCGAGCGGGTCGGTGGCCGCGTGCTCAACCACACGCTCGAGACCGGCGAGACGATCGAGTCGGGCGGAGCTTTCGTCGGCCCCACCCAGGACCACATCCAGGCGCTGGCGCGCGAGCTGAAGGTGCCGACGTTCCTGGAGTACAACGAGGGCAACAGCGTCTACATCTCCTCGACGACTGGCCGCCAGGAGTACACCGGCACCGTCCCGCCGGACCCCACGATCCTGCCGGACGCCGCGATCCTGCTCCAGCAGATCGACACCTTCGCCGCCGAGATCCCCGTCGACGCGCCGTGGAGCCACCCGCGCGCGGCCGAGTGGGACGCGATGACGCTCGGCGAGTACATCCGGCGCAACAGCATCAACGCAGAGGGGGTCGGCAACCTGATCCGCTGCTGGACCCAGCCCGGCTTCGGCGCCGACCCCGACGAGCTCTCCTTCCTCTACACCCTCTGGTACGTCGCCTGCTCGGGCAACGAGCGCAACGTCGGGACCTTCGCCCGCAACTCCGACACCGCCAACGGCGCTCAGGAGCGACGCTTCGTCGGTGGCTCCCAGCTGGTGCCCCTGAGGTTGGCGCAGCGCCTGGGCGACATCGTGGCGCTGGCCGCTCCGGTCACGAGGATCGAGCAGCGCGACCACCGCGTCGTCGTCCACACCGGGCGCGGCACCGTGACCGCCGAGCGCGCGATCGTGGCGGCTCCCCCGCCGCTGGTGCTCGACATCGACTGGTTCCCCCGGCTGCCGACCCGGCGGCTGCAGCTGCTGCGCCACATGGACATGGGCCAGCTGATGAAGTGCGACGCCGTCTACCGCACCCCCTTCTGGCGCGCCGCCGGCCTCAACGGCTTCGGCCTCAACGACTCCGGCGCCGCCCGCGCCGTCTTCGACAACACCCCGCCCTCGGGCGGTCCCGGCGTGCTGCTCGCCTTCGTCGGCGGGGCGACGTGGCGCCGTTACGGCGTGATGACCCGCGCGCAGCGCCGCAAGCACGTGCTCGAGGGCTTCGCGGCCATGTTCGGTCCGCAGGCGTTGCGCCCGATCGACTACGTCGAGCACGACTGGACCAAGGAGCAGTGGACCCGCGGCGGACCGACCGCGATCCACGCGCCCGGGTCGCTCGTGCAGTTCGGCCCCTCGATCCGCCAGCCGTTCGGCCGGGTGCACTGGGCCGGCACCGAGACCTCGACCTACTGGTCGGGCTACATGGACGGCGCGGTCCGCTCCGGCAAGCGTGCCGCGTCCGAGGTCCTGGAGCGCCTGTGAAGCGACCGCTCTCCTCCCTGCTGACCGGGCTGACCGGGCTGGCCACCGGCCTGCTCACCGTGGGGCTGCTCAGTGCACCGGCTCCTGTCGCCGCGGCCGCGGCCGCCCCACCGAAGTGGACGACGACGGTCTTCGCCTCCGTGCCCGCGCCGGGCTACCCGGCCTACGTCTTCAAGCACCGCAACAGCCGCGTCTACGCCGGCACCTACGTCAACAGCTCCAGCCGCAAGGCCTCCAAGGTCTTCGAGTGGACCGCCGGCGGCACGCTGCAGCGGTCGTGGGCCCTGCCGCGGCAGCTGCGCGACGGCAGCCACGGCGTCCAGGTCGCCAACCAGACCCACGACGGAAAGCTCGTGCTTCTCGAGACCTCGCGCTCCGCCGTGATCACCCTCGACATCCGGACCGGCCGCTTCCGCACGATCGCCCGCCTGCCCGGCGGCGGCGTTCCCAACTACGCCACGTGGGGGCCGGGCGGCGCGCTCTACGTCACCGACTACGGCGACGGCGTGATCTGGAAGGTCTCGCGCCGCGGCGGCGTGACCGAGTGGTTCCGGTCGACCGACCTCGACGGCGTGGAGTTCGGGACCACCGGCATCGTCTACCGACCGCAGAAGCGCGACTTCCTGATCAGCCAGCAGACCTCGCAGACCGCCGGCCTGCCGACCGACGGCCACCTGTTCCGGCTCGGCACCCGCGAGGGCGGGCGGGCCGGCGTCCTGTCGACGCTGTGGACCTCGCAACCCGGGGAGCTGCCCGACGGCTTCGGCATCGGCCGGTCGGGACACATCTACATCGCGATGGCCGGCCTCACCGCGCAGCTCGTCGAGCTGTCGGCATCCGGCCGGGAGCTCGACCGCTTCCCGGACACGCCGTTCACCGGTGAGAACGGCTCGCGGATCCCTTTCGACACCCCGTGCAGCGCGACGTTCAGCGGCACCACGGTGCTGGTCGCCAACCAGTCCGCGGTCCAGGGCGACCCCAGCCACCAGGCGATCCTGGCGGTCGAGGTCGGCGAGCGGGGTCGGGCGCCGTACCTCCCGAAGGGGGCGGGCTTCCGCTGACGCCGAGCCTCGGCACAATGGCGCCATGAGCGCACTCGCCGGGCTGGTGGACCGTGGGTTGATGGCGCCCGACTGGGCCGAGGCGCTGGCGCCCGTCGACGAGCGGGTCGCGCGGATGGGGCAGTTCCTCCGCGCGGAGATCGCGGCCGGCAACGCCTACCTGCCCGAGGGTGACGCGGTCTTCCACGCCTTCCGGCGCCCGCTGTCCGAGGTGCGCGTGCTCGTCGTCGGTCAGGATCCCTACCCCACGCCGGGGCACCCCATCGGGCTCAGCTTCGCCGTCGACGCGCACGTGCGGCCGGTGCCGCGCAGCCTGGCCAACATCTATCGCGAGCTGGCCAGCGACGTCGGCGTCACGCCACCGGCGCACGGCGACCTCACGGCCTGGGCGGACCAGGGGGTGATGCTGCTCAACCGGGTCCTCACCGTCCGCCCCGGCGAGTCCGCCTCCCACCGGGGCCGCGGCTGGGAGGAGGTCACCGAGTGCGCGATCCAGGCGCTCGTACGACGCGTGGCCGATGGCGGCGCGCCCCTCGCCGCCGTCCTCTGGGGACGCGACGCGCAGTCGCTCAAGCCGCTGCTGGGCGCGGTCCCGTGGGTCGAGTCGGTCCACCCCTCCCCGCTCTCGGCCAGCCGCGGCTTCTTCGGCTCACGGCCGTTCTCCCGCGTCAACGCGTTGCTCGTCGAGCGGGGTGGCACCGCGGTGGACTGGTCGTTGCCGGCCTAGGTCTGCATGAGCACTCGGATGTCCGGGGACTCCTGCGTCTGTCCGCCACTTCCCCCCGGCAGTTCGCGCGAGCCGCGGCCAGGCTGAGCGTCAAGCCACGCAACCGGTCGACGAACTGCCGACATTCCGGCGCCGGCGTGCGACCTCGGACCGCCGCCGAGTCGACATCCGCTGGAATAAAGTTGAACGTTGAACTATTATCCAGTCATGACCCTGATGCCCGCGCTCTACATCGGCCACGGAGCCCCGCCGCTCCTCGACGACCCGCTGTGGTCGGGCCAGCTGGCAGCGTGGGCGGCCCAGGACCTGCCACGACCCACGGCGATCCTGATCGTCAGCGCCCACTGGGAGTCGGCGCCGATCATGCTGTCGGCCAGCGGGGCTCCGCTGGTCTACGACTTCGGTGGCTTCGATGCGAAGTACTACCAGATGACCTACGAGACCCCCGACGCCACGGCACTGGCCGCGCGCATCGCCGCCATGATGCCGGCAACCGAGCCGGTTCACCAGCACGCCTCCCGCGGGCTCGACCACGGCGCCTGGGTGCCGCTGAAGATCATGTATCCCGACGGGGACATCCCGGTCCTGCAGATGTCCCTGCCGACCCAGGACCCGGCGCGGCTGCTGGGGATCGGCGAGCGCTTGCGCCCCCTGCGCGACGAGGGCGTGCTGATCATCGGCAGCGGCTTCCTCACCCACGGCCTGCCGTTCCTCACCGACTTCCGGATCGACGCCCCGGCGCCCGGCTGGTCGAAGGACTTCGACGCCTGGGCGGGCGAGGCGCTCGCCCGCGGGGACGTCGACGCCCTGTCCAACTACCGCTCCCTGGCGCCGGGCATGCCCTTCGCGCACCCCACCGTCGAGCACTACACGCCACTCTTCGTCACCCTCGGAGCCGCGACCACCCCGGACGAGCCCGGCATCCAGGTGATCGACGGGTTCTGGCTCGGGTTGTCGAAGCGGAGCCTGCAGGTCGCCTGACGCTCAGCGGATGCCGGTCCTCCGCATCATCTTCAGCCCGGACAGCATCGACTTCACGTAGGAGTCGTAGTCCTGGCCGGGTTGCGCGCCCATGACCTGCTTCTTGAGCACCGCGAGGTTCTGGATGTCGGTGTACTTCAGCAGGCCCTGGTCGCCGTGACGAGCGCCGACGCCGGACTGCTTGACGCCGCCGGAGGGGGTGCCCTTGGAGGCGAACGCCGTGGCGAGGATGTCGTTCACGTTGACGTTGCCCGATTGGATCCGCGCGGCGATCGCGCAGGCGCGGTCGAGGTCGGTGCCCCAGACCGAGGCGTTGAGCCCGTAGTCGGTGTCGTTGGCCAGCGCGATCGCCTCGTCGACGGTGCGGTAGCAGTAGAGGCCGACCACCGGACCGAAGGTCTCGGTCGCGCCGGCCAGCATGTCCTTGGTGACGCCCTCGAGGATGGTCGGCTCGAAGAACGCCGGCCCGAGGTCGGGGCGCGCCTTGCCGCCGGTGACGACGGTAGCGCCCTTGGCGACCGCGTCCTCGACGTGCGACTGCACCCGCTCCTTGTGATCCGGCGAGACGAGCGAGCCCATCTCCGGCCCGAAGTCGTACGACGCGCCCACGGTGAGGCTCTCGGCCGCGCGGACGAACTTCGCCTTGAACTCCTCGTAGCGTGACTCGGGCAGGTAGATCCGCTCGATGTGCATGCAGATCTGGCCGGTGTTGCCGAAGACCCCGAACACCGCACCCTGCACGGCCTCGTCGATGTTGGCGTCATCGAGCACGATCATCGGGTTCTTGCCGCCGAGCTCGAGGCAGGCTCCGATGAGGTTGCGGCCGGCTCGCTCTCCGATCACCCGTCCGGTCGCGGTCGAGCCGGTGAACATGACGTAGTTGGCGTTGTCGATCAGGGTCGGGCCGATGTCCGGACCCTCGCCGCACACGACCTGGAAGAGCCCCTTCGGCAGCCCGGCCTGCTCGAGCATCTGGATCCCGAAGAGCGGCGACAGCGCCGTCTTGTTGTCGGGCTTGAGCACGATCCCGTTGCCGGCGATGAGCGCGGTGATCGCATCGGACATGCCGGTGGCGAAAGGGAAGTTCCACGGGGCGATGACCCCGACGACACCCTTGGGCTGCCGGATCTCGGTCGACGTCGTGAGGAACGGGACCGGACCGCCGCGCTTCGTCGGCGCCAGCAGCGAGGGCGCCCGCTTGATGTAGTGGCTCATGACCATCGGCGGGTCGCAGCTCTCCTCGATCGCCATCCGCCGGTTCTTGCCGGACTCGACCTGGATCAGGTCGGCGGTCGTCTGGGCGTTGTCGAGGAAGAGCGCGTGGGCCTTCTTGAAGACCCCGAGCCGCCTCTTCAGCGGCCACTGCGCCCACTCCCGCTGGGCCGCACGGGCGGCCACGAAGGCGCGCTCGATGTCGGCCGGGGTGGACTGCGGGAGCTCGACGAGCACCTCGCCGGTGTAGACCTCGGTGAGCTTCCAGGTGCCGCCGCTCGTGGAGGGCACGCGGGAGACGAGCGTCTCGAGGAACGCGTCGGTGACCGCCGCCGGGCGCTGCAGGGTCATCTCAGCCCTTCCCGAGCACGAGGTCGGCGCCGCGCTCGCCGATCATGATCGCGGGGGCGTTGGTGTTGCCGCCGGTGATCGACGGCATGACCGAGGCGTCGCAGACGCGCAGGCCCTCGATGCCGCGGACCCTCAGGTCGGGCGCGACCACCGCGAGCTCGTCCACGCCCATCCGGCAGGTGCCGACGCCGTGATACACCGACGTGGCGCGGTTGAGGATCGCCTGGCGCAGCGCCGAGCCCTGGAGCTCGCGACCGGGGTGGATCTCCTCCTTGATCGAGCCGCCGAACGCGGCGCCGCCCATGATCTCGCGGACCATCTCCGAGCCCTCGCCGAGGACCTCGAGGTCGGCGTTGTCGGCGAGGTACTGGAAGTCGATCAACGGTGCGGCCGTCGGGTCGCCCGACGCGAGGCGCAGCGTGCCCCGGCTCTTGGGGTAGATCAGCGTGGTGAGCACGGTCAGTGACGTGCGCGGGTCGACGTCGTGGCGGATCGGCTCGTCCTGGTTGGGCGAGACGTAGGACCACGGCAGCAGGTGCAGCTGGAGGTCCGGCACATCGGTGGCCTGCGAGGTCCGCACGAAGGCCACGGACTCGAAGACCGAGTTGGCCAGGAACGTCGTGCCGGGGCGCAGGACCTCTTTGGCGATGCCCTTGGCGAAGTACATCGCGTTGCCGCGGTTCTTCGACGACGTCGCGTGGAAGGTCAGCGCGTGGAACATGTGGTCGTGGAGGTTGTCGCCCACGGGCAGGTCGGCGACGACCTGGATGCCGTGATCCTTGAGGTGCTGGGCGTGGCCGATGCCCGAGAGCATCAGGATCTGCGCGGAGCCGACGAAGCCGGCCGAGAGGATGACCTCCTTGCCGGCGCGGATCGTGCGGCGGCTGCCGTCCTTGTCGGTGACCTCGACCCCGGTCGCACGACCGGACTCGAGGACGACCTTGGTGACCAGCACCTCCGACTGGAGCTGGAGCGTGGGGACGTCGAGGTTGTGGATGTAGCCGCGCGAGGCGCTGTAGCGCAGGCCGTCGGCGGCGTTCTGCTGCATCCGGCTCACGCCCTCCTGCGACTCGCCGTTGTAGTCGTCGAGGACCTTCACGCCGAGCGCGTCGGATGTGGCCTGGATGAACTGGAGGGTGCCCTCCTGGGGCGACTTGTTGCGGGTGATCCGGATCGGGCCGCCGGCGCCGCGGTAGTCGTCGGCCCCGTCCTCGAAGTCCTCCATGCGCCGGTAGGCGTCGTTGACCGAGTCGGCATCCCAGCCGATGTTGCCCTCGGCAGCCCAGGAGTCGAAGTTGGCGCGGTTGCCGCGCACGTAGACCATGCCGTTGATCGAGCTGGAGCCACCGACGACCTTGCCACGCGGCACCGGCATCTTGCGGTCCAGGATGTGCTTCTGCGGGGTGGAGTAGTAGCCCCAGTCGACCCGCTTCTTGATCTCGGGCACCGCATGCATCGGGCCGATCATGCCGGGCTTCTTGACCAAGAACTGCTCGTCGCTCTTGCCGGCCTCGAGCACGATCACGCTCGCGCCCGACTGGGCGAGGCGACCGGCGATGGCGGCCCCGGAGCTGCCGGACCCGACCACGATGTAGTCGGCCTCGTTCTTGTACGGCGCCTTCTTGGCCATGTGTCTGGTTCCTCGCAGTGGTCGGGGTGATGCCGGCCGCAACTGTAACTCGTTCTAGTTTGCTCCGTACAGGCCTTCCCGAGGAGGATCACCTGCGTGAAGATCCTCTCGATCCAGTCGTCGGTGGCCTACGGGCACGTCGGCAACTCCGCTGCTGTCTTCCCGCTCCAGCGCCTGGGCCACGAGGTCTGGCCGGTCATCACCGTCCACTTCTCCAACCACACCGGCTACGGCGAGTGGCGCGGGCCGCTGCTGGCCCCCAGCGACGTGGCGGACGTGATCGCGGGCATCGGTGAGCGCGGGGTGCTCGGCGAGGTCGACGCGGTGCTGTCCGGCTACCAGGGCGACCCCGCCGTCGGCGCGGTCATCCTCGACGCCGTCGCCACGATCAAGGCAGCCAACCCCGCCGCGATCTACTGCTGCGACCCCGTCATGGGCGACGTCGGGCGCGGGATGTTCGTGCGGCCCGGGATCCCGGAGTTCATGCGCGACACGGTCGTGCCGGCAGCCGACATCATCACGCCCAACCACTTCGAGCTCGACTTCCTCGCCGGGACGACGAGCACCACCCTCGACGAGGTGCTGGCGGCCGTCGACGTCGTGCGCGACCGCGGCCCTCGTGACGTCCTGGTCACGAGCGTCCTGCACACCGACTCCCCCGCCGACACCCTCGACGTCGTCGCGGTCTCCGACGCCGGCGCCTGGGCGGTCACCACCCCGCTGCTGCCGATCACCCCCAACGGCTGCGGCGACGTGACGGCGGCGCTCTACCTCGCGCACCTGCACAGCACCGGATCCCCACAGCAGGCCCTGGAGCGCACCACTGCCACGGTGTTCAGGATCCTGGAGAACACGCTGGCCGCCGGGACCCGCGAGATCCAGCTGGTCGCCAGCCAGGAGGCGATCGCGCACCCGACGACGCGCTTCGCGGCCCGCCGCCTGCGCTAAGCCGACCATGGCCACCCCAGGTCTCCTGGCCCCCAGGGGGACTAGGAAAAGTCCGGACCTTTGACCCGGTACGCCGCCGGTCCGGCGCTCCTACGCTGACGAGATGGATCCTTTGGGACAGCGAGAGACTCCTCCGGCGTCCCCCGAGGACGCCCAGCGCTTGCGCGCGCTCGTCGACCACCTCCCCGCGCTCGTCGCCTACTGGGACCGCGACGGGCGAAACGTGCTGGCCAACCACGCCTATGTCGAGTGGTTCGGGCTCACCCCGGAGCAGCTGCGTGGACGGCACATCTCCGAGGTCCTCGGCGAGCGCGTCTACACGCTGAACCTGCCGCACATCAGCGCGGCGCTCGCCGGCGAGCGACAGGACTTCGAGCGCACCCTGGTCGACTCGTTCGGCCGGACGCGTCACACGCAGGCGTCCTACGTGCCCGAGGCCGTCGACGGCGAGGTCCTGGGGTTCTTCGTCCAGATCACCGACGTGACGGCCAAGGTGGAGGCCGAGCGGGACCTGGACGAGGCGCAGATGGTGGCCGGCGTGGCCTCGTGGAGCTGGGTGCCCGGTGAGGAGCTCGCGAGCTGGTCACCCCAGCTCTACCGGCTCGCCGGCGTCGACCCGGAGGGGGTCGAGCCCACGATCGAGAGCGGCCTGCGCCTGGTCCACCCGGAGGACCGCGAGATGCTGCGCGCCTCCCTCGGGGAGACGACCCATGAGCCCCAAGACCGCGAGCTGCGCTACCGCATCGTCCAACCTGACGGCGAGGTGCGCCACCTCGTCAGCCGGCTCCGGGTGGAGCGCGCCCCCGACGGCACGGTCTCGCGCCTGCGCGGCACGATGCTCGACGAGACCAGCACGCAGAATGCCCACGTGGAGGTCGCGCGGGTCAACGACGAGCTCCTGCGGGCCAACCGCCTCCTCTCCGACACCATGGGGATGCTGGGCCACGACATCCGCCAGCCCCTGGCCGTCACCCTCGGCTACCTCGAGCACCTGCGCGGCCACGTCGCCGCGACCGAGCCGGAGGTCCTGGAGCAACGTCTTGACCGGGTGCACGCCGCCGCCCGCCGGATCCGGCGGCTCCTCGACGACGTGCTCTCGATGGCCACGCTTGACTCGGGGCACTTGAAGGTCGGCGTCGCGACCGTGCGGGTCGACGAGCTCTTCGCCGATGTCGTCTCCGAGCTCGGCGAGGTCGACACCACACTCCTCGCCGTGGCAGCCGACTCCGAGCCGGGCCTGGAGGTCGCGTCGGACCCGTTCCACCTGCGTCAGTCGGTCGTCAACCTGGCGGTCAACGCCACGCGCTATGGCGAGCCGCCCCTGGAGCTGTCCGCCCGCGGGCTGGACGGTCACGTGGAGCTGATGGTCCGCGACGCCGGCGCCGGGGTGCCCGACGATCTCCTCCCCCGCCTCTTCACCCGCTTCGCCCGCGGGGAGAACCAGTCCGCGCGCTCGACGGGCAGCACCGGCTTCGGGCTCTACCTCGTGCGTCAGCTGGTGGAGGCCAATGCCGGCACGGTCGGCTACCGCCCGGTCGCGCCGACGGGCGCGTGCTTCACGATCACGCTGCCCTCAGCCAGCCAGCCGGCGCAGTGAACGCCACAGCCGAAGGTCGGCGTGCCGCTCGAGGAAGAGCTGCGCCTCGGCGCTGAGCAGCCGCTCCTGGGCGCTCACGTCGGCATACCGCGCGTGCGCGGCAGCGAATGCCGTCTCCACCTCCGGGGTCACCGCCAGGTCGAGGCCGGCCAGCACCCGGCGCAGGGCGTGCGCGTCGGGGTCGCCGAAGAACGACGAGTGCTCCACCACCGCCACCTGCTCGGGCCGGATCCGCGCGGCCCGCCGGATCCGGGCGTTGTGCTGGTTCCAGAACTCCACGGCCTTGCGGGCGTCGAGGCTCTCGGGCCAGCCGCGGTCGGTCACGGTGGTGGCGCGCCGGTCCCAGGACGCGGCCACCTCGGCGACGTCGCGCACGATGCAGACGAAGCGGGCCGTCGGATGCTGCTCCCAGAGCACCTGGAGCCGCGCCACGGTGAGCTTGTCCCCGACATGGGACGCCCGGTCGAACTGGGCGTCCATCCGGTCGTAGTGGACCCGCCAGCGCTCGTCGGCGTCGGGGACGATGTTGGTCAGCCCGTCGGTGAAGTCGAAGAACCGGGAGCGGTGAAGCAGTCGGGCGTGAGCTCGACGATCCGCTTGCCCCACAGGGCCTTGTAGCGCTCCTGCCCGATGACCACACGGGGGTGGGAGCTCAGCAGGGAGGCCAGGGTCGTCGTGCCCGAGCGGCCGACACCGACCACGAACAACGGTGTCGTGGTGGTCACGAGTGGATCCTAGGGGTCCGGCCACCGACAGAGCCGCGTGAGAGAATCGAACTCTCGACATTCGCTTTACAAGAGCGATGCTCTGCCATCTGAGCTAACGCGGCGTGCGCTGGGTGTGCGCGCGCACATGCTAGTCGGCGCGGTCCGGGGCGCCCTCACGGGCGCTTCGCGCTGGCAGCCGGACCCTCGCGGCCGAGGCGGTCAACGCCGTAGACCGTGATCCGCACCTTCTCGCGTCGACCGACGGCAGGCAGCACGACCTTGCGACCCGTGGTGCTGAGCTGCACCCGCCGACCGTCCTCGACCACGGCGTAGACCAGCCACCGCTGCGCCCGCGAGCCCGCCCACGTCACCGTGAGGCGCGACCGCGCGTCAACGGCCAGCTTGAGCTTGGTCGGCTTCGTGGGAAGCACGTAGCCCGGCGCGGTAAAGCCGGCGACGGTCGTGGTCGAGATCGGGAGCCCCTCGCTGTTGAGCACCACGGCCTCGATCGACCGCGTGCCGGCCACCGCGTCGGACACGGTGAACGGCAGCGAGCCGCTCGGGTCGTCACTGGTGCCGATGACGCGGTTGAGCCCCGCCGCGCTGGTCTCGACGAAGCGGACCGAGCGGCCGCTCTCGCCGAGGTTGGTGGAGGTGTAGGACAGCGTGCGCTTCCGGCTGGTGACGGCGCCGGCCACGGTCGCCGTGACCGCGGTCGCATCGAACGACTCCGCGACCGTGATCGCCGGCACCGCGGTCGGGCTGCCGTCGGGCTGCCGGGCCAGGCGCCGCTGGAGCTGGCTGCCTCCGGTGGCGGTGATCTTGTAGGCCACCGGCTGGGCGCTGCGCTGGATGACCACGAGACGCACCGAGTCCGTCGAGGGGCTCGGGACCAGGACGACGTCCCCGCCCTGCTGCGGCTCGAAGGGCGAGGCCTGGTCGCTCTGGACGACGATGTTGTTGTTGACGTCACGGACCACCACGGTCGGCACCCCGCCCTCCCCCGGCACGTTGACGGCGTACGACGTGGGGTCCGAGGAGCCCGGCAGGAAGAGCGTGCCGTCGGCGCTGACCGTGGCCTCGGTCGGGGACGGCGCCTCTCCGGTGGCAGGGGTCTTGTAGGACCCGATGTCGCACGTGCTGCCGACCTCGAGCCCGGTCTTCCACTTGTAGCCGACGAGGAACCCGAGCGTGAAGCTGAACGGGTCGACGCCGAAGCTGATGTCGCCGCAGATGGCGATGCCGATGTCGGAGATCACGCCCTTGCCACCCACGCAGAGGATCACGCAGATGTTGATCGCCGCATCGGCGTAGAAGGTGCCGGCGGCCAGGTTGACCTCGCCCCCGACGGACCCGTTGACGCCGAGGCGGGGGAAGCCGATGTCGACGGTGGTCCTGAAGTTGAACAGACCGCTGGTGTCGAAGTGCGCCTTGGTGTTGGCCAGGGCGAACCCGAAGAGTCGCAGCGTGCCCTGCAGGTCCAGCGACGCAGGACCGGTGTTGGGCACGGCGAAGCGGAAGCCGCCGCCGGTGCCGGGCGGCGACCCGATCGCGTCGATCGTGATCGGCCCCTCCGGCGTCGGGATGGCCAGGTCGGCGCCCCCACCGATCGCGAAGCCCTCCGTGCCGTCGTAGAGGAAGCCCACGCCGGTGACCCACAGGCCGGGGTAGATCGTGAACGGGAACGGCGGTCCGTCCTTGTAGGTCAGCCCGAGCTTCACGAGCTTGCCGGCGCGGAAGCCGATCAGCACCTCCACGAAGGAGCCCGAGGGCGGCAGCTTGAGCTGGACCTTGCCGTTGAACTCCGAGCTGGACCGGTCGTAGGTGATGAGCAGGTCCTTGAAGCCGAACTCCCCCACCGTGAGCTCCGGGGCGCGGATCGTGATCTTGGTCAGGCTGAGGCCCTGGAGCATCGTGGTGGTGAGCACGGTCTGCCCGCTGATGACGTCGAAGGGCTGCGGGAGGGCCAGGTTGAGCGTCACCTCGGCCTTGCCGCTGGCGAACCTCACGCTGGCGATGCCGAGCGCCTTGAAGTCGAAGAGCTTGATGCCGAACTTCTCGATGCCGGTGAACTCGGTGGCACCGTCGATGTCCCAGGTCCCCGCGTCCTTCGCGAGGACGATCGGGCCTGCCTTCTGCACGACCCCCGCGGTCGCGGTGACCTTGTGCGTCTTGGTGTCCACGGTGATCCGCGTGGAGGACTTGCCGCCCACGAAACGGATGCCGTTGATGTTGACGTCGCTGGTCGTCGACCAGACCCCGGGCTTGACCTCGTCGAAGCACGGTCCCCCCTGGGCCGCGGCGACGACGCCCGCCTTGATCGTGACCGTGCGCTTGCAGGACGCGGTGTTGCCCGGCGGGGTGAACCCCCCGACGTTGGGCGGCGGGGGCGGCCCCTCCGGGTCGGGCGTCACGCCTCCGGCCGGGATGGGCGCACCGAACACGCTCCCGTTGTCGTTGTCGTCCCACACCACGAAGCCACCACCGTCGCCTGCCGTGCGCACGCGGAGGTTGAAGGCCCGGACGTTCTTGACCAGGGTGCCGGGAGGGGTGAAGGCCCCACCACCGGCGGAGTAGGACGAGCGGATGTCCGCGAACTCGCCGGAGTCGGTCCACACGGACGTGAGGCCCCCACCGGCGTCGGCGGTCATCGTGCCGAACAGCGCAGGCCCGATGTCGGTGGCGAGGAACGGGGTCGAGAGGGAGCCGTCGGCGGCCGAGACCTTGCGGACCTGGTAGGCGTCACGGATCGCGCTGCCGAACTCGACGTGGGTCATCAGGTAGGTGCCACTGGCTCCCGTGACCATCGTCGGCTCGTTCTCACCGGGCAGCGTCTGCGAATCCAGCCAGTTGTCGATGTTGTTGTAGTCGCCGCCGGCGGTGGGGTCGTAGCGGCGGATGAAGGTGTCGTCGAGGTCGGTGTAGGCCGAGATCGGCGTCTGCTCGTCGAGGAGGCCCGCGCCGCCGCTGAAGTAGCGGTCGATGCCGTCGTTGAGCTCGACGTACTGGGAGGCGAAGCCCCCGTCGGTCGGCTGGACCTGGACGCCGGCGCCCGGCGGCCCCGCCGATCCGGAGTAGGCCGCCATCACCGAGTTGAGTCCTGGACCGGCCACGCTCCAGCCGGTCTGGATCGAGCCGATCGGGCGCGCCTCGAGGAAGGTGTCGCCGCCGTCGAGCGACTCGAAGAGCAGGGAGCCGGGTCCGTCGACGTAGCCGAGCACCTGCACGACGTCGCCGTCGCGCAGGATGATGTCGACCGGGCCGAAGGAGTTGAGCCCCGGCTGCTCGAAGCGCTCCTCGGTCTCGCAGGCCGTGGCACCTCGCGGCATCCGGCAGTAGACGAACGTGTCGGGACCGCCGTCGGGCTCCTCGACCCAGCCCAGGTGGACGGTGCCGTCCTCGCCCACGGCCACGCCCGGTCTGGACGCGTTGTCGTCGGAGAGCAGGATCGGTGTCGAAGGCGCTAGCGCGGCGGGTGCGGCGACGGCAGGACTCGCGGCCGGGAGGGCCCCGGTGGCGGACCCGTTGGCACCCACTCCGGCGAGCAGGACCAGCGCGAGGGCAGGGACAAGCAGACGACTAGGACGTGGGAGCACTTCGGGACGACCTCCTCGGGCCGCCCGCGACCCAGACAGCGATTCTGACGCTAGGAGAGCCCGGTGGACTGCGCCATAGCCCGAGTGGGGGGTTCGAGGGTCATGTGGGGCAGCCCCGGAGAGGCCTGGAACACTGCACCGGTGACCTCGGGCCCCACCTCCTCGACCCCCTCCACCTCTTCCTCGTCACCCCCGCGGGAGAGCAGGGCCGCGCGCATCCTCGTGCTGGTCGGGATCGTGGTGCTCGCCTTCAACCTGCGCCCGGCCGCGGTCAGCGTCGGGCCGGTGCTCGACGAGATCCGCGCCGGCCTCGACATGTCGGGCACCGAGGCCGGCGTCCTCACGTCGCTGCCGGTGCTCGCCTTCGCGCTCTTCGGCGCCCTGGCCCCTCGGTTGGCCCGGCTCGTCGGCACCCACCGCCTCACGCTCCTGGCCCTGGCCGCCGTCGTCGTGGGCCTCTTGGGCCGCAGCCGGGTGGACCACGTGGGGACCTTCCTCGCGTTGTCGCTGCTGGCCCTGGGCGGCATGGCGACCGCCAACGTGCTGCTGCCGTCGCTGGTGAAGGCGCACTTCCCCGACCGACTCGGGCTGTTGACGGCGCTCTACTCCACCTCACTCGCGTGCGGGCTGACCCTCGCCTCGATCGCCACGGTCCCGATCAGCGACGCCGCCGGCGACTGGCGCGACGGGCTGGCCGCGTGGGCGATCACCGCGGCGATCGCCGCGATCCCGTGGATCCTGCTGCTCCGCCACGGCCACGACGAACGCAGCGACGAGGACTCAGGTCCGGGGCACTCGCCGATCGGTCTCGCGGCCGTGGCGCGCACCCGCATCGGGGTGCTGATGGCGCTGTTCTTCGGCATCCAGTCGCTGCAGGCCTATGCGATCTTCGGCTGGTTCGCCGTGATCTTCCGCGACGCCGGCCACTCGGCGGCCACGGCCGGGGTGCTCCTCGGCGTCATCACCGGCGTCACCATCCCGTTGTCGTTCATCATCCCCGCGCTCGCGGCCCGGATGCTCGACCAACGCCCCATCGTGTGGGCCGTGGTGCTGTGCTATCCGGTCGGCTACACCGGCATGATCGTGGCGCCGTACGGCGGAGCCTGGGTCTGGGCGGTCCTCATCGGCATCGGCACCACGACGTTCCCGTTGATCCTCACGCAGATCGGGCTGCGCTCTCGGACTCCTGCGGGCACGGCCGCATTGTCGGGCTTCACCCAGTCGGTGGGCTACCTGCTGGCCGCGATCGGTCCGTTCGGCGTCGGGCTGCTGCACGACCTGACAGGCGGGTGGACGGTGCCACTTCTGGTCCTCATCGGGCTGTGCGTGCCGCTGCTCCTGGTCGGGCTCGCGGCCTCGCGGCCGTCGTACGTCGAGGACCAGCTGCGGTCCTGACCCGACTCAGCTCATGCCGCCGTCGAAGGCCAGCACCGAGCCGGTGATCATCCGGGCATCCTTCGAGGCGAGGTAGACGATCGCGGAGCCGATCTCTGCCGGCGTGATCGCCCGGCCGGGCAGCATCATCAGCAGCCGGTCGGAGACGCGGGCGTCGAGGTCCGGCGGGAAGATGCTGGCGACGTGGGACACGATCGGGGTGTCGACCGTGCCGGGGCAGATCGCGTTGACGCGGATGTTGTCGGGCGAGAGCTCGAGCGCCAGGGCTCTGGTCAGCTGGGTCAGGCCACCCTTCGCCGCGGCGTACGCCGTCGCGTAGGGCTGGGCGACGTTTCCCGCGACCGAGGAGACGTTGACGATGTTGCCGGTGCACGCCTTGAGGTGCGGCATCGCGGCCTGCATGAGGAGGAACGGCCCCTTGAGGTCGACGGCCTGGACACGGTCGTACTCCTCCTCGGTGATCTGCTCGAACCGTCCGAACTGGACGATGCCCGCGACGTTGGCGAGCACGTCGATGCGGCCGTGCTCGGCGCAGCGCGCGATCGCAGCGTCGACCGCGGCCTTGGACCCCACGTTGCACTCGATGTAGGTGACGCCCTCGGGGACCGTCGGGACGATGTCGAGGCCGTAGACCACCTCGCCCAGGTCGCGGAAGAGCTCCGCGGTCGCGAAGCCGATCCCGGACGCGGCGCCGGTGATGACCACGACGCGCTGCTCGGAGGTGGGGGTCTGGGTCATGAGGTCGCTCCCGGTGCGGTGGGTCCGGCATGGCCGGTGAGGTGGTGGGCGAGGGTGCCCTGGCGGCCGATCCCGAAGCGACGCTCACGGAAGCGCCACCGGCCCGTCCGGTCCTGGTCGAAGGTGTCGACGTAGGTGCCGGTCACGATCGGCTGCAGCGGCAGGTCAGCGGTCGCCTGCAGCACGACGTACGACGAGGTGGCGCGCAGCGAGCCGTCGTCAGGCCCCGGGCCCTCGGCCGGCTCGTCGAACGCGGTGTTGGCCACGACGTGCTGGGTGCCGGGCGTGCCGTCGTCGTGGAGCAGCACCAGCCCGGCGTACAACGCCTCGACCTCGACGGCCCCCGTCGCGATCGTGGTCCCGTCCAACGTGCGCAGCGTCGCGTCGGCCATCAGCCGACCGATCCCCACGAAGTCACCAGCGTCGATGAGGTGGCAGTAGGTGCCCAGGAGGCTGCGGACGCGGTCTCCGTCACTGAGGGGCACGCGGCGGACCCTACCAGGCAACTAGAACGTGTTCTAGATGTGGGCGCGGCTCGGACTTGAAGTCCGCTCGAGGTCCGGCCAGGCTGGAGCAGTGTCAGAGCTGACGATCGGCCACCTCGCGGAGCGCTCCGGGGTCGCCACGAGCACCATCCGCTTCTACGAGGCGCGCGGCCTCGTCCACTCCCGTCGTACGACGGGCAACCAGCGCCGCTACGAGCACTCCGAGCTGCGCCGCGTGGCGTTCATCCGCGCGGCCCAGCGCGTCGGGCTGAGCCTCGACGAGGTCGCCGAGGCGCTGGCGGCGCTGCCCGACCGACGCACCCCGACCAAGGCCGACTGGCACCGCCTGAGCAAGGCGTGGCGGCCGCGGCTCGACGAGCAGATCCGCCGGATCGAGCTGCTGCGCGAGCGGCTCGACGGGTGCATCGGGTGCGGCTGCCTGAGCCTGCGCAGCTGTGCGCTCCACAACCCGGGGGACGAGGCCGCCGAGCGCGGGACGGGTGCTGTCAGGCTCGAGCCGTGAGCCTCCTGCACGAGCCGCACCACGACGGCTCCCCCCTCTACGTCGCCGACGAGCACCCCCGCCCGGGCGCGCTGGTCACGGTCCGGCTGCGCACCCACACCGACGACCCCGTCGAGGCGGTCTGGATCCGCACGACCTACGACGCCGAGCCGGTGTTCCACCCCTGCCGCGTCGTCGAGTGGGTCGGCGACACGGTCTGGTGGGCCGGCGAGCTGCCGCTCCACAACCCGGTCACCCACTACCGCTTCCTGCTCGCCCACGGCACCGGCCGTGACGCGGCCCAGCGCTGGGTGACCGCCGCCGGTGTCATCGAGCACGACGGTCCCGACGCCTTCGACTTCCGCCTCACCTCCCACGACGGACCGCCCGACTGGGGCCGCGACGGTGTCGTCTACCAGGTCTTCCCGGACCGCTTCGCCCGCTCGGCGGCGGCCGACGCGCGCGCCGTCCCCGACTGGGCCGTCCCCGCCGGTTGGGACGACGAGGTGGCCTTCGAGCCGGGCGACCCGCACACGCCGCTGCAGTTCTTCGGCGGAGACCTCGACGGCGTCGTCGAGCACCTCGACCACGTGGCGCAGGTCGGCGCGACGATCCTTTACACGACCCCGGTCTTCCCGGGCGAGAGCAACCACCGCTACAACGCCTCCACCTTCGACGGCGTCGACCCGCTCCTCGGCGGCGACGAGGCCTACGCACGGCTCAGCAGCGCCGTCCACGCGCGCGGCTGGCGGCTGCTGGGCGACCTCACGACCAACCACACCGGCGACACCCACGAGTGGTTCCACCGCGCCGTCGCCGACGCGGACGCGACGACCCGCAGCTGGTACCACTTCGGCGAGCACGGCGACTACGAGTCCTGGATGGGCCACCACACGCTGCCCAAGCTCAACCACGCCGAGCCAGCGCTGCGCGCGGCCATGACCGAGGGACCCGACAGCGTCGTGGCGCGCTGGCTGCGGCCTCCCTTCGACGTCGACGGCTGGCGCATCGACGTCGCCAACATGACCGGCCGCCTGGCCGACCTCGACGTCAACCACGACGTGGCCCGCGGCATCAACCGCACCGCCCGGGCCGAGCGGCCCGACGCCCTGGTCATCGGCGAGCACAACCACGACGCGTCGACCGACCTGCCCGGTGACGGCTGGCACGGCACCATGAATTACTCCGGGTTCTCCTGGCCCGTGTGGTCCTGGCTGCGCGACCCCGACTCGCCCGCGCGTCCCTTCGGACGGCCCGTGCCGGTCCCGCGGCGCGGTGGACCCGCCCTACGACGCAGCCTCGACGAGTGGGGCGGTCGCTACGGGTGGCGCGCGACCTGCGCGTCGTGGAACATCCTCGGCTCCCACGACAGCGCCCGCATCCGCACCGTGGTCGGCGACCCGGTGCAGCACCGGGTCGCTGCCGGGCTGCAGTTCACGCTGCCCGGTGTGCCGATGATCTTCGCCGGCGACGAGATCGGGCTCGAAGGCGTCCTGGGCGAGGACGCGCGCCGCACGATGCCCTGGCACCGCCCTGAGACGTGGGACCACACCACGCTGGCGACGTACGGCGCCCTCGCGGCGGCGCGCACCGCCCACGTCGCGCTGCGGCGAGGCGGGCTGCGTTGGGCCCACGTCGACGACGACGCACTGATGTTCCTGCGTGAGCACCCGGAGGGATCGGTCCTCGTGGTGGCGCGGCGCGCGGCCGGTCCGGCGGTCGACCTGCCGCTGGTGCTCGGTGAGCCCCTGGTCTCGACCGAGGAGCCGGTCGGTCCGTTCGCGAGCGGGCCCGGCGTCACCGTCTGGGCGGTCGTCGAGGACCCCGGCCACTAGCCTGTCGACATGGCGCTCCACATCGTGGCCAACCGGCCCGACCCCGCGCTCCTCGGCCTGCCTTGGTCGACGCCGCTCGAGGAGTGGACCGACGACTACGTCGTGCCGCTCCCCCGCGGCCTGTCGCGCCACGTCGTGCGGATCATCCGGCTCGGCGAGCGCACCTACGCGGTCAAGGAGACCGTCGACGCCATCGCCTTCCGGGAGTACCGGCTGCTCCGTGACCTCCAGCGCATGGGCCTGCCCGCCGTCGTGCCGCAGGGCGTCGTGACCGGCCGGGTCGACGCCGGTGGCGAGGAGCTGCCGGCGGCGCTCATGACCGAGCACCTGCGATTCTCACTGCCCTATCGCAACCTCTTCGCCCACGGGCTGAGCGCCGACAATGTCCCCTCGCTCGTCGACGCCCTCGTCGTGCTCCTCGTGCGCCTGCACCTGGCCGACTTCTTCTGGGGTGACGTCTCGCTGTCCAACGTGCTGTTCCGGCGCAGTGCCGGCGGCTTCGCTGCCTACCTCGTCGACGCAGAGACCGGCGAGCTGAAGCCGACGCTGTCAGCCAGCATGCGGGACTACGACCTCACCATCGCCACGGAGAACGTCTTCGCGGAGCTGCTCGACCTCCAGGCCAGCAACTCCCTCACCCACGAACTCGAGGCCCACGACATCATCACGCTGCTGGCCGACCGCTACCACGTGCTGTGGGACGAGCTCACCGCCGAGGAGGAGTTCGGCGCCGGAGAGCTGTGGCGCATCGAGCAGCGCGTCGAGCGGCTCAACGACCTCGGCTTCGACGTCGACGAGCTCGACATCGTCACGGACTTCGACGGCGACCGGGTGCGCATCCAGCCCAAGGCCGTCGAGCTCGGCCACCACCAGCGCGAGCTCCAGGCCCTCACCGGCCTGCACGTCGAGGACGCCCAGGCGCGCCGGCTGCTCAACGACCTGGCCTCCTTCACGGCCCACTCCGACCTCGGCCGCGAGGACCGCACCCTGGTGGCCAACACGTGGCTGACCCAGATCTACGAACCCATCATCGCCATGGTGCCGGCCGAGGGCCGCGGCAAGCTGGAACCGGCCGAGATCTTCCACGAGATCCTCGTCCACCGGTGGTACCTCTCCGAACGCGCCGGCCGCGAGATCAGCATCTTCGACACCGCCGCCGACTACCTCGAGACCGTGCTGGCGCACCGTCCCGATGAGGCGGTCGCGGTGACGGTGCCGGAGGACCCGGAGGGATAGTGCGGGACGTTTTCGACCCTCCGAGCGGCTCGGAGGGTCGAAAACGTCCCGCACTATCCCGGGGTGCTCACCGATCACCGGGAGTACGAGCGAAGCGAGCACTCCCGGTGGAAGGACGAAGTCCTTTCACGTACTCCCAATGGAAGGACGAAGCCCTTTCACGGCTTGCAGACCCGACAGGCGGTGAGGCCGGGGGTGTCGCCGGCGGGGCGCAGGTCGTCGCGGTGGGCGATGAGGGCGCAGTCGCGGCGGTGGATGGTGGTGCCGTTGCCGGCGATGACGGGCAGCGCTGCGACGTCGACGCCGTTGTCGTTGATCGCGGCGGAGCGTGAGGTGACGTCGGCGAGGACGAGCAGGGTGTCGGCAAGGCGCTTGGAGGACTCCCGGTTGTCCTCGGCGATCCTGGCCAGCCAGGCGCCGAAGTAGAGGAACCCGCCGCTGAAGGTCAGCGCGAGCCCGAGGAACCCGCCGGAGTAGGAGTAGGCCTCACGGTCGAAGTCGAAGGCCGCGTTGGCCACGCCGTAGTAGCCGAGCAGGATCACGATGATGCCGGTGGGCATCAGGATCGCGCCGAGCCAGAACAGCACGACCTGCAGCAGCGAGGAGTAGTTGTTCTTCAGCGGCGCAGCTCCCGATCCCCCGCGCGACCCGGCGCGGGGAAGGTCGGAGGACAGGCCGCCGGTGCGGGCCCCGCTCGCGGGGGTGCTGGTCGTGGTGCTCATGGTCAGGCCTTTCTCAGGTCGGGCAGGCCGCTGTCGAGGCCGTGGGGACAGGCGGCGCCGCCGCCGAGGGCGAGGGCACCCATCTTGCGCATGTAGGAGCCGGCGACCGCGGCAGCCGCGAGGCCACCGAAGAGCAGGACACCAGGGATGGAGAACAGCTTGGGCAGGCCCGAGGCGAGTGCCGCATCAGTGGGCAGCTCACCCGCCGCGGGTGCGACGTCGCCGCCGGGAGCGGCCGGGGTGCTCGAGGGAGGTGCGCCGGCACTGGAGCCGGTCGAGCCACCTGAGGTGTTGCCCCCCGACGCTCCGCCGCCTTCCTCCTCGCCGGTCTCCTCCTCGGGCTCCGGGGTGGGAGGCACGGGGATGTCGATGCCCTGGACGGTCTCGACGGCGCTCTCGGCGACGCCGAGGTTGACCACGACGCGGGAGGCGAGGTTGGCCGCGGACAGCAGGGCACTCTTGATGGGGCCCAGGTCGTCGGGCAGCTCGATGAAGATGTCGGAGAGCGGGAGCTGGGTCAGGACCATGTTGAGGGTCTTGAGGTCGATCTCGACGCTCATGCCCACGATCTTGCTGGTGGCCTTGCCGCCCTTGGCCTCGAGCTCCGGCTTCGGCAGCGTGATCGTCAGGCCCAGCTCCCCCAGCGCCGCGGCGACCTCAGCCGGGGTCTCGGGGGCGCCCTGGGACTGGCCTGCGGCTTCGAAGCCGTCGGGCCCGAAACGGAACTTCTGGTCCGCGACGGTGATCACGCCATAGGACGCTCCCCCGTCGGCGTCGCTGCTCCGGCCGTTGCTCGTCGAGACCGACCGGGCCTGGATCGAGCTGATCTGCACCACACCACCCAGCAGGCTGATGTCGCTCAGCACGGCACGGTTGACGCTGCGGACCTGGGTCGCGTCGTCGACGATGCTGCTGGTCGAGGTGTAGCCGCCGACGTCCACGAGGGCCGCGAGCTCCGCGGGAAACTGGCACGGGGTCTCCTCGGCGGCCGCAGCCCGGGATCCGGAAGGCTGCTGGCCGGCCTGGGCCGACCCACCAGTCAGACCGGGGAGACCCGGGAGACCGGGCAGGCCAGGAGTCGCCCCGCCGCCACCCCCGCCGTCGTCGCCGCCGTCACCCCCGCCGTCGTCGCCGGCAGGGTCCTGGGCCTGGCAGTCGGAGGAGTAGGCCATGTCGGCGTAGACCCTGCCGTCAGCGGCACCGGTGCGCTGGACGACCCCGGGGAACGGCTCGTCGGAGGCGAACTCCTCACCGGAGGGGAAGGTGGAGTTGACCTGGAACGGGTAGCCCTGGGCCGCGATCGGGCCCGAGATCTCGGGTGGCAGACCGAGGTTCTCGAAGACGGTCTTGGCGCCCTCTCCGAGCGAGTCGCCGGGCCACAGGTAGCTCGCGCGACCGGCAGCGCTGCTCGAGTCGGCTTCGACGCGGGAGTAGCCGAAGAGGAACTCGGCCTGCGGCGTCGAGGGGATCGGGATCGAAGGCTCGTAGATCTCGATCTCGACCGGGCTGCCGAACGCCTCACCGGAGAAGCCGCTGAACGCCGGCTCCCCGTCCTCGGCACTGCCCGCCGCGACCGCGGCGACCGCGGAGCCCGTGCTGAGCGGCAGCATGACGCCGACCAGGGCAGCGGCCGCGAGCGGCAGGACGAAGGCGCGGGTCTGGGGCCGTGCCGGGCTGTGTGCAAGCCGCTTCATGCGGCACCTCCGAGGATGACGTCCTGCATGGTTTCCATGATTTCGTCGGGCTCACCGGACGCGACGACGCGTCCACCCGACATGACTGCGGCATAGTCCGAGACCCGCAACGCGGTCCTGGCGAACTGCTCGATGCACAGGATCGAGACCCCCGAGGCGGCGATCTGCGCGACGGTGTCGTAGAGCTCGTCGACGATCAGGGGCGCGAGCCCCATCGAGAGCTCGTCGAGCAACAGCAGGGCCGGGTCCGAGGCCAGCGCCCTCGACATCGCGAGCATCTGCTGCTCACCACCCGACATCGTCCCGGCGAGCTGGCCCTTGCGCTCCAGCAGCCGCGGGAAGTAGGAGAACGCGGTCTCCAGGACTGCCTCGGGCGGCACCCCGGCATAGGACATCAACGTCAGGTTCTCCTGGACCGTGAGGTTCGGGAAGACCGAGCGACCTTCGGGGACCGTGCACAGGCCGAGCCGGGCGAGCTCCTCGGGCGAGGCGTTGCGGACGTTGACGCCGCCGAGGTGGATGTCGCCACCGGTGGCCTTCTTCTGCCCGCAGATGACCTTCGTCAGCGTCGACTTCCCCGCCCCGTTGGGACCCAGCAGCGCCATGACCGCACCCTTGGGCACCGACAGGTCCACACCACGCAAGACCTCGATGCGGCCATAGGCCGCGGTCAGGCCGACGACCTCCAGGATCGGGACACTCATCGCACCGCTCCGATCTCGTCGGGTACGACGGGCAGCACGCTGGTGTCGTGGAGGGCCGGGTCGTGGTGCGTGCCGACCAGGGCAGCCGACTCGTCGGGCGCCTCGTCGGAGTAGCCGAGGTAGGCCTTCTGCACCTTGGGGTTCGACCGGATCGCGCCCGGCAGGCCAGAGGCGATCACCGAACCGAAGTCCAGGACGTGGATCTCGTCGCACACCTTCATCACCAGGTCCATGTCGTGCTCGACCATCAGGATTCCGCAGCCACCGGCCGCGAGGTCCTTGAGCAGGTCGCCGAAGGCGCCGGTCTCCGACTCGTCCAGGCCCGAGGACGGCTCGTCGAGGAGCAGCAGCTTCGGCTCACCGGCCAGGCACCGGGCCAGCTCGAGCAACCGCGCGGTGCCCGTGGGGATCGAGTCAGCACGCTCGGCGGCGTACGCCGAGATCCCGACCCGCTCCAACAGGGCGTCGAGGTCGGCCGCACCCGGCTTCACCAGGCCCAGCAGGCCCCGGTGGATGTCGAGGGCGACCCGCACGTTCTCCCTCACGCTCAGTGACCCGAAGGCCTCCAGTCGCTGGAAGGTGCGTCCCATCCCGCGCTTGGAGCGGCGGTGGACCGGCATGTTCGTGACGGTCTTGGAGTCGAAGCGCACCTTGCCCTTCGTGGGCTTCTGCAGGCCGCTGATCACGTTGAAGCAGGTGGTCTTGCCCGCACCGTTAGGACCGATCAGACCCGTGATCCGACCGGCCTCGGCCACGAAGCTCGCGTGATTCACCGCGGTGACCCCACCGAACTGGACGACGACGTCGTCAACCTCGAGAAGCGACATGAGCACCCACCTCCTTCTCCTCCACGGGGACGTTCGGATCGAGCGTGAGCTGCGACAGCGGCACCTCGACGCTGCCGTCACCCGGCGCGTCGGCCCCGCGCCCGCGGCGGCGAGCACCGCGTCCGGGCAGATCGGGGATCCGGGCCAGCACCTGGGGGGCCACCCGGCCCTCGAGCAGCCGGCCGGTGCGGAAGATCAGGTTGGCCAGGCCGTTGGGGTCACGACCAGCGAAGACCGCACCGAAGCCGATGACCGCGAAGAGCAGACCACCCAGCTGCGGGTCACCGCTGGAGAGCACCGGCAGCAGCATCAGCCCGGTGCCGCCGAGCACCGCTCCGGTGATGGAGGTGACCCCGAAGACGACGGCGAGCAGCAGCAGCGGCAGCGAGTTGAACGACTGGAAGTCCGCGGACCCGATCGTGCCCCGCAGCCCGGCGAACAACGCCCCGGCCAACCCGGCGATGCCGGCCGACATGCCGAAGAGCCCGACGCGGAACCACCGCATGTCCAGCCCCAACGTGCCGCAGGCGGCCGGGCTGTCGCGCATGGCGATCAGCATCCGACCCAGCACCCCACGGCGCAGCAGCAGCAGTCCCCAGGCGACCAGAACGAGGAACACGCTCATCGCGAAGACGTAGCCGCCGGTGCTGTTGATCGCCGTGCCGAGAATCGAGAGGCGTCCCGCGGGCAGGGTTCCGTTGAAGCCGAACGCGAAGTCGGCCTGGAAGATCATCTTGTCCATGATCGTGGCGAAGGCGAGCGTCGACAGCGCCAGGTAGAGCCCGGTCAGGCGCAGCACGGGCAGCGCCACCAGTCCGCCGACCGCCGCGGCGATCAGCGCCGAGAGCACCAGCCCGTAGAGGTTGGGCTGGTCGAGCTTGGCGTAGGCCAGCGCGCCGACTCCCGCGAAGGTCAGCTGGGCCAGCGAGACGTGCCCGCCGTAGCCGGTCAGCAGCACGAGCGAGAGCATCACGATCGCATAGGTTGCAGCCGTGCCGACCAGCAGCAGGTTGGCCTGCGAGGCCGACCCGGCGAGCAGCCCCACGAACGCCAGGAGCGCCAGGCCCCAGCCCACGGACTTGCCCAGGGAGGGCAGCGGCGCGGATACGATGCCCTTGACCTGCCCGATCCGCAGCTGGGCCTGGGGAAGGATGATGATGACCGCGAAGAGGAACAACGCCGGGACCACGTTGCGCACCGAGTTGAGCAGCCCCTCGGTCGGGAGGTACGCCGAGGCGTAGGACGTCAGCAGGCCCAGACCCATGGCACCGACGAACGTCAGCGGCAGACTCTTCAACCGCCCGAGCATCGCGGCGGCGTAGGCGTTGATGACCAGCAGCGTCAGCGCGTAGTAGTCGAGCCCGACCACGGACACGAGAAGCACCCCGCCCAGGGCGGCCAGCGAGATCCCGATCGCCCACGACAACGAGGCGACCTGCTCGGGCTTGCCGCCGAAGAGCTTGAGCAGCTCCGGGTTGTCGACGCTGGCGCGCATCGCCGTGCCGATGCGGGTGCGGTTGAGGAGCAGGTAGAGCAGCACCGCGACCACGATCGAGGACAGGATCGTGATCAGCTGGTGCGCGGTCACGAAGGTGTCGCCGAGCTGGAAGCTCGTCTCGGGGAAGAACGGCGGCACGAACCGCGCCTCGGGAGGCCAGATCTGCTGCGCCAGCCCGATCAGCCCCACGAAGAGGCCCACCGTCACGACCAGCGAGGAGGAGACCGGAGCCTCACCCAGGCCCTTGGTCACGAACCGTGACACGAACCAGCCCGCCGCCGGAGCGACCACGAGGAGCACCAGCACCAGGGAGAACCACAGCGGCAGTCCCTGGCGCTCGGAGAAGTCCCAGAAAACGAAGGCCAGCACCATGCCGAACGCGCCGTGCGCGATGTTGAAGACCCGCGTCGTGGTGTAGGTCAGCACCAGTCCCGACGCGGCGATGGCGTAGGCAGCCCCCGACACGAGACCGAAGATGGTGAACGAGATGAACGAGCTCATGGGTCAGCTCCCTAGATTCGACATCGAGCCGCAGAGGAACTCGCCCGGCGACACCTTGGACCAGGTGCCACGGTCGAGCTGGATGATGGAGGCGCAGTTGGCCGTGGTCTTGGCTCCCACGTCCTGGGGGACGTGCATGCCGTTGGCGGTCCAGTCACGCACCTGGGCGAGTGCGGCGACCAGGGACTTGCGGGTCAGCTTGCCGCCGAGCTTGGTGGCCTCCTCGACGAACAGGCGGGCCGCCGACCAGGCGTAGACGCCGTAGATGTTGGGCTCGGCACCCGGCGCGACCTGGTTGAGCCACGCGCGGTAGAGCTCCATCTCGGCGATGGAGAAGTCGTCGAAGAGGTTGGTCTGCGAGTAGACGTAGACGCCGTTGCCGAGCTCACCGGCCTGCTCGACGTAGCCCGCGTCGTAGATCGTCGCGTCCTGCAGGAACACCTGGGGGCTGAAGCCCTGCTGGGCCATCGCCTGCTGGAGCTTGACGGTGAACTGGTACGGCCCGGTGTAGTTCACGAACTCGGTGCCGGCGTCCTTCATCTGCTGGACGTAGGGGGCGTAGTTGAACTCCGAGACGTCGATGCTCTGGAAGATCTCGACGTTCCAGCCGTTGGCCTCCCAGGCCTTGCGGAAGGCGGAGGCGTTCGCCGGGGCGGCACCGGCGTTGACGTAGAGCATCGCGACGTTCTTGACGGCCTCCGGCTCCTTCTTCACCCAGTACTGCGGCATCGCGTTGGGCACCTGGCCTGGTTGCACCCCGTAGGCGGCGTAGCAGGTGGAGCAGGCACGGCGTTCGGTGGTGAGCGAGTAGGCGCGCAGGTCGGGCAGCCCGCACGCCTGGGCGGTCGCGGCACCACCGAAGTCGAAGGCCGACTGGGACCCGACGGCGGCGAACGACTCGTCGCAGGCCCGCTGGTAGGCCTGCTGGTCGGCGCCCGCGTCGGAGCGGCTGTCGAGTGAGAGGACGTCGAGCTTGTGGCCGCACAGCTCCTCGGTGGAGTTGAAGAAGGCCGCGAACGCACGCGTCCCCTGCTGGGCCGACTCGAAGATCCCGGGCACCGGGCCGGAGACGTCCGAGGCGTTGGCCAGCGTGATGGTGTCGGCGGTGACGCCGGTCTGGTCGTTGTCGAACCCGTCGCAGCTGGCCGCCTCGGTGGTCCCGGTCGGAGCGTTCTCCCCGGAGCCGGCGGTCTCGCCCTCGGCTCCACCTGCCCCGGAGCTGCCCGTCGAGCCTGCGACCGCGGTAGAACCACCGCTCGTGCCACCCGTGCTGCCATCGTCCGTGCCCGGCACGACGGGCGCTGCGGGGTCGGCCCCCGGGACGCTGGCTCCAGGGACGGCGCCCTCGGCGCTCACGAAGCTGCCGTCCACCGCGGTAGAGCCGCCTGCGACGCGCACGTCGCCCGGGTCGAGCTGGGATCCGCAGGCCGCCAGGGCGAGCGCCAGCGTCGCCAGGACGAGCAGGCGGGCGCCTGCGGTGCGGTCTCGGCTCGGACGAGCCATGGCTTCCTCCAGAGGAAGGTAGGACGGATATCGAAGCAACGACCCAGGGAGTCGAAGGTGATGCAGGTCATCCCTCGGTGAGTCCGGAGCAGCTGTACTTCGTGCCACCGACCGGGACCCACTTGCCGTCGCGCAGCTGGATGTAGCGCCAGCACTCGCCGGTCTGCTTCGGGCCCACACCCTGGGGGGAGTGCAGTCCCTCCGAGGTCCAGTCGGTCGTCTTCTTCACCTCGGCCACCAGGCTCTCCCGGCTGAGCTTGCCGCCGAGCTTGGTGGCGAGCTCCACGAAGAGGCGCGCTGCGGACCAGGAGAAGACTCCGAAGAAGCCGGGGTCGGCGCCGGGCTTCACCTGGTTGAGGTAGCTGAGGTAGTTGGTCATCTCGGGGCTCGACGATGCCTCCTCGAACGGCACGAAGTTCGTGAAGATGACCGTCCCCTCGACCGCGTCGCCACCGGAGGAGACGTAGTCGGGGGTGTAGTCGGTGGGATCGCGCAGGTAGAGCTTGGGCTCGTAGCCCTGCTGCTCCATGGCCTGGCGCAGACGCACGGACTGCTGGTAGGCGCCGGTCCAGAAGACGACCTCGATCCCCTTGTCCTTGAGCTGCTGCACGAAGGGGGCGTAGTTGAACTCCGAGATGTCGATGCCCTGGATGTAGTCGAACTGCAGCCCCCGCTTGCCCCAGGCCGAGGCCTGCTTCACGGCGTTCTGCGCGGCCGCTCCCGCGTTGATGTAGAGGAAGCCCGCGTTGTCGGCAGAGTCCGGGTAGTTCTTCAGCACGAAGTCGGCGACCGAGTTCTGCACGAGTCCGGTCCTGGTCGACTGGGCGCCGAAGCAGGTGGAGCAGTCGTTGCGCTCGGAGGTGACCGCCGCCGAGCGGATGTCGGGCAAGCCGCAGGACTGCGCGGTGGAGGCGCCGCCGGAGTCGAAGGCCGACATCGAGCCGATCATCGCGAAGACCTCGTCGCACGCAGCGGTGTAGGCCTGCTGGTCGGCCGAGGCGTCGGTGCGGCTGTCGTAGGTCTTCAGGACCAGTGAGCGCCCGCAGATGCCGTCGGGGACGGTGGCGTTGAAGAAGGAGACGAATGCCTGGGTCGCCTCGGCGCTCGACTCGAAGAGCCCCGGCACGGGGCCGGAGATGTCGGAGGCGTTGCCGATCGTGATGGTGTCGTCGGTGATGCCGGTCGTGTTCTTGAAGCCGTCGCAGGTGCCCTTGTCGGAGGCCGTCACCGGGGGCTCACCCCCGGGCTCCCCACCGGTCGTGCCACCGGTCGTCCCACCGGTCGTCCCACCGGTCGTCCCACCGGCGGTGCCCCCTGTGGTGCCCCCCGTGGTCCCGCCGGTCGTGCCACCGGCGGTCCCGCCGGTCGTGCCACCCGGAGTGGTGCCCGGCACCGTGCCGTCGACGAGCGTGCCGTCGGCCGCGACCACCTGGCCGTTGACGCCAGCGACCTCGTTGGGATCGAGGTTGGAGCCGCACCCGGCGAGCAGCAAGGACAGGCCGAGCACCCCCGAGACGAGGGCGGTGGACGATCGACGGAATGCAGGCACGCTGGAACAACTCCCCAGGGTCGAAACTAGAACAGGTACTAGTTCAGTAACGACACCGTGCCGCAAAGGTGACGCGTGCCACAGGACTGGTCCAACCGATGGATCGCGTTCGAGTTCTCCCGACCGGCCGTCCGCACGGGCAGAGGCCGCCACCGCAGGGCCGGATCAGCTCAGCAGCTCAGCAGGTCAGCTCAGCAGGTCCCGCCCGATCACCATGCGCTGGATCTGGTTGGTGCCCTCGAATATCTGCGTCACCTTGGCGTCGCGGAAGAGCCGCTCGACGGGGTAGTCGCGCGTGTAGCCGTTGCCACCGAAGACCTGGATCGCGTCGGTCGTCACGCGCATGGCGGCGTCGGAGGCGGTCAGCTTGGCGATGCTGGCCTGGCGGGAGAACGGTCGGCCGGCGTCCTTGAGCCGGGCCGCGTGCAGGTAGGTCGCACGAGCGCGCTCGACGTCGGCACCCATGTCGGCCAGGAGGAACTGCATCCCCTGGAACTCACCGATCGCGCGACCGAACTGGGTGCGCTCGCGCGCGTAGGCGACCGCGTGGGCGAGCGCCGCCTGCGCGATGCCGGTGGCGACCGCCGCGATCCCGAGCCGGCCGGCGTCGAGGGCGGACAACGCGACCTTCATGCCGGCCCCCTCGGCGCCGATGCGCTGCGCGACCGGGATCCGCGCCGCCTCGAAGCGCACCTGGGTGGTGACGTCGCAGTGCAGCCCGAGCTTCTTCTCGGGCGCGCCGAAGCTCATGCCCGGGGTGTCTGCCGGGACGATGAAGGCCGAGAGACCGCGCTTGCGGTCCTCGCCCGTCCGAGCGAAGAGGATGTAGTAGTCGGCGCACGACCCGTTGCTGATCCACTGCTTCGTGCCGGTCACCACGTAGTGGTCGCCCTCGCGGACGGCCGAGGTCTCGATCGCGCTGACGTCGGAGCCCGCCTGTGGCTCGGACAGGCAGTAGGCCCCCAGCCAGTCCCCCGCCAGCATCCGAGGCAACCAGGTGGCGCGCTGCTCGTCATCGGCGTTCATCGCCACCACCGACGCCGTGAGCGAGTGGACGCTGGCGCCGACCCCGACACTGGGCCACGCGGCCGCGATCTCCTCGATGACCTGGAGGTAGACCTCGTAGGGCTGCTCACCACCCCCGAACTCCTCGGCGAAGGGCAGGCTCAGGAGACCGGACTTGCCCAGGAGGCGGTAGGCGTCGGCCGGGAACGCGGCCGCCTCCTCCATGGCATCGACCTGGGGAGCGAGCTCGCGCTGCGCGATGTCACGGGTGAGCTCGAGCAACGCCTCGGCGTCCTCGTCGGGCAGGAGGCGGTCCACGTTGGTCGGCACGACCACGAGTCTAGAGGCACCGGCATCACGCTCCGACGCCGTCGCGGCGCCGCAGTGTCACATGGAGGCGGGCACTCCGGGGACCGGGACCAGCAACATGGCCGAGGACATGGCGATCAGGTCCTCGACGAAGCGTGGGGTGTCGAGCTGGGGCCGCGCGCCAGGCGACCCAGCGCTGTCGATGCCCCGGATGCGGCGCGCGATCGAGCCCAGGACGAAGGAGGTCATCTGGAGGATGCGGTGGTCACGCACCTCCTCGTCCAGCCCGTCGACGGCGTTCAGCGCCCGCTCCATCAGCACGGCGTAGACCTGGTAGCCACCGGAGCGGACCAGGGCCGCCTCGACCTCCGGGGTGTAGGTCGCCGGGTCCTGCTCGGAGATCTCGGCGATGATCTTGAGGTAGTTGCGCCCGCTCACGCTGCTCTCGGCCACCTCGACGCAGGTCCGGACGATGACCTCGATGACCGAGGCGACGTCGTCGTCGGGCTGCTCCATCGCACGGACGAGGAGCTCCCCCTGACGCAGCGCCATGAACTCGGCATGCTCGTTGAGGACCGCCGCGAGCAGGCCCTCACGGGAACGGAAGTGATAGTGCACCGCGCCCCGGTTGCGCTGGCCGGCCTGGCGCGTGATCTCCACCAGTGACGCAGCCTGGATGCCGTGATCGGCGAATCCCTGCGCCGCGGCCTGGATCAGGCGCTGCCTCGTGGTGAGCATTCCTTCACGTTAGTCGTCATCTGGTTGTGATTTCGTTCCTGTTCGACCGGACACAATCATCATTCCGGGTGACGGGTCAGGCGCGGGCCCGGGCCCGGGCGATCGAGTAGAGCGCCACGGACGCCGCGACTCCCGCGTTGAGCGACTCCAGGTTGTTGGCCATCGGGATCGACACCAGCTGGTCACAGGTCTCGGCCACGAGGCGGGACAGCCCGTCGCCCTCCGACCCGATGACGACCACGAGCGGGCCGTCGGCCAGGTCCAGGTCGGGCAGGGAGACCTCGCCCTCAGCCGCGAGGCCGATGACCATGCAGCCGGCGTCCTGGTAGGCCTTGAGCTGGCGCACGAGGTTGACGGTCTGCGCCACCGGGATCCGCGCTGCCGCACCGGCACTGCTCTTCCAGGCGGCCGCGGTCATGCCGGCGGCCCGACGCTCGGGGATGACGACTCCGTGGGCACCGAAGCCGGCCGCGCTGCGGATCACGGCCCCGAGGTTGCGCGGGTCGGTCACCGAGTCGAGCGCCACGATCAGGGGCGGCTCGCGGTTCTCGGTGGCCAGGACGATCAGGTCGTCGGGGTGCGCGTACTCGTAGGAGGGGATGCGCGCCGCGAGGCCCTGGTGGACCGCGGTGGAGGTCATCCGGTCGAGCTCACCCTTGGAGACCTCGAGGATGTTGAGGCCCTTGTCCGCCACGATCTTGAAGACCTCGCGCAGCCGACCGTCCCGCTCGGCGCCCTCGGCGACATAGACGGCCGTGACCGGCACGTCCTCACGCAGCGCCTCGAGGACGGAGTTGCGTCCGGCGATCCATTCGGCGTCGGTGCTCTTGCGGCGACGGGCCTGCGTCGAGGCCGAGCGCTGCGGCTTCTTCTCGGCCTTGTAGGCAGCGTGGTAGGGCCGCTCGTTGGCCCGTGGCGTCGGACCCTTGCCCTCAAGGCCGCGCTTGACCTTCCCCCCGGAGCCCGCGGTGGGCTTCTTGGTCGTCTTGCGGATGGCGCCCTTGCGGGAAGAATTGCCTGGCATTACAACGTCCACCTTGCTCCGGACGGGGTGTCTTCGATCTCGATCCCCGCCGACTTGATCTGGTCGCGGATTGCGTCCGCGCGCGCGAAGTCCTTGTCAGCACGGGCCCGGGCCCGCTGCTCGAGCAGCCCGGACACGAGGGCGTCGACCGCTGCGGTGAGCTTGACGTCGTCTCCCCCACGGCCACCCCACGCCGGGTCGTGCGGGTGCAGGCCGAGCACGTCGAGCATGGCCAGCACCTCGCCGGCCTGGGTGGAGGCATCGTCGCCCGAGGCCAGCAGCCGGTTGCCCTCGCGCACCGCGTCGTAGAGGACGGCGATGGCAGCCGGGGTGCCGAGGTCGTCGTTCATCGCATCGACGAAGTCCTGTGACAGCGAGCCGCTCTCCGTGACCGCGGCCCGGTCGAGAAAGTTCTCGATGCGGCGCAGGCCCACGGCCGCCTCGTCGAGCGCCTCGAAGCTGAACTCGACGTGGGAGCGGTAGTGGGCCATCAGCAGGTAGAAGCGCAGCTCGATGCCGCGGTAGGTCTCCAGCACGGCCGGGATGGTCAGCGAGTTGCCCAGCGACTTGCTCATCTTCTCGCCGGCGGTGGTGATCCACGCGTTGTGCATCCAGTAGGACGCGAAGGGTCGCCCTGCTGCCCGGGACTGCGCCTGCTCGTTCTCGTGGTGCGGGAAGCGCAGGTCGACGCCGCCGCCGTGGATGTCGAAGGCCGGCCCGAGGTACTTGCCGGCCATCGCGGAGCACTCGATGTGCCACCCCGGACGACCCGGACCCCATGGCGAGGGCCAGGCAGCCGTCTCCGGCTCCGACTCCTTCTTCCAGCCCTTCCACAGCGCGAAGTCGCGCGGGTCGCGCTTCTTGGCCAACATCTGGGGGTCGACGTCGGTGGCCGCCTCCATGTCGTCGATGCCCTGTCGCGTCAGCTCGCCGTAGCTCGGCCACGAGCGCACGTCGAAGTAGACGTCGCCGGAGCCGTCCTCGGCGGGGTAGGCGTGGCCACGGGTGATCAGCTCGGTGATCAGCTCGACCATCTCGGGCACGTGGCCCGTGGCGGCGGGCTCGTAGGTGGGCGGCGCGACGTTGAGCGCGGCGTAGGCGCGGTCGAGCTCGCGGTGCATCTCGTAGGCCAGGTTGTACCAAGGACGGCCCTGCTCGGCGGCCTTGGCCAGGATCTTGTCGTCGATGTCGGTGACGTTGCGGATGAAGGTCACCTCGAAGCCGAGGTGGCGCAGCCAGCGCTGGAGGACGTCGAAGTCGACGCCCGAGCGGACGTGACCGACGTGCGGCTCGGACTGCACGGTGAGCCCGCACAGGTAGAGACCGGCCTTCCCCTCCTCGAGGGGTGCGAAGTCACGGACCCCGCGGGTCGCCGAGTCATAGAGCCTGAACGTCACACCCTCCAGTCTAGGAGTGACCGGCCCTCGCGGCCGCATCGAGCAAGCCTGTGACGCATGGGACGGAAGTGACCTATCGTGGAGCGGTGCGCCCTTCCCCCGCCGACCTGTCCGACCGCCTGCTCCGCCCGCTCCTCACCGTGGGCCTCGCCGCTGCGCTCGCCGCGCCCCTGGCCCCCGCGAGCGCGGAGCCCCACGAGCGCGCCCAGCGCGCTGCGGAGCCCCGTCGCATCGCGCACACCCAGTGGGAGAGCGGCAACGACTTCCGCACCGGGACGATGGCCGGCACGCTCTTCGTCAAGGGCAGCCTGGGCGTCGTGAAGGCGCCGAGCGCCCGACGCACCTACGCCGGCCGGGCCTACGAGCTGGGCCGGTGGACCTCACCCTGGGTCGCCCCGCGCTTCGGGCTCACCGAGCTCATCGCGTCCTGGGACGCCACGACGCCCGGCGACAGCTGGATCGAGGTCGAGGTGCGCGGCAAGGACGCCGCCGGCGCCACGTCGTCGTACGACGTGCTGGGGCGGTGGACGTCGGGTGACGGGTTCACGCGGCGCAGGAGCGTCTCGGGTCAGACCGACGACCTCGGCGCCGTCAGCGTCGACACCTGGCGCAGCACCGCCGCCGCGGGCCTGACCTCGTGGCAGCTGCGGGTCTCGCTGATGCGCCGACCCGGTGCCCGCACCGCCTCCCCCACCCTCGACGCCGTCGGTGCCATGGCCTCGCGCGTGCCGAGCGGCAGCGTCGCGACCTCGAGGCCGGGCGTCGCCCGGGGGATCGTGCTGGACGTGCCGCGCTACTCCCAGATGATCCACCAGGGCCACTACCCCCAGTGGGGCAACGGCGGAGAGGCATGGTGCTCCCCGACCTCGACCTCGATGGTGCTCGGCTACTACGACGCTCTCCCCGATCCGGCGACCTACACCTACGTCCCCCAGGGCCACGTGAACCCGTGGGTCGACCACGCCGCTCGGATGACCTACGACGCCTCCTACGAGGGCGCCGGCAACTGGCCGTTCAACACTGCCTACGCCGCACCGCTGGCCGGCAGCGCGTTCGTCACGCGGCTCCGCTCGCTGCGCGAGGCCGAGCAGCTCGTGAAGGTCGGCATCCCCGTCATCGCCTCGATCGCCTTCGACCGGGGTCAGCTCTCCGGTGCACCGATCTCGTCGTCCAACGGCCACCTGCTGGTGATCGTCGGGTTCACCGAGGCCGGCGACGTCGTGGTCAACGACCCGGCCGCGGCCAGCCGCGCCGGAGTGCGGCGCACGTATGACCGTGGACAGTTCGAGAACGTGTGGCTCCCGCGCTCGGGGGGCACCGTCTACGTCATCACCGACGACGCGCACCCGCTGCCGAGCCCGGACGACTACACCAGCTGGTGACTCCTCAGACGCCGTAGCCGCCGTCGACGTCGAGCTTCTGACCGCTGATGAAGCCCGCACGGTCGGAGGCCAGGAAGCAGACGGCCTCGGCGACGTCGGCTGCGGTGCCGAAGCGGCGCAGCGGGATGTTGCGGCGGGTGATGGCGAGAGCGTCGTCGTCGAGCTCGCCGGAGCTGATCAACCGCTCGGCCATGCCGTCGGTGAGCATGCCGGGTCCCACGCAGTTGACGCGGACCCCGAATCGGCCCTCCTCGGCGGCCAGGCCACGGGCGATCGCCTCCACCGCTGCCTTGGGCGCGGCGGACAGCCCGTCGCGGACGGGGAAGCGCGTGGTCGCGGCCGTCGTCACCGCGACGATCGAGCCGGCGGTGGCACGCAGGTGCACCAGCGCAGGCCGGGCGACGGAGAAGAACCCGGCGGCGTCGGCCGAGAGCTGGGCGGTCATCGCCCGCGGCTCGACCGCGGAGAGGTGGCGCATCGGGACGTGCGGCCCCGCGGCGTAGACCAGCGTGTGCAGGCCGCCGAGGTCGGCCACCGCCCGCTCGACGACGGCCGCGCCGGCGGCGTCGTCCCCCAGGTCCAGCTCGTAGGACGGGTGGTCGCCGTCAGGGCGTCGCGTGCGGTAGGTGAGGGCCACGGCCGCCCCGCGCGCGGCGAGCATCGTGGCGATCGCCGCGCCCAGGCCACCGCTGCCGCCGACGACGAGGGCGCCGCCGGTGCGCCCGGCGAAGTCGCTCACGACGCCGTGAAGTCGATGGTGTGCCAGCCGGTGGCGCCATCGGGCAGGACGTCTGCCAGTGCCCCCGTCTGCACCAGGCCGGTCTTGTCGGTGGCCCGCACGCGGACGGTGTGGTCACCGGGCTCGACGTCGACGACCGCGCGCCACTGCACCCAGGTGTCGTCGGTGCCGGGACTGGAGACCTCGCCGGCCAGCCACTCGCCCCCATCGACGGCGACCTCGATCCCGGCGATGCCGGTGTGCTGCGCCCAGGCGGTGCCGCCGAAGGTGACCTCACCGGCGTCGACCCGGTCGCCCGAGCCCGGGACCTCGACGCGGGAGGACATCTTGATCGGGCCGAGCTCGCCCCAGCCCTTGGTGGTCCAGTAGGCGTCGAACTCGGAGAACTTCGTGACCTCCATGTCGACGACCCACTTGGTCGCCGAGACGTAGCCGTAGAGGCCCGGCACGATCGTGCGGACCGGGAAGCCGTGCTCGATCGGCAGCGGCTTGCCGTTCATCGCGACGGCCAGCATCGCGTTGCGGTCGTCGGTCAGCGCCTCGATGGGAGTGCCGCAGGTCCAGCCGTCCTCGGAGGTCTGGAGCACCGCGTCGGCCTCGGGATCGACGCCGGCCTCGGCGAGGATGCTGGCCAGCCGGACCCCGCTCCACCAGGCGTTGCCGATGAGGGGCCCGCCGACCGGGTTGGACACGCAGCAGATGGTGATCCAGGACTCGTCGATCTCGCGGGCCATCAGCTGGTCGTAGGTCAGCACGATCTCCTGCTCGACCATGCCGTGGATGCGGATCGACCAGTCCTTCGGGTCGATGGCCGGCTTCACGAAGGCGGTGTCGATCAGGTAGAAGTCGTCGGCGGGGGTCATCCAGGGGGAGATCCCGTCGATGTCCACGAGGGCAGCGTTCGGCACGTCCGGCTCGGTGATGCCGTTGAGGCGCAGCAACCGCCGGGTCTCCTCGACGCGACGTCGGCCGGCGCCGAGGAATCGGCCGCCCAGGCTGAGCACGCCGACGGCGCCGGCGACGAGGCCCGCCCGCAGCACGAACCCGCGGCGGGTCTGGCCCGTCGGGCTGCTCGGGGCCGGCTCGTCGGACGCCGCCGCGTGCCGGTCGGCGGCACGCAGCGGCTCGGTCAGCAGCGACAGCGCGACCACCCAGGTCACGAGGCCGAGCGCGACCGGGACGACGTCGGTCGTCGAGGACGAGGCGGGGGCGAGCACCGCGATCCCGCCGAGGACGGCGAGCACGACGTAGACCAGCGTGGGCGCCCACGACGAGCGGCGGGCGAGGAGACCGACGTAGGCGAAGAGGGCGCAGGCGACGACGAGGATGACAGCGACCAGGATCGGCTTGTCGTTGGTGCCCAGGGTCTGGATGCCCTGCTCGACGGCCGCCCCGGGCGCGAGCCGGACGATCCCCTCGGCGATCGCCACCACAGGTGACTCGCGGATCGAGAGGGCCGCGGCCAGGAAATAGCTGGTCGCCAGGCCGGCGAGGCCGGCGAGGAGCCCGGCCAGGGCCCAGGCGGAACGCGTCGTCTTCACACGCTCCAGTGTGGCTCAGGCATGATCAGCACGTGAACCAACAGTCCTTACGGATTGGTGTCGGCACCGACGTCCACCGTCTTGTCTCCGGCACCCCCCTCCACCTCGCCGGGCTGCACTGGCCGGACGAGCCGGCCGGGCTCGAGGGTCACTCCGACGCCGACGTCGCCGCGCACGCGGCGTGCGACGCCCTGCTCTCCGCGGCCGGCCTCGGCGACCTCGGCTCGCACTTCGGCACCGCCGAGCCCCAGTGGGCCGGAGCCTCGGGCTCGGCCCTGCTCGGCGAGAGCGCCCGCCGGCTGCGCGCGGCCGGCTTCGAGATCCTCAACGTGGCCGTCCAGGTCATCGGCAACCGGCCCAAGGTCGGCCCGCGCCGGGCCGAGGCCGAGGCGGCCCTGTCGGCCGCCGTCGGCGCTCCGGTATCCGTCTCGGCCACCACCACCGACGGCCTCGGCCTCACCGGCCGGGGCGAGGGGGTCGCCGCCATCGCGACCGCCCTCGTCCTGGCCCCGCCGGCCTGACCAGCCTCAGCCCACCCCTGCGAACGTGTCGAGCGAGCCGCCGATGACCGGGAACCACGTCGGGATCGAGGCGTCGAAGTCCTCGGGCGGCGAGTGCTCGACGTTGAGCATCAGGACGGACCCGTCCTGGCGGACGGCCGCGAAGATCTTGCCGTAGAGCGGGAAGCTGCCCTGCGCGTCGACCCACAGCGCCTGGTAGTCGATCGAGGCCAGGGACACGATCGACCCGAAGGCCTCCTGCGGCGCCACGTCGTAGACCTCGAGCTGGGTGTAGCTCTCCCCACCGGTGAAGTAGGCGAGGTTCTGCTGCAGCACGCTGGACGCCTCGACCGAGGGGTCGGCGACACCGGTGAGGGCGTAGATGAAGCTGCTCTCCCCGTTGCTCAGGCTGAGCGAGTCCTCACCCTGCGCGTCGATCGTCCACTCGGGGGGCACGATCACCTGGACCCCGTTGGACCCGATGGCCACGCCGCTGCCGCTCGGCGCCGGCGGCACCGGCTCCGTCGGCTCGATCGGCTCGGTCGGCACGGGCTCGCTCGGGGCGGGCTCAGTCGGCGTGGGCGCCGGCGGAGTGCTCCCGTCGGGCTGCGGCGGAGCGGACCCGACCGGCTCCGGGTCGAGGATGCCCGACCCACTGCCACCCGGGGTCACCTCGGCGGAGCTCGGCCTCTCGTCGTCGCCACCGCCGAACACGACGGCCGCGATCCCACCGAGCGCGCCGACGGCCACGACACCGGCCACGATCAGCCCGATCGTCTTGCCCTTGCTGGAGCTGTGGTTGCTGCCGGCCGGAGGACCGGTCTGCTGCCACGGAGCTGCCGGCGGCGGCCCCCCGGCGTACGCCTGTCCGGGCTGGGGTGGGTAGCCGGGCTGGGGCGGGAAGCCCTGCTGGGGCGGGGCGTAACCCTGCTGGGGCGGGGCGTAACCCTGCTGGGGATAGGCCTGCGCCGGCGGCACCGGCTGCTGGCCGGGCTGCTGCTGGGGCACCATCTGGGTCGCGGGCGCCGGCTGCTGGGCCGGCTGCTGGGGCTGGGTCGGGTCGCTCATGCCACGCCTCCCGCCGGGCCGGAGCCGGTGTCAGCGTCGGGGGCCGGCGCCCCGTAGGGCGGGCTCCCGTCGGCAGGCAGCGCCTGTGTGGTCATGACCTTGCGGGTCTGCCGCGAGGTCGAGCGGACCGACGTGCCGCAGACGATGCAGAAGTGCGACCCGGCCAGCAGCATGTTCTCGCACTCGGGGCAGAAGGTCTCGACGAAGGTCTCGCGCGAGGAGACGTCGGACTTGGCGGCTGCCTCGACCGCTGCCTCGAGCAGTGCGGCCTGCATCATCACGCGGATCCGGATGATGAGGACCGCGAGGATCACAAAGCCCCAGATCAGGCCGAGTCCCTGACCGAAGGGCAGGTAGGACAGCAGTCGCACACCGACCCAGTAGAGGACGTTGACACCGGCGGCGAGGGCGAAGTTCTTGGCGTAGTAGGCCGTGAAGCCGTCGTAGCCCTCACCCTTGCCGGAGAAGGCCGCGACCGCGATGCCGGTGGCGGTGCCGTAGATCAGCGACTTGACGACCATCAGGTTGACGACCACGACGATCCAGGTCGCGAGGCCCTGCTCGGTGCGGAGCTGGTCGCTGGTGAAGACCGCCTGGTAAAGCACGATCGTCTCGAAAGCGGCGTACGCCGTCCCGGCGGCGACGCCGAAGGTCAGCCCGTCGATCATGTCGTCGAACTGCGGAAGCCGCGCCAGGAAGACCGCTGGGAGGTTCTTGACGACCTCGGCGATCAGCGGCAGCAGCACCGAGAAGAGCAGCAGTGCCTTGAACGACAGGCCGTCGATCCCGCCACGCGCGGCGAAGCTGGCGAACTCGGTGTCGAAGGCCCACTGGAAGAACACCAACGACACCAGGGCCGCGAGGATCCCGGTGACGAGGAAGAGCCCGATGACGACGGGGGCCGGCGCGTCCTCCCAGAGGTTCACGTCGTAGATGTAGACCAGGTAGGTGATGGGGATCAGGAACGCGGCGGCGGCGATGGCGATGGGCAGCAGACCCAGGGCCGTGGCGCCGACGATGAGGACCGCCGAGACGATCATCGCCCAGCGGTAGTTGTCGGCCGTCTCGCGGTTGGTGTGCGGCATGATCGTGGAGATCAGCGCGAACTGGTTGACCCCCTCGGACGACTGCACCGCATAGCTGCGTTGCGTCGTGGCGTTGGCGTGCTGCGACGTGCCGCACCGGTGGCAGAAAGCCGCCACGTCCGGGTTGTCGGATGAGCAGGTGGAACAGGACACGACGATCCCTCCAGTCCTCGACGGAGACCCGCGAGCTTCTCGCTGGTCGCCGCATGATGGCAGGAATCAGCAGCACCAGTGGCAATTCGCACGCCCTGATCACTCCCGGAAAGAATTCGTTGACAGTCCATCGTTCGGAACCCACACTCTCGCCACCATGCCTTTGCCACGCACGCTGCCGCAGCCTGCCTCCCCTGCTCCCCCCCGGATGTGGGGGCGCACCGTGCTGGCCCCGCTGGTCTGTACCAGCGCCCTGTTCCTGACCGCCTGCCAGTCCGACCCGCCGCTGGTCGACGACGACGTCACGGTGCAGGTGCTGGTCGTCTCCGACGTATGGCTCCAGGGCGTCGAGGCGGACCGCGACGACAGCCAGGCCCGCATCGCCGCCCTGCGGTCGGGGGTCCAGGACCTGCGCGACTCCACGGGCTCCGGCTGGGTGGGGCGCCAGGACGACCTGACCGGCTTCCTCACCGAGCTCTCGGGCGGGCGCTACGACGCCGACGGCACCGACGGCTCCGAGGACCCCGCGCAGGCCTTCGTCGACGAGGCCGCACTGAGCCTCTTCGGTGTCGCTCCCGACCAGCTGGCCCTGGGCGAGCCCTCGGCCCCGACGGTGACCGGGAGCGCGACCCTCCGGGCCGAGCAGCAGGTCGACGGCGTGCCCGTGCTCGACGGCGAGCTGGTGCTCACGATCGGGCAGGCGGCCGACGACCCCAGCCTGACCGCGGTGCGGGGCCGGGTCTTCCCGGACCTCATCACGCCCACCAGCCCCACCGTGAGCGCGGCACGCGCTGCCCGGATCGCCGCCAGGCTCTCCGGCGGGTCGTCCCAGGGCGCCGCGGAGCTCGTCGTGGTCCCGACCGACACGGGCCGGCTGACCTGGCGGGTCTACGTCGCCGGCACGTCCGCGGGCGAGCAGGGCACGACCCTCGCCGACGGTGAGTACTTCATCGACGCCGCCACCGGGGAGCTCGACAGCGTGCGACCCGCCTCTGCCGAGGGCAAGCTGCTCACGCCCGGCGCCAACGCGATGTCGGACTACCTGGGCCGCGCCCGGACCATCCGGCCCCTGCCCACCACGGGGCTCCTCGACCCCACCGCCGCCGACGCGGTCGCGGTCAGCGGCGACGACCCGACCGGCCGAGGCCCGCTCAGCGCGACCGGTGTGCGGCTGGACGACGGCACGATCGCGCTGTGGGACACCACCGTGGCGACGTACGACGCCGCGACGACCGAGGGTGGCATCGAGACCTACGACATGGCCGGTGGCGGTGACAGCGACCTGCCCGGGGAGCTGGTCACCAGCCCCGGCGCCCAGATCGCCGACACCGAGGCGATCGGTGCCCATGCTGCGGCGCGGACCGTCTACGACTACTACGCCGCACTGGGTCGCGCCTCGTGGGACGGCGTAGGCGGCACCCTCGTCTCGTCGGTCAACTACGGCCCCTCAGACTTCTGCAACGCGTTCTTCAGCTCAGGCCTCCAGCCGCCGCAGATCGTCTACGGCGAGCCCTGCCAGCCCGGCCCGGAGCTGCTCGACACCACCGAGGTCGACATCGACATCGCCGGCCACGAGATCACCCACGGCGTCATCGACACGTCGGCCAACCTGACTTACTCCGGGCAGTCGGGAGCCCTCAACGAGTCGTTCGCGGACTACTTCGGCAACGTCATCGGCAATGCAGCCACCGGCGCCGACGGTGGCTCGCTGTTCGAGGGCGGGTGCGCGGCCATCACCTCCGACACCGGCTACTGCACGCCCGACCCGGAGGGCAACTACTCCCAGCGCTACCTGCTCAACGGGACGTCCTTCGACGACTACCTGCGCATCCTCGACGTGGGCTACCGCTTCCAGCTCCTGGGGATCGAGACCCAGGACCACGGCGGGGTGCACTCCAACTCCGCCATCTGGAACAACGCCCTGTGGTCGATCCGCTCCCGCCTGGCCCAGATCGACGGGGTCAGCGGCAACGAGTCCCCGCTGGCGCAGGACTTCGACAAGATCGTCTACGCCGCGCTCACCACGCAGCTCGGCCCCACCTCGGGCTACTTCGACGCCCGCGACGCCGTGGAGCAGACGATCATCGACGCGGGTGCCGATCCGGTGGTGCTGCGCACCGCCCGCGAGATCTTCGACCAGCTCAACATCTGCGTCGGCTGCTCCGACCTCGGCACCATCCCGGGCACCCCGGTCACCGGGGCGGCCCAGACCCAGCAGGCGCCCACCGTCTCCGGCGACCAGATCGCCTGGCTGGACCTCAGCGCTGCGGACCGCTACTTCGGCGTCGCCTCGTCGGCCAGGGTCGGCGCGACCCCCACAGCCGTCGGCGGGGCCCGCGACACCATCCAGGTCGCCTACGCCGGCGATGCCCTGGTCACCCTCGACGCCAAGGGCCTGGTGAGCCGTTTCCTGGACGGTGGGTCCGAGGCCCTGGGGAGCGTGGACGCCGACCCCGCCGTCGCCGCCGGCCTGGCGGGCTCCGACACCGGCGCCGCCTGGGTCTCTGCCGCCGAGGGCCTCGTCTACTACGTCGACGCCGCCGGCTCCCTGACCAGCGCCCCGCTGCCGGCCCAGGACTCCTCGATCGTGGGGCTCGGCACGGGCGACGGCACTGTCGCACTCGGCACCGATCCCGGCACCGTCATGGTGTGGACCCCGGGACAGGGCGAGCCCCGGGTCCTCGGGTCGATGCCCAGCGCCGTCGTGTCGGTCGCGGCGCACGGTGACCACGTCGTCGCCGTCGACCTCGAGGGCAACGCCGCCCTCTTCGACGCGGCCGGCAACCGCACCGAGCTCAGCTCGTCGGCCTCCCCGTTCGGGGCGGCCGCCAACGGTGACTACGCCATCTGGGCGGAGTCGGTGAAGCCGATCGAGTCCGCGGTCGTGGGTGGCGAGTCGCCCTACCCCGACACCGACCTGTACCTCTACTCCTACGCGAGCGGCACGATCTACAGCCTCATGACCCAGACCGGCCAGCAGGGCTTCCCTGCTATCTCCGGTGACCGGATCGTCTGGCAGGACGCCGCCTTCGGGGGCGACGACATCCTGACCGCCACCATCCCGTCCGGCCTCTGAAGCCGTGGCCGCGCGACTGCGCCGGGCCGCTTCCTGGGTGCCGGCGCTGGTCGTCGTGCCGCTGGCCATGGCCGGGGCGTTCGTCGTCTCCCAGCCCGAGGATTCCTTCCCCGAGCTGTCCCGGCTGCACCCGCTCGAGCTGGGCACCACATGGGTCTACGCCGTCTCCTCCGACGGGGTCCCCTCCGGCACCCGCACGCGCACGGTCCGTGGCGACGCCGGCCTGATCGACGCGGACGGGCTGGTCGACGCCGTCCAGGTCTCGAGCGACTACACCGACTACCCCGGCTCGGGAGCGCGGTCGTCGATGACCTACCTCGGGCTGCGTGACGAGTCGATCCTGCAGTTCTCCCTGCGCCAGGACCTCGTCGACACCCCGCTCGACCCGCCGGCCCCGGCCTACCGGTTGCCCCTCGAGGAGGGCACCTCCTGGTCCTACGACGGCACTCTCGGCGACACCGCGATCACCTACGACGTCACGCTCGAGCGGATCGAGGACCTCGAGGTCGGCGGTCGCACGTTCGTCGACTGCGCCTACTTCGTCAACGAGCTCGACCTGGTCTTCTCCGACGGCAGCAAGGGAGACCACGAGGTCACCGAGGAGTGGACCTGCCCCGGCTTCGGACCGGTGCGGGTCATCTCCACGATCGAGGCCCAGGACCGGGTGGTGATCGAGGAGCTCGTGGAGTTCCACGGCGTCGAGCGCGACTGGCGCGCCGCAGAGGCCGACGCTGTCACTCAACCCTCCGTCGTACCCCTCGGCGCGACTGCGGCCGTGACCCCGGCGCGGACCAACGCGGTGCCCGACGGCGAGCTGTCCTCGCAGCTGGCGTGGAGCGACGCGCGCGACCAGCGCTTCCTCTTCGGGCCCGCCTCCGACGGCGAGGTCATGGTGATGGGCGACCAGGTCGGCGACCTCGCGGCCACGGAGGTCGACACCGGCGCCGTGCGCTGGCGGCTGGCCGTGCCCGGGCCGATCGTCGCGGCGCCGGTCATCGTGGGTGACGTGGTGCTCGTGGCCGACGCCGACAAGAACCTGCTCGCCCTCTCGACCGCGACCGGCGACGCCCGCTGGGTCCGGCACTTCGACGACGTGGTCTCCGCGGCACCGACCGCCCTCGGCGAGAGCGTGCTCGTGGCGACCGACGACGGCCGGGTGAGCGCGCTCGCGCTGGCCGACGGCTCGGTGGTCTGGAGCGACCTCCGGTCCGGCCCCGTACGACGACCTCCCGCGGCCACCGCAGACCGCTGGGTGGTCGCCGACGAGTCGGGCGCCGTCACGGTCTACTCCGAGACCGGCGAGGACCTCTGGTCCACGTCGCTGGAGGAGGGCCTGGCGGTGGGGCCCGCGATCGGCGAAGCCCTGGGGCAGGACCGCGTGCTGTTGGCCGACCTGGGCGGCGTCCTCTACGCCTACGACGTCGACGACGGGGAGCTGGCGTGGGAGACGACCCCCCGCGGCTTCCCCAGCGAGGCCTTTGCCGTCGCGGACGGGACCGTGGTGGCCGTGCAGGACGCCGAGCGCATCGAGGCCTTCGACCTCGAGGACGGGTCGACCCGGTGGAGCGGGACGGGCTCGCGGCTCTACGGCGCCCCGGTCGTCGTGGGCGACGAGGTCGTCACCGTCAACACGACCGGGGACGTGGTGGTCCGCGCCCTCGCGACCGGCGACGTGGTGGACCGCTGGTCGCTGCCCCACGTCACCCCGGAGGCCCGGCTGGACGCCGACGTCGACCCGACGGTCGTCGGCGACACCCTCGTCCTGGGTGCCGCGGTCACCGCCGCCGAGACCACCGCGGCGCTCTACGCCTACCCGTTCGGTGACGTCCCTGCCACGTCCGGCGTCTACCTCACGACCGACGACGTGCGCTCCATGGGCGCCAGCCCGTCGGGCCCGCCCGCGTTCGACGGCGACCTGGCCTTCGTCGGTGGGCTCGACTCGGTGCTCTACTCCCTCTCCGCCTCCGGCAGCGCGACCGGCAGCGCCACCGGGCTGCACACCACCTCGGGCTACCAGCCCGCGCCGGCCGCCGGGCAGGGCCTGGTGGTCGCGCAGCTCAGTGACCAGCTCGGCGACCGCTACGTCGCCTACGCGACCGACGACCTCGGGGCAGGGCCCGTGTGGACGTCGCCCTCGGTCGAAGCCTCGCCCGGTGTGAGCCCCGCGATCGGCGAGGACGCGGTGTTCCTGCCGCGCTACAACGAGGGACTGGCCGCCGTCGAGCTCGACGGCACGCCCCGCTGGGACATCACGATCCCCAACGCCTTCGCCCCCACCACCCCCCTCCCCCTGCCTGGCGGTGACGTCCTCTACGGCGCCGGCGGGTTTAGTCGCTTCGCCGGCGCCACGGGTGAGGCGCTGTGGACCGACGTCGACGCGCAGCTCCCCGGCCACCCGGCGTACGACGACGGGCTGGTGGTCGCCGACGTCCTCCGCTTCGGCGGGACCAGCGGCCTCGTGGCCTACGACGCCGTGACCGGTCAGGAGCGGTGGACCGTTGCCGGCGACAACCCACTCTTCGGCGGCGGCCCGGCCATCGCCGACGGCGTCGTGGTCAGCGTCGACGCCGGCGGACGCGTCGTGGCGGTCGACGCCGAGGACGGCGCCGAGCTGTGGGGCCTCCAGCTCGACACCGCACCCGGGGGTCGGCCCGTCGTGGTCGACGGACGGGTCTTCCTGCTCGAGCTCGGGCGCACCGAGGACCTCTTCAGCCGGGACTTCCGGCTGAGCGTCCACGACCTGCACACCGGCTCCTTCCTGGCCGCCTACGAGCCGACCACCACGCCCTTCGTGAACCTGCCCGTCCTCACAGCGACTGCCGACGGACGGGTCGTCGTGCCCAACGGCACCGACTTCGGCGCCCTGCTGCTGATGGAGCCCCGGTCATGAGCCGCCCCCGCCAGGCCGTCGGCCGTGCCACCAAGGTCGCCCGGCCGCTGTGGGAGACGACGTTGCGCGATCCGGTGCGCGACGGGCACCTGCGCCTGGACGGCCTGACCGGGTTGCAACGGCAGCTCGCCAAGGTCGGCCTGGTCGCGACGGCCCTGCTGCTGGTCTCGGTGCTCTTCGCGGACGTGTGGCGAGGCGGCGACCTGTTGAGCCTCTACTTCGAGCTGACACCGACCTTCGTGCCGCGCGGGCTGATGCCGGTGACGCTCGTGACGATGACGATCGCGTGGTCGCTGCTGCTCTGGGGGGCGCTGTCGGCCGGACCGCTCGTCAAGGTGTTCGTGGGTGCGATGTTCGGGCTCACCGGGGCGCTCTTCCTCGCGCCGAGCTCGATCAACACCAACGACTCCTGGATCCTCGAGCACGGACCCATGGTCGTGAAGGCCTGCTACTACACCGTCCTCGGCTGCGTCGTCCTCTCCACGCTCCTCCATCCGCTGACGCGGGCACGCCGCTGGGCGACGTACGTCCTCCAGCTGGTCTCGCTGGTGGCCGTCTGCGGGTTCTTCCTCGGCGACCTCGCGGTCCACGTCGCCTACGTCGAGCAGGGCTTCGACTCCACGACCCAGTCGCTGGTCGGCGGGGCGATCGACGAGATCGACTCCTTCCTGGTCCCGCTCGTGTACGCCGCCGCGGTCGCGGTCGTGAAGTTCGGCCTGGACGTGTCGACCAGCATCACCAGCGGTCTCGACGAGCTCTCCGTCCGCGCGCTGCGCTGGGTCGTCCTGGCCCTGGTGCTGGTGAAGCTGTGGTTCGTGCTGGTGTCGCGATGGGACTACTGGCTGACCTACGCGTCCGGACGCGGGCCCTCGGTCGTGCGCACGCTGGTGTCGCTCGTGCTGCTGGCACTGGTGGTCTGGCTCGTCACGCGCTTCACCGTCACCCCCGACTTCGGCGCCGCACGGGAGCGACTGATCTACGGCTCCAGCGTCGGCTTCGCCCTGACCTTCCTGGTCGTCGTCACGGCGTCGTGTGCCGGCATCTTCGCGGTCACGGTCGTCCGGACCGACGATGTGCCGGAGTTCGTCGGCTGGCTCACCGGGGACTGGCTGGTCGAGTGGGGCCCCATCACCGTGGCGAGCCTCGCCCTGGTCGCCGGCATCTGGCTGCTGCGCCGCCGGCGTCGTACGACGATGGGCTCGGAGGTCGGCTCCGGCCTCGTCGTGGTCGCGGCCTGGTCCCTGCCGTCGCTGCTGATCGCCAGTGCGGGGACCACCGCCGGCTTCCAGGACCAGCTCTTCGACGTGGCGATCACCCTGCTGCTGCTGGGCGCCCTGCTGGTCTGGTGGCGACGGTGGGAGGGACCCGGCCTGGTGTCCCTGGCGGCGATCACGCTCTTCGCGTGGCTGGTGATGAGCCGTGGTGACTACATCGCCTTCCTCGGCTCGGTCCTGGGGCTGCCCGCCATCGTGGTGACCGTCTTCGGCATCGCCTACGTCGTGGCGAGCGACGCCGGCTTCACCGCGACCAGCAGTCGCCGGCTGCCGCAGGGCTCACGGGTGCTGCTCTTCGTCGGCTACCTGTTGTTCTCGGTCACGATCCTGCACTGGGACGCCGCGAGCCACGGCCAGACGCCCGACGCCCAGCTCAACGCCGCGTTCTTCTACCTCGGCATCCCGATCGCCGCGTGGCTGCTCGGTCGCCAGCTGGTGCCGCGCGCCGACGACCTGGTGGAGGACGAGCCGGAGAGCATGGCACCGGACGACAGTCCTCAGGCCGCGTTGACCTTGCGGTGACCGACGAGCACGACGCCCTCGACCACCTTGACGTCGTAGGCCGGCACGGAGACGTGCGCGTCGTCGAGGCACTTGCCGCTGCGCAGGTCGAAGGCGTGCCTGTGGGCAGGCGAGGCGACGAACGGGATGTCCCCGCGAGTGCCCACGATGCCGCGGGCGATCACCGAGGCCTTCGCGAAGGGATCGTGGTTGCCCAGGGCATAGACGTGGTCGTCGGTCGTGCGGAAGATCGCGATGGCTTGACCATGGACCAGCGCGGTCACGCCGCGCTCGACCTCGAGCTCGGCCACCCGGCAGACCGGTTGCCACTCCTCTGCGTGAGGGGAGCGAGGCGCCATCGCGACCTCCTTTCGTGGTCCAGAACCTAGGTCGCCCGTGTGTGGGGGCTGTTTCGTCGTGTAACAGCCGTGAAACGAAACCCGACGCCCCCCACTCCGCCTGAGCGTCTCTCCTAGGCTGACCCGGTGCCTGCCGCCGTCGTGATCCTCGCCGCCGGGTCCGGCACCCGCGTCGGCGCTGCCGTCAACAAGGTCCTGCTCCCCCTCCTCGACCGCCCGGTGCTGGCCTGGTCGGTGCGCGACGCCCTCGCCACCCCGGACGTACGACGGGTGCTGCTGGTCGTGCGCGACGGCGAGCAGGAGGACGTGGCAGCAGCCATCGAGCCGTTCCTGGCCCCTGAGCCCGGCGCCGAGCCCCGTGCCGAGGTCGGCCTGGTCCTCGGCGGCACGTCGCGCCACGACTCCGAGTGGGCAGCGTTGCAGGCCCTCGCGCCCGAGATCATCTCCGGCGCGATCGACGTCGTGGCGATCCACGACGGGGCCCGACCGCTGGCCGGCCAGGCCTTGCTCCAGGCGGTCCTGGCGGTCGCGCTCGAGCACGGCGGGGCGATCCCCGTGGTGCCGTTGGCCGGGGTGGTGAGCCGGGCCGGCGCCCCCCTGCCCGCGGGGCAGCCATCGGCAGTGCAGACCCCGCAGGCCTTCGCCGCACCGGCACTGCTCGCCGCCTACGAGCAGGCGGAGGCGGCCGGCTTCGGCGGCACCGACACCGCGAGCTGCCTCGAGCGCTTCGGCTTGGGCGTCATCCACGCGGTCCCCGGCTCGGCGCGCAACCTCAAGATCACCTTCCCCGAGGACGTCGCGGTGGCCGAGGCGCTCACCGCGGACCTCACGACGGCCGGGTGAGGGCTGCCAGGACGGCGAGGTCGTCCAGCGACCCGACGCGACGCGCCTGCGCCGGCGCCTCGACGTACTCCACGGGGAAGCGGGCCGCCAGGGCCGCCACGAGCTCAGTGAAGTCGAGGCCCGGCAGCTCGTCGAGCGCCTCGACCACCCCCGCGGGCAGCACCACCGGGGAGCAGATGGTGAGCAACCCGTCGCGGTCGACGGTCTCGCCGACCACACCGTCCACGACGCCCTTGACGGTGTCGGTGACGGGGCGGACCCCCACGATGACCGCCGAGGTCGCCACGGCGCGTTCGAGGCAGGCCGTGATGAACCAGCCGGGCGTCATCGGGCACAGGCTGTCGTGCAGGACGAACGGCTCGCCGGCGTCCACCAGGCCGGCCCACTCGGTGCCGAGGTCGACCGGTGTCACGCCGGACTCCCCCAGCGCCCAGGCCGCGCAGGTCACGAGCGCCTCACCGTGGAGCAGCGCGAACGGCAGCGAGCCGCGCTCCTGCTCGATCACGGCGCCGAGGGCAGGGGTGGGTTCGTCGTCGTACGTCGTCATGGTGCCGCCACTCTAGGCAGGGCAACGCCGAAGGCCCCCGGCACGGTGCCGGGGGCCTTCGGTCGAAGCGGTGGATCAGGTGGATCAGGTGCTGGGGTGACTCACGAGGCGAGGACCTCGTCGAGGATGGCCTCGGCCTTGTCCTCGTTGGTGTGCTCGGCCAGGGCCAGCTCGGAGACCAGGATCTGGCGCGCCTTGGCCAACATCCGCTTCTCGCCGGCCGAGAGGCCACGGTCACGCTCGCGACGCCACAGGTCGCGCACGACCTCGCCGACCTTCATGACGTCGCCGCTGTGCAGCTTCTCCAGGTTGGCCTTGTAACGACGCGACCAGTTGGTCGGCTCCTCGACGTGCTCGGCGCGGAGGACGTCGAACACACGCTCGAGCCCCTCCTTGTCGACCACGTCGCGCACTCCGACCAGGTCCAGGTTGCAGGCCGGAACGCGCACGACCAGGTCCTGCTGGGCAACGATCCGAAGAACGAGGTATTCCCGGTCCTCCCCCTTGATCGTCCGCATCTCGATGTCCTCGATGATGGCGGCCCCGTGGTTTGGGTAGACAACCGTTTCGCCGACGGTGAAAGTCATATGTAGTAGACCCCTTCCTAGGTGACCATTCTAACACGGGTTTTCGTCGGTCTGGTCAGCGTTTCTGCAGGTCAGGGGCCCATTCTGGGCTTGACAGAATCCCGGTTCGTATGGTGGCGCCTTCGGTCCGGCCACGTCCGGACGTGCCTTTTCTGCCCCGCTTCCCGCTTGTTTGCCTCATGCGGGCCCCCTCGTGACCGATACTGCACGGATGGCGAAAAAGCAGCGCTGGAAGCCGAGCAGCACCGCCGGGGAGGGTCCGGTCCCGGAGACCGGCGGCAGGGCCGAAGCCGAGGAGGTGTCCCGGGGAGGGGACACGGTCCTCACCGAGGTGCCGCCGGACGACGGGTCCCTCACGCCCCCGGTCACGGCTGCCCCCGACCCGCAACGACGAGCCCCCGGGCGGCTCGGGCTGCGGGACCGGTTGCCGATCCTGCTCCTGCAGGCCGCCCACCCGCGCCAGGCGGTGCTGACGGCGGCCGGCCTGGCGGCCGCAGCAGCCCTCTCCGGTCGCCCCACCCGCGAGGTCGCGGTCGTGCTGGCGACCGTGCTCGTGGGCCAGGTGATCCTGGGCTGGCACAACGACCTGGTCGACCGACGCCGTGACGCCCGCCACGACCAGCCCGGCAAGCCGCTCGCGACCGAGCGCCTGGACCCGGGGACCGCGTGGTTCGCGCTCACCTGCGGCGTGCTGCTCGTCGTACCCCTCTCCATCACCTCGGGCATCAACGCCGGCAGCGCCTACCTGCTCGCGCTCGGCGTGGGCCTGCTGGGCAACGTCGTGCTGCGCAAGGGCAAGGCGTCCTGGCTGCCCTGGGCGGTCTCCTTCGGCCTGTTCCCCGCTTTCCTCTCCTACGGCGGCTGGGGCGGGGCCTTCGAGGGCACGCCGCCCACGTGGCAGATGACCGGGCTGTTCGCGCTGCTCGGCATCGGCGTCCACGTGCTCCGTGCGTTGTGGGGCCTCGTGGCCGACAACGAGGACGGCTGGACCTACCTGCCGCTGGCCCTCGGTCTGCGGCTCGGCGCGACCCGGCTGCTGGCGCTGGCCGGGGCCTACACGTCGGTGGTGCTGGTGCTGATGGCGTTCGCGGCGACGTACGTCGGGCTGCGCCAGTGAGTGCTGACGTCGGACGCTAGGCTGGTCGTGTTCATCGCCGCCCCGGCGCCCGTCCGATCCGAAGGCCCTGACGATGCATCACCACCGCAAGCTCGCGCTCACGGTAGGCGCGCTCGTGCTGTCCGCTCCCGTCCTGACGGGTTGCGGCTTCAACTACGCCACCAACCGGGTCAACACGACCACCAACGCCACCTTCAACCGGGACAAGGCGGTCGACGTGGTCGGCGCCCAGGTCGTCGCCGAGGGACCGGGCTCCGGCTCGCTGTATGCCCGTCTGGTCAACAACTCCCCGGCGGGCACCGAGCTGGTCTCCGTCGCCGGCTCGGGCGACACGGTCCTGACCGTCAGCACCATCGAGTCCTTCGTGCTCGGTGCCCGCGAGGGCGTCAACGTCGAGAACGTCGGTGGCGGCGTCCGGCTCACGGGCGACTTCATCGCCGGCGACCACATCCCGGTGGCACTCACCTTCTCCAACGGTGACGAGGTCGTGCTCGACGTCCCCGTCGTGCGGGCCTGTGGCTTCTACGAGGGCCTCGACAACGCTCCGCCCGCCGAGGACACCGCCGGGGAGGGCACCGCGGCCACGGAGACCGAGCTCTACTCGTGCGAGGCTCCCGAAGAGCACTCGGAGTGATCAGGTGACCTACACGCTCGTCCTGCTCCGCCACGGCGAGAGCGAGTGGAACGCCAAGAACCTCTTCACCGGCTGGGTCGACGTCCCGTTGACCGACAAGGGGCGCGCCGAGGCCGTGCGCGGCGGTGAGCTCCTCAAGGACGCCGGTGTCCTGCCCGACGTCGTCCACACCTCGCTCCAGCGCCGGGCGATCAACACCGCAGCGCTCGCGCTCGACGCCGCCGACCGGCACTGGATCCCGGTCAAGCGAACCTGGCGCCTCAACGAGCGTCACTACGGGGCGCTCCAGGGCAAGGACAAGAAGCAGACGCTCGAGCAGTACGGCGAGGAGCAGTTCATGCTCTGGCGGCGCAGCTTCGACACCCCTCCCCCGCCGCTGGCCGACGACGACGAGTTCTCCCAGGCCCACCTGCCGCAGTACGCCGACCTCGGCGCCGACCTGCCCCGCACGGAGTGCCTCAAGGACGTCATCGCCCGGATGCTGCCCTACTGGGAGTCCGAGGTGACCGCCGACCTGTCGTCCGGCAGGACGGTTCTCGTGGCCGCCCACGGCAACAGCCTGCGCGGCATCGTCAAGCACCTCGACGGCATCAGCGACGAGGACATCGCGGGCCTCAACATCCCCACCGGCATGCCGCTGGTCTACGAGCTCGACGACGCGTTCCGCCCGGTCACCGCCGGCGGCACCTACCTCGACCCCGAGGCGGCCGCCGCTGCTGCTGCGGCCGTGGCCAACCAGGGCCGCTGAGCACCGAGCAGCAGGGGCACTACTCCAGCGGGAGCGCGCTGGGGTTGTGACCGGTGACGACGAAGACGATCCGGTTGGCGACCGAGACGGCGTGGTCGGCGATGCGCTCGTAGTAGCGCCCCAGGAGGGCGATGTCGACCGCCGCCTCGACGCCTCCGGCCCAGTCGTCGGAGAGCAGCTCGGTGAAGCTCTTGCGGCGCAGCTGGTCCATGACCTCGTCGTCGCGACCCAGGGCGATGGCCGCCTCGACGTCGCGGCCGGTGATGATCTGCGAGACCCGGCGCACCATGTCCTCGGCCACCTCACCCATGCGGCTCACCGTGGGCTGCGCCTCGACGGGCACAGCCAGCTCCGGCACCCGCAGGCGGGCGATCTTCGCGACGTGGACCGACAGGTCGCCCATCCGCTCGAGCTCGCTGACCATCCGCAGCGCCGATACGACCGTGCGCAGGTCACCCGCCACGGGCTGCTGCAGCGAGAGCACGGAGAACGCGGTCTCCTCGACGGCCTCACGGGCACGGTCGATCTCGATGTCACCGCTGATCACCTGCTCGGCGATCGCGGCATCGCCGGTCATCAGGGCCTGGGTGGCCAGACCGACGGCCGTCTCGACCTGGCGGCAGATGCCGGCGAGGTCGGCGAACATCGCATCCAGCTGGTCATGGAAGAGCTCACGCATGACGCAGAGCCTAGGAGAAGACAGATGACGAGCCGGGGTTGGGTCGTGAACGCGCGATGAACAGTGCGAAGCCCCGCCCGGGTCGGCGAACTCGCGGTGAACTCGCCCGTACGATTCGAGACATGGACCCGACGACGCAGGCATTCCTCGCCGCGCTCCTCGGTGCTGTCGTCGCCGGCAGCGCCGTGCTCGCCTGGGCCATCAGCGACCGCCAGCAGCAGCGGGTCCCCGACGTGCAGGAGCCCGTCGTGCCTCCCGGGGTCGCGGCCGTCCTCTCGGTCCTGCGCAGCAGCGCGGTCGTGGTCGACGAGGCCGACGTGGTGCTCAAGGCCTCCGCGCCGGCCTACGCCTTCGGCCTGGTCCGCGGCACGCAGCTGGTCTCCGAGGAGCTCGCCGACCTGGTCAGCCAGGTCCGTCGGGACGGGCAGATCCGCGAGACCGAGCTGGTCATGGCGCGTTCCATCGGGCCCGCCCGCCACGTCACCGCCCGGGTCGCACCGCTCGGCTCCCGTCTCGTGCTCGCCCTGGTGGAGGACCGCACCCGCGAGCGACGCGTCGAGGCCGTACGACGAGACTTCGTCGCCAACGTCAGCCACGAGCTCAAGACCCCCGTCGGGGCGATCCGCCTGCTCGCCGAGGCCACGCACGAGGCCGCGGAGGACCCGGTCGCGGTCAAGCGCTTCGCCGACCGGATGCTGCACGAGAGTGACCGCCTCTCCCGACTCGTGCAGCAGGTCATCGAGCTGTCGCGGCTCCAGGGCGACGACCCGCCCGACTCCCCGATCCCGGTCGCCCTCGACGCGGTCGTCGAGATCGCCACCGACACCAGTGCCATCGATGCCGGCTCCAAGCACATCAACATCGTCACGAGCGGCACCCACGGGTTGAAGGTCCTCGGCAGCGAGGAGCAGATCACCGCCGCCGTGGCCAACCTGGTCGCCAACGCGGTCGCCTACTCCGAGCCCGACTCGACGGTGCTCGTCACGACCCGCGAGAGCGACGGCCAGGTCGAGATCTCCGTCGTCGACCAGGGCATCGGCATCCCCAACAAGGAGATCGACCGGATCTTCGAGCGGTTCTACCGCGTCGACCCCGCCCGCCACCGCTCCACCGGCGGCACCGGCCTGGGTCTCTCCATCGTCAAGCACGTCGCCGCCACCCACGGAGGCGACATCCGGGTCTGGTCCGCGGAGGGCCAGGGCTCGACGTTCACCCTCACCTTGCCCCACCATTCGTCCGGGGCCCCGAGCACCACCTACCAGGAGGACAGACCGTGACGCGTGTACTCGTCGTCGAGGACGAAGAGAGCTACAGCGACGCGCTCGCCTACATGCTCCGCAAGGAAGGCTTCGAGGTCGCGATCGCGGCCGACGGCAACGCGGCGCTCGTGGAGTTCGACCGCAACGGCGCCGACATCGTGCTGCTCGACCTGATGCTTCCCGGGATCCCCGGCACCGAGGTCTGCCGCACGATCCGCCAGACCTCCAACGTGCCGGTCATCATGGTCAGCGCCAAGGACGACGAGGTCGACAAGGTGGTCGGGCTCGAGCTCGGGGCCGACGACTACGTCACCAAGCCCTACTCCCCCCGTGAGCTGGTCGCCCGCATCCGCGCCGTCCTGCGCCGCGGCACCGACCCTGACCTCGCGCCCGACACCCTCGAGGCCGGCCCCGTCCGCATGGACGTCGAGCGCCATGTCGTGACCGTCAACGGCAGCGAGCAGCGGCTCCCGCTCAAGGAGTTCGAGCTCCTCGAGATGTTCCTGCGCAACCCCGGTCGCGTGCTCACCCGCGGCCAGCTCATCGACCGCGTGTGGGGCTCCGACTACGTCGGGGACACCAAGACCCTCGACGTCCACGTCAAGCGGCTGCGCGCCAAGCTCGAGCCTGAGCCGAGCGAGCCGAAGTACCTCGTCACCGTGCGTGGGTTGGGCTACAAGCTCGATCTGTGAGTCTGGCCGCATCTGGGCGCACCGTGTCCGAAACCCGCGTGTCACGGACCCGCGGCGGCACCTACGCTGACCACGTGAGCAGTACGACGAACCCCGCGACCACAGCCGATCCCCAGACCGCCACCCCCACCTGGCTCCCGCCGACGGCGGTGGCGGTCACGCTGGTGTTCTGGGCCTCGGCCTTCGTCGCGATCCGCCACCTGGGCGAGGACTTCTCCGCCGGCTCGCTGTCCCTCGGGCGGCTCCTCGTGGGGGCCGTCGTGCTCGGCGCGCTCGCCCTGACCCGGGGCCTCCCCCGCCCGACGAGCCGCGAGTGGGTCTCGATCGTGGCGATCGGCGTGTTGTGGTTCGGTGTCTACAACGTCGCTCTCAACGAGGGCGAGCAGCGCATCGACGCCGGCACCGCGGCGATGCTGATCCAGGTCTCGCCGGTGCTGATCGCCCTCCTGGCGGCGCTGTTCCTCTCCGAGCGTTTCTCCGTCTACCTCGGTCTCGGGCTGGCCCTCGCCTTCAGCGGCGTCGCGCTGATCGGCCTGGCCCAGCCCGAGGGCGGGGAGAGCGACGTGCTCGGGGTGGTGCTCTGCTTGGTGGCGGCCGTCGTCTACTCGATCAGCCTGATCCTGCAGAAGCCGCTCGTCGCCCGTCTGCCCGCGCTCACCGTCACCTGGCTGGCCTGCACGGTCGGTGCCGTGGCGTGCCTGCCGTTCTTTGGCACGCTGGTCTCCGAGACCCGCGCCGCGCCGACATCGTCGGTGCTGTGGGTGGTCTACCTCGGGGTGTTCCCCACGGCGGTCGCGTTCACGACGTACGCCTTCGCCCTCAAGCACATGAGCGCCTCGAGCCTGGGAGTCACGACCTACCTGGTGCCACCGATCACGATCGTCATGGGCCTGGTCCTCCTCGATGAGACCCCGCCGACGATGGCCTACCTCGGCGGCGCGCTCGCACTCGTCGGCGTCGCGGTGGCGCGACGCAAACCGCGCACCATCGCCCAGGAGTCGGCCCAGGCGGCGTGACGCGGTCTAGCGCGACAGGCTGGCGGCGAGCTCGACGCGCAGCGCCTTGGTCGCACGGCTGCGCAGCTGGCTGACGCGCGACTCGGTGACGTCGAGGACCTGGCCGATCTCGGCGAGGGTGAGGCCCTCGAAGAAGTAGAGCGCGACGATGACCTGGTCACGCTCGGGGAGCAGGCGCACGGCGCGCATCAGCAGCTCGCGCGTCCCCTCGTCCTCGAAGGCCTCGTCGAGGCGGGGGCCGCCGTCGTGGATCTCGGAGAGCTCGTCGTGGTCGACGCTCGCGACGACCGTCGGACGACCGAGGACCTCGCGCAGCTCGGGCAGCGGCAGGCCGGTCGCCTCGGCGAGCTCGGCGTCCTCGGGCGGGCGGCCCAGCCGCACCTGGAGCTCCTCGCGCACGCGGTCGACGTCGCGGACCTTGGTGCGCACGCTGCGCGGCACCCAGTCGGCGGCGCGGATCGAGTCGATGATCGCGCCGCGGATGCGCGGGACGGCGTAGGTCTGGAACTGCAGGCCGCGGTCGGGCTGGAACTTGTCGATCGCGTCCATCAGGCCGATGACGCCCTCGGAGACGAGGTCGGCCGACTCGACGCTCGGCGGGAGGCCGGCGCGCACGCGGCCGGCGACGTACTTGACCAACGGGGAGTACTGCAGGACCAGCCGGTTGCGCAGCTCGGTCGTCGGCTCGGCCGCGAACTGCGCCCACAGCGCTGCCGTGGGGTCGGGCTGCTCGGGCACGACGGGAGTATGGCACGCAGGTGACGCGTCAACGCGCACGCTCGCGCGGGCTGGGACCGAGGTGCGCTCAGTCGTCGAGGAAGGAGAGCTCGGCGAGGATCGCGGTCGAGCGGCGGGCGTCGACCAGCCCGCTCGCCGTCTGGTCGAACGGCGCCTCGTCGGCCGCCACGGGCGCCGGGTCGGGGTCGGGCTCGGGCTCGGGGTCGGGGTCGGGCTCGGGCTCGGGGTCGGGCTCGGGGTCGGGCTGGGGGGCCACGACCAGGGCCGGGGCCGGCGGCTGCTCGGTGTCGGGCCCGAGGAGGAGCTCGGTCAGCGCCGCGAGCTCGGCGGGGAGGTCGGGGTGCATGGCTGCTCCTGGGCGTCGGTGGGGGAAATGCCCGGACGGCGCGCCGGGGGACCTGGTCCCCCGGCGCGCCGAGTCACGAATTAGCCGGCAGGGGGCGGCGTCACCCCGGCGCATGCGCCGGCACCCGGGGTGCTGATCGGCTGCAGACCACCGTCGGTGGAGTCGTACATGAAGTATCCGGACCCGCCAGCGTTGGTGCCGACGAGGCAGAAGGCATCGATGGTGGGGTTCGCGAGAGTGACGTCGACGCCTTCGGTCTCAGTGGCGGGGTCGAGGGCAGCTCCAACATAGGTCTGCTTGTCAACGAAGAAGGTCTCGACCGCCGTGGCGGCGTTCTTCAGATCGGACTTGGTCGCGGAGTCGGCGGCCTTCTCGCGCTGGTTGAGGAAGGTCGGGATCGCGATGGCGGCGAGGATGCCGATGATCACGACGACGACGAGGAGCTCGATCAGGGTGAAACCCTGGTCCTTGGAGCGGGGCTGGGGGGTCTTGAGCATGAGGATTCTCCTGGGATGAGGGGGGAGGGAGCAGCCGACCCGGGGGGCGGCGGTGGTGCTGCACCGTGGTTGTCGGGGAGGTCGGGGACCGGCTTGAGGCCGGTCTGGACCACGTCACTCCAACCTCAAGAACCCCACGTGGACGACCGAGGACCCACGCATGCCTGCCGACCAGCACGCCGACACCGGCGCCACGCTCATCGAGCTGGTCGTGACCATCGCGCTGGCGGGGGTGCTGATGGCGATCGCGGTCGGCGGCTACGTCGCCTGGGCCCGCTCCAGCGAGCAGGAGGGCGCGGCGAGCGAGGTCCAGGCCGTGCTGCGCCAGGCGCAGCAGCGGGCGGTGACCGAGGGGCGCGCGACGTGCGTGGAGTTCGACACTGCGCGCGACCGCTGGACGCTCTTCCGCGGCGCGTGCACCGACACGGGCCGCACCGTGCTCGAGGGGCCGGTCCGGCTCGACAGCAGCCGGGTGCACCTCACCACGGCCGCCTTCACCAGCAGCGCCGGCAGCACGAGCGGCACGACGTTCAGCTCGCGCGGCACCGCCACCCCGGGTCGGGTGCGGATCGGGCGCGACGGCTCCTCGCGCGTCCTCACCATCACCGTCGAGGGACTGACCGGCCGTGTGGACACGCAGTGAGCGGCCGGCCGCCCGGGGCCGCGACCGGGGCTTCACGCTGATCGAGGTCATCGTGGCGATCGGGCTGCTGGGCGTCCTGCTCGCCGCCGTCCTCCCCCAGCTCGTCAGCGGCATCCGCGCCAACGACCTCGCGCGCACCAACACCCAGGCCAAGGGCCTCGCACAGGCCGAGGTGGAGCGGATGCGCAACCTGCCCTTCCACGTGGCCCCCGAGGCCGGCGACTACATCGACGTGCTCGACCGCTACTTCCGCGACCTCACCACCCCGACCACCCCGACCAGCACCACCACCTGCGGCTCGAGCGAGCGCTGGACGGTGCCGGCCGCCACGTGGACCGGGTACGTCGCTGCGACGGCGCCCCGCTGCGGCTGGGAGCCGAGCGGGGCGCTCTACCGCCACGTCCGCACCGCCGCAGCCGGCCCCAGCAACCCCGACCTGACCGGTTTCGTGGTCGTCACCCACACCCGCTTCCTCACCAACACCACGCCGGCGACCGTGGTCGTGCCGCCGACCGGCTACACCAGCCAGGTCACGGGCCTCGCGACCCCGCCCGCCTCCCAGGTCGCGGTGACGGTCACCGTCTTCCCGACCCGAGGCACCTCGCACACGCCGGTTCAGTCGTCGACCCAGATCGGGCGCCAGGACCTCGTGCCGTCGCGGATGAGCAGCTCGGTCGACGTCACCGCCGTCGAGATCGGCACCGGCACCGTCGACCAGCTCCCGCTCACCCTGTCGGCCGGGATGGTCGACCTCGCGGCGTCGCTGAGCGCCAGCAGCGAAGCGCGCGCAGCGCTGACCTCCACGCTGACCGGGCTCGGCACCGGCCAGCAGGCCGGCGGAGCCGCCACGAGCATCCAGGCGCCGCCCGACGCGACCGCGCCCGCCGCCAGCCAGGGCTCGGGCCAGCTCGACGCCAGCGGCTGCGCGCTCGTGTGCTGGGGCTCGACCGGCACCAGCGCCGCCCGGGTCGTCGCGACCGACGCCCTGCCCCACGCCGGCTCTCCCACCACCCCGCTCACGGCCGCGGTCACCGACTCCTCGCGCGGCGCGCTGGCCCTCGCCGGCGGTGCCGGGGCGTCGTACCGCCCCAGCCTCGACCTCGCCCTCCCCCTCGTGCGCGCCGACACCGGCACCGGCGTCAACGCCGGGGTGTCGCCCGCCTGCGCGGCGAGCGACGGCAGCGGCAGCCTGCGCGTGGCCGCCGGCGGCTGGCTGCGTACGACGTCACCGACCGATCCCTCGCCAACGCTGGTCGAGGCGTGCGGGACCGCGCAGTCCGCCCCGATCTCGGTGCTCCCCACGACCTTCGCCCCCGACGGCGTCCTGCGCGTGCGGCTCGTGCGCGCCTCCGTGCGCTGCGCCGTGGCGGGCGGCGCGCACGCCCCGTCGGCCACCTACGACTACTCCGCCGTGGTGCGGCGGTGGTCGCCCGGCGGCTACGTCACCATCGCCACGATCACGCCGGGATCGACCGCCTCGCTGGCCGACCTGGACCCCCAGGACATGTCGCTCGGGACCTTCGGCGACCTGGGCGACTACGTCGCGTCGTGGTCCTCGCTCACCGCCGCCGACGTGGCACGCACCCAGGTCGCCGGCGCCGCGGCCCTCGACCTGCCCGGCATCGTCAGCATCCTGACCCAGCCGGTGCGCTCCCCCACCGCAGCCAGCGAGTCGGTCGCCTTCATCGACGGTCAACCTGCGCCCACTCCCGTGCCTCCCGAGAGGCCCGTCGAGCTCGCCGACCCGACCTCGGCGGTGTCGCTGACCGTCGGCTCGCTGGCGTGCAGCGCCGAGGACGCGCGATGAGCGCGCCGAAGCACGACGCCGGCTTCTCGCTGGTCGAGGTGCTCGTCGCGATGGGCCTCTTCGCCGTCGTCGGGACGCTGCTGCTCGGCTTCGCGCTGTCGACCTCGTCGGTGAGCGACGACGCCCGCTCCAGCAGCGACCTGACGGGCGAGTCGCGGATCGCGATGGAGCGGATGGCGCGCGAGCTGCGCCAGGCCAGCGACGTGATCGCGGTGCAGTTCCAGAGCGCGACGTCGACGACGACCGCGATCACCTTCTGGACCGACTTCGACGGCGACGGCGTCCGCGACCTCGACGCCGCCGACCCCGAGGTCCTGACCTACCGCTGGGAGCCCGGCACCGCGCGGCTCACCCTCACCGCCGACGACGCCTCGGGCGCGGCGGTCACGCGGCCGATCCTCTCCGGCGACGTGGTGAGCCTCGACCTGCGGCTGCGCTCGAGCCTGTGGCAGTACGACGGCGAGCTGGACGGGACCCTCGACGGCGTGACGTCGTGGGAGGAGCTCGACGCGGCCGGCGCGCCCGTGGGCAACCTCAACGGCCGCCCCGACGACCCGGAGCTCGAGCACGTCGACCTGGTCGCCGTGCGGCTGGTCGTCGCGGACGGCGACGGCACGCAGACCTTCTCCTTCCAGGCCGACCTGCGCAACAGGTCGCAGACATGAGGACCCCCGTGCCCCACGCCGCCCGCGCCCGCGACGAGGGCGCCGCCCTCGTCATCACCCTCATGGTCATGGCGCTGGTCGGTGTCCTCACGACGACCGTCCTCAGCGTCACCATCAGCAACCTCGGCTCGACCCGTCGCGCGCAGGACTCGGCGCGCGCGCTGGACGCCGCCGACGCCGGGGTCACCCAGGCGATCGCCTACCTGCGCTCGTCGGGCAGCCGCGGCCTCACGTGCTCGCCGGGCTGCACCACCAACCCCTGGGGCAGCAGCAGCGCGCCGATGACGCAACCGGTCGTGGGCAGCACGGACCAGCGCTTCGAGGCGTGGATCGCGCCGCTGCCGGTCGCCGACGACCGGTCGCTGCGTTACCGGATCACCTCGCGCGGGCTGGCCGGGCAGGGGCGTCGCGACGTCCAGGTCGACGTCACGCTGAGCCTGCGCGAGCTCGGGCTGCCGCTCGGCATCTTCGCGCGCTCCGTGCAGGGAGCAGGCACGCCGGACCTGCGCGACATCAGCATCTTCACCACGGGCTGCGTGTTCAACCGCACGAAGATCGACTTCTTCGGAGACCTAGACGCCGCCTACGGGATCCCTCCGGCCGTCCACTCCTCCAAGGTGATCACCGACGGCAACGGCAGTGGCAGCAGCTGCAGCCCGACCGAGACCAAGGCGATCCACAAGACCGCCGCCGGTCGGTGCCGCGCCTCCGGTGCCACGCTGCGCTGGGACCAGGACTCCCAGGGGGCGGCCTGCGCCGCGCTGGCGGCGGCCCACCCCGCCTACTACCAGGCACAGAACCTCGATGCGGACGCCGCCAACGATGTCGACGGCACCTACCTCCAAGATGACGCGGCCCTGCTCGACCTCTTCGGCCTGGACGACGATCCGCTGCCGGTCGACAAGCTCGAGGAGCTGCGCGCCGTCGCGCGGTCGCAGCGCAGCTACTTCACGACGCGGAACTACACCGTGCCCAACCCGGCCGTCACCCCCGATGCGGTGATGTTCTTCGACCTCGCGACGTCCGACCCGGGCGGCGTCGTCGACCTGAAGGGGCTCGGCAGCACCTGGGCGCAGGACGGCTGCAAGCAACGATCCCTGCTGATCGTCATCGACGGTGGCAACGTCCGCCTCAACGGCAACGGCGAGGTGGCCGCCAGCATCGTGCTCACCTCGCGCACCTACGGCGAGGTCGACAAGGGCAGCGGCACCCCGGACTTCGTCGGCACGATGTTCGCCAACACCGTCAACCTCGCCGGGACCATCGACCTCAGCCTCAACGCCTGCTTCCTGTCGAACCTCAGCCCCAGCCTCTACGCCGTCGTCGTCGACGACTACCGCGAGCTCGACCGCTGACCCGCGGCCGCACCGGGGCCAGCGGGGCAGGTCGCTATGGTGATCCTCGTGGTCCCGCTCGGCTGTGCCAGGCCCCGGCCCCCAGCCACACCTTCGACGGTCACTCCTGCGCCGGACCGGACAGGAAAGAACCAGCCGTGACCGAACGCCGGCAGGAGGACCGGGCGCCCGAGACGGGACCGCCCGACGGCCTGGTCGAGGTGCTCGCGCGCTGGGAGCGCTCCGGCGGCCACTGGACGGTGCTGACCACGACCGAGGCGTGGATCGAGATCGGGTTGTTCACGTGCGATGGGGCAGAGCAGATGGGTCAGGTCAGCGGAGCCAGGACGTCGGTGCTGAGCAGCTTCCTGGCGGACCGCCTCAGCAGCACCGACTGAGGCTCACTGGATCAGGTCGAAGACCGAGAACATCGGCATGTAGAGCGCGACGATCATGCCGCCGACGAGGACGCCGAGGACGGCGATCATCAGGGGTTCGATGAGGGAGGTGAGGGCCTCCGTGGTGGCCTGGACCTCCTCGTCGTAGAACTGCGAGATGCGGCGCAGCATCTGGTCGACGGCACCGGCCTCCTCGCCGGAGGCGATCATCTGCACGGTCATCGACGGGAAGACGTCGTGGCGGGCCAGGGGGCCGGCGAAGGACTCGCCCTGGGCGACCGACTGGCGCACGTCGTGCAGGGCGCGCGCGATCACCGTCGAGCCGGTGGTGTCGGCGACGATGTCGAGGGAGGCGAGGATCGGGACGCCGGCGGAGAGCAGGGTCGAGAGGTTGCGCGAGAAGCGGGCGAGGGCGATCTTGGCGAAGAGCTGGCCGAAGACCGGGACCTTGAGCTTGAGCGGGTCGACGACGTCGCGGACCTTGTCGTCCTGGCCGTGGCGGCGCCACCACACGAGCCCGACCGCGCCGGTGACGCCGGCGACGGGCAGGACGAACTTCATCGAGTTCGACACCGCCACGAGCACCTGGGTCGGGACGGGCAGGGTGCCGCCGAGGTCGGCGAACATCTTCTCGAAGACCGGGACGATGAAGAGCAACATGCCGATGCACATCACGATCGCCATGCAGAAGACGACGACGGGGTAGGTCATCGCCGACTTCACCTGGCCGCGCAGCTTGACGTCGGCCTCGAAGGTCTCCGCGACCTGGCGCAGGGCCACGTCGAGGAAGCCGCCGCTCTCGCCGGCACGGGTCATGGAGATCATGAACGGCGGGAAGACCAGAGGGTCGTCGGCGAAGGCCGCGCTGAGCGACTGGCCCGCCTCGACCTCCTGGCGCACCCGGGTCAGGGCCCGGCGCAGCTCGGGGTTCTCGACCTGCTCGCCGAGGATGCCGAGCGCGCGCAGCAGCGTCAGCCCGGCGTCGACCATCGTGGCGAGCTGGCGCGAGGCGACGGCGAGGTCCTTCTGGGTGACCCGCTTGCGACCCAGGGTGATCTCGCGCTGCAGCCCGGTGCCGGTCTGCTTGACCTCGAGCGGGACGTAGCCCATCGCGAGCAGCTTCTCGGCGACCGCCTTCTCGGACTCGGCGTTGACCTTGCCCTCGCGGAAGCGCCCGCCGGCGTCGCGGACCTTGTAGGCGTACTGGGTCACGGCCACCGGGTGGCTCCTTCGGGGAGGGGGTTCATCAGGACCAGCCGGCCGGCTGGGCCTGGGCGGCGGGCTCGGGCGCCCCGCCCCCGACGACGGCGTACGACGACGCCTGCAGCGCCGAGCCGGAGCCGACGAGCGACAGGAAGTCCTCGCGGTTAGAGCAGTACTCGAGCCCCGCCTCGCGGGTGATCCGGCCGGCGCGGACGTGGGCCGCGAGGTGGCCGTTGAGGGTCTGCATGCCGTCGCGGGCACCGGACTGAAGGGCGCCGGGGATCTGGGGCAGCTTGCCGTCGCGGATCATCGCGCGGATGCCGGGCGTGCAGACCATGACCTCCACCGCCGGGACGCGTCCGGAGCCGTCGACGGTCGGGACGAGCGACTGGCAGACGACACCCTGCAGGGTGGCGGCCAGCTGCGTGCGGACCTGCTGCTGCTGGCCGGCGGGGAAGACGTCGACCACGCGGCTGATGGTGTCCTGCGCTGACTGGGTGTGCAGCGTGGCGAGGACCAGGTGGCCGGTCTCGGCGGCGGTCAGCGCGACCGAGATCGTGTCGAGGTCGCGTAGCTCGCCGACCAGGATGACGTCGGGGTCCTGGCGCAGCACGTGCTTGAGGGCGGTGCGGAAGTCGTGGGTGTCGGAGCCGACCTCGCGCTGGTTGACCAGGCAGCGCTGGTGCTGGTGGAGGAACTCGATGGGGTCCTCGATGGTCACGATGTGGCCGCTGCGCGTGCGGTTGACGCGGTCGATGACCGAGGCGAGCGTCGTCGACTTGCCCGACCCGGTCGGGCCTGTGACGAGCACCAGGCCGCGGCGCAGCTGGGCGAAGGTCTCGACGACCGGCGGGAGCCCGAGGTCGCCGAGCGAGCGGATCTCCCACGGGATCAGGCGCAGCACGGCGCCGACGGCCTCGCGCTGCCAGAAGACGTTGACACGGAAGCGCGCCAGCCCCGGGACGGCATAGGCGAAGTCGAGCTCGCGGGTCTCCTCGAGCACCTGGCGCTGGCGCTCGGTCATCACGGCGTAGAGCGACTCCTGCAGGCGCCGTGCGGTGAGCACGTCCTCGCCGGGCACGGGGGTCATCTCGCCGCGCACCCGGATCGTCGGCGGCGCGCCGACGGTCAGGTGCAGGTCGGACCCACCCGTCGCCGCCACCTGCTGCAGCAGCACGTCCAGGTCGAGGCCCGGCTCGTGGCCGGGCGGTCGGGTGGTCATCGGCTCAGCCCACGACACGGAGCACCTCCTCGATCGACGTGCGTCCCTGACGCACCTTCAGCCAGCCGTCGTCGCGCAGGGTGGTCATCCCCTGCTCGCGCGCGGTGCGCGCGACCTCCTCGGTCGAGGCGCGTCGCACGGCCAGCCGCTCCAGCTCCTCGGTCACCGGCATCACCTCGTGCAGGGCCATCCGCCCGCGGTAGCCGGTCTGCCCGCACGACGCGCACCCGCGCGCGCGGTGCAGCACGGCGTCGTCCTCCAGCGCGGGAAAGCCCATCGCGACGAGCTCGCCCGGGTCGGGGCGGTAGGCCTCCTTGCACCGTCCGCACAGGCCGCGGCACAGCCGCTGCGCGACCACGGCGTCCAGCGCGGAGCCGACGAGGAAGGGCTCGATGCCCATCTCCACCAGGCGGGTGACGGCCGAGGGTGCGTCGTTGGTGTGCAGCGTGGAGAGCACCAGGTGGCCGGTGAGCGCGGCCTCGACCGCGATGTTGGCGGTCTCGTGGTCGCGGATCTCGCCGATCAGCACGATGTCGGGGTCCGAGCGCAGGATCGAGCGCAGCGCCGAGGCGAAGGTCAGGCCCGCCTTGGGGTTGACCTGGACCTGGTTGATGCCGGGCAGCCGGTACTCCACCGGGTCCTCGACCGTGATCACGTTGACGTGCTGCTGGTTGAGGATGTTGAGCGTGGCGTAGAGCGTCGTCGACTTGCCCGAGCCCGTGGGCCCGGTGACCAGGATCATCCCGTAGGGCTTGGAGTAGGACGTCTCGAAGCGGGCAAAGTTGCCGTCGCTGAAGCCGAGGTCGGCCAGGCCCAGGCGGGTGTTGGAGTTGTCGAGCACGCGGGCCACGACCTTCTCGCCCCACACCGTCGGCAGCGTCGCCACGCGCAGGTCCATGTCACGCCCGAGGTGGCTGACCGTGAGCCGCCCGTCCTGGGGCACGCGACGCTCCGCGATGTCCATCGCCGCCATGATCTTGAGCCGGCTCACCACGCCGTTGACGATGCTGCGCGGGGCGTGGTGGGCGTCCTGGAGGACCCCGTCGATGCGGTAGCGCACCCGCAGGTCGTGCTCGGTCGGCTCGAGGTGGATGTCGGAGGCCCGGTCGGCGATCGCCTGGCTGATGAGCAGGTTGACGAAGCGCACCACCGGCGCGTCCTCGGTCACCTCCGTCAGCGAGCCCAGGTCCTCGGGCTCGGGGTCGTCGGTCAGGCCCGAGGTGAGGTCGGCCAGCTCACCCTCGGCCCGGTAGGCCTGGTTGAGCTGGTGGGTGATCTCCGCGCGGGTGGCCAGGCCGAAGGTCACCCGGCGCCCGGTCAGGCGGGCGATGTCGTCCTTGAGGTCGAGGTCCAGCAGGCCGCGCAGCGGGGTCGCGACCAGGAGCGCGTCGCCCTCCCAGCGCAGCGGCAGCACGCAGCTGCGGCGGGCGAAGTCGGCGGGCAGCAGCGCGGAGGCCGTCGGGTCGACCACGGCGTCGGCCAGCTCCAGGAGGGGCACCCCCGCCGCGTCGGCGGCCACGCGCAGCAGCCGCCCGGGCTCGACCGCGCCGGTGGCCACCAGCGCCTCCACGACCGAGCCGTGCTCGCCGGCGATGTCGACCGCAGTCGCGACCTGGTCGCCGTCCACCAGGCCGGCGTCGAGCAGCGCCTCCACAGTGGTGCCCGTCGCGAACGGGGCACGCAGCCCTGCCTCCATGGTGCGCCACCTCCCGCTCGGCGGTGGCCCGACGCCACCTCTCGCCTGGAGTCTCGGCACCCCCGGGGGCGACCTTGAGGCCGGCGCCGGGTGATGCTCGCAGGCGCTAGCCGGGCAGGACGTCGAGCGCGAGCAGCGGGTCGGCGCGGTAGTGCTGGACGAGCGCCGCGGTCGCGGCGTCGATGCCCGCGAAGAGGGCGGTGCGGTAGCCGGTGAGCTGGGCCTCGGCCTGGCGCAGCGCGGCCAGCACGACGTCGGTCTCCTCCGGCGTCGTCGGGACCTGCCAGACCTGCACGAGGTCGGGCAGGTCGGGCAGCTCGTCCTCGGCGCGCACGCGCAGCAGCGCCGTGCGCGAGGCGCCGCTGCCGGTGTCGCCGAGCACGCGCACGAGGTCGTCGACCGAAATCGAGCCCTCCGTCGAGCGGCCGGCCTCGAGCAGGTCGAGCCGGGCGTGGACCAGGCGGCGCCAGTAGGACGCGCGGTCCTCCTCGTCGCGCAGCTGCTGGCGGTAGGCCCGCAGCCCGGGGAGGTCCAGCGTCTCCAGGGGGGTCTCGGGCGGCGTGAGCGTCACGTGGCAGATTCCAGCACAGGCCGCGGGGCCTGCTCCGGAGCCCACCCCGTGCGACGCAGCGCGACCGTGAAGTCGTGCGGGTTGGTGGCCGCCACCAGCGCGGTGTCGAGGTCGACCGTGCCGGAGGTGACCAGCCGGATCAGGTGCTGGTCGAAGGTCTGCATCCCGGAGTAGGAGCCCGACGCGACGACGTCGGTCAGGCCGTGGGTGCGGTCGGGGTCGGCGACGGCCTCGGAGAAGCGGGCGTCGCGCACCGCGACCTCCAGGACGCACACGCGGCCCTGCTGGTCACGGCGTGGCACGAGCCGCTGGCACACCACGCCCTCGAGGCTCACCGCCAGCGCCGCGCGCACCCGCGGCTGCTCGTGCGCCGGGAAGAAGTCGATCAGGCGCAACACGGTCTCGCGCGCGTCGGTCGTGTGCATCGAGCTCAGCACGACGTGGCCGGTCTCCGCGGCCGACAGCGCCGCCCGGACCGTGTCGGCGTCGCGGAGCTCGCCGATCAGGATGACGTCGGGGTCCTGGCGCATCGCGGCACGCAGCGCAGCCGGCCAGTCACGGGTGTCGGAGCCGAGCTCGCGCTGGGTCACGGTGGCTCGCTTCTCGCGGTGGACGACCTCGATCGGGTCCTCCAGCGTGAGGATGTGCACGGCCCGCTCGGCGTTGATCGCGTCGACCATCGCGCTCAGCGTCGTCGACTTGCCCGAGCCCGTGGGCCCGGTGACCAGCACCAGCCCGCGCGGGCGCAGCGCGAGGCGTCGTACGACGTCGGGCATGCCGAGCTGCTCCAGCGGGACCGCCCCGTCGCTGATGCGGCGGAAGACCGCGCCGTCCTGCCCGCGCGAGCGGAAGGCGTTGACCCGGAAGCGCCCGAGCCCTGCGGCCGTGACCGCGAAGTCGGCCTCCCAGGTCTGCTCGAAGTCCGCCAGCACGTGCTCGCTCATCGCGTCGCGGACCGTGCGACTGACCTGGTCGGGGCTCCATGTGGACGCCCCCGCCGGCCGCAGCTCACCGGAGACCCGGATCTTGGGCACGGCGTCGCCGCGCAGGTGCAGGTCGGAGCCGTCGAGGCGGTGCACGGCCGCGAGCAGGTCGGTCAGCTCGGGGGACAGCGTGGGCACGGCGGGGCTCCTGTCGTCGGGGACGCCGGGAGTCTCGGCACGCGCGGGCCCCATCTGAAGGCCGGCCCGGATCGCGGGGTCAAGTCGATCGCCCCGGCGACCGATGACCCTTCGTGCCCGGCGCGGACGCACCGGGCGGGAGCCAGGAGGGCCCATGCCAGCCACCGTCGTCGGACTCGACATCGGCCGTTGCGCGGTGCGCGCGGTCGAGCTGCGCCGCAGCGGCCGCACGCCCGTCGTGAGGCGCAGCGGCAGCGTCGCGGTCCCCCACGGCGCGGTCGAGGGCGGCGTCGTGCGCGACCCGGCCGCCGTCACCGACGCCCTCAAGCGCCTCTGGCGCGAGCAGCGGATCCAGTCGCGCCAGGTGCGCCTCGGGGTGTGCAGCGGGTCGGTCCTCGTGCGGCACCTCGAGCTCGACTGGATGCCGCCGCAGGACCTGCGCCGCGCGCTGCGCTACCAGGTCGCCGACCTGCTTCCCGTCGCCGTCGACGACGCCAACCTCGACCACGTCCTGCTCGGCGAGCAGCTGCGCACCAACCCGCAGACCGGCACGGAGCGCCGCGTCGTCGAGATCCTGCTGGTGGCCACGGCCCGTGGCAACGTCGACGACCTCGTGCGCTGCGTGCAGGCCGCCGGGCTGCGCCCCGTGACCGCCGACCTGTCCCCCCTCGCGCTGGTGCGGGCCGCGGCGAGCCGCACCGGCGCCGGCGACCTCACCGAGGCCGTCGTGGACGTCGGCGCCGACACCGTCTCCGTCGCGGTGCACGTCGCGGGCATGCCGCGCTTCGTGCGCGTCGCGGCCGGGGTGGGCGGCGAGCTGCTGACCCGGGCCCTGGTCGACGAGCTGGGCTGGACCTGGCAGGAGGCGGAGGCCGCCAAGCGCGCGGACGCCGCCACGCTGCCCGAGCCGGCGCGCCACGCCCTCGAGGCGGCCTCGGCGCGGCTGGTGGGCGAGATCCGCGCGAGCCTGGACTTCCACGCCGCCACCGACCCCCTCCACGTCCCGGTCCGCGCCCTCGTCACCGGCGGGGGCGCCGCGCACGCGGGCTTCGCCGCCCGCTGCTCCGCGGCCCTCGGCATGCCCGTCGAGCTCCTCGACCCCACGACGGTCGCCCGCGTGACCCCGCTGCCCGACGAGGACCTGTCGGTCTCGCTCGGCCTGTGCCTGGGAGAGACCGCATGAGACGTCGTACGACGAGCACCGCGCCGGCCCTCCAGCCCGCGCTCAACCTGCTCTCCCCCTGGGTGCTGGAGGAGCTGCGCGTCCGACGCCTGCGCGGTCGCTTCGCGCTCGGCGGGCTCGCCCTCGTGCTGGCCCTCGCCGGCGGGTGGACCTTCCAGCGCCTCGAGCTCGCCGGGGCGCAGGCGGACCTGCGGGGCGAGGAGGCGGTCGCCGCCGGCCTCGGCCAGCGGATCGCCGACCTCGGCGACGTGCGCACCTACGTCCAGGGCGTCGGCCGCCGGGCCCTCACCGTCCAGCAGGCCATGCGCACCGAGGTCGCCTTCTCCGACGTGCTCCAGGCCCTCGACGGCGCCACCCCGGAGGGCGCCCGCATCGACAGCGTCTCGGTCGTGCTGCCCGAGCCGACTGGGGCAGACCCGGCAGCGGCACAGGCCGATCCCCCGCCCGTCGACCCGGCGGCCGACCCCGCCGAGGACCCGCGCGGCCTCGTGCCGACCGCCTGTCCCGGCCCGGACCCCTTCGCCACCCGGGTGGTGATCGGCTGCCTGGACCTCAGCGGCACCGCCGCCACCCGCGACCAGGTCGGACGGCTGGTCGTGGCACTGGGGCGCAACCCCCTCTTCGTCGAGCCCTTCGTCTCCACGACGACCGCGAGCGACGGCAGTGGCGTGGCCTTCACCGGCTCCGTCGCGCTCTCGCCGGCCGCCTTCAGCGGCCGCTTCGACGAGCTGCCCGCCCTGCTCGGCGGAGGTGCGTCGTGAACCTGCGCTCCGCCACCGCGACCGTCGTCCTCGGCAGCCTCGCCCTCGTGCTGGTGGCCGCCGTCGGCTGGCTGCTCCTGCTGGGTCCCCTCACCAGCAAGATCGGCGAGACCCGCACGTCGGTCAGCGACGCCGAGGCCCGCAACCTCACCCTCGCCAGCCAGCTCGCCGTGCTGCAGCAGCAGGCCGAGGACCTCAGCGGCACCCGCACGGTGGCCGAGGACCTCGACCGGCTCTTCCCCCCGACCGCCGACCAGCCCGGGCTGTTCACCGCGCTCGTGAGGGCCGCGCGCCGCTCCGGCTACGCCCCCCAGGACATCACCACCCTCAGCCCGACCGCGCCCGTCCCGGTGGTGGACGGCGCCCCCGTGGACCCCGCGGCCCCGCCCGCCCCCGGCGTCGACGTCACCACCGCCGACCTGGCCGTCCAGGTCGTCACGCTGTCGGTCGAGGGCGACTACGACCAGGCCCGTCGCCTGCTCGACCGGCTCGAGCAGCTCGACCGCGCCTTCCTGGTGCGGTCGGTGAGCGTCACCGGCTCCAGCGAGGACGCCGGCTTCACCCTCGCGATCACCGCCGCCACCTTCCTCGCGCCGCCGCTGGTGGCCCCGGACGAGGCCGCCACCGGCTGACCGCACCCGCCACCGTCCCGTCGCCCCGCCGTCCCACCGTCCCACCGTCCCCCAATCGAGGTCCCATGCCGCTCACCGCCCTCCTCGCCGTGCTTGTCGCGCTCGCCATCGTGCTGCTGGTCGTGCTGGTCCGGCTGCGCCGCGGCAAGGGGACCGTCACCGCGCTGGACGACCTCGCCGGGACCGACCTCAAGCCGGGCCACGGCCTCGTCGCCCGCCTTTTGCCGCTCCCCGCTCCGGCCGGCGCCGCTGAGAGTGCGACGTCGGGCGCCTGGGCCACGGCGTCGCGGACCCTCGCCACCGCGGGCCGCCACGACCGCGCCGTGCTCGCCCAGTGGGCCGCCGACCTCGAGGTGCTGCGCCCCCTGCTCGCCGGCCGTCACGCCGAGCTGCGGCACCGGCTCGCCGCACTCCCCGCGGCCGACCCGGCGACCACGCTGGACCGCGCCCGCGAGGTCGCCCGGTCGCTCGTCGACGACGCCAGCGTGAGCCTCGCGACCCCCGACCACCTGCTCGTCAGCGGCACGGCGACCCCCACGACGCCCGCCCCCACCGGCAGCCGGCGCAGCGCGCTCACCGGCGACCGGGCGGCCCTGCTGCGCCTGGCCTCCCACTGGGCCGCGCGCGCCGACGAGGCGGCGACCGCCGGCGAGCTGGGCCTGGAGCGCCGCGAGGCCGAGCTGGCGACGTACGACGCCTTCCTGGTCGGCCTCGCCGAGCGGCACGCCCCCGGCGGGGCGATGGTGGCCGCGGCCCTGGGCGACCTCGCCCGCACGCTGGTCGCCGCGCTCGACGACCCGGAGCCGGGCACCACGCCCGGCGACGACGCCGCGCTGGTGCGCGACCTGCTCGCCCCCCTCCTCCCGCGCTCCGAGCGCGACGCCTACCTCGCCCTGGCCCAGCCGATGCCCCTCGCGGTCGGCTACTGACGTGACCTGGCTCCCCGCCCGGCTGCGCGCCCGGGACCGCCGCGCCGTGGACGCACTGCCGGTGCCGGACCACCTCACGGGCCTGCCGCGCCGCGGGCACCTGCTCGACGCGGGCCAGCGCCTGCTCGCCGCGGTGCACGACGACCCCGCGGACACCGGGGTCCTCGCCGTACTCGTCGTCGACGTGGACCACCTCAAGCAGGTCAACGATGCGCTCGGCCACGAGGCCGGCGACCGGGTGCTGGTCGAGGCCGCCCGGCGCCTGCGCGCCCTGCCGGGGCGACCGACGGTCGCGCGGCTCGGGGGCGACGAGTTCGGCGTGCTCCAGCGCTGCTCCGACCCCGCCACCGCGGAGTCGGTGGCTGCCCAGGCGCGGCGTGCGCTGGCCCGGCCGGTGCCGCTCGGCGACGGCGAGGTCCCGGGCGGGGCCTCGGTGGGCCTGGCGGTCAGCGGCCGCGACGGCACGACGCTGGTGGCCCTGCTGAGCGCCGCCGACCAGGCGATGTACTCCGACAAGCGCCTCCGGCGCGGCCATCGCCGCACCGCGCCCCGCGCGGCCGTCGCCCCCGACCACGACCTCGCCGACGACCTGCGCCGCGCCCTCGACGACCCCCTGACCCGCGGGCTGCGGCTGCGGCTGCACCACCAGCCCCAGGTCGACGCCGGCGGCCGCATCGTCGGCTTCGAGGCGCTGCTGCGCTGGGCCCACCCGGGGCTGGGGCTGCTCGCCCCCGCCGACTTCCTGCCCCTCGCCGAGCGGGTCGGACTGCTCGGCGCCCTCGACGACGTCGCCCTGCACCAGGCGCTGCGCGACCACCGGGTCCTCGACGCCCACTGCCCGGGCGTGCGGCAGTCGGTCAACCTCTCCGCCAGAAGCCTGCTTTCCCCCGACCTCGCCGGACGCCTCGCCGGGCTGCTCGACCTGACCGGCGTGCCGGGACACCGGCTGGTGCTCGAGGTCTCCGAGTCGGCCACGGGCCTGCCCGTCACCTCCAGCCGCCACGACGCCCTCGTCGCCGTCGGCTGCACCTTGAGCGTGCAGGAATTCGGCTCGGCCCACGCCTCGCTCACCTCGCTCAGCGACAACCCGCTGGTCCGCGAGGTCAAGCTGCCCCCGGCGCTGGTCGTCCGCGTCGGCCACGACGCCTCTGCGACCCGGCTGGCCCGCGGCCTGGTCAACGCCGCGCACGGGCTCGAGCTGCGTGTGGTCGCCGCCGGGGTCGAGACGTCGCTCGGGGCGCGCCGGCTCCTCGAGCTGGGCTGCGATGCGCTCCAGGGCTACGGCGTCGCGCCCCCGATGTCGCTGCTCGAGGTCACCGACTGGGTGGACTACTGGCAGCGCGTGCACCCCGAGCACCCCGCCTACGCCCTGCCTGCCTGATCCTGCCTGGCCCTCCAGTCGGGCCCGCGCCGTGCCGATACCTCCTGCGCCACGACCACGCCCGAGCGCGCACGACGACAGGAGCACCCGATGACCGACCTCGTGACCCTCCCCCTGGTGGCCGGGATCGCCGGCGCCGTGGGACTGCTGGTGGGGTCCTTCGTCAACGTCGTCGTGCACCGGGTGCCCGCCGGCCTCTCGGTCGTCTCCCCCCGCTCGTCGTGCCCCGCCTGCGGCGGCCTCGTGCGCGAGCGCGACAACGTGCCGGTGCTGTCCTGGCTGCTGCTGCGCGGGCGCTGCCGCGACTGCGCGGTCCCGATCCCCGCGCGCTACCCCCTCGTCGAGGCGGGCACGGCGCTGCTCTTCGCGCTCGTCGCCACCCGCGCCCCCGGCCTGCCCGAGGCGCTGGCGATCCTCGCCGTCACCGGTGCCGGCGTGGCGCTGGCCCTCATCGACCTCGAGCACGGCCGGCTGCCCTTCGCCGTGACCGGCTGGGCCGGCGGACTGGCGCTGCTCGCGCTCGGCTCCGGCTGGGCCTGGAGCGCTCGGACCGACGGCGCCCCCGCCGCCCTGGACGCGGCCTGGCCCGCGCTCGCCGGCGCCGCCACCTGGCTCGCCGTCTACGGGCTGATCTGGCTGGCCACCTCCGGGCGCGGGATGGGCCTCGGCGACGTAGCCCTCGCCCCCGTGCTCGGCCTGGTCCTCGGCGCCGTCGGCACCGCCGAGCAGCTCACCGGCCTCGCGCTCGGCTTCCTCACCGGCGCGGTCGTCGGCGCGGTCCTGCTCACCGCGCGTCGCGCTGCTCGTCGTACGGCGATCCCCTTCGGGCCGTTCATGCTCCTCGGCGCCGCCCTCGGCCTGCTCGTGGGACCCGCGCTGGCCGAGACCTACCTGCGCGTGGTCGGGCTGTAACACGCTGTCGTGGTGACAGCAGCGGCCGGGCCGCCGACCTAGGCTGTCCCGCACGGGCAGCGAGGCGAGGGAGGCACGGTGGCGGAGCGGTCGGTGACGGGCGCCCTGGGGCGCGTCCCGCAGCGGGTGCGGGCCTTCGTGGACCGCCGGCGCCGCTCCTACGTCGACCCGCTCACGTGCCTGGGCAACCGAGCGCTGCTCTTCGAGCGGGCCGGGGACCTCGGCGCGGAGCCCGGGCTGCGGGCGCTGTTGCTGCTGGACCTCGACGGCTTCAAGCAGGTCAACGACACGCTGGGCCACGCCCAGGGCGACCTGGTCCTGCAGGAGGTCGCGCGCCGGGTCGCCGCGACCGCGGGGCCCGACGACCTCGCGGTGCGGCTCGGGGGCGACGAGTTCGCGGTCCTGACGGCGCCGCTGACCGACCCAGCCGAGGGCGACCGGCGCGCCGAAGAGGTCGTCGCGGCGCTCGTGCCGCCGATCCGGCTCGACGGGCTCGACCTGACCGTGGGCTGCTCGCTCGGCCTGGCGCTGAGCGGGCGCGACGGCGAGGACCTCGCGCGGCTGCTGCGCGTCGCCGACCGGGCGATGTACGCCGCCAAGGCCTCGCGCACCCTCGCCGCCCCCACCCGCCCCGGCGCCTCGGCCTGGGTCAGCGAGACCCCCGACCCGGCACTGGCCACCGACCTCGCCCGGGCGCTGGAGCGCGGTGAGATGCTGGTGCACCACCAGCCGCAGGTCGACGCCGACGGGCGGATCGTGGGGTGCGAGGCGCTGCTGCGTTGGCAGCACCCCGGGCGCGGCCTGCTCACCCCCCGCGACTTCCTCGCCACCGCGGAGAGCGCCGGGCTGCTGGACCACATCACGCTCGTGGCCGTGGAGCAGGCGCTCGCCGACCAGCCGCGCCTCGCCGAGGCGGCCGGCGGGCCGGTCTCCGTGAGCGTCAACGTCTCCGGCCGCGACCTGCTGGGCCGCGACTTCGTGCCCCACGTCCGCTCCCTGCTCGCCGGGCGCGGCGGCGTTGCCACCGCCGGCGGGCTGGTGCTGGAGATGTCCGAGCCGGCCCACCGCCCGGCCCCCGCCGTGGTCGAGGTCTTCGAGGAGCTCGCCGACCTCGGCGCGCGCATCTCCGTGCAGGACTTCGGGGCCGGCCCGTCCTCGCTGGCCGTCCTGGCCCACCACCCCGGCCTGGCCGAGGTGAAGGTCCACCCCCTGCTCGTACGACGCCTCGCCGACCCCGACGTCAGCCGCTTCGTGGGGGCGATCGTCGCCGCGAGCCACGGGCTCGGGGTGCTCGTCGTCGCGGAGGGCGTCGAGGACGAGGCCACGGCCCGGCGCGCCCGCGACCTGGGCTGCGACCGGGTGCAGGGCTACTGGCTGGCGCCCCCGGCGCCGCTGGCCGCGACGGTCGCGTGGCTGGCCGCACGCCGCGCTCAGGTCTAGCCCGCTCGTCTAGACCGCTGGCCCTCTGTTTCAGCCACGGCAGTCCCACGAGCCCCATCTGTCACTAGGCTCCCTCGACTGGAGGGGAGGGATACCTTCCACAGGACGGACCAGAGCGATGGCGGGGACCCCACACCCGGCGACCAGCCCCCCGGTGCTCGTCGCGAGCGCCGACCCGGCACGCGCCGCCGCGCTCGCCACCGCGCTCGCGGCCGGCGGACTCGCCAACCCCGTGCGCACCGCCACCAGCGTGCGCGACGCCGTCGACCTGCTGCTCGGCATCCCCGGCCGCACGCGTGACCGGGTGCCGGTCGTCGTCGTGACCGACCACCGCTTCCCCGACGGCTCGGGCGTCGAGGTGCTGCGCGCCGCCCGCGGCCACCTCCAGCTGCGTCGCACGCCGGTGGTCGTCGTCGGCCACGACGCCACCGAGGCCGAGCTCGACGAGATGCACCGCCTGGGGGTCTCGGCCTACCTCAACGTGGGCGTCGCCGCCGTCGCGCTGCTCGACGTCGTACGACGCCTCCCCCTGCCCTGGAGCCTCGCGCCGGCCCCCGCCGTCGGCGCCCACGTGCCGGGGGGCCTGCGATGACCCCCACGACCGCCTCGAGCCTGACCGGCACCATCGAGGAACTCCGCGACCGGGCCGTGGCCGAGGGCCGCCAGCTGCTGCTGGTCGCCGCCTCGCTCTCCAACGGCCCCGACATCGCCGACGTCTACGGCGTGCGCAGCCTCGACGACTCCACGGCCGAGGTCGTGCGCCGGGCCCAGGAGCACGCCACCGTGCCGTGCCACCTGCTGAGGGTCTCCCGGCTCGGCGGCTTCCTCGCCGCCGCCGTGGTCGACCGCGACCGTTCGGTCTCCCAGCTCGACCTGCTCGTGGCCGACATGCGCGAGATGCTCGAGGTGCGCGGCGAGCGGGTCTGGCCGATCGTGACCGTCGCCGTGCGTGCCTGCCACGACGACGAGGACGTGTGGGACGCCGTGCGCGACGCCCGCAGCACCCTCGTGATCGCCCAGCGCGACACCCCGGGCGGCACGAGCTGGCACCACGACTCCGACGAGGGCCTCGGCTCGGGCCTGGGCCTGACCCTGGTGCGCGACCTCGCCGTCGCCCTCACCGAGCAGCCCGACGAGCTCCACCTCGCCTACCAGCCCGTCGTCGACCTGCGTCGCGGCACGACCACCGGCGCCGAGGCCCTGCTGCGCTGGCAGCACCCCACCCGGGGCGCGGTCGGCCCGCTGGTCGCCGTGGAGGCCGCCGAGCGCACCGGCCTGATCCACCCGTTGGGTCGCCTCGTGCTCGACCGCGCCGTGGCCCAGCTCGCTGCGTGGCGCGGCCGCGTCGTGCCGGGCTTCCGGATGCACGTCAACGTCTCCCCGATCGAGCTGCGCGAGGCGTCGTACGCCGACGGCATGGCCGCCGTGCTCGACCGCTGGGACGTGCCCGCACCCCAGCTCCTGCTGGAGATCACTGAAACCGCGCTGCTCGCCGACGACCCGCGCGTGCTGCGCACGATCACGGCGCTCCACGAGCTCGGGGTCGGACTCGGCATCGACGACTTCGGCACCGGCTACTCCTCGATCCGGCACTTGCACCGGCTGCCGATCGACACCGTCAAGGTCGACCGCTCGCTGGTCTCCGGCATCGCGACGTCACCGGCCGACTTCGCGCTGACCCGCGCGGTCCTCGGCCTGCTCACCACCATCGGCGCCACCGTGGTCGCCGAGGGCATCGAGGACGCGCAGCAGCAGGCGCACCTGCTGGCGATGGGCTGCACGCTCGGACAGGGCTACCACCTGGGTCGGCCCGTCACCGCCGACGCGCTGTTCGCAGGCTCCTCCTGGTCGCGCGCCCGCGCGACCGGGATGCTCGGCGCCTGACCGTCCTCGCCCGAGCCGGCAACGTCATACGGACCGAGGAGTCGCCTCCACGATCCGCATGACGTCCCGCGTCAGTTGGGCGAGGGGTCGGCGCCCGACTCCAGCCACCCGCGGAAGGCCTCGAGGTTGGCCGTGGGCTCGCCGCGCAGCTTGCGCCACTCCCACTCCTTGCGGATCGAGGTGGCGAAGCCGAGCTCGAGGATCTGGTTGAACGAGTCGTCGGCGTAGGACAGCACCGAGCCGATGACCCGGTCGAGCTCCTCGTCGGTGATCGCCGAGAGCGGGAGCCGGCCGTCGAGGTAGATGTCACCGAGCTGGTCGACGGCGAACGCCACGCCGTAGAGGCGCAGGTTGCGCTCCAGGAGCCAGCGGTAGACCCGCTCGTGGTTCTCGTCGGGCTTGCGGCACACGAAGGCGTGGATCCCGAGGGCGTGCGCGCCCACGTCGAGGCGGACCGCGATCTGGAGCTTCTTCTCGCCCGGCAGGGACACCGAGAAGACCCCGGGGTTCAACTCGTCGAACTCGATCTCGTTGGCGGTCAGGTAGTCACGGACGACGTCAGCGCTCACGCCACCGACTCTCGCATGGCGCTCCTAGCGCGGGCGTAGACGTCGAGCGTCTGGGCCGCGGTCGCCTCCCAGGAGAACTGCCGCGCCTGGGCCCGCGCACCATCGCGCAACCGGGCCAGGAGGGCGGGGTCACCGAGCACCCGACCGAGTGCGCGGGCCCACTCGTCGGCGTCGTGACCCTCGACGAGCAGACCGCTGTGTCCGTCGCGTACGACGGTCGTGAGGCCGCCGACCGCGGCCGCCACGACGGGGGTCCCCGCCGCCTGGGCCTCGGCCGCGACGAGCCCGAAGGACTCGTTGTAGGACGGGACGGCGACCAGCGTCGCGGCGGCGTACCACCGCGACAGGTCGGCCTGGGAGACCGGCGGCACGAAGCGCACCACGTCATCGATGCCGAGCTCGCGGGCCAGCGACGCGAGCGACTCGGGACGGTCCAGCCCGCTGCCCGAAGGACCACCGACCACGGGCACCACGATCCGCGAGCGCAGACCGGGGTCGCCGGCCAGGAGAGCGGCGACCGCGCGCAGCAGCACGTCGGGGGCCTTCAGAGGCTGGATCCGGCCGGCGAAGAGCAGCACGTGGGCGTCGCGGGGCAGGCCGAGCTCGGTGCGCACCGTGTCGCGGTCGACCGGGCGGAAGACCGAGAGGTCGACGCCGGGGTGCACGACCTCGACGCGGCCGGGGTCGGCGTCGTAGAGGTTGATCAGCTGCTTGGCCTCGAGGTCGGTGTTGGCGATGAGCATGTCGGCCGACTCGACGACCTGCTCCTCGCCGATGATCCGCGCAGTGGGCTCGGGGGTGTCACCGAGGGCGAGCGCGGCGTTCTTGACCTTGGCCATGGTGTGCATGGAGTGGACCAGCGGCACGCCCCAGCGATCGCGCGCGAGGGCGCCGACCTGGCCGGAGAGCCAGTAGTGGGAGTGCACGGCGTCGTAGTGCCCCAGCGGCTGGGCCGCCTCGGCGCGGAGCACCTCGCGGGCGAAGACGCACAGCTGGCCCGGCAGCTCGTCCTTGGTCAGGCCCTCGAACGGACCCGCGTGGACGTGACGGACGTTGACCCCGTCGCAGGCCGAGACGACCGGCGGCAGGCCGGAGCTGGTGGCGCGCGTGAAGATGTCGACCTCGATGCCCTGGCGGGCCAGTCGCTTGGCGAGCTCGATGACGTAGACGTTCATGCCGCCCGCGTCGCCGATGCCGGGCTGGTCCAGCGGCGAGGTGTGCAGGCTGATCATGGCCAGACGCCGGATCGGCTGCATGTCACTCCTTCGTTCGCACGTGTCGGGGACGCAGTGCCTCCGCCAACGCAACCACGGCCGTGGCCTGCTGATTCCCGCTGTCCCATCCGGCGGTCGGTGCTTGACGAGTCAGGCGGAGTGCGAGCCCACCGGGTGCCGCTGCCCGCGGGAGCGGACCAGGCCCACGACGCAGACCACGGCCACCGTGACCCCCGCCACCGCGTCGACAACGCGACCCTCACCCTCACCACCGACGACCTCCACGACCGACCAGCCGAGCACCGGGAGCGCCACTGCGACGATCACCCGCAACCACGTGGCGCTGGTGCTGACCAGGCCGGACCCCAGCCCGGCGAGCGCGAGGGCGAGCAGCACGAGCCCCGGCCAGCGGAGCTCGTCCACACCGGCTGCGGCGCGGACCAGCCAGCAGAGTCCGCCCGCGACACCGGCGACGCGGGCGAGGAGGGTCGGGGGCACGGGGGGAGTCTGCCACCGGTGTGGCCCAGCCAACGAGACCTGTCGGCGAGACCTGTCAGGGAGACCCATCAGGAGACCCGTCAGGATGGCCCGCATGAGCACCTCACGCACCGCCGTCGTCACCGGGGCCAGCAGCGGCATCGGCGCCGCCACCGCACGCACGCTGGCCGCCCAGGGCTTCCACGTCTTCTGCGCCGCTCGCCGCGTCGACCGGATCGAGGCCCTCGCCGCCGAGATCGGGGGCACGGCGGTCGTGTGCGACGTCACCGACGCCGACTCGGTCGCCGGGCTGGCCGCCCGCGTCGGCGAGCGGCTCGACGTACTGGTGAACAACGCGGGGGGCGCGTTCGGCGCCTCCCCCGTCGCCCAGGCCGATAGCGACGAGTGGCGCCAGATGTTCGAGGTCAACGTGATCGGCCTGATGCAGGTAACCCGGGCGCTGCTGCCCGCCCTCGTGGCGTCGGGCGCGGGCGTGATCCTCAACGTCGGCTCGACCGCCGGCCGGGTCGCCTACGAGGGCGGCGCCGGCTACACCGCAGCCAAGCACGGCACCCAGGTCGTCACCGAGACGCTGCGCCTGGAGCTGTGGGACCAACCCGTGCGGGTCTGCGAGATCGCGCCGGGGATGGTGCGCACGGACGAGTTCGCCCTGGTGCGCTTCGAGGGTGACCAGGAGAAGGCGGAGGCCGTCTATGCCGGCGTCGCCGAGCCGTTGACCGCCGAGGACGTGGCGGACGCGATCGGCTGGATGGTGACCCGTCCGGCCCACGTCAACGTCGACGAGCTGGTGATCCGGCCGCGCGCACAGGCCGCTCAGCACAAGGTGCACCGGGTGCTTCCGGACGTCCACTGATTTGTTACCGAACCCTGGGCGTCGGGTGGACCTGACGTGGGCCTGGCGTGGTGAGCGCGGGCCTAACGTGGTGTTGTCCGCCGGATCAAGAGGGAGTCGGCGGAACATGGGTGGGGCGCCGAGGGTCTGGGGGGACCGCGGAGCCCGTGCCCGATGATCAGGAGTTGACCCGCTCGTCGCGTCGGGAGCCGCGTCCACGAGCGGGTCCTTCTGCGTCCGGGTGCTCCCGAGTGGCAGACTGCGGTCCGTGCAGACCATCGGACTCATCGGCGGCATGAGCTGGGAGAGCAGCGCCGCCTACTACGAAGCCCTCAACATCGGTGTGGAGAAGCGCCTCGGCGGTCTCAGCTCGGCCCGGACGATCATGTCGTCGGTCGACTTCGCGGAGGTCACCGCGCTCCAGGAGCAGGAACGCTGGGACGAGGTGGCGACGATCCTGGTGACCGCTGCCCAGGGCCTCGAGCGTGCCGGTGCCGACTTCCTCCTGCTCTGCACGACGACCTTCCACCGCGTCGCCGACCAGGTCGAGGCCGCGGTCGGGATCCCGGTGCTGCACCTCGCTGACGTGGTCGCCGAGGCCGTCAAGGCCCAGGGCCTCGACTCGGTCGGCTTCATCGGCACGACCTTCGCGATGTCGCGCTCCTTCTTCACCGACCGTCTCGTCAGCCACGGGCTCACGGTGCACGTGCCGGACGAGCGACACCACGCTGCGATCAACCGCGTCATCTACGACGAGCTAGTGCACGGCAAGGTGCTCGACACCTCCCGCCGCACGGTCGTGGGCCTGATCGAGGAGCTCTGGGACGCCGGCGCCGGCGGCCTGATCCTCGGCTGCACGGAGCTCGAGCTGCTGGTCCACCAGGCCGACTCCGAGCTGCCCGCCTTCCCCTGCACGACCCTGCACGTCGCTGCCGCCCTCGACCGCGCGCTGGGCTGAGGTTGTCGCCCGTCGACGACCGCGACCCGATCCGCGAGGCGCACCACCAGTGGGTACGTCACGGGTGGGCCGGGGCGGCCGACGGGATGGCGATGGTGACGTCGCTGGTGCGCGTGCAGCAGCTGGTGATGGAGCGCATCGACGCCGTGCTGCGTCCGCTGGACCTCACCTTCGCCCGCTACGAGGTCCTGATGTTGCTCTCCTTCACCTCTGCGGGCGCGATGCCGATGACCCGCCTCGGCTCGCTACTCCAGGTGCACCCCACCTCGGTGACCAGCGCCGTCGACCGGCTCCAGAAACAGGGCTACGTCGACCGCGAGCGCTCGACGTCCGACGGCCGGGTCATCCTCGCCTCGATCACCGCGACCGGTCGTGAGGTCGTCGCACGCGCCACCACCGGGCTCAACGACGGCGTCTTCGCCGCCCCCGGCCTCCCGGACACCGAGGTCGCGGCCCTGACCGCCCTCCTGGGCGCCTACCGGTCGGCTGCCGGCGACCGGGTGGACTGACCTGCCCGGAAAGTGCGGGACGTTTTAGCCCTTCCCGCGGCAGTGGAGGGTCGAAAACGTCCCGCACTTTCCCCCGAAGCGCTCCCACCACCCGATTGCCCCAGGTCCATGGACGTCCTATGATCAGATAGTTGGACATCCAAGTAACTCCGTCACAGCCCCACCAGCGAGGTAGTCGATGACGATTCACCAGCCCCAGCACCCGGTCCGTCTCGTGACCGCGTCGAGTCTCTTCGACGGTCACGACGCCTCGATCAACATCATGCGGCGGATCTTCCAGAGCCAGGGCTGCGAGGTCATCCACCTCGGTCACAACCGCTCGGTCCAGGAGGTCGTCGACGCGGCGCTCGAGGAGGACGCGCAGGGCGTGGCGGTGTCGTCCTACCAGGGCGGCCACATCGAGTACTTCGAGTACCTCGTGGAGTCGCTGCGCGCCCAGGGTGCCGACCACGTCAAGGTCGTCGGCGGCGGCGGCGGCGTCATCGTGGACGACGAGATCCAGCGACTGCGCCAGGCCGGCGTCACGATCTTCTCCCCCGAGGACGGCCAGCGCATGGGCCTGGTCGGGATGATCAACTCCATCGTCAAGGACTGCGACTTCGACCTGTGGGCACGCAAGCAGGTCAACGCCGAGCAGGTCATCAGCGGCGACCGTTTCGCGATCGCCCGCGCCATCACCGGTGCCGAGCAGGGCCAGCTCGACGCCGACACCCTCGAGCAGCTGCGCGCCAGCGCGACGCGGCACGCGGCGCCGGTCCTGGGCATCACCGGCACCGGTGGCTCCGGCAAGTCGTCGCTGACCGACGAGCTCGTACGACGCTTCCGGCTCGACCAGCAGGACAAGCTGCGGATCGCGGTCATCGCCGTCGACCCGACCCGCCGTCGTGGTGGCGGTGCGCTGCTCGGCGACCGGATCCGGATGAACAGCATTGCGCGTCAGGGGGCCGGCGACTCGGCCGTCTTCTTCCGCAGCCTCGCGACCCGCGGCGCCCACGAGCTCCCCGAGCACCTGGTCGACGTCATCGATGTCGTCAAGGCCGCCGGCTTCGACCTGGTCATCGTCGAGACGCCCGGCATCGGCCAGGGCGACGCGGCGATCGTGCCGTTCGTCGACACCTCGATGTATGTCATGACGCCGGAGTTCGGCGCCGCCTCACAGCTGGAGAAGATCGACATGCTCGACTTCGCCGACGTCGTGGCGATCAACAAGTTCGAGCGCCGCGGCGCCAAGGACGCGCTGCGTGACGTCGGGCGACAGCTAGTCCGCAACCGCGAGGCCTTCGGCCAGCAGCCCGCCGACATGCCGGTCTTCGGCACGTCCGCGGCGACGTTCAACGACGACGGCGTGACGGCGCTCTACCAGCACGTGCGCGGGCTGCTGACCGACAAGGGCCTGACCTTCGACGAGGGCACCCTCGCCCCCGTCGACGTCAAGCACTCCTCCGGCATCCGTCAGGTTGTCCCGACCGACCGCGTGCGCTACCTCGCCGAGATCACCGAGACCGTCCGCGGCTACCACGCGCGCACCGAGGAGCTCGCGGAGGCGGCCCGTCGTGTGCAGCGCCTCGAGTCCGTCACCGAGGAGCTGGGCGAGGGCGACCACGGCGACGTGCCGCACCTGCTCGAGAGGGCCCGCAAGACCCTCCCCCTCGAGGTCTCCGACCAGCTCGCCGGCTGGCCCGCGGTCGTCGAGTCCTACTCCGGCGACGAGCTCGTGACGCGGGTGCGCGACAAGGAGATCACCACCCAGCTGACCCGCGAGTCGCTCAGCGGCAACAAGATCCCCCGCGTCTCACTGCCCCGCTCCACCGACCACGGCGAGCTGGTCAGTTTCTGGCGCCGGGAGAACCTCCCGGGCTACTTCCCCTACACGGCCGGCGTCTTCCCCTTCAAGCGCGACGGTGAGGACCCCGCCCGGATGTTCGCCGGCGAGGGTGACCCTGCACGCACCAACCGACGGTTCAAGATCCTCTCCGCCGACGGCGACGCCAAACGCCTCTCGACCGCCTTCGACTCCGTCACCCTCTACGGCCGGGACCCCGACCCGCGCCCCGACATCTACGGCAAGGTCGGCACCTCCGGCGTCAGCGTCGCGACCCTCGACGACATGAAGGTGCTCTACGGCGGCTTCGACCTGGTCGCGCCCTCGACCAGCGTCTCCATGACGATCAACGGTCCGGCCCCGACGGTGCTGGCGTTCTTCCTCAACACCGTGATCGACCAGCAGGTCGACGCCTTCCGCGACAAGGAGGCGCGCGAGCCGTCTGACGAGGAGCGCGCCGAGCTGGCGGCGTACGCCGTCGCCAACGTGCGCGGCACGGTGCAGGCCGACATCCTCAAGGAGGACCAGGGTCAGAACACCTGCCTGTTCTCCACGGAGTTCTCGCTGCGGATGATGGCCGACATCCAGGAGTGGTTCATCGAGCAGCAGGTGCGCAACTTCTACTCGGTCTCGATCTCCGGCTACCACATCGCCGAGGCCGGGGCCAACCCGATCAGCCAGCTCGCGTTCACCCTCGCCAACGGCTTCACCTACGTCGAGGCCTACCTCGCGCGCGGCATGGACATCGACGACTTCGCGCCCAACCTGTCGTTCTTCTTCTCCAACGGCATGGATCCTGAGTACAGCGTGATCGGTCGCGTCGCCCGCCGCATCTGGGCTATCGCTCTGAAGGAGAAGTACGGCGCCAACGACCGCTCCCAGAAGCTGAAGTACCACGTCCAGACGTCCGGTCGCTCGCTGCACGCGCAGGAGATGGACTTCAACGACATCCGCACCACGCTGCAGGCCCTGATCGCGATCTACGACAACGCCAACAGCCTGCACACCAACGCCTACGACGAGGCCGTCACAACCCCGGGCGAGGAGTCCGTACGCCGGGCCCTCGCGATTCAGATGATCATCAACAAGGAGTGGGGCCTGGCGATGAACGAGAACCCGCTCCAGGGCTCCTTCATCATCGACGAGCTCACCGACCTCGTCGAGACGGCCGTGCTCGCCGAGTTCGACGCGATCAACGAACGCGGCGGCGTGCTCGGCGCGATGGAGACCGGCTACCAGCGCGGTCGCATCCAGGACGAGTCGATGCTCTACGAGCACCGCAAGCACGACGGGTCGCTGCCCATCATCGGCGTCAACACCTTCCGCAAGGCCGACACCGACGGCACGCCGGTCCACATCGAGCTGGCGCGCGCCACCGACGAGGAGAAGGAGGGGCAGCTCTCGCGCGTCCACGCCTTCCAGGCTGCGCACTCGGCCGAGGCCACGGAGGCGATCGCACGCCTCAAGGCGGCAGCCGTCAGCGGTGACAACGTCTTCGCCGTGCTGATGGACGCCGCCCGGGTGTGCTCACTCGGCCAGGTCACCGAGGCGTTCTTCGAGGTGGGCGGTCAATACCGCCGCAACGTCTGATCCACCCACGGGTGATCCACCAGCGACACCGAGAAAGCCGCGCCGGCCACGTCTGAGGTGGCGGGCGCGGCTCTCATCGGGGAGGGTCAGGTCAGGCCTGGGGCAGGTAGATCTCGACCTCGTCGAGGTCGCCGGTCTCGTCGTCGAACTCGAGCTCGGCGACCGTGACACCAGGCTGCAGGTCGGCGGTCGTGGCCTCGCCGTCCTCGCCGCCGTCCTCGCCGCCGTCCTCGCCGCCGTCCTCGCCGCCGTCCTCGAACTCGATCTCGGTGCTCTCGGTGACGACACCGCTCACGGTGGTGCCGCCTACGGTCATGACGACCAGCGTGGTGCCGTCGAAGCTCTGGATCGAGCCGAGCACGTCGGACTCGTCCTCGTCGGCCTCACCGTCGTCGTCCGCGTCAACCGAGCACACGTCGCTCGCGCTGTCGTCCTCGTCCTCGTCGGCCTCGCCGTCGTCGTCACTGTCCTCGTCGCCGTCGGAGATCCCGTCGTCGTCGGAGTCAGCGTCGCGGACGCCTCCGCCGTTCTCGTTCTCGTCCTCGTCGTCGACGTGATCTGCGTCGCGGTCGTCGTCATCAGCACCACATGACTCCGAGGCGTCGTCCTCGTCCTCGTTGTCGATGGCGTCGCGGTCGGAGTCCTCGTCACCGTCGCTCGTGCCGTCGTCGTCGGTGTCCGCGTCGTCGACGTCCGTCGACGACGTGCCGTCGTGCACCTCGTCGCCGTCGTCGTGCCCGTCGTTGTCGGTGTCCTCGTCGCGCAGGAGTCCCCCCCGACGGAACTCCCCGAGGTTCTTGAGCCCGTCACGGTCGAAGTCAGCACGGGCATCGGCAGCCTTGAACGGGTTCATCCCGTGGCTGCGTTCCCAGCGGTTCGGGATGCCGTCACGATCGGAGTCCGCACCAGCCGCATGAGCGACGGGGCCAACGGTGAAGACACCGGCTGCAGCAAGCGCCGCGCTGATGGCGATCACCCTGCCGTGTCGGGAGCTCTGAAACATCATGGGTTCTCCTGGACATTGGTCGCCGCATGAGGTGGCGGCTCGGATGGGGGCCGTGCAAGGACTCAGGTCGCGACCGGGCCGATCCGTTACATGCCCAGGTCCAGGCCCCGCGGTGGCTGGGTCGTCGCGCGGTGGAGGCTTCCCGTCGATCCGGTCGGCGAGTCGGCTGCCTCGAGGATCGCGCGGAGCCTCCTCAGCGCCCGGTGTCGCGCGACGCGGACAGCGGTCGGACTCATCCCGAGGGCCTGGCTGGTGGCGGCGGTGTCGAGCCCGACCACGTCGATGCAGGCGACCACCTCGGCCTCACGGGGCGAGAGGTGGCTGAGGAGTCGACGTGTCAGGTCGTCGCCGTCGACGAGTGGGGTCCGGTCCTCGGCGGCCCCCCAGTCGATGCCGTCGGGGATGTGGGTGGCGTGGGGCTGCGTCGCGCGCCGCGTCGACGTACGCCGTCGGTTGCCTGCGACGTTGCGGGCGATGCTGAAGAGCCAGCCCGCAAAGTCGTCACCGGAGCCCGAGAACTTGGCAATGCTCTGCGCCGCCGTCAGCCAGGCATCTGCGGCGATGTCCTCTGCCGCGGCCGCTGCGTCTCCGCTCGGCATCGTGCGCAGCCAGACGATGAGTCGACCTCCGTGCGCCCGGAACAGCTCCGCCCACGCCGCCTCGTCCCCACGTCGGGCACGCGCGACGAGGTCGTCGTCCTCGCGACGTCCACTCATCGCGTGCTCCTGTCTCCCCGGCCCCATAGTGACGACATCGGCCCAAGGATTCTCCGGATAAGCATCATTGGCCGGACATGTAACCGATCGGCGCAGTCGCGACCTGTACAAGTGTGACTGACCCGATCTCCATCCGTGCGGTGTCACGTGCGCTGCGTGCGGACGTGCCCGTCCTCGAGGACGATCAGTTCGCTGCCACCCTGGCAGGCATTGCGCGACACACGCCGGTGCCGACCCGCCGACGTCTCCCGGTCGGGGTGCGGCTCGCAGCCGTGGCGGCGTCCGTCACCGTCACCCTGTTCGGTGCCGCCTACGCCTCGGACGTGCTGCTCTCCCCTCCGGAGCCGACCATCGAGCCGTCGGACCGCCCTGCTACGGAGGATCCGTCTCAGGCGCCCGACCGGGAGTCCGGGGACCGCGGCGACTCACCCGGCACCGACTCGTCACCTCGTGACGTCGACGTCCGCCCCGGCACGCCACTCACCCCCGGCACCAACGACGAGGGCCAGGGACCGGACCAGGGCCCAGGCGAGGTCGAGGTCGACGGCGAGGTCGAGGTCGACGGCGGTGGCGGTGGCGCCTCGTCACCGGGCGACGCTCCGGACCAGGCTGGACCAGACCAGCCCGAGGGCGACGAGGGCGACGGGGACGCCGGGGACGACACCAACGGGTCCGGCGAGCCCCCTTCCGACGCGTCGGACGGGGAGTCGGCCGAGCCCGACGAGGCTGAGGACGCCGAGGCTGAGCTCAACGAGGCTGAGGACGGCGGGGCTGAGACCGGCGAGGACTCCACCAGCGGCTCTGGCTCAGGGGACAACACCCCCGACGAGCCGGATTCCGAGGCTGAGGAGCTGCCCGAGCACGATCTCGACGTGGGGTGACCCGGGGTCAGGGCACCTCGACCAGCGAGCTCAGCGTGCTGGCATTGCCGCCGTAGTCGACGACCGTGAGGTCGGCCTGGAGCAGCGTGCCCGTCTCGAGCGGCACGAACTCGTAGGTGAGGTTGGCGGTGTCGGAGTAGAGCCCGACGTCGCTGGTCGGCTCCCACACCTGCTCGCCGTCGGCGCCGATGGTCAGCACGTCGGGGATGATGATGCCCTCGGGGTCGGGCGCGAGCTCGCCGTAGCCGCCGGTCAGCTCGTCGTAGAGGTAGATCGTCTCGCTGACGAACTCGCCGGCCTCGACGTCGAGCACCAGCGACAGCAGGGCATCCTGCGGGTCGACCTGGTCGGGGTCGGTCGAGGCGTAGTAGGTCATCGGCACGTCGAAGAACGCCGTGCTGAGGTCTTCGCTCAGGTCGAGGTCGACGTAGGCGTAGGCCGAGTCCACGCCGTCGTCGATCTGGAGGAACGTCAGGTCGTAGTTGCCCGACGCGGTGGGCGAGCCGCCCTCGTCGGTGAAGTCCGCGATCTCCTCGCCGAGGTAGGTGATCGACTCGTCGTCGTTGACCAGGGCATAGCTGATGGTCGCCTCGGTGATGTTGTCCAGGGCAGCAGGGTCGTAGGCACCGGTCAGCGTGATGCTGCCGTCGTCGTCGAAGGTGACCTCCGGACCGGCCTCGGGGTCGGTGAAGGTCGGCAGCTCCTCGTCGGGAATCGCCTCGCCCGCGGCGTAGTAGCTGTCGAGGAAGGAGCGCCACTCCTGCGAGCTCACGACGTCGGCGTACGCCGGGTCGGCGAGGTCGACGACCGGCGGGAGATAGATCGACAGGCCGGTCGCGCCGGCGGTCCCGGCACCCTCCACGCTGTCGAGCACGACGTCGTCGAGCGCACTGACGAGCGCGTCGGCCTGCTCGGCCACCTCGGGGGCGGACTCGCCGATCGAGGTCGCGAGGAGCCCGAGGTCGCTGAGGTGCTTGTCCTGGCTCTGGTCCGGGCTCTTGCCGAAGGCCAGCGTGGTCGCCTCGGACTGACCCACGGCGGGAGCGACGTCGGTCGACTGCTCCTCCATCGCCGCGGCGAAGGCGGCGACCGCTTCGTCGACGGCGTCCATCTGCGTCAGGTCGACCATCGAGAGCGTGATCGTGTCACTGGTGCCCTGGTCGGCGGCCTGGCCCGCGAAGCCGGCGATGATCTCGGAGCCGAGCTCGTCGGCCGTGGCCTCGGGGTCGTCGGCGAGCAGCTGCAGGGAGGTGTAGTCCCAGCCGTGACCGGGCTCGAGCTCCTGCGAGGCGACCAGCCGGTCGGCCAGCGGCGCGACCGCGCTGGCGACCTCGTAGTTGGCCATCAGGCAGGCGTCGAAGCCGAGCAGGTCGAGCTTGTCGACTCCGGCCTGCTCGAGACCGCTGGAGATGCCCGCGGTGATCTCGGCCAGGTCGAGCACGTCGTAGTCGCTGCCCTCGTCGGGCCCGATGCCCGGCCATGAGGCGCCGTGGTCGGAGATGATCAGCGCGTAGTGCCCTGCGCGGTTGGCCTCGATGCCCTCGGCGACGAAGCGCGCGAGCACCTCGGGGTCGGCCGAGTTGACGTCGCCGAGGTCCTCGACGACCTCGGTCGCGCCGCCCTGGCCGATGTCGAGGATGCGGCCACCGACCCAGCTGCCCTGGTCGAGCAGCTCGTCGTCGCCGTAGCCCTCGTTGCGGTCCATGAACTCGCGCACGTGCAGGTTGTCGTTGGAGCCCACGACACCGATCTCGTTGACGTCGGCGACCATGAACGGCTCGAGGTCGGTGTCGGCCATCGAGTAGTGGAGCACCGTCCAGCCGTCGCCCTCGCGGCCGGTGTGCTCGACCGCACTCGTGGCGCCACCACCGCCGCCGCCGTCGGACCCGGGCTTCTCGGAGCCGCCTCCGCTGCAGGCGGAGGTAAGCAGGAGGAGGGCCGCTGAGGCCAGGACGAGGCGTGACGAGGACGCGTTGAAGGGAGGCACGACGCGAAAATAGGTCTCCGGCGTGACGTGCGTCTGCCGAAGTCCCCAGCAGCGGGGTGGGGGCTAGACCGGTCCCTCGTCACACGCCGGTACGGTCGGCACGTGAGTCCCGCACCCCTGCCGCCCACGGCCGACCAGATCCGCACGCTGCCGTCGCACTTCGACCGGACCGTCGCACCCGAGGCGATCGACGAGAACGGCCACATGAACATCTCGGTCTACTTCCGCGAGGCCTCCTGGGCGGCATGGCTGCGGCTGGGCGAGCTCGGGATGGGCGAGGACTACATCGGCTCCCGCGGGCTGTCGTTCTTCACCGTCGAGCACTCCATCCGCTACCTCGGCGAGCTGCGGCTCGACGAGACCTACGCGGTCCACACCGGCATCGCCGGGCGGACGTCGAAGGCCGTCCACGCGGTCTCCTTCGTGCTCGACCGCACCCACGACCGGCTCGCCTGCGTCATGGAGGTGATGTACGTCCACGTCGCGATGGACACCCGTCGGGCGTGCGACATCCCCGACGACATCGCGACGGCCCTCGACGCCGACATCGCCACGCACCCCTGGGTCGCCGACGTCGCGACCGGGCTGGGCCTGCGCCGGTGACGGACCTCCCGTTCGACGACCTGGGCACGGTCTACGACGGTCCCCGCCCCGTGCGCCGGGTCGTCTCGCTGGTCCCCTCCATCACCGAGGCGCTCGCCTCGGTCGACCGCGCGGCGCTGGTGGGTGCGACCGACTGGTGCACGCACCCGGCCGACCTCGACGTCACGCGGGTGCGCGGCACCAAGAACCCCGACCTGGCGGCCATCCGGGCCCTCTCCCCCGACCTGGTGGTGTGCACCAAGGAGGAGAACCGCGAGCTGGACGTACGCCGGCTCCGCGAGGCCGGCGTGCGGGTCTGGGTCACCGACATCGAGACCGTGCCCGGCGCGGTCGCCTCGCTCGAGCGGTTGCTCGACGTGCTCGGGTGGCCCTGGCCCGAGTGGCTGCTTCGCTCGCGCTCGCTCTGGTGCGGGCCGGTGCCGCCCGTGACGGCCCGGGTGGCGATGCCGATCTGGCGCGACCCCTGGATGGTCGTGGGCAGCACCACCTTCACCGGTGACCTGCTGCGCCGACTCGGCTGGGAGAACGTGTTCGCCGAGCACCCGGACCGCTATCCCACCGTCGACCTCGCGGCCGTCGACGGCGCTGGAGCGGACGTCGTACTGCTGCCGGACGAGCCCTACGTCTTCACGGCCGAGGACGGGCCGGAGGCCTTCACCCGGACGCCGACCCGGCTCGTGAACGGACGCCTGCTGACGTGGTACGGCCCGTCGCTCGTCGAGGCCGCGACGCTGTAGCCCAGCCCAGCCCAGCCCAGCCCTAGCCCGCGGCCTGGCCCACCTTCGCCAGCCGCAACCACGTGTCGACGACCGTGTCGGGGTTGAGCGACATGGACTCGATGCCCTGCTCCAGCAGCCACTCGGCGAGGTCTGGATGGTCGGAGGGGCCCTGGCCGCAGATGCCGACGTACTTGCCCTGCGCCTTGCAGGCCTTGATGGCCAGGCTGAGCATGTGCTTGACGGCGGGGTCCCGCTCGTCGAAGCCCTCGGCGACGAGCGCGGAGTCACGGTCGAGGCCGAGGGTCAGCTGGGTCATGTCGTTGGAGCCGATGGAGAAGCCGTCGAAATGCTCGAGGAACTGCTCGGCGATCACCGCGTTGGACGGGACCTCGCACATCATCACGACCTTGAGGCCGTTCTCCCCACGGACGAGGCCGTGCTTGCCGAGCAGGTCGATGACACCGCGGGCCTCGGCGAGGGTGCGCACGAAGGGGATCATCACCCAGACGTTGGTCAGGCCCATCTCGTCACGCACGTGGCGCAACGCCTCGCACTCCATCGCGAAGCACTCGGCGAAGTCGGGCGAGAGGTAGCGCGAAGCACCTCGGTAGCCGATCATCGGGTTCTCCTCGTGGGGCTCGTAGGCCTCACCGCCGACGAGGTTGGCGTACTCGTTGGACTTGAAGTCCGACATCCGCACGATGACCGGGTTCGGCGCGAAGGCCGCGGCGAGCATGCTGATGCCCTCGGAGACGCGCTGCACGAAGAACTCGCGCGGGCCGGGGTAGGCCGCGATGGTCTCGGTGATCTGGTCGCGGAGCTTCGGGTCGAGGCTGTCGGGGTCGGCGGCGAGGTCGAGCAGCGCCTTGGGGTGGATGCCGATCTGGCGGTTGATGACGAACTCGAGGCGGGCCAGGCCGACGCCGGCGTTGGGCAGCTGGGCGAAGGAGAACGCCTGCTCCGGCGTGCCGACGTTCATCATGATCTTGACCGGGAGGTCGGGCATCGAGTCGAGCTCGGTGCGCTCCACGGTGAAGTCGAGGAGGCCCTCGTAGACCAGGCCGGTGTCGCCCTCGGCGCACGAGACCGTGACCTCGCGACCGTCGGCGAGCTCGCGGGTGCCGGAGCCGCTGCCGACGACAGCGGGGATGCCGAGCTCGCGGGCGATGATCGCCGCGTGGCAGGTGCGGCCGCCACGGTTGGTGACGATCGCCGAGGCGCGCTTCATGATCGGCTCCCAGTCGGGGTCGGTCATGTCGGCGACGAGGACCTCGCCGGTCTGGAAGAGGTGCATGTCCTCGATCGACCTCATGACGCGCACCGCGCCGGCGCCGATCTTCTGGCCGATCGCGCGGCCCTCGACGAGGACCGGGCCGGAGTCGTTCATCTTGAAGCGCTCGAGCGCACCCGTACGCCGCGACTCGACCGTCTCCGGACGGGCCTGCAGCACGTAGAGCTGGCCGTCGACACCGTCCTTGCCCCACTCGATGTCCATCGGGCGGCCGTAGTGCTCCTCGATGACCAGTGCGTGGCGGGCGAGCTCCTCGACCTCGTCATCGGTGAGGCTGAGCAGCCGGCTCTGGGCCGCGTCGACCTCGACGAACTCGGTGGTGCGACCCACGGTCTCGTCAGAGGTGTAGACCATCTTCGTCGCCTTGCCACCGACGCCGCGCTTGAGCACGGCCGGGCGGCCGGCACGCAGCGCCGGCTTGTAGACGTACCACTCGTCGGGGTTGACCGCGCCCTGCACGACACCCTCGCCGAGGCCGAAGGCGGAGGTGATGAACACGGCGTCGGTGAAGCCCGACTCGGTGTCCATCGTGAACATGACCCCGGAGGAGCCGATGTCGGAGCGCACCATGCGCTGCACGCCGGCGGAGAGCCCGACGTCGGCGTGGGCGAAGCCGTGGTGGACCCGGTAGGCGATCGCCCGGTCGTTGTAGAGCGATGCGAAGACCTCGCGGATCGCCAGCAGCACCGCGTCGATCCCCCGCACGTTGAGGAAGGTCTCCTGCTGCCCCGCGAAGGACGCGTCGGGCAGGTCCTCGGCGGTGGCCGAGGAACGCACGGCGAACGACGCCTCGTCTCCCCCGCTCTCCGCGGCCAGCTTCTCGTAGGCGGACCGGACCTCTGCCTCGAGGTCCTCCGGGAACGGCTGACCCACGACGGCCTCGCGGATCTCGCGCCCGACCTCGGCCAGCCGTCGTACGTCGTCGGTGTCGAGGTCGTCGAGCAGGCCGGCGATGCGCTCGGCAAGCCCGCCCCGCCCGTTGAGCTCGGCACCGATGAACCGGTGGAAGGCCTCGGACGTCGTGGCGAAGCCGTCGGGCACGCGGACACCGAGGTCGGTGAGGTGGGAGACCATCTCGCCGAGCGAGGCGTTCTTGCCGCCGACCTGGTCGAGGTCGGACAGACCGAGCTCGGAGAACCATCGAACGTTGCGGCTCTGCTGGTGGGGCTGGGTGGTCCCGGTGCTCATGGTTGCTCACTTCTGTGGTTGTCGCGGGCCTTGAAACGCTGGCGGCTGGGGACGCCGCCGTTCTTCTTGAGGGTCTGCAAGATCAGCGTGGAGATCTCCTCGACGGACTTGGCCGACGAGTCGATCACCGGCACCCGGTGGGCGGCGAAGATCTCGGTCGCGCGTCGCAGCTCCCAGCGACACTGCTCGGGAGTGGCGTAGCGCGAGCCCGGGCGGCGCTCGTTGCGCACGCGGGCGAGCCGGTCGACGGTGGTGGTGATGCCGAAGCACCGGTCCTGAAGGTCCTTGACCGGGCGCGGCAGGTCGGAGGACTCGAGGTCCTCATCGACCAGCGGGTAGTTGGCGACGAAGAGTCCGTGCTGGAGCGCGAGGTACATGCTCGTGGGCGTCTTGCCGCAGCGCGACGGCGCCAGCAGGATCACGTCGGCCTTGTCGAGCGCGCGCAGGCTCTGCCCGTCGTCGTGCTCGATGGTGAACTCGACGGCGGCCATGCGGGTGTTGTAGCGCTTGATGTCGCCGACGCCGTGCAGCCGGGCTGCCTCACGGATGCCGCGCTGGCCGAGGATGCTCTCCACCCGGCTCATGTGCATGTCGAAGAAGTCGATCAGCGGCGCCGTGGTCTTGCGCAGCGCGTCGCGGATGCTGTCTTCGGCCGCAGTGGTGAACGCCAGCGGGGTGACCGGTCCGGCCATCGCCTCGTCGAGGATCTCCACCACCCGCTGCGCGTCCTCGACCGTGGAGATGAACGGGATGACCGTGCGCTCGAAGACCTGGTCGGGGAACTGGATGAGCAGTGCGTTGCCCATCGTCTCCGCACTGATGCCGGTGCTGTCGGACAGGAAGAAGACCGGCACCACGTGGTCGTCGCTCGAGCTGCTCATCCGCCATTCCTCCCGCTCCCGTTGCGGCGTAGACGGGCATCGTCGCACGTGCCTGCTGCCCGGTCGCACGCGTCCACATCTAGTGCCGGGCGGGCTGCGCGCGAGCCAGCGTCGAGACCCAGCTGACCATCGGTCCGAGCAGCACGATCACCAGCAACGTCCCGGGCCCGACGGCCGCGCCGCAGAGCCAGCCGATGACGGCGCCCCCACCCTGGACGAGCCCATAGCTCCACCGGAACGGCACCGGCGGGTCGAGCGCGATCGCCGCCGCCTCCGTCGGTCCCGCCCCGGCACCCTCCGCGAGGTAGCCCGCGACCCCGATCGCCACCACCGGCAGGGAGATCGCGAGCAGCGCCGCGCGTGCCCACCACTGCTCGGGCTGCTCGAGGACCGCGAGCACGGCGGTGACCACAGCACCCACCACCACGGGCTGCACGACCGTCCCTACGCCCGGGCGCAACCCGCGTGCCCACGCGACCCCGACCAGCACGATCCCCACCGCCAGGTTGACGATCCAGAAGTCGAGCTCGAGCGCGAGCGAGATCCCGTTGATCATCGTCGAGTAGCCGTCCGAGCCCAGCGCCGCCGTCAGCAGCAGGCCCACGCCGATCCCGAGGACCGTGCAGGAGACCACGAGGCGGGTGACGACGGTGAGCACGGCGCGATCTTCTCAGGACGAGGTCACGCCACCCGCGTCCGGACGGCGGAGCCGGCGCAGAGGATGACGACGAGACCACCGAGCACCGTGGTCGCCGCGATGTCCTCGCCGAGCAGCAGCACCGCCCACGCGATGCTCAGCACCGGCTGGACGAGCTGCACCTGGCTGACCCGCGCCATGGGTCCGATGGCGAGACCGCGGTACCACGCGAAAAAGCCGAGGAACATGCTCACCACCCCGAGGTAGCCGAACGCCGCCCACTGGACGGGGCTCGCCTCCCCGACCCCGTTGGGCGCCGACCGGAGAGCCAGCAGGACCATCAGCGGAGCGCAGACGACCAGCGCCCAGGACACGGTCTGCCACGCGCCGAGCTCACGGGCGAGCAGCCCACCCTCGGCGTAGCCGATCGCAGCAGCCACCACCGCACCGAAGAGGAGCAGGTCGGCCCACTGCAGCCGCACCGCGCCGCCGGACTGGACGGAGGCGAAGAGGACCGCGGCCAGCGCACCCGCCCCGGCCACCACCCAGAAGGCCCGGGGTGGTCGCTCGTGCCCGCGCAGCACCGCCGCCACCGCCGTCGTGACGGGCAGGACCGCGATGATGACGGCGCCGTGGCTCGCCGGGACGGTGACGAGCGCGAAGGACGTGAGCAACGGGAAGCCGACGACGATCCCCGCCCCGACGACGAGCAGCCGGAGCCACTGGACGCCCTGCGGAAGGCGTTGCCTGGTGACGGCGAGCGCCAGGAGGGCGAGGGTCGCGGCGACGACCGCGCGCCCCGAGCCGATGAAGAGCGGCGGCAGCGCCTCGACGGCGACGCGGGTGAGCGGCACGGTCAACGAGAAGGCTGCTACTCCGAGGAGACTCCACCCGAGACCGGAGACCGAGAGCGTGGATAACGGCTGCGGGGCGAGGGCGATAGCGCTACTCTGAGGGTTCATGACCGACGATAGCAGCGCCCGGATCGTCACGGCCCTCGAGGCCTGGCTCGCCTCCGCCGCCCCCGGAGCCCGCCTGCCGTCAACCCGCGAGCTGGTGGCGGGTCACCGGGCCAGCCCCGTGACCGTCCAGCGCGCCCTGCGCGCCCTGGTCGACCGGGGGCTCGTCGAGAGCCGGCCCGGGGTCGGTTCCTTCGTGCGGGCCGTGCGCACCGCCCGGCCGGCCGACCACGGCTGGCAGACCGCGGCGCTGCGCTCGCCCGCAGCGAGGCTCGACTCCCTGCCGACAGCGCTGCGCAGCTCGCCCGATAACGTCATCGCGCTGCATGCCGGCTATCCCGACCGCGAACTGCTGCCGGAGCGACTGGTGCGCTCGGCCCTCACGCGTGCCGCGCGGGGTGAGGCAGCGCTCGACAGGGCCCCGGCGGCCGGACTGCCCGACCTGCAGTCATGGTTCGCCCGCGAGCTCGGAGCCGTGACTCCCGTCGGCGTCACGCCTCCCACGCGCAACGACGTCGTGATCCTTCCCGGCAGCCAGAGCGGGCTGAGCTCGATCTTCCGGGCGCTGGTGACGGCCGACCAGCCCCTGCTCCTCGAGTCCCCCACCTACTGGGGCGCGATCCTGGCCGCCCGGCAGGCCGGCGTACGGGTGGTGCCTGTGCCGACCGGACCCGACGGGCCCGACCCGGTGGAGCTCGCGCGCGCCCTCGTGGAGACCGGCTCACGGGTGTTCTACGCGCAGCCCAGCTATGCCAACCCCACGGGGGCACAGTGGCCGACCTCCCTCCACGAGGAGGTGCTCGCGGTGCTGCGCACCCACGGAGCGTTCCTGGTCGAGGACGACTGGGCCCACGACTTCGGCATCACCACCACCGCCGTGCCCGTCGCCGCCGGCGACGACGCCGGACACGTGGTCTACCTGCGCTCGCTCACCAAGAGCGTGTCGCCCTCGGTGCGGGTCGCCGCGGTCATCGCGCGCGGCCCCGCACGGGAGCGGATCCTGGCCGACCGCGGAGCCGAGTCGATGTATGTCAGCAGCCTGCTCCAGGTCGCCGCCCTCGACGTCGTCAGCCACCCCGGCTGGCGCACCCACCAGCGCAACCTGCGCGACCAGCTCCGCTCGCGACGCGACCTGCTCCTGTCGGCGCTGCACGAGCATGCTCCCCAGGTGGACGTCGAGCACGTGCCACCCGGCGGGCTGAACCTGTGGGCCCGCCTCCCCACCGGCACCGAGGTCGATCGACTCGTCCTCGAGTGCGAGCGGGCCGGGTTGTTGATCGCCTCTGGTCGCGAGTGGTTCCCCGCCGAGCCCGCCGGCCCGTTCGTCCGGCTCAACTACGCCGGACCCGACCCCTCCTCGTTCCCGGAGGCAGCCCGGATCCTGGGCGCTGCGCTCGCTCGGCACTGAGCCTCAGAGGTGACGCCCCCGGTCGCGCTCCAGCTCCCCGGGTACGCCGAGCAGGTCGGCGGCGGCGTACCAACCACGGAACTCCTCGACCGGTACCTCGACCCCGAGGGGGCGCGCCTGGTGTCGGCGCACCGTCTCCTCGCGCGGGACGTCGAGATAGAACACGTACGACGGACCGGGGTGCTCGGACACGAGCTCGTGGAGCATGGAGCGGTAGTGCTCGGCGACGAGGATGCCCTCGAGGATGACGTGGACGCCGATGCCCGTGCAGTAGCGGACCATGTGTGCGATAAGAGCGATGTTGTCGGCCGCCGGGGTGCTCTTGCCAGAAGCGGCGTTGCCCCTGAGGACGACCAGATGCGGCAGCACGTGGTCGACGCTAGTCGGCACGCCGGGTCCGCTCGTCAGCCAGGACTTGCAGTCCGGAGCCTCGCCCGGAGGAGCCGGACGGACGCGAGTCAGAGCCGCACGTGGGGCGGGAAACCCGTCCACCGCAGCTCGTCCGGCAGGTGCGACATGTCGTTGAACACCACCACGGTCGGCGGTCGGTCCGTGTCATAGCGAAGCACCGTCAGAGCGGCGTGCCCGTGGTTGAGCCCCACCCAACGCCACGGCGGAGCGGCGAGGGCCTGGCGAACCAGCCACCCGATGGTGAATGCGTGGGTCACGACGAGATGGTGACTGTCGTCCTCGCCCAGCTCCGGCCCGGTCAGCAGCCGGATGGCCTCCGCCGCGAGGCCCTCCCCTTGCGCCGCTTCCTCCGACGAGACGTCAGCCAAGAATGCCATCACCCCGGCCCGGTGCTCGGGGTCGACCTCCTCCGGGGACGGCAGGTGGGGGACGTAGTCGCCGGCAGCGTCGAGCTCGATGACCGGCACCTGCACCGTGCCGCCGAGCTGCCGAGCTGCCGAGGTACGCCGTCTGCGTTGCCCTCGGCAACGGGCCGTGCTGAACCGATCCGAACAGCACCTCCGACAAGCGCCGCCCCAGCAACACGGCCTGCTGGGCACCCCGCTCGGTCAGCCTGCCGTCGTCGTCCGGCTCGGCATGCCGCGTGAGGTAGAGGTGTCGCACTGACATGCCCGGCATTCCATCACGAGCACGAAACCGGACTGGTTGACCTGGTGCCCGAGGCCGGAGCGATGCATGTGGAGAAGTGCTTGTCACCCGAACGTCTCTTCGACTACACTTGATGCATGACAGTCGGCGCCATCATCGACCCCCATCAGGTCGACGACGACGCGCCCACACCCACTGACCTGATCGCTGAGATCCGGGCCACCAAAGCTGCAGAGAACGCTGCCGGGTTGCGGATGTTCCACCTCGCGATCGCGTGGGCCCACGCCCACCCCGAGACCCCCGGCGACCAGTCCTGGAAGGCGCCACGAGCTTCCTACGTCCCGGGTGAGCCGATGGGCGACGGGTCCCCGGCCACCGGTGACCTCGATGAGGTGCAGTGGTTCGGGATCCCCCCCATCACCTGGTCCGCCGCCGCACCCTTCGCCACAGCGAACGCGATGTCCACCGCAGCCGGGAAGGCGTTCCTGCGTGACTGCCTCGTGATCCGGCACCGCATGCCCAGGGTCCACGCAAAAGTAGTGGCCGGGAAGGTCCCGGTGTGGCGGGCCCGGCGCATCGCGGGCGCCGTCCTCGGCGCACCCAGAGACGTCATCGCCCACGTCGACCGTGCCATCGCCCCCCTCGCCGGCACCGCAGGGCTCATCACCCTCGACCGCCTCATCGACGAAGCGATGCTCCTCCTGCACGCCGAACAAGTCGAAACAGAATCCCTCGAAGCCCTCGAACACCGCCACGTCACCCTCGATGAGAGGTCGATCGGTCATACCGGGATCGCGGAGATGACCATCCGCGCCGACTGGGCCGACCTTCACGACCTCGACACCGCCGTCGCCCTCATCGCCGAAGC
>NZ_FOQG01000021.1 GCF_900113685.1 Nocardioides psychrotolerans
AGACCCGGGTGGTGCCCAGGTCGAGCCCACGCCAGCGCCGCCGGTCCTCGCCCCGGTCGTACCAGCTCGCCCGGACCCCACAGACCCCGCAACGACCCTGCCGGGCCCGCCGCGGGCGGACATGAACGACGAGGACACCCGCTCCTTGATCAGCGTCCTGATCGAACTCGACACCCTCGATGACCACACTCGTATCGACGCCCACCAAAGCGCGCCATAGGCTGGCGTTCCGCACGCCGTTCTCCTGCTCTGCAGTTCCTGACTCTTGACAAGCCAGAAACCTAGACAGGGAACGGCGTTCGGCCTTTCAGCCGCGCTCACCGACCCACGGATAAGTCACAAGAGCCGCAATGTCGCACGGGCTGTGACGTGGAACGGGCGCCTGCAGGTATCCCCGGCCGGTCGGGGAAGTTGGCGCTTGTCCGCCATTTCTGCCGGGCAGTTCGGCGCGTACGTCGGTCCCGTCACGCTCAGCGGTGGGCCGGGCGCGGCGAGCTGCCGACGTTGCGGGAGTGACCGAGACGGGCAGACGAGCCGTGCCGGCCCCGCGCGGGCTGCGACATTGCGCCGACTCGGCGTCCGTCATTCAGCCGCGGAGAACGCCCGCTCCAGCCACGCGATCAGCGGCTTGAGCGCCCGCCAGTCGGCGCGCACGTGGTCGAGCAGCCCGGCTGAGTGGATGAAGGACTCGAAGCCGTAGGGCTTGCCCACGACGAGCTGCTTGTGGCGCAGCAACCCGATCCGCGGATGGTCGGCGGGGTAGCCGCGCGGTGAGGTCTTGAGCTGCTCGCCGCCGATCTCGAAGCCGGCCTTCTCGAGCGAGGCGAGCAGCCGCTTCAAGGCCGGGCCGGTCACGTCGTCGGCGATCGCGTCGCGCACGGCCGCCAGTCGGGTCCCGGACGCCTCGTAGAAGCCGCCTCCCACCCGCATGCCGCGCGGTGCGATCTCGACGTACCAGCCCATCGACTGGCCGGCGGCCACGAACGCACCCTGGTGGGTCTTGTAGGGAGTCTTGTCCTTGGCGAAGCGCACGTCGCGGTGGGGGCGGAAGATCTTCGGTGTCCCGAACTCCTGCTCGAGCGCCGCGGCCAGCGCCGTCATCGGCTGCTTGACCGCTTCGTCGTAGAGGCCCTTGTGGGCCTCCCAGAACGACTTGGTGTTGTCGACCTCGAGGTCGTCGTAGAAGTCGAAGGCGGCGACGGGGAAACCGGTGAACTCCACCCGGTCAGCCTAGGCCGCGACGGGGCGATGGCGGTGGTTCTGCCGCTGCCCGCCATCACCCCGTCCTGTGAGCCGGGCGGAGAGGAGACCGCCCGACCCAGGTCCAACGCTGGACCAGACCAGAGGTCACGGGCCCGAAAGGGTGAAGTGGGGGTGGCGCCCGGGGGCGAGGGTGGAGCGGACGACGAGACTCGAACTCGCGACATCGACCTTGGGAAGGTCGCGCTCTACCAACTGAGCTACGTCCGCACGGCCCGGTCACCCGGGTCGGCGCCCAGACTATATCGACGGCCCTTCGGCCGGGGCGGCACCCGGCCCGGAGCCGGGCGCTGTCAGGCGCGTGAAGGCGGGGTGGCGCGGCGAGATCGCGTCGCCCGAGGAGCGACCAGTGATCCGCCGGTGGACCCAGGGCGCGGCCGACGTGCGCACCCAGTCGGCGTGCTCGCGCATCGCCTCGCGGCGCCCCAGGACCGGCAGGTCGCGCAACGGCAGCGCGGCGAGGTCGTGGTCGACCCCGAGGACGTCGAGCACCTCGATCGCCATCCGCTGGTGACCGGCCGGCCCCATGTGCATGCGGTCATCGTCCCAGAGCCGCCAGTCGCGATATTCACGCAGCCGCCAGAAGTCGACGATGTCGGCCCCGTGCCGGTCGGCACTCTCCCGCACCAGCTCGTTGTAGAGCGCGAAGCGGCCGCGCAGCATCTTGTACGTCGCAGAGCCGCCCGGGTCGAACGCCGTCCACACCAGCAGTCGTGCGCCGGTGGCGGCCAGTCGCCCCAGCGCCTCGTCGTACCTCGCGATGAGCGCGTCGAGGTCGACCTTGGGGCGCAGGATGTCGTTGGCGCCGGCGTAGATCGTCACGAGGTCGGGCTCGAGCGCGAGCGCAGGCTCCAGCTGCTCGGCGATGATCCCGTCGAGCTTGCGCCCACGGATCGCGAGGTTGGCGTAGCCGACCGTGTCGCCGTGCGACGCCAGCACCTCCGCCACCCGGTCGGCCCACCCGCGCAGCCCGTTGGGACGGTGGGGGTCGGGGTCTCCGTAGCCCTCCGAGAAGGAGTCCCCGAGGGCGACGTAGCGGTGGAACGGCATGACCCCATCTTGCCTGGGGCGCCCTCACCGGCTGATCGCACCCGTCTCAGGAAGAGCTGCGGAAGGCGTTTCCGGCGCGGTCGACCTCGTGGCGCAGCTGGGAGGCTGCGAGCACGAGGTCGAGCTCGGCCCCGGACCGCAGGGTGTCCTCGATCGTGGTGCACAGCGTGGAGACCGCGAGCGCTCCCAGGCTCGCGCTGGCCGATCGTAGGCTGTGGGCCACCTGCTCGACGACGTCGCGGTCGCCGTCAGCGGCGCCGGCATCTACCTGCTCCAGCTGACGGCGCGACTCGCGCAGCCAGGCCGAGACCAGGGAGACGCGCAGGTCGGCGCCTGCCTCGCCCATGTGGGCGACCAGGGTGTCCAGGGTGCCGGGGTCCACAGCGGGCAGTCCGGCAGCTGCGGCCGGCGGGTGCGGCGACGGCGGCCTCGTGCTGGTGAGGGTGTCCACCCGGCGCAACGCCCTGCTCAGGTCCTCGGACCGCACGGGCTTGGCCAGGTGGTCGTCCATCCCGGCCGCCAGGCAGGCCTCGCGATCCTCGACCAGAGCGTTGGCCGTCATGGCCACGATGCGCGGCTGGTGCTGGGCATCAAGCTCCGATCGGATCATGCGGGTCGCCTCCAGGCCGTCCATCACGGGCATCTGCACGTCCATCAGGACCAGGTCGAAGGCGTGTGCGCGCACGGCGTCGAAGGCCTCACGTCCGTTGGCGACGACGACAGGTCTCTGCCCGAGCTGCTGGAGCATCAGGGTCGCGACCTTCTGGTTCACCGAGTTGTCCTCCGCCAGCAGGATCCGCAGGGGACGGATGCTGCCCTCGTCAGCTGGGAAGGTCGGTAGGAGGTCACGTGCGCCGAGCGCCCGAGCCACGGTGGCGCGGAGGGCGGCTGCCTTGACGGGCTTGGTGAGGCGCACCAGCCCGACCACGCTCGTCTCAACGGGCTCCCCCAGCGAGGTCAGGAGCACGAGCGGGACGTTGTGCCAGTCGGGCAGGGCGCGCAAGCGGGCCGCCAGCTCGGTGCCCTCCAGGCCCGGCATGTGCATGTCGAGGATCGCGACGTCGTACGTCGTGCCCTCCGCGGCCACGTCGGCGAGCGCGGCGAGCGGGTCCTCCTCGTCGCGCACGCTCATGCCCCATGCCTCCAGCTGGCCGCGCAGGATCCGTCGGTTGGTGGCGTTGTCGTCGACCACGAGGGCCGACCGACCGGGGAGCTCGGGCGGCGCGACCCGGATCTGGTCCTCGGCACCCTGCCCCTCCTCGAAGTGGGCGCGGAGGCTGAAGGTCGAGCCCCGACCGACCTCGCTGGTGACGCCGAGCTCGCCTCCCATGGCCTCAGCCAGTCGCCTGCTGATGGCCAGGCCCAGACCCGTGCCGCCGTGGGTGCGGGTGGTGCTGCTGTCGACCTGGCTGAAGCTGCGGAAGAGCCGGTCCTGTCGGTCCTGCGGGATGCCGATGCCGGTGTCGCGGACCGAGAGGCTCAAGGGTCGGCGGCCGCGCTCGTCGGGCTCGCCCTCGCAGGCGACCCGGAGCAGCACCTCGCCGACCTCGGTGAACTTCACCGCGTTGCTCAGCAGGTTGACCAGCACCTGACGCAGGCGGGTCACGTCGCCGACCAGCACCGGCGGCACGTCGGGCTCGATCTGGCCCACGAGGTCGAGACCCCGGGCGGTGGCCTGCGCGGCGACGAGGTCCAGCGCGGTCTCCACGCAGTCCCGCACGACGAAGGGCAGGTGCTCCAGCGCCAGCTCCCCGGCCTCGATCTTCGAGAAGTCCAAGACGTCGTTGATGATCGTCAGGAGCGCGTCACCGCTGTGGCGCACCGTCTCGGTGAACTCGCGCTGGTCGGTGGTCATGGAGGTGTCCAGGAGCAGTCCGGTCATGCCGATCACGGCGTTGAGCGGCGTGCGGATCTCGTGGGACATGGTGGCCAGGAAGGCCGACTTGGCGGCGTTGGCGGCGTCGGCCTCCCGGCGCGCCTGAAGCAGCTCCTGGCTGCGGTGCTCGGTCTCGCGTCGTTGCTCCTCCAGGGTCGCCGCCATCGTGCGCAGGCCCTCACCGATCGAGCGCAGCTCCCGGGGCCCACCCGACGTGGTGCGCGCAGTCAGGTCGCCCTCACCCAGGCGTCCGATCGTCGCGAGCAGGTCGTCGACGGGCTCGACCACGGCCCTGCGCAGGGCCTGTGACTGGCGCCGGAGAAGCAGGATCCCGATGAGGAAGAGCAGCACCTCGAGCGCGACGGCCACGAGCACGCCGCGGGTCTGCAGGGCCTCGGCCTGCTCGCGCCGGTCGTCGGCTGCGCCCTGGATCGAGGAGTAGGTCGCGCGATAGACGTCGAAGAGTGTCGTGCCCCGCGCGACGAAGGCCCGCTGCTCGGCGCCCCCGGCAGTCGCTGCGAAGCCCGCGCCCTGGGCGAGGGCGGCGTCCGCCCAGCCCGTCTCCCAGTCGTCCAGGGCGTCTGCGTAGGCGCTGAACATCTCTTGCGTGTCGGGGTCCTCCGCGAGCGTCCTCCCGGCCTCTGCCAACCGGTCGACGGCCTCGGAGCGACCCCGGTAGTAGGGCGCGAGCGAGTACTCCTCGCCGGTGATCAGGAACGCGCGCAGGCCGGTCTCCTGGTCGAGCATGGCCAGGTGCGTCAGTCGCACCTCTCGCGCGGTGTCCGCGGCACGCGTGGTCGAGGCATCCACGACGACGGCGAGGTAGGCGAGCAGGGCGACGTTGAGCAGGGCGGCCAGGGCAACCACGACCAGGCCGGTCAGGGTGACGCGCCCGACCTGTCGGGAGAGGGAGACCACGATCCCGGAGTCTACGGGGCCGACATCCTCACCCCCGGACGGCCGATCCGGGCCGTGACGCGTCCGCCCGGTAGGTTATCGCCCGTGCTGCTGTCAGACCGCGACATCCTGGCCGAGATCGATCACGGCCGCATCGGCCTGGACCCCTGGGACCCGACGATGGTCCAGCCGTCGTCCGTCGACGTGCGCCTCGACCGGTTCTTCCGGGTCTTCGAGAACCACCGCTACCCCCACATCGACCCCGCGGCAGACCAGTCGGACCTGACGCGCGAGGTCGAGCCGGAGGGCGACGAGCCGTTCATCCTGCACCCGGGCGAATTCGTCCTGGGCTCGACGTACGAGGTCGTGAGCCTGCCCGCCGACATCGCCGCCCGTGTGGAGGGCAAGTCGTCGTTGGGGCGGCTCGGGCTGCTGACCCACGCCACCGCCGGGTTCGTCGACCCCGGCTTCTCCGGGCACGTGACCCTCGAGCTGGCCAACGTGGCGACGCTGCCGATCAAGCTCTATCCGGGCATGAAGATCGGACAGTTCTGCTTCTTCCGGCTGACGTCGCCCTCCGAGCACCCTTACGGCTCGGAGAAATACGGCTCGCGCTACCAGGGCCAGCGCGGCCCCACCCCGTCGCGCTCGTTCCAGAACTTCCACCGCACGGAGATCTGAGCGTCGGTCGGTCGCCGTCGTCGGTCGCTCCGGCCGTGAAGTAAGGTTAACCTAACTAAGGCTGCCCTCACTTCGAGAGACGATCATGACCACCACTGCTTCCCCCGCGCTGCCCTTCCTGCTCGCCGACGTCGAGGTCGCGAGCGTCGACCGGCTCTCGCCGAGCTTCGTGCGCCTCGAGCTCGCCTCGCCCGCGCTGGCCGACCTCGGCCTCGACGGGCCGATCCTGGACCAGCGGATCAAGCTCGTCTTCCCCCACGCTGACGGCCTGCTGCCGAGCATCGAGGGTGCCGACGAATCCTGGACCGCCACCTGGATGGAGCGACCGGTCGAGGAGCGCGGCCACATGCGCACCTACACCGTGCGCGACGTACGCGGCACCGGTGTCGAGACGCGCCTGGTCCTCGACGTCGTGCTGCACGAGGGTGACGGCCTACAGGGGCCGGGCGCCGCGTGGGCCGCCAACGCGAAGGTCGGCGACCGGGTGATCGTCCTCGCGCCCCGGCGTGGGCACGGGTTCGGCGGCGTCGAGTTCGTCCCCGGCACGGCACGCGAATTGCTGCTGGTCGGCGACGAGACCGCGGTCCCGGCCGTCGCCGGCATCCTGCGCGACCTGCCGGCCACGGCCCGCGGTGCGGCCTTCCTCGAGGTGCCCCGCAGCGGGGACGTCCAGACGATCCAGCACCCCGAGGGGGTCTCGGTCACGTGGCTGCCGCGTGACGGGGCGGAGCGCGGGACCGCGCTGCACCAGGCCGTGCTCGACCACCTGGGTGCGTCGGCCGTGCCGAACGAGGACCACGAGGTCGACGACGACCTGTGGGAGACCCCGACGTACTCCTCCTCCGGCGAGCCGGTCCAGGAGACGGTCAGCGTCGTCGGGCACGACCTGGCCGGCCTCTACGCCTGGATCGCCGGCGAGGCCAAGGTCGTGACCGGCCTGCGGCGCGCCCTCGTGCGCGACCTGGGCGTCGACCGACACCAGGTGGCGTTCATGGGCTACTGGCGCTCCGGCGTCGCGATGCGGTCCTGAGGGAGGTCCTGAGGCGGCACCAGGGGTGGGTCGCCCGGGATGGCCCGCCCGAGGCCCGCGACGGCGAGCAGGATCAATGCAGTGCCGGCGATGCCGGGGGCGCCGAGCCGCTCGTCGAGGAGGAGCGCAGCCATCACCGCCGCCGTCACCGGCTCGAGCAGGGTCGCGATGACCGCGGCGCTGCCCGTGGTCGTGCGCAGCCCGGCGTAGAGCAGCCCGTAGGCCAGCGCCATCGTCATCACGCCGAGGTAGAGCAGGAGCGCGAGCACCCCGGGATCGCTGCTGACCAGGGGTGAGCCACCCAGCCCGTCGAGCCCGCTGAGCAGCCCCAGCGGCACCAGGGCCACCGCCCCCACCGCGGTCGTCGTGGTCGTGAGGGCCAGCGGGCTGGTGGTCTGCGCGAGGGGTCGTCCCATGGTCGTGGTCAGTGCGTAGGCGGTGCCCGAGCCGATCGCGGCCAGCACGCCGAGCACCGGGTGGGGTCCGGTGCTGCCGAGGCCGGCGGTCGAGCTGACCAGCAGCAGCCCGCTCAGGGCGGCGACCAGGACCAGGAGCCGCGCGGTGTCCGGGCGGCGTCGTGCGTGCACCGCCTCGCCGACGGTCAGCAGGACGGGCGCCAGCCCGAGGCTCACGACCGTCGCGACCGTGACCCCGACCGCGACGACGGAGGCGAAGTAGAGCGCCTGGTAGGTCGCGGTGGCCAGCCCCACGGCGACCGCGAGGCCGGGGCGCTCCCGCAGCAGCCGTCGTACGTCGGGCAGCCGGCGCAGTGCCACGGCCGCGGCGAGCAGCACCACGGCCGCGATCAGCATCCGGTAGGCGCTGATCGTGAGGACCGACATCGGGGTGGTCTCGCGGACCAGCTGGACCACCAGGCCGCCGGTGCCCCACAGGACGCCCGCAACCGAGATCTGCAGCAGCCCGATCCGGGCCGCCCGGGGCTGCTGGGTCACCCGGCCAGTCTGGCCGAGTCGGCGCGATGTGACACCGGGTTTGTCCGCGGGTCAGGACTCCAGGCGGTCCGCGAGCGTGCGCAGGCGCCGGGCCATGCGGGTGGCGCCGCGGGACGGCAGTCGTGGGGCGGACGCCTTCGCGAGGCGCTCGGCGATGCGGTGGCGGGCCTCGGTCTCGATCAAGGGGTGCAGGTCGTTCATGGCGGTGCTCCTCTGGCGGGGTGGGGTGCGGGAGATCAGGCGGGCACGAGGGTGACGTCGCCGCTGACCGTGGTGGCACGGACCTCGAGGTGGTCGGCACCGTCCTCGGGCTGGCCGGCGCCGGTGATGCCCGAGTGCAGGCGGCCGGTGAGCGAGGTGATGTCGGTCCAGACGGGCAGCCCCGCGGGCACGCCGATGTGGACGTCGCTGGACGCCCCCTTGACGGTGACCCGGCCGCGCCGCGCCACGCCGATCCTGAGGTCGCCGCTCCCGGTCGAGAGCGACACGTCGTCGCTGGACTCGATGACGCTGACGTCCCCGCTGCCGGTCTTGACGACCGTGGGGCCATGGCTGGAGCCGATCTCGATGTCGCCCGAGCCGGTGGAGACGGAGAGAGCCGCCATGGCTCGAGTGATCACCACGTCGCCGGAGCCGCTCTTGACGCGCACCGCCTGCTCGGCGTGGGCGACCCGGACGTCGCCGGACCCGGTCTCGAGGGTGGCTGCGCCGATGGCGTCGATCGCGACGTCGCCGGATCCGCACCGGACCTGGCAGGTGTCGTAGCGGCCGTGGCCGCGCACGTCGGCGCTGCCGCTCTTGACCGCGAGGTTGCTGCCGGTGGGCACGGTGATGACGAAGTCCAGGGAGGAGTCGCCGCCGCTCAGGAAGCCGGTGCGCTGCCGCGGGGCGACGACGACGAGGTCGTCGCCGTCCTGCTCGACGCGGACGCCGTCGGCGTCACGGCCCGTGACCTCCACGCGGGACTCGGTGGTGTCGGCGGCGTGGATGGTCACGGAGCCCTTGCCGATCTCGGCGTAGAGGCTCACGGGGTGGAGCGTCGCGAAGTGGTGCTCGGTCATGGCGGGTGTCCCTGTCCTGACGATGGTGTGAGTGGTGTGAGGGTGTGCTCGGCCGCGGGACCAGCGAGTGCGCTGGACCCGGGTGCTCGTGCGGGTGCTCGTGCGGGTGCTCGTGCGGGTGGTGGGAGGGGCTGGAGGCTAGAGCCAGCCGGTCATGCGGCGGTTGCCCTTGCCACGCAGGGGATCGGAGCCACCGAGGAACGGGATGCTGGACAGGTCGATGTCGACGTTGACGACGCCGTGGTGCGTGGCGTTGCGGACGACGGTGACCAGCCAGGTGTTGAGCGACTGCCCGGCCTGCGCGGCGGCGTCCTCGGCGCGGGTCTTGACCGACTCCGGCAGTCGGAGCGTGATGCGGGCGACGCCGCCGTCCTCGTCGGTCTCGCCGGGAGGTGACGGTGGTGCGGGTGGGGCCGGGGGAGCCGGCGGCGTCAGGTCGGCCTGCGAAGGGGAGTGGACGACGAAGTCGAGCTCGCGGCCCTGAAGCCGTACGTCGACCCCGCCCGCGGGCATCTCGGCCGTGATCTCCGCGGCCGCCTGCGAAATGGCCTCCATCAGGGCGAGCCGGGCCGCCGGGTCGAGGGCGAACCCGAGCCGCTCCGCGACCTGGCGGGCCTCGGGGCCAGCGCCCTCCGCGGCGGCCAGGAGGTCGCGTCGCAGGCTCTCGACGTAGGGGGTGATGTCCATAGACATCATATTGACACCATCGTGACGTCATGTCAAGCGCCTTTTGACGTCATGATGGTGTCGCACTGCCATCATCTGTGTCGAGGTCGTTTGTCCCCGCGAGCTCTGGGCGCAGGAACCGAGGTTTCTGCGGGTGCCTCGTCGCCGACCCCGAGACCGACAAGACCGGCGGCGTCAACTCCAACCTCTGGGCCGGCCTGGCCCTGCTGGTCGTCGGCGTCGGCGTCGGCTTCCTGCTCTGGGCGCGGTTGCGGCCGGTGGTCGTGCCGGAGACGACGGACTAGTCGACGGGCGGGAGCCCGCCGCAGACGGGTTCCCGGTTGTGGTTGACCTCGATCGACACGCTCTCCCCTGCCGGCTGCTGCGTGCCGGGAAGGGGACGCTGCGCGAGGACCATGCCGTCGGGCTGGCAACCCTCGCGGTCGTTGTCGTAGGCGGCCGGCTCGAAGCCCGCCGCGACGAGGGCGAGTCGGGCCTCGTGCTCGGCGAGGCCACGGACGTCGGGGACCTCGGCGGCAGGTGTCCCCGGCTCGATCGGGTGCGGCTCGACGGAGTAGGCCGCCACCGCGCTGATGAGACCGTCGATCTCGTAGAGGTCCACGCCGGCCGGGCAGTCGTCGGTCGTGTAGACCACGACGTCGAGCGACCAGGTGCTGCGACCGGCGAGCTCGCCTGGCAGGCGGCCCCGCCGACACAGGTCGAGCGGGTCGCCGACGCGCGTGGAGAGGACCGGAGACCGGTAGTCGCCGCTCTCGTAGGAAGAGGATCCCAGCCACGGCACCACGGTCTGGCGTGCGGTCTCGAGGATCTCCAGGGGCGAGCCCGAACCCCAGGCCGCCGGGTCCGACGCCTCCGCCGCGGTGAGGGTGCCCGTCGGCTCGCCGTCCACGAAGACCCGGACCTCGTCGGCGAAGGCCGGCGCCGGTCCCCGTGACCCGGCGAAGTCGAGGAACGCGTAGGACTCCGGGCGTCGAGGCGGCGCGATGCAGTAGGCGTCGCCCATGGAGAGGCCGCTCGGGACGACGACGACGGGGTCGCCCGGGGAGAACGTCCTGCCCAGCGGGGGCTCGGTGCTCCAGGCACGACCCGGAGGCTCGTCGCACTCCGCCGCGACGTCGTCGGGGTAGGGGCTGCTCGTCACGTCCAACCCGAGCCCGGCGAGCATCTCCTCGGCGTCCTCCACCGTCAGCCCGAAGACCGAGGGGATCTGGTCGGGGCCGAGGACGGAGTCGATGACCGGCGCCTCCGAGGCGGGTGCCCCAGCCGGGGGCTCGGCGTCCGGGCGTTGGCCGACCACGAGTGCGGTGGTGGCGAGGACGAGGACGACCGCGGCCGCAGCGGCGAGAACGTGCCAGCGACGGCGGGCCTCAGTGACGATCGGGCCGCCCCGGGCGACGTCGATGGTCCCGGCAGCGTCGTGCAGCAGGCCGCGGGCCCAGTCGTCAGTGGGGTCCTGGTGCTGCTCGTGGTCGAGGTCGTGTCCGGTGGGCATCAGCTGCTCCTAACGTTCTGGTCGGCGGCGAGCACGGCCAGTGCTCGGGCCGTGCGGCTCTTGACCGTGCCGGGCGGGACCCGCAGCACGTCGGCGGTCTGGCGCTCGGAGAGGTCGGCGTAGTAGCGGAGCACGAGCACCTCGCGGTGATCGCGGCTCATGGCGCCCAGGGCGCGTCGTACGGCGAGACCTGAGGTCGCGTCCTCGGCAACGGCTGCGTGGTCGGGGAGCGTCTCGGTGGGGAGCTCGCCGTTCCACCGGCGGCTGCGCGCGTCGTGGAGGGTGTTGACGAGCACGCGGTAGACGTAGGCGTCCGGCTCGTCAGCCCGTTGGACCCGGCGCCAGGAGCGGAAGCACCGGAGCAACGCGGTCTGCACGACGTCCTCGGCGTCGGGCTGGGGGCAACCCAGGAGGACCGCGGCGCGGACGAGCGTGGTGCGCCGCGCGGCGACGTAGTCGCTGAAGTCCATGCCCACCCTCCTCCGGTCAACCCTAGGACCGGCGAGGGCTGCCGATCGGTTCCCTCACGTGTGCCGGCAGTCGGCACACCGGGTCGGCTGCCCGGCCCAGCCGCGCCGCTGAAGCACAGCGCCAACGGCGGCAGCGGTGGCGCACGCGTCGCGGAACACCTGTCCGTAGCCGATGCGCAGCGTCTCGACACCGTCCACCGCGGCACCCAGGTCGCGGCCCAGGTCGAGGTCGCGGGCGTGCGTCGAGTCGTGGAAGAGCAGGCCGTCGAGCTCGACGACCAGCCCGTCGTGCTCGACGTCGCTGTAGGTCGTCGTGCCACCGTGGGTCCGGCGCACCTGGCGCAGCCCCTCGGGCAGGCCGTGGGGACGCAGGACCCGGTCGAGGTAGCCGTGCTCGAGCACCGAGCAGGTGCCCTCCGCGACGTCCTCGAGCACGCCGATCAGCCACGTGCGGTCGGTGAGTCGGCTGCGTGAGCGGGCGGTGCGGAGGAGTCGCTGTGCCGTCGTACGACGTCCGCCGCAGGCGTCGGCCAGCACCGCGACGGTGTCGAGGCGGGTCGGTGCGTCGAGCGCGACGTCGAGCACCGCGTCGTCGTAGCGGACTCGCGGCGGGCTGAGGTTGGTCAGCGCGCGGTCGGTGACGCCGCGCAGGCGGTGGACGCGCACGCCGTCGGCCGGTGCGACCCGCCGGTCGGCATCGACGGCCACCTCGATGTCGCGGTCGTCGGCGTGCCTGCGTCCGGGGCCCTCGGCGATCCGGATGGCCGAGGTGTGGCTCAGTGCGGCGCCGGGTCCCGCGTGGAGCACCGCCGCCCACGCGCGCTGCTTCCACGTGAGCGGTCCCGTGTGCTCGACGTAGACGCCCGGGTGGACCGTGGCCAGCTCGCGTCGGCGCAGCATGCGCTCGAGGTCGTGCTGCTTGAGGCCGAGCCCGAGCGCCTGCCGGCGGGCCACGACTCCGTCCTGGTCACGCAGAAGTTCCGAGAGCTTGTCCATGTCGAGCAGGCTGCGGCGCCGCGATCGTGATGGGAAGCCGTTGCTCGTCGACCTGTGGACATGAGTGCGGTGGATCGCACGTACCAGGTACGTGCGATCCACCGCAGTGATCGAGCGGGCTCGATCAGAGGTCGAAGAGCGAACCCGAGTCGGAGATCTCGACGTCCGTCTTCGGCTGGTGCGCCTCGCCGGAGCTGACCGGCTGGGGCTTCTCGTCGGCCTTCGGCTCCTTAGCGGGTACGTCGGCCTCGGCCTCCACCGCGGCCTCGGGCTGGGTCTCCGGCTCGGCCGGGGTCTCGTCCGCCTCAGCTGCCGCCTCGGGTTCGGCCGTCGCGGCGGGCTTGGGCTCCTCGGTGCTGGCGACCGCGGTGGCGGCCGCGCTCAGGGCAGCCCCCGGCGAGAGGTCCGTCGCAGGCTCGGCTGCCTCGGTCGGCTCGGGCTCCGGCTCGTCCTTGGCCTCGGGCTCGGCAGCCGGCTCCGGCTCGGACTTCGCTTCCGGCTCAGCCGGCTCAGCCGGCTCAGCCGGCTCAGCCGGCTCAGCCGGCTCAGCCGGCTTCGCGGGCGCCGGCGCGGGCTCGGCGGCGACGATGTCGAAGAGCGAGCCGCCCACGGGGATCTCCGTCGACGGCTGGGCAGCCGGGGCTGCGGGCTCGGCCTTGGCGGCCGGTGCCTCCTCGACAGGCGTGTCTTCGACCGGCGCCTCCGACTCGGTCTCCTCGGCCGGCTCAGCCGCGGCTTCGGGCTCGGGCTCAGGCGTCGGCTCGGCCTTGGCAGCCGGCGCAGGAGCAGCCGACTCGGGCGACGCGATGTCGAAGAGTGACCCGCCCGACCCCAGGTCGGCCACGGGCTTGGCGGCCGGCTTCGGAGCAGCCTTGGCAGCGGGCTTCTCCTCCGCGACGGGCTCCGCGGCCGGCTCGGGCTCGGCAGCCTCGGGCTCGGTGGCCTGGGGCTCCGCCTTGGCGGCGGGAGCAGCAGGAGCGGCCGGCTCGTCGGCGCTGAGGTCGAACAGCGAGCCTCCGAAGCCGAGATCGGCGGTGGGCTTGGCAGCGGGCTCAGGCTCGACCTTGGCGGGGGCGGCCGCCTCGGGCTCGGCCTTCGCCTCGGGCTCCGCCTTCGCCTCGGGCTCCGCCTTCGCGGCGGGCTCCGTCTTCGGCGGAGCAGCCGGGGTCTCGTCGCCACCCAGGTCGAAGAGCGAGCCACCGGAGGCGAGGTCGTCGGCAGGCTCGGCCTTGGCGGGGGCAGCCGCAGCGGGCTCGGACGTCTTCGGCTCCGCGGCCTTCTCCGGTGCCTTCTCGGCTGGCGCAGCCTTGGCAGCCGGCTCGTCGTCGCCGCCCAGGTCGAAGAGCGACCCACCGGAGGCGGCGGCAGGCTTCGGTGCAGCCTCCGCCTCCTCGGCGACCGAGGACTCGGGGTCGGCCGTGGCGGCCGGTGCCTTCGCCTCGGGGGTGTCGAAGAGCGAGGAGCCGCCGCTGGCCTTGGCCAGCGGGCCCGCGTCGGCGGTCTCGGTGACGGTGTCCTCGGTGATGGTCTCGTCGCCGGCCTCGGGCTCGGCCTTGGTGGCGACGTCCTGCTCGGGCGCGGACTCGGCAGGTGCAGCCTCAGGCGGAGCAGCCTTGGCGGCGGGAGCGGCAGCAGCCGCAGCAGAGCCCGGCTTGACCTTCGTGGCGACCTGGCCCTTGACCGACGCCAGCAGCATCTGCGCGATGTCGAGCACCTCGACCTCCTCGCGAGCCTCGCCCTTGGACTGCTGCATCGTGAGTCCGTCGGAGAGCATCACGCGGCAGAAGGGGCAGCCGACCGCGATCTGGTCGGCGCCGGTGCCAACGGCCTCGACGGTGCGGTTGATGTTGATCCGCTCGCCGATGTTCTCCTCCATCCACATACGAGCGCCACCGGCGCCGCAGCAGAAGGACCGCTCGGAGTTGCGCTCCATCTCGACGAACTCCGCGCCCGGGAGCACCTGGAGCAACTCGCGCGGAGGCGTGTAGACGCCGTTGTGGCGACCGATGTAGCAGGGGTCGTGGTAGGTGATCGAGCGCTTGTGGGCGCCCTCGCCGTCCTTGACCGGGGTCAGCTTGCCCTCGCGCACGAGGCGGTTGAGGAGCTGGGTGTGGTGCACGACCTCGAGCTCGATGCCGAAGTCCTTGTACTCGTTCTTGAGGGTGTTGAAGCAGTGGGCGCAGGTCGAGACGACCTTCTTGGCCTTCGCCTCGGTCAGGACCTCGACGTTCTGCTGGGCCAGGCCCTGGAAGACGAACTCGTTGCCGGCCCGGCGGGCCGGGTCGCCGGTGCAGGTCTCGCCGTTGCCGAGCACGCCGAAGGAGACCCCGGCCATGTCGAGCAGCTCGGCGACCGCACGGGTCGTCTTCTTGGCGCGGTCCTCGTAGGCGCCGGCACAGCCGACCCAGAACAGCCACTCGACCTCGTCGAGCGACTCGATGCCACCGAGCTCAGGGTCAGCGCCGACGACCTTGACCTCGAAGTCGAGGCCCTTGGCCCAGTCCAGGCGCGCCGAGGGCGACATGTTCCACGGGTTGCCCTTGTTCTCGAGCCCCTTGAAGAGGCCGTTGAGCTCGGCGGGGAAGTTGGATTCGACCAGCACGGCGTAGCGACGCATGTCGATGATGTGGTCGACGTGCTCGATGTCGACGGGGCACTGCTGCACGCAGGCGCCGCAGGAGGTGCAGTTCCACAGCACGTCGGGGTCGATGACGGCCGCGCCGCTCTCGGGGTTGTAGAACCAGTCGTCGCCGGTGTCGCCGACGAGCGGACGGTCGACTTCCTTCTGCAGGGTGTCGTTGCCCTCGAGCAGGGCTGCGCGGTCACCCTCGGCTGCCTGGAGGTAGGGAGCCTTGGCGTAGGCGTGGTCGCGCAGCGCGGTGATCAGCAGCTTGGGCGAGAGTGGCTTCTCGGTGTTCCACGCGGGGCACTGCGACTGGCAGCGGCCGCACTCGGTGCAGGTCGTGAAGTCGAGGATGCCCTTCCACGAGAAGTCCTCGATGGCGCCGACGCCGAGCTTGGAGTCCTCGTCCAGGTCGTCGACGTCGTCGAGGGTGATGGCCTTGCCGTCGGAGGTGAGTGGCTTGACCGCGCCGAGCGCCGTACGGCCGGAGGACTCACGCTTGAACCAGATGTTGGGCCACGCGGTGAAGCGGTGCCAGGCGACGCCCATGGTCAGGTTGGCCGAGATGACGATCAGCCAGATCATCGCGAGCAGGATCTTGAACATCGCGATCGCGATGATGATGTTCTCGAGCGTGCCGATCGAGTCCTCACCGGTGGGATAGAGGTTGCCGAAGAGCTGGCTGATCGGGAAGTGGAAGCCGCTGTACTTGTCGGTCTCGCCGTGGGCCTGGCCGAGGTTGTGCTCGGCGCCGCGGATGAACAGGATCGCGCCGCCCTCGAGCAGCACCATGGCCTCGACGAAGTAGGCCTGCCACATCGTGGAGCCGAAGAAACGGCTCTTGCGACCGAGCGAGCGCGGGTGGTTCTTCTGGCGGTAGTAGATCAGGAAGAGGATGCCGACCGTGCTCAGCAGGCCGATGACCTCGGAGACCCACTCGAAGAGGAAGAAGTGGCCGATGACCGGCAGAGCGAACTCGGGATCGAAGAGCTGGAAGTAGCCGGTGAAGACGGCCGAGGAGAGGATGAGGAAGGCCAGGTAGACGAACCAGTGCATGATCCCGACGACGGTCCACTGGAGCATCCGCGTGTGGAGGAACGTCTCCTTGAACATCGTCACCGTGCGGGCCACCGGCTGGTCGGTGCGACCCACCGCCGGCTGCCCGATCTTCATGGTGGCGACCATGGACCGCACGGCGCGCGTGGTCAGGACCACGGCGACGGCGGTGAAGGCCAGCGAGATGACGATGGCGACGGTCTGCATGCGCGAGGACTCCTCGTGGATCGGGTGCCGACGAGAGCGACCGGCGGAGTGAGCCTATGGGGCCACGCCTCGCCCGTCAGTCCCTCGCGGGGGTGAGAAGAATCCTACCGACTGGTAACTTGCCGGACCTTCCCGGCCTCGGTGAAGGTCACGCCCATCATCACCTTCGGGTCGGTCGCGCTCCGCGCGCAGAAGGCGTACGACGTGCCCAGACGCTGGTAGGGCTGGCCGACCGCCTGCATCACGGCGCGCGTGGTCATGCCGCGGCGCACGAGCCGCTCGACCGTGGCGACCGGCTTGCGCAGGCCGGGGTTGCGGCACGAGTCGGCGGCGATCCCCTCGGTGCGCTCCCACATCTGCAGGTAGGCCTCGGCGCCCCGCGTCATGTCGTCCACGATCGCCGCACCCTGACCACCGGCGACCTTGCGCAGGTCCTCGATCCAGTCGGGGTAGAGGCCGTACTGCGCGACCCCGTCGCGGTTGATGTCATAGACCCGCTGGCCGGCGCGCTGGCGCTTGATCGTGATCCCGTTGAGGCCCCGGAAGGGGTACGTCACCTTGTTGGCGACGTTCGTCCCGCGGGGGGATCCCTGGGCGCCGAGGCCGTTGATGTCGGCACCGAAGCCCATGCCGTAGTAGAAGCGCTTGTCCGCCCAGCCGAGGTGGCGGCGCCACTTCTCGACGAACCCGGTCGAGTCGCCGGCGTAGGGCGTGATGAAACCGCCGAGCTTGTAGATCCGGGGATAGGTGTCAGGAGTCGACCAGGAGTGGCTGGAGATGATGCCGGGGTAGTTCATCCGGGCGATCTGGTCGACCGCGGCCTTGCGGGCCATCACGCTGAGGTGGTCGGGGTCGAAGATCATCTTGCGCTTCACCAGTCCGGTGATGGTCTTCTCGCCGAGCGTGGTGAGGCCGCGCGCATTGCAGTGCGCGGGCGGGCCGTAGAGCGGGATGGCGGGGAGGACCGGTCCGAACAGCTGACCGACCGCACCGAAGAGCGCGTCCTGCTGCTGAGGGTCGATCTCGGGCACGGCCAGCTGGGGCCGGTCGGTGCTCTCCCCGTCTGCCGGGTCGCAGCTCTTCATGTCCCAGAAGGTGCCGGTCTCCAGGAAGTTGGCGCCGTTGATGACCACGCCGGTCTCACCGGCATCGCCGGCGACCCCGGCGAGCGCGTTGTCGAACTTGTTGACCAGCTCCATCTGCCGCACGCCCATGGCGTAGACCTCGTCGAGCTGGCGGTCGATCTCGGCGGCGTCGCACGCCGGCACCTCGGTCGGCCCGACGCGCTTGAACGTGCAGCCGAAAGGCACGCTGGTCTCGATGCCCATGATGACGGCCATCTTCCCCTGGTTGATGACCTTGCGGGCCTGGAAGGGGTTGGTGACGATCCGGTAGAAGCCCTTGCCGGGGCCACCGAACTGCGCGTCGATGTAGTCCTGGAAGTTGTGCATCTGCCGGGCCTGCAGGCGCACGGAGTCCATGTCGTCGCACGAGTTGCGCTTGAGGGGGTAGACCTCGCACAGCTTGTTGTTCTCCACGAGCAGGTTGACGAAGAGTCGCTGGCCGCCGCGCCAGGCGCGCTCCATCCAGCGGTAGTAGGTGCCCTCGTGGGTCAGTGACTCCGGGGCCGGCCAGTCCTTGAAGGTCGGCCAGCCCACCGGGTCGTGACTGGGCTCCCCGGACAGGAACGTCTCCAGCGCGGCTCCGTTGCCGCCTGTGAGCGTGTGGTCCTCGCAGTCGACCAGGGCGTAGGGCGCGCCGTACCTGTCCCAGGGCTTGCCACAGTGGGCCTCGCCGCCGAGGAACTCGAAGGCCATCCCGTGGGTGTGGGTGTCGACGTAGCCGCGCACCTCCTGGAAGGAGGAGACACCGCCGTGCGGGTTGCCGGCGATGTCGATCTGCGACTCGGGGTAGGCGGTGCAGCCGCGGGTGAGCTCCAGGCGGAACGCGGTGGGGCTGCTCCCGGTGGTCAACGTCGTCCCCGCCGCGCGCAGGTCGCGGCCCCCGCTGAGGGTGAAGGTGAAGCCCCGGCCGCTCTGGCGCACCGTCCAGTCCGAGTCGGGGCTCGGCTCGGTGTCGAGCCCGCCGGCCGCGAGGAAGTCGCGCTTCGTGCCGAACACGAGGTAGCTGCCGAGGTCGGTGGCCTTGAAGTAGAACGGTGCTGCCTGGGCCCGCGAGATGCCGGCGAGCGCGACACCGTCGCCAGAGCCGGCCCGGCGGACGTAGCGGCCACCGGGGGCGCGCAGGGCGTAGCAGCCGCCGGCCATCGCGTAGCGGGTCGCCGGGACCGCGGTGCGCTTCGAGAGCAGCGAGAGGCGCCGCAGCTGCGGGTCGGGGAGCGTGCGCTGGCTCGCGACGTACGCCGCGGCGGCCCGGCGCTGGGCGGCCGAGGTCGGGTCCTGGGCGTCGGCGCCGACCTCGCCGGCTCGCGAGATCGCGTTCTTGGTGGTGGAGTCAGCGTGATCGTGCCCGTCTCCGTGGGCCCCGGGGGCGTCCACGTGGGGGCGCGACTCGAGGGCCGCGGCGCTGCCGCTGCCGGCGTCGTAGGAGTCCCAGAGGCTGGTCGAGCGCTGCCCGAAGGTCGGGACCGCCTGGAGGGCCACGACGAGGATCGTGCCCGCGGCCACGGCCGTCCACGCGAGCTGTCGTCGGGGTCGGTGGTCGGGTGCGCGCATGTGCTCTCCTGGCTCGGGTCACGACAGGATCACCCACGACGAGGACGCTGTCGAGGGTTGCAACGCGCCAGGGTGGTCCCGGTTACGCGCGCCCGCTGATCCGCCGGGTCAGGACGGCCGCCGTCTGCTGGATCTCGTCGACCAGCATCGGTGCCGGATCGCCCTCGAAGGTGACGGCGACGGCAGCCACCGGGTGTCCGTTGTGGTCGAGCACGGCCGCGGCGATGCTCGCGAAACCCGGGGTGACCTCGCTGTCCTCGACGGCGTGGCCCCGCCGTCGTACGTCGGTCAGCAGCGAGCGCAGGGCGCTCAGGCTCCGCGGCCCCCTGCCGGTCCGGTCGACGAACGCGCCGGGGAAGGGGTAGAGCGCGCGGACCTGCGCTGTGGGCAGGCCGGCCAGGAGGGCCCGCCCGCTGGCGGTCAGGTGTGCCGGAAGGCGTACGCCGATGTCGGTGACCAGCGGAGGGCGGCTGGGAGCGCGCTCCTCGACCACGTAGAGGACATCGCGGCCGTGCAGCACCGCGAGGTGTGCGGACTCACCGATGCGGTCCACGAGGGAGGCCAGCTGGTGGCGGGCGATGCGCTGCAGCGGCGCCTGCCGGGAGTAGCCGCTGCCGACCTCGAAGGCCGCGACGCCGAGGCCGTAGCGCCGCTCCTCGACGAGGTGGACGACGTAGCCTTCGGCGATCATCGCCGTGAGCAGGTGGTAGGCGGTGCTGCGCGGCAGGTCGCACTCCCGCCCTATCCGCTCAAGGGGGACCGGGTCGGGCTGGCTGGCGAGGAAGGTGAGGACCTTGAGCGCGCGCGTGGCTGCGGGGACCTGGGTCATGGGGCTTTCAACCTAGCGTTGCCGCGGGTGGTGGCGGGGCCTCGGCCCCACCACCACCTCACGTCCCCAGGGAGGGATCAGCCCTTGCGGACCTGCAGCTCGGCCATGCCGAGGTCGACGACGGCGCCGGAGCCGTCGAGCAGCGTGAGCCGCAGCGCGATGACCGAGATGCCGTTCTTGATCTTGCGCACGATGCGCTGCTGGATCTTCACCAGGCCCGGGATCTCGATGACGCCGCTCTCCGGGAAGAAGCGGGGCTCACCGTTGGAGATGATCGAGCCGATGGTGGCGGTGACGTTGCGGACCAGGCTGTCGCCCTTGCGCGTCACGTTGGCCTGGGCCACGATTGAGTTGATCACCAGGGCGCCGTCACCGAGGTTGACCTTCGCGATGTTGGCCAGCTCGTAGCCCGAGCCCGAGCCCTTGACCTGGCGGGCCTTCTGGTTGGTGTCGATGCCGCGCACGACGATCTGGTCACCGAGGTTGACGCGGGCCGCGGCCCTGGTCAGCTCCTTGCCGTTGGTGCCCTTGCAGGGCATCAGCGACAGGGGGGTCCGCCCGGACTTCACGGTCTCGCCCAGGCCGCGGGCACGGGTGCCGGCCGAGTAGCCGCGGAAGGTCCCGAACGGAGCACCCTTCTGGATCTTGGTCGCGGTGTGGGCGACCTTGGCGAGGGTGTCCGACGGGAAGACCCTGATGTTGATGGCGTCGGCCGCGGCGCGCACGCCGTCGATGATCTTCGCGCTCACCTCGTTGCCGATGGTGATCCGGGCCAGGCCGGGGATCTCCAGCGGCTGTCCCGGTGTCGGGATCTCGAGCTCCTGCGGCTCACCGCCGGCGGGCGTCAGGACGATGCGCGCCACGCTGGTGTCGGTCTCGGTCTTGAAGCCCGTGCCGGTGTGGAAGGCCCGCGACATGGAGCGGACGCCCTCGATCGACAGGGTGCCCGACGAGCCCTCGGCGATGAGGACCTCGGCGATCGAGTGGGTGGCGTAAGCGGAGACGACGGAGCCCTGCTTCTCGGTCCAGGCCCGCGTGCGTACGCCGCTGACGGTGCCGAGGCCGGGGACCTCCACCTGCGCCTCGAAGTTGCTGCGCATCACGCCGGCGCGGACCGTGCAACCGATCGCCGTGTAGGCGGTGTTGTCGGAGCTGGCCGGCACCTGGCCTCCGGTCACGAGAGTCCCGAAACCGGTGGCGTTGAGGGCAAAGTTGGTCTTGACGATCTGACGGGCGAGGTCGGGACTGCCGACGACGGCCGTGGCGGGGGTTGCGGTGGCCAGCGCCGTGAGGGCGAGGGTCGCAGTGGCGACGATGGCGCCGAATCGGATCTGGTGTCGCAAGGGAATCACTCCTGGTGTGTGGATGACGAGCGGCCCCCAGCCCCGAGAGCGTGATGCAGTGCATCCGCCGGGCTTTCTTGCTCAAACCACTAGTACCCCTCTTGGGGGAAATCCATACCTATGCAAACCGCGGTCTCACATCTCGGATTCGAGACTACGTCGGTCCTGCGGGTCTGGCGCCCGGGCGGAGGCAGGCATTGGATGGGGACATGTCTCCTGAAGTCGTCGTGGACGTCGGTCCGCTCTCCGTGTCCGAGGTCGTGTCGGTCGCCCGTGACGGAGCGGTGGTGCGGCTCGGCCCGGACGCCCTCGTCGCCCTTGCGCGGGCCCGCTCGGTCGTCGACGTGCTCGCCGCGGCCCCGACGCCTGTCTACGGCATCTCGACCGGCTTCGGGGCGCTGGCGACCCGGCACATCCCTACCGACATGCGCGCCCAGCTCCAGCGCTCGCTGGTGCGCTCCCACGCGGCCGGCTCCGGCCCCGAGGTCGAGCGCGAGGTCGTGCGCGCGCTGATGCTGCTGCGGCTCTCGACGCTCGCGACGGGGCACACCGGCGTACGCCCGGAGACGGCGCAGCTGCTCGCTTCGCTGCTGACGCACGGCATCACGCCGGTCGTCCACGAGTACGGCTCGCTCGGCTGCTCGGGCGACCTCGCACCGCTGGCCCACTGCGCGTTGGCGCTGATGGGCGAGGGGTCCGTGCGCGACGCGTCCGGGGAGCTGGTGCCGGCGGCGGACGCCCTCGCTGCAGCGGGGCTCACGCCCGTCGAGCTGGTGGCCAAGGAGGGCCTCGCGCTCATCAACGGCACCGACGGGATGCTCGGCATGCTGGCACTCGCGATCCACGACCTGCGCCTGTTGATGCGAACGGCGGACGTCGCGGCCGCGATGTCGGTCGAGGGCCAGCTGGGCACCGACCGCGTCTTCGCCGCCGATCTCCAGGCGATCCGGCCGCACCCCGGGCAGGCTGCCTCGGCGGCCAACCTCGTCGCCCTGCTCGCCGACTCCGGGATCGTCGCCTCGCACCGCGGACCCGACTGCAACCGGGTGCAGGACGCCTACTCGCTGCGCTGCTCGCCCCAGGTGCACGGTGGTGCGCGCGACACCCTCGAGCACGCCGCTGTCGTGGCCGGCCGGGAGCTGGCGAGCGCCGTCGACAACCCGGTCGTGGTCGGCGACCGGGTGGAGAGCAACGGCAACTTCCACGGGGCGCCCGTGGCCTACGTGCTCGACTTCCTCGCGATCGTCACCGCCGACGTGGCCTCGATCAGCGAGCGGCGCACCGACCGCTTCCTCGACAAGGCCCGCAACCACGGGTTGCCGCCCTTCCTGGCCCACGACCCCGGGGTCGATAGCGGGCTGATGATCGCGCAGTACACCCAGGCCGCGATCGTCTCCGAGCTCAAGCGCCTCGCCAACCCGGCCTCGGTCGACTCGATCCCCTCCAGCGCCATGCAGGAGGACCACGTCTCGATGGGGTGGTCGGCCGCGCGCAAGCTCCGGCGTGCCGTGGACGGGCTCACCCGGGTCGTGGCCATCGAGGTGATGACGGCTGCCCGTGCCCTCGACCTGCGCGCACCGCTCGCCGCGTCGCCGGCGACCAGTGCCGTCGTACGACTGCTGCGGGAGGGGGGTGTCCCGGGGCCTGGTCCCGATCGGCACCTGTCGCCCGAGATCGAGGCCTGTGTGGAGCTGGTGCGCTCCGGGGCCGTCGTCCATGTCGTCGAAGAAGTGATCGGAGAGCTGCAGTGAACACCTCGTCCAACCCCCGCTTGCCCATCAGGGCCGCGCGCGGCACCGAGCTGACCGCGAAGTCGTGGCAGACCGAGGCGCCGCTGCGGATGCTGATGAACAACCTCGACCCCGACAACGCCGAGCGCCCCGAGGACCTCGTCGTCTACGGCGGCACCGGCAAGGCGGCGCGGAGCTGGGAGGCCTACGACGCGCTGGTGCGCACCCTGCGCGACCTGGAGCCGGACGAGACGATGCTCGTCCAGTCGGGCAAGCCGGTCGGCGTCATGCGCACCCACGAGTGGGCGCCGCGGGTGCTGATCGCCAACTCCAACCTGGTGGGCGACTGGGCCAACTGGGAGGAGTTCCGGCGGCTGGAGGACCTCGGGCTGACGATGTACGGCCAGATGACGGCCGGCTCGTGGATCTACATCGGCACCCAGGGGATCCTGCAGGGGACCTTCGAGACCTTCGCGGCCGTGGCCGACAAGCTCGCGGCCTCCGGCCGGTATGAGCACAGCGGTGGCACCCTCGCCGGCACGATCACCGTCACCGCCGGGCTCGGCGGCATGGGTGGGGCGCAGCCGCTCGCCGTCACGATGAACGACGGCGTGGTGATCTGCATCGAGTGCGACGAGGGGCGCATCCAGCGGCGGATCGACCACCGCTACCTCGACGTCAAGGCCGCGTCGTTGTCCGAAGCGGTGTCGATGGCCGTGGCTGCGCGGGACGCGAGGACACCGTTGTCGATCGGTGTGCTCGGCAACGCCGCCCTGATGTTGCCCGAGCTGCTGGAGTCGGGTGCTCCGATCGACATCGTCACGGACCAGACGTCGGCGCACGACCCGCTCTACTACCTGCCGGCCGGCACGTCGTACGACGACTGGGCGCGCGAGCGGGAGGCCGACCCGGTCGACTTCACGAGACGTGCGCAGGCGTCGATGGCCACCCACGTCCGCGCGATGGTCGACTTCCAGGACCGTGGGGCCGAGGTGTTCGACTATGGCAACTCGATCCGCGACGAGGCGCGAAAGGGCGGCTACGACCGGGCCTTCGACTTCCCCGGCTTCGTGCCGGCCTACATCCGCCCGTTGTTCTGCGAGGGCAAGGGCCCCTTCCGATGGGCCGCGCTCTCCGGCGACCCGGCCGACATCGCCGCCACCGACCAGGCGATCCTCGAGCTCTTCCCGGACAACGTGCGGCTGCACAAGTGGATCACCATGGCGCAGGAGAAGGTGCAGTTCCAGGGGTTGCCGGCGCGCATCTGCTGGCTGGGCTACGGCGAGCGGCACCTCGCCGGCCTGAAGTTCAACGAGATGGTCGCCTCCGGTGAGCTGAAGGCGCCGATCGTGATCGGCCGCGACCACCTCGACTGCGGCTCGGTCGCCTCGCCCTACCGCGAGACCGAGGCGATGCTCGACGGCTCCGACGCGATCGCCGACTGGGCGCTGCTCAACGCGCTGGTCAACACCGCCTCCGGCGCCACCTGGGTCTCGATCCACCACGGCGGCGGGGTCGGCATGGGTCGCTCCATCCACGCCGGCCAGGTGTGCGTCGCCGACGGCACCGCGCTGGCGGCGGAGAAGATCGAGCGGGTCCTCACCAACGACCCCGGCATGGGCGTCATCCGACACGTCGACGCGGGCTACGACAGTGCCTCCCGCGTCGCTGCCGAGCGGGGTGTGCGGGTGCCGATGACGGAGGGGTGACGCCGGCCCGGAAAGTCCGTGACGTTTTCGACCCTCGCCGGGGCCTGGAGGGGCTAGAACGTCTCGGACTTTCCGGACAGAGGTCCAGCCTCGGCCCAGGTCTCATCCACAGGCTCGGCTGATGCGGGACCTGTCCACAGGTCCAGTGGAGGCTGGGTTGGTGGATGGCTGCGCGAGGCATCGATCTCGCCATGTCGACGACGCGCTGGGACCCGGTGTGCACGAGGCCCGAGGGCCTGGTGGCGCCATCGCGCGTCGACCGCACGGGCAAGGCTGGCCCTACGTGGCGTGCGGCCAGAGGTCCTGGCTGGCGCTCGGTCGCGCCGGGGCTCTATGTCCCGAGCGCCGTCGAACCGTTGGTCGAGCAGCGCATCGTGGAGCAAGCCGGCCGGCTGAGCCCCGGTGGTCGGTCCGGTTGTGTCACAGCGTGGGCGGCACTGCGGTGGCGCGGCGCGGCCTTCTTCGACGGGTTGGCCCCAGGTGGTGAGGTCGAGCTGCCGGTGCCGTTGTCACTCGGAGGAGCTGGGGCCCAGCTACGTCCGGCGCCCGGATGTGCGCTAGAACGGGTGCAGTTGGCTCCTGCCGAGCGCGAGGTGGTGGCGGGGCTCCCGTTGACGACCACGCAACGTGCGCTGTTCGACGAGGTACGCCGGCGAGGCTCCCTGTGGTCGGCCGTCGAGGCGATCGACATGGCGGCGGCAGCCGGGCTCATCTCGGCCTGGGTGTTCGCGATCTACATCGGCACGATGAACTCGCGCAACGGCGTCCCGCTCGCGCGTCACGCCGTGTCACTGGCGGTGGACGAGAGTCGCTCGCCACGCGAGACCTGGTTCCGTCTCGTGTGGACCCTCCAGGCCGGACTCCCTGAGCCGCTCGTCAACGAGCCGGTCTACGACCACGAAGGGAGGCTCATCGGCATCCCGGATCTCCTGGACCCGGTCGCCGGTCTAGTCGGCGAGTACGACGGAGCGCACCACAAGAGCGTCGAGCAGCACCGCCGCGACGTACGCCGTGAGGAGGACTTCCGTGACCACGGACTGGAGTACGTCACCGTGGTGCGCGGAGACTCACGCAACGTGGCAGCGGCGCGGGTGCGCGCAGCCCGCGGGCGGGCGAAGTTCCTCCCGAGAGAGTCGTGCGCGTGGACCCTGGAGCGACCCGCCTGGGACCCGCGGCCCGAGACCCTGGACGAACGCCTCGGACGTCTCGGGCTGGTCTCGGCGCTGACTCGTTCCTGACCTCGGGATAGTCCGTGACGTATTCGACCCTGGCCGGGGCCACGAGGGGCTAAAACGTCACGGACTTTCCGGCCGGGCAGCCTCCTCCACGTCCGGACGCGTTCATCATTGCGTGCGAGAGTAAAGCCGTGACGAACCAGCCGGCTCGGTCCCGGGCCACCCTCACCGACATCAGCTCCCGGGCGTGGGAGCACCCCGCCGACCAGGGGGCACTGGTCGCGCTGCGCAGGCTCAAGGGCTTCGACACGGTGCTGAAGGCGGTGGCGGGGCTCTTCAACGAACGGGCGTTCCGGCTGGTCTTCCTCGGTTCGGCCGTGCGGGTCGACGAGCGCCAGTTCCCCGCGCTGCACCGCATGCTCGGCGACGCCGGGCGGGTGCTCGACGTCGCCGAGCTCCCGGAGCTGTACGTCGCCGCCAACCCGGTCCTCAACGCCATGACGATCGGCATGAACAAGCCGTTCATCGTCCTCAACTCCGGGCTCGTCGACCTCCTCGACGACGACGAGCTCCGCTTCGTGATCGGCCACGAGCTCGGTCACGCGGTGAGCGGGCACGCGGTCTACCAGACGTTGCTCCAGCGGCTGCTCGTGCTCAGCGGCGTCCTCGCCAGCCTGCCCCTCGGCGGGCTCGGGCTCCGGGCGATCGTGGCGGCGCTCTACGAGTGGTCGCGCAAGGCCGAGCTGTCGGCCGACCGGGCCGGGCTGTTGGCGATCCAGGACACGGCGACCGCCTTCCGCGTGCACATGCAGCTCGCCAGCGGTGGTCACCTCGACCAGCTCGACACCACGTCGTTTTTCGCGCAGGGCCAGGAGTACCTCGACGCCAGCGACCTGCGCGACTCGGTCCTCAAGCTCCTGCTCATCGAGAACCGCACCCACCCCTTCGCGGTCGTCCGCGCCGCGGAGCTGCGTCGCTGGGTCGACTCCGGGGAGTACACCCGTTTCGTCGCGGGCGGCTACCCGCGCCGCTCGGACGACGACACCGCCAACGTCACCGACGCTGCCAAGGCAGCTGCGGCCAGCTATGCCGAGACGTTCCAGCAGTCGCAGGATGCGCTCGGCAAGCTCGTCCACGACGTCGCCGGGGTCGCCGGGAGCGTCAAGCTGTGGCTCGACGAGAAGCTGCGCCGCGACGACACGCCCTGACCGAGGTGCCCTGGCCGGCGCCGGGGTCACGCCGACCCGGCTCGTCGAGGCACGAGCCACGAACCTGCGGTCGTTGCGGAGGCGAGAAGACGTTGAAGAGCTCGGTGTCCGGAGACACGACAGGACCCCCGACCGATGGCCGGGGGTCCTGGGTTCGTGCGGGTCGTGCGGGTGCGTCAATAGACGCGTCGACGGGTGCCGCCGACCGGGACGAGGTTGAGGATCAGTCCGACGACGAGCAGGATCGCGCCGATCGTCGTGAGGATCGGGATGTTTGCGATCAGGCCGATGATCAGCAGGATCAGTCCGAGTACCACCATGGGGATAACCATCCTTTCAAGATGTTCGTCGACAACCCTGACGCGTGCAGCGCGCCCTGGAACCACCCCACGGGGTGGTTTGACGCCCGGACTCCGGGACAAGGCTCGCGAGACGTCCGCTCATCGGACGTCCGGGCACCTGAGAGACTTCCGCCATGAGCACACGTGGACTCGTCCTGGGCGGCGGCGGCATCACGGGGATCGCCTGGGAGACCGGGCTCCTCACCGGCCTGGCGGAGGCGGGCGTCGACCTCACCACCGCTGACCGGGTCATCGGCACGTCGGCCGGCTCGATCGTCGGCTCGCAGATCACCAGCGACACCCCGCTCGCCGAGCTCTACCGTCGCCAGCTCCTCCCGCCCGGTCACCCCGACGGCCCCACGGAGACGGCGCTGGCCTCGATCGGCCCCCGGGTCCTCGTCACCTTCGGCTTCGCGATCCTGCGCTCCCGCGATGACGTCGAGGCGTTGGGCCGGCGCCTGGGCGGCTGGGCTGTCCGGGCGAGCGCGAGGGGGAGGACGCCGAGCATCGCCGAGCGCTACGACCAGGTCCGTCAGAGGCTCACCACGACCGCGTGGCCCGACCGTGACCTGGTCATCACCGCCGTCGACGTCGAGACCGGCACCCTGGTCGCCTTCAAGCCCGGGCACGACGTGTCGCTGGAGGACGCCGTCAACGCCAGCTGCGCCGTGCCCTGCGTCTACCCGCCGATCCCGATCAACGGCAGGACCTACGTCGACGGCGGCATCCGCTCGGGCTCCAACTCCGACCTGGCTGCCGGCTGCGACCCGGTCGTGGCGCTCACCCCCTCGGACCGCTCGATCGGTCCGCTCCGCACCGCGTCGGTCCAGCTCGCCGAGCTCGGCGTCCGCCACCTGGTGATCACGCCCGACGAGGGCTCGCTGGCCGCCATCGGCAAGAACGTCCTCGACCCCGCGTCCCGCCCCGCCTCCGCCCGCGCCGGCCACGCCCAGGCGGCGTCCTGCGCCGAGCGGGTGCGGGAGATCTGGGGCTGAGGCGTGCCGCACCCCCAGATGTTCCACGACGACGACCCGGCTCTCACCCGGGTCCGCGACCTCGCGCTCGCCCTGCCGGGCGCACAGGAGAAGGTCTCGCACGGGCGCCCCGCGTTCTTCACCACCAAGGTCTTCGCCTACTACGGCGGCTCGCACAAGGTCGACGGCGACTGGCGTCAGCACCCGCAGGCGGTCATGGTCCTGCTCGACGAGGACGAGCGCTCCGCCCTGCTCGAGGAACCGCGGTCCTTCGTGCCGGCCTACCTCGGTCCGAGCGGCTGGCTCGGCATCAACCTGCCCGCTCCCGGCGCCGAGGGATGGGCCGAGGTCGCCGAGTTGCTCGACGCCTCGTTCCGTCGTACGGCGCCCGCGCGACTGGTCAGGGAGCTGGAGTGATCAGCCCAGCGCCTCGATCGCCTCGTGGATCGCCAGCGTGCGCCGGGCCGACTCGACGTGGAGGTTCTCCACCATCTTGTTGTTGTAGGTGACGACCCCGGAGCCCGAGCCTGCCTCCCACGCCTCGAGGATGCCGCGGGCGTCGTCGACGGCCCTCTCGGACGGGGCGAACTGCTCGTTGGCCGGGCCGACCTGGCCGGGGTGGATCAGCGTCTTGCCGTCGAAGCCCAGCTGGCGCCCCTGCTCGCACTCGGCGAGGAAGCCCTCGTCGTTCTTCACGTCGTTGTAGACGCCGTCGAGGATCGCGATTCCGGCGGCCCGCGCGGCCAGCAGCGAGAGCGACAGCGAGGTCAGCAGCGGGGCGCGGCCGGGCACGTGCTCGGCGTACAGCTCCTTGACCAGGTCGTTGGTGCCCATGACGAGCACGGCGAGCCGGTCGGACGCGGCGGCGAGCTCGCGCACGTTGAAGATCGCCTCGGGCGTCTCGACCATCGCCCACAGCCGGGTGTGCTCGGGCGCGCCGGCCTTCTCCATGGCGGCGACCAGTGAGCGGACCTCCTCGGCGGTGTTGACCTTGGGCACGACGATGCCGGCCGGCCCGGCCTGGGAGGCGGCGACGATGTCGTCGTCGTGCCACGCGGTGCCGATGCCGTTGACCCGGATCGTGACCGTACGACGGCCGTAGGCGCCCGACGACGCGGCGGCCGCCGCGGACTCACGGGCGGCCGGCTTGGCGTCGGGGGCGACCGCGTCCTCGAGGTCAAGGATCAGGCCGTCGCAGGCGATCGCCTTGGCCTTCTCGAGCGCCCGCTCGTTGGAGCTGGGCATGTAGAGGACCGAGCGCAGCGGGGTGAAGGCGGTCTGCTCGGGCATCAGGCCACCGTCTCGATCGCGTCGTACTGCTTCTTCAGCTCCGGGTCGATCGCGGCCAGCTCCTCGGCGAGTCGCACCATCACCAGGCACTGCTTGAGCGAGGCGTCGTCCTCCATCTTGCCGTCGAGCATCACCGCGCCGGTGCCGTCACCCATGGCCGCGACGACGCGACGGGCATGCAAGATGTCGTCGACCGACGGGCTGAAGACCCTGTTGGCGATGGCGATCTGCTTGGGGTGCAGGCTCCACGTGCCGACACAGCCGAGAAGGAAGGCGTTGCGGAACTGGTCCTCGCAGGCCACCACGTCGGCGATGTCGCCGAAGGGGCCGTAGTAGGGGTAGATGCCGTGCATCGCGCAGGCGTCGACCATGCGGGCGATCGTGTAGTGCCAGAGGTCCTGCTGAAAGATCGAGCGCGGCCCCTCGATGTCGGCGGCCCCGTCCTTCACCTGCGGGTCCTGCCGCACGAGGTAGCCCGGGTGGCCGCCGCCGACCCGGGTGGTCTTCATCCGACGGTCGGCCGCGAGGTCGGCCGGGCCGAGCGAGAGGCCCTGCATGCGCGGGCTGGCGCCGCAGATCTCCTCGACTGAGGCCACGCCGCGCGCGGTCTCGAGGATCGCGTGGATCAGGATCGGACGGTCCAGACCCGCCTTGGCCTCCAGCTGGGCAAGCAGTCGGTCGACGTAGTGGATGTCCTCGGCGCCCTGCACCTTGGGCACCATGATCACGTCGAGCTTGTCGCCGATCGCCGGCACCAGCGTGGTCAGGTCGTCGAGCACCCAGGGGCTGTCGAGGGAGTTGATCCGCGTCCACAGCTGGGTCGGACCGCTCTGCCCGCCGAGGTTGGCGGTCGACTGGGCGATCTTCACCAGCCCCTCGCGTGCGGCGACCTTGTTGTCGGCCTTCACCGCGTCCTCGAGGTTGCCGAGGAGGACGTCGACCGTGCCCACCATCGCGGGGATCTTGGCCGCCATCTTCTCGTTGCTCGGGTCGAAGAAGTGGATCGCACGGCTGGGGCGAGCCGGGACTTCCGTGAGCGGGGTGGGTGCTCCGACCGCGAGGGGGCGGAAGAAGTACTTGGCACTGCGCGAGGATCCGGTCATGCGCGGAAAGTACCAGCGGCCGACGCCCGCCCGGTATGACGGATCTCTCGACCCTCAGGGCGTGGACCTACCGCACGGAGCGCTGCCACCAGCGGCGCCGGGGCGCGGTTGCCTCCAACTCGTCGCGTCGGGCCCGCGCAGCGGCGGCCCGGTCGTCGCGACGCTCGCGCCAGGCAAGCACGGTCTCCTCGACCTCGCGGGGCATGGTGATCAGCGGCGGCTGGCCGTCCTGGGGTGAGTAGCGGGCGCGGATGATGCGGGCGTTGAACTCCTCGACCTCGCGGCGCACCTCGGCGTCGGTGAAGAGCGCGTCGAGCCGCGCACCGAGCTCGGCGTCGTCCTTGCGCAGCTGCAGGGAGGGCGGCAGCACGGTGATGTTCTCCCGCTCGACCAGCTTCTTGATCCACCAGTCGGGGTCGTGGTCGCGCCCGAGCCCCTCGATCGGCTTGCCGGCACCGGGCAGGTCGTCGAACTCGCCCTTGGCCATCGCGACCCGGACCTGCTGGTCGACCCAGGAGGCCTGGTGGCCGATGCGTGACTGGGCGGCCGTCCGGCCGGTGCGCCGGTCCTTGAGGGGCAGCTGGTCGACGCGCTCGACCTGGGTCGGTTCCTCGTCGTGGGTCATGTCCTCACCTCCGCGCCTCCGAGTCTAGGAGAGGGGTGTGTGGGCCCTGGCTCGGCTGTTGGGCATGGACCTGATCGACATCCCGGTGCCGAGCGGCACTAGGTCGAGCTGGACGGCTTGTTCGCGCGCACGCCCCGAGCGTCGGCCAGGACGTCGGGGCCGGGCTTGTCGGAGAAGGCGTGCCGGGGTGCGGCCAGCAACGACAGCGCCGCGAGCAGGGAGGCCACGGAGCACACGGCCCAGACGGTGAGGTAGCCCGACAGCGGTGCTTCCGCCTCGGTCACGCCCTCGATCCCCTTGCTGGCCAGGGCGATCGCGAAGATCGAGGAGGCGATCGCGCCACCGACGGTCTTGGTCGCATTGGTCATGCCGGTCGCGAAGCCGGTGCGGTCGGGCGGGGCGGCAGCGGCGGCGGCGGCCGGCAGGGCGGCGACAAGGGCACCCGAGCCGAGGCCGGCGATGCCCATGTTGAGCAGCGCCTGGCCGGTGCTGTCGTGGAAGGGGATCCACAACGCATAGCCGAGCGCCACGAGCAGGCAGGACACCATCAGCGCCCGTCGTACGCCGAGCCAACGCGAGGTGAGCGGCAGCGTGAAGGCCCCGATCGCCAACGTGATGACGTAGACGCCGATCAGCGTGGAGACGAACGCCGAGTCGGCGCCGAGGCCGTAGCCGCGCACGTCGGGGTCGGCCTGCGCGAAGGTGGACAGCGGGATCTGGCCGCCGAGGACGGGGATGCCGAAGAGGAACGCGGTGAGCTGGACCGGCCACTGCTGCGGCGTCGCCAGCAGGCGCACGTCCACGATCGGCTCGGCCTGCGCCGTCTCGAACCGCCAGAACGGCACGAGCGCCGCGAGGCCGGCGAGGACCAGGGCCCAGGCAAGAGGGCTGCCGACACCCTGCAGGCGCAGCACCACCAGGCCGGCCATCACCAGCCCGAGGGCCAGCGTGATCAGCCCGAGGCCGGTCCAGTCGATGCCGCCGGTGGCCTCGCCGGGAGAGTTCTCCACGCCGACGAGGATCACGAAGAAGACCGCGGTGACGACCATCGCGGGGATCGCCAGCAGCAGGTTCATGTCGAGGGTGTCGACCAGCAGCCCGCTGCTGAGCGCACCGATGATGACCGCGAGCTCGAGCGCGCCGACCAGCACGGCCGCGCCGCGTCGGGTGAGCAGCTCCTGGCGGCCGGAGTCGCGGGTGCGGTGGTGGATGATCGCGACCTCGAGCGGCAACCACACGACGTAGGCGCCCTGGAGCGCCCAGCCGATCAGGAAGGTCGAGAACGACGGCGCGAAGGCCAGGATCCACGAGCCGAGGGCCGTGACCGCGGTCGAGAGCAGCAGCACCTTCTGGTGCCCGACCAGGTCGGCGAGGCGAGCGAGCAGCGGCACGCAGAGCGCGCTGACGATCAGCTGGGCCGCCTCGAACCAGTTGACGTCGCCCTCGCTGATGCTCAGGTGGTCGGCGATCTGCGGGAAGATCGGGGTGTAGTAGCCCTGGAGCACGCCGCTCGCGACCTCGACGGCGACCAGGAAGCCGACGACTAGCGCGAGGCCCTGGGCAGCGGGCCTGAGGGTGGGACTGGTGGTCATCGGGGGAGCCTCTCGATCAGCAGCTCGTACCAGCGGACGCCGTCGAGGAAGGCATCGACGCCGAGGTGCTCGTCGAAGCTGTGGATGGCCTCGCGCTGCGCCTTGGTCATGCGAAACGGCGCGAAGCGGTAGACGCGCTCGCAGATCTCGGTGAAGAAGCGCGAGTCCGTGGCGGCCATCATCACGTAGGGCGAGGGGACGGCCTCGGGGAAGACCTCGCCGATCGTCGCCTCCAGCAGCTCGAAGGCGTCGTCCATCGGGGAGACCGGGCTCGGCTCGTTCTGCTCCACCACGTCGAGGTGGACCTCGTCGTCGGCGACGACCGACCGAACGTGGTCGAGCACGTCGCTGACGGTGTCGCCGACCATGATCCTGATGTTGACGCCGGCCTTGGCGGTCGCGGCGATCACGTTGAGGGCCGGGGAGCCCGAGAGGGTCGTGACCGCGAACGTCGTGCGCGTCATCGCGGCGGGCTCCGGGCCGGCGGCGAGCAGCGCGCGGGTCAGCAGTGGCTTGAGGCGGGCGGCGTTGGCGAAGACCGGCCTCAGCGGGAGCGGGCCGTGTGGCGCCATCCGGCGGAAGAGCTCGATCGTCGGGGGCGGGGTCCGCGGCGCCATGGGGGAGCGGTCGAGGCGCACGATCGCACGGGCCAGGCGGGCGGTCGGCCCCATCCGGCTCGGGGTGCTGGCATGGCCCCCGCGTCCCTCGACCCGCAGCTCGAGCGACGTCACGCCCTTCTCGGTGAGGCCGATGACACCGATCGGTGCCGTGACGCCGGGGAAGGCCTCGCTGGCGACCGCGCCGCCCTCGTCCAGGACGAACCACGGCCGCACGTCCCTCCTGCGGAGCTCCTCGACGGCGAGCACCGCGGCGCTGCCCGAGACCTCCTCGTTGCAGCCGAAGGAGAGCCACACGTCCTGCGCCGGGACCACGTCGCGCTCCAGCAGCGACTCGACGGCCTCGCAGATCGCGACCAGGGAGCCCTTGTCGTCGAGCGTCCCGCGGCCCCAGATGACGCCGTCGACGATCGCGCCGGAGAAGGCAGGGTGCCGCCACGTGCCCTCGACCGGTACGACGTCGAGGTGGGCCATCAGCACGACCGGGCGGGCGTTGCTCGCGCCGCGCCAGTGAAAGAGCAGGCCGTGGGTGTCGACGCGCGTCAGCTGGAGCCGCTCGTGGAGCACCGGGAACTGGCGGGCCAGCTCCTCGAGGAACTGGTCGAAGGCCGCGGTGTCGACGAGGGCCGGGTCGCGGTCGCTGACGGTCGGTATCCGCACCAGGGCCTGGAGCTTCTCCACCGCCCGGTCATGCGTGCCGGCATGCGTGCAGGCATGCGGCGGCCGCCCCTCCCTCAAGGTCATGCGGTGACGCTACCGCGCGACGAGCCGTCTCGGATGTGAGACGCCGGCGTGCCTGGGGGTCGTTGACCGCGGCGACGCGGACCGGTGGACTAGGTTAGTGACCCGTCTCGCCCTCGTGGCCTCCCCAGTGGCCACCCCAGTGGCCGTGGTGCACCACGTCGCGCCACGGCGTCCGGGCGCGTCGGGTCGGCGACCCGCTGGTCGCGTCGGGCTCCTCGGCGACGCGGTGCCCGATCGTGATGACGCCGACCGGGTCGTGGTCGTCGGGGATGCCGAACTCCTCGCGCAGCCGCGGCTCGTGGGCGGCGTGGACGCCGAAGAAGCAGGCGCCGAGCCCCGCGTCGGTGACGGTCTGCAGGATCAGCAGCGAGGCCATCGCGGCGTCCATGTGCCAGAACGGCTTGGCCCAGCGGGTCTCGTCGCGGTCGCTCCAGCCCTTGTCCGGCTCGGCATAGCGGTCGAGGTACGCCGCCTTGCTCGAGCACGGCACGATCACGACCGGCGCGGTCATGAGCCCCGCGAGCCAGGCGCCGGGCCGCTCGAGGCTGGCGGCATCGGTGGAGGCGGCCCAGAAACGTCGTACGTCGTGGGGCTGGTCGAGGCGCAGGAACGCCCAGCCCTGGCTGAAACCGGCGTTGGGGGCGCGGGTCGCGTTGTCGAGCGCGCGGTCGATGATCGTCGGGTCGACGGGCCCCTCGGCGTAGCGGCGGACCATCAAGCGACGCCTGACGACGTCCTGGAACTCCACGTGCCCCAGTATGGGCCCCATGGCTGACGACTTCGAGCGGATGTGGGCCGACCTGGCCCCGATCGGTCGATCGTCGACGTCCGGTGGCTACTTCCGTCAGCCCTTCCTCGGCGCCGAGACCGAGCTGCGCGCGTGGTTCGTCGAGCAGGCGATCGCGCGGGGGCTCGTGGTGGAGGCCGACGGCGTCGGCAACGTCGTGGCCTGGTGGGACACCGCCTCTCCTGGCGCTGCTGCGTCCGGCGCTGCCTCTTCCGGCGCTGGCGGTGCCGTGCTGACGGGATCGCACCTCGACTCGGTGCTCGACGGCGGGGCCTACGACGGACCGCTGGGCGTCGTCTCCGCCCTCGCGGCGGTCGACCTGCTGAGGTCGCGCGGGGTCGTGCCGCTGCGGCGGATCGGGGTGTCGGTCTTCGCCGAGGAGGAAGGCTCCCGCTTCGGGCTGGCCTGCCTGGGCTCGCGGCTGGCGACGGGCGGGCTGTCGTGGTCCGACGCGCAGGAGCTGCGCGACCGGGACGGGGTGTTCCTGGCGGACGCGCTGGCGTCGGTGGACCTGCCGGGCGGGGCCGGGTGGCCGGGTGGCGGGGTGCTGGACCTCTCGGGCGTCGGGACCTTCGTGGAGCTGCACGTCGAGCAGGGGCGCGACCTGGTCGACCGGGGGGCCGCGGTCGGCGTGGCGAGCGAGATCTGGCCGCACGGGCGCTACCGCTTCGACGTCACCGGCGAGGCCAACCACGCCGGCACCACACGCATGGAGGACCGGGCCGACCCGATGCTGACCTTCGCCATGACCGCGCTCGCAGCCAACAAGCAGGCCCGGCTGTCCGGGTCGCGCGCGACCTTCGGCCGCGTCGAGGTCGAGCCCAACGGCACCAACGCCGTGCCGTCGCGGGTGACCGCGTGGCTCGACGCACGCTGCGCCTCCGACGCCGAGCTCGCCGACCTGGTGGGCGCCGTGACCCGCCAGGGCACGGAGCGGGCCGGGCGTGACGGCACGGCGCTGGTCGTCACCGCGGAGTCCGTGTCGGCGTCCGTGGCCTTCGACGCGTCGCTCGCCACCGCGGTCGCTGCCGACCACGCCGGCGGTGACTGGCCCGTGATCCCCACCCAGGCCGGCCACGACGCAGGCATCCTCTCGGCCGCGGGCATCCCCACCGCGATGCTGTTCGTCCGCAACCCGACCGGCGTCTCGCACTCCCCGGCCGAGTCGGCGACGGTCCCCGACTGCCTGGTGGGCGTCTCCGCCCTCGCGGACACGCTCGAGCGGCTGGCCGGCCGATGAGCGCGGTGAGCGGCTCGTCGTACGTCCTCGAGCGGGCCTGGGTCGACGGCGCGGTCCACGACGACGTGCTGGTCGTGATCGAGGACGGGCGGTTCACCGAGGTGCTTCGTGGGCGAGTCGCGCACTTGTCGGGTGTTGCAACCCCTGACAAGCGACAGAGTCCCCGGACATCCGGGGACTCATGCACCCTCCCCGGCCTCACCCTCCCCGGCCTGGCCAACGGCCACAGCCACGCGTTCCACCGGGCACTGCGCGGGCGGACCCAGCGGCAGCGGGGGACGTTCTGGACGTGGCGGGAGCAGATGTACGCGGTGGCGGAGGCGCTGGACCCCGACACCTACTATGCGCTGGCGCGGGCGGTCTTCCGCGAGATGGTGGCCGCGGGGATCACGACCGTGGGGGAGTTCCACTACCTGCACCACCAGCCCGACGGCACGCCGTACGACGAGCCGAACGCGATGGGCCTCGCGCTCATCGCTGCGGCACACGATGCCGGGATCCGGATCGCGCTGCTCGACACCTGCTACCTCAGCAGCGGGTTCGGCGAGCCGGTCCAGGGCGTGCAGCGGCGCTACTCCGACGGCGACGCCGAGCGATGGGCGCAGCGCATGAGCGCCCTCCGACCTGACGACGCCACGGTGGTCGGAGCCGCGATCCACTCGGTGCGCGCCGTGCCCGACGAGCACCTCGCGACCGTCGTGGAGGCTGCGACCGGTCGTCCGCTGCACGTGCACCTCTCGGAGCAGACAGCCGAGAACGACGCCTGCATCGCCGCCTACGGCGCCACGCCGACCCAGCTCCTCGCCGACCACGGGGTGCTCGGGCCGCTGACGAGCGCGGTGCACGCTACGCACCTGATGGAGGACGACCTGATCCACCTCGGCAGCACCCACACCTACGCATGCTTCTGCCCCACGACCGAGCGCGACCTCGGCGACGGCGTCGGTCCCAGCCGGCACCTGTACGAGGCGGGAAGCCCGCTGACCCTCGGGTCGGACAGCCACGCCGTCATCGACCTCTTCGAGGAGATGCGCGCGGTCGAGATGGACGAGCGGCTGGCCACGCGCAGCCGCGGTCACTGGACCGCCCACGAGCTCCTGGACGCGGCGACCGTCCACGGCCACGCCAGCCTGGGCTTCCACGATGCCGGCGCGATCGCGGTCGGCCAGCGGGCCGACCTGGTCACCCTCGACACCGCCAGCCCGCGCACCGCCGGCACCGGCGCCGACGCGCAGACGGCCGTCTTCGCCGCAACCGCTGCCGACATCACGCATGTCGTGGTCGACGGACGCGTCGTCTTCCAGCAGGGTGATCGCGAGCAGGTCGGTCGCGACCTCGCCGTCGCGATCGAGAGGCTGTGGGTGTGAGGCACGTGAGGCAGGTGAGGGAAGAGTGGTGACGAGCACGCTGCTGACCAACATCGGCGAGCTCACGACCCACGACCCCGCCGGCGCCGAGGTCCTGCGCCAGGCGGCGCTGGTCATCGAGGGCGCCCACGTCGCGTGGGTCGGCCACCTCGCCGACGCCCCCGCCGCCGACGCCCAGGTCGACCTCGCCGGCCGCGCTGTCGTGCCGGGCTTCGTCGACAGCCACAGCCACCTGGTCTTCGCCGGCGACCGTGCCGACGAGTTCGCGGCCCGCATGGCGGGCCAGCCCTACGCCGCCGGCGGCATCCGCACCACCGTCAGCGCCACCCGCGGGGCGAGCGACGAGCAGCTCACCGCTCGCGTCGGGAGCCTCGTGGCCGAGATGCGCCGCCAGGGCACCACGACCGTCGAGATCAAGAGCGGCTACGGGCTCAGCGTCCACGACGAGGCGCGCAGCCTGGCCGTGGCGCGCCAGTTCACCGAGGAGACGACCTTCCTCGGCGCCCACGTCGTGCCCGAGGGCACCACCGTCGAGGACTACGTCGCGCTGGTCACGGGCCCGATGCTTGAGGCCGCCGCACCGCACGCCCGCTGGATCGACGTCTTCTGCGAGGAAGGCGCCTTCGACGGCGACCAGGCCCGCACGGTCCTCGAGGCGGGTCGCTCGGCCGGCCTGCTGCCCCGCCTGCACGCCAACCAGCTCACCGCGGGGCCCGGCGTACGCCTCGCAGCGGAGCTGGGCCTGCACGCCGTCGACCACTGCACCCACCTGAGCGACGCCGACGTGGGCGCCCTGAGCGACTCGGGGACCATCGCGACCTTGCTGCCGGGCGTGGAGTTCTCCACCCGCCAGCCCTACCCCGATGCCCGGGCGCTCCTCGACGCCGGCGTCCGGGTCGCGATCGCGACCGACTGCAACCCGGGCTCCTGCTTCACCTCCTCCATGCCGTTCTGCATCGCCCTGGCCGTCCGCGAGATGGGGATGACCCCCGCCGAGGCGCTGCGCGCGGCCACCGTGACCGGCGCGGCCGCCCTCGCGCGCGACGACGTCGGCGTCCTCGCTCCCGGCAAGCGCGCCGACCTCGTCGTCCTCGACGCCCCCAGCCACGTCCACCTCGCCTACCGCCCCGGCACGCCGATCGTCGCCCAGACCTGGCTCGGAGGCCGCCCATGACCGCCACCCCCGCACCACCGCACACCCCACCACCGCACACCCCACCCCACAGCAGGGCCCAGTGGCTCGCAGCCGCGGCCGTGCACACCTACACCGCGACCGGGTCCGTGCTGGCGCTGCTGATGGTGCACTACTCCTACCGCGGCGACGTCGACACCGTGCTGTGGCTGTTCTTCGCCGCGATGGTCGTCGACGGCACCGACGGGATGCTCGCGCGGCGCTTCCGGGTCAAGGAGCTGGTGCCCGGCTTCGACGGCGCGTTGCTCGACAACATCGTCGACTACATGACCTACGTGCTCGCGCCGATGGCGCTGCTGTGGGCCAACGGCTACCTGCCTGACGGCACCTTCGGCGGGATCGTCGCAGCGGTGCCGCTGATGGCCTCGTGCGTGCAGTTCTGCCGCACGGACGCCAAGCCGGTCGTCGAGGGCGAGCACTTCTTCCTGGGCTTCCCGAGCTATTGGAACGTGCTGGCCTTCTACGTCATCGCCACCGGCATGGGCACCACCGCCACCGCGGTCGCGATCCTGGTCTGCACGGTCCTGGTCTTCGTGCCGATCCGCTACGTCTATCCCTCACGCACCGAGGCGCTGTGGCAGCTCACGTTCGTGCTGACGGCGCTGTGGTTCGTCGCCTACGCGGTGATTGTCGCCCAGCTTCCCGACCCGCAGACGTGGATCGTCGCCGGCTCGGTCGGCTACCTCGTCTACTACGTCGCGCTGAGCCTCTGGCTGACCCTGGCGTCGGGGCGTCGGGCCGTTCAGTAGCCCGCAGGCCGCCCGTCCAGCTCGAGCCAGTCGGCGAAGAGTCCGTCGAGCTGCTCGCCGGAGACCTGCTCGGCGAGGGTCACGAGCTGCAACGTGCTGGCGTTGGCCTGGCGGTGCAGGGTCGCCCAGCGCTTCACGAACCGGAAGAAGTCGGTGTCGCCGATGCGCTCGCGCAGCACCTGGAGGGTCATCGCGCCCCGGTTGTAGACCGGCTCGCCGAACAGGTCGGCGGAGCTGGTGAACTCCGTCGGCGCGGGGTGCCACAGGCCCTCGTCTGCCGGGGTCGCGTAGAGGTCGTCGAAGTGCTCGGCCGGTGACGTCCCGCCGTGCGCGCCGTCCCAGAGCCACTCGGCGTACGTCGCGAAGCCCTCGGCCAGCCAGATGTCGTGCCAGTCGCGCAGGGTGACCGAGTTGCCGTACCACTGGTGGGCGGTCTCGTGCACCAGCGTCGCCGCGTCGACGGAGAACGGGTAGAACGGCCGCGTCTGGGTCTCCAGCGCGTAGCCGACGGCCGCGTTGTCGACGACCATCCCGCCCGACGTCATCGGGTAGGCGCCGAAGAGCTTCTCCTGGAAGGTCATCACCTTCGGCAGCAGGGCACGGGCAGCCGTGCTGGTGTCGTTGGTCGTGTCGACGAAGCTCCACAGCGGGATCGTGCGCCCGCTGATCGACTCGACCGAGGAGCGGTAGACGTTGAAGGAGCCGATCGCCACCATCGCGAGGTACGTCGACATCCGGTCGCGCGCCTGCCAGGTCCAGGTGGTGCGCAGACCGCGCCGCTCCCGCGAGACGAGGTTGCCGTTGGCCGTGGCCTGCACCGTGTTGGGCACGTCGATGCGGAAGGTGTAGCGCGCCTTGTCGGCGGGGGTGTTGTTGGAGGGGATCCAGGTCATCGTGCCGACCGGCTCGCCGAGCGCGACCGCGCCGTCGACCGTGCGGACCCAGCCCTCCTGGGAGCCGTCGGCGTCGGTGTAGTCCGACGGGGTGCCGGAGTAGGCCACGGTCGTGACGAAGCGGCCCTTCGTCAGCGGCGTGCGGGGGGTGATGACCAGGTGCTCGGCGGTGCGCCGCCAACGCGCCGGCTTGCCGTCGACCTTGATCGAGTCGATCGCCATGCCGACGAAGTCGAGCCGGAAGGAGCGCAGCGACGTCTTCGCCACCGCCCGGATCGCGGTCGACGCCTCGAGGCGGTTGCTCACCGGCTCGTAGCGCAGCCCTACGTCGTAGTGGCGCACGTCGTAGCCGGTGTGGCCCTGGCGCGGGAAGAGCGTGTCGGGCTTGGCCCTGGCCTCCACGGCCATGGCCGGGGCCGCGGGGGCAGGGTCACTGACGCGGGCGCCGGCGGTGGGTAGCGCAGGTCCGGAGAGCCCGAGGACCAACGGCAGGACGAGGGTCGCGAGCAGGGGGCGAATCACCAGTCGGGGCACCCGATCGACTCTAGTGCGCCGTCTGGTCGAATAACGGGGTGGACATCAGGTGCGCGGCCCTCAGCCTCGCCGATGCCGAGCCGCTGGCCGGCACGGCTCCGACCGAGGCCGACTGGCTGCTCGTCGAGCACTCCGGCTCCTGGGGTCGCAAGGCGGTCGCCGAGAGCAACCTGCCCGACGAGGTGCGCGAGCACCTGCTCGGGCTCGCCGGCGTGCGTGTGCAGCTGATCCGCCGTCACGGGCGCGAGACCGACCCCACCTCGCAGGTCCGGGTGTTCACCGTCTCGCTGGCCCAGTCGTCGGGCCAGCGGGCAGTGGTGCGCTCCGCCGTGCTCGCCGACGTCGGGGAGCTGCTGACGATGGACCTCGTTGCCGACGCTGGGGACCCCTCCGCCCTCACGCCGTACGACGAACCGCTGTGGCTGGTCTGCACCAACGGTCGCCGCGACGTCTGCTGCGCCGAGCTCGGGCGACCCGTCGCTGCCGCGCTCGCCGCCCGCTGGCCGGACGCCACGTGGGAGACCACCCACCTCGGCGGGCACCGCTTCTCCGGGACCCTGCTCGCACTGCCCTCGGGGTTGGCCCTGGGCCGCCTCGACGCGGCGTCAGCCGTGAAGGCCTGCGAGGAGGTCGAGGCGGGGCTGGTCCCCGCCCTGCTCACCCGCGGCCGGGCCGGTCGCAGCGGCGCCGAGCAGGTCGCCGAGCTGCACCTGCGCGGGGAGCTCGCCTTCGCCGACGTCGAGACCCTGCGCCGCGACGGCGACACGATCCTGCTGAGCGCCGACGGCGAGCAGTGGCAGGTCGTCGTGGCGGAGACCCGCGGCGAGCCGCGACGCCAGTCCTGCGCCGACGACGAGCGCAAGGCTGCCCCGGTCTACGTCGTGAGGTCGGCGGGGCGCGCCTCGGCACCCAGCAGTTGACGTACTCGTAGTATGTGACGATGGCCATCCTGGACGACGTCAGTGAGCTGACCGCGACGCGGTTCCGCAGGACGAGCTTCGTCGGGGGTGACTCGCTCCCGCCGGTCGACCTCGAGGGCCTCCCTCCGGGGCCGCGGTGGCCCGCGCTGCTCCAGACCATCGGCCTGATGCGCTTCCGCCACTGGTTCCACCCCGCGCTGCACCGGCGCCACGGCGACGCGTTCACCGTCCGACTGCTGCCTGGTGGGCGGCCACTGGTGTTCTTCACCCGCCCCGAGCACACCAAGGAGATCTTCGCCGGCGACCCGGAGGTCTTCCACGCGGGGAAGGCCAACGCGATCCTCGGTCCGATCATGGGGCGGCACTCGCTGCTGCTCCAGGACTCGATGGAGCACAAGCGCGCCCGCAAGCTCTTGATGCCGGCCTTCAACGGTGCCGCACTGCGGGAGTACCAGACCCTCGTCACCGACCTGGCCCGCGCCGAGGTCGCCACGTGGCACAGCGGCTCCGAGCTGCGCTCGCTCGACCGGATGAACGCGCTGACCCTCGAGGTCATCCTCCGCGTCGTCTTCGGCGTGACCGACGAGGCCCGCCTCGCGGCGCTCCGGCCCCGCGTCAACGCCACGGTCGACGTCTCGCCGGTCGTGCTGCTCGGCTGGGGCTATCCCCGGCTGCAGAAGCTGGGGCCGTGGAAGCGCACGGTCGACAACCAGTACGAGCTGGACCGGCTGATGTATGCCGAGATCCGCGAGCGGCGCGAGGCCACCGACCTCGAAGAGCGGACCGACGTACTGTCCCGGCTGATCCTGGCGGGAGCCGAGGACGGCGACGGTCTCGACGACACCGAGCTCCGCGACCAGCTCGTCACCCTTCTCCTCGCCGGCCACGAGACCACCGCGACGGCGTTGGCGTGGACGCTCTACGAGATCGGCCGGGACCCCGGGCTCCTGGCCCGGACCCAGCAGGCGGCCGACGACGAGACCCCCGAGGGCGACGCCTGGCTCGATGCGGTCCTCAAGGAGTCGATGCGCCTGCACCCGGTCATCCCGATGGTCGTGCGCACCCTGATCGAGCCGGTCACGATCGGTGGCTATGACCTCCCGGCCGGAACGACGGTCGGGCCCTCGATCATCGTCAGCCACCAGCGCAGCGAGGCCTTCCCGGACCCCGAGGTCTTCCGGCCGGAGCGGTTCCTCGACGGCAACCCGCCCACCAACACCTGGATCCCCTTCGGCGGCGGCGCCCGGCGCTGCATCGGTGCGGGCTTCTCCCTGATGGAGGGCGCGGCCGTCCTGCGCGAGGTCTTCCAGGCGTACGGCGTCGAGGCGGTCGGGGACGATGTCCCCAAGGTCCGCAACATCACCTCCGTGCCCCGCAACGGTGCGACGGTGCGAGTCACGGCGCGCCGACGTGGTGACGCCTGATCTTCCTAGGCCGCGACCTCGCTGAGGTCGACCGTCTCGGCAATCGCCTCGAAGACGTCGCACCAGTCCCAGTAGTCCTCACGGGCGACCGAGCAGGTGAGGGTGAAACCGAGCGTGCCGAGCAGCCAGGCCCACTGCTCGCTGACGATGTCGGCCGCGCCCCGCCGGTGGGCGAAGCGGCGGTAGGCCACGTCGTGGCCCATCAGGTCGAACGCGTCCTCGTCCTCCACGTCGAAGTCGTCGAGCCGCCCGGCCAGCTCGCGCATGGCTGCGTCGCGCCAGCCGGCCAGCTCCTGGTCGACCCGGACGCACGCGAGCACCAGCTCGGGGCGCACGCCGCTGTCGGGGAGGACCGGTGAGCGGGCGCTGACCAGCACCCCGTGGTCGGGGTCGGAGCGGCGACGCCACCGGGGCGGGACGACGATGCCGAGGTCACCGCGGGCCATCGGGCACCTCCCACGGGACCGGGACCGGGAGGGCGTGCGGCGTGGGGGTGGCCGGGGCCCAGTCGTCCTCGCCCGGCGCCTCGAGCGCGAGGTCGAGCGCGAGGTCGAGGTCGTGCGGCGGGCGTGGCTGCCTCGTCAGGACCCCGGCAGCGGCGGCACCGGCGGCACCGGCCGCACCGACCGGCGCACCGACCGGCACGTCGACGGCCGGGCCGGCAGGGAACACAGGTCCGGCCGGAGGAACGGGGGGCCTGACCGGGGCGTCGGCAGCAGGCACGTGAGGGCGCACCGGCCCTGCTGACCCTGCCGGCTCCGTCGGCTCCGTCGGGACCGCCGACCCCGGGAGCTCGGCGGCCGGGACCGCCGCGGTGCCGGCGTGCTCGGCGAGAGCGGCCTGCCAGTCCCGGTGGGCCTGGTGCTCGAACCGGCGGGCCTGGTCGAGCGTCTGCTCGACCAGCTCGTAGGTCCGTCGTTGCCCGTCGTCGGCATAGGGCCCGGGTCGCAGGATCTCCTCGCCCTCGACGACCAGGTGCTGCCGGGCCAGCTCGCGGGTGCGACGCAGCGCGAGCCGGACCGTGTCGAGGCTCGTCCCGAACGCCGTCAGCGCCACCGCCAGCTCGTGGCACGCCGTCTCGCAGCGCTGAGTCTGCCCGTGCAGCCGGCCGGCGCTGAGCCGGAAGGCGTCGGCCGACCAGCCGTCGAAGTCGTCCGGCGAGGAGGTGGCCTGGGCCGCCACGAAACCGCGGGCGTCCTCGAGCGCCCGGGCGAGCCCCGCGAGCCGCTCCGCCGTGCGCCAGCAGGACTCCGGGTCGCCCTCGAACGACGTGCTCAGGCTCATGGTGTCGCTCCTGGGAGCAGCCGGTCGAGGGCGCCGCGGACCCCACCGTCGACGCCGGGGGAGGTGGTGACGAAGCCGTCGAGCGCGTCACCGAGGTGCCGCAGGTCGTCGGCCACCGCCGTGGTCTCGGCGAGCACCCGCTCGAGCCCCTCCTGGGTGGCGCAGCCGGAGCGGCCGGTGTCGGGCAGTGGGACCTGGAGCCGGTCGTCGACGTCCAGGCCGTGGCGGATGAGCTCGCGGCTCGCGCGCAGCAGGGCGCGGGGATTGATGGTGAACATGACCGGAGGCTGCTCGCTCGGCGGGGTCGCCCAAACCAGGCCGGGCCGCCCCTGTGGAGGGCCGCCCGGGCAGCCCTAGGGTGGCCGCATGACCGAGACCCCCGCCCCGTCCTGCCCGGAGTGCTCCAGCGAGCACACCTACGAGCTCGGCGGGCTCACCGTGTGCTCGATGTGCGCCTTCGAGTGGTCCGCCGAGGCCGCGGCCGAGGCCGCGGCAGAAGAGGGCGATGCCGACGCCCCGCGCGTCGTCAAGGACTCGGCCGGCAACGTGCTCGCCGACGGCGACACCGTGGTGGTCGTGAAGGACCTCAAGGTCAAGGGCAGCCCGACCTCGATCAAGATCGGCACCAAGGTCCGCAACATCCGCCTCGTCGACGGTGCCGGCGACCACGACATCGACTGCAAGGTCGACGGCTTCGGCGCGATGCAGCTCAAGTCGAGCGTGGTGAAGAAGGCGTAGGAGCCCGTGCCGTCCGGACGTGCCGCGATCCGCGCCGAGCGGACACCCAGTCAGAAGCCCACGCCGAGCCAGGTCAGCGCGGTCCGCGGTCCCGAAGACCCGTCGTTCGTCGTCCGCCAGGGTCAGCGGATCGTCCCCACCCCCGGCACGAGCGGCAGGTCGAGCGCGGTGACCCAGCCGGCGGGCAGGTCGTTGACGGCCGGCACGGCGTTCAGCGCCCGCAGGCCGGTGGCCAGGCAGCCGGCGACGGCGGGGGAGCGGCCCGAGCCGTCGGTGAAGCGGAACGACGTCTCCTGGCTGATCGAGGGCGAGCCGGTGATGTCGACACGATAGACGTCGTCCTGCGACCCGGCCGGCCACTCGGGCGCGGCGTCCAGCCCGATCCGGTTGACGTGCTCGAGCGAGATCACCTCGCGGCCCTGGTAGATCCCGTTGATGGTGAAGCGGATCGCAGCGACGTTGCCGGCCCCGATGACGCCCTTCGCGGTCCTCCGGTCGGCGGGGGTCACCCACTTCTCCCAGGTGGTGGTGATGTCGTCGAGCTCGATGCCGACCGCGTGCGCGATCATCGGCACGGTCGCTCCCCACGCCATGATCAGCAGGTCGGGGATCTCCAGCAGCGCGGTGAACTCCGGCGGGCGGCCGATGCCCATCTCGTCCTCGTAGTCACCCTCGTAGTCGGTGTAGTCGAGCAGCTCGGAGGCACGCACCGACGTGACCTCCCCGCACAGCCCCATCAGGGTCAGCGGGAACAGGTCGTTGGCGAACCCGGGGTCGATGCCGGTGGTGAAGCACGACGCGTCGCCCTCCTCGCACGCCTGGGTGATCGGGTCGATCCAGGCCGCAGGGTTCTGCTTCATGCCCGGCCACACCCACGGCGTCATGGCGGTCGAGCAGACGTCGATGCCGGCGCGGAGGAACGCGCTCATCACGCGGATGTTGTCGTCGGCGTGCTGCGCCGTCGGGCCGTAGTGCACCAGCGCGTCCGGTCGCAGGGCGACGAGCTCGTCCACCGAGTCCGTCGCGGTCACCCCGGTGGAGTCGATGCCGCAGAGCGAGCCCGCGTCCTGGCCGACCTTGGCGGGGTTGCTCACCCCGACCCCGACGAGCTCGAACGCCGGGCTCCTCATGATCTCGGCGATCACCATGGTGCCGACGACACCGGTGCCCCAGACGACGATGCGTTTCGGGTGCATGGGGGTCCTATCGGTCGAAGGCGGTGTGGACCTGGGCCTCGGTGAGGCCGTAGTCCGCGAGGTCGTAGCGGTGCGAGGGCTTGGCGGACCCCGACTTGGACTCCCGGTCGATGTCGGTGATCGCGGCCTCCGCCTCGGGCGTCCAGTCCATGCCGAACTGCTCGTAGATGCCCCGCATCGTCCCCACCGGCTCCGAGACGAGGTTGCGGAAGGCGATGTCGGCGAACTGCGCCTGGTCATAGGCCGGACGCGCGTCGTGGAAGGCGTGGAAGGACCGCGACCACAGGTCGAGCTGGGTCTGGCCGATGACGTCACCGACGTACGTCGTGGAGTGGCCGGCGGTCGTCTCCGCCGACAGCGAGCAGGACGACGCGATGCAGACCACGGGGTCGCGGTGGGTGTAGACGACCAGGGCGTCGGGATAGACCGTCATCAATGCGTCGAGGGCGGTCATGTGGGAGGGGTTCTTGAGCACCCAGCGCTTCTCGGGATCGTTGAGCCCGATCAGCTGGAGGTTCTGCTTGTGGCGCGCGTAGGCGTCGGTCCAGTCCTGGCGGGCGAGCCAGGCGGTGTAGCGCGGGACGTTGGCCAGCGACTCATACGAGTTGGACTTGCCGGTCTGGCGCAGCAGCCGCCAGCACTCCTCGACCGAGGTGGCATCCATGTAGTGGATCCCCATGAACTCGGGGGACTCCACGTGGTGCGCGGAGAACGCCTGCTGCATGGCGTTGAAGATGGGGTCGCTGTCCCAGGTGTCTCGCGCGGGTCGCGGCTGGGGGAACTGGGTGATCCACATCTCCAGCCCCTGCGCGACCGGGTCGGCGTGCAGCAGCCGGTGCAGCGCGGTGGTGCCCGTGCGCGGCAGCCCCATCACGAAGACCGGTCGCTCGATCCTCACGTCGGCGTGCTCGGGCCGCTCGTTGAACTTCGCCTGGGTCAGCAGCCGACCGACGATCGCGCTCTTGACCTCGGAGCGCTGGAAGTAGTTGCCCAGCGGGGTCAGCCCGGCCTCCGGCGAGGACAGGTCCTCCACCAGCGTGCGCAGGCCGTCCTCGTGGGAGTCGCCGCCGGTGTCGGTCATGCCCGTCGTGCGCGTGGCGGCGGCCACGATGTCGTCGTAGGACCCGACGTCCGGCCGGGTCCGCGCCATCACGTTGTCACTCATGTCAGTCGTGGAACTCGCCGCAGTCGACCGTGAGCATCTGGCCGGTGACCGCGGAGGCCAGGTCGCTGGCGAGGAAGAGCGCCGCGCGGGCGACCTCCTCGGGGGAGGCGAGCCGCTTGAGGTCGGTCGGCTTGGCCTTCTCGGCGTAGACGTCCTCGTGGGTCTTCTCCTCGACGGCCGCCAGGAAGTCGAAGTAGCCGCGGTTGACGTCCTCGTAGATGTAGGACGGTGCAACGCTGTTGACGCGGATCCCGCGCGGACCCAGCTCGGTGGCGAGCGACGAGGCGAGGTGCTCGAGCGCCCCCTTGGACAGCTTGTAGCCGGCGAACTCGGGCTGGGACGAGAACGCGACGCAGGAGTTGAGCATGATGATCGAGCCCTTGCTCTCCGACAGCGCGTCGGCGAACAGGGCCGAGAGCCGCAGCGGGGCGAAGACATTGGTCTCGTTGACCTTCGCGAGCTTGCGCGGGCTGATCTGGGTGATCGGGTCCATCGGCGGGATGGTGAACGCGTTGTTGATCACGCAGTCGACGCGACCGAAGGCCTCGAGGGTCTTGTCGCGCAGGTTGACCCGCGAGTCCTCGTCGGTCACGTCGGTGACCACGCTGACGACCTTGCCGCCGTGGCCCTCGAGCTCGGACTGGAGCGCGAGGAGACGGGACTCGGTGCGGCTCGCGATCACCAGGTCGGCGCCCATCTTGGCCGCCTCCTCGGCGAGCGACCGGCCGAGACCGGGGCCGATGCCCGAGATGACGATCACCTTGCCCTGGAGCAGGGGGACCGGGGTGTAGCGCTCCTCGATCGAGGTGTCGTGCGCGGCCGCGAGTCCGAGTGCGGGGGAGTCCTGGCTCAACTGATCATCCTTCGGGAAACGGAGCGCTGACGCGCGGCGATGCGCGCGGCGTACTCCTCGGTGGTGAGGGGGGTGAGGTGCGGAAGCAGGTCGGGCACGTCGGTGACCTTGACGACCTGGATCGTGGGGCCGTCGGCGGCCGAGAGGTCACGCTCGAGGCGCTGCCAGCGCAGCATCATCGAGCCGGTGCGGTGGCCGGTGGTCTCGAGCCAGTTGGCGATCGGGGCACCGTCGGCCGGGGGACGCTCGGAGACCACGAAGCGCATGACGCCGTCGGGGTCGGTGTCGGCCTGGGCCTTGGTGAGCGAGGTCTGGTGGGTCTCGTAGTCGGTCGAGGCATACCAGTCCGAGCCGATCTGGATCGCCTGGTAGGCGCAGTCGTCGCACCGCGGCACCGAGACGATCATCGCCTCGTCCTCGGCCAGCGCGTAGTGGCCGATCGAGGAGCGCTGCGAGGCGAGCCCGCCCGGCGTCGACTGCGGCACGGTCAGGGTGTTGACCGGCTCCTTGTACTGGAAGAACTGGGGGAAGGCGAACCACGTATGGATGCTTCCGACCAGGCTGCGCGCGGCGACCTCGTACTTCTTGCGGAGCAGGTCCTCGGTGAGGTCGCGGGCCGGCTTGCCGAGGGTGTCGGCGCGCTCGATGGTCAGCAACCCGCGCTCCTCGGTGTCCCAGTCGTTGAAGACCTCGCGCACGATGAGGGTCTTGGCGCCGGGCTCGGCGACGTAGGTGAACTGGAAGGTCCCGTCGTCGGCCACGTCGAGCTCGCGGTCGTCGAAGGCCATCAGCGACGTGGCGGCCGAGGTGGCGCTGTAGGCGCCGCCCATGACCTGGAACGACAGGTCCGCGCTGGACCCGCGACGTCCGCGCACGACGTACTCGACACCTTCGCGGAGGTAGGCGTTGAAGTAGATCGCGTCGGGGTTGTCGAGTCCCTGACGGGAGAACTGGTGGGTGGGGTTGATGAGCAGCGGCCGGTCGAGGTCGTGGTCGAAGGCCATCTGCATCGCCATCCGGATGCGGCCCGAGAGGTAGTCGTAGCCCTCGAGACGGTCGGCCTCGGTGCGGATGAACGGTGCGTTGGCGACCAGCTCCTCCGCCTCGGCGATCGCGTCCTGGAGGACCTGGGTGAGGCCGAGGCTGCCGGAGGAACTCATCGGTTGACCCGGTGGATGATGCTGTGCGCGTACTTGTCGATCGCGTCGATCTTCTTCTCCAGCGGCTCGGTGTCCGGGCCCATGATGTAGGGCACGCGGAAGCCGACGATGCAGTCGGTGACGCCCTTGTCCTCGAGGCGCTTGATCCCGTCGACGTCGTAGGCGTCGTAGGAGATGACGTGCACCTCGAAGGAGTCGTCACCCTCCACTCCCTCCTCACGCCGGATCTCGGCGAGGCGGGTCAGGAGCCGGTCGAGCTCCTCGCCGTCGCCACCGGCGTGCATCCACCCGTCGCCCTTCAGGACCGCCCGGCGCAGCGCGGCGTCGGCGTGGCCGCCCACGAGGAGCGGGATCTTCTCGGTCGCGCCGGGGCACTGCTTGAGCTCGTCGATCTGGTAGAAGTCACCGTCGTAGGCGAAGTACTCACCCATGGTCAGCCCGCGCAGGATGTCCATGCACTCGTCCATGCGCTTGCCGCGCTTTGCCCAGTCGACGCCCAGGTTGGCGAAGTCCTCGGGCCACGGCGAGAGGCCGACGCCGAGACCGAGGCGGTTGCCGGACAAGAAGGCCAGCGAGGAGGCCTGCTTGGCGACCAGGACCGGCGGGCGCACCGGCAGCTTGAGCACGAACGGCGTGAGGCGCAGCGTCGTGGTGTGCGCGAAGAGGTGCGCGCAGAGCACCATCGTCTCGATGAACTCCTTGCCGTCGAGGAAGGCGCGGTCCCCGGTGTCGGTGTAGGGATACTTGGAGTCCGACTCCTTGGGGTAGATCAGGCTGTCGGCCACGGTCATGCTCGTGTAGCCGGCGGCCTCGGCGGCTTGTGCGAGGGGTGCGTAGTAGTGCGCCTGGGTCATCGCCTCGGCGTAGGTGAATCGCATGGCTCCACACTAGAACGTGTTCCAGTTTTGTGCCAGAGTTCACTCGTGGACCTCCAGATGCTGAGCGACCGGGCCGAGATCTCCGACGTGCTGACGCGCTACACGCGCGCCATCGACACCGGCGCGTGGGACGTCCTGGACACCGTCTTCACCCCCGACGCGCAGATCGACTACACGGAGTCGGGCGGCATCGCGGCGTCGTACCCCGAGATCAAGCCGTGGCTGGCCGAGATGCTGCCGGCGTTCTTCCCCAAGCGGATGCACACCCTGGGGCAGCTCGACATCGCGGTGCAGCCGGGGGACGCCGACGGTGCGGACACCGCGACGTGCTCGGCGTACTTCCACAACCCGATGCCCATGGACGACGGGAAGGGCGGGGAGAAGATCGTCGAGCTGGGCGGGATCTACCACCACACACTGGTCCGCACGGTGGACGGATGGCGCAGCCGGCACCTGCACGAGCAGGTCGTGTGGAAGCGTGGCCTCTGAGATGACGATGACACCGGAGCAGCTGGCGAAGCGCAAGAAGGCGCTGGCGAGCCCGGCGACCGTCAAGGTCATCAAGCACATGGCGAGGGCCCAGGTGAAGGTCTTCACGCTCACCGGCGGGCGGATCGGGAGCAAGTGGCGCATCGGTGCGGGCTTCCGCAAGCCGGTCCCGACGCTGCTCCTCGACCACGTGGGGCGCAAGTCCGGGACGCTGTTCCGCACGCCGCTGCTCTACCTGCTCGACGGCCCGAACGTCGTGGTCGTCGCCTCCCAGGGCGGGCTGCCCCAGAACCCGCAGTGGTACCCCAACCTGGTCGCCTCGCCCGACACGACCGTCCAGATCCGCACCGAGAAGCGCTCCGTGCGGGCTCACCCGGCCTCGCCCGAGGAGCGTGCGGCGCTCTGGCCGCGCCTGGTCGAGCTCTACGCCGACTTCGAGGTCTACCAGGAGTGCACCGACCGGGAGATCCCGGTCGTGGTCCTCGAGCCGCGCTGACGCCCCTCTCCACGGGCCTGGCGTTTGGTCTGCTTGGTCCTGTCGCCGACAATAGGGCCGACGTACGACGAGCCAGGGAGTGACCGCACGTGGCCGAGGAAGACACCGACCGTCCCAGCGAGGGGCACCCCGTCCTGACGGGTGTCGTCGCGCTGGTCGCCGTCGCCCTGACCGTGGGGCTGATCCTCGGCGGTGGTGCGCTCGCCGTCAGCCGCGTGCTCGGCATCGGAGGCTCCGACGAGGCGACGTCCGGCTCGACCGTGCAGGAGACGATGTTCCTGCCGCCGGTGGAGCCGACCAACCCCGACTCGGAGCCGCTGCTCACCCTGGCGCCGAACCCGGAGGGGTCCGTGTCCCAGTTCCCCAGCGACGAGCCGTCGGAGGAGGAGCCGGAGTCGTCGATCTCCCTGCAGGCAGGCCAGACCGAGGTCGGCGCGATGGAGCGCATCGACCTGACCGGGGTCTACCCCGGTGGTGAGGGCGCGATCCTCCAGGTCCAGCAGTTCGAGAACGGCACGTGGGGCGACTTCCCGGTGACCGCCACGGTTTCCAACGAGACCTTCACGACCTACATCCAGACCGGCAAGCCCGGCCCCAACCGCTTCCGCGTGGTCGACACCGACGACGACGAGATCTCCAACGAGGTCAAGGTGACGATCGGCTGAGCTCGCGGGGAACGGCGGGTGGGACGGCGGCGCCGCGCCTGGCCGACCGGTGACGTCGTACGGCGGCTGCCAGGGCAGGTTGCCCGGCGAGGACGCCGCCGAGGACCAGGGCCAGGCCGAGGGCCTGGGTCCAGCCGAAGAGCTCCCCGGCGACGGCCACGCCCAGCAGGGTGCCGACCACGGGGTTCAGCAGGCCGATGAGGGAGACCGCGCCGGCGGGCATCCTGGTCAGGCCGTGGAACCAGCAGGTGTAGGCCAGGATCGTGCCGACCGCACCGAGCCACAGGAAGCCGGCGGCCGCAGGCAGGTCGATCGCAGGTGGGGCGCCCTCGACCAGCAGGGCGACCGGCGCCAGCACGAGGCCTCCGGCCACGAGCTGCCAGGACACCAGCGTGACCATGTCGACCGGCGGTTCCCAACGCTTGAGGAGCACGAAGCCCAGCGCCGTGACCGCGACCGACCCGAACGCCGCGAGCAGGCCGAGCTCCGAGACCTGGCCGGGGGAGCGGAGGACGAGCAGTGCGACACCGACGATGCCGACCAGGGCGGCCGCGACTCGCGCGGTGCCCGGCCGCTCGCGGAGCAGGGTCCACGCGACCGCCATGACCGCGAGGGGCATGGTCGCCTGGAGCGTTGCGGCGAGCCCGCCGGGCAGCTCGTAGGCGGCGAGGAAGACGAGCGGGAAGAACAGGCCGATGTTGAGGATGCCGAGCACGGCGGAGCGCCACCACCAATCGCTCTGCGGCAGCCGACGACGGTAGGCCAGCAGCAGGAGACCGGCCGGCAGCGCACGCACGGCAGCGGCGAAGAGCGGGCGGTCGGGCGGCAGCAGCTGCTCCGTGACGATGTATGTCGAGCCCCATGCGAGCGGCGCGACGCTGGTGATCACCGCGGTGCGCCACGAAATAGTTTCCATGGAAACAAGAATAGCTTCCACGTGGGATATATTCCGATGGTGGAGCGCGACCTGGATCACGTGGGCCGGATCATGGCTCAGTGGGCAGAGCAGCGCCCCGACCTCGACGTCTCGCCGCAAGGGATCGTGGGTCGGCTGAGCCGGCTGGCCCAGCACCTCGACGAGGAGCTCACGGTCGTCTACCGCTCGTTCGGGCTGGGCGAGGGGGAGTTCGACGTCCTGGCGACCCTGCGCCGCAGCGGCACGCCGTTCGAGCTGACGCCCGGTGGGCTGGCCGCCTCGACGATGGTGTCGTCAGGAGCCGTGACCAAGCGGGTGGACCGGTGCCTGGAGAAGGGCTGGGTGACCCGCCGGGTGAGCGACCTCGACGGTCGCGGGCGGGTCGTCGCCCTCACGCTGGCGGGCCGGGAGCTCATCGACGAGGCTTTCGAGGCGCACATGGCCAACGAGCAGCGGCTGGTCGGCTCCCTCGGGGACCTGGAGCGAGCGCGACTCGCCCGCCTGCTCGAGACCTGGGGGCGCACCCTCGGGGCGTGAGAGATTCGCAGGCATGAGACTGCGACCTCTGGTCCTCGGGTTCCTGCTCGTCGCCACGCTGGCCGGGTGCGGGGAGGAGTCGCCCGCCGCGGGGCCGGAGGCCGAGCCGTCCGCGACGACAGCATCCGCGGAGCCCGGTGCGTCGCTGGAGGTCCGGGCCGTGATCGCCACCAGCCAGGCGCCGGCGCCCGACTCGCTGGTCAAGCAGCAGTTCGACGCGCTCGACTGCGCCGCCGCGCCGGTGCCGGTGCCCACCGCCGAGCCGGGGGCCGCCTGCGACGCTGCCGGCACGAAGTACAGCCTCGGTCCGGCCGTCGTCGTCGGTGGCATCGAGGACGCCGAGGCCGGTCAGCCCGAGGGGTCGGACCTGTGGGTCGTGGCGGTCGACCTCGAGGCCGGGGCGAGCGAGGCGCTGGATGACCTGACCTCGGAGCTCGCCCCGATCAGTGGCCGCATTGCGCTCGTCGTCGACGGTGCGGTGATCAGCGCCCCCACCGTGCAGACGCCGATCACCGATGGCCGCCTGCAGATCGCGGGCGACTTCGACGAGGAGAGCGCGACGGCCCTCGCCGAGGGGCTCAGCCGGGAATGAAGTCGAACGTGTCGGGGTGCGGGCCGGTGCGGCCCTCCTCGCCTCGGTCGAGCGCGGTGATGGCGGCGACCTCGTCGGCGGTGAGGGTGAAGTCGAAGACGTCGAAGTTCTCCCGCATCCGCTCCTCGCGCACCGACTTGGGGAACACGATGTCGCCGCGCTCGAGGTGCCAGCGCAAGGTCACCTGCGAGGCGGTCTTGCCGTGGCCGGCGGCGATCTTGCCGATCACCTCGTCGTCGAGCACCGCTCCCTGCGCGATCGGGGACCAGGCCTCGACCTCGACGCCATGCCGGATCGACGCGGCGCGGGCGGCCTCGTTGGTCAGGTAGGGGTGGACCTCGATCTGGTTGACCGCCGGCAGCACGCCGGTCTCCGCGACGATGCGGTCGAGGTGGGCCGGCTCGAAGTTGGAGACGCCGACGGAGCGGGCGCGCCCGTCCTGCGTGAGCTCGGCCATCGCCTTCCAGGTGGAGACGTAGTCGCCGTCGTACCTCGTCGGCAGCGGCCAGTGGATCAGGAACAGGTCGACGTGGTCGAGTCCGAGCTTGGCCAGGGACTCCTCGAAGCTGCGCCGGACCTCGTCGGGGGCGTGGAAGCCGTTGTTGAGCTTGGTCGTGACGTAGAGCTCGTCGCGCGAGATGCCCGAGGACGCCAGCGCCTCGCCGACACCCTCCTCGTTCTGGTACATCTGCGCGGTGTCGATGTGGCGGTAGCCGATCTCCAGTGCGGTGCGCACGGCGGCGGCGGTCTCCGCGGGCGGGACCTGGTAGGTGCCGAAGCCCAGCTGCGGGATGGTCGTGTGGTCGTTGAGCGTGATCGTGGAAACGGTCATGGGGGTATAGCGGGTCGCCACGGTGGTCTATTCCATGATGGGGCGATGGAGTACACCGACTACGACACACGTCTGGCCGCCTACGCCGTCATCGTCGACGACCAGGACCACGTCCTGCTCGCGCTGTGGAACGAGGCCGACGAGAAGAAGTGGACGTTGCCCGGGGGCGGAGTGGACTTCGAGGAGTCGGCCGAGGACGGTGCCGTGCGCGAGGTGCGCGAGGAGACGGGGTACGCCGCCAGGCTCGGTCGGCTGCTGGGCGTGCACAGCTACACGATCCCGGTCTCGCGGCGCCTGGCCGACACCGAGCGGCCGATGAAGGCGGTGCGGGTGGTCTTCGAGGCCTCCGTCGTGGGCGGCGAGCTCACCCAGGAGATCGACGGCAGCACCGACGAGGCCCGTTGGTGGCCTCTCGCCGAGGTCGCGCGGCTGCCGCGCGTCGGGCTCGTCGACATCGGGCTCGACCTGTGGCGGTCGGCGCGTTCGTCCTGAGGCGTCTACCTGAGCCAGGCGACGACGATGCGGGCGGCCGCCTCGAGCTGGGACCGTCGTACGACGGAGGGGATGTCGCTCTCGTCGTGGTAGCCGGGATACGGCGTGCTGCCGAGCCGGGCGCCGGGGATGCCTTCGCGCACGAAGGACCAGTGGTCGCTCGAGCGCTGGAAGGTGTCGAGCACGGTCGCCTCGCCCGCTCGACGGGCAGCCGCGACGATCTCGTCGGTGAGCGCGTTGGGCTCGGCCGGCGTGCCGACCGGCATCACGTCACCGACGCCGACCCGGTCCAGCGACACCATGGCGCGCAGGCCGCGACGCTCGGCCGGGGTGAGGGACGCGACGTAGGCGCGTGAGCCGTAGTGGTGGTCGTCGTCGCTCGGCCCGCGTGGCTCCTCGGACCCGAAGGCGACGAGGACGACCGGCATTCGCGTCTGCCGCCCGGCGATGGCGGCGGCCGTCGCGAGGAGCGCGCCCACGCCTGAGGCGTTGTCCTCCGCCCCAGGTGCCTGCGGCACCGTGTCGAGGTGGGCGCCGACGGCGAGCCACGGCTCACCGGGCGTGGTGTCGCCGCGGGTGGCGACCAGGTTGACGCTCGACCCTGCTTCCACGGGGATGCCCCACGAGACGCCGGCCGGGGTGGCGAAGTGTTGGCGTCTCACCTCCCAGCCGCTGGCCTCGAGCTGCTGCTGCACCCAGTCGGCCGCCGCGAAGTACGCCGCGCTGGTCCCGGGCCGTGGGCCGATGGTGCCGGCGAGGTGGCGCACGGCTCTGGTCGCGACCGTGACGTCGACGTCGTCGGGGCTGGCGCGCTGCTGGGGCGTCGGTGTCGGTGTCGGCGTCTGGGTGGGCGATGTGCTGGGCGTGGTCGGTGCCGGCGTGCTGCTGGCCGGGGGCGGCGGGGCGGCCCCGGGCTCCGTCGTACTGCTGCTGCAGCCGGCGAGAGCCGGGAGCAGGAACATGGCGCCGAGAAGTCGCCTCATCACCCCAGTGTGACTCACGGTTGCTAGCGTCCGCGGGCATGGAGTCGATGCGCGTCGAGGTGGACGGTGCCTCGTTGCACGGGGGTGTCACCGGTGCCGGCCCGGACGTGCTGGTGCTGTCGGGAGGGCCGGGGTGCGTGCACTACCTGGAGCAGGACAAGATCGCGCCCGTCGGCCATCGCGCCTGGTATCCCGAGCCGCGCGGGGTCGGCCGCTCGGGAGGAGGGGGGGGGCCAGAGGTGCACGCGGCGCTGGGTGCGTCGTTCACCGAGTGGATCCGGGGGGACTCGCTGTGGCGGGGTCTCGCCGACTGCGAGGTGCCGATGGCCTTCGTCGCCGCCGGCGACGACATCCGGCCGAGCTGGCCGATGGCTCAGCTGGCGCGGACCGTGCGCCCCGGGACCTTTGCGACCGTGCCCGACGTGCCGCACGACTTCTGGTCGACCCATCCCCAGTGTGGACCCGGACGGTCAGTGAGCTGTGTGCGGCGGTGACAGTTCGGTGATGTCGTCGTCGGCGTCGATCCAGTAGCGCCGCAGCCGGCCGTGGGGGTCGTCCACGACCTCCTCGAGGATTCCGCCGTTGCGCTCGATCGTCGTGATCGATCCGACGTTGTCGTCGAGGCAGACGAGCAGCAGCCGGTCCAGGCCCGCGGCCCGGGCGTGGAGGCGGATCTGGCCGAGCGCCCACCTGGCGAGGCCCCGGCCCCGGGCCGACGGGCGGATGCCGTAGCCCGCGTGCCCCAGTCGCAGGGTCGTCTCGTTGGTGACGTGGCGCAGGACGATCCCGCCCTGGACCTCGTCGCCCTCGACGATCCACCAGGCCCGCGCGGCGGGCAGGGAGTGCAGCCGGGCGACCCAGGCGGCGAAGCCCTCCACGGACTCGACGTCGTCCTCGGGCTTGATGGCGAAGCCGTCCTCGTGGACGCCGTGTCCCCACTCGCGGTGGCAGGCGAGCCAGGCGTCGTGGCGCTCGGTGGTGGGGGTGAGGAGCTCGGGCATGTCTCTCATCCTCTGTCGGCGCGTTGCTTCTGAGTAGGGTCCGGTGAACGCGAGGCGCGCATCAAGGGAGAGCAACGAGATGGGACCTCTTCGATTCTCGATCAACGTCACGATCGACGGCTGCTGCCATCACGAGGCAGGCCTCCCCCGGACGAGGAGTCGATGCGCTAATGGACCGCTGAGATGGAGCGAGCCGATGCCCTGCTGTTCGGGCGGGTCACCTACGAGATGATGGAATCGGCGTGGCGGAAGCCGGCCGCGGGCACGTGGCCGGACTGGATGGACGAGTGGGAGACCCCGTTCGCCGAGGCGATCGACCGGGCGAAGAAGCACGTCGTGTCGAGCACGCTGAGCGGGGTCGACTGGAACGCCGAGCTGGTGCGAGGCGACCTGGGGCATGCGGTCCAGCGGCTCAAGGAGGAGCCAGGCGAGGGGCTGTGGGTGGGTGGCGTGACGCTCCCCCTGGCGTTGGCAGATCTGGGACTGATAGACGAGTACGAGTTCCTGGTGCAGCCGGTCCTTGCCGGACACGGGCCGACGTTGCTCGCCGGTCTGCGCGAGCGCAGCCAGCTCGAGCTCGTGGACCGCCGTGAGTTCCGGTCGGGATCGGTCGCCCTGCGATACCGGTCCACACGACAGACGGCTTGACGCGATTTGTCCTGGCACGTTGGCCGCTACCTCGACAAGCAACCACTCGCCAGCACACTGACCGAACTGCAGGCCCAAGGCGACACGTTCGACCGCATCTACAACACCGAACGCCCCCACCAGGGGCTACCCGGCCGCGTCACACCTCAGGTGGCGTGGGAGGCCACCCAGAACGCCGAAGCTCCTCGCCCCAAGCCCGAGCAGCCCATGTTCGTCCAGTCGCTCGCCAGACGTCTTCGCCCCGCACCGGTACCAACCGATCTGCCCGCGAGCACCCACATGAAGAAGCTGACGAGCTCCGGCACCTTCATGCTGGCCAAGGTCCACTACCTGGTCGGCGGACAGTACGGCTTCCAGCAGGTCCTGGTCATCACCGACGGTGACAAGACCACCGTCGCCGACCTGGAAGGAGAGATCCTCATCGAGCACACCCGGCCCGACCCAGGAGTGACGTACGTCGGAAACGGCAGACCCCGCGGCCAACGCCCCAAGACACCTGAAACGTCACCGAAGTTCTGACACGCCAACTGTCACCGATGTCCTGATGCAAAACCGTCACCCATGTCTTGAGACATCACACGAGACCTGTGAATCCGGCTTGTCAACCGAACGTCTCTTCGAGTACACTAGATGCATGACAGCCGGCGCCATCATCGACCCCCACGAGGTCGACGACAACGCGCCCACACCTTCGGACCTCATCGCTGAGATCTGCGCCGCCAAAGCTGCAGAGAACGCCGCCGGGTTGCGGATGTTCCACCTCGCGATCGCGTGGGCCCACGCCCACCCCGAGACCCCCGGCGACCAGTCCTGGAAGGCACCCCGGGCTTCCTATGTCACCGGTGAGCCGATGGGCGACGGGGCCCCGTCCACCGGTGACCTTGATGAGGTCCAGTGGTTCGGGATCCCGCCCATCGCCTGGTCGGCCGCCGCACCGTTCGCAGCAGCGAACGCGATGTCGACCGCGGGTGGGAAGGCTTTCCTGCGGGACTGCCTCGTCATCCGCCACCGCATGCCGAGGGTCTACGCCAAAGTGGTGGCCGGGAAGGTCGCGGTGTGGCGGGCCCGGCGCATCGCGG
>NZ_FOQG01000003.1 GCF_900113685.1 Nocardioides psychrotolerans
ACTCCCCTACGGCGAAGCCGTCGAGGCACTCGAGGCCTGGATCAGATGGGCCCGCCGCTGCCGGCTCCCGGCCTTCGTCGAGCTCCAACGACGCATCGTGAAACACCGACACGCGATCCTCGCCGCGATCGAGCACGGCCTGTCCAACGGACGCATCGAATCGGTCAACACCAAGATCCGCCTCATCACCCGCATCGCCTTCGGATTCCGATCACCCGACGCACTCATCGCCCTCGCAATGCTCAACCTCGGCGGACACCGCCCCGCACTCCCCGGCCGAGCACTCCCCAGCCCACCATGACCCACGGATAAGTCACAAGAGCCAACATTGCGCCGACTCGGCCTCTCAGGAACCGACATCGGCCCGCACGGCGTAGAGCTCGGGGAAGAACGTCAGGTCGAGCGCCCGACGCAGGAACGGCACGCCGCTGGAGCCACCGGTGCCCGGCTGGTGCCCGATCATCCGTTGCACGGTCTGCAGGTGCCGGAAGCGCCACAGCTGGAAGGCGTCCTCGAGGTCGACGAGCGTCTCGCTCGCCTCATAGAGGTCCCAGTACGCCGGACGGTCGCGGTAGACGGTCGCCAGCACCGGCACCAGGTCCCCCACGAAGACGTGCCCCTGCGTCACGTCCCGCTCGAGCACCGCGGTGGGGACCGGGAGACCGCGACGGGCCAGCAGCCGCAGGAACTCGTCGTACAGGGTGGGCTCGGAGAGCAGCCGCGACAGGTGCGCATGGGCCGGTGCGTCGTCGGCGAAGACGTCGAGCATCGAGGCGTTCTTGTTGCCCAGGACGAACTCCACCGCGCGGTACTGGCTGGACTGGAAGCCCGAGGACGACGCGAGGAACGGCCGGAACTCGGCGTACTCACTGGGCGTCAGCGTCGCCAGCACCGACCACTGCACGGTCAGCGTCTCGACGATCCGCTTGACCCGCGCCAGCCCCTTGAGCGCGGAGCCGAGGTCGTCACCGCCCAGGTGGGCGCGCACGGCGACCAGCTCGTGGAGCAGCAGCTTGAGCCACAGCTCGGAGGTCTGGTGCTGCACGATGAAGAGCAGCTCGTCGTGCTGGACCGGGCTGCTGCGCGGGTGCTGCGCGGAGAGCAGCCGCGGCAGGTCGAGGTAGGCCGCATAGCTGAGCTTGTCCTCGAGGTCGGTGACGATCCCCTCCTCGAGGTCTCGGGTGTTGTCGTCCATGCCCTGACCCTAGGGCCCCCTAGGACCACCGCCGTAGCGTCGGGGCGAGAGCACCCTCGTCGACCCAGGAGGCAACACCCATGGAGCTGTCCGGAGCACGCGTGCTGGTCGTCGGGGCGACCGGTGTCCTCGGCGGGCTCACCGCCCGCGCGTTGGTCGAGCAGGGCGCCCGGGTGGTCGTGACGGGACGTGACGCCGAGCGGCTGACGGATGTCGCCACCGTGACCGGCCACGACCCCATCACGCTGGACGTCGTGGACGTGGAGGCCTGCGCGGCCGCCGTCGACGCCGCAGCCGCAACCCTGGGTGGGCTGGACGGGATCGTCGTCGCGACCGGGGTGCCCGCCTTCGGGCCTGCGATGGAGACCGACCCGGCTGTCGCGGAGGAGCTCTTCGCGGTCAACACCCTGGGCCCCATGGCGCTCGTGCGTGCGGCGTCGCGCCACCTCGACGGAGGATTCGTCGCGGTGCTCTCCGCGATCCTGGCCGACCTGCCGACCAACCAGATGGCGGAGTACTCCGCGTCCAAGAGCGCCCTGTCGGCCTGGCTGGGCGTCGTACGACGCGAGAACCGCCGGCGTTTCCACGTCATCGACGTGCGCCCGCCCCACCTCGACACCGGACTGTCCGACCGGGGCCTGGCCGGCACCCCGCCCCGCCTGCCCGAGCCACTGGCCGGCTCGGTCGTGGTCGACCGGCTCCTCGACGCGATCCGCGGCGACGCCTCCGAGGTCGTGTGGGACGCCACGGCCAAGGAGCTCGTCGTCCGCTGAGTAGGGTCGCAGGCATGCACCGACTGACGATCGAGTACGCCGCGCCTGCCGACGTCGAGGCCTTCGAGGCCCACTACCGCGACGTCCACGTCCCGTTGGTGGGCGGCCTGCCGGGCCTGCGCCGCTTCGTCACGTCGCACCCCCGCGGCCTCGGCGGGGACGCGCCGTACCTCATCGCGGAGCTGTGGTTCGACGACGCCGAGACGATGGCGGCCGCGCTCAGGACGCCCGAGATGGGCGCGACGGCGACCGATGCGGACGCGCTCTGCGCCGCGACGGGGGTGGCCAGCCGGCTGATGTTCACCGGCGACCTGGTCGACCACCTGTAGGCCGACCACTTGGGAGACCGGGCCGCGCGCAGGTCAGTCGCGCTCGAGGTGGATGTCGTACTGCGCGAGCTTGCGGTAGATCGTCGCGCGGCTCATGCCGAGCTCGGCGGCGGCGTCCTTCATCACCACGCCGGGTCGCGAGAGCACGCGCACGATCTCCTCACGCTCGAACTCCTCGATCCGGGACAGCCGGTGCGTCGAGCCGGACAGCACCTCGGCCGGCAGGTGCCGCACGTCGACGACGTCGCCGCGCATGGCCGCCTGACGCACGACCCGCAACAGCTGCTCGACGTTGCCCGGCCACCGGTGCTGGGTCAGCGCCCGCTCGGCACCGGCGGTGAACGCCACCTCCCGCCCTCGCGTACGACGAGCCACCTGCCGCGCCAGGGGCATCACGTCGTCGAGGCGCTCGCGCAGCGGCGACACCTCCACCACGGTGTCGACGAGACCGGCGAGTGCCGCAGGGATGTCCTCGAAGCGCTGGGCGGTGAGCGAGAACGCCACGGAGTGACCCAGCGGGCGACCGCTCTCCCCTGCGCAGCGCAGCACCAGGTCGCGCAGCCGCTCGGCCACCCAGGCGGGCAGGGCGTCGACGTCGCGCACGACGACCGCGGTGTGCTCCTTGCCGAGCTCCGGCGTCCACAGCCCGAGCCAGGCGTCGACGTCCTGGGGCGCCGGCGGGCTCGCCGAGAGGATGCGGTCGCGCGGTCGCGTCAGGCGCTCCGCCTGGGCCAGCACCGTGCTGCGGCCCGACCCCGGCTCGCCCACCGCGGCCACGACCATCCCGTCCGTGAGTGCCTGGCGGGCCCGGCGCAGCGCCTCGCTCCAGCTGCCGGAGAGGTCCTGCAGGGTGCCGGCGCCGGGCTCGAGCCGAGGCACTTCGACACGGAAGACCTCCCCACGCGGCACCGGGCGCGGATGACGCCCCTGCGACCGTGCCAGCATCAGCGCAGCGGTGTTGCCGGCGGCCGACTGCGCCAGCGCGAGCAGCAGGTCGCTCGAGGAGCGCGACCAGGTGGTGAGGTTGACGGCACCCTCGAGGTGGCCGGTGAGCGGGTCGAGCACGGGCACGGCCGCGCACGTGTAGGTCGTGAGGCTCAACGAGTAGTGCTCCTCCGCGCGCACCACCGTCGGCGCCCGGTCGGCCAGCGCCAGCCCGAGCCCGTTGGTGCCGGCCTCGCGCTCGGAGTAGGCGAACCCCGGCGCCAGGTGCACCTTGTCGAGAGCCCGCAGCAGGTCGGAGTCGCCACTGAAGCGGTTGAGCACCAGCCCGTCGGCGTCGGTGAGCATCAGGCTGATCGGCTCGTTGGCCAGGGAGCGGTGCAGGCCCGTCAGGACCTCGCGACCGCACTGGAAGAACAGCGACTCGTCGTCATAGCTGCCGGTGAAGACCGGATCGATCGACTCCAGGGACACCCCGTAGTCCTGGCTGCGCTGCCACGAGGCGACCAGCCGGTGGGGCACCCGGTCGAGCGGCCCGTCGTAGAGACGGGCCCGGTCGGGCAGGTCGGTCTCGGACATTCAGGGCTCCTCCGCGGCGTGTGACCGACGTTACATTCAGGGCCCACGCGACGGCACCCCCAGCTGTCTCACATTGAGACAGCGGTGGTCTCAGATTGAGACGTCGCACCCGACGACGAGGCCCCCGACCCGTCCTACGTTCTGCCACGAGAGCCGTGACGCCCGTCACGTCCGATCGGAGGCCTGACGCATGTACACCAAGGACGGCGAGAGCTACTTCATCGTCGACGCCCACATCGCCCTGTGGGACGCCCGCCCGGAGAACCAGCGCAACATCCACGGCAAGCAGTTCATCGACTGCTTCTACGACTACCACCGCAACCTCTCACCCGAATCCGAGGTCTGGTCCTACGAGGACTACCTCTACCAGGGCGGCGAGCGCCTCATGGAGGACATCTTCACCGACGGCTACGTCGACCACGCGATCTTCCAGCCGGCCTACCTCAGCGAGTTCTACAAGACGGGCTTCGGGCAGTCCGAGGAGGCGCACGCGCTCACGCAGGCCAACCCGGGCAAGCTGACCTACAACCACAACTTCGACCCGCGCAACGGCGAGCAGGGTCTGGAGCAGCTGCATGCCGACGCCGAGCGCTTCGGCCTCAAGGGCGTGAAGCTCTACACCGCCGAGTGGCACGGCCAGTCGCGCGGCTGGAAGCTCGACGACCCGTGGGCCTACCGCTACTTCGAGGCCTGCCGCGAGCTCGGCATCACCAACATCCACGTCCACAAGGGCCCCACGATCCGGCCGCTGGACCGGGACGCGTTCGACGTCGCCGACATCGACCACGTGGCCTCCGACTTCACCGACCTGAACTTCATCGTCGAGCACGTCGGCCTGCCGAGGCTCGAGGACTTCTGCTGGATCGCGACGCAGGAGCCCAACGTCTACGGCGGTCTCGCGGTCGCGATGCCCTTCATCCACACGCGGCCGAAGTACTTCGCGCAGATCATGGGAGAGCTCATGTACTGGATCGGCGAGGACCGGATCCTCTTCTCCTCCGACTACGCGATCTGGACACCCAGGTGGCTCATCGAGAAGTTCGTCGACTTCCAGATCCCGCAGGAGCTCGCGGAGTACGCCCCCCTGACCACCGACCAGAAGAAGAAGGTGCTGGGGCTCAACGCCGCCAAGCTCTACGACATCGACGTCCCTGCCGAGCTCCGGCTCCCGGACGCCGACGAGACCGCCACCGGCCCGCGCCAGCCCGAGAGCGCCGACCTCGGGGTCGACCGCGGCGCCGACCTGGCCTCGGTCTGACATGACCGCGACCCTCACCCCACCGGACCTGCTCGCGCAGGCGGCGTACGACGCCCTCGCGGTCGTCCTGGACCCCGAGCTGGACGAGCCGATCACCGACCTGGGCTTTGTGCGCTCCCTCGTGGTCGACGGCACCGAGGTGGTGGCCCACCTGCGCCTGCCGACGTCGTTCTGCTCGCCGAGCTTCGCCTACCTGATGGCCTCCGACGCCAAGGACGTGCTGGTCGCACTGCCCTGGGCAGAACGGGTGGTCGTCGAGCTCGACGACCACCACGACTCCGACCAGATCAACGCCGGCCTCGCCGCAGACGCCGGTTACAAGGGCACCTTCCTGCACGAGGCCGAGCACGACCTGGAGGAGCTGCGCGCCACCTTTCGCCGCAAGGCGCACACCGCCGCGATGGAGCGCTGCCTGACCCGGCTGCTCCGGGCCCAGCCCGACCGACCGGTCGAGGACCTGGGCTCCGTGAGGCTGCGCGACCTGCCCGCGGACGAGCCGGCGACCCAGGCCCTGCTGCGCCGCCGCGCGGCACTGGGGTTGCCCGAGCACGACGGCGCCCCGGTCCTCGTCGACCACGAGGGCACGGTCCCGCCGCCCGAGCAGGTGCCGATGGCACTGCGCAGGGCCCGTTCAACACGCATCTCCATCGACGGGAACGCCCACTTCTGCCGAGGACTCCTCCGCACCCGCTACCCCGGGTCGGAGTCCGGGCAGACCCACCGCGCCGACGGCGCGGAGGCTGCGGACGCGGCGTACGACCCGACCTTCGTCCCTCTCTCGTCCCTGACCCGCCCGGCAGGGCGCTCCACCGCCCGCGTCCCCGAGGAGATCCAGCCATGAGCACCATGCGAGCCGTCCAGGTCGTCGGCTACCACCGACGACTCGAGATGACCGAGCTGCCGGTGCCGGAGCCGACCGGTCCCTTCGACGTCGTCGTGAAGATCGGCGGCGCCGGCGTGTGCCGCACCGACCTCCACATCCTCGAGGGGCAGTGGGCCGAGAAGTCCGGGGTGGCCCTCCCCTACACGATCGGCCACGAGAACGCAGGCTGGGTGCACGCGGTCGGCTCCGCAGTCACCAACGTCCGCGAGGGTGACAAGGTCATCGTCCACCCGCTCATCACCTGCGGGCTGTGCCGCGCCTGCCGCTCCGGCGACGACGTGCACTGCGAGACCAACCAGTTCCCCGGGATCGACACCGACGGCGGGTACGCCGAGTACCTCAGGACGTCGGCGCGCAGCGTGGTGCGCATCGACGACCGCCTCGAGCCGTCGGACGTGGCAGCCCTCGCCGATGCCGGGCTGACGGCCTACCACGCCGCCGCGAAGGCGGCTCGACGACTGAGCCCACGCGACCGATGCGTCGTCATCGGTGCCGGCGGCCTGGGCCACATCGGCATCCAGGTGCTGAAGGCGATCAGCCCCGCCGAGCTGATCGTGGTCGACCGCAACCCCGATGCCGTCAAGCTCGCGCTCGCGATCGGTGCCGACCACGGCGTCGTTGCGGAGGGCAAGCAGGTCGAGGAGGTCCTGGAGCTGACCGACGGTCACGGCGCCGAGGTCCTCATCGACTTCGTCGGGGAGGGCGGCTCGACCGCCGAGGGCGCGCAGATGCTGCGCCGCGCCGGCGACTACCACGTCGTCGGCTACGGCGAGAACGTGAACATCCCGACGATCGACATCATCTCGGCCGAGATCAACTTCATCGGCAACCTCGTCGGCTCCTACAACGACCTGCAGGACCTGATGGCCCTCGCCGCGCGCGGCGCGGTGACCCTGCACACCGTGAAGTACGCACTGGACGACTTCCAGTCCGCCATCGACGACCTCGACGGCGGCCGCGTCCGCGGCCGCGCGATCCTCACCCCGTGAAAGGCCTGACCATGAAGAACTACCTCGGAGTCGGCATCTCTGTCGGCGTCCTCGCCGGACTCTGGACCCAGCTCAGCATCGAGCTGACCCTCATCACCTGGGTCGCCTTCGTGGCCTGGGCCTGCTTCTTCGCCGCCGGCGGCGGGCGGGCCGGGCTCGTCAAGGGCCTGGCCGCCAACGTCTCCGGGGTGCTGTGGGCCTATCTGGCCAGCCTCGCGCTCGAGCAGGCGACGTTCAACGGAGCGGTGGCGATCGCTGTCGCCCTGCTCGGCTTCGTCCTGTGCGTGCAGGCGGCACTGCCGCTGCTCTCCTTCATCCCGGGAGCGTTCGCCGGGACGGCCCTGTTCTTCGGCACCGCCTTCGACCTCAGCGGTGTGCTGATCGCGATCGTGGCCGGCGCGCTGCTCGGCATCGTCTCCGAGGTACTGGGCGCGAAGATCCAGGCGTCCTTCGACCGGACGTCGGCCCCGACCGGCCCGGCCCCCGCCCCCGCCGCCGTCGCCTGACCCACTCGCCCCTTCCGTCGACAGGAGTCCTGATGATCGTCATCACCGCCCGCTTCCCCGTCCTGGCCGAGCACGCCGAGGCCTGGCCCGACATCTCCCGCAGCTTCACCGAGGCCACCCGCGCCGAGCCGGGCTGCCTGTGGTTCGACTGGTCGCGCAGCCTCGACGTCACCGACGAGTACGTGCTGCTCGAGGCGTTCGAGGACGACGCCGCTGCCGGTGCGCACGTGTCGAGCGACCACTTCTTCGCGGCCCAACGGGAGCTGCCGCCCTACCTGGCAGCGACGCCGCGCATCATCAACATGACGGTGCCGGGCACCTCGTGGTCGGAGATGGGCGAGCTAGCGGTCAGCCGACCGTGACCTCACCCACCTCGCCCCAGCCGTCACCGTCGACCTGACGGCTCACGATCTTCGGGGTGGCGACGAGCGCCTGGCCCATCTCGCCGGTCGCCTTCTTGAAGTGCTCGCTGCTGACGTGGGGGCCGGCGCCGTCGTCGGTGAAGGCCTCGACGAGCACGAACTCGGCGGGGTTCTCGACACTGCGGGACCACTCGAAGAAGAGGTTGCCCGGCTCCTGACGCGTGGCCTCGGTGAAGTCGGCGACCAGGTCCAGCCACCGGTCGGTCCATGCGGGCGAGGTCTCGAACTTGACGACGATGAAGTACATGCCGTCGAGCCTGCCACAGCAGTCCCCGAGCCGGCTCAGACGTTGGCTTCGGACCCGGCGGCCAGCGCCTCGCCGAGCGAGTCGAAACACGGGAAGACCTTGTCCATCGCCGTGAGCGACAACAGTCGGCCGACCTGCTTGCTGGGCGCGATCAGCCCGAAGGAGCCCTGGAGCACCCGCGCGTGCTTGCGGGTGGCGACGAGCGCGGCCAGCCCGGCGGAGTCCATGAACGACACGGCGCTGAGGTCGACCAGCACGTGGGAGCTGCCGTCGACGATGAGGTCGCGCAGCTGCATGCGCAGCGCGCTGACGGAGGCCATGTCGACCTCGCCGCTGACCAGGGCGAGCTGGTGGTTGCCGTGCTGCTCGACGACGACGACGACCCCGGGCACGCCCGGAGCCGCGGCGATCTCCTGCTCCACAGTCACCCCTCACTCGGTCCGGCAGGCACCGAGGTGCGTTTCCCGGGCATCGGCCCTTCGTTGCGAAGAATGTCAGACGATCCGGCCCCGGGGCGGGCAATCGTCCATGTTCCACCCGGTCGGGTGAGGAGGCTAGGTGGCCGCGAGGGCCACGCGCTGCGCGGCGACGATCGCCGCGAGCGCCGGCTTCGCGCCCCGGCTGAAGTAGGGGAAGCTCAGGAACCCGTGGGGCATGACGTGGAAGTCCTCGACGCGAGCGGACCCGCCGGCCGCCACGAGCGCCTCGGCGTAGGCCACCCCCGCGTCGTGCAGCGGGTCGAGACCGGCCACCACGACGACCGCCGGTGGCAGGCCGGAGAGGTCCGGTGCGTGCAGCGGCGAGAGCCGCCAGTCGGTCGAGTCGATGCTCTCGTCGAGGTAGTGGCCGCGGAAGATCTCCATGTCGGCGTTGCTGAGCACGATCCCGCGGGTGTTGGCGCGATAGGACTCGGTCTCGCGCAGCGCGTCGGTGAGGTCCGTCGCGGGATAGATCAGCGCCTGGTGGCGCACGAGCGGTCCACCCTGCTCGCGCGCCATGATCGCGACCACGGCCGCGAGGTTGCCACCGGCGCTGTCGCCCATCACCCCGATCCGCTCCGGGTCGCCGCCGAGCTCGTCGGCGTGGGCGACGGTCCAGACCAACGCGTCGTAGCAGTCCTCGACGGCCGCGGGGAAGCGGTGCGTCGGCGCGAGCCGGTAGTCGACCGAGACCACGACCGCATCGAGGTCGTACGCGATCGTGCTGCAGGTCCAGTCGCACTGCCGGGCGCTGCCGAGCGCGAAGCCACCTCCGTGGAAGTTGACGACGACCGGCCGCGGACGTGCCGGCCGGTCGGGGGTGTAGACCCGCAGCGGCACCTCGCCGTGGGCCGCAGGGAACGAGCTCGTCGCGATCGTGACACCGGCGCGGGGACGGCCCAGGAAGAAGGACGCGACCACCGCGGCCGCTCCGGCGTCGGGGATCACGCTCGTCTGGGCGCGCTGCAGCGCCCGCTGGTCCATGTGCTCGATCGAGAACGCCTTGTTGGACTTCATCAGCCGGTCGATCGCACGCACGCCGACCGGCAGCCGGGGCTGGGTCACTGCGTGGCCGGTCGTGAGGTCATGCGCTCGATCGTGCCACCCCGTGCACGACCGCCATGACCCAGGCGAGACCGCTGCGGCTCGACGGGTCGAAGCGCGGCGCCGTACGCCACACCGTCAGGTAGGCCTCCTGCGTCACCCGCTCTGCCCGCGCCGGGTCGCCCACCAGACGACAGGCGAGCGCGAAGGCCCGGGCCGACGTCGCGTCGTAGAGCGCGGCGAAGGCCTGCTTGTCCTGGCAGGCCGTGCGTCGCAGCAGGGTCGTCACGTCGTGGGTCGACTGGCGTTCCTCCTGGCCTTCGTGCACCCGATCAGGGTGTCACGACCCCGGTGAGGTCATAGCGCTCGGCCAGCGGCGCCAGCACCGGTCGTACGTCGCCACCGGGCGTCACCCAGCCGACCGTCGGCTCGAAGCGACGCAGCACGCGGGCCGGTGCGCCGCCGACGATCGCCCGGTCCTCGACCACCCCGCGGACGACCGAGCCCGCCGCCACCACGACGTTCTCCCCGATCGTCGTGCCCGGCAGGATGATCGCGCCGTGACCGATCCACGAGCCGGCGCCGATCATCACCGGCTGGTGCTCCCCGAGCTGGAGCCCGATCGGAGCCCCGAGCTCCTGGTAGCCGTGGCTGGCGTCGGACACGAACACGTCCTGGCCGAACCACACGTCGTCGCCGATCACGATCGACTCGTGGGCGGTCAGGCTGGTGCGCGCGCCGATGACGCACCGGTCGCCGATCACCAGCCCTCGCTCGGGCAGCACCGTCGCGGTGGGCCCGTAGCCCACCGACAGCGTCACCTGTCGTCCGATGAGGGTCCGCTCGCCCACGTGGATCGCCCGTGCGCCCATCAAGGTGGCCATGGGGAAGCCGATCGAGCTCCCGACCCCCAGGCTCCCGAAAGCGTCACCGGCCCGGGTGCCGGGCGAGATCTCCCCCGCCCGCTGCAGCCACGTCCACGCCGCCTGGACACCGGCGTTGATCCATCTCTCGGGTCGCTTCACGGCCCGAGAGTAGTGGTCCCCGAGTGACCGTGGTCACCCTCAATTGCCGAGTCGGCGCAATGTTGCAGCGCGGCGGCCCGTTCACTGCAACATTGCGCCGACTCGGCGGTTTGTGGGGCGGGGCGGCCCCCTACGATCGAGGGGTGAGTGCCACCCTGGTCGCCAAGGGCCTGTCCGGGGGACACGCCCACCGCACGCTGTTCGAGGGGCTCGACCTGACGGTCGCCCCGGGCGACGTCGTCGGGGTGGTCGGTGCCAACGGAGCCGGCAAGACGACTCTGCTGCGGCTCCTCGCCGGGCAGGACACCCCGTTGGCAGGCACGGTCTCGACCGCCCCGTCCGACGCCTTCGTCGGCTGGCTCCCGCAGGAGCACGAGCGCGTGCCCGGTGAGACCGTCGGCGCCTACCTCGCCCGTCGTACGGGTGCGGCGGAGGCGGCCGGGACGATGGAGGCCACGGCGGCCGCGCTGGGCTCGGGCGCCCCCGGCGCCGACGACGCCTACGCCGCGGCGCTCGACCACTGGCTGGCCAGCGGCGCGCCCGACCTGGAGGACCGCGTCCCCGGCGTGCTCGGCGACCTGCGGCTCGACGTCGGGGCCGACGCGCTGATGACCTCGCTCTCGGGCGGGCAGGCGGCTCGTGCGGGGCTGGCGGCGCTGCTGCTCAGCCGCTTCGACGTGGTGCTGCTCGACGAGCCGACCAACGACCTCGACCTCGACGGCCTGGAGCGGCTCGAGTCGCTCGTGACCGGGATGCGCAACGGGATCGTGCTGGTCTCCCACGACCGCGAGTTCCTCGCGCGCTGCGTCACGCGGGTGGTCGAGCTCGACCTCGCGCAGCAGCAGGTGCGGGTCTACGACGGCGGCTACGACGCGTTCCTCGAGGAGCGTGCCGTCGTGCGGCGTCATGCGCGCGAGGCCTACGAGCAGTTCGCCGACACCAAGGCCGACCTGGTCTCCCGGGCCCGGACGCAGCGCGAGTGGAGCTCGCAGGGCGTGCGCAACGCGATGAAGAAGAGCCCCGACAATGACAAGATCCGTCGGCGGGCGCAGAGCGAGTCGTCGGAGAAGCAGGGCCAGAAGGTGCGCCAGATGGAGTCGCGGATCGCCCGGCTCGACGAGGTCGAGGAGCCGCGCAAGGAGTGGGAGCTGCGCTTCGCGATCGCGCCGGCGACCCGATCGAGCACCGTCGTCGCGACGTTGGACCAGGTGACGCTGCAGCGCGGCGACTTCACCTTCGGGCCGGTCTCGGTCCAGGTCAACGCGGGCGACCGGATCGGCATCACCGGGCCCAACGGCGCCGGCAAGACCACCCTGCTGCGGCTGCTGCTCGGCCACGAGGTGCCGGACGGCGGGCGCGCCTCGCACGGTGCGTCGCTGGCCGTCGGCGAGATCGACCAGGCGCGCGGCGCGCTGGCCGAGGACAGCACCCTGGGCGATGCCTTCGAGGCCGCCGTGCCCGACCAGTCACCGGCCGAGCTGCGCACCCTGCTGGCGAAGTTCGGCCTCAAGGCCGACCAGGTGGGCAACCTCGTGGGGCGTCTCTCCCCCGGCGAGCGCACTCGCGCCGCGATGGCGCTGCTGCAGGCGCGCGCCGTCAACGTGCTCGTGCTCGACGAGCCCACCAACCACCTCGACCTGCCCGCGATCGAGCAGCTCGAGCAGGCGCTCGACGCCTACGACGGCGCGCTGCTGCTGGTCTCCCACGACCGGCGCCTGCTCGACAACGTCCACCTCGACCAGCGTTGGCGGGTCGAGGACGGGCGCCTCTCGGCCGACTGAGCGAGGAGCTCAGGCCGCGGCGGGGGTCAGGTCCAGCCCCGCCCGCTCCCGCATCTTCGTCAGGATCCGCACCAGCAGCCGCGAGACCTGCGCCTGGGTGATGTCCAGGTGCTCGGCGACCTCGCGCTGGAGCCACCCCTCGGCATAGACCAGCTGGACGATGACCCGCTCCCGCTCGTCGAGGACGCGCAGCAGTGGGCCGAGGGTCACCCGGGCCTCGAGGGAGTCCATCGCCCCCTCGCTGCCGGGGTCGGCCATCTCGAGGTGGGGCTGGTCACCCGTGGTGCGGTCGAGAGAGTCCGGCGAGAAGCAACCCGAGGCGCCGAGCGCCTCGCGCAGGTCCTCGACCCCGACCTCGAGCCGTGCGGCCAGGTCGTGGTCACCCAGCGGCAGCTCGTCCTCGCGAGTCGAGGATCGCAGGGCCAGCGCTCGAGCGCGCAGCTCCTGCACCCGACGGGGCGGGCGCACCATCCAGCCGTGGTCGCGGAAGTAGCGCTTGATCTCCCCGCTCATCGTCGGCACGGCGAAAGCCAGGAAGTCACGGTCGTGCCCGGCGTCGAAGCGGCGGACGGCACGCACCAGGGCCAGGCAGGCCACCTGCTGGAGGTCCTCGTCGGCGATGCCGCGACCACGGTAGCGACGCGCCACGGCGCAGGCCACCCCCGTGTTCAGGACCACGACCTCGTCGAGGCACTGGTCACGCCGCCGCCCGCTCAGGACCGCGGCCTCAGCGAAGAGACGGCTGGTCTCGGCCCGACGCACGTCGTGGGTGACACCGGGCTGCGCAAGAAGGTCCATGCACCATCTCTCACCGCGCAGGCCCTGTCCGAAACGCTGCCGACCGAGAACCACCATTCGGGGTGAAGAGAACCACCATTCGGGGTGAGGTCAGTCCTGCTGGGAGGAACGATCACGCGTGAGACGCAGCTCGCGCCCCCGTCGTACGTCGTCGGCCTCCTTCGCCTCCGCCTTCTCGATGCCGTGGGTGTCGCGCGGCGGGAGCTGCAGGGTCTCCTCGGCAACGATCCCGGAGGCGAGCTCGCGCCCACGCTCGAGCTCCGCGTCGAGCTCGGCCCCGAAGAGCAGGGCCAGGTTGGTCAGCCACAGCCACAACAGGAAGGCGATGACGCCGCCGAGCGTCCCGTAGGTCTTGTCGTAGGAGGAGAAGTTGGCGACGTAGAAGCCGAAGCCGGCCGACAGGACCACCCACGTGAGGATCGCGAGCACCGCACCCACGCTGACCCAGCGGAAGCGCGGCTGCTTGACGTTGGGCGTCGCGTAGTAGAGCAGAGCCACCACGACGACCACGACACCCAGCAGGACCGGCCACTTCACGATCGAGAAGACCGTCAGGAAGGTCGAGCCGAGGCCGAGCTCCTGACCGACCGAGTCGGCGACCGGTCCGGTGAGGACCAGTCCCAGCAAGGTGATCGCCACGAGCACGAGCAGGACCAGGGTGAGCAGCAGCATGGCGGGGCGAAGCTTCCAGAACGGCCGGCCTTCGGGGATCTCGTAGACCCGGTTCATCGCGCGACCGAAGGCGCCGACGTAGCCGCTCGCCGACCAGAGCGCCCCCAGCAGACCCAGCACCAGCGCGAGGCCAGCGCCCTGCGAGCGGCTCAGGTCCAGCAACGGCTCTCGCACGGTGTCGACCATGGAGGCGCCACCCAGGTCGTCGACGATGCCGAGCAGCGTCTCCACCGCCGAGGTGCCCTGACCGACCAGGCCGAGCAACGACGTCAGCGCGATGACGGCCGGGAAGAGCGCCAGCACGGCGTAGTAGGTGAGCGCCGCTGCCAGGTCCGTGCACTGGTCCCCGGAGAACTCCCGCACCGTCTTTCGCGCGACGTAGCGCCACGAGTGCTTGTCCAGGTCGCTCGGCGAGTCGACCTTGCCCGCGTCCGGGTCGGCGTCCTCGGGCGGCCGCAACACCTGGTCGTCGGTGGGGCTCGGGGTCGGGTGTGTCGGGAGATGGATCATGCGCACCAGTACCCCGACTCCTCACACCGGATGTCCCCTGGTCCGAGGGGGTACCGGCAGCCATCCACGGTTCGACGAGAGGAACACCATGAAGGCAGTGACCTGGCAGGGGCCCCAAGACATGCGCGTCACGGACGTGCCGGACGCGGCGATCATCGATCCCACGGATGCCGTCATCCGCGTGACCACGACCGGGCTGTGCGGCTCCGACCTGCACCTCTACGACCCGCTGGCGCCGTTCATGACCCCCGGCGACATCGTCGGGCACGAGCCGATGGGGATCGTCGAGGAGGTCGGCCCTGGGGTGCGGGACCTGAAGGTCGGCGACCGGGTCGTCGTGCCGTTCAACATCAGCTGCGGCTCGTGCTGGACGTGCGACCGCGGCCTGCACAGCCAGTGCGAGACCACGCAGAACCGCGACCAGGGCACCGGCGCGAGCCTGCTGGGCTACAGCTCGCTCTACGGCGCCGTGCCCGGCGGCCAGGCCGAGTTCCTGCGCGTGCAGTTCGCCGACTTCCTGCCCATCAAGGTGCCCGAGGGACCCGTCGACGACCGCTTCGTCCTGCTCTCCGACGTCATCCCCACCGCCTGGCAGGCCGTGCGCTACGCGGACGTCCCTGCGGACGGGACCCTGCTCATCATGGGTGCGGGCCCGATCGGCGACATGGCGGCGCGCATCGCCCTGCGTGACGGCAACCGCGTGATCGTGGCCGACAGGGTTCCCGAGCGCCTCGCCCGCGTCGGCGCCCTCGGCGCGGACACGATCGACATCGACGCCGTCGACGACCTCGCGGCCGAGGTGCGCGACCGGACATCGGGTCGCGGCGCCGACTCCGTGATCGACGCCGTGGGCATGGAGGCCCACGGCAACCCGGTCGGCGAAAAGATCATCAAGGCGGTCGGTCTGCTGCCCGATGCGCTCGCCGCTCCGATGATGAAGAGGGTCGGCTTCGACCGCACCGCAGCACTGCACGCCTCGTTCGAGTGCGTACGCCGTGGCGGCACCGTGTCCGTCTCCGGCGTCTACGGCGGGGCGACCGAGCCGATGCCGATGATGGCGATGTTCGACAAGCAGATCCAGCTGCGCATGGGCCAGGCCAACGTGCGCCGGTGGAGCGACGACATCCTGCCGCTGCTGCTCGACGACAGCGACCCGCTCGGCACGGAGTCCTTCGTGACGCACCGTCTGCCCCTGGCGGACGCCCCCGAGGCCTACCGCAAGTTCCGCGACAAGGAGGACGGCATGATCAAGGTCGTGTTCACGCCATGAGCCGCAACACCCGGATCGTCAGCGCCACCTCCGAGCAGGTCTGGGAAGTGCTCTCCGACGGCTGGCTTTACCCCCTGTGGGTCGTGGGCGCCTCGCGCATGCGCGACGTCGACGACACGTGGCCCGCCGTGGGCTCCCGACTGCACCACTCGGTCGGCGCGTGGCCCGCCCTGATCGACGACAACACCGAGGTGCTCGAGGTGCGCCCCGGGTCGCTGCTGCGGCTCCGGGCCCGCGCCTGGCCCGCGGGGGAGGCCGAGGTGGTGATCCACACGGAGGCTGCCGCAGACGGCACCGCGATCACCATCGAGGAGGACGCGGTGGCGGGCCCGGGCGCGCTGGTCCCCTCGTTCCTGCGCCAACCGCCTCTGGCCTGGCGCAACGTGGAGACGCTGCGACGCCTCGCCTTCGTCGTGGAGCGACGCCCGTGAGCGAGCCCCGCGTGGTGCTGGTGACGGGAGCCTCGAGCGGCATCGGCCGCGCGACGGTCCTGCGTGCGGCCGGCGACGGCGACCACGTCGTCCTCGTCGCCCGTGGAGAGGAGGCCCTCGAGCAGGTGGCGGCGCTGGCACGCGACGCCGGTGCGGCCTCGGCCCTGGTGGTCACGGCCGACGTGGGCGACGACGACCAGGTCCGCGCCTGCGTCGCCACCACGCTCCGGCGGCACGATCGTCTCGACGTGGTCGTCAACAGCGCCGGCGTCGTCGCCTACGGCCGCGCCGAGGAGGTCCCTGCCGAGGTCTTCGACGGCGTCCTGCGCACCAACCTGCACGGCTCGGTCAACGTGGCGCGCCACGTCCTGCCGGTGCTCCAGCGCCAGGGCGCCGGCGACCTCGTGCTGGTGGGCTCGGTCATCGGTCACGTCGCGGTGCCCTCGATGAGCGCCTACGCGGTCAGCAAGTGGGGGGTCCGGGCGTTGGCCCAGCACCTCCAGCTGGAGAACCCGGACGTCTCGATCCTCTACGTCGCCCCGGGCGGCGTCGACACGCCGATCTACTCGCAGGCCGCCAACGTTGCCGGGTTCGAGGGGCGGCCGCCACCGCCGGTCGCGACCCCCGAGCGCACCGCGCGCCAGATCCTGGCGCGGGTCGACGGTCATCGCTCCGGTGCCCAGCTGACGCTCGCCAACCACCTGCTGCGCTTCGGCTTCACCGCCGTGCACCCGGTCTACGTGCGGATCGTCCGGCCCTTCTTCGGCGTCGCCGCCGTCGACCTGACGCGACCGGTGCCGCCCAACGACGGCAACGTGCTGCAGTCGGTCCCGGCCGGCAACCAGCTGCGCGGCGACCACGGCAACGCGCTGCTCGGGATCGCTCGCAACCTCGGCCTACGACTGCGCGGCGCGGCGCGCAAGCCGCGGGGGGCCTGATGACGGAGGGCACGTCGTACGACGCGGTGGTGGTGGGCAGCGGGCCCAACGGCCTGGTGGCGGCCAACCACCTGCTGGACGCCGGTTGGTCCGTGCTCGTGCTGGAGGCCCAGCCCGGGGTCGGTGGCGCGGTGCGCAGCGACCGCGACGTGCACCCCGACTTCGTGCACGACACGTTCAGCGCGTTCTACCCGCTGGCCGCGACCAGCCCCACGATCCGCTCGTTCGACCTGGAGCGGCACGGCCTGACGTGGTGCCACGCACCCGCAGTCCTCGGGCACCCGATGGCCGACGGGCAGTGGGCAGTCCTGCACCGCGACCGCACGATCACCGCGGCGTTGATGGACCGCCAGCATCCCGGTGACGGCGACGCGTGGCTGGCCCTGTGCGAGACGTGGGACCGCATCGGTGACGACGTCGTCGGAGCGCTGCTCGCGCCCTTCCCGCCCGTCCGCGCAGGACTGGGGGCGCTGCGCCGCCTCCCGTCGGTGGGTGGTGCGCACTTCGTGCGCGAGATGCTGACCCCCGTCGCCGACATCGGCCGACAGCGCTTCGGTGGTGAGGCGCCCCGGCTCCTGCTCGCGGGCAACGCCGGTCATGCCGACATCCCGCTCAACGCACCGGGCTCCGGCCTGATGGGCGTCTTGATGACCATGCTCGGGCAGACCGTCGGCTTCCCGGTGCCCCAGGGCGGTGCGGGCGAGCTCGCCCAGGCCCTGGCGCGCCGGATCCTCAGCCTGGGCGGGGAGATCAGGTGCGCAACCGAGGTGACCGGCATCGATGTCGAGTCCGGCCGGGCGGTGGCTGTCCGCACCATCCACGGCGACCGGGTCCGGGCCTGGCGGGCGGTGATCGCCGACGTGGTGGCGCCGGCCCTCTACGGCCGGCTGCTGCCTCCCGAGGCCGTGCCGGGCCGCGTCGTCAAGGGGATGCGCGACTTCCAGATGGACCCCGGCACCGTCAAGGTCGACTGGGCCCTCTCCGGACCCGTCCCGTGGCGCGAGCCGCCGCCCTACGCGCCGGGGACCGTGCACGTGGCCGACTCGGTCGAGCAGATGGCGCAGGCGTTGCACCAGGTGACCTCCCGGACCGTTCCCGCGGAGCCCTTCCTGCTGACCGGTCAGATGACGACCGCCGACCCCAGCCGCTCACCCGAGGGCACGGAGTCGTTCTGGGCCTACACCCACGTGCCCCAGGACGTGCAGCGCGACGCCGGCGACGGCAGCATCACCGGGGCCTGGGACCGCAGCGAGTGCGAGCGGTTCGGGGACCGCGTCCAGGCGCGGCTCGAGGCCGTGGCTCCCGGCTTCGGTGACCTCGTCGTGCAGCGCCGGGTGCTGGGGCCGCACGACATGCAGGCCCTCGACGCCAACCTCGTCGGCGGCGGGCTCAACGGCGGCACCGCCCAGCTGCACCAGCAGCTCGTGTTCCGGCCGGTGCCGGGCCTCGCCCGCTCCGAGACCGGGGTCCGCGGGCTCTACCTGGGCTCGGCGTCCGCCCACCCTGGCGGCGGGGTCCACGGCGCTCCCGGCATGAACGCCGCCCGGGCCGCGGTGCTGCACCACCGCCTGCGGCTGGGCCGGGGCGGCCGTCGGTCCTGACGACGTTCCCCCGTGGAGGTGGGGTGTGCGCCTTGCCCGCGTGGAAGGCTGGCCCCATGACCTCCTCCCAGGACGACACGACCCCCGAGCCGCAGCCCGACACCACGTCTGACCCGAGCCTCGACGACGGCGAGTCGTCGGACTGGACCGGAGAGGGCGGGGCCGCGACCGCGGGGCCGGCCACCGATGCCGCGGACGACCCGGAACACCCCAGCAAGGACTGACCGGATCTGACGCGTCAGGCGATGACGGCGTCGATCGTCTTCTTCAGGGCACTCGGCTGCGACGGCTTGCGGGGCGCCTTCTTGCGGGCCGCCTCCATGGCGGCGCCGATCTCCTGCAGCGCCTTGCGCCCGAGTCCCTCACGCACCTGGGGGAACCACTCGTCCTCCTCCTCGTCCATGTGGTGACGGACGTTCTCGATCAGGACCGCCGTCTTGGGCGCGAAGCGCTCGTGGTCGGGCTTCATCCCGACCAGCTCCATGACCAGGACGTCGGCCACGTGGTGCTCTTCGTAAGACTCCAGGACGTCGTCCTCGAGCTCGGGCAGGAGCTCGCGGATGCGCGGGTACATCACCTCGTTCTCGATGTAGGTGTGCACGGTGAGCAGCTCGATGATGCGATCGACGAGCTTGCCCTTCTCCACGTAGGCCTTCTCACCGGCCTTCTCGAACGCCGTGAAGACACGGCGGATCTCCTGGTGGTCCTTCTTCAGCAGCACGATGGCGTCGGTCGACATGTTTCTCCTCGGTGGTGGGGTTCGACCCGCCGGTACCCCTCGCGGCGCGACGCAACCCCCGGCACCACCGAAGTCACCCGTGGGGAGGAGCCCCTGCGGCTGCCCGGTCGACACCATGGAGGGGTGACTCCTCTTCCCCGACCGCGCGGTCCCCGCAGCGCCTCCGTGATCGCTGCCCTGCTGAGCGCACCCGACGACCAGCCGCGCAGCTTCGCGGCGTCCGGTGGCCGTGCGGACGACGCGCTGACGCTGTGGACGCTGCACGAGCTGCACTACCGCGGCATCGCCGGCGTCGACGAGCGCTGGGAGTGGCAGGCCTCGACCATCGGGCTGCGCACCGAGCTGGAGCGGGCCCTCGAGACGGACCTCCGCGCGCGTCGGCCTGAGGCCGTCGTGACCGGCGACCTGGCCGTCGACCTGCTGCGCATCCTGGCCGATGACGACAGCCCCTCGCTGGCGCGCCACGTGCAGCGCCGCGCCACGCGCGAGCAGACCCTCCAGCTGCTGCGACAGCGCTCGCTCTACCACCTCAAGGAGGCCGACCCGACGAGCTGGGTGATCCCCCGCCTGACCGCCGGGCCCAAGGCCGCACTGCTGGAGATCCAGTTCGACGAGTACGGCAACGGCGATCCCGGCCGCCTGCACCACCGGCTCTTCGAGGCCGGCATCGCCGCGTCCGGGCTCGACGGCGACTACGGCGCCTACGTCGACGAGGCGGTCGTCGAGATCCTCGAGCAGAACAACGTGCTCAGCATGTTCGGCCTGCAGCGCCGGCTGCGCGGAGCAGCGCTCGGCCACCTCGCCGCCTTCGAGGGCACCAGCTCGCTGCCGTCGCGACAGCTGGCCCAGGGCCTGCGCCGGCTGGACTTTCCCGAAGAGATGGCCAGCTACTACGACGAGCACGTCGAGGCCGACGCGGTGCACGAGCAGCTTGCGCTGCGCGACATCTGCGTCGCCCTGGTCGCGGCCGAGCCCGACCTCTACGACGACGTGCTGCTCGGCGCCTGGGCCTGCACGGACCTCGAGGCCCGCGCCGCCGGCGCGCTGCTGAGCCTGTGGGACGCCGCATGAGTGCGCGCCCCTCGGAGGAGCACGCCGACATCGTGCTGTGCCCGGACGGGCCGATGCTGCTGCGCGGCGCGGCGGTCGTCCAGGACGAGGACGGTGTGCGTCACCGCACCACCCGCCCGGTCACGGCCGTGTGCCGCTGCGGGCACAGCGCGATCAAGCCGTGGTGCGACGGCACCCACAAGCTGCTGCGCGACTGATCTCCCCCCGGCCGGCGGAGCGTCACGCCTTCACCAGTCGTACGACGATCCCTCCGGTCCCCGCGCGGCGTCCGGCGTCGCGCCACGCGCCGCCGGTGCGGGACAGCACCATGTCGGCCTGCTGGTCGTCGCCGAGCTGGAGCAGGAGGCTGCCGCCGAGCTCGAGGTGGCGACCGGCGACCGCGACGCACAGCATCGCGACCTCGAGGCCGTCCACGCCGCCGTCGATCGCGAGCAGCGGGTCCTCGGGGAAGCAGCCGACCTCGGCGCTGGTGACCCACGGGGGGTCGGCGACCACGATCGCGAAGGTCTCGTCGTCGCGCAGCACGGCGTCCATCGGTCCCTCGAGCACGTCGGTGCGGTCCGCGACCCCGGCTGCCTCTGCGTTGCGGCGGGCGTAGGAACAGGCCACCGGGTCGAGGTCGACGGCGACGAGCGCGCGACCCGACTCGACGGCCGCAACCAGCCCGATGTGCCCGGCACCTGTGCACAGCTCGAGGATCGCGCCCTCAGCCGCGTCGCCCGGCTCGCTCGCCAGCACCTCGGCGGCCCAGCTCCCCTGCAGCGCCGTCCAGGGACGCGGCTCGAGCACGCGACCGTCGTAGGTGATGGCCAGGCCACCGATGTCGACGCTGCGCGGCTGGTCGAAGGTCTCGGAGGTCATGGGTCCACCCTGCCGTGGCGGGACCCGCCCCTGCCTCCTCTGCGTGGGTGAGGAGGCAGCCGGCCGATGGCGATCCGGTGCCGGCCTCAGCGCCGCAGCAGGCGACCGATCCCGCCGCGCAGGCCGACGACGTAGAAGCCGGAGTTGCCGTCGGAGTACCAGACCTGGCGCCGCTCCACGTCCCACGCCGGCTGGGACATGGCGAAGGCACCGGCAGCGGTCGGGTTGACGGTCTTGCTGCCGGCCAGGATCGGTCGGTTGAAGTAGCCGATCTCACGCGGGTGCTGCAGGTCGCTGATGTCGAAGAGCCGCAGGCCGGAGACGATCATCGAGCAGGCGACGATCTTGGGGTTCGTCGGGAACGGCACCGAGCAGTAGTGGCCGGCGTAGCCCTGCACGGGGATGGCGGCTCCCGGGTCGAGCATCTGGCTCTGCCGGTTGGGGGGCTGGTGCACCGCGAGGCGCAGGTCGGAGACGACCTTCGGTCGGCGAGGGTCGGCGATGTCGATGATGCGGGCGGCGCCGACCGACTGGTCGCCCTGGAAGTCGGAGTACTCATCGACCTCGAGGAGGTAGGGCCGGCCGTTGCGGGTGAAGGGCTCCGCGACCTGCGGCAGCGAGATCGTGCCCCACGTCAGGTCGGAGACGACGCGCACCCTCGGGTCGCGGCGGCGGTCCTGGATCGCGCTGACGTCGAGGATGCGCAGTCCCACGACCTCGACCGGTCCCTGCTGGGTGCCGAGGTTGGCGACGTACATCGTGCGGCCGTCCGGGGCGAACCGCAGGCCGTGGTAGTTGACCTCCGACTGCTCGAAGATCTTGCGGGGCTCACGGGGCCTGGTGATGTCGACCGCCGTCAGGTTCTGCCCGGCGGCGCCCGCGACCCAGAAGGTGCGGCCGTCCGGGGAGAAGCCGCTCTCGTGACCGAAGGCCGCCTGCTGCGAGGAGGAGAGCAGCCGCGGGTGACGGCAGTCGGTGCGCACGTCGTAGAGGTCGACGACGCCGACGTTGGTCGCCGGGTCGCCCAGGACGGCCGCGAGGATGCCGCGGCGCTGGTTGACCAGCAGCGACTCGTGGGGACTGAGCATCGCGGTGCTCGTCAGCTGGGCTGTCTTGCGGGGTCTGCTGGGGTTGGTCATGTCGAGCACGACGACCCCGAGGCCCTGGGTCGCGTTGAAGAGGACGTCCCGAGGGAAGAGCAGCGTGGAGTCGTAGAAGGCGCAGACCCGGCCGGTCTTGTCGCGGTAGCGCAGGACCTTGAAGCCACCCGAGCCGCCCTGCTGGGCGACCTGGACGGTGTTGCACTGGTAGCCGCGGCGGTAGCGACCGCTGGTGTAGTCCACGAGCGGGACCCGGCCCTGACGACCCGTCTCGGGCCGGTCGTCCGGTCCCTGGCAGCGCGCCTGGGGCGTGGCCGCCGGTCGTCGCGGCGCCTCGGCCGACGCCTGCACCCAGGCCAGGCCGGCGGCCGAGAGGGTGACCACGACGAGGGCGGCCAGGAGCCGTCGTACGGCGGGGTTCGTCGTGGTGGCGGGCGTGGTCAGGGGCATCGTTGCTCCAGGGTCGGCGGGGCTCAGGTCGTCATTGTGCGTCACCGGGGCGCGGCGCGGGCGTGTCTCCGACGACGAGCGCCAGGACCTTGCCGAGGAGCTCCTCGGGCACGTCCTCGGGAGCGACCATCCGCTCCATGGCCAGCCCGTTGGACAGTGCCATCAGGACGATCGCGAGGTCGGTCGCGGGCATCGAGAGGGTGGCGCCGGCGCGGGCCGCGTGCTCCTCCATCGCCTCGGCCACCGCGGCACGCAACGACTCACGTCGGTCGCGGAAGGCACCGTCGGCGTCGTCGGAGCGCACCGCGCGCTGCCAGAGCTCGAAGAACAGCAGGTGCCAGTCGCGCTGCTCGTCGCTGGCGGCGGTCAGCCGGTCGCCCAGCACCTGCGCGCGGACGGCCATCGAGCCGTCGAGCTCGTCGACTGCCTCGAGGCCGAGGTCGAGGTAGGCCGAGGTGCGGTCCTCGACCAGCGCCGCGACCAGCCCCTCCTTGCTGCCGAAGTTGGAGTAGACGGCGCCCTTGGTGAAGCCCGCGTCGGCCGCCACGTCGTCGAGGCTGGCGCCCTCGATGCCCTGTCGCGCGAAGAGCCGGGCTGCGGCGTCCAGCAGGGCGCGTCGTACGTCGTCGCGGGCGGGACGGCGGCGCCGGTCGGGATGCCGGTCGGGGTCCGGGCGTGACGTTGACACGAGGCGGACGATACCGGAAAGTATCGGATACTGTTGAGTATCGCACCCGATCGAGGAGCCTCCATGCTGATCGGCACCCCGCGCCGTCCCGTCCCACGCCCGACCGACCGCCTGCGTCCGCTGGTGCGGTGGGGGCTCAACCACGCGCTGCCCAAGCGCGTGATTGCCGGCGCCGCACGCAAGGGCGACCTGCACGCGCAGCTGATCGTCGCGACCAGCACCAGCAGCGAGGCGCCGCTCGCGTTGTTCGAGCGGATCCGCGCGGAGGGGCCGCTGCAGCGCTCGAAGTTCGCGTTCGTCACGGCCAGCCTGCCGGTGGTGCGCGAGGTGCTCGGCAACGCCGACGTGCGTGCCGGGGTCGAGATCGCCAACGGCTCCGGGCCGCTCGGCCGGCTGGGCGCCTGGGCCGCGGAGACGACCCCGATCGGCCCGCTGACGCCGCCCTCGCTGCTGGTCACCGAGCCGCCTGACCACACCCGCATGCGCAAGCTCGTGACGCGTGTCTTCACCGTCAAGGCCGTGAACGGGCTGCGCGAGCGCACCGAGCAGATCGCCGACGACCTCCTGGACTCCCTGGCCTCGGCTGCTGCGCGACCGGGCGCCGGTCAGGTCGACCTGGTCGAGGCCTACTGCGCCCTGCTGCCCGTGACCGTCATCGCCGAGGTCCTCGGCGTGCCCGAGGCCGACCGCGGCAAGATCCTCGAGTTCGGCACCGGGGCGGCTCCCAGCCTCGACCTCGGCCTGTCGTGGAGCGAGTTCCGCGCCGTCGAGAGCGCCCTGTCGCGCTTCGAGGAATGGCTGACCGACCACATCGAGCTCAAGCGCCGCGAGCCCGGCGACGACCTGCTGAGCAAGCTCGTCGCGGCGCGCGACGAGGACGGCGTCGCCCTGACCGACGCCGAGCTCAAGGCCACCGCAGGGCTGGTGCTCGCGGCCGGCTTCGAGACCACGGTCAACCTGCTGGGCAACGGCATCGCCCTGCTGCACGACCACCCCGACCAGCTCGCCCTGCTCCGCCGCGAGCCCGCGCGCTGGCCCAGCGCCGTCGAGGAGGTGCTGCGGCTCGACCCGCCGGTGCTGCTGACCGGCCGCACCGTCGTGCGCGACACCGAGATCGCCGGTGTGCAGGTCCCCCGAGGCGCCGTCGTCACCGTGCTGCTCGCCGCCGCCAACCGCGATCCCGATGTCTTCACCGACCCCGACACCTTCGACGTCACCCGGCCCAACGCCGCCGAGCACGTCTCGTTCTCCGGCGGTCGACACTTCTGCCTCGGCGCCGCCCTGGCCCGGATGGAGGGCGAGGTCGGCCTGCGCCGCCTCTTCGACCGCTACCCCGACCTCCGGCTCCAGCCCGGCGCCCGTCGTCGCGACACCCGCATCCTCCGCGGCTTCGCCACCCTCCCGGCGACGCTGGCCTGAGGCGCCGGCCCGTCGCCGGGGAGCGGTGACCTGTGGGCGATCACGCCGACCCAGCAACACCCAACACCCACCGCCAGCCACCAGCCACCAGCCCGTCATCCGGGAGCGGTGACCCGTGGGCGATCACGCCGACCCAGCATCACCCAACACCCACCGCCAGCCACCAGCCACCAGCCCGTCATCCGGCAACGGCGACCCGTGGGCGATCACGCCGACCCAGCAACACCCAACACCCACCGCCGCCGGCCCAGGCAGCGGTGACCCGCGGGCAATGGCGCCGCGCCCGCACCAGCCAAGGGCCACCGCCCACCACTACGGCGAAGCAGTCCCCTCGCCACTGCCGGCGAAGAGGAACACCAGCACCGCGATGACTGCCAGGACGGCGAGGACCGTCGAGACGATCTTGATCACCGACCACGGGCGATCGCCGGTGACCTCGCCGGTGTTGGCGTTGACCATCACCTGCCACTGCTTGCCGGCGTGGACGTAGGTCGCGAGCCAGAGCGGTAGCAGCACGAGCTTGAACATCACCCGGGCGTACTGGACGTTGACCTGGTGCACGCGCTGCTCGTCGCCGCCGATGTCACGGCGTACGTCGTCGTCGATGACGTCGCGCATCTCCTTGCGCGCGATCGTCGAGCCATCCTGCGGGTCGACGTCGTAACGCAGGGCGGAGTAGCCGGAGAGGTACTCCGGCTGGTAGGCCACCGCGGTCTCGAACTTCCACGGCCCCATCTCGTCGAGTCGCTTGGCGGGCAGCCGCTGGGACGCGGGGACCGTCACGTCGTCGAAGGCGCGGGAGACGTGCCCGGAGGCGCGGTGCCAGCGGGTGTGCTGCTCCTGGTAGGTCTCGGTGCGGGTGCCGCCCTTGCCGTCGGAGACCTGGCGGGTCTTGGTGACGTAGTAGTGCTCGCCGCGCTCCCCCTGGTAGGCCGACGCGGTGTTGGCGTCAAAGGTCCAGTGAGGGACGTAGGTGCCCTTCAACGACTCGGTCGAGCCGACCTTCTTCAAGGCGTTGGGGGCGAACCAGCGCGAGCCGATCCACTCCTGGAAGGCCTTCTGGGCGCCCTTGCGCGGGACACCGAACGGCACCACGGCCTCCGGGGCGACGATGCCCGCCGGGGCGGTCAGTGCGATCAGGTGGCCGCTGCAGAACTGGCAGGTCTCGGCCAGGTCGATGGACTCGATCTCGGCCGCGCAGCCCTGGCACTTGAGCACCTGGCCGCCGATCGAGGCGACCTTCACCTGGGCGTTCTCGGCCATCCAGGTGTCAAAGGAGTGCTCGTCGACGCTCGTGTCGTCGCCGGCCTCGATCGGGTGCTCGGCACCGCAGGCGCCACACGTGAGAACAGTGGTGCCGGGAGCGTAGGTCACCTGCGACCCGCACGTGGGGCACGAGGCGAAGAGCGCCCTCGGCTTCTCGGGGACCGGAGCCGAGGCGGGGACCGGGGGCGGGGCGGGGACCGGGGGCGGTCCCGGGGGGCCGTCCTGGGGCGGGAGTGGCGGCGGCGTCGTCGACATGCTCAACCCTGCGGGGGCAGCGGCGGCGGGGTGGCAGCGAACAACGAGGCCAGCTCGGGCACCTCACCGGCGGGCTTCCAGGCCGACATCGCCTCGGTCCACACCAGCGTCTCGCGACTCAGCTTCTCCGCGGCCACCTGGGCCGGCAGCGCCGAGAGCGCGAAGGGGCCGGCCTGCGCGCCGTTGACCGCGACGTACCACTGCGCGGCACCGCCGGGCAGCGGCGGCGGGCCCGCGGGAGCGGCCTGCTGGGAGCTGGCCATGGCACCGGTCGCGGCCTGACCCAGGCCCATGCCGACGATCATGCCGGCTCCCTGTCCGGCGGCGCCGGGGTTGTTGGCGGCGTCCTCGAGGGCGTTGGCGGCCTGGAACTTGGTGTATTGGTCCAGGTTGCCGAGGATGCCCATCTGGCTGCGCTTGTCGAGCGCCTCCTCGACCTCGGGAGGCATCGAGATGTTCTCGATGACGAAGCGGGGCAGCGCGATGCCGAACTCGACGAGGCTCTCGCTGAGGGTGCCGACGAGCTGCTGGGAGATCGCCTGCTGGTTGGCGGCGAGGTCGAGCATCGGCACGTTGGCGGTCGCGAGCGCCGAGGTCACCTGGGAGACGATCGTCTGCCGGAGGAACTCCGAGACCTCGTCGGTGCGGAAGTCGGGGTCGGTGCCGACGAGCTGGCGCAGCAGCACGCTCGCGTCGGTCACCCGCAGCGCGTAGGTGCCGAAGGCGCGCAGGCGGACCATCCCGAACTCCGCGTCGCGGACGGTGAAGGGGTTCTGCGTGCCCCACTTCATGTCGGTGTACTGACGCGTCCCGACGAAGTAGACCTCGGCCTTGAACGGCGAGTTGAAGCCGTACTTCCAGCCCTTGAGGGTGCTCAGGATCGGCAGGTTCTGGGTGGTGAGCTCGAAGGTCCCGGGCGTGAAGACGTCGGCGATCTGACCCTCGTTGACGAAGACCGCGGTCTGGCCCTCGCGGACCACCAGCTGCGCCCCGTTCTTGATCTCGTTGCCCTGGCGGGGAAAGCGCCAGACCAGCGTGTCGCGAGTGTCGTCGAGGAACTCGACGATGTCGATGAACTGGCCGCGCACCTTGTCCATGAAGCCCATCTGGTGGTTCTCCTTCGTCGACGGCCCCGGTGGCCGTGGGGGATCGAGCCCACTGTCCCAGGTCACCGGCAGGCGGCGAAGGGTTTTGCGTCAGTGTCGTGTGGCAGTGTCGTGGAGTGACCTCGACGTCGGATCCCCTCCAGCTCCCGCACGGCCCCGCCTGGGCCAACCGCTTCGCCCTCGCGCCGCTCACCAACACCCAGAGCAACGCCGACGGCACGCTCTCCGACGACGAGCACGACTGGCTCGTCGCGCGCGGCCGCGGCGGCTTCGGGCTGGTCATGACGTGTGCGGCGTACGTCGATCCCGCGGGGCAGGCGTGGCAGGGCCAGCTCGGCATCGCCTCCGACGAGCACCTGCCCGGGCTGACCCGGCTGGCCGACTCGTTGCGCGCGACCGGCGCGCGCTCCGCAGTACAGCTGCACCACGGGGGGCGTCGCGCCGACTCCGACCTGACCGGTCGGCCGCTCCAGGCGCCCTGGGACGACCCGAAGACCGGCGCGGTCGCGCTCAGCACCTCCGGAGTCAAGGCCATGGTCGACTCGTTCGTCGGGGCGGCGGTGCGTGCGGAGACGGCCGGCTTCGACGGGGTGCAGGTGCACGGCGCCCACGGCTACCTGATCGGTCAGTTCCTCGATCCACGGCACGAGCGGACCGACTGCTACGGCGGCAGCCTGGAGAACCGCATGCGCCCGATGACGGAGGTGCTCCACGGCATCCGCGCGGCGACCGGTCCGGACTTCCAGGTCGGGCTGCGGCTGTCGCCCGAGGGCTTCGGCGTCACCGTCGCCGAGGGAGTCGAGACGACACGACAGGTGCTCGCCAGCGAGCTGCTGGACCATCTCGACCTGTCGCTCTGGGACGTCTTCATGAAGCCCCGGCGCGAGGCGGGCGAAGGGCTGCTGATCGACCATTTCACCGACCTGCCGCGTCACAGCACCCGTCTCGGGGTCGCCGGGCTCGTGCAGTCGGCCGCCGATGCCGCCTGGTGCCTGGACAAGGGCGCCGACCTCGTCACCATCGGGACCGGCGCGATCCTGCACCACGACTTCGCGACGCGGGCGATCGCCGACCCCGACTTCCGCGTGCGTCAGCGCCCGGTCTCCCGCGACATCCTCCGCGCCGAGCACGTCGGCCCGGCGTTCATCGACTACCTCGCCGCCGGCTGGGACGACCTGGTGGCGTGAGCACCCGTTGCCCCCGGGCCATCAGATCGGCTACGTCGGGTAGAGGTCCGGAGGTGCCGCTAGGGGTACAGCCTCGACATCCGAGCGTCCACGCATTAGGGAGCTGACCCCATGACCCCCCAGACATCCGGCACGTCCACCGGCGAGTAGCCGGACAGGTCGGGGAGCCCGATCGGTGAGGACCGCACGCCGGGCTCCAATAGCCGGAAGCCGTGCAGGGCGACCAGGAGCGGTCCGGCGCTGACGGGACCGAGCAGAGGATGGCGCGCTGGGTCACGTTCCCAGACAGCACGACCCGCCGCCAGTCAGCCCGGACGACGACCCACCACGACGACGTACGACGGCCCGGACCCGGCGTGCCGGGTCCGGGCCGTCGACTTGCTCGGTCGCGGCGCGACCGTCAGGGTCGTGCTTCGGTCTGGACGTGCTGGGCCGAGGACGTGCCCTCGTCCTTGATGGTCGCGGCAGCGTCGGCTGCCGTCTCCTGGACCTGGGTGACCGCCTCGGCGGCCGAGGCCCTGAGGTTCTCGCCCACGTCCTGGCCCGCGACCTTGGCCTGCTCGAGCAGCGGCTGGGCCTGCTCCTTGGCCGTGTCGACGAGAGCCTGGGCTGCCCGCGACTCCTGCTTCGAGGCCGGCACGAGGGCAGCGATGACGAGCCCGGCGCCGAAGGCCACCAGGCCGGCCGCGAGGGGGCTGCCCTCGACGGTGTCACCGGTGCGGGACACGGCGTCCTGGGCAGTGCCCCGGACCCCGTCGACGGCCCCGGACGCCGACCCGCTGGCCGTGTTTTGGACGTTGCGCGCCGTCCCCATCACCCGGTCACGGGCCGACGAGGCCCGTCCCCGGACTGCTTCCTTGCGTCGCTCCACGATCGCGGCGGGGCTCACCCGGTCCTGGAGCGCGTCCAGGTCCTGCGCCAGGCTCTCGCGGGTCCCGGCGATCTGGGTGCTCAGCTCTTCTGTGCTCTGGCCCATTGCACGTCCTCCTTCAAGGTCTGCTGCGTCTCGGGCAGCTGGGGGTTGGCTTCTTGGATGGCCTTCTTGCCCATGAGGGCGAGGGCCGCTGCTGCGATGCCCCAGACGGCGGTGACGATCAGGGCCGCGGCCCAGATCGGCATCGCCTCGTCGAGGGCGAACATCAGGGTGAGCGAGAGAAACAGCAGCAGGAACCAGCCGGCGAGACCGGCTCCTCCGAGGAGCCCGGCGCCCTTGCCTGCCTTGACCACCTCCTGCTTCATCTCGGTCTTGGCCAGGTCCATCTCCTGACGGATCAGGGTCGTGAGGTCCTGGGTCACGTCCGACACGATCTGGCCCAGGCTTCGCTGGTCGGGGCCTCCTGGGTCGAGGCCAATGGGCGGTTGAGTCACAGCGCTCGCCCGGTCTCGCCCGATCGCTCGCCGTAGCCGGCGGCGTCGGTGCCCATCGGACCGTCCTGGTCGAAGGCAGGACGGTCGGCGTCGAACGGCGACGTGCTCGGCGGGATGGCCGGAGTGTCGGCCACCGGGACCGGGACCGTGGCGTCCCCGATGGGTGCTGCGGGTGTGGTCGGCACCGGCGGCACGGCGGGCGCCGACGACTGCGTGGCGCCCGCGTCCTTGGCGCCCCTGACCACACGCCCGGCGACGACGCCGAGAACGAGCGCTCCGAGCAGGAACGTGCCGGGGCGACGACGTGCGAAGCTGCGCACGTTCTCGAGGAGCTCGGCAGGATCCCGGCCGTCGAGGTGGGATCCGATGGTGCGGGCACGGTCGGCGACCTCGCGGGTCAGGTCCGCGGCCAGGCCGGGGGCCTGGCTCGACGAGGCCATCTGGTCGAGGTCGTCGCTCAGCGTGTGCAGCGTCTCGACCAGGCGGTCACGTTGCGTGCGCGTCTGCTCGTCGAGCTGGTCGGTGACCTGGCTGATCGCGTCGTCGGCGAGTCCGCGCGCCTGGCTCGCTGCCTCGGCGGCGACCGCGCGGACCTCGTCCTTGGCGACGGCGGCGACGTGCTGGCCCTCGTCGGCCGCGGTCGACGCGGCGGCGTGGGCTCTCTCCTGCGTGGAGCTGGTGGTCATGGTTCCTCCGATGATCGGTGGGGTGCGACAGGTTCTTCTCCACCGGTGCCCCCTGGGTCGGAGGACTTGTCAACCCTTTCGGGTGGGATCCTGTGACGACGTCGACCGCCTCGCCCACGTCTCCCACACCACCGCTCACGCCGCTTGCGGGTCGCCTCGTCGCGGGACGCAGGCCGATGCCTTGTGGACAAGGCACTTGCACCGGGCCGACGTGACCGCCACTATTTGACCCATGGACCCGACCATCCGCGTCGCGATCGTGGCCGATGGCGACGTCGTGCACCGCGGCCTGGAGTCGGTGGTCACCGAGCTGCCCGACGCGGTCCTCGTCCAGGGCCGCACGGAAGGACCCGCGCTCGAGGCCCACGCCGACGTGGTCCTCTACGACGTGATCGGCCTGCGCCACGGGGAGGACGACCAGCTCACCCACCTGGTCAAGGAGACTGATGCCGCGGTCGTCGCCGTCGCACGCGAGCTGAAGCCGGACCTGGCCGACCGGGCCCTGGAGAAGGGCGTCGACGGCGTCATCTCCCTCTCGGCGACGGTCAGCGAGATCCACGAGGTCGTCAGGGCGGCCGCACTGGGCGACCTCCTCGGGGACGGGTCGCTCGCGTCCCTCGACTACACCCGCAACCCGGACCACCGGACGCCCTCGGCGCTGCTCTCCTCGCGGGAGACCGACGTGATCGCGCTGGTGGCGTGCGGGCTCTCCAACGAGGAGATCAGCAAGCGGCTCTACCTGAGCATCAACACCGTGAAGACCTACATCCGCACCGCCTACCGCAAGATCGGTGTCACGAGCAGGTCACAGGCAGTCGGCTGGGCGCACCAGCACGGAATCCACTAGCCGTTCGGGTCCATGGCCCGCGACCGGTCAGGCAGAAAGCCGTTGTCGATGCCCCACAGGACGGCGCGCGACCGGCTGGACACACCCATCTTCCGGTAGGCCGTGCGCACATAGGTCTTGACCGAGTTGATGCTGAGGTAGCACCTGTCGGCGATCTCCTGGTTGGACAGGCCCTGGGTGATCAGCGCGACGACCTCGGCCTCTCGCGCACTCAGCTTGTGCTCGCGTCCTGGCCAGGCCTTCACGAGCGCGTCGTCATCGCCGCCCGCGTGGGCGGGCACCACCACGATGCCCCTGTGGATGGCCTCGATGCTATCCACCAGTTGCTCGGCGCTGAGGCTCTTGGAGAGGTAGCCCGAGACCCCGCGCTCGAGCGCACCCTGGACCAGGGCGGCCTGCAGGTTCCACGTGAAGATAGCGACCCGGGCGTCACTGCCGATGGTCAGCTCGCTGAGCTCCACCGCGTCACCTTGCACCTGCCCGAACGTGTCGTAGAGGACGACGTCAACCGTGTTCACCACCGGCAGCCGGCTGTCGATCTCCACCACCACGACCCGCGACTCGTGCGGCGCCAGCACCGATGCCAGCCCCCGCACGACGATCTCGTAGTCGTTGACGATCGCGACGCGCACGGGCGAGGAGCTCATGGCGTCGAACCTACCGGTGCGGCAGCTTCCCCAGGTCGACGAGGATCGTGACCACCGTCTGGCCGGCCACCCCGTCGACCGGCTACACCGAGCCGGACGTGACGGGAAGCACGTCTGGATGAGTATCGGCATTGGCGGGTGGGGTACCTCCTGGTGTCGCGCCAGTGCGCGACACCGCCATTCCGGTAGGACCGTCGATGCGACGACACCGCCCGACCTCAAGGAGCACAACCGATGTCCAACACCACCACCACTCGCAGCAACCTCTCGTCCGACCGCCGCGTCAGCACCGAGACCAAGGCGTCGTTCAAGACCACCGAGCTGATCGCCTACGTCGCGGCCGTCCTCGGTGTCCTCATCGCCTCGGCCATGGTCGACGCCTCCGACTTCGGCGCCCAGGAGGCCTGGTTCTACGTCTCCCTGCTGACCATCGGTTACATGGTCAGCCGCGGCCTCGCCAAGTCCGGCAGCCGCGACTTCTACGACGTCGACACCGCGGACCACGACCACCGCTGATCCCCCCCCGTGCACCCGCACTGCCCCTACCCGTCCGCGGGTGGGGGCAGCTGTGTCGTCAACCGCTGGCACGCCCGCCGTCGTCCAATGAGCACCTCGTGACCCAGGTGGTCGAGATCAACCGCAAGATTCCAATTGCTCCGGTCTGTACGACCAATCCCCTCGACGGGTCCCCCGACCCGCCGGAGCAGCGCAGACCCGTCGCCAGATTCGACGCGCGCCTCCGGAGGAGTGGCTACCCTGCTGCGGTGACTCAGACGCCGCGCCCCATACGTCTGGCCATCGTCGATGACTACGCCGTCGTGGTCGCCGGAGTCGCCGCACTGCTCGCTGAGGAACACATCGACGTCGTCGAGACCGGCGCGTCCCAGACGGTCCTCAGCGACGTCGACGTCGTCCTCTACGACACCTTCGGTCAGGTCCAGGGCAGCGGCATCGACCTCCAGGACTTCGTGCGCGACAGCGGCGCCCACGTCGTCGTCTACAGCTGGAACGTGCAGCCCGAGATGATCGTCCAGGCGCTCACAGGTGGAGCCCGGGGTTACCTGTCGAAAGTGCTGACCGGTCCCCAGGTCGTCAGCGCCCTGCGGCGGGTCGTTCGCGGTGAGATCGTCGTCCTGCCGGGAAGCGACGAGTCGAGCGTGGGCGGGGCCGGTGACTGGCCGGGTCGCTCGGTCGGGCTTTCGCCGCGTGAGGCGGAGGTGCTCGCCCTGATCGCCCAGGGTCTGAGCAACCAGGCGATCGCCGACCGGGCCTACCCCAGCATCAATTCCGTGAAGACCTACGTGCGCACCGCCTACCGCAAGATCGGGGTCAGCTCGCGCTCGCAAGCGGTGATCTGGGCCATGGGCAACGGCTTCGAGCCCGACACGCTGCGCACCATCGATCGGGCGCTGGTCAGACGAGCACCGCGCTAGCTAGCACCGCGCAGGCCCCTTGTCAGCTGGCCCGTTGTCAGCTGATCAGCCGAGCGGATCGCTGGCGCGATCAGGATCAGCCCCGGCCACGATGGAGCGATCCTCGTCGTGGGTCCCGTGCCAGTCCAAGCACAGGATGGTCGCATCGTCACTGAGCTGGTGGCCGGTGGCCTCGAGCGCGCTGTCTGCCAGCGCACGGACGAGCTCGCGCGGGTGGAGCTCCCGGGTGTCGGCGATGGCCTCGAGCAGGTCGCCCGCCCCGAGGTTGCGCTCGAGCATGCCGTCGGTGATCAGGACCACCCGGTCACCACGGTGAAGAGCCGCCCGGGTGCTGCGGTAGGACGTGTCGCGAAACAGGCCCAGGGGTAGGTCTACCGGCAGCTCCAGCGCCGTCACGTCGGCGCCTCGGGCGAGGTACGGCGCCACGTGTCCGGCGTTCACGATCTCGCACATGCCGGTGCGCAGGTCGACCCGCGCCAGCAGCCCGGTCACGAAGTCATCGAGACCTCGTGAGGCTGACTCGTCAGCCAGCGCCCTGTTCGTCTGGTCGGCCTGCTCGATCAGGGTGGCCCCGCTCCGCCTGGCGCCGCGCAGGCTGCCCAGACACAACGACGCGGTCATCGCAGCGCCCACTCCGTGACCCATGGCGTCGGTCAGGGACACATGCAGGACGTCGCGATCCAAGCTGTAGTCGAAGGTGTCCCCGCCGATGCTCGCCGCTGGCTCCAACCAGCCTGAGAGCGTGAACGCAGCCGCCTCGCATGTCCGCGGACCCGGGAGCAGGCGTTGCTGGATCTCCGCGGACAGGCTGAAGGACCTGGTGCGCTGGCCCCACTCGTAGAGGTCCGTGTGTCGCTGGTTCGCGATCACGACGTAGGCCAACAGGTGCGCGACCTGTCCGATCTCGGTCACCGTCTGTGGGACAGGTTCTTCCTCGAGGTAGAGCTCCAGCAGGCCTATCGCCTCCCCCCGCTCGGTCACGGGTCCCAGCACCCGCCACCACGCGCGATCGCCCTGCGCCGCGTGCGACGGATCGGGCGCCACCACCTGGACGGTCTGGGTGCGCAGCGCCTGCTCTGCCGGTCCACCGTCGAACGGCAGCACCGTCGCGGACTCCTCACGGTCGCGTCGCTCCCCGCGCCCCAGTGGTGTGCGGTCGTCAGCCTCGCCGCCTGCCGCAGGGACGTGCGACAGCCGCACCAGGGCACGTCCGGACACGTCGGCGATGAGGAACGACACGGCGACCGCGCCGAAGGCCGCGCCGAGCTCGCGAGCCACGGCCTCCACGGCTTCCACCGGAGACTTCGACGCCGCAGCCTCGAGCACACGCCCGACATCCACACCCCGCCCCGACACCACCTTCCGGAGCATAGACGCGAGGGCCGACCCGACCGCGGCCGGGAGCGGTCACTCCCAGAACTAGGGTGACCCCGTGGCCGAGCTGTCGATGTCCTCCTTCTCCTTCGAAGACCTGACCAACGACGAGGTCGAGGCCGCGGAGGCGCTCTACGGCGGTCTCACCGACGACGTACGCCGCGTGCTCGACCTGACCATCCGCACCCGCGCCGACGCGGAGCAGGTCGGCAGGGCCCGCGCCCTGCTGCGTGAGGCAGCCGACCTCCTGGCCGCGGACGCACCCGAGGGGCCGGCCGGCATCCACTACAACGCCCACGGGCGCTCGTGGAACTGGGGCAACACCGTGGTCGGCCTCCGCAACGCCTTCGCTCCCCCGGTGCGGCTCGAGTGGAGCGACGACGGCACCGCCCGCTCTGCCGTGCACCTCGGCGCGGCCTACGAGGGCCCGCCGGGCAGTGTCCACGGTGGCGTCTCTGCCCTCCTGCTCGACCACCTGATGGGCGAGACCGCCAGCGCCGCGCACACCCGGGTGACGGTGACCGGGACCCTCACGCTGCGTTACGCGCGGCCGCTGCCGCTCGGCGCCGTGCGCATGGAGGCGGCCGTCGCCGACGAGTCCGACCGCAAGATCACGGTCAGGGCGACCATCCGCGAGGACCGTCCCGGCGCCGAGCCCGCCGTGGAGGCCCACGGTCTCTTCATCATCCCGCGCTGGGCCCAGCAGCCGGAGACGCCGCCGGGCATCGGATCTCTCGACTGAGCGTCACGGTCCGAGGCAGCGCGAGGTTCAGCTCCGCGTCGGGAGCGTCGAAGTCGATCTGGCAGCACAGACCCGTGCTCGTCAAGGACATCGCGAGGACGACGCCCTCGATCTCCCTCCCCGATGCTGACCTGAGGCGTCGACCTCAGGCCAGGTCGACCTCGAGCCGGGCGGCGAGCGCGTCGCGGGTGATGCCGAAGGTCTCGACCACCCGGGCGCCGTGCTCGCCGAGCTCGAACGTCGCGACGTCGGTGTAGACCCGGCTCACGCACGCGACCCCGGTGAGGGGAAAGGTGCAGGACGGGACCAGCTTGGGGGTGCCGTCCTTGGCGAAGAGCGACATCATCACGAAGACCTGCTTCGCGCCCATGGCGAGGTCCATCGCCTCTCCCACCGCTGGGATGGCGTCGTCCGCACCGGTGCTCCAGTTGGCGAGGTCTCCCGAGGCCGAGACCTGGAAGGCGCCCAGCACGCAGACGTCGAGGTGGCCGCCGCGCATCATGGCGAACGAGTCGGCCTGGTGGAAGTACGACGCCCCGGGCAGCTCGGTGACCGGCTGCTTGCCGGCGTTCGTCAGGTCGGGGTCGACCTGGTCGCCGGTGGCGGCCGGTCCCATGTTGAGCATCCCGTTCTCCGTGTGCAGCACGATCCCGGAGCCCGCCGGGAGGTGGTCTGCCACCAGCGTCGGCTGACCGATGCCCAGGTTCACGAACGACCCCGGCTCGATGTCGCGGGCGACGAGGGCCGCCATCTCGACCTTGCTCAGGGGGCCGCGATCGGGGTGCTCCACGCACCCGCCGTCCCGGGGCGTCATACGGCGACCACCGCGTCGACGTAGATCGACGGCGTCACGACGCTCTCGGGGTCGAGCCCACCGACGTCGACCACCTCGCTGACCTGGGCGACGACCCTCGTCGCGGCCGTGGCCATGACGGGCCCGAAGTTGCGGGCGGTCCTTCGGTAGACGAGGTTGCCGAGCCGGTCGGCGCGATGGGCGCCGATCAAGGCGACGTCACCGCGGATCGGCATCTCGAGGACGTAGGTGCGGCCGTCGATGACCCGCGTCTCCTTGCCCTCCGCGAGCGGCGTGCCGACCCCGGTGGGGCAGAAGAACGCCCCGATCCCGGCGCCGGCGGCGCGCATCCGCTCGGCCAGGTTGCCCTGCGGGACCAGCTCCAGCTCGATCGCGCCGGCGCGGTAGAGGCCGTCGAACACCCAGGAGTCAGCCTGGCGGGGGAAGGAGCAGATCACCTTGCGCACCCGCCCCTCGGCCAGGAGTGCCGCGAGACCGGTGTCGCCGTTGCCAGCGTTGTTGGACACGACCGTCAGGTCGGTGGCGCCCTGCTCGATCAACGCGGCGATCAGCGCGACCGGCATCCCCGCCATCCCGAAGCCTCCGACCAGCACGGTCGCGCCGTCCTCGACGGCACCCAACGCCTCGACCGCGGTGTCGCAGACCTTCACGACGCGGCACCTGCGAGAGGTGGCGGTGCTCCGGGGGTCATGCGCGCTCCTCCTCGAGGACGGTCCGGGCGATGCGGAAGGCGGCGGTGGCGTCGGTCGCACCGCAGTAGATGGCCGTCTGGAGCAGGCACTCCTTGATCTCCTCGATCGTGAGGCCGTCTGACCTGGTGGCGCGCAGGTGGGCGTCGAGCTCGTCGTGGCGCCCCTGGGCGACCAGGGCGGTGACGGTGATGAGCAAGCGGCTGTGGCGGTCCAGTCCCGGGCGGCTCCAGAGGCTCCCCGCGGCGTGATCCGCAGCCACCTCCCCGACGTCGAGGGTCAGGTCGTCGGCAGCGTCCACGGGCGACTCTCCCAACACGTGCTGACGGATCAGCGCCGCCACCTCGACGGGCGCCTCCGCGGGCGCGAGGTGGCCCACGTCGGCCAGGACCTCGACCCGTCCGTCCCTGACCCCGTCGGCGATCTCCCGCAGGAGGTCGGGAGGCGTGACCGCGTCCCACGCTCCCGCCACGGCGAGCACCGGCGCCCGGACCTCGCCCAACCGGTCACGCACGTCGAAGTCGGCCAGCGCCGCACACACCTGCAGGTAGCCCTCGTCCGCCGTGTCCGTCAGCGCGCCGAGCAACGCGGAGGCCAGCGCCGGCTCGCGGTCGACGAAGCCTGGGGCGAACCACCGCTCCGCCGAGCCGGGCACCATCACCGGCGTGCCGGAGATGCTGACCTGGCCCATCCGACCGGCCCATGTCGCCGCGTCGCCGATCTTGGCGCCGGTGCAGAGCAGCACCGCGGAATCGACCCGGTCCGGGGCGTCGAGGAGCAGCTGCAGGCCGACGGCTCCACCGACGGAGTCACCGGCGTAGGCGAAGTTGCCGCCGACCTGGTCGCGCTGGGCGAGGACGTCCTCGACGACCGCCAGCACCCCCTGCGCCAGCTCGGCCATCGTGAAGCCCTCCTCGCGCACGCCCCTGTTGTGCCCGTGGCCGGGCAGGTCCCAGGCGAGCACGTCGAACCGGTCGGTCAGCCCGCCCGCACACACGGACCACAACGTCATCGCCGAGGTGCCCAGGGAAGGCCCGAGCACGAGCAGGGGCAGGTCGTGACGGTGGGCGGCCCCGGACAGACGGACGGCGGTGACGCTGGGGATCTGAGGACTCACCGGTCCAGTGTCGCGGACACCTCAACTGCCGTCGCGCTGCTCCCGCCCCGGGTCGTAGAGCCCACTCATCCGACCTCGGGGGTCGAGCTCGGTCAGCAGCGCGTCGGCGATCTCGTGCAGGGAGGCCACCTGGGCGGGGGCGAGCGGGTCCAGGACGAGCCGGCGCACGTTGTCGACGTGCCCGGGGGCGGCCTCGGCCACCGCTGCGACACCGGCCGGGGTGAGGGCGGCATTGGTCGCCCGCCCGTCGTCGGGGCACGGGGAGCGCTGGACGAGACCGCGGTCCTCCAGGCGTCGTACGACGTGCGACAGCCGCGGCAGCGTGGCGTTGGTCCGCTGCGCGAGCACGGTCATGCGCAGGGTGCGGTCGGGGGCCTCGGAGAGCATGGCGAGGACGTAGTACTCGAAGTGCGCCAGCCCCGAGTCGGCGCGCAGCTGCGAGTCCAGCGCACCCGGGAGGAGCTCGACGACGGCCACCAGCCGGAGCCAGGCCGCACGCTCGTCCTCGGTCAACCATCGCGGCTCCATGAGCCCAGGCTAGGACACCACTTGAAGGAACAATCAAAACGGCTAGAGTGTTGATTGAAGCAACAACAAATTCCAGGGAAGCAGCCACATGACCGTCAACGCCGTCCGCCTCAACCACGCCGTGCTCTTCGTCGCCGACCTCGAGCGCAGCATCACCTTCTACCAGCAGGCCTTCGACATGAGGATCGTCGCGCGCGAGCCCCGCGCCGACGCCGCCTTCCTGCGACTCCCCCGCTCGGGCAACCACCACGACCTCGGCCTCTTCGGCGTCGGCGCCCAGCCTGCGCGCCCGCGCGGCTCGCTCGGCCTCTACCACCTGGCCTGGCAGGTCGACACCATCGAGGAGCTGGAGCAGGCCCGCCTCACCCTCGCCGACCTCGACGCCCTGACAGGCGAGTCCAGCCACGGCGCGACCAAGAGCGTCTACGCGCACGACCCGGACGGCAACGAGTTCGAGGTCATGTGGATGCTGCCCAAGGCCAGCTGGGGCGACTACGCCGACGCCGCACCCATCGAGCGCCTCGACCTGCCCGGCGAGGTACGCCGGTGGGCCGGCGTCCACACCGCCGCCGAGCTGGTCCCCCTAAACGCCCCGGTGGACGCCCCGGTGGAAGCGTCGTGACGACCGCGACCTACCCGACACCCGTGGTGGCGACCCACGGCTCGACCGACCCCTCGGCTCCCCTGGTCGTGCTACTGCACGGCCGCGGCTCGGCCGAGCACGAGATCCTCGGGCTCGCCCAGCACCTGCCGGTCGGGCCGGCCTACGCCGCCGTGCGCGCCCCGATCGCCGAGGGCGGCGGCTTCGCGTGGTTCGCCAACCGCGGCATCGGCCGACCGGTCGCCGCCTCGCTCACCGAGACGATGAGCTGGTTCCGCACCTGGCTCGACGACGTCGCCCCCGCTGGGCGGCCCGTCGTCCTCGTCGGCTTCAGCGGCGGCGCGGCCTTCGCCGGCGGCCTCGTGCTGGACGATCCCGCGCGCTACGCGGGCGCAGCGATCCTCTTCGGCACGATGCCGTTCGACGCCGGGGTCCCGACCGATGCCGGACGTCTGGCCGACCTCCCGGTCCTCGTGGCCCAGGGTGAGGACGACCACGTCATCCCCCGCGAGCTCCTCGACCGCACCTGGGACTACCTCCGGACCGGGTCCGGCGCGACCACCGTGTCCCTCCGCCGACCCGGCGGGCACCAGCTCGACGCCGAGACCCTGCACCGGCTCGGCGACTGGATCGCCACCGGCTGGCTCGACGCCGTGCCGCTCGTGGCCGGGAGCAGCTGAGCGATCCGCATGGGCACGCTCGGGGTCCTGTCAGCCCAGCTGTGACGGCTCCGTCTCGCCGTGTGCGCCGACGCGCCGCAGGAGCAGCCCCAGCACCACCAGCGTGCTGGCGCAGAGGATCCCGATCGGCGCCTCGACGGCCCAGACCGCCTCGTGACCACGAGCGCTCGAGACGAACGGCACGACCAGGATCGGCAGGCACGTCAACGCGATCCAGACGAGCTGACCCACCACGGTGACGTAGCCCAGCGGGTGACGGCGCAGCAGGAGGACCCCGCTGACCACCAGTGCCGGGAGGAAGAACGCCAGGTCCAGGACGTGCACCGGGTTCGTGGGAACGCGCCAGTCGCTCGCACTGCTGGACGGCCGTCCGGCCACCAGGTCCGGCACGATCTCGCTCATCCAGAGCACGCCGAACAACAGCGCGACGGACACCAGGAACGCAGCGGTCCTCGGCATCGCCCTGCTCGCGAACCGCGCCCGGACCTGGTCGGCATCCAGGGATGACAGGCTGCCGACGAGCGCGAAGATGGCCAGCCCGAGCACCCCGACCCACACCAGGAACAGCGGGCCGAACTGGAGGGAGAAGGCATAGATCGCGTAGTTGTAGACCGTGAAGGCCAGGAAGCCCAGCAGGCACAGGTAGGACCGCCAGGATCCACGGGCAGCCGCGACCGCGAAGGCGGCCATCGCCGGGGCGACCAAGGCCAGGTTGACGACGTCCTGGGCGACGGCGGTGTCGGCGAACACGTCGGTCTCGTCACCGTAGATGCTCGAGATCGCCAGGAGACCGACGGCGCTCCCGCAGGCCGCCAGCACGGCCGCCCCCACGATCAACCACGTCCAGGCTCTGGGCAACGTCATGCGCGCTCGATGGCGCAGCACGATCGGATCGGGACACACGGCGCCATCAGCCTCCACGTCCAGTGGACCGCGTCGGTCCGCGCGCGGGCCAGGGGCAAACGTCCCGGTCCCGTTCGCCGCGCTCCCGTGACGGGCGGCGCATGATCCATTAATATCCTCGAGTTCGCGCGAGGTTCCAGACGTCAGGAGATCTTGTGACCAGCTGGACCCGTGGTGCCGCGGCCCCCACAGTGGCCCCCGCAATGGGCGTCGCGTTCCTGGTGACGGCACTCGTGATCGACCTCGTCGGCGACGTCCAGCTCACGGGGGTCTACGCCACGTCCGCCGTCCTGGCATCGATCAGCTGCCGACCCCGTCGTACGGCGGCGGTGGCGGGACTTGGCGTCTCGGCGACCCTCTTCTCGGGCCTCTGGCACGGCACCCTCGCAGAGCCCGGCTGGTCCCTCCGGCTGGCGAGCTGCGCCGGGGCCGGCGTGGTGTCGGTCGGAGCCGACCTTCCCCGGGGCGCTACTGGACCGGGGAGCGTCTTCGCGACGCCTCGGCGATGTTGTCGATCGAGTACCGGCAGCCCGGGGACGAGGCCGCGGTGAACGGCGGGGGAGCCACGTCGCGTGTCGTGCGAGTCCTGCCACCGGACGGAGCCAGCGTCGGGCTCGCACGCCGCATGGTCCGCACGCTCCTGGGTGCGACGCCGATGGAGGCCTTCACCGACGATGCCGTGCTGGTCGTCAGTGAGCTCGTCACGAACGCCCTGGTCCACGCGGGTGGCGAGGTCCACCTCACCCTGGCCCTCAGTGGCTCCGGGCTCCGGGTCGATGTCGCCGACGACAGCGCCCATCCACCCGTCCGCAGGGACTACTCGACGTCCTCGGGGACCGGACGCGGCCTGCACCTGATCGAGAGCCTCGTGACGCGCTGGAGCACGTTCAGGCTCGGCCAGGGCAAGGTGGTCTGGGTCGAGATGGAGGACCCGCAGGGAGCTCCGTTCGCCGGCGCCCGGCCATCCCTCACCGCCCCGGAGCTCGCGGCCGAGGACGTCGCCCAGGTCGAGCTGCGCAACGTCCCGCTCCTCATGCACGCCGCCTGGCAGGAGCACGCGTCCGCGCTGCTGCGCGAGCACCTGCTGGTGAAGCTGGACGAGGACCCGACCATCCTCGAGCGACACGCCCGGGCCAGCGACGCCATGAACATCCTCCACGAGCAGGTGCCGGTCCCGGACCTGGGAGCAGACCCGGACGCGGTGATGGCCAACGCCCTCGAGCCCCACGTGTCGATCGAGTCCATGACCCTGCGGGTGCCGGGCCGGTCCGTCGCGCACTTCGCGGTCCTCGACGAGCTGATCAGCGACGCCCTGCACCTGGCGGCCTCCCACCACCTCCTGGTGCCGCCCACGCAGCCGGAGGTCCGGGCGATGTCGCACTGGTTGTGCGTGGAGGTGACCGAGCAGTCAGGGAGCGGCCGGCCACCCAGGAGCTGGAGCGCCCCGGAGCCGCACCGGACCGCGGGGCCCCGAGGGCCGGACAGCGGCATCGAGGGATGGGACTCCACCGAGGTGTCCGGGTCGCCGCAGGCCCTGCTCGCCACGGACGACGCAAGCCTGATCGTCGCTGTCAGCCCCTCCGCGCTCGCGGTGCTCGGCTACGAGGACGCCGGTGACCTGGTCGGGCGTGCGGTCACCTGCATCGTGCCGCCGCGCTACCGACAGGCACACATCGCCGGCACGACGCTGCACGTCGTCAACGGCCGCGCCCCCCTGCTCGGCCACGCCATCACCGTGCCCGTCGTCCTCGCCGACGGCCAGGAGGCGACGCGCGAGATGACGGTGGTCTCTCGCCCCCTCGCCACCGGACGGCGCCTGTTCGTCGCCGAGTTCACGCCTGGTCCCGCTGCTCCGACAGGTATGGATCCGCCCAGGCACTGATGATGCGCGCTGCCCTGACCGCTTGGTCCCGACCGGTCAGCAGGTGGTCGGCGCCCTCCAGGGAGACGAAGCTGCGCGGGTGCCGAGCCGCCCGGAAGATCTCGCTCGCGTTGGCGATGCCGACCGTGTTGTCCGTCGGAGCGTGCATCACCAGCAGTGCGCGCCGCAGGGTCCGGATCTCGTCCTCCATGTCGGCGGCGCGGACGTCCTCGATGAAGTGACGCCGCAACGTCAGCGCCTTGCCGCCGATGAGAAACGGGGCCTCACCCTCGGCAAGGATCCGATCGACGAGGGCGTCGTAGTTGTGCTCCACGTGGCCCGGCTCGAAGGGAGCCCCGATGCTGACCACGGCGCGCACGGAGTCGACCTCGTGAGCCGCGCCGATCACCGCCGCGCCACCGAAGGAGTGCCCGACGAGCAGCCTTACGTCGTGTCCCCGGTCGTTCATGAACCTCACGGCCTGGGCGGTGTCGGCGACCTTGTGCGAGAAGGAGCCGTCGCCCCAGTCGCCCTCGGACTCACCGAGGCCGAGGTTGTCGAAGCGGAGCATGCCGATGCCCTCACGGGCCAGCTGCTTGCAGATCCGGCTCGCGGCGACACTCGCCTTGCCGAGCGTGAACCCATGCGAGAACACCCCCCAGCCGCGCACGTCCCCCTCGGGCTCGTCGATCAGCCCAGCGAGCACGGGCCCGCTCGTGCTGGGGAACCTCACCTGCACCGTCACCCTGGAGATTCTTCCACCACCGGGCAGCGTCCACCCTCCCGCTGGACGTTCAGGAGCCAGCGGCCATGCGCCGCGCTCGGACCATGACGGTCGCCAAGGGGACGGTCCTGCCCCTGAGGTTGGAGTTCAGTCGGGTCCGCGAGGTCCCGAGACGCCGCGCGTAGGTGCCCTGGTCGAGCCCCGAGGCATGCCCAGGACGAGCTCCGCGACCACCGCTTGACGCTCGCGTCGCGGGGTCGAGGGCTCCCGAGCTGACGGACAACCCGGGTCGCGACCGGCACGCGGTCCTTGCTCTCGTCGGCGTAGTAGCCGTCGACCCGCCCAGCAGACCCAGGGCCTCATCGACGAGGCCGCCAGCTGCCGCGACGTCATCGACACGATCGTCGCGACGCCGAGGCAGTCATGCGCAGGACGTTGCCGTCCTACCTGACCTGAGGGACCGTGGTCGGTCGATCACACCTGGCCAGGAGACCGTCGTCGACTTCCCGGTGCCGTTCGCTGCCGTCAGTTGAGAGCAGCGGCGCGAGCGCACGCGCTGGTCGCGGGCCGAGCGGGCCGACCGGAGCGGGCCGACCGGGCCGACCGGGCCGACCAGGTCGGCGTACTCCGGGTGCTTCTCGACGTAGCCCTTCACGAACGAGCAGGTGGGGATCACGCGGAGGCCGTGCGAGCGGGCGTCGTTGAGGGCGTGGCGGACGAGCTTTCCGCCGATGCCCTGCCCCTCGAAGTCGTCGCCGCCGACGGTCGGGCTCCCGCGCTCACCGGCTCCCGATGATCGCCACCTCGAGCACCGAACGGTCCCAGCCGTGTCGCGGGTCGCGCCCCGTCAGCTCGCGGATGCGGCCGAGGCGATAGCTCACCGTCTGGAGCTGGGCGCCCGCCAACCCTGGGCCGCGTCGCTGCCGTGAGGCCTGCGGCATCGGGGCCGGTGGGCCGGGCCTCAGGGTCCGGCACACCCGCGATCAGGTCGTCAGAGCACAGGAGCGGACGACGGCGATGGCGGCGACAGCCGCACCCAGCTCGTCGGCGAAGTCCTGGCGCGACCGGCGGAGCTCGTCACCCCCGGGGCCCAGGAGGCCGCGGTTGCCGGCGAGCTTGAGCGCACCCCCCATGAGGTCCTTGGAGATCGACTCCGGTGAGTGGAGGTCCTGCTGCAACCACCGCTGGTGGGCCACCCCGAGGCTCTCGGCGATCAGCCCGTCGCTGTCCAGGGGCGCAGCCGGCTCGCGGGTGACCAACCGGTCGGCCACCACCGAGTAGGCCTCCAGGAACGGTCCGATCACGCGGTGCGCCAGGAGCAGGTGGGAGCCGGCGAGCAGCTCGGTCACCTCGCTCGGAGTGGCGCTCTCCTCGGCCCAGCCGGGACGCACCAGCTCGGTCTCGTAGCGCAGGTGGGTGTCGAACTCGCCCTTGGTCGCGAAGAAGAACTCGTACTTGAGCAGGTCGCGCAGGGCCAGGGCGCGCGTCCAGGTGGCAGCCACGACGTCCACGTCAGAGGCCGGATCCTCCTCGGCGGCCTGGACGAGGGCCACCTCGAGGATCGCGCGGTCGATGAAGTAGTGGGTGACCGTGTTGCGGTAGAACGCCGCCTCGTGCTGCCGGTCGGGCGCGATCGCGTAGACAGGCTCGAGCCCGCCGGCGTACTCCACCACGACGCCCTCGCGCACGAGCGTGGCCAGCGCCCTGCGCAGGCCCTCGGGGCGTCCGAGGTCGACGTCGGCGGTGAGCGGCAGCCGGCGTCGACGCACGTAGGCCACGAGCGGCTCGAGGACGGCGAGCGTCTCGGCCAGGGTCATCGCGCGGCCGTCGTTGTCGAGCAGCCCGAAGGTCACCAGAGCAGCCGGCGTGATCGGGGTCGCTGCGTTGATGCGGTGGGCCACCTCGAAGGCGACGCGGGGCACCACCTCGGTGAGGTCGTCGGTCTCGGCGCGCGACCCGGCATCGGTCAGGGCCTCACGCAGCGACAGCGGCGGGCCGAACCGCACGTGGACGCGGCCGCGTCGTCGTCCCTGGGCGCGGGCGAAGCGGTAGAGCCAGGTCAGGCTCTCCGGCGCCTTGCTCCCGCCGCTCTCCTCCCGGGACAGGGCCGAGACCTCGTGCTGCTGGTCGTAGACGATCGAGACCGGCACGAGGTAGGCGTCGTCGGCGTCCTCACCGTTGGCCCGGAAGGCGTCGACGAGATAGCGCAGCACCCCCATCCTCGGAGGTCGGAGCTTGCCGGTGCGGGTGCGACCCCCCTCGAAGTACCACTCGAGGTTGGCGTGCTGGCGCAGCAGGAAGCCCAGGTAGAGACGCAGCATGGCCGGGTAGACCGGGTCGTCACGCGTGGAGCGGCGGATGAAGATCAGTCCGCTGCGCTTGCCGAGCTCCGAGAGCGGCCACATGGCCAGGTTGATCCCGCCCAGGGTGTAGTTGCTGGGCAGGCCGTGCCCGGCCGTGGCTGCGCGCAGGACCAGCGGGTCGAGGTAGGAGCGGTGGTTGGGCAGGAACACCAAGGAGTGCCGACGCCCCAGCTCAACCAGCTCCGTCAGCCCGCTGGTGTCGACGTCGACCTCGTAGGAGCGTGTCAGCCACCGACCCATGCGGTCCCACACGCGGGAGGCCGCCTCGTCGACGTACGCCGACATCTCGGTCAGGGCGGCCTGCGAGTCGCTCCTCAGGTCGGCCTCGGAGCGCTCGGTCCGCTCCACCAGGCCGGCCAGCGCCTCGGCGTACTGCTGCGACCCGATCACCAGCTCCACGGCCCGCCGCTCGTGATCGACGTCACTCATCCGTGCACCTTAGCGGTGGTCGTCAGGGTCGCACCGTGACCTCCTCTACCGGGACGGGGTCCACACCTGGGGGCTGTCGGGCTTGTCAGGTGCCGGCTTCGCGGACGCGGTCTCGTCGTCGCCTCGATCACGGTGCCGGTCTCCGGGATGTCTTCCCTGGTCCGGTGGAGCCGGACGACGAGATCGCGCTCCGACAGCGTCGAGCCCCACCCGCCCTGCGGACGTTGGTCGAGTTGCCGGTGCAGGGTCTCGAGATCGACGTCGAGGACGAAGACCTCGTCGAACAGGTCGATGAACGGCGCCTGGTCGTCCTCCACCAGCGCCCGCACCCGAGCGACGTCCCAGATGTGGTGCTGGTGCACGGCAGTGTCGGTTGCTTCACCCGTGACGGGGTCGCCCTGGTAGGCCAGCTCCCTGTCGCCGTGGACGGGCCGGTGGCCACGCCTCTCCAGCTCTTCACACACCGAGGTCTTCCCCGTTCCGGAGACCCCCTCCACCAGGTAGTTGCGGACACCCATCTGAGCAGTGTCCGTCCCTGTCACGGAGTGGCCAGGACCACCGGCGGCCTCACGTAGTACACCGAAGGCTCCGAGGAGACGGGGATGTCCCACATCCTGCTCGCGCGCTCGCAGGCTCCGGCGAGGTCGCAACGGATGATGGCGGCCTTGCCCGTGTCGCTCTGGGCCAGGGACAGGAAGTGGGCGTCGTCCTCCCAGGCCGTGTCCCAGTCGAGGCGCCCGATGACGGTGGCCCGGTTGCAGAACTCCCCTGCGCTGGGCCGCGCGAAGACGACCCTGTCGTGCCGGACGTCGACGCCCACAGCGGCCTGCGCGTAGAGGCGACTGAGCCGGTCGCGCTCGAGGTCCCACCACACCGTCGCGGGACGGTGCCAGCCGGCACGTCTGCCGATGAGGGCACGACGGTCGGTGAGGGCGACCAGGGTGGCATGCGACATCTCGCGTCCGACTGATGAAGACCACTCGGGTCCATCCGCGAGGGCCGACGTCGTGGTCGCGGACGAGGGAGCCGCCGGAGACGACCCACAGGGCCTGGTGCTCACCCCGCCTGGCCGCCGGAACCATCAGGTCGCCGTCCCTGATGGTGTCGCGCACCAGGTGCACCACCGCAGGGTCGGGCCCGCGCGACAGCGCAGCCGGGTCGATGTGGGCCGTCTCGGCAACGGCCGAGAGCTGGGGCAGCAACGCGAAGGAAGGGAGTCCTGGTGTGTCTGCCGTGGCTGTCCATGCCGGCTCCTCAGGTGCGCTCCGCAGCCCCGGGGACGGTAGTGCCCAATGGCCCCTCCTCTCCGAGACCGGTGTCCTAGGGTCGCTGCATGTCCGACTTCACCTGGCTCCCCGCCAACCAAGCAACGGTCGAGGACGTCGAGGCGGTGTTCGCCACGGGAGGCGCCCACAAGTGCCGTTGCCAAGCCCTGAAGGTGCCGGGGTGGATCTGGCGTGACACCACCCAGGAGCAGAGGGACGCCGCGCTGCTCGAGCAGACCGCCTGCGGCACCGGCGGCCCGACGTCCGGGCTGATCGGGTACGTCGACGGCGAGCCGGCCGGCTGGGTGGCGGTCGAGCAGCGTGCGAGCTACCCCAGGTTGTGGAGCCGGAAGCAGGCGTGGATGCGGATGGACCCCGAGATGGAAGGCGTCTGGTCAGTGACCTGCTTCGTCGTGCGCAAAGGATGGCGACAAGCAGGGCTGACCTATGAGCTCGCCGCAGCGACCGTCGAGTACGGCCGACAGGTCGGCGCCGTGGTCCTGGAGGGCTACCCGATCGAGCCGCCGCCTGGCCGGTCCGTGATCTGGGACGAGGCGTCGGTCGGACTGGTGCAGGTCTTTCTCGAGGCCGGCTACGAGGTGGTGGCCTCCCCCACTCTGCGGCGGCGTGTGGTGCGGCGACGACCGAGTGACCCTCCTGACCCACCAACCTCTTCGGGGTGAGCCGACTAGCCCAGCGGTCACGCTGGGACCGCCCGGTGGCCGGGTCATGGATGAAGCGCGTCACATCGCCGACTGGCGTGTTTGAGGTGCCACTGAAGGGGTGAGCATCTAGATCATGGCCACGACCTCACCCACCACCGTCCGTGACGACTCGCGCGAGGAGATGGTGGGCCTCATCTTCCTGTTCGCAGGACCGGTCCTCGCGTTCCTGCTCACGCTGCTGATCGGCTGATCGGCTGATCGCACCGTGTGCCCGAGCGCATCCGCACTTGAGCATGCGACGGGCGACGGGCGACGGGCGACGGGCGACGTCGCGTCCACCCTGCTTGACCCGGAGGCCCGGCAGTAGGGCGGTTCTGCGGCCGAGCAACAGGCCCTCACAAGCCGCGTCCTTTCGCCTCGCCCAGGGTGGTCGCTTCGCGAAGCACCTCCACCACCGGAAGCCCCCAGGAGACCTGCGACCCGCGCGACGTCGTCGTACTCGGGTTGGAGATTGACCACCTTGCCGTCCAGCGATCCCCGCTTGACCTCGATCCGGTGACCCTCGACGTGGACGGCCACGACGTCGCGGTCGAGCTCGTGCTCGACGACCCGGTGCTCGCGGTGCCCCGGCGTTGAGGGATCTACTGCTGCCGTGACTGGCGCACGAGCCATGCGCCGGCCACTGCGAACGCTGTCCATGGCCATCAGGATCCCCGGCCCTCCCCCGACCGCGGCGGAGAGGACGATCGCGATCGCCACGCCGGAGGCACGCCTGACCGTCTGTCGAAGGTTCAGCTGCCGCGGCGTACGCACGACCGATGCGCTGGGGCGGCCACAGTGAGGGCAGGCGACGGCAGCCGTCGAGATGTCCTTCGAGCTGTCGGGAAAGAGCATGAGCGGCACTCAGGGACGCTACGTCCCGAAACATCTGACCGTGCCGACTTCGCGGAAGTGAGGTCAGGGAAGTCGCCGTGGCTCGCAGCCCTTGGAGTTTCTGTTGACCTTCTGTTGACTTGGCGTCAACTCGACCCCAAAACGAAGGCCCCTGATCTGCATCGCTGCAGGTCAGGGGCCTTGAGGTGAGCCGCCTGTCAGAGTCGAACTGACGACCTTCTCATTACGAGTGAGATGCTCTACCGACTGAGCTAAGGCGGCGTGCTGCCCGGCGCAGTCAGGACCTGCCGGGCAACCCGGGGAAGTATACGGAGCAGCCCCGCAGAGCGCGAAACCGGCGCGTCACCCCGGCGATGGAGCCCGGGAGGGACTGTCAGGCAGCCACGGTCTCGCGGCTGCGCAGGCCAGCGGCCTTGCCCGTGAGCTGGCTCTGCGGCGCGTCGCACCAGCAGAGGAAGTCGAGGGTGATGCCCTCGTCGGAGTTGCGGATCCCGGTGACCTGGCTGGGGAAGATCAGGTAACGGGTGGAGCATGCGGTGCAGGTGTGCGCGAACATTTGTAAGGACCCTCCCTCAGAGGACAGACAACGGTGACAGGACCAAGTGTGCGTCGCCGTGAGGCAAAGGGGTAGCCTCTCTTTCCTTCTGGTTCTCAAGGAGATTCCTATGCTTTCACTGCATCAGCTCCGCTGTTTCCTCGCCACCTACGAGCACGGCTCGCTGACGGCGGCCGCCGAGGAGCTCGGCTACGCCCAGCCGAGCGTGTCCGAGCAGATCCGTGGGCTCGAGAAGACCCTCGGGGTCAGCCTGTTCCGACGGGTCGGGCGGGGCGTCGTACCCACCACGGTGGCCGACACCCTGCGACCGCACGCCGAACGCACCATCGCTGCGGCGGAGGAGACGCGGCTCGCCGCCCAACGCGTACGACGACTCGAGACCGGCACCATCCGCTTCGGGATGTTCGGCGTGGCCCGCCTCTATGCCGGCGCCGGCCTGGTCGCCGACGTGCTCGCGCGGCACCCCGGTGTCCGCGTGGAGCTGGTCGGGCAGAACTCGACCGAGGTGCAGGAGGACCTGCGGCGAGGGCGGCTCGAGGCGGCCATGGTCGCCATCCCCAACGTGACCAGCGAGGGGATGGACGTGATCCCGGTGGCGCGCGACGAGCTCGTCTACATCAGCGCCGACCCCGAGCGGCTCACCTCACCGGCGACCGCCGCGCGGCTGGCGAAGGCGTCGCTGGTCATGCCGGACACGACCTACCGCGCCGACGACTCCGTGCGGATCATCCTGCGTCGGATGCTGCACGAGACCGGCCTCAACCCCCAGACCCGCATCGAGGTCGAGGACCCCGAGATCGCCGTCGAGCTGGTCGGGATGGGGCTCGCCGACTCGGTGCTGCCCCGTGGTGCGGCCGAGCAGCTGCTGCCGCGGCTGGCACCCAACGCCGGCTTCGTGTCGCTGCGTCCCCGCCAGTGGGACTACTTCGCGATCGTGCACCGCTCGGGCGCCACGCTCAGCCCCGCGGCCCAGCTGATGATCGAGCTGGCCACCGCCCGGATCCAGGCCATCGCCGAACCCGTGAGATGACGTCGTCATTCCATGGGGAGTACTCGCTTCGCTCGTGCTCCCGGTCTCCCTAGCAGGACTTCCCGTCCTCCGGCACCGTGCCGTCGATCAGGTAGGCCTCGATCGTGGCGTCGATGCACTCGTTGTCGGCGTTGTAGGCGGTGTGGCCGTCGCCGTCGCGCGAGAGCAGCACCCCGGTGGCCAGCTGGTCGGCGAGCCCGACGGCCCACTCGTAGGGCGTGGCGGGGTCGCGCGTGGTGCCGACGACGAGGATCGGGGCAGCGCCCTCACCGCGGATGTCCAGCGGCGGCTCGGAGGACTCGACCTGGATGTCGCCGCAGTTGACCAGCCCCCAGGCGAAGAGGCGCCCGAAGGTCGGGGAGGCCTCCTCGAAGTCCGACACCTGCGCCTCGACCTGGCCCGGCCCGATCGCGTAGGGATCGTCGAGGCAGTTGATCGCATAGATCGCCTCGGTGCTGTTGTCGAGGTATTGCCCGTCCTGGCGCGAGGCGTAGGCGTCCGCGAGCAGCATCAGCGTGGTGCCGTCACCCGCGAGGGCGGTGCTGAGGCCCTGGCTCAGGAGATACCAGTAGTCGCGGTTGTAGAGCGGGGTCACCACGCCGTAGAACGCGCTGCCGACGGTGAGCTCACGCCCGTCGGAGGTCGGCAGGGGTTGGGCATCGATGTCGTCGAGCAGGCCCTTGATCGTGACCAGGCCCGCCTCGACGGAGTCGCCGAGGAAACAGCTCTCGGTCTCCGCCACGCAGTTGTCGACGAACGCCCGCAGCGCCACCTCGAAACCACCGGCCTGGCCCAGGCTCTGCTCGCGCGAGGACAGCGCCACGTCCACGGCGCCGTCGAGGACCAGCCGGCCGACCTTGGCGGGGAACAGCTCGGCGTAGGTCGCGCCCAGCTTGGTGCCGTAGGAGGCGCCGAAGTAGGTGAGGGTCGCCTCGCCCAGCGCGGCGCGCAGGACGTCCATGTCGCGCGCGGCCTCGGCCGTCGTCACGTGGCCGACCAGGGCGTCGCTGTTGGCCACGCAGCCCTCGAAGAAGGAGCGCAGGCCGCCCACCAGCTCCTGCTCCTCCCCGGCGTCGTCGGGGTCCGGGTCCAGCGCGAGGAACGCCGTCATGTCGTCGTCGGTGAGGCAGTCCACGGGGTCGGAGGCGCCCGTGCCGCGGGGGTCGAAGCCGACCACGTCGAAGTGTTCGCGGATCGGGGACCGGAAGACCGGGTCGGCCGCCTCGGCGTAGGCCACCCCGGACGCACCGGGGCCGCCGGGATTGACGACCATCGAGCCGATGCGGGCATCGGGGTCGGCGGCGGGCACCTTGACCAGGGCCAGCCCGATCGTCTCGCCGCCGGCGTCGCGGTAGTCGATCGGGACCTCGAGGGTGCCGCACTGGTTGTCGCCACAGGCCTCCCACGCGATCCTCTGGGAGTATAAGGCCGCCAGCTCGGGGCTCGGCGGCTCCGTGGCCCCGGGCGCGGGCGCGGTCGTGACCACGACGGCCGGTCCGGACGAGCCCGACGAGCCCGACGAGGACCCGCCCTCGGAGTCGTTGCCGAGCAGGACCGAGAGCCCGGCCAGGGCGCTGGCGCCCGCCAGCGCGAGCACCAGCAGCACGATGACGACGATTCGGACGGTCCTGCTCACCTGTTGCTCCCTTCGGGCACCTTCAGTGCCACCATCATGGAGTCCAGCGCCAAGGCGATCGGCACGTTGAACTCGAGCATCTGCTCGCGAGCCTCGAAGATCCAGCCGATCCGGCGCAGGTTGAGCTCGGGCGTCGAGGTCGCGGCGACCTTCTCGACGTCACCGCGGATCTCCTCGTTGACCAGCGCTCCGGTGGCCCGGACCGCGACAGCGATCGCGTCGCGGTAGACCGAGACGAGATCCATCAACCCGCGGTCGACCACGTCGAGGTGCCGACGCTTGGCGCGGGTCTTCTGTGCCTTGTCGAGCGCGGCCAGGGCGGGGGCGTACTCCCTGGGGCGGCGCCCCCGCTCCACCACCCCGTAGGACGTGGCGAGGTCGGTCTTCTCCAGCGCGTCGAGCTCGCTGGTGATCGCGTCGGCCTCCTCCTTGGTCACCTCCACGAGGTTGGCGGAGGCCGTCATGCAGGCACCGAGGCTGGTCAGGCGGGTCGGCAGGGACACGATCTCGCGGCGGCGGTTGCGGGTCGCCTCGTCGTGGGCGAGCGCCCGGGCCCGGCCGATGTGGCCCTGGCTGGCCCGCGCGGCGTAGGAGGCGAGCGCGTCGTTGACGCCGTCGATGCGGGTGAGGAACGCCGCCACCTCGGGTGTCGTCGGCGTCGCCAGCGTGACCAGGCGGCAGCGGGAGCGGATCGTGGGCAGGACGTCCTCGACGGTGGGGGCGCACAGCATCCACAGCGTGCGCACCGTCGGCTCCTCGATCGCCTTGAGCAGCGCGTTGCACGCCTGGTCGGTGAGCCGGTCGGCGTCCTCGACGATCATGATCTGCCAGCGCCGCCCGGCAGGGGCGAGAGCGGACCGGCGTACGAGGTCGCGGACCTCGTCGACGCCGATGGAGAGCTTCTGGGTGCGGATCACCGACACGTCGGCATGCGTGCCGCCGAGAACCGTGTGGCACTCGTGGCACACCCCGCAGCCGCCCTGCTCGCACTGGAGCGCGGCGGCGAAGGCGATCGCGGTGTTGGACCTGCCGGAGCCGGGCGGCCCGGTGAAGAGCCAGGCGTGGGTCATGCCGTGGCCAGCCACCGCGGTCGAGAGGGCCTTGACCGTGTGCTGCTGGCCGACGAGCTGGTCCCACACGGTCATCGCGCGGCCTGTGCGAGGAGCGGCTCGAGCCGGGATCGTACGGCGCCGGCGAGGTCGTCGACCGTCCCGCGCGCGTCGAGGACGAGGTAGTGCTCGGGGTCGGCCGCGGCCATGGCGAGGAAGGCCGCGCGGACGCGCTGGTGGAACTCCAGCGACTCCCCCTCGATGCGGTCACGTCCCTCGAAGCGCCCGAGACCCGCGGCCGGCTCGAGGTCGAGCACGACGCTCAGGTGGGGGCGCAGGTCGTGGGTCGCCCAGCGGGCCACCTGCTCGACCTCGTCGACCGCGAGCGCGCGACCGGCGCCCTGGTAGGCCAGCGTCGAGTCGACGTAGCGGTCGGTGACGACGACCGCACCACGGTCGAGGGCGGGCTGCACCAGCGTCTCGACGTGCTCGGCCTTGTCGGCGGCGTAGAGAAGCACCTCGGTGCGGTCGGCGAGCACACCGGTCTCGGGGCTCAGCACGATGCGGCGCAGCTCCCGGCCGACCGGGGTGTCACCGGGCTCGAAGGTGAGCACCACGTCGTGGCCGCGCTCCTCGAGCCACGTGCGCAGCAGCCGCGACTGGGTGGACTTGCCGGAGCCCTCGCCGCCCTCGAAGCAGACAAAGACCCCGGTGGAGGTGTAGACGCCGCCGCTGGTCACGCGCCGAACCTACGAGACGGCGCCGACACATCGGTGTCCGGGTGGGTGGGGGGCGGCCAGAACCCGCCCTCAGGCCTTCTTCGCAGCAGCCTTCGTCGTGGTCTTCTTGGCCGCCGTCTTCTTGGTGGCGGCCTTCTTCGTGGTCGTCTTCTTCGCAGCAGCCTTCTTGGCCGGGGCCTTCTTGGCGGCGCCCTTCTTGACAGGCGCCTTCTTCGCCGGACCGCGCTCGCGGCGGTCGGCGAGCAGCTCGGCGGCGCGGGCGAGGGTGATCGACTCGACGGAGTCGTCCTTGCGGAGGGTGGCGTTGAACTCGCCGTCGGTGACGTACTCACCGAAGCGGCCCGACTTCACCACGACCGGCTGGCCGGAGACGGGGTCGTTGCCGAGCTCCTTGAGCGGCGGCGCGGCCGCGGCACGGCCACGCTGCTTGGGCTGGGCGTAGATCTTGAGAGCCTCGTCCAGACCGATGGTGAGCAGCTGGTCCTCGGCGGTCAGCGACCGCGAGTCGGTGCCCTTCTTGAGGTAGGGCCCGTAGCGGCCGTTCTGCGCGGTGATCTCCTCACCGTCCTCGGCGTTGCCGACGACGCGGGGCAGGGAGAGCAGCTTGAGGGCGTCCTCGAGCGAGATCGTGTCGAGCGACATCGACTTGAAGAGCGAGCCGGTGCGGGGCTTGTCGTTCTTCTTCGCGTCCTCGGGCAGGAGCTCGGTGACGTAGGGGCCGTAGCGGCCGTTCTTGGCCACGACCTGGAGGCCGGTCTCGGGGTGCACCCCGAGCTGGATCTCCTCGCCGGCCGGGTTGGCGAAGAGCTCGACGGCCTTCTCCATGGTCAGCTCGTCGGGGGGCAGGTCGTCGGGCACGTTGGCCCGCTTGCCGACCGGGTTGCCCTCGTCGTCCGGGCCCTCGAGGTAGGGGCCGTAGCGACCCACGCGCAGGTTGATCCCCAGCTCGGGGTCGCCGATCGGGAAGGTCGCGAGCTCCTTGGCGTCGATGTCGCCGAGCTCGTGGACCAGGTCGTAGAGGCCCTTGAACTTCTCGGAGCCGTAGTAGAACTCGCCGAGCTCGGAGACCCGGTCCTTGCGGCCACCGGCGATGTCGTCGAGCACGTCCTCCATCTCGGCGGTGAACTCGTAGGACACCTGCCGCGCGAAGTGCTCCTCGAGCAGCCGGATCACCGAGAAGGCCAGCCACGCCGGGACCAGCGCGGTGCCCTTCTTGTAGACGTAGCCGCGGTTGAGGATGGTGCCGATGATCGCGGCGTACGTCGACGGGCGACCGATCTCGCGCTCCTCGAGCTCCTTGATCAGCGTGGCCTCGGTGTAGCGGGCGGGGGGCTTGGTCTCGTGACCGCTGGCCGAGACGGACGCGGCCGAGACGGCGTCGCCCTCGACGAGCGCCGGGAGGCGGGTCTCCTGGTCGTCCTTGGCCGCCCCCTCGTCGGTGCCCTCGACGTAGGCCTTCAGGAACCCGTGGAAGGTGATGACGCGACCGCTGGCGGAGAACACGACGTCCTCGCCCCCGGCCGACGTGCCGCCGAGGCGCACGGAGACCGACTGGCCGACCGCGTCCTTCATCTGCGAGGCGACGGTGCGCATCCAGATCAGCTCGTAGACGCGGAACTGGTCGCCGGTCAGCCCGGTCTGGGCCGGGGTGCGGAACGACTCGCCGGCGGGGCGGATCGCCTCGTGGGCCTCCTGCGCGTTCTTGACCTTGGAGGCGTAGACGCGCGGCGTGTCCGGCAGGTAGTCGGCGCCGTAGAGCTCGCGCACCTGCGAGCGGGCGGCCTCGACCGCACCGCCCGAGAGCGTGGTCGAGTCGGTGCGCATGTAGGTGATGAAGCCGTTCTCGTAGAGCCGCTGCGCGACCGACATCGCGACCGAGGCGGTCATGCCGAGCTTGCGGCCCGCCTCCTGCTGGAGGGTCGTCGTGCGGAACGGCGCGTAGGGAGAGCGCTTGTAGGGCTTGGACTCGACCGAGCGGACGTCGTACGTCGAGTCCTGCAGGCTGGTGACGAGGGCCTCGGCGCGGGTGCGGTCGACGTGGACGACCTTGGACGCGTCCTTCAGCAGGCCGTCCTGGCCGAAGTCGGAGCCGCGGGCGACGCGGGTGCCGTCGATGGAGTGCAGCTTGGAAGGGAACATCCGCTGGTCGTGCTTGCTGCCGGCATCGAAGGTCGCCTCGAGGTCCCAGTAGGACGCGAGGCGGAACTTCATCCGCTCCCGCTCCTTGTCGACGACCAGGCGGGTGGCGACGGACTGGACGCGGCCGGCCGAGAGGCCGGACATGACCTTCTTCCACAGCACCGGGGAGACCTCGTAGCCGAAGAGGCGGTCCAGGATCCGGCGCGCCTCCTGGGCCTCGACGAGGTCGCCGTTGATCTGGCGCGGGTTCTCGACCGCGGTGAGGATCGCGGCCTTGGTGATCTCGTGGAAGACCATCCGGTGCACCGGGATGCCCTGGGGCTTCAGCTCGTCGAGGAGGTGCCAGGCGATCGCCTCGCCCTCGCGGTCCTCATCGGTGGCGAGGTAGAGCTCGTCGGCGTCCTTGAGCAGGCTCTTGAGCTTGGAGATGTGCGACTTCTTGTCACGTGGCACGACGTAGTAGGGCGTGAACCCGTTCTCGACATCGACGGCCAACCGGCCCCAGGGCTTGTCCTTGATCTTCGCCGGGGTGTCGGCTGCGTTGTTGGGCAGGTCGCGGATGTGTCCGATGGAGGACTCCACGACATAGCCGTCACCGAGGTAGCCGCCGATGGTGCGGGCCTTCGCCGGGGACTCGACGATCACCAACTTGTGTACCACTGCGTTGCCATTTCCTTACTGCTGCGAGAGGAGTGAGCGGGGGGAACAAGGGCTCACGGCCGATCACGGTAGCGCGTGCTGTCCAACGCCCCGACTTCCGGTGATGCCCGTGGATGACGTGTCGACGTTCGGCGGGGCCCGCCGGGAGGCCTGTGGAGGACGGCCGCCGGATGTCCCCGCGGCGTGCCACCGTGAGGTCCTCGATCCCCGACCGCTCCACTCGGAGGTGCCCCCCGATGTACGACGACACGCACGACCCCGACCGCTTCGACCCCCAGGTGTGGTCTCGCGCGATCCTCCACGACCACTACGCGTCCGACCCTGCCTGGCAGGACCGGTTGCGCCACCTCGTCCTGGTCGACGGCCGGCTCGTCGACACCTGGACCGAGCCGGTGGAGGGCACCCCGTGGCAGGCCCACGCCGAGCACTTCGACCGCGAGGCCCGACGGCACGCGGCGCCGCCGGCTCCCCCGCAGGCGCCGCCCTACGAGCGGGCGCTGCTGTGGCTCGAGGACGCGTGTGGAGGGCGGGCGGGCGTGCACGAGCTGGACGCCGCTCCGCTCGTCGACGTCGATGATCGACCCGAGGCGTCCGACCCCGCGGACCGGGAGCGTCTCGCGCAGACCGTGGAGCACCTCGACGGCGTCGCTGCGACCGTGCTGACCGACGCTCTTGGGCCGGCGCAGGCCGACGAGCTCGGCATCGCCCTGCGCCGGGCGCTCGCGCTGGTCTGGCAGGCCCGGCCCGACGTCGTACGACGTCCGCGCTCGCCGCAGCACCTCGCCGGCACGCTGTGCTGGGTCGTCGGCAAGGCCAACGGGCTGTTCGGGCCCCAGGGCTCGGTGCGGATGAAGGAGGTGCGCGAGGCGCTGGCGGTCGGGGCGTCGCTCGCGGGCAACCACGCCGAGGTCGAGGACGCGCTGTGGGGCCTGCGCTCGCGCAACCGGACGTGCTTTCGACCCTCGGGGCTCCCGGACCTCCTGCTGACAGGGCGGTCCGACCTGCTGGTCTCGGGCGTGCGGCGCCACTTGGTCCGGGTGCGCGAACAGGCCCTGGTGGCGCAGGCCGCCCAAGCCGCATAACTTTCTACCGTGGACGGTAGAATCGGGCTTGTGCCGACGCTCAACATCAAGGACCCGGAGGTCTACCGGCTCGCCGCCGCGCTCGCCGCCCGGCGCGGGACCTCGATGACGCGTGCGGTGCGACAGGCCCTGGAGGAAGCAGCCGAGCGGGACCGGGCACGACGAGACGGGCTCGCCGAGCGGCTCCTCGAGATCGGTCGTCGCTCCGCGGCCCGCCCGGGTCCCGTCCTCACCGACGACGACCTCTACGACGAGCGGGGGTTGCCGTGGTAGTCCTCGACTCGTCGGTGATCGTGGCCGTGCTGCGCGACGAGGCCGACGCAGCAACGTGGGCCGCGGCACTCGCGCAGGCGGACCGGGTCACCATCGCAGCTCCCACGGCTGTGGAAGCCGCCATCGTGGTCGGCGAGCAACGGCACGGCGACCTGGACGAGCTCCTCGAGGCGTGCGCGGCCGAGGTCGTCGCCTTCGGCGCGGACCACGCCCGCGCCGCGCGCGCGGCCTACGCCCGGTTCGGCAAGGGATCTGGCTCCCCGGCCCGCCTCAACCTCGGCGACTGCTTCTCCTACGCCTTGGCGACGGTGAGCGGTGCGCCGCTGCTCTTCAAGGGCGACGACTTCACCCACACCGACGTCGTCGTCGCCTCGCCGGCCGACTGATGGGAGGTCACGGCACCTCGAGGAATCCCTCGCGCACCATCTCGCGGGCCACCGGGAGGTAGGCGTCGCGCACCAGGTCGGGCTCGGCGTCGGTGAGGGTCGCGACCGCGTCGAGGATCTGCCCGAGGCTCAGCTCACCGTCGCTCGCACCGACCATCGCCGCCTCCACGGTGTCGGCCTGCCGCGCCCGCCGGAACCCGCGCTGCTGGCGCAGCACGATCGTCTCGGGGTCCTCCGCGCCGGCCGGCCCCGCCGTCTCCTGACGTACGTCGGGGCGCGCGACCAGGTGGGTGTCCAGGTCGACCTCGTCGCGGAGCGCCTCGCCCCACGCGTGGATGGCGGGGGCGATCGGCTGCTCGACGTCGTAGGGCCACTCGAGGAAGTCGCTGACCACTCCGGCGGACCCCGACGCGGACGCGGACCCGGACGCGGACCCGGAGGCGCGCAGGTTGATCCACCCGAAGCCGATGCCCTCGACGCCCTGCTCCTCGAACCACGACAGCCAGGTGTCATAGCGGCGCAGGTAGTCCGGCGAGCCGTGCAGGCCGGCGTCCTTGAGCCACAGCTCGACGTAGACCGACGGGTCGACGACCTCACGCTGCACGATCAGCGCGTCGCAGTCGCCGACCAGCCACTCGGAGAGCCGCTCGTCCCACGGGCGTCCCTCGGCGATCACCCAGTTGGCCAGCACCTGGCACCAGCCGCCCTCGGTGAGGTGATCGGGTGCGGCACGCACGATGTCCTCGACCACCCGGTCACCGGGCAGCCCGGAGTCGCGGTAGACCAGACGCTCGCCCGTGCCCGGCGAGATCACGAACGGCGGGTTGGTCGCGATCAGGTCGAAGCGCTCGCCGGCCACCGGCTGGAAGTAGGAGCCGTCGCGCACGTCGACCCGGTCGGCGACCCCGTTGAGCGCCACGTTGAAGCGGGTGAGCCTCAGCGCGCGCTGGTTGACGTCGGTGGCCACCACCCGTCCGGCGTGGCCGGCGAGGTGCAGCGCCTGCACACCGCAGCCGGTGCCGAGGTCGAGCGCGCGGGCCACCGGCTCGCGGATCGTCAGCTGGGCCAGCGAGGTCGAGGCCGAGCTGATCCCGAGGACGTGGTCGGCGCCGACCCGCTGGGGGCCGCCGTCCAGACCGGGCGTCAGGTCGCTGACGACCCAGAACGTCTCGTCGTCGGTCGCATAGGGACGGATGTCGAGGCGAGCGGCGACCTCGCTCACCGACTGCTCGACCAGGCCCTCGGCCGTCAGCCGGTCGAGCAGCCCCGGCAGTGCCGCCTCGGCGTCGGCGACCGGCACGGGAGCCTGCAGCAGGAACAGTCGCGCCAGCGTCTCGACGGCACTGCCACCCGTCGTACGACGGCGAGCAGGGGTGGTCTCGTTGCGCATCAGCGCGGCGTGGCCCTCGGACCCCAGCACGTCGGCGACCCCGTCATAGGTGAAGCCGGCCAGCTCGAGGGCGGCACGCAGACGGGCCGGGAGGTCGGTGGCGGCAGAGGCAGAAGAGGTCACGGGCCGAGGTTAGAGGCCACGCGGCCCGCCACGAGCGGCATGGTCCGATCGGATGACCGTCCCCACCCGTTCGGACCAGGCGTCGGGGGCCGCTCGGGCGTACTAGCCCTGTCGGGCGCCCGGATCGGAACGATCTCCTGCAGGTTCCGCAGACGGCTCCTAGCATCGGTGGAGGGGGAACACACGTGCGGCCTGGGACGGGTACTGGGGCGCCCTATGGGGAGGGAAACCCAATGCACCGTCTCAAGCGCGGGCTCGGCGCGGCCGTGGCCACCAGCGTCATCGCCTCGGGGGCCGGCATCGCGACCGCCGCCACCGCGCAGGCTGCTGCTCCGCGGCCGACGCAGGAGCAGAAGGTCCTTCTCGAGCTCCTGGCACTCCAACCGCCCGTGCTCAACGGCGCAGGAGGGGTCGGCTCGGTGCTCACCCTCACCAACCCGGTGTGGAGCCTGATCGGCGTCACCAATTCCTTCCAGTGGCTGCGCGACGGCGCGGCCATCCCGGGCGCCACCAGCCCGACCTACACACCCGTCGTCGCGGACGCCGGGCACGACCTCAGCGCGCAGGTGACCGGCTCGTTCCTCGGTCTCCTGCCGGTCTCGACACTCACGAACGCACTCCCGATCCCACTTCCCGGCGGTGGCGGAGGGACTCCTGCCCCGCTGGCTCTCGTCGCGGACGTGCTCCCGGTCCTCTCCGGCGTCCCCGGCGTCAGTTCGCTCCTCACGCTGACCGGCCCCGTCTGGAGCCTGCCGGGAGTGAGCAACTCCAACCAGTGGATGAGCAACGGCATCCCGATCGTCGGGGCCACCGGCTCGTCCTACACCCCGACCGCGGGCGATGCCGGCAGCCAGATCACCGCGCTCGTGACCGGTTCGCTATTCGGCGTCCTGCCGGTCGCCGTGCTCACCAACGCGCTCGACATCCCGCTGCCCTCGGGTGGCGGCGGGGGGACTCCCGAGCCAGGCGACCTGCTCGCCCTGCTCGCCATCCCGACCCTGACCGGCCTCCCCGTCGTGGGTGAGGTCATCGCCCTCACCCCCATCGAGTGGAACCTGCTCGACGTCACGACCACCGTGCAGTGGCTCAGCAACGGCATCCCGATCCCCGGAGCCACCGGACTCTCCTTCAGCCCCGGCGCCGACCTCGCCGGCACCGAGCTCTCCGCGCTGATCACCGGCACGTTGGCCGGCCTGCCGGTCGTCTCCGCAATCACCAGCGCCCTGGGCATCGCCCCGGCCGACCCCGGGGCCATCACGGCGGCCGCCGCTCCCACCGTGAGCGGCGCCGAAAAGGTCGGCACCGTGCTGACCGGCACCGACCCGGAGTGGAGCGTCAAGGAGGGTGTCACCACGACCTACCAGTGGCTCCGCAACAGCGTCGCGATCCCCGGCGCCGTCCAGAAGACCTACCTCCTGGTCGGCGAGGACTTCGGCAAGCAGATCTCGCTGAGGGCGACCGGGACCAAGACCGGCAGCACCACCGGGACGGCCTCGAGCCGCCCGGTCCTGGCCAAGCTCGGTGACGCGCTGACCGCGTCGACCACCCCGTCGATCAGCGGCAATGCGGCACCCGGCAACCTGATGACCGTCCAGCCCGGCACGTGGGCGGGCACGCCGACGCCGACCTTCGGCTACCAGTGGTATGCCAACGGCGCGCCGATCAGTGGCGCCAACGCCTCGACGTACATCGTCAAGCCGGCCGAGGCCGGCCGCAACCTCGCCGTCCTGGTCACGGCCAACCGTGTCGGCTACGCCCCCGGCAGTGCCGCCACCGCCCCGGTGGCGGTCGCCAAGGTCGCCTCGCGCACCAAGCTGGCCCTGCCCAAGAAGAGGATCGCCCAGGGCAAGGCGGGCCTGCTCAAGATCACCCTCGCGGCGACCGGCCTGAAGGTGGCCGGCAAGGTGACGGTCTTCGACGGCAAGAGGAAGCTGAAGACCTACACCGTCCGCAGCGCCGACAACGGCACCCGCACGGTCACGCTGCCCAGGCTCAAGCCCGGCAAGCACGCGCTGACCGCGGCCTTCGGCGGTAACGCCGCCACCAAAGCGTCACGGTCGGCCAAGGTCGTCCTGACGGTGCTCAAGAGGAAGAGGTAGCACCCGCCCCGCCCGAGGGCGCGGCGCCGGGCTCGGCCCGGGGCGGCGCTCCGGGCAGGTGATAGTAGGCCGTGAGCGGGCGACCGGCCTCGAAGAGCTCGACGGCACCGCGGTAGATGCCGTGGCGCAGCTCGGCCTCGTAGCCCTTCAGGCTCGGACAGCTGACCTCCAGGGCGTGCGCCAGCTCGGCCTCGACGTCGTAGGGCACCCGCACGAACGCGATCGAGAACGGCGCCGGCTCGAGGCTGTCGAGCACCCCCTCGAGGATCACGTAGAGCGGGGTGGGATCGCCCATGCAGTTGCCGACGCTGCCGGTGTTGAAGAGCGTGCGCCGCTCGAGCTGGGTCTCGTAGAACGGGTCGTGGGAGTCGGCATAGCCGACGACGTCGGGCACGGGTCCGTCGCCGACCGCACCGATCGTTGCCGCCGTGTTGGCGAACTGGCCGAGGAACTCCGCCTCGTCGTGCACGTAGCGCACACGGCGGTGCACCGACTCCGACGAGGCGTGCATCAACCGGATCCGGCGGCCACTCATCGTGACGTCGTGGCAGAACGGCAGCGAGCGCAGCCACTCCCCCTGGCCCTCGCCGAGCTGCCCGGCCCACCAGCGCAGCGCGTCGTCGTCGTACTTGCGGTGCGGGTCGGGCAGGAAGTCGTCCCAGTTGCCCAGGACGTTGACCTCGCAGCGCTCCTGGCATATCTCGACCACCTCGCGACCGCGGGGGCCCTTGCCGACGTAGTCGCCGAGGTTGAAGATCCGGGTGATCTCGCGGGCCTCGATGTCGGCGAGCACCGCCTCGAGCGCCGTCAGGTTGCCGTGCACGTCGGAGATCAGCGCGATGCGCTCCAGGGGTCCGCTCACCCGCCCATCGTCGCAAAGGCCCCGCCAAGCGCAGCAGGCCCGTCCCGGTGGAGTCCGGACGGGCCTGCGTACGACGAGCGGCTCAGAAGGTCGGCGTGGGCCTCGTGGGGTCCGTGACGACCGGCTGCGCCGGGGTCGGTGCCGGCGGGGTGCCCGCGTCGTCGCCCAGGACCGACTCGCGCTGCTTGGAGATGTAGACAGCGACGACGATGACTGCGGTCGCCGTCAGCCCGATGAGGATCCGAACGAGGTCGTTCTCGTCCTCGCCGACGCTCAGCGAGACGACGGCACCGACGATCAGCAGCGACACCAGGTTCATCACCTTGATGAGCGGGTTGATCGCCGGACCGGCGGTGTCCTTGAACGGGTCGCCGACGGTGTCACCGATGATGGTGGCCTCGTGCGCGGCCGAGCCCTTGCCACCGTGGTGGCCGTCCTCGACGAGCTTCTTGGCGTTGTCCCAGGCCCCACCTGCGTTGGCCAGGAAGACCGCCATCAGGGTCCCGGTGCCGATGGCGCCGGCCAGGAAGCCGGCCAGCGCCGTGACACCGAGACCGAAGCCGACCGCGATGGGCGCCAGCACCGCCAGGATGCCCGGCGTGGTGAGCTCGCGCAGGGAGTCCTTGGTGACGATGTCGACGACCTTGCCGTACTCCGGGCGGCCGGTGCCCTCCATGATCCCGGGGATCTCCCGGAACTGGCGGCGTACCTCGTAGACCACGGCAGCCGCGGCGCGTGCCACGGCGTTGATGGCCAGACCGGAGAAGAGGAACACGACAGCCGAGCCGAGCAGCACGCCCACGAGCACGGACGGGTCGAACACGAAGAACCCGGTGAGCTCGTCGAGTGCGTCGGCCTCGTCCAGGGACTCGATGGCCGAGGTCGCGTAGGAGCCGAACAGGGCCGTGGCTGCCAGCACCGCGGTCGCGATCGCGATGCCCTTGGTGACGGCCTTCGTCGTGTTGCCCACTGCGTCGAGCTCGGTGAGGATCTGCGCGCCCTCGGGGCTGACGTCGCCGGACATCTCCGCGACGCCCTGGGCGTTGTCGGAGACGGGACCGAAGGTGTCCATCGCGACGATGACGCCCACCGTAGTCAGCAGGCCGCAACCGGCCAGGGCCACGGCGAACAGCGAGACCGTCAGCGAGGCACCGCCCAGGAGGAACGCCCCGAACACGGCTGAGCCGATGACCAGCGTGGTGTAGACAGCCGACTCGAAGCCGACCGAGAGGCCGGACAGGATGACTGTGGCCGCACCTGTCAGCGAGGTCCTGCCGACGTCCTTGACCGGCTTGTACTCGGTGCCGGTGAAGTAGCCGGTCAGGGCCAGGATGCCGGCGGCCATGACGATGCCGATGACCACGGCCACCGACGCGATGAGCGCAGGGTTGCCCTCCGGCGCACCCGAGATCAGCTCCAGGGTGTTGGTGCCCAGTCCCTCGAAGTCGGCGAAGTTGGTCGGCAGGTAGACGAACGACAGGAGCACGCACGCCACAGCGGAGATGCCGGCGGAGAGGTAGAAGGCCTTGTTGATCGTGGTGAGACCGCTCTCGCCCACCTTGGGCCGGGTCAGGTAGACGCCCGCGACAGCGGTGAGGGCACCGATGGCGGGGATCAGCAGCGGGTAGACCAGACCCTTGTCGCCGAACGCCTGCGAGCCGAGGATGAGCGCGGCGACCAGCGTGACGGCGTAGGACTCGAAGAGGTCGGCCGCCATGCCGGCGCAGTCACCCACGTTGTCGCCCACGTTGTCGGCGATGGTCGCGGCGTTGCGCGGGTCGTCCTCGGGGATGCCCTGCTCGACCTTGCCGACCAGGTCGGCGCCGACGTCGGCGGCCTTGGTGAAGATGCCACCGCCGACGCGCATGAACATGGCCAGCAACGCGGCACCGAAGCCGAAGCCCTCGAGCACGTCGGGCGCCTGGTCCTTGAAGAGCAGGACCACGATGCTCGCGCCGAGCAGGCCGAGGCCCACGGTGAGCATGCCGACCATGGCGCCGGTGCGCAGACCGATCGTCATGGCGGGCTCGCGTCCGCCGGGCTCGTTGGCGGCCGCTGCGACTCGGACGTTGGCACGCACGGCGAGGTTCATCCCGAGGTAGCCGACGGCGGCCGAGAAGCCGGCCCCGGCCAGGAAGAAGATCGAGCGGCCGATCCGGACCGACATCTCGTCCGCGGGGAGCGCGAGGAGTGCGAAGAACGCGATGGCCGCGAAGACCGCGAGCGTCCTGAACTGCCGTGTCAGGTAGGCGTTGGCGCCCTCCTGGATGGCTTGGGCGATGTTCTGCATGTTGGCGGTGCCTTCACCGGCAGCAAGGACTTCCTGGCGGAACATGAACGCCATCGCGAGCGCGCCGAGCGCGATCAGGGCGACGACGATGACCAGGACGAGATTGCCGCCGGAGAGGTCCACGACAGCGGGATGAATCCCGGCCATGTACGTCCTCCTGCGAAATGAGAGCGAGCCAGATGTGGCTCAGGTCACGGAACGAGCGGGAGTCTACGCACGCCGTCGGCTCGACACGGCAGGAGGTGTGACCCGGGCCACGTCGCCTGTCGTCGGACACCGGCATGCCGCAGCGCCCGGCACCTGACGGTGACGGGCGGGAAGGGGGGCACTCAGGCCAGGGCGGCCTCGGCCGACTCGTGGATCACGAACACCTTGGCGAGACCGGTGATGCGGAAGATCTTGAGCAGCCGGTCCTGGTTGCAGATCAGCTGCAGCGAGCCGTCGTGCGCCCGGACCTTCTTGAGCCCGCCGACCAGGACTCCGAGGCCTGTCGAGTCGAGGAACTCCACGGCCTCCATGTCGATCACCAGGTCGTAGACGCCCTCGGCGACCAGCTCGGTGATGCGGTCACGCAGCTTGGGTGCCGTGTAGACGTCGATCTCCCCGCCGACGGCCACGATGGTGCGGCCACCGACCTCGCGAGTGTCAAGAGTCAGGTCCACGTTCTCTCCCATGAGGCGGTCATCAGTTCCGAAGTCCAGGCTTAGCACCGCGAACCTGGACTGGAATATGAAACCACGCCCGCCGCTCACCTGCACAAAGAAGTAGGAGTACGTCGCGGCGCAGGGGTTTCAGACCGGCTCTCACGATGTCGGCGCAGACGCTCCGAGGCGGCGATGTCGGTGGTCCCTGGGAGAGTCGACAGATGACGTCGACGGCCTCCTCCCGCGCTCGCCGCGGATCCGAGACCCTGCGGCGCCTCGCCGCTGTGCCCGGCCGCGAGGACCGGCTCACCCACCTCGAGACCCTGCCACCGCGCGCGGCCGTTCACGCGCCATGGCCGACCTGGGTCGCCGACGACGTGCGTGAGGCTTTCCTGGCGCGTGGCCTGGACCAGCCGTGGCGACACCAGGTGCAGGCCGCCGACGCCGCCCACGCCGGGCAGCACGTCGTGCTCTCGACCGGCACCGCGTCGGGCAAGTCGCTCGCCTACCAGCTCCCCGCGCTCACCGCGATCCGCGACGGCCGCGGGAGCCGGGGCCAGCGCGGCGCGACCGTGCTCTACCTCGCGCCGACCAAGGCCCTGGCCCAGGACCAGCTGGCCGGGCTGACCTCCCTGGGGCTCGATGTACGCGTCACGACGCACGACGGTGACAGCAGCCACGACCTGCGCGACTGGGCGCGCGACCACGGCGAATACATCCTGACCAACCCCGACATGCTGCACCGCTCCCTGTTGCCGGGTCACGCTCGGTGGGCGGCGTTCCTCGGCTCGCTGCGCTACGTCGTGGTCGACGAGTGCCACCACTACCGCGGGGTCTTCGGCGCCCACGTCAGCCAGGTGCTGCGGCGGCTGCGGCGGGTCTGCGACCACTACGGCGCGCACCCGACGTTCGTCCTGGCCTCCGCCACGGTGGCCGAGCCCGAGACGGCGGCCGCGCGACTCACCGGGCTGCCGGTCTCGGCGGTCACCGAGGACTGCTCGCCGCGCGGCGAGGTGTCGCTCGCGCTCTGGGAGCCGCCGTTCACCTCCTACGCCGGCGAGAACGGCGCCCCGGTGCGCCGCGCCGCGTCCTCCGAGACCGCCGACCTGCTGGCCGACCTGGTCGCCGAGGACGTCCGCACCCTCGCCTTCATCAAGTCGCGACGCGGCGCCGAACAGGTGGCGATCACCGCAGCCGGGCTGCTCGCGGAGGTGGACCCGTCGCTGACCGGTCGGGTCGCGGCCTACCGCGGTGGCTACCTGCCCGAGGAGCGGCGAGCGATCGAGCAGGCGCTGCGTGACGGCTCGCTGATCGGCCTGGCCGCCACCAACGCCCTCGAGCTCGGCATCGACATCAGCGGGCTCGACGCGGTGCTCATGGCCGGCTTCCCCGGCACCCGCGCCGGGCTCTGGCAGCAGGTGGGCCGCGCCGGGCGGGAGGCCCAGGACGCGCTCGGCATCCTGGTCGCCCGCGACGACCCCCTCGACACCTACCTCGTCCACCACCCCGAGGCACTGTTCGGGCAACCGGTCGAGGCCACGGTCTTCGACCCGGACAACCCCTACGTGCTCGGGCCCCACCTGTGCGCCGCCGCCCAGGAGATCCCGCTGACCGATGCCGACCTCCCGCTCTTCGGCGATAGGGCCCCCGACGTCGTCGCGGGCCTGGTGGAGGCCGGCCTGCTGCGCCGCCGACCGCGAGGGTGGTTCTGGACCGACCGCCGTCGCGCGGTCGACCTCACCGACATCCGCTCGGCCGGCGGGTCGCCGATCCAGCTGGTCGAGTCGGAGACCGGTCGAGTGGTCGGCACCGTCGACGGCGGGCGGGCGCACAGCGAGGCCCACGAGGGCGCGGTCTACGTCCACCGGGGCGAGATCTGGCTGGTCGAGACCCTCGACCTCGACGAGCACGTCGCGGTGATGAGCCGCGCCGACCCGGGCTACTCCACCTCGGCGCGCGAGATCACCGACATCTCGATCGTGGCCGAGCGCACCGGGGAGGACTGGGGCCGCTGCCGCCTGTCCTTCGGCGAGGTCGACGTCTCCCACCAGGTCGTGTCCTACCTCAAGCGGCGCCAGCCCTCCGGCGAGGTGATCGGGGAGGAGCTGCTCGACCTGCCCGAGCGGGCGCTGCGCACCAGCGCGGTGTGGTGGACGGTGCCCGACGACCTGCTGACCGGCGCCGGTCTCTCGGCCGCCGACGTGCCCGGATCCGCGCACGCCGCCGAGCACTGCTCGATCGGGTTGCTGCCGCTCTTCGCGACCTGCGACCGCTGGGACATCGGCGGGGTCTCCACCGCCCTGCACGGCGACACCGGGATGCTGACCGTCTTCGTCTACGACGGCCATCCAGGTGGGGCCGGCTTCGCCGAGCGCGGTTTCGCCGCGGCCCGGGCATGGCTGGGCGCGACCCGCGAGGCGATCGCGTCCTGTGCGTGCGCCGAGGGCTGCCCGTCGTGCATCCAGTCGCCCAAGTGCGGCAACCAGAACAACCCGCTCGACAAGGTCGGCGCCCTCCGGCTCCTCGACGTGCTGCTCGCACAGGGCTGACCACCGTCACGGCCTGGTGGGCGCACGAGGGCCGGATCCGAGTAGCCTCAGCACCATGTTCATCCTGGGGCTGCTCCTCATCGCCGGTGGCGCACTGCTGGTCGTCGCTGCCGTGTTCACCGCCGAGATCACCGCCAGCGGTCAGCTCGAGGTGCTCGGCACCGAGGTCGGCGCGCTGACCCTCTTCCTGCTCGGCGTCGGCGCCGGTGTCGCGGTCCTGTGGGGCCTGGGCATCTCGAAGTTCGGCGCGAAGCGCTCCCTGGCCAAGCGTCGCGAGGCCAAGAAGATCGACGAGCTGTCCGAGAAGCTCGATCACGCGGAGGCCGAGCGTCGCCGCGACATCGACGAGAACGACCCCGACCGCCGCCCCTACTGACGGACCCCACTCGCCGGTCCGGCCCGCGCCCGACCGTCCAGGTCGGCCTCCTGGCCGAGCCACCTCGGACCCCTGACCGAGACATCCACCAGGACGTCGCGACCGTCGACCGTGCAGGAGGTCAGGCTCGCGCCGTTGGCCACGGCGATGTCGGCCGCCGTCGCACAGGGGTCGCGGCCCCGTTGCAGCGCGGTGGCCCCCGCGACGGCCGCGAGGTCGGCGGCCGCCTGGGCCGTGCGGTGTGCGACCACCATGGCGGCGACCACTCCCAGGGCCGAGCCCAGGAGGAGCAGCAGCCCCGAGATGGCCACGACGAGCAGCGTGATCGCACCCCGAGCGTCATGGCGACGCGCGCAGCGCCCGGGTGGGAGACGTGTCACCGGCCCACCTCCTCGTCGAGGGTGACCGCCTCGGCACGGACCCGGACCTCGGGGAGGAAGTCGAACAGCCCACCGGGGCCGGCGACCGATCCGGTCGCCACGGCGATGACGCGACCGTCCTGCCGCGTGACGGTGATCGAGCTGCCGTCGGGCGCCACCTGCTCCCCCCGGGCCACCGCCTCGGACGTCTCGTCACCGCGAGCCACGCTGCGGGCGGTCTCGCGCGCCGCGTCGACGACGCGGACCTGGGCGGCACCGACGGCGAGCAGCCAGACCAGGCCGATCGTCACTGCGACGAGGATCGGGAGTGTCAGGGCCAGCTCGGCCGTGACGGCTCCCCGCTCGCGACGACCGGCACGGCTCATCCGATGCCCAGCAGACCGAGCACGTGGTCGAAGAGGGTCTTGAGCATCGTGTCGCCGAAGCCACCGGTCAGCAGCTTGTAGAGCAGGCCGGCGAGGCCGGCGCCCGCGGCCGTTCCCACGGCGTATTCGGCGGTGGTGATCCCCTGCTCCGAGCGAAGCGTGCTGGGAAGCGTGCTGCGAGGCGGATGACCAGAGCGGCGGGAGGGGACGAGGGGCGTGATCGCGGTCAAGAGGATCTCCTTCGGGTCGGGCGCGGTCACCGGACGTGCCCGCGCAGGACGAGACTGCGCCGCCCTGGGACCCCCCGCGAGCTGCCTCCGGTCCTCCTGTGGGCGACGCGGTCGGAACGTCGGTTGTGCACGACTGGTGGCCGGCGATCACCACTGGAACGAGCTCATCAGGCCGGCGACCAGCGGGACGATGCCGATCAGGAGGAAGGCTGGCAGCAGGCACAGCCCCAGGGGCACGGCCGCCTTCACGCCCACCGCACGCGCACGGTCCTCGACGTCGCCGCGCGCCTCCCGGGCCAGCTGGTCCGAGAGCCGCTCGACGGCGGTGACGACGGAGGCGCCGGTGTCGTGGGACCGCGACAACGCCCGGCCGAGCGGGGCCAGCCCCGGCTCCAGGGCGAGCTTGGACCACACCTCAGCGGGATCGGCCCCGAGCTCGAGCCGGGCCACCGACCGGTCGAGGCGGGTGGTGGCCGGACCGGGCAGGGCTCGACAGACCAGTCGCGCTGCCTCCGCCGGAGCCACCCCCACCCGCAGGGCCGCGGCCAGCAGGGTGACGACGTGCGGCAGCTCGCGTCGGGTGGCTTCGCGGTCGCGGCGCGCTGCCGGCGACTCACCCCGTCCGATGACGACCCAGGCGACGACCGCCGCGACAGTGCCACCGACCAGGCCCGGGGTCCCGCCGAGGAAGAGCCACGCACCGAGCCCAGCGAGCAGCGACAGCAGCCAGCGGTGTCGACGCATCCACCCGCCGTCGTCGGGGGCCGGGCCGCTCGGCACGGGCGGTGAGCGCTCCCACCGCGGTCTGGTCGGCAGCAGGAGGGCGGTCGCCAGCGCCACCGCCAGGGCGCTGAGCCAGATCATCCGGCGCGCTCGACGCCGCGGGCGATCGCCTCGATCCACCACAGGCCGGCGAATCCGAAGGCCAGCCCGGCTGCGAGGCACGCGAGCCCGACAGGGTGGCCGAAGAGGAATCCCCAGGGGTCGCCGCCGGCACCGGAGCCCATCGCCAAGGCGAGCAGCGGCAGGGCCGCGACCAGGCGCGACGTCGCGCGGGCGGAGGCGAGCTCGCCGTCGACGATCCGTCGGGTGGCGTGCGCGGCCCGCAGGTCCTGGGCCACCCGATCCACGGCGTCGGCGAGACCGGCACCCGTGCGGTGGGTCAGCTGCCACGCGGCTGCGACCAGCCGGAGGTCGGAGGTGCCCCCCTGCAGCGCGACCTCGCGCAGCGCGGTCGGGACGTCGGAGCCGATCCGGTGGGCGGCGGCGACCGGTCCCAGCGCCGGCCACGTCGCCGCGGCCCGCTCCAGCGCGGCGCCGGGCGGTTGTCCGGCACCCAGGTCGCCGGCGAGGTGCTCGCAGAGCTCGAGCACCCGCTGGGCGGCGGCACGGTCGGCGAGCCGGCGTGACCGGGCACGCAGCAGGAACACTGCGGCGACGGTCACGGCCGACGTGAGGACCACCAGCACCAGGGCGGTCCCGGACACCAGCCAGACCACGGCGACACCGGGTGCCACCAGCCAACGCCACCACAGCGGGCCCCTGCCGTCCGGCGCCCCCGACCGGGCGTGGGAGGCCTGCTGCGGCAGCGCGGGCGCCGGCGCGGACAGCCAGACGGCGACCACAGCGGCACCGACAGCGAGCGCGGCCGCGGTGGTCACGACGTGCGGGCCGCGAGGAGGTCGACGAGCCGGCCCTCGGCCGGTCCGGCGGCCGCCGAGCCGTCGGCGTCGATCTCGACCGCCGTGCTCATCGTGACGAGCCCGGAGCGATCACGCACCGGGACCGCGACCTGGGCGAGCCGACGACGGCCGTCGCGGCCGCGCACCAGGTGGAGCACCACGTCGACAGCGGAGGCGAGCTGGCTGTGCGCCGCCTCGCGCCCCAGACCGGCGGCCAGGGCGAGCGACTCCACCCGCGAGGGCACGTCGAGGGCGGAGTTGGCGTGCAGGGTGCCGCAGCCGCCCTCGTGGCCGGTGTTCATCGCGGCGAGCAGGTCCACGACCTCCCCGCCGCGAACCTCCCCCACGACCAGTCGGTCCGGGCGCATGCGCAGGGCCTGGCGGACGAGGGTGCGCAGGTCGATCCCGCCCGAGCCCTCGACGTTGACCGGTCGGGCCTCGAGCCCGACCAGGTGAGGGTGGTCGGGGCGCAGCTCGGAGGAGTCCTCGACCAGGACCAGCCGCTCGTGCTCCGGCACCCGCGACAGCAGCGCCGCGAGGAGGGTCGTCTTGCCCGTGCCCGTCCCGCCGCTGACGAGGAACGCCAACCGGGCCTGGATGATCGAGCTCACCAGCCGGCCCGACTGCTCGGTGAGGAAGCGCGAGGCAACCAGCTCCTCGAGGGTGAAGACTCGCCCGCGCGGGACTCGCAGCGAGATGACGGTGCCCGGCCGGGCGACGGGGGCGAGCACCGCGTGGCAGCGGGTGCCGTCGGCCAGCCGGAGGTCGACGTAGGGGGTCGCGTCGTCGAGCCGGCGTCCACCGGCGCCGGCGAGACGCTGGGCGAGGCGGCGTACAGCCTCGTCGTCGGGGAACCTCACGTCGGTCCGCTCGAGCCCGGCTCCCCTGTCGACGAAGACCTGGTCGGGGCCGTTGACGAGGACGTCGGTGACGCCGGGCAACCGCAGCAGCGGCTCCAGCGGGCCGGCCCCGACAACGTCGCGGCGCAGGCTCTCATAGACCTCGAGGACCGTGGCGTCGCCGACCGGTCGCCCGGTCGCTCGCAGTGCCTCCGCGACCCGGTGGGGCGTGAGGTCACCCGGGTCGCGGGCGAGGCGCTCACGGACCTGCTCGACCGCGCCGACCGGGAGCGTCACGCGGCCTGACCCATCACGGTCACACGTTGCAGCACCTCGGTGGCGGCCCGACCCAGCGGCCCGCGGCGCGAGCGGATCGGCCCGAGCCCCAGGTCGATCGCCTCGGCGAGCCCACGCTGGTCGTTCATCTCGGCGACGACCGCGACGCCGGTGGCGCGGCTGACGTCGCGGGCCGCCAGGCCCTGCCCGCGCAGCACCAGCCGGAGCTGGGTCGGGGCGCCGAGCCGGGCACAGGTGCGAGCGGCCGACGCGACCCCGGCCACGGTCGGCACCACCAGCATGAGCACCAGGTCGCAGCGCGACACGATCTCGTCGACCACCGGCTGGGGCGAGCGCGGGAGATCGAGGACGACCGCGTCGTGGCCGCGGCGCGCGGCCGATAGCGCCTCCCGGACGGCGAACGGTTGGAGCGTGCCGGCGGAGCCGGAATACCACGAGAGGACGCCGAGAGCACCGCGACGGGGCAGCGCCTCGCGCAGCGCCCGGCCGCTGAGCCGGCCGGTCGTCTGGCACAACGCGTCCCAGCGGAAGCCGTCGTAGGCCTCGACACCCAGCACCCGGTCGACGCCCGGTCCCATCGGGTCGCAGTCGATCACCACCGCTGGGCCGCGCTGCGCCGCCGTCTGGCCCAACGCACAGGCGAAAGTCGTCGCACCTGCACCGCCCGAGCCGCCGACCACGCCGAGCACCATGCCGCGCGAGGGCGTGTCATCGCCCAGGTCGGTGAGGGTCTCGATGAGCCAGGTGTCGGAGCGCGGCAGCTCCGTGACGTCCTCGGCGCCGACCGCGAGCGCCGTGCGGAAGAGCTCGTCCGGCACGCCACCCCACGCCACGACGTGCACCCCGGGTCGTCTCGCTGGCGAGATGTGGGCCATCTCCACGGCGAGGTCGGCCCCCAGCAGCACCAGCGGCGCGCCGCCCCACCCGCGCAGTGCCGCCGCACAGTCACGCGCGACATCGGGGGTGATGCCGGCGGCCGCCGCGAGCCGCAGCAGCTCGTCGAGCAGGGTCTCGTCTCTGGTCACGAACAAGGGAGCAGTCATGCGGGAAGCATCCCCGTGACCGCGGACACCCCAACCCCTGCTGGGCGCAGCCTGTGGACGAGCCGGCCAGACCCTGACCTGTGGATGACAGGTGGCGCGCGGGCCGGCCCCCTACGATGGGCCCATGGCGCCGACCGCGGCCTTCTTCGACCTCGACAAGACGATCATCGCCAAGTCGAGCACCTTCGCCTTCTCCCGCCCCTTCCAGGCCGGAGGGCTGATCTCGCGACGCGCGGTGCTGCGCTCTGCCTACGCCCAGTTCGTCTATCTGGTCGGCGGAGCCGACCACGACCAGATGGAGAAGATGCGGCAGTTCATGTCGCAGCTGTGCGCCGGCTGGGACGTCGCGACGGTGCGCGAGATCGTCGCCGAGACCCTGCACCACGTGGTCGACCCGCTGGTCTACGACGAGGCGGTCTCGCTCATCGAGGAGCACCGGGCCGCCGGCCGCGACATCGTGATCGTCTCCGCCTCCGGCAGTGAGCTCGTCGACCCGATCGGCGAGCTGCTCGGCGCCGACCGCGTCGTGGCGTCACGCCTGGAGATCGTGGACGGCAAGTACACCGGGGAGATCTCCTACTACGCCTACGCCGAGGTCAAGGCCGAGGCGATCCGCGAGCTGGCCGACGAGGTGGGCTACGACCTGGCCGAGTGCTTCGGCTACAGCGACTCGATCACCGACGTGCCCATGCTCGCGGCGGTCGGGCACCCCCACGCCGTCAATCCCGACCGCGAGCTGCGCAAGGTGGCCTCGGCCAACGGCTGGCCCGTGCTGGTCTTCACCAAGCCCGTGGCCCTCGGCAAAGGCCTGCGCCTGCCTCCCGCGAAGCCCACCCTCGCCGTGCTCGCGGTCGGTGGCGCCGCCGCGGTCGGCAGCGTCTTGTGGGTCAACGCACGCAAGCGTCGCCTCGGCGCCTGAGTGCCGTCGTACGACGTCGGGACGCCACGCCCGGCTCGTCCCCAGGCGAAATGTCAACCCTTGTAGGGCTGCGCAAACCGGCGTAGAACTGAGGGAGAACGACAACTCAAGAGCAGCACGTGAGCCGGGTACCCACGCGGCGATCTCCCTTCCTACAGGGCGCTGTCTTTCGGGATATTCCCGGAGCAGCAGTTGGCGATGCACGCTTGGTAGCCAAGCGCCCACGTGTCAGCGGTGGCGTTCGAGTCCAGAGAGATTCGGGCGCCACCTGCACGTGCTACCAGGAGCTCCCTCACGCGTTCGGGCGCCGCAGCGGGCTCGCCTCGGCTCCCGCGGCGAACGCCTCGGCGCCGTAGAGGATCCACGCGTGCATGCCGGCCGCGCCGCCCTCGGCATAGCCCCTCAGGTTCGACTCGTACGCCGGGCGGAGGGCCAGGTGCCCGGCTTCCGGCACGACCAGCGACTTCTCGTCGACCCCACGAGACAGGAGCAGCAGCCGCTCCGCTGCTCGGGCCACGATGCCGTTGTGGGAGGCGAAGGGGGCCGCGGTGACCAGCTCGGCGTGGATCAGCGAGGCCACGAGCAGCGCGGGTGCGTCGGTCGGCCGGGTGAGCAGCGCGGAGATGTCGCGCAGACGCGCGGCGGACTCGTCGTCGCGTGGCCGGCCCCGCCGGTCGTCAGGCAGCGAGGCGGCGGCGAGCGCGTGCAGCCGGGCGAGGGCCTGGAGTGGCGAGCGCGCCATCAGCGGGGCGAGGGAGAGCAGCTCGGTCGAGACGCGCAGAGAGTCCTGGGCCGTGTCGTCACCGGTCCCTGCACGGACCTCGGCGAGGGTCGAGGCGGACCCCTCGAGCACCGCGCTGGCCTGGGCGCCGCGCAGCAGCGACTCGGCCGTGGTCTCGGGCGAGGTGCGGCGCAGGCCCCGGTCGCGGAGCATCACGTCGATGCCGTCGCGCGCGGCGGCATAGGCGGAGGGGACGCCTTCGAGAGACACCAGCCACGCAAGGGGATCGGAAGCCACGGTCGAAGGCTATCCGCGGGTAACCTCGGCCTGATGACCGACCGACCCTCCCCCACCGGCAGCGATGGCCGCTCCTTCGGCAGCGTGGCCGACGTCTACGACCGTGGCCGCCCGTCCTACACGCGCGACGCCGTCGCCTGGGCGACCTCCGCCGAGCCCCTCACGGTGCTCGAGCTCGGGGCCGGCACCGGCAAGCTGACCGAGCAGCTGGTCGCGCTGGGCCACGACGTGCACGCCACCGACCCGGATGCCGCGATGCTCGACCTGCTGCGCGCCCGGCTGCCCGAGGTCCGCACGTCGGTGACCGGGGCCGAGGAAATCCCGGCAACCGGGCGCTCCTACGACGTCGTGATCGCCGCGCAGGCCTTCCACTGGTTCGACCACGAGCGGGCGCTGCCCGAGATCGCCCGGGTGCTCAAGCCCGGCGGCCACCTCGCGGTCGTGTTCAACAGTCGCGACGAGCGGATCCCCTGGGTCAAGAAGCTCGGCCGCATCATCGCCAGCCCCCCGCCTGAGCAGGGCTCCCTGGCCGTGCTCGTCTCCGCCCAGGACTTCGACCAGCCGACGACGGAGAGCTTCAAGAACTGGCAGACCGTCGATCGGCGCACCATCCAGGACCTCGTCGCCTCCCGCTCCGACGTCATCAGCCTCGGCGAGGAGGAGCGCGCGGCCAAGCTGGCCGAGGTGCTGGCGCTCTACGACGACTACGGCCGCGGCATGGACGGGATGCAGCTGCCCTACCTGACGCGCTGCTTGCGCGCCCAGGTCGTCGACCGGCCCGACGCACCCGGGCTCGACCTGGAGCGCCGCGACGGCGCCGGCGACTCGCGCAACGAGCCGACCATGCCGATCCGGCCGATCCCGCCGATCCCGCCGCCCACCGACGACGACAGCGGGATGCTCCTCATCGACTTCCGCTGAAGGGCCCGCGACAGGGGCTCTGCGTAGTGCACGATGACCCCCATGCGCGCGTGGCGGCGGACCAACCTCGGCACGGAAGCCGACCGAGCGACCTTCCGGACCCTCCACAGCGCCTCCCTGGCCTCGCCCGCGCTGCGCCGCGGGCTGACCGCCGAGTCGGCCGAACGCTCCATCAGGCACCTGCGTTCCCTGCTCGGCACTCCTGCGATGGCCCTGACCGACACCGCGACCGCGCTGGCCTGGGACGGCACCGGCGCCCACCACCGCGAGCAGACCGACGCGCTGGTGACCGCGACGCTCGAGCGCGGCACCACCCGGGTCTTCGACCGGCCCGACCTGACGTGCGCGGACAGCGGCTGCCCGGTCCGCACCGCGGTGGTCAGCCCGCTGGTCGTCGAGGAGCGCATCGTCGGCACGCTGCAGGCTTTCGCGCCCTACTCCACCGCCGGGCTGGCCCGGGCCGCCGACGAGGTCGCGACCTGGGTGTCCGGCCAGCTCGAGCTGGCCGAGCTCGACGCGTCGCGGACCCGTGCGATCGAGGCCGAGGTCCGGGCGCTGCGCGCGCAGATCAGCCCCCACTTCATCTACAACTCCCTCGGCGCGATCGCCAGCTTCGTGCGCACCGACCCCGACCGGGCCCGCGAGCTGCTGCTGGAGTTCGCCGACTTCACGCGCTACTCCTTTCGCAGCCACGGCGACTTCACGACCCTCGCGGAGGAGCTCCGCTCCGTGGAGCGCTACCTCCTGCTCGAGCAGGCGCGCTTCGGTGACCGGCTCACCGTGACGCTCAGCATCGCGCCGGAGGTGCTGCCGGTCGCCGTACCGTTCCTGTGCATCCAACCCCTCGTCGAGAACGCCGTGCGCCACGGCCTGGCCAACGTGGAGGGGGCCGGTCACGTGCGGATCGTCGCGCTGGACCGCGGCCAGGAGTGCGTGATCGAGGTCGAGGACGACGGGGTGGGCGAGGACCCCGAGCGCGTACGGCGCGCGCTGGCCGGCGACGCCTCCCTCGACTCCGTCGGGCTGGGCAACGTCGACAGCCGGTTGCGCAACACGTTCGGTGACGACTTCGGGCTGGTGGTGGAGACTGCCCCCGGCGCCGGCACCAAGGTGATCGTGCGCGTGCCCAAGTTCGCCCCCGGAGTGCAGCCATGACGAGTCTCGGCACGAGCCCCACCACCGACCTCAAGGTCCTTGTCGTCGACGACGAGCGGCCGGCTCTCGACGAGCTCGCCTACCTGTTGGCCCGGGACCCGCGCATCGGTGAGGTGATCACCTGCGACTCCGCGGCCGAGGGGCTGCGGACGCTGCACGAGATGGACGTCGACGTGGTCTTCCTCGACATCCAGATGCCGGGCCTGACGGGGCTCGAGCTGGCTCAGGTCCTCTCGCGGTTCAAGACCCCGCCGCCGATCGTGTTCGTGACCGCCCACGACGCCCACGCGGTCGACGCGTTCGACCTGCGCGCGGTCGACTACGTCCTCAAGCCCGTGCGCGCCGACCGCCTCGCCGAGGCCGTACGACGGGTGGTCGAGGGCAGCGATCGGGCGCCGGGCCCGGCGCAGAGCACCCAGATCCCGGTCGAGCTTGGCGGCGTGACCCGGTTCGTGGACCGGACCGACGTGACGCACGTGGAGGCGCAGGGTGACTACGCCCGGTTGCACACCGCTGAGGGCTCACACCTGGTCCGTGTGGCGCTGTCGACGCTCGAGGAGGAGTGGCGGGTCGCCGGCTTCGTGCGGATCCACCGCTCGCTGCTGGTGGCCCTCGCCCACGTCCGCGAGGTGCGGATGGACGCCGGCCGGTGCTCGGTCGTCGTGACCGGACCCGGCGGACCCGGAGCGTTGGTGCAGCTCGGCGTCAGCCGGCGGCACACGCGCGAGCTGCGCGACCTGCTGCTGAATCGGGCTGACGGGTGAGGACCTCGTCGAGTGACACCAGGAGCATGCCCAACCACCGTCGGAGCATGCAATCCGCGTCACTCGACGACCAGCCGGTGACCCCGTGACCGAGGGCCCCCGCCCCGAGCGGGTCCGCGTGACCGGCCCCCCGCGACGCCACACCCCACGGAGGCGGACCGGCGACATCGACGACGAGACCCGGTTGGGCAGCGTCTACCTCGGCTCGCTGCTGCGTGAGCAGCTCCGGCTGGCGGCCCGGACGATCCTGGTGCTGGTCGTGACGGTCGGGTCGCTGCCGCTCGCCTTCCGGGTCTTCCCCGGGCTCTCCGAGGTCACGGTGCTCGGGATCCCGCTGGCCTGGCTGCTCCTCGGCGGCCTGGTCTACCCGTTCCTGGTGCTGCTGGGCTGGCGCTACGTCCGTCGCGCCGAGCGCAACGAGCGCGACTTCGCCGACCTGCTCGGTGAGATCGAACGATGAGCACCGAGACCGTCACCGGCCTCGTCGCCGTGGTCCTCGTGACGCTCGCGACGCTGCTGATCGGCACCTGGGGGCTGCGTTTCTCCCGCACCACCAGCGACTTCTTCGTGGCCTCGCGCTCGGTGCGACCGGCGCTCAACGCCTCGGCCATCAGCGGTGAATACCTCTCCGCCGCCTCGTTCCTCGGCGTCGCCGGCCTGGTGCTGACCTTCGGCGCCGACATGCTCTGGTATCCCATCGGTTGGACGGCCGGCTACCTCCTCCTGCTCGTCCTGGTCGCCGCGCCCCTGCGCCGCAGCGGCGCCTACACGCTCCCCGACTTCGCCGAGGCCCGCCTGGGCTCACGCCGCGTGCGCGCCACCTGCTCGGTGATGGTGGTGGCGATCGGCTGGCTCTACCTGCTGCCGCAGTTCCACGGCGCGGGCCTCACGATCCGCGCCGCGATCGGCGCGCCCACCTGGGTCGGTCCTGTCATCGTCGGGGCGGTCGTCCTCGCCAACGTCACCTCCGGTGGGATGCGCAGCATCACCTTCGTCCAGGCCTTCCAGTACTGGCTCAAGCTCACCGCGCTCCTGCTCCCCCTCGTGGTGCTGCTGATCGTCTGGGTCGGCGACGGCACCCCCGGCAGCCGGATGCCGGTCGACGACTCGTGGTCCGTGCCGCTGGCCAGCGGGGGCTCCGAGGGCCTCTACCTCACCTACTCGCTGATCATCGCCACGTTCCTCGGCACCATGGGCCTGCCCCACGTGGTCGTGCGCTTCTACACCAACCCCGACGGCCGCGCCGCCCGTCGCACGACCCTCGTCGTCCTCGTGCTGCTGGGCATCTTCTACGTGCTGCCGCCGGTCTACGGCGCGCTCGGTCGCATCTACGCCGGGGAGCTGGCCGCGTCGGGCCGCTCCGACGTCCTGGTCCTCGAGCTCCCCCGGCTCATGGTCCCGGGCATCGGCGGCGAGCTGCTCGCGGGGCTCGTGACCGCCGGGGCGTTCGCTGCCTTCCTCTCCACCTCCTCGGGGTTGACGATCGCCGTCGCGGGCGTCATCAGCCAGGACGTGACCGGCAAGGCGTTCGGCAACCGGCGCTTGACCGGCATCACCGCCTTCCGGGTGGCCGCCGTCATCGCGGTCGCCGTGCCGCTTGCGATCGCGCTCGCTGTGCCCAGCATCGGGGTCGCCCGCGCGGTCGGCCTCGCCTTCGCGGTCGCGGCGTCGACCTTCTGTCCCCTGCTGCTGCTGGGCATCTGGTGGCGAGGGCTGACCGACGTCGGGGCTTTCACTGGAATGCTGGCCGGCGGACTCGGCTCCGGTGCCGGGGTGATGTGGACGCTCCTGGAGGGGTCCGCGACCGGCTGGCCCGCCGTACTCCTCGAGCAGCCTGCTGCCTGGAGCGTCCCCCTCGCGTTCGCGGTGATGATCGGGGTGTCGCGGGCGACGGCGAGCCGGGTGCCCGTCCACACCCGGCGGTTCATGGTGCGGCTGCACACCCCCGAGGCGCTGGACCTCGACCGCGGGTGAGGTGGGTCAGCCTGGTGGCGGCCGCATGGTGGCCGGCGTGAGGTTCGTGTGCCGGAGGCAGCGGGCCAGCGCTGCAGGCGGCACACGACCGGCCAGCGGCGGACCGGGCACCCCAGGCGACCGGGCACCCCAGGCGACCAGGCACACCCCAGGTCCGCCTCCCGAGCGGCTAGGCGGTCTGCCGCACGCTCTCCAGCGCGTGCGCGCGCTGCACGACCAGGTCGACGACGAGGGGGTGCGGGCCGATGACGTCGGCGATGACCGCGGCCCCGGCGGCGAGCGACTCGTCTCGGGCGCGGTCGGCGAAGAAGCCCGGCGAGAGCAGGTAGGGCGACACGACGTCGCCCGCGCGCACGACCTCGGCGGGCCGACGGCCCAGCGCGGACAGGGTGGCCACCTCGACGGCCGAGCCCCACGACCGACCGAGCAGCTCGGCGGCACGGGTGAGGTCGCGGGTGGCGAGCGGGTCGGAGGAGCCGGCAGCGACGAGCACCAGCCGCCCGTCACCGGGCCGGGCCCCCACCCGCGCGAGCTGCTCCAGCTGCGCCTGCGCGACCAGCCGGTGCGGCCCGAGGGGGCGTCCGAGGACGAGCGGACCGGCAGCAGCAGAAGCCATGCGCGGCAGGTCCTGGCGGAGGTGGAAGCCGGTGGAGAGCAGGAGCGGCACCACGACGGTAGGGGTCACATCGGCCGCGACGACGTCCTCGAAGAGGGGATCGGACAGCTCGACGTAGGAGCAGACCGCCTCGACGCCGAGGGCGAGGCCCGCAGCGAGCGTGATCTGGCGGGCGACCTCGTTGCCGCCGCTCTTGCGGGTGCCGTGCGCCACGGTCACCAGCCGGGGGCGGCGCGTCACGTGCTCACCGCCAGCCGGTAACCGCGCTTCACGACCGTCTGGATCATCCGCGTCCCGATCGCGGCCCGCAGCCGCGCGACGGCCATCTCGACGGCGTGCTCGGAGCCGGCGATGCCGGAGGGCAACGACGCGAGCAGCTCACGACGGGAGACGACGTGACCGGGGTTGACCAGCAGCGCCTGAAGGACCGCCCACGGGGCGGGCGAGAGCTTGACCTCGGAGCCGTCGAGGAGGATGAGGTCGCCGTGCAGCAGCAGCGTGTGGCCAGCGACCTCGAGGGTCTGGCCGCTGGTGCGTGAGGGCAGCTCGGTCTCGAGCTGCTTGACCATCGCGACCAGCCGCGAGCGCTCGGGATAGATCGTCGGCACACCCCACATCTCGAAGGCGGCCGCGGTGACGGGTCCGACACACGAGGCGATCACGTCGGCCTGGAAGGCCCCGACGACGTCCTCGCGCCGACCCGTCGAGCCGGCGGCGTCCATCAGCGCGGCCACGGCGGGGGCCGAGGTGAAGGTCACCGCGTGCACGGCCCGGTCGGCGATCTCGTCGATGAGGTGGAACATCGGCTCGGGGTCCTCGGCCGCCACCACGCGGTAGACCGTCACGGTCGTCACGTCCGCCCCCCGGCGCCGCAGCGCGTGGGCGACCATCGACAGCGACTGCCCGTGCTCCTGGACGACGATGCGCAGGCCGGTGAGGTCGCGCCCGCGCAGGTGCTCGAGCACGTCCTCGAACTCCTCGGAGGCCGGCGACCACAGCTCGCGCAGCCCGCGCCTGCGCAGCGCGCCGACGCTCTTGGGCCCGCGCGCGAGGATCTCGGCGCGCCCCAGCGCGGCCAGGAGGTCGTCGATGACACCCCAGCCCTCGGCGGCCGCGAACCAGCCCTTCATGCCGATGCCGGTCGTCGCGAGGAAGACGTCGACGGGGCGGCTCAGCACCTCGTCGGTCGCGGCGCGCAGGACGGCGTCGTCGACAAGGTTGGCACCGAGCGAGAGCGCGGGCGCCCACACCGTGCTGGCGCCCCGGCGCTCGAAGAGCTGGACCTGCTCCTCGACCTTGCGCGCGGCGGTGACCCCGATCCGGAAACCGGTCAGGGAGGCCGTCGTCCCGTCTAGCTGTTCGATCTCACGCCTCCCACCAGCACCTGGCCGTCGCCAGTGACCTGCACGTCGTACGCCGGGACCCGCACCGCCGCGTCGTCGAGGCAGTGCCCGGTGCGTAGGTCGAACGCCTGCTTGTGCATCGGCGACGCCACGAACGAGATGTCCCCCCGCGTGCCGACGATGCCGCGGGCCAGCACCGAGGCCCGTGAGAAGGGATCGTAGTTGTCCAGGGCGAACACCTCGTCGTCGTAGGTCCGGAAGACCGCCACCGCGGCCCCACCGACCAGCGCCACGACGCCGCCCTCGCGCTCGACCTGGTCCAGCCGGCACACCACCGTGTACGTCGTGGGGTCGCTGCTCGTGGCCTGGCTCGTGGTCGTCATCGGGTCCCCGCCACGGCGCCGAGAGGTGCGCCCACCGCGATGGTGGCACCCAGGACGACCGGACCGTCTGCGTCGGCCGGGGCGATCTGGTCGCGCTCCTCGCGGAAGGTGATGTGCGGGTCGGGCGTGCCGGGCGCGTTGACGAACGACACGAAGCGCGCCAGCTTGTCGGGGTCCTCGAGCGTGGCTGCCCACTCGTCGAAGTAGCCGTCGACGTGGGCGTCCATCGCCGCCTCCAGCTCGCTGCCGAGCCCGAGCGAGTCCTCGACGACCACCTGGCGGACACGGTCGAGGCCGCCGTCGAGGCTGTCGACCCACAGGGCGGTGCGCTGGAGCCTGTCGGCGGTCCGGATGTAGTACATGAGGAAGCGGTCGAGGTAGCTAACCAGCGTCTGGGTGTCGAGGTCACCAGCGAGGAGGCGGGCGTGGACCGGCGCGGCGCCACCGTTGCCGGCGACGTAGAGGTTCCACCCCTTCTCGGTCGCGATGACGCCGAAGTCCTTGGACCGCGCCTCCGCGCACTCGCGGGCGCAGCCGCTGACGCCGCCCTTGAGCTTGTGGGGCGAGCGCAGCCCGCGGTAGCGCTCCTCGAGCATGATGGCCAGCGACGTGGAGTCCTGCACGCCGTAGCGGCACCAGGTCGAGCCGACGCACGACTTCACCGTGCGCAGTGACTTGCCGTAGGCGTGCCCCGACTCGAAGCCGGCGTCGACCAGCCGACGCCAGATCAGCGGCAGCTCCTCCATCCGGGCGCCGAAGAGGTCGATCCGCTGGCCGCCGGTGATCTTGGTGTAGAGGTTGAAGTCGCGCGCGACCTCGCCGATCACGATCAGCTTCGCAGGCGTGATCTCACCGCCGGGGATGCGTGGGACGACCGAGTAGGTGCCGTTCTTCTGGATGTTGGCGAGGTAGGCGTCGTTGGTGTCCTGGAGCGGCCGGTGGGCCGGCGAGAGGACGTGCCCACCCAGCTGGGAGGCCAGGACCGAGGCGACGACCGGCTTGCAGATGTCACAGCCGCGGCCGGTGCCGTGCCCCTCCATCACGTCGTCGAAGCGGGTGTAGCCGTGGACCGCGACGACGTCGAAGATCTCCTGGCGGGTCAGGCCGAAGTGCTCGCAGAGGCTCCGGTCGACGACCTTCCCCACGGAGGCGAAGTGGTCCTCCACGATCTTCTTCACCGTGGGCTTGCACGAACCGCAGGTGCTGCCCGCCCCTGAGCACCTCGTGACACAGGTCGCGTCGGTGCACGGCTCGGCGTCGCCCGCTCCGTCGGTCGAGACCCTCGCGAGGATCTCGCCCTTCGTCACGGTGTTGCACGAGCAGACCACCGCCTCGTCAGGCAGGCCGATCTCGACCGCGCCGCGGCTCGCGGGCAGGATCAGGTCCTCGGGGTTGGGCGGGAGCTCGATGCCGCTCGTGCCGTCGGCGGCGACCATCGGCCGCAGCACGCCGTACGCCGAGGCGTCGCCGACGAGGATCCCGCCGAGCAGGATCGTGCCGTCCCCGTCGGGGTTCTCCTTCACCACCAGCTTCTTGTAGTGGCCCGCGACGGCATCGGCGAAGACCAGCTCGAGGGCGCCCTCCGTGGTGCCGTGGGCGTCGCCGAAGGACGCCACGTCGACGCCGAGGAGCTTGAGCTTGGTGGACATGTCGGCGCCGGTGAACGCGCCGGGTCCGCCGAGCAGCGCGTCGACGACGACCTCGGCCATCGTGTAGCCGGGGGCGACGAGGCCATACGTCCGACCGGCCGGTGCCGCGCACTCACCGATCGCCCAGACGTGTGGGTCGGAGGAGCGGCACTGCTCGTCGACCAGGACGCCACCGCGCTCGGCGAGGTCGAGGCCGGCGTCGCGGGCCAGGCCGTCACGGGGGCGGATGCCGGCGGAGAAGACGACGACCTCGGCCAGGATGGGTTCGCGATCGCGCAGCGCCAGGCCGGTGACGTGCGACTCGCCGAGCACGGCCTCGGTCGCCGCACCGGTGTGCACGGTGAGCCCGAGCTTCTCGATGTGGCGGGTCAGCATGGCGCCGCCGGCGTCGTCGACCTGCACGGCCATCAGCCGTGGCGCCATCTCCACGACGTGGGTCTCCAGGCCGAGCTGGGCCAGCGCGTTGGCCGCCTCGAGCCCGAGCAACCCGCCGCCGACGACCGCGCCGACCGTGGCACCGGCCGCTGCCTCGCGGATCGCCTCGAGGTCCTCGATGGTGCGGTAGACGAAGCAGCCCGGCAGGTCCTTGCCCGGGATCGGCGGGACGAACGGCGCCGCCCCGGTGGCCAGCACCAGCTCGTCGAAGCCGAGCACCTCGCCGTCGGCGAGCAGCACCGTGCGCGTCTCGGTGTCCAACCCCGTGACCTCGGTGCCGGTGACCAGCCGCACCCGCGGGTCGTCGTACGCACCGCCGGGCAGGAGCGAGAGCTCCTCGGCGCCGACTTCGAAGAAGGAGGTGAGAGCGACGCGGTCGTAGGCAGGGCGGCACTCCTCGCCGACGACGATCACGTCGTAGGTCTCGGTGAGCCCGCGCTCGATCGCGGCCTGCACGAAGCGGTGGCCGACCATGCCGTGGCCGACGACGACCAGGGTCAGTCGCTTGTGGTCCGGGGTGGGGGTCATGGTGATCTCCTTCAGGGTGCTGCGGGTCAGGGTGCTGCGGTGAGGGCTGGACGGCTGGCGAGGACCTGGGCGACGGACGACGAGCAGCCGCCGCACCCGGTGGTGGCGCGGGTGGTGGCACGGACCTCGTCGAGCGAGGAGCAGGCGCGGATCCGACCGGCGCTGACACCGGCGCAGGCGCAGATCTCGGCGTCGTCGGCGAGTCGCGCGGGCGGGGCCATGCGGTCGCCCATGAGGAGGGCTGCGGGCTCGGTGCCGGCGAGACGGGTGCCGTGGTCGAAGTACTGCGTGATCAGGCCGATCCGCGACAGGTCCCCGACCAGGGTGGCGGCCACGATGACGCCGTCGCGCAGGACGAGCTTGCGGTGCGACCCGACGATGGGGTTGGTGACCTCGACGACCTCGCCCCCGTCGGCGGTCGCGCGCTCGGGGTCACCGAGGACCGCGACGTCGAGGCCCGTGGCGCGCAGGCGTGCGACGCTGCGGCTGCCGGTGTAGGTGGCGTCTGCGTCGGGGTCGGTGAGGCGCCGCGCGAGCAGTGCGGCCTGCTCCCAGGCCGGTCCGACGAAACCGGTCGTGCGGCCGTCGTGCTCGGCGCAGTCGCCGATCGCGAAGACGTCGGGGTCCGTGACCGAGGCGAGGTGGTCGTCGACCACGATGCCGCGCCTGACCTCCAGGTCGGCGCCGCGGGCCAGGGCGGTCGAGGGACGACCGCCCGCCGTGAGGACGACCAGGTCGGTGTCGAGGGTGTAGCCGTTGTCGAGACGCAGACCGACCGCGCCCTCACCGCCGCTCGTCGAGGGTGTATCGCTCAGCCGCACCGCACGCGCCCCCGTGTAGACGGTGGTGCCGAGGCGACGCAGGTCGCGGGCCAGCACCTGCCCGGCCGGGCCGCCGACCTGGCTGCGCAGCAGGTGCTCACCGCCCTCCACGATCTCGACGTCGAGGCCGCGCACGCTCAGCGCCCGCGCCACCTGCAGCCCGAGCAGGCCGCCGCCGACCACGACCGCTCGTTGGTCAGGGCGGATCGCCTCCATCAGCCGAAGGCAGTCGTCGAGCGAGCGGAACGCGTGGACGGCCTCGTGCAGCCGGCCGTCGAGACGCACCAGCCCGCGGATCGGCGGGAGGCTGGGGATGGAGCCCGTGGCAAGGACGAGCCGGTCGTAGGGCAGCACCGTGCCGTCGACGAGCATCACGTCGCGGCGCTCCCGGTCGACCCCGAGCACGCGTGCACCGAGGCGCAGGTCGACGCCGTGCTCGGCGTACCACTCCGGTGCGCGCAGCGTCAGCGCGTCGAGGCGGTACGTGCCCTCGAGGACGGCCGACAACAGGATCCGGTTGTACGCAGGGTGGTCCTCGTCGCCGAGCACCGTCAGGTGGAGCGCTTGCGCAGGCCCCCCGCGGCCGGTGCTGACCAGCTCCTCCACCAGCCGCGTCGCAGCCATGCCGTTGCCGACGACGACGACGCGACGGGCGCTCATGTCCGCACCGCCGCGGCACAGACCTTGAACTCCGGCATCCGGCTCGACGGGTCGAGCGCGTCGTTGGTGAGCCGGTTGGCGCCGACCCAGTGGAACGGCACGAACACCGTGTCCGGCCGGATCGTCGACACCACGCGCGCGGGCGCCTTGAGCTCGCCGCGGCGCGTGGCCACGACGACCAGGTCGCCGGCGTGGGCGCCGATCCGGTCGGCCAGCATCGGGTGCAGCTCGACGAACGGGCCGGTGTCGGGCAGGTCGCGGATGCGGCGGCTCTGGGCGCCGGACTGGTATTGGGCGAGCACCCTTCCGGTCGTCAGGTGGACCGGATAGTCGTCGCACGGCACCTCGGCGGCACCTCGGTGCTCGACCGCCACGCACCGCGCGCGACCGTCGGGCGTCGCGAAGGCGGACGCGAAGAGCCGCGGGGTCCCCGGGTGGTCCGCGGACGGGCACGGCCAGAACACCCCGTGCTCGCTGCGGATCCGGTCGTAGGTGATGCCGGCGTAGTCGGCCCTGCCGCCGGCCGAGGCCCGCGCCAGCTCGCCGAAGACCTCCTCGGCATCGGTCGAGAAGACCCCGGCGGACTCCAGCCGCGACGCCAGCCCGGCCATCACCTCGAGGTCGCTCCGCACCCCGTCGGGCGGCGGGACCGCCTGCTGGCGCAGGATCACCCGACCCTCGAGGTTGGTCATCGTGCCGGTCTCCTCGGCCCACTGCGTGACCGGCAGCACGACGTCGGCCATGGCCGCGGTCTCCGACATCACGATGTCGGCGACGACCAGGAGGTCCAGCGACTCCAGCCGCGACGTCACGTGGGTCGCGTTGGGGGCGGAGACGACGACGTTGGAGCCGAAGACCAGCAGCGCCTTCGCTCCACCGTCCTGACCGAGGGAGTCGAGCAGCTCGTAGGCCGAGCGTCCCTTGCCTGGCAACGAGGCGGCGGGGACGCCCCACACCCGCGCCACGTGCTCGCGCGCGGCCGGGTCGTCGATCATCCGGTAGCCGGGCAGCTGGTCGGCCTTCTGACCGTGCTCGCGGCCGCCCTGGCCGTTGCCCTGCCCGGTGAGGCAGCCGTAGCCCCCGCCCAGCCGACCCGGCATGCCGAGCGCCAGCGTCAGGTTGATCCAGGCCAGCACCGTGTCGGTCCCCTGGCTGTGCTGCTCGGCGCCGCGCGCGGTCAGCACCATCACCTTGCCCGACTCACGCACCGAGCGGCCGAGCAGCGACGCGAGCGCCCGCAGCTCAGCGACGGGCACGCCGGTCACGCGCTCGACCCGCTCGGGCCACCAGGCGGCGCCCGAACGGCGTACGTCGTCGAAGCCGGTCGTGCGCGCCGCGACGTAGGCCTCGTCGACGTCGCCGGCGGCCACCACGAGGTGGAGCAGCCCCAGCGCCAGCGCGAGGTCGGTGCCGGGCACCGGCTGGAGGAAGGTGTCAGCGCGGTCGGCGGTCGGCGTACGACGCGGGTCGATCACCACCACGTGCCCGCCGCGAGCGCGCAGCCGGTCGAGGTGGCGCGTCGCCGGCGGCATCGTCTCGGCCAGGTTGGAGCCGACGAGCACGACGACGTCGGCCTCCTCGATGTCGGCCAGGGGGAACGGCAGCCCGCGGTCGATCCCGAAGGCCTGGTTGCCTGCGGAGGCCGCGGAGGACATGCACCAGCGGCCGTTGTAGTCGATCTGCGAGGTGCCCAGCGCGACTCGGGCGAGCTTGCCGAGCTGGTAGGCCTTCTCGTTGGTCAACCCACCGCCACCGAAGACCGCGATCGCATCCGCGCCGTGGGCCGCCTGGAGCGACCGCACCCGCGACGCCACGAGGTCGAGCGCCTCGTCCCACGACGCGGTGCGGAGCTCGCCGGTCTCCCGGTCACGCACGAGCGGGCTGGTGAGCCGCTCGCGGCTGCCCCGCAGCCCGACCGCGCTCCAGCCCTTGCGGCACAGCGCCCCCTCGTTGACGGGGAACGCGGGCCACGCCTGCACCGCGAGGGCGGCACGACCCTCACGGACGAGCGTCATCCCGCACTGGAGGCTGCAGTAGGGGCAGTGGGTCGCAGTGGCCGTCATGCCTCAGATCCCGACCCCGGCATAGCTGGTCGCGGCCTGGTCCTCGGCCGGCGTGCGGAGGTAGACCGTCCAGGTGACGAGCGCGCAGACCACGTAGAAGGCGGTGAAGATGACGAAGGCGACCTTGGTGGCGTCGATCGGGTCGCTCACCCAGGGCGAGCCGAACGTGATCGGGATCAGGAAGCCGCCGATCGCCCCGACCGCTCCGATGATGCCGATCGCGGCGGAAGCCCGCTTGGTGGCGTTGAGCACCGCGTGCCTGCGCTCGGGGCTGCCGTCCACGCCGATGCGGTCGGCCTCGGTCTTGAAGATCGCCGGGATCATCTTGTAGGTCGAGCCGTTGCCGATCCCGCTGAAGGCGAAGACCAGCAGGAAGATGCCGAGGAAGAACGGGAAGATCTCCGAGTTGGCGTTGACCGCGTCGAGCACGGCCGGCGGGTAGTCGAACGACGCCGGGTCGGCCGCGATCTGCGCGAGAACCTCGGGAGCCGGCGGCGGCGGCACCGGCTGGAGCAGGCTGACCGTGTGGAGGACGCCGAGGGTGGCGGCGATCATGCCGCCGAAGGCGACCAGGGTGATCCGCGCGCCGCCGTACTTGTCGGCGAGCCAGCCGCCGAGCGGGCGGGCCATCGAGCCGACCAGCGCGCCGAGGAAGGCGTAGAAGACGAAGTTGATGCCGATGCCCGGGATCGAGGGGACCGGCTGGCGCCAGAAGTTGAGCTTGATCAGCAGCGGCATCGCCGCGGAGTAGCCGATGAAGGAGCCGAAGGTGCCGATGTAGAGCAAGGACATGACCCAGGTCTGCTTGCTCTTCAGCACCGCGAGCTGCGACCGGGCGTCGGCCTTGGCGGTGCCGAGGTTGTCCATCAGGAAGTACGCCGCCGCGGTCGCGACGACCGCCAGACCGGCGTAGATCCAGGCAGCGCGCTCGAGGTGGATGCCGCCCTCGCTCGCCTTGACCAGGCCGAAGATGCCGGCGCCGCCGACGATGACCGGCAGGAAGAACTGGATCAGCGCGACGCCGAGGTTGCCGCCGGCGGCGTTGAGGCCGAGCGCCGCGCCCTTCTTCGCCGCCGGGTAGAAGAAGTTGATGTTGGCCATCGAGCTGGCGAAGTTGCCGCCACCGAAGCCGGCAGTGGCCGCGATGATGCAGAAGGCCCAGTACGGCGTCGCGGGGTTGGTCACCGCGACCGCGAAGCCGAGCGTCGGCACCAGGAGCAGCGCGGCGCTCACCATCGTCCAGTTGCGACCGCCGAAGCTGCCGACCGCCAGGGTGTAGGGCACCCGCAGCAGCGAGCCGACCAGGTTGGGGATGGCGACCAGGAGGAACAGCTGCTGCGCGGTGAACTCGAAGCCCTGGGCCAGGAGGAACGCCGACGAGACGCTCCAGATCAGCCAGACCGAGAAGCCGAGGTGCTCGGCGAAGATCGACCACACCAGGTTGCGCCGGGCCACCGTCTGGCCGGTCTCGGCCCAGAACTCGGGCTCCTCAGGGCGCCAGTCGTCGATCCACCGACCGGTCCTGCGCTGAGGTGCCGCCGTGGCCTGCTCGGCCGGCGGGGTGCTGGTCATGGTCATGTGAGGGCTCCTGGGAACGTCGGGATGCGCTCATCAAAGGCAGCGCAGGTTTCGCCGGCCCGCGGACGAGCACACCCGAGAGGTCAACTTGTCCTCACGGCCTCACAGTCCTCACGACCCCACAGCCGCGACCGTTCGTCGTACGGCGGCGACCGCTCGGCGCAACGCCGCTCCCGCTGGCCGCAGGGGCGGCGCACACCCCTCCACGCGACCCGACTCACCCTCTTACGGTGACGACGATCACATCCCGCGTGAAAGGGGCCCACCGTGACGTCCGACGTCCACACCGCTCACACCCAGTCCGAACCGCACGATCCGCTCTACGCCGAGCTGGCGGTGACCCCCGAGTTCGTGGAGCTGCGCCGGCTCTACCGCGGGTTCGTCTTCCCAGCGACCGTGGCCTTCCTGGCCTGGTACCTGCTCTACGTCCTCATGTCGAACTGGGCGACGGGGTTCATGAACCACCAGCTCTTCGGCAACATCAACGTCGCCCTGGTCTTCGGGCTGCTGCAGTTCGTGACGACGTTCCTGCTGGCCTGGGTCTACAGCCGCTTCTCGACGAGCAAGCTCGACCCGCTGGCTCGCGACCTCAACGACCGCTACGAAGCCGGCCTGAACGCGAAGGGCCGCTGACATGGATCACCAAGTCCTCACCACGACCCTGTTCATGTCGGTCGTCGCCCTGACCATCGGCATCACCTTCTGGGCCAGCCGCGACAACTCCGGCAGCGACAGCTTCTACGCCGGCGGACGCTCCTTCTCGCCGATCCAGAACGGCCTGGCCATCGGCGGCGACTACATGTCGGCTGCCTCGTTCCTCGGCATCTCCGGCGCCATCGCGCTGTCCGGCTACGACGGCTTCCTCTACTCCATCGGCTTCCTGGTCGCGTGGCTCGTCGCCCTGCTCCTGGTCGCCGAGATGCTGCGCAACTCGGGTCGCTACACGATGGCCGACCAGCTGGCCTACCGGATGAAGCAGACACCGGTCCGCATGGCGGCCGCGACCTCGACGGTCGTCGTGTCGATCTTCTACCTGCTCGCCCAGATGGTCGGCGCCGGCACGCTCGTCGCCCTGCTCCTCGGCGTCGACAGCCAGACCGTCAAGAACCTCGTCATCTTCGGCGTCGGCATCCTGATGATCTTCTACGTCACCGTCGGTGGCATGAAGGGCACCACCTGGGTCCAGATCGTCAAGGCCGTCCTGCTCATGGCCGGCTCCGCGGTGATCGTGGTCCTGGTGCTCGCCAAGTTCAACTTCAACCTCTCCGACCTGCTCGGCGCCGCAGCCTCCAACTCCGGCAAGGGCCAGGCGTTCCTGGAGCCCGGCCTGAAGTACGGCGTCTCGACGACCAGCAAGATCGACTTCATCAGCCTCGGCATCGCCCTGGTGCTCGGCACGGCAGGTCTGCCCCACATCCTGATCCGTTTCTACACGGTGCCGACCTCGCGCGACGCCCGGAAGTCAGTGCTGTGGGCGATCGGCCTAATCGGTGTCTTCTACCTCTTCACGCTGGTCCTCGGCTTCGGTGCCGCGGCGCTGCTCAAGGGTGACAAGGCCGCCGAGGTGGCGACCAGCAAGGGCAACCTGGCCTCGCCACTGCTCGCCGAGGCCGTCGGAGGTGGTGCCGGCTCGACGGGCGGCGCGATCCTGCTGGCGGTGATTGCGGCAGTCGCGTTCGCGACGATCCTCGCAGTCGTGGCCGGTCTGACGCTGACGTCGTCGGCGTCCGTGGCACACGACATCTACAACAACGTGATCAAGAAGGGCAAGGCCACCGAGAAGCAGGAGATCCGGGTGACGCGCATCGCCGCGTTCACCATCGGCCTGGTCGCCATCCTGCTCGCGATCCCGGCGCAGAACCTCAACATCGCGTTCCTCGTCGCGCTGGCCTTCGCGGTCGCGGCGTCGGCCAACCTGCCCGCGATCGTCTACAACATGTTCTGGCGCCGCTTCAACACCCGCGGTGCGACGTGGAGCATCTACGGCGGCCTCGCCTCGTCGCTGCTGCTGGTGTTCTTCAGCCCGGTCATGTCCGGCAAGGGCGTCATCGACGGCGTCAACCAGAGCCTGCTCCCGGCCAGCATCGACATCTCCTGGTTCCCCCTGGAGAACCCGGGCATCCTCTCGATCCCGCTCGGCTTCCTCTTCGGCTACCTCGGCACCATCAGCCGTCGCGAGCCCGAGGCCGAGGAACGCTTCACCGAGCTCGAGGTCCGCGCCCTCACCGGCGCCGGCTCCGAGAAGGCGATCATCCACTGAGTCCGTCGCCCGCCTGAACCGATGTCGGGTGGATCCCTCCGGGGGGAGGGCCGCCCGGCATCGTCGCGGCAGGCGCCGTTCGCAGTGCAGCAACCTCGAAGCAACCCTCGACCTGCACCCTGGGTCGAAGCGTCCTAGTGTGGCGAGCGCCACCCCACCCGCACGTCCAGGAGTGAACATCGTGAGCGAAGAGACCCTGACCAACCTGTCCCGCGAGGAGCGCACGTTCGCCCCGCCGGCAGACCTGGCCGCCTCGGCCAACGTGACGGCCGAGGCCTACGACGCCGCTGCGGGCGACAGCGAGGTCTTCTGGGCCGAGGCCGCCGAGCGCTTGTCCTGGGACCAGACCTGGGAGCGCGTCCTCGACTGGGACAACCCCCCGTTCGCGAAGTGGTTCGTCGGTGGGCGACTCAACGCCGCCTACAACTGCGTCGACCGCCACGTGGAGGCAGGCAACGGCGACCGGGTCGCCTTCCACTGGGTCGGCGAGCCAGCCGACGACAAGCGCACGATCACCTACTCCGACCTCCAGGCCGAGGTCTCCCGTGCCGCCAACGCCCTGGTCGACCTGGGGGTCAAGGCCGGCGACCGGGTCGCGATCTACATGCCGATGATCCCCGAGACCGTCGTCGCGATGCTGGCCTGCGCCCGCCTCGGCGCCCCCCACACGGTTGTGTTCGGCGGCTTCTCCTCCGACGCGCTGGCCTCCCGGCTGGTCGACTGCGGCGCGAAGGTCGTCATCACCTCCGACGGCGGCTACCGGCGCGGCAGCGCCTCGGCGCTCAAGCCAGCGGTCGACGAGGCCCGCGCCAAGGCCTCCGGCGAGGGCTTCGACGTCGAGCATGTGCTCGTCGTACGACGCACGGGCCAGGAGGTCAGCTGGGACGACGCGGTCGACGTCTGGTGGCACGACGTCGTCGACAACGCCTCCGCCGAGCACGACTGCGAGTTCTTCGACTCCGAGCACCCGCTCTACGTCATGTACACCTCCGGCACGACCGGCAAGCCCAAGGGCATCCTGCACACCACGGGCGGCTACCTCACCGGCACGTCCTACACCCACAACGCGGTCTTCGACCTCAAGCCCGAGACCGATGTCTACTGGTGCACCGCCGACGTGGGCTGGGTGACCGGCCACTCCTACATGGTCTACGGCCCGCTCGCCAACGGCGCGACCCAGGTCATGTACGAAGGCACCCCCGATGCTCCTCACCGGGGCCGTTGGTGGGAGATCATCGCCGACTACGGCGTGACCATCTTCTACACCGCGCCCACCGCGATCCGGACCTTCATGAAGCAGGGCCGCGAGATCCCCGACGGCTTCGACCTGTCCTCGTTGCGCCTCCTCGGCTCGGTCGGTGAGTCCATCAACCCCGAGGCCTACATGTGGTACCGCGAGGTCGTCGGCGGTGAGCGCTGCCCGATCGTCGACACCTGGTGGCAGACCGAGACCGGCCAGATCATGATCTCCCCGCTCCCCGGCGTCACTGCCGGCAAGCCGGGCTCCGCGATGACCCCGATGCCCGGCATCGAGGTCGACGTCGTCAACGACGACGGCGAGTCTGTGCCCAACGGCTCCGGTGGCTACCTGGTGATCAAGGAGCCGTGGCCCGCGATGCTCCGCACCCTGTGGGGCGACGACGACCGGTTCAAGGAGACCTACTGGGCGCGCTTCCGCAAGTTGGGCTACTACTTCGCCGGCGACGGGGCCAAGAGGGACGACGACGGCGACATCTGGCTGCTGGGCCGCGTCGACGACGTCATGAACGTCTCCGGCCACCGGCTCTCCACCACCGAGATCGAGTCGGCGCTGGTCTCGCACCCCAAGGTCGCCGAGGCGGCCGTGGTCGGTGCGGCCGACGAGACCACCGGCCAGGCGGTCTGCGCGTTCGTGATCCTGCGCGACTCCGCCGGTGACGGTGGCGCCGACATCGTCGAGGAGCTGCGCAAGCACGTGCAGAAGGAGATCGGCGCGATCGCCAAGCCGCGCCAGATCCTGGTCGTCCCCGAGCTGCCCAAGACCCGCTCGGGCAAGATCATGCGCCGCCTGCTCAAGGACGTCGCCGAGCACCGCGAGGTCGGCGACGTCACCACCCTCGCCGACGGCGCCGTCATGGACCTGATCAGCAAGGGAGTCTCCTCCGGCAAGGCCGCCGACTGACCCACCATGGCGAGTCGGCGCGATGTTGCATGCACCATCGTGCCGACTCGGCCTCGTTCGGGGAATCGGGCGCTCGTCCCGACCGCGATAGGCTGATTTTGGTGCGCCTGGAAGTCTGGTCGGCAACGACCTGACCGACCCCATTGTCTGGAGCCGCACCTGTGACCACCCCGCCGTCGCCATCGGGCCGTACGACGAGCCACCGCCTCTTCTCGCGCGGCACCTTCCTGGAGAACTCCCGGGTCTCTGAGATCCTCCGCGCAGAGACGACCGGCGGATTGCTGCTCATCATCGGCGCGACGGTCGCGATCGTCTGGGCCAACACCCCGTGGGCCGACGTCTACGAGTCGATCCGCGACGTGCGGGTCGGCCCGGAGTCGTTGCACCTCGACCTGAGCCTCGGCACGTGGGCGGCCGACGGGCTGCTGGCGATCTTCTTCTTCGTGGCCGGGCTCGAGCTCAAGCGGGAGTTCGTCGCCGGCGACCTGCGAGACCCGCGTCGGGCCGCCGTCCCCGTCGCCGCGGCCATGGGCGGCATGGCCGCGCCGGCGCTGATCTTCGTGCTGTGGAACCTCGGCGGCGACGGCGGGCTGCGCGGCTGGGCGATCCCGACCGCGACCGACATCGCCTTCGCCGTGGCGATCCTGGCCGTGATCAGCACCCACCTCCCGAGCGGGCTGCGCACCTTCCTGCTCACGCTCGCGGTCGTCGACGACCTGCTGGCGATCACGATCATCGCGATCTTCTACACCGACGAGCTGGACCTGGCGTTCCTCGCGCTCGCGCTCGTGCCGATCGGGCTCTTCGGCCTGCTGGTGCAGAAGCGGATCCACAGCGGCTGGCTGCTCGTCCCGCTGGCCCTGGTCGCCTGGGCGCTGGTGCACGAGTCGGGCGTGCACGCCACCGTCGCCGGGGTGCTGCTCGCCTTCACCGTGCCTGTGCTGCGCCGTGACTCCGACCCTGACAAGCCTGGGCTGGCCGAGCACCTCGAGCACCTGGTCCGGCCCATCTCGGCCGGCTTCGCGGTGCCCGTCTTCGCCTTCTTCGCCGCCGGGGTGACCGTCGGCGGGTTCAGTGGGCTGGCCGACTCGCTGCGCGACCCCGTCGCGCTCGGGATCGTCTGCGGGCTCGTCGTGGGCAAGACCGTCGGCATCGTGGGCTCCACCTGGCTCTTGGCGACCTTCACCCGCGCCGACCTCGACGACGAGCTCTCCTGGGTCGACGTCACCGGCATGGCGATGCTGGCCGGCATCGGTTTCACCGTCTCGCTGCTGATCGGCGAGCTCGCCTTCGGTCAGGGCAGCGCGCGTGAGGACCACGTCAAGGTCGGGGTGCTCGTCGGCTCACTGACCGCGGCGCTCCTGGCGACCATCGTGCTGCGGGCGCGCAACCGCGTCTACCGGCGCATCTGCGAGCTCGAGGAGCGCGACGAGGACAGTGACGGCGTGCCGGACGTCTTCCAGCACGACGACTCTCACCCCTCCTGACGGGGCACCCACCCCTCGTCGTTCTGTAGGGTCGGGCTCACACTCCGAGCCCAGAGGACCCTGCATGGCAACCGAACCGGTCAAGGCACCGCCCGCTGAGGGCGATCCCACCATCGGACGTCTCGTCGCCGACGCCAGTCGCGACATCTCGACCCTGGTCTCCAAGGAGATCGAGCTCGCCAAGAGCGAGCTGAAGGTCAGCGTCACCGCCGGCGGCATCGGCGTCGCGATGTTCGCCGCGGCGGCGTTCGTCGCGGTCCTCGCGATCATCATGCTCTCGGTCGCGCTCGCCTACTTCATCCACTGGAACGACCACGGCCTCGAGCTGCACTGGGCATTCCTGATCGTCTTCGCGTTCTACCTCGCGATCGCCGGGCTGCTGGTCTTCGTCGGCATCAAGAAGGTCAAGCAGGTCAAGGCGCCCGAGAAGGCGATCCGGCAGGGCAAGCGGATCCCTGGTGCCCTGAAGGGCAAGAGCTAGCCTCCGCGCTCTCTGTCGTGGGCTGCATGAGTACCCGGATGTCCGGGGACTTTGTCGCTTGAGGGGTGGTGCAACACCCCTCAAGCGACAGACTCGCGCGCCAGGTCCAAGGCCGTACGCCGCCGCAGCAGGTCTCGACGGACGGGGTCGGACGGCCGACCTCAGCCCGCGCAGTCTCCGGTCGACTCAGCCTCGGTGTTGGTGACCCCGATCGCGGCAGAGTCGGCCACCTGGTCGGCGGTCAACGCGTAGCCGGTCTCGGGGTCGGTCACCGAAGCCGCGAACACCACGCCGGCGACATCGCCGGCGGAGGTGATGATCGGGCCGCCGGAGTTGCCGGGCCGCACCAGGCCACGCAGCGAGAACACCTCACGGATGACCGTGCCGTCGCCGTAGATGTTGGGCGAGCGCAGGCGCTGCTCGGAGCGGATGCGCCCGGGCTGGATGTCGAACGGGCCGTCCTGGGGATAGCCGAGGATCGCCACACCGGCCTCGGCCACGACCTCGAGGTCGAAGCGGAGCACCGGCAGGTCGTCGCTCTCGAAGGCCAGCACTGCGATGTCGAGGTCGGGGTTGTACTCCACGACCTCGGCCGGGACGGAGGAGTCGCCGATGATGATCTCAGGGTCGTCGACGCCGGCCACCACGTGGGCGTTGGTCATCAACCGGTCCTCGGAGAAGAGGAAGCCGGAGCCCTCGACACCACGCCCGCAGTCGTTGGTGCCGCGGATCTTGAGCACGGACGGCTCCGCGTCGAGCACGTCCGGGTCGCGCAGCAGACGCTGGGGACCTGGCCCGACCTCGACGATCCGCTCGGGCGCGAAGGGCTCGAGGTAGCGCGGGAAGAAGCTCGTGCCGACGACGTCGTTGAAGGCCTGGAGCACACCCGAGGCCGACTGGGGCAGGGCGGAGTCGACGGCCTTCAACATGGTGGAGCCACGGACCAGCGGGGTGACCGAGCCGATCCGGGAGCCGGAGATCGCGACGCCGAGTGCCCAGGCGACGATCAGCACCGCGAGGGCGCTGAGCGCGGCACCGCCGATCGCGTCGATCGCCCGGATGGGCTGCCAGGTGATGCGGTCACGGATCCGCGCGCCGGCGTACTGGAAGCCGGCCTGCCCCAGCGACGCGGCCAGGATCACGATGAAGAGCGCGCCCAGCGAGACCATCAGCGACGGGTCGGCGTCCCCCAGCGCGATCGGTGCGAGCCAGACGCCGAGCAGGCCGCCGAGCAGCAGGCCGGTGGTCGCGAACGCCCCGGTGACGAAGCCCTGCCAGTAGCCCGAGAGGGCGTAGGCGAGGACCAGGACGACGAGCAGCCAGTCGAGGGCGTTCACGGGCGCTCCTCGAAGCGGGTGTTGGGCGCGAAGTCGCGGCGAGTGGGTTCACCCTGCAGCATGTAGGACGGGAGCTCGCGCACCGGCGGGTCGTCGTGGGGGGCGTTCCAGCCGAGGAAGTCGAAGAGCCGCGAGATGATGCCGGCCGTGAAGCCCCACAGGATCACGTCCTTGTCGTCACCGATCATGAACCCGGGACCGGTGAACCCGCTGGGGTGGCGCACGTTGATCCGGTGGGTCGGCTCGACGAGCTCGCGCAGCGGGACGCGGTAGATCGCGTGCACCTCGTCGGGGGAGACCACCGAGACCGGGCTGGGCGCTCGCCACCACGCCAGCAACGGGGTGACGGCGAAGTTGCTCGGCGGCAGCCACAGCTCGGGCAGCTCGGCGAAGATGTCGACGCCCGCCGGGTCGAGACCCGTCTCCTCCTGCGCCTCGCGCAGCGCGGCCTCGCGGGGGGTCTCGCCGGGGTCGATCGTCCCGCCCGGGAAGGAGACCTGCCCGGGGTGGGAGCGCATGTGGTGGGCCCGCTCGGTCAGCAGCAGGTCGGGACCGGCCTCGGTCTCGCCGAAAAGCATCAGCACCGCACCGCGTCGGGGCTCGGAGTCCTCGGGCGGCATGAAGCGGGTCAGCTCGTGGACGGTGATCGAGCGCGCGCCCTCCTCGACGGGCCTCAGCCACTCGGGAAGGTCGCTCACAGGGTCACGTCCAGGTAGCGCTCGGAGAGCTCCTTGAGCTCGTCGACCGACTCGATGACCACGAACTCCATGTGCACGACCGTGCCGTCAGCGTCGACGAAGGCCATGAACGGCAGGCCCTGGATGAACGGGAACGGCGGCGAGTCGCTGACCAGGCCCTCGGGGTCGGCCAGCAGGTCGTAGGTGACTCCGCTCCTCGCCACGAGCGCCTCGGCCCTGTCCTGTCGCGTCTCGAGGTGGTTGATGCCGAGCAGTGCGACCTGGTCGCCGTAGCGCTCGTCGAAGTCGGCCAGCACCGGCATCTCGCGCGCGCACGGCCCGCACCACGACGCCCACAGGTTGACGACCATCGGGCCCTGGAGCATCGCGAGGTCGACCTCCTCGGCGGAGTCGAAGCCGGCCAGGCTGACCTCGGGCAGGGTCGTCACCTCCGGACGGTCGTCGCCCCCGGTGCAGGCGGACAGGAGGAGGGCGAGCGCCACGACGGGCGCCACGACGAGTCGTCTCACGCGGGCCCCTGGGTCTTGACCAGGGCCGCGGCGGCGACCGGGTCGGTCGGGCCCTCGCCGTACGACGGGCACAGTCGCGCCAGCGGGCAGGCACCGCACGCGGGCTTCTTGGCGTGGCAGCGGCGCCGTCCGTGCCAGATGAGGTGGTGACTCAGCATCGTCCAGTCACGCTTCGCGAAGAGCTCCCCGACCGCGTGCTCGGCCTTGACGGGGTCGGTCTCCTCGGTCCAGCCCAGGCGCCGCACGAGCCGTCCGAAGTGGGTGTCGACAGTGATGCCGGGCACGCCGAACGCGTTGCCGAGCACCACGTTGGCGGTCTTGCGACCGACGCCCGGCAGCGTCACGAGGTCGTCGAGACGCCCCGGCACGTGTCCGTCGTAACGTTCGACGAGGGCGGCGCTGAGCTTGAGCAGCGACTCGGTCTTGGCCCGGAAGAAGCCGAGCGGGCCGATGATCTGCTCGAGGTGCTCCCGCGGGGCGGCGGCCATCGCCTCGGGACCGGGGTAGGCGGCGAAGAGGGTGGGCCGGACCGCGTTGACCCGCCGGTCGGTGGTCTGCGCGCTCAGGACCGTCACGACCAGCAGCTCGAAGGGGTTCTCGAAGTCGAGCTCGCAGCGGGCGTCGGGGTAGGTCTCGGCAAGGATCCGGTCGACCTTGCGTGCCCGACGCACCAGGCCGGTGTGGGTCTCGGTCGCGGGCACCCCGACAGCCTACGGCGCACCGGGGACAGCACCCTTGACAGGACCACGTCGACATCCCGCACGGAAACTCGAGCCCCGCTCGGGCGGGTTGGGTTTCTCTGTGAGATCGCCCACTGGATAGGATCACCGGTGACACCACACCAGGAGGATCCGTGGACAACGACGTACTCCGTCAGGGCCCGCTGTTCAGCGCTCTCGACGACGAGGCCGCCACCGCACTGCGGGCTTCGATGACCGACACGCGGCTGCGCCGCGGCGACGTGCTCTTCCACGAGGGCGACTCGGGCGACAAGCTCTACATCGTGCTCGAGGGCAAGGTGAAGCTCGGCCGCTCGTCGTCCGACGGACGCGAGAACCTCCTCGCCATCCTCGGCCCGGGCCAGATGTTCGGCGAGCTCTCGCTCTTCGACCCCGGCCCGCGCTCGGCGACCGTCACCGCGGTCACCGACACCACCTTCGCCTCGCTGTCCCACGAGGACCTCCTGCGCTGGCTCGAGGGCCGCCCCGTCGTGGCGCGCGGCCTCCTCGCGCAGCTCGCCGGTCGGCTCCGCAAGGCCAACGACGTGGTCGCCGACCTGGTGTTCTCCGACGTCCCCGGCCGTGTCGCCAAGGCGCTGCTCGACCTCGCCGACCGCTTCGGCCGCACCGCCGACGACGGCGTCCACGTGCACCACGACCTCACCCAGGAGGAGCTCGCCCAGCTGGTCGGCGCCTCCCGCGAGACGGTCAACAAGGCGCTCGCCGACTTCGCCTCGCGCGGCTGGCTGCGCCTCGAGCCCCGCTCGGTCGTGATCATGGACGTCGAGCGCCTGGCCCGTCGCGCCCGCTGATCCCCCGGTCGCACCCGCGGCCACCGCACTCGTTGACCCGCTGACTCGGAGCCCGTCATCCGTCCCATCCCCCGCGACTACCCGCCGTTCCTCTACATCCCGTGCCGCGAGCACGTGCAGGAGGCCTCCGGCGCGGAGGCGCTCTACCGCACCACCCAGGACGGCCGCAGCGCCTTGCTGGTCTACTCCGCGCTAGACCGCCTGCACGCCTGCTGCGGCGAGGAGCAGCCGTGGTTCGGGCTGCCCACGGACGAGCTCCAGCGGCTCTACGACGTGCGCCCCTTCGACGTCGTCCGCACCGACGTCTACGTCCCCGAGGAACGACGCGAGCCCACCCCGCCGAGGCCGGTCCGATGAGGGCCACCGGATGAACCACGCCGCCGAGGACGGTGGCGGCGGGGCGCCCTCGAGCCTCGTCGTGGACCCGGGGACCCTCACCCAGGTCGCCGCCCGCCTGGGCACCGCGGCGGGTGATCTCGACGCCGCCGGGTCAACCAGACCGTCCGCCGGAGGGACCGGCCAGGCCGAGCCCCTGCTGCTGATGATCCTGGCCGCCGCGAGCGAGGCGGCTGGCCGACTGTCGTTCGAGTCGTCGAGGTTGGCGGCTGCCGTGGAGGACTGCAACGTCGCGGTCCAGACCGCAGACTCCCAGGCCGCGGCCTCCTTCCTGGTCGACGGCGGCACGCCGTGAGCGATCTCGACACCGAGATCGAGGGCAGTGTCGCCACCATCCGTGGCGTTGCGACCTGGCTCACCCGCGACCTGCGCCCGGGACTGGGCGACCTGAGCGACGCGGTGGCCGCCCAGCGCTCGGCCGCTCAGGGCGACTGGGACGGCGAGGCCGGCAGTGCCTTCGCCCAGCGAGCCGGCACCCTGACCACCTCGGCCGACGACGGCGCCCAGATCACCGGTGAGGTCGCGGATGACGTCGAGACCCTGGCCACGGCGCTCGGGACCGCCCAACAGGCAATGGCCGACGTCCGGGTCGCTGCCTGTGTCGGCGAGCTGGTGGTGGACGGGTTCTGGGTGCGCAACCCCGACGCGGCTGTGCAGGAGCACCCCGACAGGGTCCGGGTGTGGAACCGGTGCGTCGAGGACGCCACCGCCGCGTGGGAAGCCTGGCAGGCCGCGCTCGACACGGCCGGCTCCGCCTGGGCCGACCATGACTCGCAGTACGTCGGCATCGCCGCGCAGCTGCTGTCCGCGGGCGTCCAGGTCGAGCTGATCCGTCGTACGACGCCGATCCTGACCGCGGAGGTCGACTCGATGCTGACGCGGGCTGCCGAGCTGCGCGCCCACGCCGACGCCTTGCGAACGCCGGACGGGCAGATCTCCGACCCCTCCCGCTTCTACGACCTCCTCGACCAGGCCGACCGTCTCGACGACGCCCACCCGGCAGCCCGCGGCAACCTCCCGAGCTGGGAGCTGCCGCGCGGCCTGACCCGCGGGCTGTGGGTCCTCGACGTGGCGGCCGCCGGCTACAGCATCCACTCCGACTGGGACGAGGAGGGGCCGGCCCAGGCCATCACCTCCAACGCGGTCCCGGCCGCGGCCTCGATCGCCTCGGGTGTCGCTGCCGGCGCCGCGACGGGCGCGATCGTCGGCACCTTCATCCCCGTGCCCGGCGTGGGCACCGCCGCCGGTGTCGTCGTCGGCGCGGGCGTCGGGCTCGTCGTCGGCGCCTTCACCTCCGGGGCGGTCGACAGCCTCTTCGAGTCCGGGGCCGACTCCCTGGGCGACTGGGGCGGCGCCGTCGCCGACGGAGCCGACGAGATCGCCGACACGGTCAGCGGCCTGGCCGAGGGAGCAGGCGAGGTCTTTGACTCCATCTTCTGATCCCCCTCGCTGGCACCGCTCCACCCCGGTCGGCCTCTTCACCGCGGCGATCACCGCCCTGGTGTGCGCCGCCACCACCTGGAGCGCCGTCACCCAACCGGAGGGCCGCGCGGGCTCGGTCGCGGTTGCGCTCTTCACCGGCGCGGTGTCGCTGATGATGCTCGTCAGCCTGGTCCGCGAGCCAGGGGTCTGGTCGACGGCGGAGCTCGACGGGCGACCTGCCTGGCGGCTGCGCCTGGGACCCGGTCGTCCCGCCACGCTCACGGTCGTGGCGGTCCTGACGGCCACCGGCCTCGCCCTGGCCCTCGGCGCCGTCGCCGTCGGTGGCGACTCGCTGGTCGGAGCCGTGGTCGTGGGGCTGATCGCCGCCGCCGTGCTGCTGCTGGCAGGCGAGCTCGGCCGGGTGTCCGCTCGGAGGCCCGCCCTGCTCGTCGGTGTCGACCAGCTCCGTCACGAGGGGGCCGGGGTCCTCGTCGATCTTGACTGGGACGACGTCACGACCGTCGAGTGGGCCCACGTCGGCACCCGACGCGCCGCCTTGCGCATCGGCGCGGCCTCCGGCGCTGCCACGCACCACGTGCGCTCCCGCTCCTCGCTGCTCCCGCTCGACCACGTCCCCCACGAGCCGGGGATCGAGCTGCGCACCGGCCTCCTCGCGGACGGACCGGCGCTGGTGCGTCTGCTGCGCGAACTCCAGGTCGGCGGTCGGGACACCCGCGAGTCGCTGATCGCGCGTGGCACGCCCGAGGTGTCGAGCCGCTGAGGCGCCGTCAGCGGCGCTCGGCCAGGTAGGCCAGCTGCGCGCGGACCGAGAGCTCGGCGGCACCCCAGAGCACCGGGTCGACGTCCTGGTAGACGATCTCGACCACCTGGCGCGGCAGCTCGTCGACCGCGACCCCCTCGGGGTGCGGCGTGTCGCGCAGGGTGGCGACCGCCGCCTCGACCTGGCCGAGCCGATCCTTGCGGTGCGCGATGTAGAAGTCGAGCACCCCGAGGGCGTCGCCGATGACGGGGCCGTGGCCGGGCCAGATCGAGGCGACCTCGTGGGACGCGGCCAGCGCGTGGAGCCGGTCGAGGGAGTCGAGGTAGGCGCCGAGCCGGCCGTCGGGGTGGGCGACCACGGTCGTGCCCCGACCGAGCACCGTGTCGCCGGTGAGGACGGCGGCCTCGGCCGGCAGGAAGAAGGAGAGGGAGTCGGCCGTGTGGCCCGGCGTACCGATCACGCGGAGCTCGAGCCCGTCGACATCGACGACGTCACCGTCGCCGAGACCCTCGGAGCCGAGGCGGTAGGCGGGGTCGAGCGCGCGGACGCCGCAGCCCATCCGCTCCGCGAACTCCTGCGCGGCCTCGGCGTGGTCGTGGTGGTGGTGGGTGAGGAGCACGACGGCGACCTCGCCGGCCTGCTCAGCGATCGCGCCGAGGTGCGACTCGATCGAGGGACCGGGGTCGATCACGACCGAGCGTCGCGCGCCCGGCTCACGCAGCACCCAGGTGTTGGTGCCGTCGAGGGTCATCATGTTGGGGTTGGGCGCGAGCACGCAGCGCGCCCGCTCCCCGAAGGACCCGCCGTTCCAGGCGCCGTCCGCGCTCACGGACGACGCCGATCGGCCACCAGGGGACGCATCCGGTCGGGCATCGAGAGGGTCCAGCCGTCACCCAACGGCTCGACCGACGGGGTGAACATGTCGACCGTGCGTCCCTCGGCCACGGCAAGGACCTCGGTCGGCGACGACTCCTGGCCGATCTCGAGGCAGGTGAGGTACGTCGGCGGCATCATCGCCAGCTCCCCGCCGTCGGCCTGGTCGGCGGCCAGCCGGGCCGGGACCCAGTGGACCGAGGACGACTCGGTGGAGACGTCGCGGGTCAGCTGTCCCTCGGGGAGCAGGGCGACGAAGAACCAGGTGCGGTAGCGCTTGGGCTCGAAGACCGGTGTCAGCCAGCCGTCCCAGGTGCCGAGCAGGTCGGTGCGCAGCACCAGCCCGCGACGGGAGAGGAACTCGGTCATCGCGAGCTCGCGGGACTCCAGCGCGTGCCGGTCGGCCTCCCACTGATCACCGGTGGTGTCGGCGACCACGGTCTCCGGCGAGGCTCCGGCCAGGAGCACCCCGGACTCCTCGAAGGTCTCGCGCACCGCGGCGCAGACCAGCGCCCGCGCGGTCTCCTCGTCGGTGCCGAGCCGACGGGCCCACTCGGCGGGCGAGGGACCGGCCCACGCCACGGCCGCGTCGAAGTCGCGAGGGTCGACCCCGCCGCCGGGGAAGACGCACATGCCGCCGGCGAAGTCCATGGAGACCTGGCGCCGCAGGAGGTAGACCTCCGGGCCGTCGGGCGAGGGACGCATCAGGACGACGGTGGCCGCGTTGCGCGGCTCGGCCGGCGTCTTCGAGCCGTCCTCGAACTCGCGGGCGACCTCGATCAGGCCTTCGGGCAGCGGCACCGGTGGCAGCGGGATCCTCACGGCTCAGACCTCGACGAGGATCTCGACCTCGACCGGTGAGTCGAGCGGCAGCACCGAGACGCCGACGGCCGACCGGGCATGGATCCCGGCCTCGCCGAAGACCTCCCCGAACAGCTCGGAGGCGCCGTTGGCGACCTGGGGCTGGCCGGTGAAGTCGGGGGTGGAGGCAACGAAGACGACGACCTTGACGATCCGCTTGACCGCGCTGAGCTCGCCGACCTGGGCCTTCACAGCGGCGATCGCGTTGAGCGCGCACTGCTGCGCGCACGCGTAGGCCTCCTCGGCCGACACCTCGCCGCCGACCTTGCCGGTCAGCATCAGCTCACCGCGGCGCATCGGCAGCTGGCCCGACGTGAAGACGTGGTGGCCGCTGCGGACGGCCGGCACGTAGACCGCGACCGGCTTGGCGACTTCGGGGACCGCGAGCCCCATCGCCTCGAGGCGCTGCTCCGGCGTCCGGACCGCCTCGTCGGTCACTGGAGGGGCCGCTTGAAGTAGCCCACCAGGTTCTCGGGGTTCATGCCCGGCGCGATCTGCACCAGCTCCCACCCATCGGCCCCGAAGTTGTCGAGGATCTGCTTGGCCGCGTGCGTGAGGATCGGCGCGGTCAGGTACTCCCATTTCGTCATGCCTCGCACCCTACTCGGGGCGTACGCCGGACCCCTCGCGGCCCGGAGCGGCTAGAAGAGGTTGACCAGGTCGCTGATCACGCCGCGGAGCTCGTTGATGCCCAGGGCGAGGAAGAGCACCGCGCAGAGCGCGAGCAGGCCGTTGGAGATCCAGCCGTTGCGCCACTCGGCCGGCACGTCGGAGTGCGGCAGCGCGCCCTCACGGCGCTTGTTGAGCAGCACCAGCAGGGTGATCGCGAGGAACGGCATGAAGAGCGCACCGAGGGTGCCGTAGGCCAGGATCAGCCCGATCGGCTCGTCGAGCAGCAGGAGCAGCATCGGCGGGAAGGTCAGCCACAGCATGTAGGCGCGGAAGAAGCGGCCGCCCGTGCGCGTGTCGGGGTGACCCGACGGCAGCTCGCGCAGGTTGCCGACGTAGTCGGCGAACATCAGGCTCACGCCGCTCCACACGCCGATGAGCGAGGAGAAGGAGGACGCGAAGAACCCGAGCAGGAAGACCTTGCCGAACACCTCGCCGTAGCGCTCGTCGAGGATCCCGGAGAGCTGCACGAGCGCCTGGTCGCCGGTCTCCGCGGCGATGCCCATGGAGTAGTAGAGCTCGGCGCCGACGACGAGCATCGCCACGACGAAGACGCCCGTGACGACGTAGGCGACGGCGTTGTCGATGCGCATCACCCGCATGAACGCCGGCGTGCTCCAGCCCTTCTCGCGCAGCCAGTAGCCGTAGGCGGCGAGGGTGATCGTGCCGCCGACACCACCGGCGATCGCGAGCACGTTGACGACCGAGTCGTCCGGGAAGATCGGGCGCAGGCCCAGGGCGATCTCGCCGAGGTTGGGGGTCGCGAGCAGGGCCGCGCCGACCACGGTCACGAACATGACCCCGACCAGGAGCGCCATGATCTTCTCGAACGACGCGTAGGTGCCGAACCACACCAGCACCAGCCCGACGACGCCGATGGCCATCGCGGTCCACCGCAGCGAGAGGTCCGGGAAGAGCGCCACGAGCGGCAGCGCCGACGACGACATCGCCGTGGCGCCGTACACCAGGCCCCAGATGACGATGTAGGGCGCGAAGTACCACGTGGTCCAGCGCCCCAGACTGCGCCAGCCCTCGAAGATCGTGCGGCCGGTCGCGAGCGAGTAGCGCCCGGCGCCCTCCACCAGCACGACCTTGATGACGGCGCCCAGCACCGCGACCCACAGCAGCGTGTAGCCGAACTTCGCGCCGGCGACCAGCGTCGCCACGAGGTCGGCCGCCCCCACCCCGGTCGCGGCCACGACGAGACCCGGCCCGACGATCCGCCACTTCGGCGGTCGCTCACCAGCCGTCGTGTCAGTCGTGTCGGCCGTGCGGTCGGTGGTCAATGGACTGTCCCGAGAAGAACCATCGGGCCATCATCACCGCTCCGGTCTCAGGTGGCCAGCCAGGTGTCGAAGGCCAGGGTGCCTCTCGGAGCGTCCATGACCGGGAGCAGGCCGCCCCCACGCATCGCGGCGCCGGCCGCTCCGGGCAGCCGCACGGGCACGACCCTGCGGCGCAGGCCACGGGCCTGCGAGACGCGGCGGGCGAGGTCGGTGATCTGGTGCACCTCCGGTCCGGCGAGGTCGTCGACCCGACCGGCGGGGCCGGCCTCCACGAGGTCGACGAGCGCGTGCGCGACCTCGACCGCAGCGATCGGCTGGCTGAGCATGCACGGCACGAGCGAAAGCGGCCCGACGCGCACGAACCCCAGTGCCTGCTGGGCGAACTCGTGGAACTGGGTGGCGCGCAGGATGCTCCACGGCACCGCCCCTGCGGCGACGACCTGCTCCTGCAGGAGCTTGCCCTGGTAGTAGCCGGTCGGCACGCGGTCGATGCCGACGATCGACAGCGCGACGTGGTGCCCGACCCCCGCATCCTGCTCGGCCGCCAGCAGGTGGCGCGTGACACCGCCGAAGAACGCCTCGGCATCCCGACGCCTCTGGGCCGGGGTGCTCGTGACGTCGACGACCGCGTCGACCCCGTCCAGGCGCTCGGCCAGACCGGCGCCGCTGGTGAGATCGACCCCGAGGGACCGGGCGAGGCCGACGACCTCGTGGCCGCGCTCCTGCGCCACCTGCCCGACGTACGAGCCGACCACGCCGGTGACACCGGCAACTGCGATCCTCACCGGCGCAGCCTCGCACAGGGACGCAGAATGGAGCCATGCCGTACGACGAGCACCTCGCCGCCCGCGTCCGGCCGCTCGTGCAGCAGCACGGGCTGGTCGAGGAGAAGCTGACGTTCGGCGGGCTCTCCTTCATGGTCCGCGGGCACCTGGCCGTCTGCGTCAGCGCCCATGGCGGCCTTCTCGTTCGGGTCACCGCACCGGACCGGGACGCGCTCCTCGACCCGCCCCACGTGACCCCGATGGCGATGGCCGGGCGCGAGTCCCGCACGTGGCTCCAGGTGGCACCCGCCGCGGTGGCCTCCGACGAGGCCCTCGTGGCCTGGGTCGCCCGCGGCGTCGCGGTCGTGCACGGTCTGCCGCCGAAGTAGCGTCCGCCCATGACCTCCGACCTCGGGCCCTGGGAGCCGATGGCGCCGTCCGAGGTGACCGACCTCCTCAGGACCATCGATCGTCCCTGGTGGATCGCCGGCGGCTGGGCCCTCGACCTCCACCTCGGACGCCAGACCCGCCCCCACGACGACACCGACGTGCTGGTCCTCCGCGCCGACCAGCTGGCGATGCAGGAGGCCCTGGTCGGGTGGGACCTCCATGCCGCCGACCCGCCGGGGAGCCTGCGGCCGTGGCGTCCGGGCGAGATCCTCCCGGCCGCGGTGCACGACGTCTGGTGCCGACGCACGCCGGCGTCGCCCTGGTCGCTACAGGTGATGATCGACGACGCGGAGGGCGGGACCTGGACCTATCGCCGGGACGCCAGGATCCGGCGCCCGGTCGCCGAGCTCGACGGAGGCGCCTGCCAGGGCGACCCGCGCGTGCTCAGCCCGGAGATCCAGCTCCTCCAGAAGAGCAAGACCCCGCGCCCCAAGGACGAGGCGGACCTCCGGGTGATGAAGCACGTCCTCGACCCGGACCAGCGGGCGTGGCTCGTGCGGTCCCTGACCCTGACCTCGCCGGGGCACCCCTGGCTCGGGCAGCTCTGACTAGGTGTCCGTCACGCACGGCCGGTCCACGTGGGCACCGCGCGAGGCATGTCGTACCCCCGTGACCTGGCCGACGACGTGTGGACCTGCTGGAGCCGGCGTTCAACGCGCCGGTGGTGCCCGCCTCAATCCACGAGAGCCGGTCCAGCGAGCTCATGCTGGAACACCTGACCCGGCAGGGCGTCAGCGGTGGGCCCGAGTTGCTCCTCGCGGACGGGGGGTCACCGCTGCTGCGGCCCGCACATGCGGTCACCACCACGACCTCGAGGTCTGTCGGGTCAGGTGGGACGAAACGCAGCCGGCCCTCCGGCCTGGCGGGTGGAGGTCGCCTGCATCGCCACGACGCTGCGCCCCCTGTACGAGAGCGAGCGCGAGCATCCTGTCGCGGTCGCAGCTCGACCACCCGCGGTCGTCGCGAACCGCGCGGTGCGCGGCAGAAGCGGACGGATCTCGACAGTGCGGTCGATCGCACGTACCAGGCACGTGCGATCCACCGCACTGTTCAGCGCCCTATGCCCCGCGGTCATCGACGTCGGACCCGGAAGGCCGTGGCCGGTCCCTCCAGGATCCGTCAGACGCTTAGCGACGCCGCTGGCTGTTCCGTTCTAACGTCAGCACATGGACTTCACCCGCGATGAGATGGTCTGGATGAACAACGCGCTCAACGAGGTCATAGGCGGTCCGGAAGCCATCGAAGACTGGGAGTTCCACAGTTGAATCGGCGGTAACAGGGACGAGGTCAGGGCGCTGCTGCGGCGTATACACGACGAGGTCAGCGCCCTCCGGAGAGCAGACCCCGCTTGGTAGGAGGAGTGCACGTGCATAACAAGCAGATGAGTGCGCTTCGGTCTCAACAGGGACACACCCGGTGACGGCCGCCCTCAGACCAGCGTCGGCTCAGTCTTCTCGCGCACCTCGTCCTCGGTGACCCCGGGGGCGAGCTCGACGAGCGTGAGCCCACCACCGTCGGGCAGCACGTCGATCACGCAGAGGTCGGTGATGATCCGCTGGACCACGGCGCGGCCGGTGTAGGGCAGGGAGCACTCGTCGACGATCTTGTAGGAGCCGTCGCGAGCGACGTGCTCCATCAGCACGATGACCCGCTTGGCGCCGTGGACCAGGTCCATCGCGCCACCCATCCCCTTGACCATCTTTCCGGGGATCATCCAGTTGGCGATGTCTCCGGCGGCCGAGACCTGCATGGCTCCGAGGATCGCGGCGTCGATCTTGCCGCCGCGGATCATCCCGAACGACATGGCGGAGTCGAAGATCGAGGCGCCCTTGCGCAGGGTGACGGTCTCCTTGCCGGCGTTGATCAGGTCGGGGTCCTCCTCGCCGTCGATCGGCCAGGCTCCGGTCCCCAGCACACCGTTCTCCGACTGGAGCACCAGCTCGACGTCGTCGGCGACGTAGTTGGGGACCAGCGTCGGCAACCCGATCCCGAGGTTGACGTAGGAGCCGTCGCTCAGCTCCGAGGCCGCACGGGCGGCCATCTCCTCACGTGTCCAGCTCATGTCAGCTCTCCTCCGACCGCGGACGCACGGTCCGCTTCTCGATGCGCTTGTCCGCGGCCTGGGCCGGCGTCAGCTCGACCACGCGCTGCACGTAGACGCCGGGGGTGTGGACGTCGTCGGGCTCGATCTCGCCCGGCTCGACGAGCACCTCGACCTCGGCGATGGTGATCCGCCCGCACATCGCGGCGAGCGGGTTGAAGTTGCGGGCGGAGTCTTTGAAGACGAGGTTGCCGTGCCGGTCGCCCTTCCAGGCACGGACCAGGCCGAAGTCGGTCGTGATGGCCTCCTCCAGGACGTACTCACGCCCTCCGCCATCTCGATCTTGAAACGTCCTCGTCTCCTTCGGCGGCGAGGAGAGGACGACGTTGCCCTCGGCGTCGTAGCGCCACGGGATGCCGCCCTCAGCGACCTGCGTGCCACCGCCGGTCGCGGTGAAGAAGGCCGGGATGCCCGACCCACCGGCACGCATCCGCTCGGCCAGCGTGCCCTGCGGGGTCAGCTCGACCTCGAGCTCCCCGGAGAGGTACTGCCGGGCGAACTCCTTGTTCTCCCCGACGTACGACGACACCATGCGGCGGATCCGCTTGGCCATCAACAACCGCCCCAGGCCCCAGTCGTCGACGCCACAGTTGTTCGACACCGCCTCGAGGTCGGTCGTGCCGGCCACCAGCAGCGCGTCGATCAGCACCGAGGGGATCCCGCACAACCCGAAGCCACCCACCGACAGCGTCGCGCCGTCGGGGATGTCGGCCACGGCCGCAGCCGCCGAGCTCATCACCTTGTCCATGACCCGATCCAACGCAGCGCGACGGTCCCGGTCAACACACGACCACCCGGCACACGGGAATCAGTCGCACAATGGTCCCGGATGGACGGTAGCGTTCGCTGTGTGGACACCCCTGTGGACGTCGTCGGTCGCGTCGGCGCCGTCCTGCGCGCCGTGTCGACCCATGAGCCGGTCGGCGCCACGACCTCCACCCTGGCCCGCCAGTCCGGGCTGGCCCGGCCGACCGTCCACCGGCTCCTGGCCTCGTTGCTGGCCGAGGGCCTGGTCGATCGCGACCCCGGCACCGGCCTGTGGCAGCTGGGCCCCGAGCTGTTCTTCCTCGGGTCCGCGGCCCGCTCGCGCTACGACGTCACGGCCCTCGCCCAGCCCCACGTGCGCCGCCTGGCCGTCGCCACCGGTGAGAGCGCCTTCTTCTCCGCGCGTCGCGGCGACGAGACCATCTGCCTGCTCCGGGAGGACGGCAGCTTCCCGATCCGCTCGCACGTGCTCGTCGAGGGCATCCGCTTCCCGCTCGGCGTCGCGTCTGCCGGCATGGCCGTCCTCGCCTTCCTCCCCGATCCCGAGATCGACGACTTCCTAGGACGGGTCGACCTCGCGCCGGCTCACGGCGAGCAGCACGCGCCCGACGCCGTACGACGCCGCGTGGACCAGACCCGTGCCAGCGGCTGGGCGCTCAACCCGGGGCTCATCGTCGAGGGAAGCTGGGGCATGGGCGCGGCGGTCTTCGACGCGGACGACCGGCCGGCCTGGGCGCTCACCCTGACCGGCATCGAGCGCCGCTTCGACGAGGCCCGCCGCCGCGAGCTGGGCACCCTCCTGCTCCACGAGGCCCACGAGCTGTCCCGCTCCTTGCGCCGTCCCCGCCCCGCCTCAGGCCTCACGCCCTAGTCTTCGCATCGTGAGCGAGAAGCGGACCGGAGACTGGCCCCAGGTCCGTCTCCACGTCGTCACGGGCAAGGGCGGCACCGGGAAGTCCACGGTCGCGGCGGCGCTGGCGCTGGCGCTGGCCACGCGCGGCAAGAACGTGCTGCTCTGCGAGGTCGAGGGCCGCCAGGGCATCGCCCGGATGTTCGACGTCGACCCGTTGCCCCCCGAGGAGCGACGCCTCACCACCGGCCTCCCTGCCGAGGACGGCACTCCCGGAGTCGTGCACGCCCTCCACATCGACCCCGAGTCAGCCCTCCTGGAGTACCTCTCGCTCTACTACAAGCTCGGTCGCGCCGGTCGGGCCCTCGACCGCTTCGGCGTCATCGAGTTCGCCACGACCATCGCCCCCGGCGTCCGCGACGTGCTGCTCACCGGCAAGCTCTTCGAGGCGGTCGAGCGCAACAGCCGCAACAAGGGCGCCATCCACTACGACGCCGTCGTGCTCGACGCCCCGCCGACCGGCCGGATCGTGCAGTTCCTCAACGTCAGCAACGAGCTGGCTGGGCTGGCCAAGGTCGGGCCGATCAAGGCGCAGTCCGACACGATGATGACGCTCTTCCGCTCGCCGCGGACCGCCGTGCACCTGGTGACCGTGCTGGAGGAGATGCCGGTGCAGGAGACCTCGGACGGGATCGCGGAGCTGCGGGCGGTGCACCTGCCCGTCGGTGGCGTGGTCGTCAACCTGATCCGGCCGCAGGACCTGGCGGCCGACGACCTCGCCGACGCCCGCAGCGGCTCGATCGACCGTGACCGGGTCACCGCAGACCTCACGGTGGCTGGCATGCGGCACGAGCGGGCGATCGTCGACGGCCTGCTCGCCGAGGCCCGCGACCATGCCGAGCGCCGGGCGCTCGAGGACTCCCAGCGCACGCTGGTCGCCGACCTCGGCGTCCCGACCTACGAGCTGCCGCGCCTGCCGCAAGGTGTCGACCTCGGCGCCCTCTACGAGCTGGCCGCGAGCCTCCGAGAGCAGGGGATGGCATGACGAAGGCACGCACCCGCGTGGGGCCCAGCGGTGCCGCGAGCACTCCCGGCACCCTGCCGCTCACGCTCGACGTCGACGCCCTCATCGACGACCCGTCCACGCGGATCATCGTGTGCTGCGGCTCCGGCGGCGTCGGCAAGACCACGACGTCGGCCGCCCTGGGCCTCCGCGCCGCCGAGCGCGGTCGCAAGGTCGTCGTGCTGACCATCGACCCGGCACGGCGCCTCGCGCAGGCCATGGGGATCGAGGCCCTCGACAACACCCCGCGGCCCGTGGCCGATGTCGACCACGCGGCCGGCGGCACGCTGGACGCGATGATGCTCGACATGAAGCGCACCTTCGACGAGGTGGTCGAGAGCCAGGCCAGCCCCGAGAAGGCCAAGCAGATCCTTGAGAACCCCTTCTACATCGCGCTCTCCAGCTCGTTCGCGGGCACCCAGGAATACATGGCGATGGAGAAGCTCGGCCAGATCCACGCCCAGTCCGGCGAGGACGGCACCTACGACCTGATCGTCGTCGACACCCCGCCCTCGCGCTCGGCGCTGGACTTCCTCGACGCACCCGAGCGCCTCTCCAGCTTCCTCGACGGCCGGTTCATCCGGCTGATGCTGGCCCCGGCCCGCGGTCCGGCCAGGCTGATGACGGCCGGCTTAGGGATCATCACCAACGCGCTCACCAGGATCCTCGGCGGCCAGGTCCTCGGCGACCTACAGACCTTCGTGGCTGCGCTCGACACCGTCTTCGGCGGCTTCCGCCAGCGGGCCCAGAAGACCTACGCCCTGCTCCAGCACGAGGGTACGGCGTTCCTCGTCGTGGCCGCGCCCGAGCCGGACGCGCTGCGCGAGGCGGCCTACTTCGTCGAGCGGCTCAGCGAGGACCGGATGCCGCTGGCGGGACTGATCGTCAACCGGGCCAGCCCGGCACCCTCGGGCGACCTCTCCGCCGACGAGTCGATGACCGCGGCCGAGCGGCTGCGTCGCGAGGACCCGACGTCGCTCACGGCGGGCCTGCTGAGGCTGCACGCCGACCAGATGCGCATGGTCGAGCGGGAGGCGAGGCTGCGGGGTCGGTTCGCGACCACGCACCCCCAGGTGGCCACGGCTGTCGTCCCGGCGCTGGCCGGGGACGTGCACGACCTCGCCGGGCTGCGGCGCGTCGGGCTGCTCCTCGCCGGTGGCCGGACGCAGAACAACGCCTGAACCCTCCCTCCCGGACGGCTCAGGCGTTGCAGCGCGACAGGTTCAGACTCCAGCCGGTGCCGGCTGCGGCCGGCCGCCCTCACGGGCGGTCTCCAGCACGGTGCGCCAGGACGCGGCGGGGCGACGACGGAGCAGGGCCCGGCGCTCGCGCTCGGTCATGCCTCCCCAGACGCCCCACTCGATCTGGTTGTCGAGCGCCTCAGCGAGGCACTCGGTGCGCACGGGACAACCCGCGCACAGCTGCTTGGCCTTGTTCTGCTCGGCTCCACGGACGAACAGCTGGTCCGGCTGTGCAGCCTTGCAAGCGGCGCGTGGCGCCCAGTCCTCTACCCACATGATTGATGTCCCCACATCTTTCCGAGATCAGGCTGCGTCCCCATGACGCCACCTCTGCCTCTCCCACTGAGCCAAAGGTAAAGAACCCGCGCAGCCTCGGTAAGCCTCGTTAGGCCCAACTTGTGTAGTCCTAAATGACTAGTCATTCGTGATGACGAGGCGCCAGGGGTGCCGGCGGGAAAGCCGGACCGCTGAGCCTCCTCCCGTACTCTTGAGGCATGTCGAGGCCACGTTCCGAGCGTCCGTCCTTCCCCAAGGTGCTCTCGCACCTGGGTGTGATGGTGGCCGTCGCCGCTGTCCTGGGGGTCGTGGTGGCCGGCCTGGCGATCCCGTTCGCCGCCGTCGTCGGCGTGACGACGCGCAGCGTGGCCGACACGATGGACCAGCTCCCGACCGAGCTCGAGACCGACGCGCTGCCGCAGAAGACGCGCATCGTGGACGGCAAGGGCGAGACGATCGCGACCATCTTCGACCAGAACCGCGTCAACGTCTCGCTCGACCAGATCTCGCGCACCATGGTCAAGGCCATCGTCGCCATCGAGGACTACCGCTTCTACGAGCACGGCGCGCTCGACGTCAGGGGCACGGTGCGCGCCCTGCTGACCAACTCCGCAGCCAGCGGTGTCGTGCAGGGCGGGTCGTCGATCACCCAGCAGATGGTCAAGCTGACGCTGCTGCAGCAGGCCGACACGAAGAAGGAGCAGCGCGAGGCGGTCGACCAGACCTATGCCCGCAAGCTGCGCGAGCTGCGCTACGCCATCGCGGTGGAGCAGCGCTACAGCAAGGACTGGATCCTCGAGCGCTACCTCAACATCGCCTACTTCGGTGACGGCGCCTACGGCGTGCAGGCAGCTGCGCGTCACTACTTCGACGTCAACGCCCGCAAGCTCAACCTCAACCAGTCGGCGATCCTGGCCGGCCTGGTGCAGAACCCCACGGCGTTCGACCCGACCAACGCCCCCGACCGCGCCCGCGAGCGCCGCGACATCGTCCTGGACCGCATGGCCCAGCTCAACGTCGTCACCGACAAGATGGCCGAGAAGACCAAGAACCGGGGCCTGCGTCTCGACGTCAACGAGGTCAAGAACGGCTGCGTCTTCTCGCGGGCCCCGTTCTTCTGCGACTACGTCCTCAACTACCTGATGAAGGACCGTTCGTTGGGTCGCACCGAGGAGGAGCGCAAGCGCCTCATCTACTCCGGTGGCCTGACCATCCGCACGACCGTGGACCTTCGCTACCAGGACGCCGCCGACGAGTCGGTGCGCAACAACGTCTACAAGGACGACGAGGCGATCGGCGCCCTGGCGATGGTCGAGCCCCGCACGGGCGAGGTCAAGGCGATCGCCCAGTCCCGCCCGATGGGCGCGAAGAAGCGGCAGGGCGAGACCTACCTGAACTACGTCGTCCCGTCGCAGTACGGCGACTCCAACGGTTTCCAGGCGGGCTCGACGTTCAAGGCGTTCGTCCTCGCCTCCGCCCTCCAGCAGGGCATCCCGCTGTCGCAGAGCATCGCGTCCCCGTCGCAGGTCTTCCTCGACCAGGGCGACTTCGAGGTGTGCGACGGCGAGTTCTACCAGTCCAGCGAGATCTGGGACCCGTCCAACTCCACCGACTCCGGCACCTTCGACCTCTACACGGGCACGCGTCTGTCGGTGAACACGTTCTTCGCCCAGCTCGAGCAGATGACCGGCCTCTGCGAGCCGTTCGAGCTCGCCAAGTCCATGGGCGTCCAGCTCACCGAGCCGGCCACCGAGATGGTGCCGACCTTCACCCTCGGTGTCGCGGACGTGAGCCCGCTGGAGATGGCCGAGGCCTACGCGACGTTCGCCGGCCGCGGCCTTCACTGCGACTCGCGCCCTGTCACCGCGATCCTCGACGCCAACGGCAACACGCTCAAGGACTACCCAGCACGCTGCACCCAGGTGATGCCGAGCTCGGTCGCCGACGCCGTCAACGACGTGCTCCGCGGCGTCCAGGAGCCCGGCGGCTTCGGCTACAGCGCCGGCATCAACACCGTGCAGCCCTCCGCCGGCAAGACCGGCACCATCCAGGAGAACCGCGCCGTGTGGTTCGCGGGTTACACCCCCAACCTGGCGACCGCCGCGATGATCGCCGGCGCCAACATCGAAGGTCAGCCGATCACGCTCAACGGGCAGACCATCGGCAACTCCTTCGTCTCCGCGGCCTTCGGCTCGACCCTGGCCGGACCCATGTGGGGCGACGCGATGAAGGTCATCGAGCAGTACCTCGACGACGAGGACTTCGTGGCGCCCAACGGCAGCGACGTCCTCGGTGTCCTCACCGGCGTCCCCGACGTGGCCGGACAGGACATCGACTCGGCCCGCGCCACCCTCGAGGAGCTCGGGTTCACCGTCAGTCTGGGTGGCTACGTGCCCTCCGGCTACTCGGTGGACACGGTCGCCTACACCGGCCCGGGCGCGGGCACCGAGCTCGCCAGCGGCGACACGGTCGTCATCTACCAGTCGACCGGCCGCGAGCCGCGACCTCCCGGTGGCAACGGCGGCGGCGACGGCGGCAACGGGAATGGCAACGGCGGTCGGGGCAACAACGGCAACGGGAACGGCGGCCGGGGCTGACTCAGCCCAGCTGTCGGCGCACCTCCGCAGCGACGGCACCACCGTCGGCACGACCCTTGACCTGGGGCGTGACGACACCCATGACCTTGCCCATGGCCTTCATGCCCTCGCCCGCGGCACCGACCTTCTCGATGGCGGCGGTGATGATGCCGGAGACCTCCTCGTCGCTGAGCGCTGCGGGCAGGTAGTCGGCGATCACCTCCGACTCGGCTCGTTCCTTGGCCGCCATCTCCACCCGGCCGCCGTCGGCGAACGCCGTGGCCGCCTCGCGTCGCTTCTTGGCCTCCGAGGACAGCACGCCGATGATGTCGTCGTCGGTCAGCTCACGGGCCTCCTTGCCGGCGACCTCCGCGGTGGTGATCGCGGTGAGGATCATCCGCAACGTGGAGGAGCGCACCGCGTCGCGCGACTTGATGGAGGCGGTGAGGTCTGTGCGCAGGCGGTCCTTGAGGGCACTCATGGGCCCCATTGTGGCAGCCTTGCCGCGTGCCCAGCCTCCGGATTCTTCCTCGTCTGCTCGGCGGAGGTGCGCTCGCCGCCGCCGGGCTCACGGCGTACGCCGCGTGCGAGGCGCGGGCCTACACCCTGCGGCGCGTGGGGGTTCCCGTCCTGCCGCGCGGCATGAGGCCCCTGCGGGTGCTGCACCTCAGCGACATCCACATGACCCCCGGCCAGTCTCGCAAGCAGGAGTGGCTGCGCGGGCTGGCCGACCTGCGGCCCGACCTGGTCGTCGACACCGGCGACAACCTCGCCCACCGCGACGCCGTGCCCGTGGTGCGTGACGCGCTCGGGGCACTGCTCGACGTGCCGGGCGTGTTCGTGCACGGCTCGAACGACTATTTCGAGCCGAGCATCCGCAACCCCCTGCGCTACCTGCTGCCCGATGACGGCACGCGTCACACCGACGTGGCCCAGCTGCCCTGGCCCCTGCTCTCGCAGGCGTTCACCGCTGCGGGCTGGCTCGACCTCACCAACCGCCGCGGCTCCCTGACCGTCGGCGAGACCACCCTCGCCCTCGCGGGCGTCGACGACCCCCACCTGAGCTATGACCGGCTCGACGAGGTGGCCGGTCCGGCCGACCCCGGCGCCGACCTCCGGCTCGGCATCGCGCACGCGCCGTACCTGCGGGTGCTCGACCGCTATGCCGCCGACGGCTATGACGCGATCCTCGCGGGCCACACCCACGGGGGGCAGGTCTGCCTGCCCGGCGGACGGCCGCTCACCACCAACTGCGACCTCGAGCCGGCCCGGGCCAAGGGGCTCCACCGCCACCCGGCCGACTCCCGGCCGGGCGACCCGGGCTCGGCCTGGATGCACGTCTCCGCCGGGGTCGGCACCAGCCCCTACGCGCGGATCCGCGTGGCCTGCCGACCCGAGGCCACGCTGCTGACATTGTTGCCCCAGACCTGACCCGGCCCTGATTCGGGGCTCGTCGGGCCCTCGGGTATGCTCGATGACCGTGGGCTCCTCCCTCCACCGGGAGGGGCCCATGATCGGGCTGTGGCGCAGCTTGGTAGCGCGCCTCGTTCGGGACGAGGAGGCCGCAGGTTCAAATCCTGTCAGCCCGACAGACGGCGTCGAAGACGTCAAGAGCCCCGGACCCACCATGTGGGTCCGGGGCTCCTCTGCGTGTCAGGCGGTGCCTGACCAGCGACGTCAGCGCTCGGAGACAGCCTTCTTGAGCGCGGCGGCCGGCTTGAACGCCGCTGCGGTCGACGCGGCGATCTCCATGCTCTCGCCGGTCTGCGGGTTGCGGCCCGTGCGGGCGGCGCGCTCGCGCGTCTCGAACGTGCCGAACCCGGCCAGCGTCACCTTGTCGCCCGACGCCAGCGCGCCGGTGATGGCGTCCAGGACGGCCGAGAGCGCCCGGTCGGCCTGACCGACGTCCAGGCCGGCGCGGTCGGCGACGGCCTCCTTCAGCTCGTTGCGGTTCAATGTAGTGCCTTTCTCGTGAGATCGATTCTCGTTGTCAACGCTAGCGCACGCCTGCATGGCACGACGAACAGGTGCCGAAGAGCTCCAGGGTGTGACTGGCGTCCTCATAGCCGTGCTCGAGGGCCACGGCGCGCGCCCAGCGCTCCACCGCCGGTCCCTCGATCTCCACGGTGCGGCCGCAGGTGCGGCAGACGAGGTGGTGATGGTGGTGCGTGCTGCACCGCCGGTAGACGGACTCGCCAGCGGCGGTCTTGAGCACGTCGATCTCTCCCGCGTCGACCAGGGACTGCAGGGCGCGGTAGACCGTCGCCAGCCCGACCCGCTCCCCCTCGCGACGCAGCGCGTCGTGGATGTCCTGGGCGCTGCGGAAGTCGTCGGCGGAGTCGAGCACCTGACGTACGGCCAGCCGCTGTCGCGTCGGCCGCACCCCGGTGGTCTGACTCATGCTGCTCAACCTACCGCCGGGCGTGACACGAGCGTCGGTCGATGGCATGCTTGAGAATGATTCTCATTCTATTGATGGAGGCACCCATGCGAACCCCTCTGGTCCTGCTCACCGGGGTCGACACGGTCACGCTCGAGGCGACGATGGTCGCAATGCTCTTCGACCTGCCGCACGCGGTGGCGGTCCGCCACGTCATCGACGTCGAGGCACAGGTGCTGCGTCGCACCGTGGGCGACCTGGCCGGCGTCGTGGAGCGCGAGGAGATCGCCCTGGAGCACGCCTGCGTGAGCTGTGCCCTGCGCGAGGACGTCATCCCCACGCTCGAGCGGGTCGCCCGCGACGGGCGCTGGGCCACGGTTCTGGCCGCCCTGCCGGTCGGCGCCGAGGCCGCCCAGGTCTGCAACGTGATGTCGTGGGACACCCGCCTGGCTCGCCACCTCAGGATCGCCAGCGTCGTGGCCGCGCTCGAAGGCAGCGACCTGGTCGAGGACCTCGTCGGCAACGCGCTGCTCGTCGAGCGCGGCCACCACACCTCCCACGAGGACCGCCGCGGCGTCGGCGAGGTCACCGCCGCGATGATCGAGTACGCGGACCTGGTCGTCGTCGCCGGCCAGGCGGAGGCTGCGGGCCTCGACCTGGTGCGCGCCCTGGCCCGCCCGGACGCCCTGGTGCTCCGTGGCCTCGAGGAGGTCGACGGCTCCCACCTGGGCTCCGACCTGCACCGGCACGGCGAGACCCTCGCCTGGTCCGCCGCCGTACGACGTGACCCCCTGCCCGCCGTGGACTCACCGTGGGTCTGGGCCCGGTCGCTCACCTCGCGCCGCCCCTCCCACCCGGGCCGTCTGCTCGACCGGCTCGACGAGCTCGGCGGTGGGCGGCACCGCTCCCGCGGCTGCTTCTGGCTGCCCACCCGGCCCGGTCGGGCCCTGGTGTGGGACGGCGCAGGAGGCCAGCTCAGCGTCGGCCACGGCGAGCCCTGGGGTCGTCGTAGGCCTCACACCCGCCTCGACCTCGCCGGCGTCGGCGTGGCGCCCGGCCACCTGCAGCGCTCCTTCGAGGACCTGCTCCTGGAGCGCGCCGACGCCTCCGTGGGCGCGGCCACCTGGGACGTCCCCGAGGACGGCTTCGAGCCCTGGCTCGGCCCGATCCGCATCGTCGCCTGAGCGACCCGTGCCGATCAGGTGAGCGCGGTCACCTCTCGTGACACACTGAGACGCATGGGAGACGAGGACAAGACCACCGAGCCGAGCCTGGAGCTGCCGAAGCTCTTCGGTCGCAAGAAGTCCCGACCCGCGCCCTCCCCCGAGGTGCCCGTGGTCGACGACGACACCCAGGTCATCGAGCCGACCGACGACACCCGGGTGATCGCGCAGGCAGAGCCCGTCGAACAGCCCCTCGAGAAGCCCCTCGACAGGCCGCAGCGGCAGACCGTCCCCTCCACCTCGCCGGCCCCGCCGGTCGAGGAGCCGCCGGTCGAGGAGAGCAGGCCGCTGTTCGCCGACGAGGCACCCGCCGACCCCGTGAAACCCGCCGAGCCCCTGAAACCCGTGAAGGCACCCAAGCCGCCCAAGCTCGCCAAGGCGGAGAGGGCACCGAAGGCACCCGTCGAGGACCGCGAGCCGATCGTCACCGGTCGGTTCGCGGCCGCGCTGACCGGCCTCCTCGTCGGCGCAGCGATGGTCGGCGCCACCGCGGGCGCCCTGCGCACCTGCGAGGCCGTGCAGGGCACCGCCTCGTGCGGTGCGGCCGGATTCCCGATCCTGCTCGCCATCGTGGTCGGCGCGGTGATGGTCGGCTCCGCCCTGCTGCGCGCGTTCCGTGTGCCCGACGCCGGCAGCACCAGCTTCCTCGCGGTCGGCTCACTCGCGGTGATCGCCCTGCTGGTCTTCATCGACGTGCTCGATCGCTGGTGGATGATCCTCGTCATCCCGCTCGTCGGGGTCGCCACCTACCTGCTGTCCCACTGGGTCACCACGACGTTCATCGAGGCGCCGGAGGACTGAGCCACCCTCGCCGAGTCGGCGCGATGTCGCAGCCCACACCACGGCCGGCCAACCGCCACACTCCCCACGGCGACGCGCCACCCACCATGGGGCGCACGCGATGGGGGGTGGCGTTTCGTCTACATACCTTGATGAAGCGCCGCCCGAGCCGCAACGCCTTCAGCGCGCCGCGAGCAGCTCAGCGATCTGGACGGTGTTGAGCGCGGCGCCCTTGCGCAGGTTGTCGTTGGAGACGAAGAGCGCGAGGCCACGGTTGCCGTCGACGCCGGCGTCCTGCCGGATCCGACCGACGTACGACGGGTCCTTGCCGGCCGCCTGCAGCGGCGTGGGGATGTCGGACAGCTCGACCCCGGGCGCGGCGGCGAGCAGTTCGCGGGCCCGCTCGACGGTGAGCGCCGAGGCGAACTCGGCGTTGATCGCCAGCGAGTGGCCGGTGAAGACCGGCACCCGCACGCAGATGCCGGAGACCCTCAGATCGGGGATGCCCAGGATCTTGCGCGACTCGTTGCGGAGCTTCTGCTCCTCGTCGGTCTCGAACAGGCCGTCGTCGACGATCGAGCCGGCCAGCGGCAGCACGTTGTAGGCGATCGTCCGCTCGTACTTCACCGGCTCGGGGAAGCTCACGGCCTCGCCGTCGTAAGCCAGCTCACGGGCCTTGTCACCGGCGGCACCGATCTGGGACGCGAGCTCCTCGACCCCGGCGACGCCCGAGCCGGACACGGCCTGGTAGGTCGAGGCGATCAGCCGCACCAGGCCGGCCTCCTCGTGGAGGGGCTTGAGCACCGGCATCGCGGCCATGGTCGTGCAGTTGGGGTTGGCGATGATCCGCTTGCCACCCTCGGCCAGGGCCTGCTCGATCGCCTCGGGGTTGACCTCGGAGACGACCAGCGGGATGGCGGGGTCCATGCGGAACGCCGAGGAGTTGTCGACGACGGTGACGCCGGCGGCCGCGAAGGCCGGGGCCAGCGCGCGCGAGGTCGTGGCGCCCGCGGAGAAGAGTGCGATGTCGAGGCCGGAGGGGTCGGCGGTGGAGGCGTCCTCGACGGTGATCTCACGACCGGCGAAGGGGAGCACGGTGCCGGCGGAGCGGGCCGAGGCGAAGAAGCGGATCTCATCACACGCGAAGCCCCGCTCCTCGAGGATCTGGCGCATGGCGACGCCGACCTGGCCGGTGGCGCCGACGATGCCGATGCGCACGCTCATCGGCCGGTCCCGCCGTAGACGACCGCCTCGACCTCGAGGTTGTCGAGCTCGAAGGCGGTGTGGGTGGAGCGCACGGCCTCGTCGACCTGCGACTCGTTGACCACGACCGAGATGCGGATCTCCGAGGTGGAGATCATCTCGATGTTGACCCCCGCAGCGGCCAGCGCCGCGAAGAACTTGGCCGTGATGCCCGGGTGTGAGCGCATGCCGGCGCCGATCAGGGAGACCTTGCCGATCTGGTCGTCGTAGAGGAGCTTCTCGTAGCCGACCTCGTCCTGGATCCGGGCGAGCCCGGCCATCGCGGCCTGCCCGTCGGAGCGCGGCAGGGTGAAGGAGATGTCGGTGAGGCCGGTCGCTGCGGCCGAGACGTTCTGCACGACCATGTCGATGTTGACCTCGGTCACGGCCAGCGCCTCGAAGATGCGCGCGGCCTCGCCGACCTTGTCGGGCACGCCGACGACGGTGATCTTGGCCTCGCTGCGGTCGTGGGCGACGCCCGCGATGATCGCCTGTTCCATGTGTTCTCCTGCGACTGTCTCGGGGATGACCCAGGTGCCTTCCTTCTGCGAGAAGGACGAGCGTACGTGGACCGGCATGTTGTAGCGGCGGGCGTACTCGACACACCGCAGGTGGAGGATCTTGGCGCCCGAGGCCGCCATCTCGAGCATGACCTCGGTCGAGACGCGGTCGAGCTTGCGAGCGGTGCTCACGATGCGGGGGTCCGCGGTGAAGACACCGTCGACGTCGCTGTAGATCTCGCACACGTCGGCGCCGAGGGCGGCCGCCAAAGCGACCGCGGTGGTGTCGGAGGCACCGCGCCCGAGCGTCGTGACGTCCTTGGTGTCCTGGGAGACGCCCTGGAAGCCGGCGACGATCGCGATCGCGCCGTCCTTGATGGCGGCCTCGATGCGACCCGGCGTGATGTCGATGATCTTGGCGCGGCCGTGGGCGGAGTCGGTGATGACGCCCGCCTGCGAGCCGGTGAAGGACTGTGCCTTGTGCCCCAGCTGTGCGATCGCCATGGCCACCAGGGCCATCGAGATGCGCTCGCCGGCGGTCAGCAGCATGTCGAGCTCGCGTGGCGGTGGCAGCGGTGTCACCTGCTCGGCGAGATCACGCAGCTCGTCGGTCGTGTCACCCATCGCGGACACCACGACAACCACGTCGTTGCCCGCCTTGCGGGTGTTGACGATGCGTTGCGCGACTCGCTTGATGCCCGCGGCATCAGCGACCGAAGAGCCGCCGTACTTCTGCACGACAATGCCCACGTCAGCTCACTCCTGAGGTCGGGGAAGGACTCTCAGAGTCTAACGACTCCGTCGCTCAGACCGGGTCGCCGTCCAAGACCGCCTCGGCGGCGACGATCTGCTCGATCTCGGCGTCGTTGTCGACGTCGAGCCGGTCGTGGGACACCACCGAGAGCAGCGCGTTGAGCACGGCGCCGGCGAGGTTGCCCCACGAGGCCACGTAGGAGAACTGCCACCACCACAGCGCCTCGGTGACGTCGCCGAGCCGGAAGTGGCGCAGGCCGTTCTCGAGGTCACTGGCGATCGACGTCAGGTCGTCGGAGAGCTGGCTCTCGACCACGTCGGGCACGTAGGGGTCGAAGACGAAGCTGTAGGTGTCGACGTTGCCGAGCAGGACGGCCAGCCGCAGGCGCATCTCGTCGAGGTCGGCCTCCGGTCCCACGTCGGGCTGGTAGTCGGCGGTCGGCGTGAAGTCGCGCTGGGCGCCGAGCCGGGCGCCGGCGAGCAGCACCTGGCTGATCTCGAGCAGCAGCAGCGAGATCGCCTGGCCCGAGGTCACCTCCCGGCTGATCGCCCGCAGCGCGATCAGGAAGCTCTCGACGCTGTCGGCGATCTCTTGAGCGAAGTCAGATGTCTCGGAGTCGATCTGTGGTGCGGTCATTCGGCTGCTCGTCTCCCTGCGAAGGCTCGTCCCAAGGTGACCTCGTCGGCGTATTCGAGGTCACCACCCACCGGCAGTCCACTCGCCAAGCGGGTGACTTGCAACCCCATGGGGCGCAGCAAGCGCGTGAGATAGGTCGCGGTCGCCTCCCCCTCGAGGTTGGGATCGGTCGCCAGCACGACCTCGAGGACCACTCCGTCGTTGAGCCTCGGCATCAGCTCCTTGATGCGCAGCTGGTCCGGCCCGATCCCGTCGATCGGCGAGATCGCCCCGCCGAGCACGTGGTAGCGCCCGCGGAACTCGCGGGTGCGCTCGATGGCCACGACGTCCTTGTACTCCTCGACGACGCAGAGGACCGCCCGGTCACGCCGCGGGTCACGACAGATCCGGCACTGCTCGTCCTCGGAGACGTTGAAGCAGACCGAGCAGAACCGCACCTTCGCCTTGACCTCCATCAGCACGTCGGCCAACCGGCGTACGTCGGTCGGCTCGGCCTGCAGCAGGTGGAACGCGATGCGCTGGGCACTCTTGGGACCGACCCCCGGCAGGCGGCCGAGCTCGTCGATCAGGTCCTGGACGACACCTTCGTACAAGGTCGGCTCAGAACCCCAGCTGACCGGTCGGCGGCATGCCCGGCAGGCCGCCACCCCCGGCCAACGGCCCCAGGGCCTCGCCGGCGAGCGCGTCGGCCTGCGACTTGGCGTCGCGGTAGGCGGCCACGATCATGTCGCCGAGGTCGGTCAGGTCGTCGGCGTCGGAGCCGTCGAAGCCACCGGCCTTGATCTCGACCGCGATCAGGTCACCCACACCGCTGACCTTCACCGTCACGGCTCCGCCGGCCACGGTGCCGTCCAGGACGGTGTCGGTGAGGCGCTCCTGGGCTGCCTGCAGCTGCTCCTGCATCTGCTGGGCCTGCTGGAGCAGGGCGTTCATGTCGAAGCCGCCGCCGCCCATGGCGTCGAAGGGGTTCTGGGTCATCGTGCGGTCACCTCGTGGTTGCGAACGGTTGGGACAAGACGGTGGGACAACGCTGGGACGGCCTCAAGAGTGCCGGATCTCCTCGATGATCTGCGCACCGAGCTCGCGGGCGAGGAGCTCGGCACCGCCCAGCTCCTCGGAGTCGGCGTCGAGGTCGTCGGGGTGGGCGTCGGCATCGGCTGCTGCGAGGTCGGCCCCCCGGGCGGCGTCCTCGCCCGCCGGGCGGGTGGTCTGGATCGCCTCGCGGGCCGAGCGCACGGACTCGGGACCGGGACGGGACTCGGGAGCGCCGGGCTCCGCAGCCGCCGGCTCGTCGCTCGCCCAGGCCGGCGGCGCCTCGGGCACGGGTCGCTCGTCCACCGCGACCGGCAGGTCGGGTCGCACCGGCTCGGGCTGCGGCGGCCCGGCTGCGGGAGGTGGCGGGACGTCGGCCGAGGCTCCCGGGTCGACGATCGTCTCGACCTGCCAGTCGGCGCCCACGACGTCGATGGCGGACTGGCGCACGATCTCGGAGCTGCCGCCGTTGTCGAAGGAGTCGCGGGCCCCGGCGTTGGAGAATCCCAGCGTGAGCGTCGTGGCGTCGACGGCGACCACCTGGGCGTGCTGGGTGAGGTGGATCCAGGTCACCCGTCGCCGCTGCTTGGTGGCCTCGACGATGTCGGGCCACAGGCGTCGTACGTCGACGAGCGAGAGGGTGCTCGAGCCGACGACCGCAGGAGCAGGGACCGGCTCGGGCTCCGGCTCCGGCTCCGGCTCCGGCGCGACCGGTGCGGGGGGTGGCGGAGGTGGCGTGACGACCTCGCTCTCGACCACCGGCGCGACGGGCGCCGCGACCAGCGGCTCCGGCTCGTGCGGTGCGGGACGCACCTGAGCAGGTCGGTCCTGGCCAGGGGTGGGTGCCGGGAGAGCGTCCGGGACGGGCGCGCCACCGCTGATCGCGGCCCGGCGCTCGAGACGGTCCAGGCGCGCCAGGACGCCGTCGGTGGAGTGGTCGGCCCCGGGCAGCAGCACCCGAGCGCAGATCAGCTCTAGCAGCAGTCGGGGGGCGGTGGCGCCGCGCATCTCGGTCAGCCCGGTCGCGACCAGGTCGGCCGCGCGGGTGAGCTCGGCAGCGCCGAAGCGGGCAGCCTGGGCGACCAGTCGCTCGCCCTGGTCCTCGGAGACGTCGATCAGGCCCGTGGCGGGTGCGTCGGGCACGGCGGAGACGATGACGAGGTCGCGCAGCCGGCGCAGCAGGTCCTCGGTGAAGCGGCGTGGGTCCTGGCCGGTCTCGATCACCTTGTCCACGACCCCGAAGACCGCCGAGCCGTCCCCTGCGGCGAAGGAGTCGACGACCTCGTCGAGCAGGGTGTCGGGCGTGTAGCCCAGCAGGCCGCTGGCCAGCGCGTAGGTGACGCCCTCCGCACCGGCGCCGCCGAGCAGCTGGTCGAGCACCGAGAGCGTGTCGCGTGCCGAGCCGGCCCCGGCGCGCACGACCAGCGGGAGCGCGGCGGGCTCGATCGAGACACCCTCCTGCTCGCAGAGCTCGGTCAGGTAGGAGGAGAGCAGCCGCGGCGGGATCAGCCTGAAGGGGTAGTGGTGGGTGCGCGAGCGGATCGTCGCGATGACCTTCTCGGGCTCGGTCGTCGCGAAGATGAAGCGCAGGTGCGGCGGGGGCTCCTCCACCAGCTTGAGCAGGGCGTTGAAGCCCTGCGTCGTGACCATGTGGGCCTCGTCGATGATGTAGACCTTGTAGCGGCTGCGCACCGGCGCGAAGAACGCTTTCTCCCGCAGGTCGCGAGCGTCGTCGACGCCACCGTGGGAGGCCGCGTCGATCTCGATGACGTCGATCGACCCCGGGCCCCCGCGGGCCAGGTCGACGCAGCTCGGACACGCCCCGCACGGGTCGGCCACGGGCGCCAGGTCGCAGTTGAGCGCCCGGGCCAGGATGCGGGCCGAGGTGGTCTTGCCGCAGCCGCGCGGGCCGGAGAAGAGGTAGGCGTGGTTGACCCGGTTGTTGGCCAGCGCCACCCGCAGCGGCTCCGTCACGTGCTCCTGCCCGATGACCTGCTGGAAGGTCTCGGGTCGGTAGCGGCGGTAAAGCGCTAGGGGTGTCTCCACGTCAGAACACTATCCACCGGCGCCGACAGCCGGTAGCGGGCCGGTCCGTCCTCCGTGGAGGACCGCTGCCCGGGCGGGTCCGGACGGATTCGGGCGGCTCCGGCAAAGAAAAGGCCCCCCATGCACCCGACAGAGCTCACTTACCCTTGCTGCCTTCCGGCCCTGGGGGAGTTGGGCGAGATGCCGCCACACGGGGGGTTGCGGAGAAGTCTAGGTGATCCATGACGAGAGCCCGAGGTGGGATCGATTTCATCCACCCGGGACCTGCCCGGTAAGGTCTCCGGCGGAGGATTCGCCTAGTGGCCTATGGCGCTCGCTTGGAAAGCGGGTTGGGTGTGAAAGCCCTCAGGGGTTCGAATCCCCTATCCTCCGCCGCACAGCTGGGATGACGCCGGCTCTCGTCGACAGACGGGAGCCGGCGTCCTGCGTCTCCCGTCCCAGGCCAGGCCTAGGCCAGGAGCCCGGTCGCCAGCAGACGGCGCCAGACCGCCTCTCGCTGCTGGACGAACCAGGTCGACGTGATGTGGTCGCTGTCCTTCCAGATGACCGTCCGGCCCTTGATGGGGTGGCAGAGCGGACGGTCCGGGCAGATCACGTCGGTCAGGTCGATGGTCGCGATGCCGGAGTCCTTGGTGTCCAGGACGCCGTAGACGTTGTCGACGGCCGGCTCCTCCAGCGGTGGCTGGACCGCGCAGTCCGCGACCCGATCGGCCACGGCCAGGCAGTCGATGGGGTCGAAGCCCACGACCTCGTGGCCCTCCGTGCATTCGAAGATGAGGTCGAGAGCGGTGTGCCTGGGTGAGGGTCGACGCGGTCGGTCGTCCAGGTGGGGCCGAGGATTGAATGGCCCGGAGATCAGCTGGCGTCGTGGATGATCACACCTGGGCGATTGATCCCCAGGTAGGTGTAGCTCGTGATCGCGGCCTCGAACTCGCGCCAGTGCTGGTCGAACATGGCGAAGAGATCGCGGGTCGAGATGTTGCCGCAGGTGACGTGAAGGAGTCTCGCCGGCGACTTCCGAAGCAGATGAGACATTCGGAAGTCGTCGTCCTTGGTCACGACGAAGCGATCCTCGGAGTCTGCCAAGCAGGCGAGTTCTGGGTCGGGCATCGTGGCACCGCCGGGGTAGTCCTTGATGTGCCGCGCGTCGTGACCGTGCTCGGTCAGGTACGCGGCAAGCGCCTTCGGCAACTGCTGATCGACCAGGAACGCAGTCACGCCACGACGCGTTGCAGGCGGCCAGCGGAGTCCAGAGCTGCGAACTCAAGAACGGCGAGGATGTCGTCTCGCTCAAGCTCTTCGTAGTCGGTAAGGATCTCGTCGTAGGTCATCCCGGAGGCCAGCAGTTCAAGGACGTCCTGCACCCGCAGGCGCATGCCGCGGATCGTCGGCGAGCCGTGGCAGATCAGTGGGTCGACTGTTATCCGGTCGAGACGGCTGACGACTTCGCTCATGGTCGGAGTCTACGCGTCGCGTTCGACGTCCGGCAGAACCTCTAGCGAGCCGTCCCGAGTCCGGCTCATGGGCTGACTCGTGTGCGACCGGCCCTGGCGATCGGCGTATCCCAAGGCTTTCATTCGCATCCAGGAACCTGGCACGCACGCTCAGTTTGAGCCTGTCGAGGGGTCCCGGGGTCGTGAGGCGCTCAGAGGTCCCGTCAGTTCGAATCCCCCATCCTCCCCGCACAGCTGGGATGACGCCTCCTCGCTGCTTGACGAACCAGGTCGACGTGATGTGGTCGCTGTCCTTCCAGATGACCGTCCGGCCCTTGATGGGGTGGCAGAGCGGACGGTCCGGGTAGATCACGTCGGTCAGGTCGATGGTCGCGATGCCGGAGTCCTTGGTGTCCAGGACGCCGTAGACGTTGTCGACGGCCGGCTCCTCCAGCGGTGGCTGGACCGCGCAGTCCGCGACCCGATCGGCCGCGGCGAGGCACTCGATGGGGTCGAAGCCCACGACCCCGTAGCCCTCCGTGGGGTTGTCGGCTCATCGTTCGCCGGGTCAACTCGAATCACACGCGGTGGATCAAGGTTCAGGGAGCCAGGGCGGTTAGTGGGGCCGTGACAGTCCCGTCGTCGGTGACAAGGATCGGCCCGGTTCCGGTGGCGACGAGTCGAAACGCCGGCTCTCCTATCGCTGCGATGTCGACTTGTGCGATCACCGCTTGCAGCGAGGTGGCACCGACGGTGAATTGTTGGCCGCCGAGCTTGACCTCGACGGCGCCCCACCGTCCGTCGGGGAGCGTGATGATCGCGTCGATCTCCTTGTTGTTGGAGTCGCGATAGTGACTGACCTCGCCGTCGATACGCGAGGCGAACACAGTCAGATCATGAACGACGGCACTCTCGAACAGTGTGCCGAGGGTGTTGAGGTCGCCCCGTAGCTGTTGGGGACCAGCGCCCAGGGCCGCAGCGGCAAGGGCTGGGTCGACCAGGTGGAGCTTCGGTGAGGTGCGCACCCGCGCGCGCGATCGCAACGCCGGGGTCCACGGGCGCTGTGCCTCGACGATGAACAAACGCTGGAGCAGGCCGACGTAGTTGCTGACCGTCTCCTCGTCGATCGCTGGCGCGACCGTGCGGATGTCGGCCGCGAGTGTCGTGTAGGTGACCTCGGAGGCCACCGATCGCGCGAGTGCGGCGATGAGTTGCTTGACCACCTCGGGCTCATGCCGGATGTCGGCAATGCGGTGGATGTCGGTGCGTGCGACGTCGTCGATGTAGCCGCGCAGTCGATCCGAGGCCTGAGTTGGTGAAAGCGCAGTCATCGCGGGGAAGCCGGGCCGCAGCAGGTTGTCGATGACGGTGTCGAGATCGGGGGCTGCGTCAAGATCGGTCTTGGGCAGGTCCCCGTCGAACAGACCCGAGATGCTCACTGCGCCCGTTGGTGCGTCGAGCTTCTCCCACCACGACATAGTCCGCTGACGCAGCCGCAGGAACCGTCCGGCCCCGGTGTGCCGGGTGACATCGTCCGGAGGGACCGAGGAGCCGGTGAGGATGAACCGCCCGGGCTCTACAGCGGAGTCAACGGCACGGCGCACGAGGTTCCACAGGTCCGGGGCGACCTGCCACTCGTCGAGCAGCCTGGGTGCCTCGCCCTCGAGAAGTGAACGCGGCGCCACTTCGAGCAGGCGCTGGACGCCGGCATCGTCGATGAAGACGTAGGAGGCCGCGGCGTGCAAGGCCGTCATGGTCTTGCCGCTCGCGCGCGCCCCCTCGATCACCACTGCGCCGGAGGCCGCGAGGGCGCGTTGCAACGCACTGTCGATCACGCGAGGCCGGTATTCGCGTCCGAGTACCGCCACCGTATCCATGGCGCCACAGTACCGTTCTCAGGCCGCTATGCCGACGATTGCAGGATGCCTAAGCGGATGATCGCAGGAACTGTGTCCGGATGATTGCAGCCGACGGCCGATCAAGGACGGCGTTTCCATGTGCTTCCGGCCCCGTCGATCCGCGTATTGCAACGATGTCGTTTGCTGTAGCAGCACGAACTTCACGCTCCATTTGAGCGCCAATCGGGTTCCCGGGGCAGGGGGGCGTTCGAGGGCAACCGTCAGCTCGAATCCCCTATGCTCCGCCGCACAGCAGGGATGACGCCGGCTCTCGTCGACAGACGGGAGCCGGCGTCCTGCATCTCCCGTCCCAGGCCAGGCCCAGGCCGTGCCTAGGCCAGGAGCCCGGTCGCCAGCAGACGGCGCCAGACCGCCTCTCGCTGCTTGACGAACCAGGACGCCGTGATGTGGTCGCGGTCCTTCCAGATGACCGTCCCACCCTTGATCGGGTGGCAGAGCGGACGGTCCGGGCAGATCACGTCCGTCAGGTCGATGGTCGCGATGCCGGCGGCCTCGGTGTCCAGGACGCCGTAGATATCGTCGACGGCCGGCGCCTCCAGCGGTGGCTGGACCGCGCAGTCCGCGACCCGATCGGCCGCGGCGAGGCACTCGATGGGGTCGAAGCCCGTGATCCCGTAGCCCTCGGTGCCGAAGATACTCTCGACGATGACGAGGTCGGGACCTGCGGTGCGGATGGCCGCCGCGGTGGCACGCGTCGTGCGCAGCTGCAGCTCGTCGAGGCTCTCCCCCGGCGGGCCGCCCGGGCTGGTCAGCAGGCCCTCCCAGTAGGCATCCGAGCGGGAGAGCCCGATCGCGACCACGACATCCACGTCCATCAGGGGAAGGACCTCGTCGAAGAAGGTCCCGCGCGCGTCGACGCAGGCCGCCTGGGCGTCCGGGTCGTTGCCCGCCCTCTCGTTGACCTGGTCGGCCTGCCAGGGACACCCGTTCTGCACGTTCGTGGAGACGGTCAGGTCGTGGTCGGCCGCGAGCGCGTAGAACATGGGGGTGAACATCGCGGCCTGGCTGTCACCGAGGAGCAGCACGTGCGCCCCTGTGCCGACGGCCTGGACGCAGGCGGTCGGCTCGTCGGCGGTGCACGGGGTGGGTGTCAGCTCCCCGACGTCCGCCTTGGCCGCCACGAGGTCGAGGTCCGGGACGCGACGGTCAAGCGCCGCGATGCCGGTCGGCCCCGAGCCGGCGGTGGTGGTGGTGACGACCGGTCGTCGGTCCAAGTCGAGCACGGGCGGGACGACCACCACGGCCGCGAGCACGCTCAGGGCAAGCCCGCTCAGCACGACCATCCGTGGGAGTCGGTGAAGGGTGGCTGCCCTGCGGATCGGGGTCTCGAGGAGGTGGCTCGACAGCGCGGCCAGCGCCGTGGAGAGGACAGCGCCGAGCACGGCCAGCACCAGCGGCCGGGCGTCGAGCACCCGCTCGAGGAAGAGCAGGATCGGCCAGTGCCACAGATAGGTGGCGTAGGAGAGCCGCCCCAGGTAGTTGGGGGTGGTCAGGGCGAGCGCCCGGGAGAGCGCGCCCTGCGGCGTCACCCACAGGCCCGCGACGAGGGCCACGGAGGCCGCGGTAGCGAGGATCCCCCGGGTCGAGGCCGTGACATCGACCAGGCTCGTCGCGACGAGGACCACCGCGACCAGGCCCGCTGCCGCCGTGGGGGTGCCCAGCCGCACGACGGAGCTGTCGGTCAGTCGGCCCGCCAGCTTGCGCACCAAGATGGTCAGCCCGATGCCGGCGACGAGCTGGTAGGCCCGGGTGTCCGTGGCGTAGTAGGCGTACGTCGGGTCGTCACCCGCCCTGACGACCTGCAGGGAGAGGGACGCGACGCCGGCCACGCCCACCACCATCGCGAGCGTCCTCACCGGCCGGCGGGACCACCGCAGCGCCAGGAGCACGACCAGCGGGAAGCCGATGTAGAACTGCTCCTCGATGGACAGCGACCAGAAGTGGAGGAAGGGGCTGGGCGACTCCACGGTCGCGAAGTAGTCCCGGGCCTCGCCGATGAACTGCCAGTTGGCGACGTAGAGGAGTGCGGCGCGCGCGTCGTCGACGAATCCGGCGCGGGTCGCCACCGAGGACGTGAGCAGCTCCAGCGCGGCGGCGGCCACGACGACGACCAGCGCCGCCGGCAGCAGGCGTCGCACCCGTCGCGCGTAGAAGTGCCTCAGGGAGAACGTCCCGCGCTGGTCGACCTCGCGCAGGATGACCCCGCTCACCAGGAAGCCGGAGAGGACGAAGAACAGGTCCACGCCGATGAATCCGCCGGAGACCAGACCGACACCTGCGTGGTAGCCGACCACCAGGTAGACCGCGAGGGCCCTCACACCGTCGAGCTCCGGCCGGTACCTCAGGGACGGCGGTGGAGCGTCGGGGCGATGGTGCACGGCGCGATCCTAGTCGGGTCGTGCCGGCGCCCCCGCTAGGAGGGCAGGGTCCTGTCCAGGGGCAGGAAGTGGGCCAGGCACCGGTCGACCCAGGTCGCCAGGACGACCAGGTCGCGCAGGTCGACCGCAGCCGTGACGCCACCCATGCCCTCCCGGAGGATGACCACGTGGCGACCCAGCAGCGCCCGCATGACCTCGTGGAAGGACGGCTCACGCCCGCCCAGGATCGCCAGGTCGTCGAAGACGTCCGCGTAGTCCTCCCAGGGGAAGCCGTGGAGGTCGGCGAAGTCGCTCACGAGCCCGTGCTCGCCGGGAGTCAGGGCCGCGACGGCGGCCCGATCGGCGTGGCGCTCCCGCTCCAGGGTGTGTGCTGCGGTCATAGAGCCCATTAGTACGGTCCGCACCGCGCGATCTCCAGGGGTCGGGGCCAGTCCGAACAACTCCGAACAAGTCCCGGATTCAGCCACGTCCGCGTCCGGCGGTGACTAGGGTGGGCGGACATCCCGACCTGCAGCTGGAGGAGTGCCCGTGGAGGTGCCGGGCACCCCGCCCGAGTCGCGCACCATGCCCCGTTGGGACCCCTTGGCCCTCGAGCTGCAGGCGTTGCGCACGAGCGCCGGAGACCCGTCGTTCGCCGAGATCGCGCGCCGCGTGAGCGAGCAGCGGCTGGCCCGTGACGTGAGCCCGCACGCGGCTCGCGTCGCGCGCACGACGGTCTACGACGCCTTCCGCACGGGTCGTGCCCGCGTGAACCTCGAGCTCGTGCGGGACATCAGCACGGCGCTCGGCGCAAGCGACGCCGACGTCGACGCGTGGGTCACGCGCTGCCGGGACGTTCAGCAGCCGGAGCCACACCAGGCGACCGCGCCAGCACCGCCGCCCGTCCCACCCACGAGCGTCCGGGAGTCGGTGCTGTTGATGGCCGCCTGCCTGGGGATCAATCTCCTGGGTCGCTTGTTCGTGGACTTCCTCGACCTGCCCATCCACCTCGACATGGTGGGGACAGCCATCGCCGCGATCGCGCTCGGCCCGTGGCGCGGCGCTGCCGTCGGCGCCTCGACCAACGTGGTCGGCGCCCTGCTCAGCGGCGCCGCGTCCCTCCCCTTCGCGCTCGTCAACGTCGCCGGAGCCCTTGCCTGGGGCTACGGCGTACGACGGTTCGGCCTGGGTCGCACGCTGCCACGCTTCCTCGCGCTCAACGTCATGGTGGCGGGCATCTCCACGCTCCTCGCGGTGCCGATCCTGGTGGGGCTCTACGGCGGGTCCGCCGGCAACGGCCAGGACGCGATCACCGCGACCTTCATGGCGCTCACCGACCAGCTGATCGTGTCGGTGGGCTTCTCCAACCTGCTGGTCTCCCTCGCCGACAAGCTCTTCAGCGGGTTCGTCGCCCTCGTCGTCATCTCGACCCTGCCGGCCGGGCTCCGGCTCGGCTCGCAGCTGGTGCTGTCCGCACCTCCCCCGCCGCGGTGAGCTGAGGTCAGTCGCGCCGGCGCGCCAGCACCGGCCGGAGCAGAACCGCCACGATCAGGGCCCCGCCGGCCAGGAGTCCCCACCACACCGCGTTGCGCTTCGTGCTCGCCAGCACGTCGGCCTTCGGCTGGGGTGCCACGGCGCGCTGGTCACCCTCGGCGACGACCTGGGTCCCGCCCACGTCCCCCTCGGCCGTGGGCCGCAGGGGCCGGGTGAGCGCCTCGACGGGTTGGACCACACCGTGACCGGTCAGCACCGTGGCGGCACGCAGCGATCCCGTGGCCGTGCTCTCGAGCCGGGCGACGACCTGGCGCGCGGACTCGGCAGGGAAGGCGGAGCGCACCAGGGCCGCGACGCCCGCCACCTCGGCGGCGGCCCAGATCGTGGAGATGTCCGGCAGCAGGCACGTGCTTCGCCCGTCGATGGCGACCGACACCGCGTCGGCAGTGGGCGCTGCCAGGTCCGTGGCCGAGCTGCGCAGGACGTCATCGTCGGCGTCGTCGACGACCACCTCCTCCTCGACCAGCACGGTTGCCGTCGCGTTGACCGCGAGGACCCCCGGGTGCGCGGCCGGCCAGATCACCGGGCGCACGTCCTCGCCGTGGGGCGGCTCCTCACCGTCGTAGCCGAGCTCGGGATAGAGAGCGTCGGACTCCTCGGTCGGTCGGTCGCCGCTCGCCGCGACCACGAGCACGTCCTTGGCGCTCAGGTCGGCGAGCACCTCGCGCAGGTCGGCGTCGAGCTCGGGAGTGCGGGCGAAGCTGAGCCCGACCACGAGCACGCCCACGTCGCCACGCGGCAGGCCGGCGACGTAGCGCAGCCCCTCGAGCAGCAGGTCGGCACGTGGGCCGACCTCGTCGCTGGTGTCGTCGGGGTCGCGCCGGTCATAGACCCGCACGTCCAGGATCGTCGCGCCGGGGGCGATCCCGATCGGCGCCTCGGCCGTGCCCTGGGCGGCGATCAGCCCGGCCATCGAGGTGCCCTGGTGGTCGACGAGCGCGCGCACGGGTCGCCCGGCGGGGCGCACGACGTCCATGAGCTCGTGATCCGCGACACCCGAGTCGAGCACGGCCACGGTCACGCCGGCACCGGGCACACGACCGCGCTCGGCCGCGATCTCCTGCGCACGCGCCACCTGCATCAGCTGGACCGGCGACCCGGTGCGCTCGGTCGCCAGGACGTCGGGCTGGTCGCTGGCGATGTTCTCGCAGACCTGGTCGACGGCGTACGCCGGCGCGTTGCCGCCCAGGGCGAGCAACCCGAGGGTCAGGCCGGCCGCGACCACGCCGCGCCCCGCACGGCTCACTCGCACGAGCGACTCTCGCCGCCCTGGTCAGCGGACGGGGCGCCGGACGGGGCGCCGGACGGGTCGTCAGCGGTGCCCTGCCCCAGCTCCTCGGGTCTCGTCGGCGGGCACAGGGCCGCGTCGACCGAGAGGGCCTCCCCCTCGATGAACAGCTCGAGCCAGCTGTCGGGGACCACCGGCGCGTCGTCGTCGCCGAAACCGAGGTTGGCCACCGCGTCGGTGCCGATCAGCGCATAGGAGTAGCCCTTGGCGTCGATGACGAACGGTTCGCCGACCTGGGCGCTCTCCCAGCCCCCGGACAGCACGAACGCGCCCTTGCCGGGGTCGACCGTGACGTCGCGCTCGCCGCCGTCGATCTCGGCAGCGCTGGCCTCGTCCTCGGGCAGCTCGACCAGGACGACACCCGGGACCGAGCCGAACTCCGGCTCTAGCCGGGCGCACTGCTCTCCCGCGACCGGGCGCAGGGCGGCCCCCGGCCAGTGGGCGTCGAGGTAGGGCTCGACGCCCGCGGTGACGTCGGGTGGGGTGGTGAGCCCGAGGTCGCGCGCGACCCGGGGTAGGCGGGCGTCGAGGTAGACCGCCCGGGCGAACTCGCTGAACTGGGCCGGACCGCCACGGGTGACGACGAAGAGCTGGGCGTCGATCTCGTAGTAGTCGCCGATGCGGGCGCTGTCCGGGAGTCCGCCCTGGCCGGCCTGGTCGGACACCTCGCCGAACCCGGCGAGGTCGAAGCCGGCGAAGTCGAGAGCCCCACCGCGCGGGAAGAGCGCGAGCCAGTCGGCCGACACGACCTTGGCCTGCTCGAGGATCGGCAGGTCGAGCGCCCGCAGGGTGTTGTCGAGGCCCGGCAGGTTCTGCGGTAGCTCATAGCTGTAGGCCCGCGACGTCTCGGTGCCCTCCGGCCTCGACTGGGCGATGACGTAGAACGAGCCCTGGCTCTTGACCAGCAACCCGGCGTCGGGAGCGGCCGTCACCCGACTCGTGTCGGACACGTCGAACCGCAGGCCCTGGCCGTCGTCGGTGCAGGCGGTCCAGCCGGTCTGGATGAGGTCGTCGGTCTCGGGCACGGTCACCGGCGCTCCCAGGATCCCGATGTCGGCTCCCGGGGTCATGGTGTCGATCTCGGCCTGCGGCACGACCTCGGGGACGGAGTCCTCCTCCCCCAGGATCAGCTGGGCGGAGGTGATGTTGATGACCGGGCGGACCTGCGGGTTGCCGTCCGCATCGGGCTCGAGCACGACGTAGGAGGCGCCCTTCTCCTTGGACTGCACCAGGCCGGGTTGCTCCCAGTCGATGTTCACGTCGGGCTTGAAGACCCCCGCGATCGCCGCACCGGCCAACAGCAGCACCGCGAGCGCTGCGCCACCGATGATCGTGCGCCCCGGTCGGGTCGGCTCGACCTCACGGCCCCCGGGGGCGCCGGACACGAAGGCGGTGACGAGCCTGCGCCGGCTGAAGGAGTAGGCCTCGACGAGGTCCTTCTTGGTGGCCATCGCCGCTCAGCTCCCGCGCACGGACTCGAACGCGCCGACGGCGAGCACGAGCAGGGGAAGCAGGGTGAGCAGCGCGATGCTCTCGACGACGTCGCCGAAGCGCCCGCGACGCACCGAGGGTGTCGACGGCAGCAGGGTGACCGCCAGCAGGACGGCGCCGGAGGCCGCGAGGACCACGGCGGCGACCGGTCGCCAGGCCTCGTGCAACGTCAGGACGGAGGCGGCCACCGCGACGAGGCCGACGATGCCGGAGACGAGCCCGACCAGGACCTCGGAGCCCGTGCGGTACTGGCGGGTGCGCAGCATGACAATCAGGCAGGCGACGACGACCAGCAGCGTGCCGAAGAGACCCCGGGAGACCGCCACGGGCGCGATCAGGACGAGGAGGAGACCGACCGTGCCGGAGATGGCGATCAGGATCTCGTGGGCGACCCGGGCGTCGGCCCCGACGCGTCCGGCGTCGACCTCGTCGGGGTCGGCGGTGATGTCGGCCGTGGAGTAGAGCTGGTCGACGGTGGTCTTGGTGACCCCCAGCGCGAGCCAGGGGAACACGCTGCCGATCATCACCACGACGGTCATGACGATGGGTAGCAGGATCGTCGGGTCGACCTCGGTGGAGTCGACCAGGAAGCCGGTGCCGAGGAAGACGGCGCCCACCAGGACCGGCGGGATCACCAACGTCCGGCCGTCTCCCAGACCGACGAGGCAGATCAGGCCGGCCACCATGGCCCCGGCCCCGGCGCACGCGACGGGTGTCCCGGACAGGTCCGCGAGACCGCCCTCGGGGGCGAGCATGAAGCCCGCGACGGCGGCATAACCGGCGCCCATCCAGGCCACGGCCACGGCTGCTTCGGCCTCGACCTGCACCCGGGAGAGCACGATCGCCCCGGCCACCAGGACGAGCGCCACCGTCGCCGCCGCGGCGGCGGCCAGCTGGGAGCCTTCCTGCACGATCAGCGACACGGCACCGAGGGCCATCAGCAGGGCCCCCGCACTCAACGCCGTACGGCGCCCGGAAGCGGGCTGCCATGGCTTGAGGTCGCGCTCCACGACATCCGTCATGGCCTCGACCACGTCGTCGTAGACGCGCGGTGCCACGTCGTCGATGCCGGCGGTAACGGTGAGCGTCACGCCGTCCTCGACGCCCTGGAGGGTGAGACCGGAGTCGGTGGCCAGTCGGCGCCCCTCCGAGGTGAGCAGGTGGTAGCCGCCGTAGACGGTGGTGGCGTCGAGCATGCCGACGCTGCGGGCGAGCTCGGGCACCAGCTCGGCCACCGGCACGGCCCCCGGCAGCACCAGGTCGACGCGGCGGGCGCCGGACGTGACCGTCACGCGCACCAGCCCCGAGGTCCCGACGGGGGTCTGGCTCATGGTTTCTCCCAAGATGTGCGCAGCGGACGAGCCAGGCGCATGCTACCCGCCGACCAGCCCCGCGAGGGACAGCTGCACGAGGACGTGCGAAGGGGCCGACACGGCATGTGTCGACCCCTTCGAGGCCTGAGTCCGTCGGCGGACGCAGGACTCAGATCTCGAACTGAGCGGCGCCGCGGGCGTCCGCGGCCTTGTACTCGGCGTTGGACTGGTAGACCGTCTGGCTGCTGCGGTCGAGCAGGTCGCGCATCTCTTGGATGGCCCAGTCCCACTTGGCCTTCGAGACGCGGTACTGCTCCTGCGCGTTACCCATCCACTGGCTGCGCAGCGGCTCGAGCTCCTGCTCGAGGCGGTTCATGCGGTCGTCGATGTCCTTGACCTTCTGGTACATGTCGGCTGCGGCCTGGTCGACCGCACCGTGGTTGACGCGGATTCCGTCGAGACTCATGTCGATGCTCCTCAGTTGCCCATACGGTTGGAAAGATTGGTGAAGTTGGCGCCCTGGGCGTCGTCCGTGCTGATGTTGTCGCGCTCGGTGACGCCCAGAGAGTTCTCGAACTCGTTGAGGGCCTCGACGATGACCTGCTGCTTCTCGGTCCAGGCCTGCTGGAGGGCGAAGAACGCCGTGGCGCCCTGGCCGCCCCAGCGGCCCTGGACACCGGAGATCTGGTCCGTCAGCTGACGGCTGATGTTGTTGAAGTCGATCCGCGCGTCAGACACCATGCCGGCAGCGCGGGTCAGGACTCCTTCGCCTTGGCCGAAATCTTGGGCGTTCTCTGCCATCGCCTTCTCCTTCGTTCCTGGCGGCAGGGAGCCGCGCATCGGGTGGGTCATTCGTGGGGTGAAACGCTGTCTCGGGGCCCTGCTCCTGGCGGGGAGCGGGACACGCACGTCCCTACCCGGGGGTAAAACCCCTAAACCTCACCCTGTCAATTCCCACAGGTGCCGGAAGAGGCCGACCGCGACCACCACGGCACCCACCGCGAAGGACGCACAGATGCTCTCCGCGACCTCGGCCCGACGCGACCACCAGGCCGATCGCCAGCCGCGCCCCAGCGGGACCGCGAGCAGGATCACCGTCCCGGCGAGCACCGGGGCGACGACACCGATGGCGAGATCCGTGCCGGCCCCGCCGTCGACGAGCACCACGACCAGCAACACCAGCAGGCACACCAGACCGGCGGCCCGCAGGAGTGCCCGGGCCCCCACGTGGCGATAGCTGCGGGCCGCGAACAGCAGGGACACCCCCGAGAAGCCGACCATGGCGCGCGCGCCCCACCAGTCGTGGCGCTGGGCGGCGGCCTCCAGCAGCAACGGCGCCGAGACCACCACGACCGCGAGGATCGCGGCCGCCGAGGCCGTGACGATGCGGGTGCCGCGCGCCGCGACCAGCTCGACGGCACGCGAGGGCACCACGATGCGTCCGCGACGACCGGTCGGACGGTCCCGGGCCGACCAGGCGGTGACGGCCAGCCGCTCGAGGTCGATGAGGAACTGGTCGGGCACGTCGATGGCGAAGGACGGCACGAACCGCGCCGCCAGCGTGGCGAGCAGGAGCAGCAGCGCCCAGGCGACCTGGGGCCGGAAGTCCAGCAGCGCGGCGCCGCAGGTGATCACGAAGACCAGTGACCCCACGACGACCCAGACCCGGAGCGCCTCCTCGGAGTGCCGGTCCAGGGCGCGGGCGAGGGCCGCGGTCACAGCCCCGGTCAGCGCGGCCACCCCGATGATCGTGGGCAGCCGCTCGGGTGCGGGGTCCCAGGCGACGACGAAGGCGGCCGCAGCCGCGAACACGGGGGCGGCGAGGATCCGGTGCGCGGCGTAGCGGCCGACCGGAAGGATCCCCACGAACGCCGCGGCGCCGAGCAGGACCACGGTCGTCGTACGGAGGTCGGAGGGGGGCTCCTGCGAGGCCGACCAGCCCGCGACCAGCGCGAGCCCGACTGCGACGCTGAACCACAGGACCGAGAGGGCGCCGGGCGGCGCGTGGCGGTGGGCCTGGTCGTCCGTGCGGCGGTGGCCGGGCACCAGGGCCGGGGTGCCCCCGGGGAGCAGCGCGACCAGGACCGAGCCGCTGCCCACGCCGGCGGCCTTCAGGGCCTGGTCGGGGGTGAGCCGTCGACCGAGAGGGGTGCACAGGGCCGGGACCGAGCCGAGGCCGGCCTTGTCGGCGTACTCCACGGCGACGTCGGCGACCGACGCCCCGGAAGGGATCAGGAGGTCCAGCACCCCGGCGGGGCCGTGCACGCTCAGCGCGAGGGCGTCCGAGGTGGGCATGGTGGCCTCGCTGCCCGAGCCGGTCACGTCGCCTCCCCGAAGAGTCGCGGGTGCCGATCCACCCGGTCGAGCGCAGCGTAGTCGCTGCAAGGTGTGCCTATCATCAGGTCATCAAGCCTCCGCGGCAGGAGCGGGCCGGCCTCTCGGGCGCGGATGGTCGAAGGCGAGGACTGATCAGGTTGAGTACGACGCTTCGTGGGGCTCGAGTCGACGAGCCCGAGATGCCGTCCGGGCAGATCGTGCTGCAGCCACCGCCGCAGATCCAGCCCAGCGAGGGCGCCGCTGGCGTGATGATGAACGCGATCCCGATGCTCGGCAGCCTCGGCTCGATCGTGCTGGTCGCCACGATGGGCTCGCGCACAGGGGGCGGCTCGCTGCGCTTCATCGCCGCCGGCATGTTCCTCTTCGCCACGGTGGGCTTCATCATCGTGCAGGTCGACCGGCAGCGGAAGCAGCGTGCCCAGCAGGTCACGGGTTCGCGCACCGAGTACCTCCGCTACCTCAGCCAGGTCCGCAAGGTGGCGCGGGAGTCCGCCGACCAGCAGCGACGCTCCCTGACCTGGCACCACCCCGACCCCTCGTCGCTGCCGGCGCTGGCCGCTGAGCGCTCGCGGATCTGGGAGCACAGCAGCAGCGACGCCCGGTTCCTCCATGTCCGCTACGGACTGTGCGCCCAGCCGCTCGCCCTCGAGCTGGTCCCGCCCGAGAGCGCGCCCATCGACGAGGTCGACCCGGCCGCAGCCTCAGCCCTGCACCGGCTGCTGGTCGTGCACCGGCTCCAGCCGGACCTTCCCGCGTCGATCGACCTGCGCGCCTTCGACGGGGTCGACATCTGCGGCGACGAGGAGGAGGCGCGGGCCCTGGCCCGCGCCGTCATCTGCTCGGCGACCGCCTTCCACTCCCCCGAGAACCTGCTCGTCGCCGTCCTGACCTCCGACCAGCACCTGGCCCACTGGGACTGGATCAAGTGGCTGCCGCACGCCCAGAGCGCCGAGCAGAGCGACGCGGTCGGGCCGATGCGGATGGTGACCACGTCGCTGGCCGACCTGGCCACGCTGCTGCCGCCCGACCTGAGCGACCGGCCGCGCTTCGGCGCCGACGAACGCCCCGCGATCCCCCACATCCTGCTCGTCACCGACGGCGTGGAGCTGCCCCCCGGAAACCACGTGATCCCGCCCGACGGCCTGCACGGCGTGACCGTCATCGACCTGCCCGCGCGGTGGGGCGAGCTCGAGGACGCCAGCCGCCTGCGCATCCACTTCGACGACGGCCCGGCGGGCGAGGGACAGCGTCAGGCACCCGTCATGGCCCTGCGACTGCGCGAGGAGCCGATCCGCGCCAAGGCCGACCAGTGCGACCTCGCCACGGCCGAGGCCTTCGCCCGGCGCCTCACCCCGCTGCACACCGTCTCCACCGGCACGGCGGAGCCGAGCACCGGCGAGATCGCCGGTCCGACCGACTTCATGGACCTGCTGGGCCTCGGCGACGTGCGCACCTTCGACCCCGCCGCGGCCTGGCGCACCCGGCCCGCCCGCGACCGGCTGCGCGTGCCCATCGGCCTCGGCGAGTCCGGCGGGCTGGTGCACCTCGACATCAAGGAGTCCGCCCAGCAGGGCATGGGTCCCCACGGCCTGGTGATCGGCGCGACGGGCTCCGGCAAGTCGGAGTTCCTCCGCACGCTGGTCCTCGGGCTCGCGATGACGCACTCCTCCGAGCAGCTCAACATGGTGCTCGTCGACTTCAAGGGTGGTGCGACCTTCGCCGGCATGACCGACATGCCCCACGTCTCCGCGGTCATCACCAACCTCGCCAACGAGCTCACCCTCGTCGATCGCATGCAGGACGCCCTGTCCGGCGAGATGGTCCGCCGCCAGGAGCTGCTGCGCGACGCGGGCAACTTCGCCTCGATCCGCGACTACGAGAAGGCCCGGGCCTCCGGCGAGGACCTCGCCCCGATGCCGTCGTTGTTCATCGTGGTCGACGAGTTCTCCGAGATGCTCTCCGCCAAGCCGGAGTTCATCGACCTCTTCGTCGCCATCGGCCGGCTCGGGCGGTCGCTGGGCCTGCACCTCCTGCTCGCCTCGCAGCGCCTGGAGGAGGGCCGCCTGCGCGGGCTCGAGTCGCACCTGTCCTACCGCGTGGGCCTGCGCACCTTCAGCGCCCAGGAGTCCCGCACCGTGCTCGGCGTGCCCGACGCCTACGAGCTGCCCGCCGTCCCCGGCCTCGGCTACCTCAAGCCCGACCCGACCTCGATGACCCGGTTCAAGGCGGCCTACGTCTCCGGCCCGCCCTCGGGCCGCGTCCGGGTGCGCCGCGACGAGGGTGGCCACCTGCAGGGCATCCTCCCGTTCACGATCTCCGAGGTGCACAAGCTCGAGCTCCACGAGCCCGAGCCGGAGCCCCAGGTGCACGCCGAGCAGGACAGCCAGGAGTCGTTGCTCGACATCGCGGTGCAGCACATGGTCGGCCACGGCCCCGAGGCCCACGCCGTCTGGTTGCCGCCGCTCGACGTGTCCGACACGCTCGACGACCTGATGGTCGACCTCGTCGAGGACCCCGAGCTGGGACTCGTCTCCCCGCAGTGGCGCGCCCTCGGAGGGCTCGTCGTGCCCCTCGGGACCGTGGACCGCCCGCGCGAGCAGCGCCGCGACACCTTGACGATCAACCTGAGCGGCGCCTCGGGCCACGTCGCCGTCGTCGGCGGTCCGCGCAGCGGCAAGAGCACCCTCCTGCGCACCGTCGTGACGAGCATGTCGCTCACCACGACGCCGACGGAGTCGCAGTTCTTCGTGCTCGACTTCGGTGGCGGCACGTTCGCGCCGCTCACGCACCTGCCCCACGTCGCCGGCGTGGGCACGCGCTCCGAGCCCGACGTCGTACGCCGGATCATGGCCGAGGTCTCCGGGATCGTCGACCGTCGCGAGGCCTACTTCCGCGCCAACGGCATCGACTCCATCGAGACCTACCGCTCGAGGCGCGCCCAGGGCCGCGTCGACGACGGCTACGGCGACGTCTTCCTCGTGATCGACGGCTGGAGCACCCTGCGCTCCGACTTCGACGACCTCGAGATGGAGATCCAGCAGCTGGCGTCGCGCGGCCTGACCTTCGGTCTCCACATCGTCACCGCCGCCTCGCGCTGGGCCGACTTCCGAGCCGCGATGCGCGACCTGTTCGGCACCCGGCTCGAGCTGCGGCTCGGTGACGCGATGGACTCGGAGATCGACCGCAAGATCGCCCAGCTCGTGCCCACGGGCCGCCCGGGCCGCGGCCTGATCCAGGGCAAGCTGCACTTCCTCGGCGCGCTCCCGCGCATCGACGGCGACCCCGGGGCGGAGACCCTGGGCGACGGCGTCGACGCGCTCATCAAGCGCGTGGCTGCGGCCTGGCGCGGCCCCGCCGGTCCCAAGCTGCGACTCCTGCCCGAGCAGGTCCTGCTGTCGCGGGTCCGCGAGCTGGCCGGTGCCTCCACCACGCCCGGAGAGGTCACGGACAAGCGCCTGCTGCTCGGCATCAACGAGAAGGAGCTCGCCCCGGTCGCCCTCGACCCCGACACCGAACCGCACCTGCTGGTCTTCGGCGACGGCCAGTCCGGCAAGAGCGGGATCCTGCGGACCTACGCCCACGAAGTGATGCGCACGCGCACCGCCCAGGAGGCTCAGATCATCGTCGTCGACTACCGACGGTCGCTGCTGGGCGAGGTGCCCGAGGACTACCTGGTCAACTACCTGACCTCCGCCACCCAGGCCGGTCCGGCGCTCAAGGACCTCGCGACCTACCTCGAGAGCCGCATCCCCGGCCCCGACGTGACCCCTGACCAGCTGCGCAACCGCAGCTGGTGGACCGGCGCCGAGGTCTTCGTGGTCGTCGACGACTACGACCTGGTCGCCACGCAGCAGACCTCACCGGTCGCCGTGCTCCAGCCCCTCATGGCGCAGGCCCGCGACGTGGGCCTGCACCTGGCGGTCGCTCGTCGCTCCGGTGGCGCATCACGAGCGCTCTACGAGCCGGTCATCCAGTCGATGCGCGACCTCGCGATGCCGGGCCTGATGCTCTCGGGCAGCCCCGACGAGGGACCGCTCCTGGGCAACCTGCGCCCCATGCCCCTGCCCGCCGGTCGGGGTCGCCTGATCACCCGCGACCGCGGCACCGAGGTCGTGCAGACGGCCTGGACCGAGCCCCCGCTCTGACGCCGTCGGACAGCTGAGCGCTCAGGTGTGCGTGTGCACCCCGGGCCCGCTGACCTTGAGGCTCGGCATGTCGTCGAGGTCGTAGGTCAGCTCGAAGGTACGGCGGTAGCCGGTGTGCGCGACCCGCCAGCCATCCGGCGTACGCACGTAGCGGTCGGTGTAGAACGCCGCACCCTCGAGCATGAAGCGGAAGGCCTCGACGATCACCTTGTCCTGGAGGTACCACCGGGCGGTCGCCTCGTCGCCCTCGATCGTGATCTCGGGGTGGTGGACCTGGTGCATCGTGATGAGCCCCTCCCCGAGGTTCTCCCGCATGTAGGTCACCAGCGCCGCACGGTCGGCGAAGACCAGCCCGTTGTAGTCACCGGTGGCCTCGGGCAGGAAGCAGGCCTCGAAGTCGTCCCAGGCCTTGGTGTCCAGGGTCCGCAGGTAGCGGTACTTGAGCTGGCAGATGTCGTCGTAGTCGGTCACAACCCGCAATCTAGCGACCACTGTGGGCCGGATCACGTGGTTCCTGGTGCGGATGAGACGTGGATGTAACCGCCGGTCAACCTCCCGGCGATGTCGGCGGCGCACCCTGGGGTCACCGAGCAGCCCGGAACGACCTGAGGGAGACCCCCCGATGACCGCGAAGATCACCACCGCCACCGAGACCGACGAAGCCCGCGAGAAGCGCGCCGCGCTCAAGCTGCGTCACGCACGCGACCTCACCTCCCTGATGGACGAGCGCGCCGACCTGCGTGGCGTCCACGCCCTCGCCGACATGGTCGACGACGCGGTCCGCTGGACCGCGTGAAAGAGACTTCGTCTCTTCCATTGGGAGTACTCGCTTCGCTCGTACTCCCGGTCTTTGTGTGACCCGGCGAGCGTGAACGACTTCGTCGTCCATTGGAAGTACTCGCTTCGCTCGTACTTCCGGTCTGAGCCGGACTGAGATGTGACACGAGGCGCCGACCCGCTTGGGGGTCGGCGCCTTACGTCGTGGGTCGCGCCTCAGAGGGCGTTGAGGATGGCCTTCGCGAGCGGTCCGGACGAGGCGGGGTTCTGACCGGTGAAGAGCGAGCGGTCGACCACGACGTGCTCGGACCACGGGTCTGCTTCCTGGAAGTCGACGCCGAGCGCGACGAGACGGTCCTGGAGCAGCCAGGGCGCCTTGTCGGCCAGGCCGGCCTGGGTCTCCTCGGCGTTGGTGAAGCCGGTCGCGCGGTAACCCGCGAACGGCGAGCGACCCTCGGCATCGGCCGTGGCGAGCAGCGCTGCGGGGGCGTGGCACACGATGCCGAGGGGCTTGCCCGAGGCGAGGGTCTCCGCGAGCAGGGTGCCCGACGTCGCGTTGACGGAGAGGTCCTCCATGGGACCGTGGCCGCCGGGGTAGAACACGACCGCGTAGTCGTCGAGGGCCACGTCGGCCAGGTCGAGCGGGGAGTCGAGCTCGGCGATGGAGTCGAGCTCGACCTTGACCGCGTCGGCTGCCTCCTGACCGCCGTTGGCGTCGGCCGCGAGGCTGCCCTGGTCGACCACGGGGACGACCCCGTCCGGGGTGGCGATCTCGACGGTGTGGCCGGCTGCGACGAACGCGCGGTAGGGCGCGACGAGCTCTTCGGCCCAGAAGCCGGTCGGGTGCTGCGAGCCGTCCTTCAGCGTCCAGTGCCGGGCTCCGGTGACGACGAACAGGATCTTGCTCATCTGTGCTCCTTCGGGTCGGGGGTGTCTGTCCCAACCGGTGCCCCAGCACGGCCATTCCGATCGTCAGGGTGACGAGCCCCTCACGGGAGGCTCAGCGACGGCCGGTCTTGAACATCCCGCGGGCGATCTCGCGGGCCGCGGTGCGCATAAAGTCCTTGAAGGCGCCGGACTGCACGACGTCGCGCACCAGTCCGCCCTCGTCCTGCTCGGAGCCCGTAGGACGAGCGGAGGTCGGCTTCTTCCTCGCCGCTTCCTCGGTCTCGCGCTTGCGCGCACCCTCCTCGAGCTTGGCCGCGAGCAGCTCGCGGGCCGACTCGCGGTCCACCGGCTCGGCGTAGCGGGCGTTGCGGGGGCTGGCCGCGACCGTCGCCTGCATGGCGGCCGGGTCGCTGGGACCCATGCGGGACTCAGGTGCCCGCAGCCGGGTCCAGGCGACCGGGGTCGGGGCACCGCGCTCGTTCATGACGGTGACCACGGCCTCGCCGATGCCGAGGCTCGTGATGACCTCGCCGAGGTCGGCGTAGGCGCTGGTCGGGTAGGTGCTGACCGTGGCCTTGAGCGCCTTGGCGTCGTTGGGTGTGTGGGCACGCAGCTGGTGCTGGATCCGGGAGCCGAGCTGGCCCAGCACCTCGTCCGGGACGTCGGTGGGGCTCTGGGTCACGAAGAAGACGCCGACGCCCTTGGAGCGGATCAGCCGCACGGTCCGGGCGATCTGGTCGAGGAACTCCTCGGAGGCGTCGTCGAAGAGCAGGTGCGCCTCGTCGAAGAAGAAGACCAGCTTGGGCCGGTCGACGTCGCCTACCTCGGGCAGGTCGTGAAAGAGGTCGGCCAGCAGCCACATCAGGAAGGTGGAGAACACCGCGGGACGGTCCTGGAGGTTCGGCAGCTCGACGAGCGAGATCAGGCCCCTGCCGTCGGCCGTGGTCTGGAGCAGGTCGGCGGAGGCGAACTCGGGCTCACCGAAGAACGCGTCGGCACCCTGGTCCTGGAAGCCGATGAGCTCGCGCAGGATCACGCCCGCGGTGGCCGAGGACAGTCCGCCGAGCGCCTTGAGCTCGGGCTTTCCCTCGTCGCTGGTCAGGTGCGCGACCACGGCGCGCAGGTCGGCCAGGTCCAGCAGCGGCAGGCCGGTCTGGTCGGCGTAGTGGAAGACCAGGCCGAGGCTCGACTCCTGGGTGTCGTTGAGGCCGAGCACCTTGCTCAGCAGCGTCGGACCGAAGGCGCTCATCGTGACGCGCAGCGGGATGCCCGTGCCCTCGCCGCCGATCGCGTAGTACTCCACCGGGAAGCCCGTGGCGGTCCACTGCTGACCCACGGACGCCGCCCGGGCGCTGACCTTGTCGCCACCCTCCCCCGGCGTCGCGAGGCCGGACAGGTCGCCCTTGATGTCGGCGGCGAACACCGGGACCCCGTGGTCGCTGAGCTGCTCGGCCAGCAGCTGGAGGGTCTTGGTCTTGCCGGTGCCGGTCGCGCCGGCCACGAGACCGTGCCGGTTCAGCATCGCCAGCGGGATCCGGATCGGGGTCGACGAGAGCGTCTGGGCGTCGAGCATCAGCCCGCCCAGCTCGAGGGCCGCGCCCTCGAAGGTGTAGCCCGGGGCCACTGCCTGCACGATGGGGTTCTCCGGCTGGGCGGGGGTCTCCGTCATGGCCCTCAATCTAGCCGCCGGCCGCACGCTGCCAGGATCGGCAGAAGAGGGCCCTTTACACTCGCGACGTGATCTTCAAACGCGTCGGCGAGGGGCGGCCCTACCCCGAGCACGGGCTCTCGCCCCGTGCCTGGGCCGGCGTGCCCCCGCGCCAGGTGCGTCTCGATGAGCTGGTCACGACCAAGGACACCCTGCAGCTCGCCGCGCTCCTCGACGAGGACTCGACCTTCTACGGCGACCTGTTCGCCCACGTCGTGCAGTGGGAGGGCGAGTACTACCTCGAGGACGGTCTGCACCGCGCCCTGCGGGCTGCCCTGCAGCAGCGCCTGGTCCTGCACGCCCGCGTCCACCGGTTGGAGGCCTGACATGGCAGCGACGGCACTGGCCCGGATCCGCTCGGCGGCAACCCTGCTGAGCCTGCTGGCCCTGCTCCTCGCCGGGGTCGCCTGGGGCTGGTCGGCGATGACCGAGCCGTTCCCCGAGAGCGCCGAGGTCTCGATCTGCACCGACACGGCGGTCCCGGCCGGCACCAAGGTCTACCCCGACCAGGTGACCGTCAGCGTCGCCAACGCCGGCAGCCGGGAAGGACTCGCCGGGCGCACCATGCAGCTGCTCGTCGACGCGGGCTTCGGCCGCGGCCAGACCGGCAACGCGCCCTCCGGCACCGATGTCGCCTACGCCGAGATCTGGACCGACGACCCCGAGAACCCCGCCGTACGCCTGCTCAAGGGCAAGCTCGGCCGCGAGTCCACGGTCGTGCGGCGCGACACGACGCTGGTGGGCGTGACCGTGATCGTGGGCGACGACTTCATGCGCCTGCGCGAAGGTGGCGCGTGGACCAAGTCGGGCGAGGACTCCCGGATCTGCTCACCCACCGTGGTCGAGCCGGACAACGGCGTTACTCCCTAGCAGGGGGTTCGTCCAGCCACTGCGCGAGGCGCCCACCGCGGCTGACCTGCCGCAGCCGCTCCTCCGTGCGCTCGCGGACCTTGCGGGGCGTCACGATGAGGAGCTCGTCGCCATGGCGCAGGACCGAGCGGGGCTGCGGCACCTTGGTCTCCCCGTCACGGATGATCAGCGAGACCGAGGCCCCTTGGGGCAGGCGCAGCTCGCCCACCTCGACGCCGTGCATCAACGACGCCGGGCTGATGGTGATCTGGAGCAGGTCGGCGGCCACCCGCTCGAGCGGAGCGGCCTCGAGCTCCAGGTCGCGAGGCTCGCTGCGGCGGGTCACCTTGAGCACCCGGGCCACGAGCGGCAGCGTCGGGCCGGTGAGCAGCGTGTAGATCACGACCATCACGAAGACGATGTCGAAGAGTCGCTCCGCGCCGTCCACCCCCTCGGAGAGCGGGATGGTCGTGAAGACGATCGGCACCGCACCTCGCAGCCCGGCCCAGGACAGGAATCCCAGCTCACGCCAGGGCATCGGCTGGACCAGCGCGCTGACCAGGACCGAGAGGGGCCGAGCCACGAAGGTGAGGATCAGGCCGGCAGCCAGCGCGAGACCGACGATCTCCAGCGACAGGCGTCCCGGGGAGAGGAGGAGCCCGAGCATCACGAACAGCCCGATCTGGGCCAGCCACGCGATCCCCTCGGAGAACGACCGCGTGGCTCCGCGGTGCGGCAGCTCGGAGTTGCCGAGCACGAGGGCGGCGACGTAGACGGCGGCGAAGCCGGAGGCGTGCACGGCGACGCCTCCGGCGTAGGCGAAGATCGTCAGGCAGAGAACGGCGATGGGGTAGAGGCCGGAGGACGGCAGCGCGGCCCGGCGCATCACCCAGGCACCGCCGAAACCGACCGCGAGCCCGACCAGCACCCCGGCGGCGAGCTCGAAGATGATGGTGGCCACCATCATCAGCACCCCCTCCTCGGCCGCGGCGCCGGAGGACACCAGCACGACCAGGACCACCGTGGGCGCGTCGTTGAGCCCGGACTCCGCCTCCAGCGAGCCCGTCAGGCGCTTCGGGAGCGGAACCACGCGGAGCACCGAGAAGACCGCCGCGGCGTCGGTCGCAGACGTGACGGCGCCGAGGAGGACCGCCAGCTCCCAGGGCAGCCCCAGGAGGTAGTGGCTGCCGACCGCGACGATCGTGACCGAGACGCTCACCCCGATCGTCGCCAGCGAGACCCCGAGCCGCATCGCGGGACGGATCTCACGCCAGCTGGTCGTCAGACCACCCTCGGCGAGGATCAGCACCAGTGCGGCGAACCCCAGGGCGTGCGCCAGCTCGGCGTCCTCGAAGGCGATCCCGACCCCCGACTCCCCGAGGGCGACGCCGATCAGGAGGTAGACCAGCAGGCTCGGCAGACCGGCCCGGGAGGAGACCCGCACGGCCAGGACCGCCAGCAACGTGACGGCAGAGCCCACCAGCAAGAACGTGTCGAGCTGATGGACGTCGAAAGTCATGTCGCCTCCTCGGGCCAGGCGGGGCGGCGGGCCCGCAGTCTATCGGTCCGCGGGACGTGTCTTCCCTCGCACGAAATTGGAACTTGTTCTAGATTTGTTCCATGAGCACCGACTCCGCCCGCAAGGGCACGACCATCCCCGACGTCGTGTCGGCGGCCGACCTGCCTGCTGACGCGCCGTCGTACGACGTGGTGGTGGTGGGGTTCGGCATCGCCGGCGGCTGCGCGGCGCTCGAGGCGGCCCGGGCCGGCGCCTCGGTGCTGCTGCTGGAGAAGGCGGCGGTCCACGGCGGGACCTCGAGCATGTCGGGCGGGCACTTCTACCTCGGCGGTGGCACGGCGGTGCAGGTCGCGACGGGCCAGGAGGACACCGCCGAGGCGATGTACGACTACCTGGTCGCGGCTGCCAAGGAGCCCGAGCCGGACAAGATCCGGGCCTACTGCGACCAGTCGGTCGAGCACTTCGAGTGGCTCGAGGCGCTGGGCTTCGAGTTCGAGCGCAGCTTCTACCCCGAGAAGGCCGTGATCCAGCCCGGCACCCAGGGGCTGATGTTCACCGGCAACGAGAAGGTCTGGCCCTACCGCGACCTGGCGAAGCCGGCTCCCCGCGGCCACAAGGTCCCCGTGCCCGGAGACACCGAGGGCACCCGCATCGTCATGGACCTGCTCCGAGATCGTATCGAGGAGGCCGGCGTCACCGTCCGCTACGAGACCGGCGTGACCAACCTCATCGTCACCGCGGACGGTGCGGTCGCCGGCGTCGCCTGGCGCTCGTTCGACGAGAGCGGCCTGGTCGGCGCCCCGTCGGTGGTCCTCGCCGCGGGCGGCTTCGTGATGAACGCCGACATGGTCGCCGAGCACACACCGGCGCTGGGCTCCAAGCTCTTCACCCTCGGATCGACGTACGACGACGGGCTGGGCATCCGCCTCGGCGTCTCGGTGGGGGCGGAGCTGAAGCACATGGACGAGCCTTTCATCACCGCGCCGCTCTATCCCCCGTCGGTGCTGGTCACGGGGCTGCTGGTCAACCAGCAGGGCGAGCGCTTCGTTGCCGAGGACAGCTATCACTCGCGGACCTCGCAGCTCGTCATGGAGCAGACCCACTCCGCGGCCTACCTGATCGTCGACAGCGAGCACGTGGAATACCCCAAGATGCCCCTGGTCCCGCTCATCGACGGCTACGAGACGCTCGAGGAGATGGCGGCCGCTCTCGACCTTCCGCTCGAGACGCTGCGGTCCACGGTCGAGCACTACAACGAGCACGCCGCACGCGGCGAGGACCCCGACTTCCACAAGGCGCCCGACTGGTTGGCGCCGCAGGCCGTCGCACCCTGGGCCGTCTTCGACCTCCGCCTCGGCCACGCGCTCTACGCCGGCTTCACGCTCGGCGGCATGCGGGTCACCGTCGACGGCGAGGTCCAGCGTCCCGACGGCACGGTGGTCGACGGCCTCTACGCCGCCGGGGCCTGTGCCTCCAACCTGGCCCAGGACGGCAAGGGCTACTGCTCCGGCACCCAGCTCGGCGAGGGCTCGTTCTTCGGTCGTCGCGCCGGCCGCCATGCAGCTCAGGTGCGGGTGCCCGCGTAGCCTCGGCCGCGTGACGAACCGCCTCCAGGTGGCGCAGCGCGCCAACGTGCCCCCGTTCCACGTCATGGACCTGCTGGAGGCCTCTGCCCGGCGCCAGCGCAGCCACGGCGACGTGATCAACCTGCTCGCCGGGCAGCCCAGCACGGGCGCACCGGAGCCGGTGCGAGCCGAGGCGGTCCGGCTGCTCGGCTCGGGCGACCCGCTGGGCTACACCCCGGCGGTCGGGATCCTGGAGCTGCGGGAGGCGATCGCGGGCCACCACCGGCGCGTGCACGGCATCGAGGTCGACGCCGACCAGGTCGTGGTCACGACCGGGTCCAGTGGTGGCTTCCTGCTCGCGTTCCTCGCGGCGTTCGAGGTCGGCGACCGCGTGGCCATGGCCCGGCCTGGCTACCCCTGCTACCGCAACGTCCTCTCGGCGCTGGGCTGCGAGGTGGTCGAGATCGCCACCGGCCCGGAGACCCGCTTCCAGCCGACCGTCGAGCAGCTCGACGCCCTGCACGTCGAGGGCCCGGGACTCAAGGGGGTCGTCGTCGCGAGCCCGGCCAACCCGACCGGCACCATGCTGCTGCCCGAGGAGCTCGCCGCCATCGCACGGTGGTGCGAGCAGGAGGGCGTGCAGCTGATCTCCGACGAGATCTACCACGGCATCGAGTACGCCGGGCTCGACGACGAGGGCACGTCCCTGGCCCGGTCCGCGTGGGAGACCAGCCGTGAGGCCGTCGTGTTCTCGAGCTTCTCCAAGTACTTCTCCATGACCGGCTGGCGGATCGGTTGGATGCTGGTCCCGGACCGGTTGCGTCGAGCCGTCGACGTGCTCACCGGCAACTTCACGATCTGCCCCCCGGTGCTCGCGCAGCGCGCCTGCCTGGCCGCCTTCGACGACGCGACGTACGCCGAGCTCGACGGCCACGTGCGCCGCTACGCGCTCAACCGGCGGCTGCTGCTCGACGGGCTGCCCCGGCTGGGGATCGAGCGCCTCGCGCCGGCCGACGGCGCGTTCTACGTCTACGCCGACGTCGACCACCTGACCCAGGACTCCATGGCGTTCACGCACCACCTGCTCGAGACCTCGAGCGTCGCCCTGGCTCCCGGGGTGGACTTCGACACCGCCGAGGGCCACCGCTTCGTCCGCTTCAGCTTCGCCGGGCCCGCCGACGACATCGAGCGGGCGCTGGAGCGTCTGGAGCGCGCGTGGACGTGAGCGCCCACAGCACCGACGTGGGCCTCGCGATCAGCGCAGCGCAGGCAGGCGCCGAGATCATCCGGGCGCGCTACGGCGCCCCTGTGGTCAAGACCTTCAAGTCCGAGCGGGACTTCGCGACCGGGGTCGACCTCGAGGCCGAGCGCGCCATCCAGCAGGCGATCGCGCGGGATCGGCCCGACGACGCCTTCGAGGGCGAGGAGGTGGGCCTGGTCGGGACGTCGGCCGCCCGTCGTGCGTGGTTGGTCGACCCGCTCTGCGGCACGCTCAACTTCGCGGCCGGCACCCCGTTGGTCGCCGTCAACGTCGCGCTGCGTGTCGACCAGCAGGTGGTCGCCGCAGCGATGGCCGACCCGTTCAGCGGGGAGACGTTCTGGACCGACGGCGAGGGCGCCGTGCGGACCAGGGCCGGCGAGCGCTCGCCCCTGACCCCGAGCGGCGACACCCGCCTGGTCGACCTGGACATGGACGGGGATCCCGTCTGGGCTGCCTCCCTGGTGGCGGAGCCGGCGTTCCACGCCTACTTCGGCAGCAGGGTCATCTCCAGCAGCCTGGCGGTCGCCTGGGTGGCCGCCGGCCGCCGGGCGGCCTACGTGCACGCGGGCGACGCACGCGGGAGTGTCCACTTCGCCGCCGGCATCGCGGTGTGCCGCGCCGCGGGGTGCGTGGTCACGGACCTGCGTGGCGCCGAGGTCGGGACCAGCGGCGACGGTTTGCTGGTGGCGGCTGACGCGGCCACGCACGCCCGGCTGCTGACGATCCTCAGCGGGCTGGGCGCTCCCACGCGGTGAGGCCGCTCGTGCGCGCGGGCTTGGAGGCGCCGGCGAAGCCCAGCCCGGCCAGGAACCCCTTGCGGATGAAGCCGTTGCGCACCCGCTGCGGGTGGTCGCCCACCCTGGTCGTGGTGACGATGCGCTCGGTGGCATAGCTGATGCGCGAGACCGTGTCGGAGCCCGCCCACGAGATGTAGCAGTAGCGACCGTCGGCGCTGGGCGTCACCCAGTAAGGCTTGAGCCCGCCCTTCAGCAACGGGCTGCGACGGTCGGTGCGCGCGTCGACCACGGTGGCGTAGTCGGACATGGTGCCGGCGACGCAGAGCTTGGTGCCCCGGGGGTTCATCGCGATCCCGTGGTGGGCGGAGTCGAGCAGGTAGAGCTCCCGGGGTGTCGTCCTCACCAGGTTGGGGAGGCGGACGACCTTGGTGATCTTGCCGCTCGCCCGGTCGAGCCGGACGTAGCCGTGGAAGAACGACAGCTGGAAGTAGATCTGCTTCTCGTCCGGAGAGAGCGTCAGCGGACGCACCGCCGAGCTCACGTCGTCGAGGCCGCGCGCATCGAGTGCCTTCCGCACGTTGTAACGGCGCAGGATCTCGAAGGTCCGCGCATCCACCACCTGCAGCACCCGGTCGTCCTTGGTCGCGTCCAGCGCCGGGTCGTCGAGCGGGCTGTAGACCATGCCGATGCTCGCGTGCAGGATCTTGCGGCCGCCATCGATGAAGACGCTCTCGTGCGGCGAGCCGCCCGAGGCGAACTTCCCGACCTGCTTGCCGTCAGAGACCCGCAGGACGTGGACGACGTTGCCGGTCGAGGCGCTCACCACGACGCGCTTGCCGTCGGGCGAGACCGCCATGTGGTCGGAGCGGACCCCGTCGACGGCGAAGCGCCACACGATCTTCTTCGTGCGCAGGCTGATCGCGACCACGTCGCCGAAGGAGGGGCGCGAGATCACGACGAGGCGGCCGTCGTTGGAGGAGTACATATCGTCGACGAACTGGTCGTTGCCCTCGCCGATGAGCTCGCGGATGGCCAGGAAGTAGGCCAGCCGGTAAGGGTTGGTGGCGATCTCACGCATCCGGGCGTCGTAGTCGGGGATCACATCGAGCTTGCCGACCCGCTCGAACGTCCGCGGGTCGAGGAGGGTGGCGGTCCCCTCCCAGTTGTTGCCCACGAAGACCACCCCGCGCACGTCGTCGTCGGCCGCCTGGGCCGACGTAGCCGACGTGGGCGCGCCGAGGGCGAGGACCACGGCCAGTCCTGCGACCAGGCCCGTGATCAGGACCCTGATCAGGCGTGCAACCAGTGACGAACGTGTGACATGGCGGTGCATGGGGGCGCTCCTTCGCGACGCGTGACCCCCCGATCATGCCTGTGGAGGGCGTTTCGAGAGGGACCAACGAGGGAAAGCGCTCCAGGACACGATCAGCCACCCAGGGAGGACCTGACCGATGGACGGCGACACCGACCAGCTGCGCCGACGCGTCGACCAGCTCCGCGAGCAGGGCGTCGACGTGCGCACCCTCGCCGACCAGCTCGTCGCGCGCACCGAGAGCCTCGGCTGGACCGGCCGGGCGGCCGAGTCGATGCGACTGCGCATCCACGAGCGCGCCACCCGCCTGCGCGACGCGGCGGCCGAGCACGAGGTCGCCGCCGAGACCCTCCGCCGCCACCTCCTCCAGGTCTCGGGCGTCCGGGAGTCGATCGCCCGACGCCAGAGCCGGGCAGCGAGCCTCGTCGCCGACGCCCGCTCCCGGGCCACGCAGGAACAGGCCCTCGAGGACGACCGGGTGCTGATCGCCTTCACCCCGCCACCGTCCGGGCATCGGGACTGGCTGACCATCGAGCTGCCCGGACTCTGAGAGGACGCACCGTGCCGACCATCGACCTCACCACTCCACCACCGGCCCCCGTCGGGCTCCTCGACGCCCTGCCCCGGCGGGTCTCGCTCACCCTGAGCGAGCTCCGCTTCGTGGCCGGGCGTGCGGGCGGAGCACCTCTGCCCTTCGACCTGCAGGAGCACGACGAGGCCCCCGCGTTGGAGGGGCGACTGGGTCCCATGGCCTCGGCCGACGAGGCCGCGGCCTACCGCACGGCCCTGGCAACCCTGCGCGACCCCATGGACACGCTCGAGCGTCGCGGCCTGCTCCGTGACGGACAGGTCGACGACGGCATCATCGGCGCGGTCGGGCTCCTCGCGACGCCCACGCTGGCACTGGACCTCGACGTCGTGGCCGACGCCGTGCAGGCCAAGGCCTGGCACCGGCAGTCAGGCGGCGCCGTCGCCACCCTCTCCACCGCCGACGGCATCGTCTTCGAGCTCACCTGGTTCGCCAACGACCACTGGCCCGCCGAGCTCGGACGCGTCGCGGTCATCCCCGAGGACCTGGTGCTGCGCGACTCGGCAGTGCCTGACGGCATCGACCTGCCCTACGAGCTCCTGGACGCAGCGGTCGAGGCAGCTCACGGCCGACGCACCGACCTGCTCCCCGTGCTGGTGGCCCAGCACAGCGGGATGGTCCGCGACGGCGATCGTCGCCCTCTCCCCGACGCTGAGGTCGTGGCCGCGCTGACCGCGCTCGAGAGCGAGACACAAGGTCGGTTGCGAGCGCTGGTGGCCGATGTCTCCTCCACCGCCACCACGGTCGTCGGCGTCGTCTCCTGGGTGCTGCTGGCCGACGGTTGGCGAGCCCTCCGCCCCCACCAGGAAGGCAGCCTGGCCCGGATCACTCTCCGTCGTGCGGAGCCGGGCGCCCTGGCGCCCGACCTGGCGCCCGTCCTGGCGGAGGTGTCCTCGTGATCGACGACCCCACCCGCGATGTGCTGCTCGGAGCTGCCTCCGGCCGCCGCGAGCCGCCGCTGACCGCCCAGCAGTCGTCGGACCTGGCGAGCAAGTATGACCGGATGCTGCACCTCGCCGGCATGTTCGACGCAGCCGCCGGGGAGATGCGACAGCGTGCCGGGCTCGGAGGCGACATCCTGGGTGACCCCGCGTTCGTGGCCACCGAGCCCCTGTCCCCCCGCTCCTACGCAGAGACCGTCGAGGATCTGCGCCGGACCGCCGGACTTCGCGGCCTCGAGACCAGCTCCGCCCAGCTCGCCGCCGATGCGCTGGTGCTCCGGGCCACCGTGGTCACCTACCGCTGGATCGACGAGCTCCAGCTGGCCGCCTTCCGCACCCTGGGCACGATCGCTGGACGTGCGATCGGCTACCTCGCGCCCGAGATCGCCCTGGGCGGCGCCGTCGTCTCCGCCGGACTGATCGAGACCGACGCACTGGACCGCGAGGACGTCGCGGCCTATCTCGATGAACTCGCCAAGAACAACCCCGAGCTCCTCGAGCACGTCACCAGCGGTGGCGGCGGCCTCCTCGACGGCCTCCAGATGCGCTCGCTGCTCACCGCCGGCGTGCTTTCGGGCGACCAGGGCCGCCTCGCCGGTCTCGGCGGTCTCCGTGCTGCCGGCGTCACGCCCTTCGCCGCCGACTTCGGCTCCGCGTTGCGTGACACCGCCGGCGGCCTGATCGACGCCTCTTCGTCCTCCGAGACCCGAGTGGACGTGGCCATCGGGGAGCCGCCCCGCACCGTGGCCGACCTGATGAGCGCGCTGGGTGCCACCTCGGCCAGCGTCGCGGTGCAGCGACTCGGCGACGACCACTACATCGCCTACCTCCCAGGACCCGAAGCGAGCGACGGGTCCCGCCTGCGCCTGATGAGTGGCGCTGACCGCTCCGCCTACGCCGCCGGCGTCGTACGGGCGATCGAGTCGGCCCTCGAAGGGGACGACGAGGCCCACGTGATGCTGGTCGGATCGGGTCAGGGCGGCGTCACCGCCGCCGAGATCGCCGCCGACGGGCCCCGCACCGCCTTCGTCATCGATGCCGTCGTGACGGCAGGCGCGCCGTCGGCCCACGTCCCCCGGATCCCGCAGCGCACTCGCGTCCTGTCGTTGGAGAACCGGTCTGATCCGGTGGCCGTGCTCGGCTCCCTCATGAGTGCCAGCACACCCAACCGGCTCACCGTCGTCTTCGACGCAGCGGGCACTCCTGGCGAGAGCGTCTACGTCACGGGCGGACGGGCAGTCGACGGGTCCAGTCATCCCGAGCTGCGCCACGAGATCGGCCGGCTGCAGGGCCTGGGCTTCCTGCGCATGTGAGCATCAACCGGCGAGGTCGTGCACAAACTCACCGAGCTGGGTGAGGTTGCGGCACTCCACCATGTCGACGATCGCGCCGTAGGTCGGCGCGGCCGAGTCGCCCGTCCCCCAGTGCCGTGCGGCCTCGGGGTTGAGCCACCACGCGTGCCGGGCGGTCCCCGCGAGGCGCTGGAGCACGTCGGCGTGCAGGTCGCTGTAGTTGGAGCGCGCGTCACCCAGGATCAGCAGCGAGGACTTCGGACCCAGGGCGTCGCCGTGGTCCTCCTCGAACTTCGTCAGCGCCCGGCCGTAGTTGGTGCGGCCCCACAGGGCGGCGTGCGCCGTGCTCGCGGCGAGCTCGATCATGACGTCGGCGACATCGGCCCCGGGCTTGAAGTGGTGGGTGACCTCGTGGACGTGGTCGATGAAGGTAAAGGCGCGGACCTTGTGGAACTGGTCGCGCAGGGCGAAGACGAGCAGCAGCGTGAACTGCGCGAAGTTGGCGACCGACCCGCTGACGTCGCAGAGCACCACCAGCTCGGTGCGGTGCGGGCGCTTGGGCTTGTGGTGCGTCACGAGAGGGACGCCGCCGGTCGACATCGAGGCCCGGACCGTACGACGGAAGTCGAGCGGTCCGCGTCGGCGGGCGTGGTGCTCCTGGGTGAGGCGGGAGGCGAGCCGACGCGCGAGCGGGTAGATCTCGCGGCGCATCTCCTCCAGGTCGGAACGGCGCGCCGAGGTGAAATCCAGCCGGTCGATGCTCGGCCGGATCGCGACGTTGGCGACGTGGTCGGGACCCTTCTCCTCGGCGATGCGACGCCGGGCGTCGTCCTCCACCTGGCGGGTGAAGGCGCCCACCCGACGACCGGCGACCCGCTGCGCCTCGTCGTCGTTGCGTCCCTGGGCCAGCAGCGCCGAGACGATCTGGTCGACCAGCTCCTGGGGGGACACTCGCTGCAGCGCCGTGTAGGCCGACCACGAGGAGAGACCCGGACCGCGGCCGGGCATGGCGCCGAAACGACCGACCATCTCGGCGGCGAGCTGGACCAGGCGCTGCTGGTCGTCCTGCGAGAGCGCGTCCAGCAGCTCGGCCTGGAAGGCCTGCAGGGCCTGGGCGTTGTCGCGGACCCCCTCGCCCTCACCGGCCTCGTCGCTGCTCCCGTCGGGGGCGCGGGCGCCCTCCCCCACCAGGCGCGGGAAGTAGAGGTCGAAGAGGGCGTCGAAGGTCGGCCGCTGGGCCTGACGCTTGAGGAGCGTGGCGGCGTAGGCGTCGTGGATGACGCTGCGGTCTGACCACTCGAGGGCCGTCAGCGCGGCGATGGCGTCGAGGTCCTCGGCGAGCGACACCGACATGCCGGCCCCGCGCAACGCCTCCAGGAAGGAGATGTGGCGGTCGACGAGGCCACTGCGGTGCGGGCGCTCCGGCTGGTTCACTTCTTGAGCCGGAGCTCGCGGATCGCACGCTCGTGGTCGGAGGCGTGCTTGAGCACGACGCCGAGGGTGTCGTTGACGGCCTTGTCGTCGAGGTCGCGGATCTCCAGGGCGATCAGCGTGCGGGCCCAGTCGACGGACTCCGCGATCGACGGCGCCTTCTTGAGCTCGAGCTCGCGCAGTCGACCGACGGTCGCGACCAGCTGCTCGGCGACCCGGTCGTCGAGGTCCGGGACCTGGGAGGCGACGATCTCGCGCTCCCGCTCGGCGTCGGGGTAGTCGAGGTGCAGGTAGAGGCAGCGGCGCTTGACGGCCTCGGAGAGCTCACGGCTGGCATTGGAGGTCAGCACCACCAGTGGTCGGCGTAGGGCCTCGATGGTGCCGAGCTCCGGGATCGTGACCTGGAAGTCCGACAACACCTCCAGCAGCAGGCCCTCGACCTCGACGTCGGTCTTGTCGACCTCGTCGATGAGCAGGACCGTCGGCTCCTCCCGGCGGATCGCCGTGAGGAGCGGCCGGGTGAGCAGGAACTCCTCGGTGAAGATGTCGTCGTGCGTGGCCGACCACTCCTGGTCGTTGCCCGACGCCTGGATGCGGAGCAGCTGCTTCTTGTAGTTCCACTCGTAGAGCGCGCGCGCCTCGTCGAGGCCCTCGTAGCACTGCAGCCGCACCAGCTCGGCTCCCGTCGCACGGGCGACGGCCTTGGCCAGCTCGGTCTTCCCGACGCCCGCGGGCCCCTCGACGAGCATCGGCTTCTCGAGGGCCCCGGCGAGGAACGTCGTGGTGGCGGTCGCCGGGTCGGCGAGGTAGCCGACGGCACCCAGTCGCTCGGCGGCGTCGGCGGGGGAGGCGAACCAGGTCATGGGCTCATCCTCCCCTACTCCGCCCATCCTGCTGGTCTAGGCCGCGAATGCCCCGTGGGCATGGGTGATCGATGACTCCGTGACCCGTCACGCTCGGCGTCGTTTCCCCTGACGTACGACGCCGATCAACGAGGAGGAGACACCATGCGACGCAAGCCGCCCGTGGCGCTGGCCCTCGTCGTGTCGCTGACCAAGTCGTTGGTCCTGCTGGTCGTGGTCGCCCTGGGGTTCGGGCTGATCGGCGGAAGCCAGGTGACGGCATCGCCCGGCGACGATCCGCCCGACCAGATCGAGGAGCGCTCCGCGGTCATCGAGAAGGCCATGGCCGAGCACGAGTGCTCGGTCTCCGGCTTCGCGGCCGGCGTCATCCCCCGCTCCGCGCTGATCCGGCGCGACGAGCGGGTGCGCCAGGTGTCCTTCGACGACGGCTGGGCCGTCCTCACCGGCGATGCCCCCGGCGTGCTGATCGCGGTGTGCCTCGGGGAGCTCGCGATGCCCCGGACCAGCGGAGTCCCGCGCTAGCTGACGTTGGGGCTCCCGTGCCGCCCCGCACCCGATGCGAAGCGAGCCGCGCCGTCGAGCGCCCCGGCCTCGAGGGAACGGAGTCCGTGGGCATACTCCACCTGGAGGGCAGCAGCCTCCTCCAGGCTCCACTGCTCGAGGGCTGCGAGACGATCGTTCCTCAGGCAGGCCTGGGGAAGCGCGCTCAACGAGAGCGCCAGCGCCTCGGCCTCCGCGCGCGCGGCACCCGGCTCGACCACCCGGTCGGCCAGGCCGATCCGCAGGGCCTCGTCGGCGTCCACCGAGCGGCCGGTGAGGATCAGATCCATCGCCCGACCTGCCCCGACGAGCCGAGGCAGACGGACCGTGCCCCCGTCGATCAGCGGCACGCCCCAGCGGCGGCAGTAGACGCCGAAGGTGGCGTCGCTCGCGACGACGCGCAGGTCGCACCAGATCGCGAGCTCGAGACCTCCGGCGACGGCGTACCCCTCGACCGCGGCGATCACGGGCTTGCCGAGCCGCATCCGGCTCGGGCCCATGGGGCCTGGGCCCTCGGGCGTCACCTGGTTGCCGCTCGGGGTGCCGACGGCCTTGAGGTCCGCACCGGCGCAGAAGGTGCCTCCTGCGCCGGTGAGGACCGCCACCGCCTGCGAGTCATCGGCGTCGAAGGCCTCGAACGCCGCTCGCAGGGCGGCAGCCGTCGGGCCGTCGACCGCGTTGCGTGCGTCGGGACGGTCGATGACCACCGTGGTCACCGGGCCGGCGATCTCGGTCCGGACGGTCGGGGATGACGTCATGACCGCCATCGTGTCGGTCATCGCGTCAGGAGTCGAGGAGCCCCTGCATGGTCGCGATCTCCTCGGTCTGCGTCGCGACGATCTCCTCCGCGAGCGAGACGGCGGGCTCGTGCTCGCCGTCCTCCTGCTCGGTCTCCGCCATCGACACCGCCCCCTCGTGGTGCTCGATCATCATCTCGAGCCAGAGGTCCTCGAAGTCCGCGTCGGGGGCGTCGGCAAGCTCCTCGAGGTCCTCGTCGCTCATCATCCCGGGCATGTCCATGCCGGTGTCGTCGGCCATGTCCCCCATGTCATGACCCTCGGCGTTGGAGTGGTCGCGGACGGTCGGCGGGACCTCCTCGCCCCACTGCTCGAGCCAGTTGCTCATGGTCTCGATCTCGGGACCCTGGGCATCACGGATTCCCTCCGCGACCTGCTGAAGGGCGGGGTCGAGGTCCCGCTCGACGGTCAGGTCGACCATCGTCAGGGCCTGCGCGTGGTGCTGGATCATGTCGGACGCGAACGCCACGTCGGTGTCGTTGTGATCGCTGCTGCTGGTCGACGCCGCGCCGGTGGAGTCGTCCCCGCCACATGCCGTGAGGGCGAGGGCGAGGGTCAGGGCGGCGAGGGTCCCAGATGTGCGGTGGGTAATGCGGTGCTTCGTGTGCATGGGTGTGCTCCGTCTGTCGGGTGCTGCTGGCCGGATGACTGCTCGGGTTCGGCGCGCCTCAGGGCGCCGGGGTGCACATCAGCAGCGGATGACGGAGAACTGCCACACAGGAGGTGGGCCGGTCCCGCTGGGGGACGCCCGCAACCGGGGGACGAGGCTGCGCGCCCGCCTCACGTCGTACGACGGCAGGACGGTGTGGCCGCGCAGCCCGACGAGCAGCAGCGCGATCGCCGAGGCCAGCACGATGAACGCGCAGAGCAGCATGCCGAGCTGGGCGGAGCCGCCCGCGTCGCCGGTCGAGACGGCCACCACTGCTGATGCCGCTGACGCCGCTGCCGCGGCCACGGGGTCGGCCGCGTGGCCAGCATGCTCCGACGGCGTGCTGTGCGTCCCGTGCTCGGCCTGCGCCGTGGGGGCGCAGTGCTGGCTGAGGACGTGCATGCCCAGGATCCCGAGGATCACCACCGAGAGCAGGGCGAGCACGACGCGACGCATTCCTCCAGGGTAGCCAGCCGCTCGGCGACCCTCGGACAAGGTGCTTGACGAAGTGCACATCGGCCGAGCCCTCGACGGGGCGGAGGGCGGGCCGGTCTTCCGAGAGGTCGTCATGCGCACGGAGTAGGGGTGTGTCGGCGCGGACCGCTAGAAAGGTCGCGTGACCGCACCCGCTCCGGCACCACCCCTGACCTCCCGCGCCCGCACCACCGCGGTGCTGGTGCTGTTCATGGCGACGTTCATGGACCTGCTCGACACCACGATCGTCAACGTCGCCCTCCCCTCGATCCAGGCCGACCTCGAGGCGTCGTCCGCGCAGCTCGAGTGGATCGTGTCGGGCTACGTCCTGGCCTTCGCCGTCGTGCTCATCACGACCGGCCGGCTCGGTGACATCCACGGCCGCAAGAAGGTCTTCCTCATCGGCGTCGCGGGCTTCACGCTCGCCTCCGCGGCGGCCGGGCTCGCCCCCACCGCCGACGTGCTCGTCATCTCCCGGCTGGTGCAGGGCCTCTTCGCCGCGACGATGGTGCCGCAGGTGCTCTCGATCATCCAGGTGCTCTACGCGCCGCGCGAGCGGGCCGGCGTGCTCGGCGCGTTCGGTGCCGTCACCGGCACCGCGGCGGTCGCCGGCCCGCTGCTGGGCGGCATCCTGACGACGTACGACGTGCTGGGGCTGGAGTGGCGCTCCATCTTCGTCATCAACATCCCTGTCGGGATCGTGCTGCTGGTCGCCGGGGCGATCCTGATCCCCGAGTCCCACGCCCGCGAGCGGGTCCGACTCGACCTGCGCGGCGCCGCCCTCATCTCGGTGGCGCTGTTCCTGGCCGTCTTCGCCCTCATCGAGGGGCGACCCGAGGGGTGGCCGGTGTGGATCTGGGCGATGCTCACGGTGAGCATCGTGCTGCTGGTCGTCTTCGTCCTCGCCCAGCGGAGGCTGGAGGCGGCCGGCGGCGCGCCGCTGGTCCCACCGACGCTCTTCCGCGACCGGGGCTTCTCGGCCGGGATGGTCACGGCGTTCGCGTTCTTCGGCTCCATCGGCGCCTACTTCTTCGTGATCGTCATCTACCTCCAGGTGGGGCTGGGCTTCACCCCGATCGGTGCCGCCGTGTCCACGCTGCCCTTCAGCATCGGCGCGTTCCTCGCCAGCGGCGCCTCGGTGCCGTTGGTCGCCAAGCTCGGCAAAGGTCTGGTGTTCGTCGGCCTGGTGGCCTTCGCGTCCGCCGTGGCCTGGACCGGGCAGACCGTGGCCCACCACGGTGACGCGCTCGGCAAGGCCGACCTGATCGGCCCCATGCTGCTGGGCGGTGCCGGCCTCGCCTTCGCCGCCATCCCCCTCCTCGACGTGGCGCTGGCCAACATCGACGTCCGCTACGCCGGCGCCGCCTCGGGTGTCTTCGGCACCTTCCAGCAGGTCGGTGCTGCCCTCCTGCTCGCCGTCGTCGGGGTCGTCTTCTTCGAGACCGCGGGCACGGTCTTCTCGCCCGCGGTCCTCCGGGACGCGCTGCTCACCGCCCTGTGGGTGCCCGGGGTGTCGCTCGGTGTCGCGGCGCTCGCGAGCCTGCTGCTGCCGAGCGTCGCCGCCGTCCGACGCCACAAGGAGCTCGCCGATGCGTTGGACCTCGCGGCGGTCGCCGAGCAGCCCGCATGACCACCGGGGCGCACCACCAGCGGTGGCCGGCAACGGTGGCAGTGCTGATCGCGCTCGCGTGCCAGTTCCTCGTGCCCGACCAGGTCAGCATCGGCCCGACCTGGGTCCTGCCGGCCCTCCAGCTGACGCTGCTGCTCCCCCTCGTCGCGACCAACCCCGTCCGGCTCGCGCGAGACCACCCGGTGCTGCGGGTCCTCGCCGTGGTCTCGGCCGGCGCCGTGCTCCTGGCCAACGCCGCCACGCTGATACACCTCGTGGTCCTGCTCCTCGCCGGCTCGACGATCAGCTCGCAGCGCCTGCTCGTCACCGGCCTGGTCCTCGTGACGACCAACGTCATCGCGACGAGCGTCGTCCTGTGGGAGCTCGACCGTGGCGGCCCCTTCGCGCGCGACCCGTCCCACCACCGGGTGCCCGGCGCTCCGGACCTGCTGTTCCCGCAGGCGGGCCTGCCCGAGGCCACCGACCGACCCTGGATCCCCACCTACCTCGACTACCTCTTCGTCGGTTTCACCATGTCGACCGCGTTCAGCCCGACCGACACCCTGCCGCTGACCCACCGGGCCAAGGTCGTCTACATGCTCGGCGCGAGCGTGGCCATCACGACGTTCGTCATCGTCGCCGCCCGCGCGGCCAACATCCTCTGAGACGCAGGAGACCCGCCCGGACGACGTCCGGTCGGGTCCAGTTCAAGTGACTCTGACGCGAACATGGCCCGATGCACCCGCGTCCTGCGGCGTGGTTCAGTCCTGTGCACCGGTTTCGCGTGTTTGTCGGTCGCGGAGCCAGGGGATGAGTCCGCCGGCGAGGACCATGTCGACCTGTCGCGTCGAGAGGCCGTGTCGCGCCACGTAGTCCTCGTCGCGGGTCTTGTTGTGAACGGTGATCGCGGTTCCGGCGACGAGGGCTTCACGAATGCCGGTAAGCATCAGTACATCGCCCTGCTGGATCCGATCATGATCGGCCGCATCGGCGAACTCGATGGCGAGCACACCGAAATTGGCGAGGTTCTGCCAGTGAATACGCGCGTAGGAAACGGCCAGCACCGCACGCAACCCGAGGAAGCGGGGGGTGATCGCAGCGTGCTCCCGTGAGGAACCCTGCCCGTAGTTGGCGCCGGCGACAATAATGTGGCCGTTCGCCTCGCGCGTTTCGGCGGCGCGTGCGGGATAGGTTTCATCGATCTGGGCGAAGGTGAATTCGGCGAGCTTGGGGATGTTGCTGCGGTATGGCAAGACCTTCGCACCGGCCGGCAGAATCCCATCGGTCGAAATGTCGTCGCCCACTTTCAGGGCGACTGGCGCCTCGATGTGATCGGCAAGGGGTCCGAAGACCGGCAACGAGGAAATGTTCTCGCCCTTGACCAGTTCGACCTGGGCTGACTCTTCGGGCGGCAACGGTCCTTCGAGCATGGCGAGGTTCACGCTCGACGTCGCGGGCAATTCGAGCGAGGGGTATTCCAGGTCGAATAGCTCCTGCAGGTCTCGCGGGTCGGTGATCGTGCCAGTCAGCGCCGCGGCCGCCGCTGTCTCCGGCGAGCACAAGTAGACCGAGTCCTCGTCGGTGCCCGAACGGCCAGGGAAGTTGCGCGGCATCGTACGCAGGCTGATGCTCCCGTTTGCCGGGGCCTGGCCCATGCCGATGCAGCCCATACAGCCCGATTGGTGCAGCCGGGCACCGGCCCCGATCAAGTCGAGAGTCGCACCCATCCGGGTCATGTCCTGCAGAATCTGCCGGGAGCTCGGGTTGACGTCGAAGGACACGCCCGCGTGCGTCTGGCGCCCCTTGACGATGGCGGCGACGATCGCGAAGTCCCGCAACCCCGGATTCGCCGATGACCCGATCACGACCTGCTCGACCGGTCGGCCGGCGACCTCCCGCACGGGCACGACGCTTCCCGGCGAGCTGGGCAGCGCGATGAGAGGCACGATGGTGGAGAGGTCAATCTCCTCGTCAACGTCGTACCCGGCATCCTCGTCGGCGAGCAACTCGGTGTAATCGTCCTCACGCTGCTCTGCACGCAGAAACAAGCGCACCTGATCGTCTGCGGGGAACACCGTGGTTGTAGCCCCCAGTTCGGCGCCCATATTGGCGATCACATGCCGGTCCATCGCGGTGAGCGTCGCCAGTCCCGGTCCGTAATATTCGACGATTCGATTGACCCCGCCCTTGACGCCATGTCGACGCAGCATCTCGAGGATGACGTCTTTCGCGCTCGTCCACGCAGGCAACTGGCCGGTGAGCTTCACGCCCCAGATTTTGGGCATTTTGATGTAGAGCGGCTCGCCGGCGATCGCGAGTGCGACCTCGATACCCCCCACACCGATGGCCAGCATGCCGAGCGAACCCGCCGCAGGCGTATGGCTGTCCGAGCCGACCATCGTCTTGCCCGGGATGCCGAACCGCTGCATGTGCGTCGGGTGCGAAACACCATTTCCGGCCTTGGAAAACCACAGGCCGAAGCGTTGACACGCCGATCGGAGGAAGTCGTGGTCCTCGGCATTCTTGCTGTCGGACTGCAAGAGGTTGTGGTCGACATATTGCACGGAGACTTCGGTGCGAGCACGATCAAGCCCCAGCGCCTCCAACTCGAGCATGACGAGCGTTCCCGTCGCGTCCTGGGTGAGAGTCTGATCGATGCGCAGACCGATTTCTGACCCAGGTTTCATCTCTCCGCTCAGCAGGTGAGAAGCGATGAGCTTCTGAGCTACGTTGTGTGCCACGGTGAGTTTCCTTGCTCGAATGTCGCCGGGAAATTCGCGGGCCGCGGCCACCCGGCGAAGAGTCCCACGGCTCCCTCCAAACTAGCCCCTTCGGTCGCGATCGTGGCCTGCGTGGAGGAAGGTGAATGACGCGCCGCTTCAGGCCTTCAGATGTCGGTCCGTTGAGGACAGATCGTCAGCTCCGACTAGATCTCCCGTTGGTGGGCCCCAGCCGGGTGGCTCGGTGCCAACCTGAGCATGGGCAGTCCCTTCACTGCCCATTCGTGGTCGCTGTCTTCATGCCGAGAGCCACAGCCACGCTAGGCGGGACGATCACTCCGGGTATGGGTTCGGCGTGCGGGTCGGGTCCGCCGCGAGGGGCAGCACCATGGCGACCTCGTCCGCGTCCTTCTCGGCCTCACCGTCAGCAACTCGCACGGGCCGACGCTCCGACGTCGGGCGGAAGCCGAAGCTGCTCGCGAAGCCGACCGCGGAGGCGTTGTCAGAGACCACCCAGAAGTAAAGCAGCCTGTGGTCATCCTCGGCCGCCTTCTGGCGTGCGACTGCGACAAGATCGCGCGCCACGTTTTGACCACGCACGCTCGGAGCGGTCCACAGCCCGAACACCTCACTGGTCTGGGGATCCTCGTTGTGCAGTCCAAGACAGACCAGACCGACTGGCTCGTTCCCGTACTCAGCCACGATGCGGGTTGCGTGGCTCATCCGGTCGCGCCAGAAGTCGTCGTCATAGGACGCCTCGTCCTCGAAACGGGCGATGAACGCCTCCGGAGCATCGCGCAGCGCCGCCAACCGGACGTCGCGGTAGAGCTGCCATTCGTCCTTGACCAGGAGGCGGACCTTGATGTCAGTCATGCTCGAGGGTTGCACACCCACAGGAATTGGCCAGCACGATGGGCCTGGTGAAGTCGCCACCCACCAGGCCCGTTGCTTCAGTACCGGTCACCCGATCTCTGCTGGACACTCACGCCCGCCAAGGCAAGCAGGCGGAGGGAGATTCTCACCAGTACGGCGCCCGGCAGTGCGCGGTGCTTTGGCCGGGAGTTGTGTGCCGATTCCATCAGTGGCGGCACCCTTTCCGAGACGCTGTTCGAGGACCGGCGTGACTGCTTTCGTTCATCCAGGCGTTCGAGACGGAGAAGTGGCTCAGCTGATAGATCTCGAGCCCTGCCTGGGAGGACTGTGTTGAGTCCGATCAGAAGGAGGAGCTCATGGCTATGTTGAAGATCCCGTTGGATCCAGCGACGGTGGTCGTCGCGGTGGATCCGGGAAGGTGATGAACCGGGTCTGGGTCAGTGATGGCACGGGCTGGGTGGAGAAGCCGGTCTCTGTACCGGTCTCGCGTGCCGGTCTGGAGCAGGTACAACGGCTGCTCGATGCACATCCCTCGGTGGTGGCGCCGGTGATCGCGGTCGAGGCGACGAGGAGTCTGCATCAGGCGTTCGTCCACGACCTGGAACCAAAACAGCCCCTGACACTGCATCTTCGCAGTTCAGAGGCTGTTTGGCATTGGCGGTGGCGGTGGGATTTGAACCCACGGTGGGTTTGACCCCACACATCATTTCGAGTGATGCACCTTCGGCCTCTCGGACACGCCACCGCGGGGAAGGTTACCGGAGCCGTCCGGGGTCGGTGAAATCTGGGTCTGGCTACTCCTCGACGGTGATCGTCGCGGTGTTGTCGCTGATCTCCTCGCGGACGGCGTAGGTTCCGGGGGCGTCGAAGCGGAACGCGCCGTTGAGGCCCGTGGTGACGGTGTAGCCGTCGAGGTCGCCCACGACCACCCCGTAGATCCCCTCGTCGCCGGTGATGAAGAGCACGACGTCACCGACCTCGATCGTCGAGGTGTCGGCGGTGAAGCCGCCCTCGTCGACGACGATCGTGTCCGCAGCCGGCTCGGTCGAGTCGACGTAGGTCACCCCACCGGCGGGAGAGTCGACCGGCGCCACCTCGCCGGCGTCGGCGACGTCCCCGGCAGGTGCGGCGGTCTCGCCGCCACCGCTGCCGTCGGGCTCGTCGTCACCGCCGCAGGCGCCGAGGCCCAGGGAGAGGGTGAGGCAGAGGGCGGCCGCGGCCGTGGGTCGGAGCACCTGACGAAGCGTGGGGAGCATCATGGGCCGGAACGTAACGGCCCGGGGCGGTCGGCCGCGATGGGGATCCGTACTCATCACGCCCCCACTCCTCATGCTTCGACGAAGCGCCACTCCAGCACCGAGCGGTAGGTCTCGCCCGGCCGCAGGACCGCCGAGGGCCAGTCGGGTCCCTCGTGGTGCGGGGAGTCGGGCGCGAGCTGCGGCTCGAGCGCGATCCCGGCGTACGGCCCGAGGGGCTCATCCGACAGCGACCGCCGCGAGCCGTCGAAGCCGCGCCCGGTGTAGACCTGCAGTCCCGGCTGGTCGGTGGAGACCACCACCGCCATCCCCGTACGACGGCACGCGAGCTCCGCCACCGGCCTCAGGCCGTGCCCCTCGAGGACGTAGTGGTGGTCGATGCCGACCTCGCCGAGGCGCCGCGCCGAGCGCAGGTCGAAGGGGGTGCCGCCGACTGGTGCGTGCTCGCCGAGCGGGATGCCGGTGGCGTCGGTCGGGGTGTAGCGGTCGGCAGCGACACGCAGCTCGTGCTCGGGCACCCCGGCGACACCCCCGAGCGCGAAGTAGGTGTGCTGGGTCAGGTTGACCAGCGTCGGCGCGTCCGTGGTGGCCGTCAGCTCCACGACCACGGTGTCGCCGACCACGGCGTAGCGCACCTGCGCGGACACCTGCCCCGGGAAGCCCTGGTCGCCGTCGGGGCTCTCCAGCGCGAGCACGACCTCGTCGTCGGCCTGCGACACGACGTCCCACACCCGGCGGTGGAAGCCGTCGGGGCCGCCGTGCAGCGCGTTTCCCCGGTCGTTGGTGACCACCGCGTGCTCGACCCCGTCGACCTCGAAGCGGCCCCGGGCGATCCGGTTGGCGTAGCGGCCGATGGTGCCGCCGACGAAGTCGACCGACGCGAGGTACTCCGCGGTCGTCGCGTGGCCGAGCACCACGTTGCGACGGGCGCGCCGGCCGACGTCGAGTCGCTGCACGGTGGCGCCGAGCGGGAGCACGTGGAGCACCGGGCCCGGCTCCCGGCCGATGACGATGCTGGTCAGGGGGGTAGGCACGGCGCGAACGCTAGCGGGCAGGAGACGGCGCGCGTTCGAGCAGGCGCGCGTCGACCGCGGCCGGGCTGAGCACCTGCTCCAGCGCCATGGAGGCACAGCCGACGAGCCCGGCGCGGTCGCCGAAGGTCGACGGCAGGAACTGCAGGTCGCGGGTGGCGAGCGCAGAGGCGCGGGCGTAGACGCTCTCGCGCACGCCCGCGGCGTAGACGTCGAAGACCGCGGCCATGTCGCCGCCGATGACGACGGCCTGGGGGTTGAGCAGGTTGATCGCGACGGCGAGGACCTCCCCGAGCTGACGGCCACTCTCGCGCAGCAGCTGCTTGGCATCCGCGTCGCCGGCCGCGGCCAGCGCCACCAGGTCGCGCACGTGGTCGACCCGGCGACCGGACTCGGTCAGCCGGGCGACCAGGGCCCATCCCCCGGCCAGGGTCTCCAGGCAGCCGGTGTCGCCGCAGCGGCAGGGGCGTCCGGCGGCGGCGTCGACCTTGGTGTGGCCGATCTCGCCGGCACCGCCGAGGTGGCCCGAGACCACCCGGCCCTCGGCGATGATCCCGAGCCCGAGGCCCGTCGAGGCCTTCACGACGATGAGGTCGGAGATCCCGGCCGCGTGGCCGAGCCGCTCGGAGCGGGCCAGCACGTCGGCGTCGTTGCCGACGAAGGTCGGTGCCTGCGCGACATCGGCGAGGTAGCGGGTCAGGTCGGCGCCGTCCCAGCCACCCATGACCGGCGAGTCGACGCTGACCCCGCGCACGGGGTCGACGGTGCCGGGCAGGCTGATCCCGATCGACAGCACCGGCCGACCGGCTGCGACCTCGTCCAGGAGACGACCAAGGTGGGTGGCGACCGCGGGCATGACGACCTCGGGACCCGCGCCCACGTCGTGGTCCACGGCGGAGGTCGCGAGCTGGTCGCCGAGCAGGTCGAAGAGCGCCAGCTGCGAGCGGGACCGACCGATCGCTGCGGCGAGGACGACACCGGCGTCCTTGTTGAAGAGCAGGCTCCCGGGCGGCCGGCCGCCGGTGGAGGCGAGCTCCTCGCCGACGAGCAGCAGCCCCGCCTCCGCGAGCGCGGCGACGCGCGCCACGACCGCCGTGCGCGACAGGCCGGTCTGGACCCGCAGCTGCGAGCGGGTGGTGGCCCGCCCCGAGCGCACGAGCTCGAGGACGTCGCCGGCGGTGGTCATGATCGCAATCCTAGGCGCTTCCGCTCGTCCCGATCTCTGGGTTGGCTTACTTTTGTCTAAACAATGCCCAAGTTATGCTTGTCGAGAGCACTCTTCGGTCCTACCGTTGAGTGGTGACCCTCCCTGCCACCGAGCTCTCCGCCGGCCTGCCCCCGTGCGACTTCACGGTCTTCGGTGGCACCGGGGACCTGGCGCTGCGCAAGCTCCTGCCCGCCCTCTACCAGCGCGAGCTCGAGGGCCAGCTGCCCGCGGGCACCCGGATCATCGGCGTCTCGCGCACCGAGCTCGACGACGACGGCTACCGCCACGCCGTCCGCGAGGCCCTCCACACCCACGTCACCGCCGACGAGCTCGACGAGGACGCCGTACGACGACTGGTCGACCGCGTCCGGCACCTCACCCTCGACTCCCGCGACCCCGAGGGCTGGCACCTGCTCCACGACCTGCTCAAGGACCGACCGCAGGTCGAGGGCGGCGAGGAGGTCGTGCGGGTGTTCTACCTCGCGATCGCACCGGCCCTCTTCGGCCCGACCTGCGAGCGGCTCGGCGCCGCCGGTGTCGTCGAGGACTCCTCCCGAGTGGTGATGGAGAAGCCGATCGGCACCGACCTGGAGTCGGCCCGCGCGGTCAACGACGCGGTCGGCCGGGTCTTCTGCGAGCAGCAGATCTTCCGCATTGACCACTACCTCGGCAAGGAGAGCGTGCAGAACCTGCTGGTCACCCGCTTCGCCAACACCTTCCTCGAGCCGCTGTGGAACTCCCGTTGGGTCGACCACGTGCAGATCACGGTGTCCGAGACCCTCGGGGTCGGGGACCGTGGTGGCTACTACGACACCTCCGGTGCGCTGCGCGACATGGTGCAGAACCACCTGCTCCAGCTGCTCTGCCTGGTCGCGATGGAGCCGCCGACCTACGTCGGCCGCGAGACCGTCCGCGACGAGAAACTCAAGGTGCTCCAGGCACTCAAGCCGATGAGCCCCGAGGACGTCGACCGGAGCACGGTCCGCGGCCGCTACACCGCCGGGCTCGTCGACGGCGCCGCCGTGCCGTCCTACACCGACGACATCGGGCACCCGGGCAGCAGCACCGAGACCTTCGTGGCCGTGCGCGCCGAGGTGCAGAACTGGCGGTGGGCCGGCGTGCCGTTCTACCTGCGCACCGGCAAGCGGATGGACCGCCGGATGTCGGAGATCGTGGTGGTCTTCAAGGAGCCGCCGCACGCGATGTTCCCCCACAGCGAGGGCGTCACGTCGCCCAACCGGCTGCACATCCAGGTCCAGCCCGACGAGGGCATGCGGCTGCACATGACCGCCAAGGAGCCCGGCCCGGGCGGCATCCGGCTGCGGCCGGTGTCGCTGGACCTGAGCTATGCCACGACGTTCACCCAGCGCTCACCCGACGCCTACGAGCGGCTGCTCATGGACGTCATCCGCGGCAACCCGACCCTCTTCATGCGCCGCGACGAGGTCGAGGCCGCGTGGACCTGGGTGGAGCCGATCCTCCGGCGGTGGCAGGCCGCCCCCGACCGCCCCAAGCGCTACCCCGCCGGCACCAGCGGGCCCACCGCAGCCGCCACGCTCCTCGAGCGCGACGGCCGACACTGGCAGGAGTCCGAGGCATGAGCCCCATCCACCCCGTCGTGGCGGAGGTGACCGACCGCCTGCTCGAGCGCAGCAGCCCCAGCCGTACGGCGTACCTCTCGCGCGTGCGCGCGGCCTCCGACCAGGGACCCGCCCGCGGCCAGCTGGGCTGCGCCAACATCGCGCACGGCTTCGCCGCTGCCGAGCCCGACGAGAAGGTCGCGCTGCGAGGGCGGACGAAGCCCAACCTGGCGATCGTCACGAGCTTCAACGACATGCTCTCCGCCCACCAGCCCTACGGCGACTACCCGCCGGTGCTCAAGCAGGCCACCGCCCGCGCGGGCGGGATCGCCCAGGTGGCGGGCGGGGTGCCGGCGATGTGTGACGGCATCACCCAGGGCCGCGACGGCATGCAGCTCTCGCTCTACAGCCGCGACGTGATCGCGATGTCGACCGCGATCGCGCTGAGCCACGACATGTTCGACGGCGCGCTGATGCTCGGCGTCTGCGACAAGATCGTGCCCGGCATGCTCATCGGAGCGCTGTCCTTCGGCCACCTGCCCACCGTCTTCGTGCCGGCCGGGCCGATGGCCTCGGGCCTGCCCAACTCGGAGAAGGCACGCGTGCGCCAGCTGCACGCCGAGGGCAAGGTCGGCCGCGACGAGCTCCTCGAGGCCGAGGCGGCGTCCTACCACTCGCGCGGCACCTGCACGTTCTACGGCACCGCCAACTCCAACCAGCTGCTGATGGAGGTGCTCGGCCTGCACCTGCCGGGCTCGTCCTTCGTCAACCCCGGCACACCGCTGCGCGAGGCCCTGACGCGAGCAGCGGCGGCGCGCGCGGTGGGGATCACCCGCCAGGGCGGGCAACCCACGCCGATCGGCGAGCTCGTCGACGAGAAGGCGATCGTCAACGCCTGCGTCGCGCTCCTCGCCAGCGGTGGCTCGACCAACCACACGATGCACCTGGTCGCGATCGCCCGGGCCGCCGGCGTCGCGCTGACCTGGCAGGACCTCTCGGACCTCTCGGCCGTCGTGCCGTCGCTGTGCCGGATCTATCCCAACGGTTCCGCCGACGTGAACCACTTTCACGCCGCGGGCGGCATCGGCTTCCTCGTGCGCACCCTGCTCCAGCACGGGCTGATGCACGAGGACGTGCGCACGATCATGGGTCCGGGTCTGAGCCACTACACCCGCGAACCCGTCCTGAGGGACGGCGAGCTGACCTGGCAGGACGGCACGGAGGTCAGCCTCGACCTCGACGTGCTGCGCCCGGCCGACGACCCGTTCTCCGCCGACGGCGGGCTCAAGGTCCTCACCGGGCCGCTCGGCACGGGCGTCATCAAGGTCTCGGCCGTCAAGCCCGAGCACCGGGTCGTGAGCGCCCCGGCGCTGGTCTTCGACGACCAGGACGACTTCCTCGTCGCCTTCAGCGAGGGTCGCCTCGACGGGCGTGACCTGGTGGCGGTGATCCGCTACCAGGGCCCCGCTGCCAACGGCATGCCCGAGCTGCACAAGCTCACCCCGTCGCTCGGCGTGCTCCAGGATCGCGGCCAGCGGGTCGCGATCGTCACCGACGGCCGCATGTCGGGGGCCTCCGGCAAGGTGCCGGCCGCCATCCACGTCACGCCCGAGGCCGCGCTCGGCGGCCCCCTCGCCAAGGTGCGCGACGGTGATGTGATCACCGTTGACGCCGAGCGCGGCGTGCTCACCATCGACGCCCCCGACCTGCACGGGCGCGCCGGCACCGGCCGCGCGCTCGACGGCGCCGAGTGGACCGGCACCGGCCGCGAGCTCTTCGCGGCCTTCCGCGCCACGGTCGGCGCGGCCGACACCGGCGCCAGCGTCTTCGGCTCCCACGGTGTCCCGCTCACGGAGGTTCCTCTTGTCCAGGTCTGAGTCCCGTCCCCCCGCCAGCCTGCTCGACGCCGTACCGGTCATGCCGGTCGTGGTGATCGACCGGCTCGAGGACGCCGTCCCCGTCGCCCGGGCGCTCGTCGACGGGGGCCTGCCCGCGATCGAGCTGACCCTGCGCACCCCGGTGGCGCTCGAGGCCATCCGCGCGATCGCGACCCAGGTTCCCGAGATCCTGGTCGGCGCCGGCACGGTCGTCGCGCCCGCGCAGGCCCGCGAGGCGCTCGACGCCGGAGCCCGATTCCTTGTCTCCCCCGGCGCGACCCCGTCGCTGCTCTCAGCGATGGTCGACACGGGGCTGCCGTTCCTCCCCGGCACGGCCACCGTCTCCGAGGTCCTCGCCGTGCTCGAGGCGGGCCTCACCGAGATGAAGTTCTTCCCTGCCGAGGCCTCGGGCGGTGCTGCGTTCCTCAAGGCGATCTCGTCGCCCGTCCCGGCCGCCCGCTTCTGCCCCACGGGCGGCATCACCGCGGCGACCGCGGGCGACTACCTCGCGCTGGCCAACGTCGGCTGCGTCGGCGGGTCGTGGCTCACCCCGGCCGACCTCCTGCGCGACGGCGACTGGGCGCGAGTGGAGGCGCTGGCCAGGGCGGCTGCCGCCCTGCGCTGAGACATGCGGCGGGGCGAGCGATGACTTTCCCTCGCGGTGACAGTCTGACGGGCATGGGAAGAATCGTGAGCAACTTCTTCATCTCCTTGGACGGCGTCGTCGAGTCGCCCGACCAGTGGCACTTCGACTACTTCAGCGACGAGATGGGTGCCGTCATCGGCTCGGGCATGGCGACCTGCGCGGGCTTCCTGATGGGCCGCAAGCTCTACGAGGAGTGGTCGGCCTACTGGACCACCAACACCGACGACGACGGCTTCGGGCCGTTCATCAACGCCATCCCCAAGTACGTCGTTTCCACGACGCTCACCGAGGCGACCTGGCACAACACCACGCTCGTGACGGGCACGCCCGAGGAGATCCAGACCCAGCTGAGCGAGATCAGGGCCTCCGCGGACGGCGACATCGGCGTCTCCGGCAGTGCCACCCTGGTCCGCTCCCTGCTGGCCATGGGTCTGCTCGACACGCTCGCCCTGCTGGTGCACCCGGTGGCCGTCGGCAGCGGGGACCGGCTGTTCCAGGACAGCCCCAAGATCCCGCTGCGGCTGCTGTCCTCGACGACGATCGAGCACGGCGTGCTGCACCTGGAGTACACCCCGGCCGAGCAGCCCCAGCCCTAGTCCTGCCTCAGCCCTGGGGCAGGACGATCGCCGAGGTGCCCGCGAGACTCCCGGGCGCGGCCGGCAGCGTGACGAAGAAGCGACCGCGACCCTCGGGCAGCGCCAGCTCGAACGCACCGGCCTCACCGACGAGACCGCGGGCGACCGCCTCGGTGGCCTCGCCGCCGAGCGGACCCTCCACCGATCGCCACAGCGTCACGGGGGTGCCGGGCTCGGCCGGGATCGCCGAGCCGACGACCCGGTCACCATCGATGCGTGCATCGACGTCCGGTGCGACCTCGACGACGAACGGCAACGAGACGCTGCCCTGCGCCAGTGGCCGGTCGACGAAGCGCCAGCGGTAGAGCGTGCGCCGCAGCGGCTCCACCGTCACCGTGGGCTCGGCGCCGTCGACGACGTCGACGGTCTCCCAGAACGTCGTGCCGAACGCCTGCTGCTCGAGGATCAGGCTGGATCCGGGCACCCGGGTGCCGCCCTCGGTCACCCGGAGGGCGCCGCGCAGCGCGAGCTGCTCCCCCGCGGTGATCGCGGCGCGCTCGCCAGTCATGTCGGTCGCCGTGGTCATGCCCTCGAGGTCGTACGTCGTCACGTCGCCCGGGCTGCCCAGGCGCAGCGTGTCCATGTTGAAGGGCGCGCCGTCGCAGCCGTAGCCGAGGGTGAACAGCCCCGGCGCGTCCCCGCCGTGCGCAGCGGTGAAGGTGGCGACGTCGGAGGGGAGCTCTGGTCCCTGCTCCAGCAGGGCGCCGGTGGTCATGTCGTGCTTGGACCAGAGGTAGAACAGGTCGGTCGCGTCGACCTCCTGCCAGCCGCCCGGGGCGAGGACCAGGTCGGCCCGACCGAACCACGCGGAACTGGTGCCCCCGTCGGCCGGCGCCTGGTAGCCGACGTAGGCCACCCCGCTCCCGCCATCTTCGGCGTAGGCCGCCAGGCTCGCGGTGGTCGTGTCGAGCAGCGAGTCGACCGAGAAGAGCGCGCCCATCGCCGAGCCGCCCTCGAGGTCGTAGCCGAGGCTACGCATCCCGGTCGGCGGCAGAGCGGGGCCGAAGCCGATGGTCGGCGCGAGGGTCTCGGCGCCACGCTCGTGGAGCGAGTCGCAGCCGACGTAGGCGAAGCCGACACCGGCCTCGGGGAAGGACGTGCCGCGCACGGTGACCGTCGAGTCGGCCCGGACCTCGGCCTGGGCAGGCGCGGCCGTCACGACGGTGGCAGCGGCCACCGCGGCGAGGACTGCGAGAAGACTCCGACCGGGCACAGCACCATTGTTACCCCACGGGGCATGATCGCGCGCCCCAATGACGAGGGTTCACGGCCCATTCATCGACGGCGTCACCGCCGAGCACGGAAGAAGTCGTCGAGCAGCGCAGTCGACTCGGTCGCGAGCACCCCGGCGACGACCTCGGGCCGGTGGTTGAGCCGCCGGTCGCGCACGACGTCCCACAGGCTGCCCACGGCGCCGGCCTTCTCGTCGTAGGCGCCGAAGACGATCCGGGACACCCGGCTCAGCACGGCCGCCCCGGCACACATCGTGCAGGGTTCGAGGGTCACGACGAGCGTGCAGCCGTCGAGGCGCCACTCGCCCAGGGTCCGGGCGGCGGCCCGGAGCGCGACCACCTCCGCGTGTCCGGTCGGGTCACCCTCGGCCTCGCGGACGTTGCGCCCGGTCGCGACCTCGGCCCCTGAGGCATCGAGGACGACCGCACCGATGGGCACGTCGCCCGTGGCCAGCGCGGCGCGCGCCTCGTCGAGGGCCGCGAGCATCGGCTCGCGCCACGGGGCGGTCGGGCTCACGCGCTGGTGAGGCCGACTGCGTCGTCGAACTGCTCACCGAACCCGAGGGCGCGGGCGATGTCGGAGAGCGCGTCGTCGGGGAAGAGGTCGAGGTCGTCGAGCAGGATCGCCAGGTCCATCGCCTGCAGGCCGAGGTCGCCGAGCAGGTCGAGGTCACCGGCCGGGGCGGGCTCGTCGTCGTCCTCGGGCATCGGCAGGTGGAGGAAGTCGACGGCCGATCCGGCCATCTCCCACTCGTCGGCGGCGGTGATGTCGGAGAGCAGCACGCGGGTGCTCGCACCGGCCACCCGGACGATGAGGAAGAAATCCTCGTCGATGGACACCATGCCGACGGCTCCCCCGTCCCCGGGGAAGCGACGCAGGGCCTGGGCGAGGGCGTCGACGTCCACGAGGTGGTCGGTCACCATCTCCTGGACCTGCCAGACGCCTTCCTCACGGTAGGCGGCCAGGGCGTAGTCGATGCCGTCGTGCTGCTCGGTCATCACTGCCCTCCGTCCTGCCGGTGGATGTCGCCCGACCAGAGTGGCACGCCAGAGGCACCGGGGCCAGCCCGCCCATTAGGGTTTCGCCATGCGCACCCACGTCGTCGACCACCCGCTCGTCGCCCACAAGCTGACCACGCTGCGCGACATCCACACGGACTCGCCGACCTTCCGGGCGCTGACCGACGAGCTCGTCACGCTGCTGGCCTACGAGGCCACCCGCGACGTCCGCGTCGACCCGCACGACATCCAGACGCCCGTCTCCCCGACCACCGGGGTCAAGCTGGCCTCGCCCAAGCCGCTGGTCGTGCCGATCCTCCGGGCCGGGCTGGGCATGCTCGACGGGATGATGCGGCTGCTGCCGACGGCCGAGGTCGGCTTCCTGGGGATGATGCGCAACGAGGAGACGCTCGAGGCGTCGACGTACGCCGAGCGCCTTCCGGAAGACCTCTCGGGCCGCCAGTGCTATGTCCTGGACCCGATGCTCGCGACCGGTGGCACGCTCGCGGCCGCCATCAGGTTCCTCACCGACCGTGGCGCCGACGACATCACCGCGATCTGCCTGCTCGCCGCTCCCGAGGGCTGCCAGCGCCTCGAGGACGACTTGTCCGGCCTCGACGTCCCGGTCACCATCGTCACGGCGGCCATGGACGAGAGGCTCAACGAGAAGGGCTACATCGTGCCCGGCCTCGGCGACGCCGGCGACCGGCTCTACGGGCTGGCGCACTGAGCGTCGGCGGACATGTGACCTCGCGGTCCGCCCAGGCAGCGGACGCGACCCCGGTCACCTGACCCCCTGTGTAGGTTGACCCACGGTCAACCCCCAGGAGGTATCCGTGCGCATCGGCATCCCGCGCGAGTCCAAGGCCGGCGAGACCCTCGTCGCTGCCACCGCGATCACCGCTGCTCAGCTGACGACACTCGGCTACGAGGTCGTCGTCGAGTCCGGCGCGGGATTCCTCGCCGACCAGCCGGACAGCGCCTTCGAGGCCGCGGACATCACGGTGGGCTCCGCCGACGACGCCTGGTCGTGCGACGTCATCGTCAAGGTCAACGCCCCGACGCCGGCCGAGATCGGGCTGCTGCGTCCCTCCGCCACGATCGTGTCGCTGATGGCACCCGCGCGCAGCCCCGAGCTCGTGGAGCAGCTGACCGCAGCCGGCGTGACCGCCCTGGCGATGGATGCCGTGCCCCGGATCTCGCGCGCGCAGTCGTTGGACGTGCTCTCCTCCATGGCCAACGTCGCGGGCTACCGCGCGGTCATCGAGGCCGCCCATGCCTTCGGACGCCAGTTCACCGGTCAGGTGACCGCGGCCGGGAAGGTCCCGCCCGCGAAGGTCTTCGTCGTCGGCGCCGGGGTGGCCGGGCTCGCCGCGATCGGCGCGGCCGGGTCGATGGGCGCGATCGTCCGCGCGTTCGACGTACGCCCCGAGGTCGCCGAGCAGGTCGAGTCGATGGGCGCCCAGTTCGTCACCGTCGACATGACCCAGGAGGTCAGCTCCGACGGCTATGCCCAGGAGATGACTGCTGAGCAGGAGGCCGCCACGGCAGCGATGTACGACGAGGAGGTGCGCGCCGCCGACATCGTCATCACCACTGCGTTGATCCCCGGACGACCCGCGCCGGTGCTCGTGCGGGCCGAGACCGTCGCTGCGATGCGCAACGGCTCCGTCATCGTCGACATGGCCGCGGCCAACGGAGGCAACTGCGAGCTGACCGTGACCGACGAGCGCGTCGTCACCGACAACCTCGTCACCGTCCTGGGCTTCACCGACCTCGCCTCCCGGCTGGCCGCGCAGACCTCGCAGCTCTACGGCACCAACGTCGTCAACCTCTTCAAGCTGCTGACCCCGGGCAAGGACGGTCAGCTCACCCTCGACTTCGACGACGTCGTCCAGCGCGGCATCACCGTCGTCCACGACGGCACCCTGATGTGGCCGCCCCCGCCCGTGCAGGTCTCGGCGGCACCGGTCGCCGCCGCACCGCCCGCGGAGCCGGTCGCGCCGAAACCACCGCCCGACCCCCGTCGCAAGACGTACGCCGCGGCGCTGGGCGCCGTCACGTTCCTGGCGCTCGCGGCCTACGCGCCGGCGGTGTTCCTGAACCACTTCACGGTCTTCGCCCTGGCGGTCTTCGTCGGCTACTACGTGATCTCCAACGTGGCGCACGCCCTGCACACCCCACTCATGAGCGAGACCAACGCCATCTCCGGGATCATCCTGGTCGGCGGCGTCCTCCAGGTGGGCAGCACCAACCCGGCGATCGCGATCCTCGCCACCGTGGCCGTGCTCGTCGCCAGCATCAACATCTTCGGCGGGTTCCTCGTGACCCTCCGGATGCTCGAGATGTTCCGGAAGGACTGACATGAGCGACCTCCTCACCTCCGACCGGCTGCCAGGGCTGGTGCAGGGCGGCTACATCATCGCCGCGGTGCTCTTCGTCGGCGCCCTCGCCGGGCTGTCCAAGCACGAGACGGCCAAGCGCGGCAACCTCGCCGGCATGGCCGGCATGGGCATCGCGCTGGTCGCCACCGTGCTCCTCGCGGCGCGCCAGGCCGAGCTGCCCGACCCGCTCGACCACTGGCGCGGCCTGGGCTCGACGCTCGCGGTGATCGTCGTCGCGATGGCCATCGGCGCCGCGATCGGCGCCTGGCGTGCCCGCACCGTCGAGATGACCCAGATGCCCGAGCTGGTCGCGATCCTGCACAGCTTCGTCGGCCTCGCCGCCGTGCTGGTCGGCATCAACTCCTTCCTCGACCCCGAGGCCCCGACCACCGGGTCGCTGGGTGCGATCCACGAGGTCGAGGTCTTCATCGGCGTCTTCATCGGCGCCGTCACCCTCACCGGCTCGATCGTCGCGAACCTCAAGCTCAGCGCGCGGATGAAGTCGACGCCGCTCGCGCTGCCCGGTCGCCACCTGCTCAACCTCGCGATCATCGTGCTCTCGGTCGCGCTGCTGGTGTGGTTCATGAACACTCCCCACACCGACAACGGCACCTCCCCTGGGATCTGGCCGCTGCTGCTCATGACCGCGCTCGCGCTGCTGCTCGGCTTCCACCTGGTCGCCGCCATCGGCGGCGGCGACATGCCGGTCGTCGTCTCGATGCTCAACAGCTACTCCGGCTGGGCCGCCGCTGCCGCCGGCTTCCTGCTCGACAACGACCTGTTGATCATCACCGGCTCCCTCGTCGGCTCCTCCGGCGCGATCCTGTCCTACATCATGTGCAAGGCGATGAACCGCTCGTTCATCTCCGTCATCGCCGGTGGCTTCGGCTCCGACGGCGCCATCTCCGGGGAGGCCCGCGACTACGGCGAGCACCGCGAGATCCTTGCGGCTGAGGCTGCCGAGCTGCTCGCCGGTGCTTCGTCGGTCGTCATCACACCGGGCTACGGGATGGCGGTCGCCCAGGCGCAGTACCCCGTCGCCGAGCTGACGGCCAAGCTGCGCGCCCGCGGGATCGACGTACGGTTCGGGATCCACCCGGTCGCCGGACGCCTGCCCGGGCACATGAACGTCCTGCTCGCCGAGGCCCGCGTGCCCTACGACATCGTCCTCGAGATGGACGAGATCAACGCCGACTTCCCCACCACCGACGTGGTCCTCGTCATCGGCGCCAACGACACCGTCAACCCCGCCGCCCTCGACGAACCCGGCTCACCCATCGCCGGCATGCCCGTCCTCGAGGTCTGGAACGCCCGCGAGGTCATCGTCTTCAAGCGCTCCATGGCCACCGGCTATGCCGGCGTCCAGAACCCGTTGTTCTTCAAGGACAACTCACGGATGCTCTTCGGCGATGCCAAGGAGCGGGTCGAGGACATCGTGCGAGCGTTGCCGAGCATCTAGCTGCCGTCGCCACCCAGGGGGAAGGTCCCGACGACCTCGTAGCGGGGCCGCTTGCGCGGCCCCTCACCCAGGTGTGAGGCGACCAGGCTGACCTCGTCGACCTGCCAGGGCAGTCCCTCGTAGCCGTCGAGCAGCTGCACCCAGCGCGTCACCTCGGTGGGCCGCCCCAACCGGGCCACCGTCACGTGGGGGTGGAAGCGCTGGCCGTCGGTCTGCGTGCCGGCGGTCGACGCCGCGATGCGGGTGCCCGCGGCCAGGCGCTCGAACTCCTTGCGCACGCCCTCGGTCAGCGACAGCCCGGCGTAGAGCACCCGGGCGCGGGCGACGTCGGGGAACGCGCCACCACCGGCGACCCGCGTCGCGAACGGCGTACGACGGGCGGCCGCGAGGCCGAGCCGCTCGACGAGGTCGTCGAGCCGGCGCTCCGGGACCGAGGCCATGAAGGCCAGCGTGACGTGCAGGTGCTCCGGGAGCGACCACCGGAAGGTCGCGGCCTCGCGTCGGACCGCGAGGAACTCCTCGAGGTGCCCCAGCACGTCCTCGGGTGGCACCAGGGCCACGAACATCCGCTGGCCCATGTCAGAGGTTGGTGCCGAGCAGCGTCCCGATCGCGTAGGTGATGACCATGGCGAAGATCCCACCGCCCACGTTGCGGGCGACGGCGCGGCCGGCGGGTCCGTAGCCGAAGCGGGCGCTGGCGAAGCCGGTGAGGGCGAGCGCGAGCGCCACCGAGGCGACCGTGACGAGGACGCGGGTGGACTCCGGGAAGAACGCGATCGTCAGCAGCGGCAGCAGCGCCCCGAGCGTGAAGGCGATCATCGAGGCGAACGCGGCGTTCCAGGCAGAGGTGAGGTCGTCGGGGTCGATGCCGAGCTCGATGTCGGCATGGGCCCTGAGCGCGTCGTGGGCGGTGAGCTGCCGGGCCACCTCGAGCGCCGTCGTGTCGTCGAGGCCCTTGTCCCGATAGAGCCCGGCCAGCTCGGCCAGCTCCTCGTCGGGCTCCTCGTGCAGCTCGCGGCGCTCCTTCTCCAGCAGCGCCTTCTCGGAGTCGCGCTGGGTGCTGACCGAGACGTATTCACCAGCCGCCATGCTCATCGCGCCCGCCACCAGTCCCGCGACGCCGGCCACGACGATGGCCGTGCGGTCGGTCGTGGCACCGGCGACGCCGACCACGAGCCCGGCCGTCGACACGATGCCGTCGTTGGCGCCGAGGACTCCCGCGCGCAGCCAGTTGAGCCGGCTGCGCATCCCCTCGCCGTGCGGCTCGTCGTCGTGGGGCCCGACCTCGACGTCGACTGTCTCAGCACTCATGGGTCGATCTTCCTAGGTCGCTCGGGGGCTCGCAAGGAAGGCGAGGCTGGGCTGGGGGTGTCGGCGGGATGCATGAGTACCCGGACATCCGGGGACTCCTCACACCTGTCCGCCAACTTCCCCGGGCAGTTCGCGACCGGCCCGGCCGGTCTGTGCGTGACCTCGAGCGCAAGCGCGCCGAACTGCCGACGTTCCGCACGCGACGTACGACGGCGGGACGCACGGCGGCGTACGACGGCGGGCTGGCGCTGGACTCAGAGCCCCAGGTCCCGCCCGATGAGCTCCTTCATGATCTCGTTGGAGCCGGCCCAGATCTTGGAGACGCGGGCGTCGCGCCAGGCGCGCGCGACGCGATACTCGTTCATGAAGCCGTAGCCGCCGTGCAGCTGGACGCAGTGGTCGAGGACGTCGTTCTGCACCTGGGAGGTCCACCACTTGGCCTTGGCCGCGTCGACCGGCGTGAGCTCCTTCTTGGTGTGCGCGAGCACGCACTGGTCGACGTAGGCCTGGGTGACCTCGATCTGGGTGACCAGCTCGGCGATGAGGAACTTGTTGTGCTGGAACGAGCCGATGCTGGCCCCGAAGGCCTTGCGATCGATCGAGTAGGCGATGGTCTCGCCGAGGATCTGCTTGACGTGGGCGAGGTTGGAGATCGCGCAGCCGAGCCGCTCCTGCGGGAGGTTCTGCATCATGTGGATGAAGCCGTTGTCGAGCTCGCCGACGATGTCGTCGTCGGTGACGCGGAGGTTCGAGAAGTTGAGCTCGGCGGTGTCGGACTCGTCCTGACCGACCTTGTCGAGCTTGCGGCCCCGACCGAAGCCCTCGGCCGCGGTGGGCAGCGCGAAGAGCGTGATGCCCTTGGCCTTCTTCTCCGGGCTCGTGCGGACCGCGGTGACGACCAGGTCGGCGGAGTAGCCGTTGGTGATGAAGGTCTTGGAGCCGTTGACCACCCAGTCGTCACCGTCGCGGACGGCGGTGGACTTGAGAGCGGCCAGGTCGGAGCCCCCGGACGGCTCGGTCATGCCGATGGCGAGCAGCATCTCGCCCGCGGCGACGCCGGGCAGCCAACGCTGCTTCTGCTCGTCGTTGCAGAGCCCGACGATGTAGGGCGCGGTGATGTCGGCGTGGATGCCCCAGCACGAGCCGAGCGCGGCGTTGACCTTGGAGAGCTCCTCGGCCATGACCGCGTTGAACCGGTAGTCGCCCGCCTCCGCGCCGCCGTACTGCTCAGGGATCTCCAGGCCGAGGAAGCCCTGCTTGCCGGCCTCGAGCCAGAACTCGCGCGGCAGCGCCTTGTCGATGGCGTGCTGCTCGACGTGGGGCACCACCGACCGGTCCAGGAACTCCTTGACGGACGCTCGGAATGACTCGTGGTCCTCGTCGTAGATCTCGCGCTTCATGACCCCATCCTACCGATGGGTAACGTAAGCCGCAGGAAGGCCCAGCGCGAGGACCAGGACGGTCGCGCCGGCGGCGAGCACCACCACCGGAGCCGCCGTACGACGAAGGGTCGCCGGCCGCAGCGAGCACCCGAGGGCGAACATCGCCGCCGCGAGCGCGGCCGACTGCACGGCCCCGGCCGACGCGAGGACGAGCTCAGGCACGGGGAGGGTGGAGCGCAGCACCACCAGACCCACGAAGGCCAGCACGAAGAGCGGCACCAGCGGCGGCCGCATGCCGGCCACGGAGGAGGCCGAGCGGCGCTCGTGCCACGAGACCACGGCCAGCACGGGGGCCAGCAGGAGCACCCGTCCGAGCTTGACGACCACGGCGACCTGGAGCGCACCTCCGCCGACCAGGCCACCGGCGACGACGACCTGGCCCACCTCGTGGACCGACGCGCCGGCCCAGGCTCCGGTCGCCTCGGCGCCGATGCCCAGCCAGGAGCCGAGCAGGGGCACCAGGAACATTGCCAGGCTGCCGAAGACCACGACCAGGGAGACGACCACGGCGACCGTCTCGTCACGGGAGCGACGCACACCCTGGAGCGCCCCGACCGCGGCTGCTCCACAGATCGAGAACCCGGCGGCGACCAGCAGGGCTGTCTCGGCCGGCACCCCCAGCACCCGCGCGAACGCCAGGCTGCCCAGGATGCCGACGCCCACGACGCCCACGACCACGAGCAGCACCGGCCAGCCGAGGCCGACGACGTCGGAGAGGACCAGCTGGAGCCCCAGCAGTGCGACCCCGACCCGCAGCAGCCGCCGTGAGGCGACCTGGAGACCGGGTCCGAGCACCGGCGCCGCGGTCGCCCCGGCCGTCGCCGCGACCAGGCCCAGCACGATCGCCACGAGGGTGGGGCTCAGCACCGGCACGACCGCGTGCACCCCGAGAGAAACGGCGGCGCCCGCTGCCGCGAGGCCCAGGCCGGGCAGCGAGCGGGGAAGGGTGGCCATGGCGTCGAGTCTCGTCGTGCCGCTCCGGCTGCAGTAGCCCTCAACCGGGACCATGCTCATGCCCTATTGATATGAGCCTGGGTCAGGGCATATCGTCCAGGCATGACCACGCGGCCGGACGTGACGGCGCTCGAGCTGCTCGTGCGCGTCGCGGAGACCGGATCGCTCGGCGCCGCCGCACGGGCGATGTCGATGGCGCAGCCCAACGCCAGCAGATCCCTCACACGCCTCGAGCGCCGTCTCGACCTCCGGCTCCTCGTGCGCAGCACCAGCGGCTCCCGGCTCACCACCGAAGGCCAGGTCGTCGCGGCCTGGGCCCGGGACGCGCTGACGGCCCTCGATCGCGTCGCCCTCGGTGCCCGGTCGCTGGTCGCCGAGCAGGCAGCCCAGCTGACGGTGTCGGCGAGCCTGACGGTGGCGGAGTACCTCGCGCCCCGCTGGCTCGCGGCCTTCCGTCGCGCCCACCCGGACCAGCACGTCAGCCTCGACGTCGGGAACTCCGGGCGGGTGCTCGACCAGGTCCTCGCCGGCCGCGCCTCGCTGGGGTTCGTCGAGTCGCCGTCCGTGCCGCGCACGGTCACCTCGACCGTCGTGGCCCGCGACACCCTCGTGGTGGTCGTCGCCCCGTCCCACCCCTGGGCCCGTCGGCGCACCCCCCTGCGCCCCGCCGACCTCGTCGCCGCCGACCTGGCGCTGCGCGAGGCCGGCTCCGGCACGCGCGAGACGCTCGAGCGCGCCCTGGCCAAGGCCGGGCTGGCGCTCGGTGCGGCCCAGCTCGAGCTGGCCAGCACAGCGGCCCTGAAGGCTGCGGCGAGCGAGGGCGAGACCCCGGCCGTCCTCAGTGAGCTGTCCGTGGTCGCGGAGGTGATGACCGGCCAGCTGGTCGTCGTAGCGGTGCGAGACCTGGACCTGACCCGCGCGCTGCGTGCCGTGTGGCTGCCGAGCCGCCGCCCCAGCGGCGCCAGCGCGGAACTGCTGGCGATCGCGAGGGCCCAGGGCGGGTCCTAGGGTTTCAGCGCAGGTCGTCCACCTGCACGACGTCCCCGGGGTCCGGAGGCTCGACCAGGGTGCCGTCGTCGAAGCCGTAGAGCTCGGCGCTGCCGCGACCGGCGCCACCCAGCTCCATCGCGACGATCCGATGCGGCTCGTCGACGGTCACCGCCACGCCCACGCGGGTGCCGTCGTCACGCGCCCCCTCGAGCCGTACGACGGCGACGCCGGCGAGCTCGCCGGGTCCGGTGTTGAGCCACGTCAGGTCCCGAGGACTGCCGACGAAGGCTCGGTAGGGGGCGTCGATGTCGCAGAACCGGTCGAGCTCGGCTGAGGAGGTGAGGCGGATCCAGGTGTCGCCGAGGTTGGCGACCAGCGGGCCCTCGAAGACCAGTGGCCAGTAGCCCTCGTCGGGACGGATCCACACCTCGCCGGACACACGGAGCACCTGGACGCTGGCGCCCGCCGTCGTGACGGTGCCCGCGCAGTCACCGGCCCGGGTGACGACCAGGTCCCTCGTCTCCTTCACGCCGCCGGCGTACTCGGTCGTGCGCAGCCGCATCGACGACAAGTCGGCCATGTCGGACTCCGCGGCGGCGAGCACCGACAGCGGCGTCTCCTCCTCGAAGCCGGCGCAACCGACCAGTGACAGGCCCAGTGACAAGACCAGCGGGAGCATGAGCAGGGACGCGCCCGGGACCGCACGGCTCGGGCCTCTCATCGACTGAGCAGGCTCTCCACCCATGCCGGCACCAGCTCGCCGGCGGGCCCGTGGCGCGCCTCGGCGAAGAAGTCGGTGCCCTCGCTGGGCTGCAGGTTGAGCTCCAGGGTGCGTGCGCCGTAGGACGCCGCGGCCTGCACGAAGCCGGCCGCCGGGTAGACGGCACCCGAGGTCCCGATCGACACGAACAGGTCGGCACGGAGCAGCGCGTGGTGGATGCGTTCCATCTCGTAGGGGATCTCGCCGAACCACACGACGTCGGGGCGCAGCTCGCTCACGCCGCAGCGCGGGCAGGGCGGGTGGTCGACGAGGTCGCTGGTCCACGGGCTGCGCTGGCGACACCCACGACACAGCGCCGAGTTCAGCTCGCCGTGCATGTGCAGGACCCGGCTCGACCCGGCGCGCTCGTGGAGGTCGTCGATGTTCTGCGTGACGACGAGCAGCTGCTCGCCGAAGGACTCCTCGAGGCGGGCCAGCGCGTGGTGGGCCTGGTTGGGCTCGACCAGGAGCAGCGCGGCGCGGCGGGCGTCGTAGAAGCGATGCACGGTCGTCGGCTTGAGGTCGTAGGCCTCCGGGGTCGCGACGTCCTCGACCCGGTGGCCCTCCCAGAGACCGTCGGCGTCACGGAAGGTCGGCACCCCGCTCTCGGCGGAGATGCCGGCGCCGGTGAGCACCACGATCCTCACGGCTGGTCCCCCGGCGGCGCTCGGCGGTGCGACGTCACGACGTAGCCACCACCGTCGACCCATGGACCACGATCCCACGTCGCCCAGCGCTCGACCGGCTGCAGGCCGGCGCGCGAGAACGCCGCGTCGACGTCGGCGAGCGGCGTCACCGGGCAGTCGCCCGGGAGGTGGTCCTCGTCGAGCCCGAAGCCGCAGACGACCAGTCCGCCGCCGTCCGTGTGCGCAGCGAGGCGGGCAGCGACCGCATCGAGGGTCCCGGGCTCGAGCAGTGGGATCACGTTGCCGGCGACCAGCAACAGGTCGAAGAGCTGCCCGAGGTCCATCGTGGCCAGGTCGACCACACGCCAGTCCAGCGTCGGCGCCTCCTGCTCCGCGACGCGCAGCATGGACGCGTCGACGTCGGCCCCCACCACCTCGAAACCCAGGCTCGCGAGGTGCACCGCGATCCGACCCGTGCCGCAACCGGCATCCAGCACCCGCGCCGGGGGCGGTCCCGCCAGAGCGGTCACCAGCCCCGCCTCGCCGTGGATGTCGGAGCCGTCGGCCGCGAGGGCGCGGAACCGCTCGGCGTACGCCGTGGCGTAGGCCTCGCCGTTGGTCTCGGTCGCGATGCGTTCCCAGAGACTCATGGGGCCACCGCGTAGTCGAAGTCGACGCGCAGGCCACGGATCTTCGTCACCGTCGCGATGACCTTGCCCGAGCCGGTGTTGGGCGTGACCGTGCAGGTCAGCTGCTCGCCGACCCTGCCGAGGAGCTCGTCGGGGCAGACCACCTCGTCGACGACGAACTCCTCCCCGGTCAGCGCCTCGAGCAGCTCCTGGGCGACCCGGTCGGCGGAGACCACGAGCACGCTGTCGATGCGGACCTCCTCGGCGACGACCTCGGTGACGCTCACGCGGACCGTGGCCCGCTGCCGGTCGACCTGGACACGACACTCCTCGGCGGCACCTCTCGTCGCGGGGAGCTCGCCCTCGCACGTCACCCGCACGGTCGTCGTGTCGTCCTTCGCGGGATACATGCCGGCGACCTGTGACTCCAGCTCGCTCTGGCTGATGCTCGGGGCTGCGGCGTCCTCCGGCGGCTCTCCACACGCCGAGAGGGTCGCCAGCAGTGCGGTGGCCGCAGCCGTCGACACGGGGCGGCGGGCGGCGGCACGCCACGAGAATGCGCTCACGGTCACACGATGACACCCTGCGCCCGCGCGGGGAGCAGGACCCCGTCGTTGCGGCTCAGCCGACGGCGGCCGGCTCGGCCGGGCGCACCGTCCGCCGCCGCCACCAGCTCGCAAGGGCCAGCCCGGTGGCGACGTCCCACAGGCCCCACAGGGCGGCGACGAACACGACCCCGCCGAGGTCGGAGAAGAAGGCGAGGGCGAGCACCACACCGAGGGCGGTGTTGCGCACGCCCAGCTCGAAGGTCATCGCCCTGACGCCCGCGGACGGGAGACGACACGCGCGGCCGGTCACGTAGCCGACGCCGAGGGCCAGGGCGTTGTGGGCGACGATCGGCACGGCGACCAGACCGAGGTAGTTGACGAGCACGTCCATCTGGGCGGCGGCGCCGCCGACCACGACGAAGAGCAGCAGCACCAGGGTGCCGGGCTCGACGACCTTCCGAGCGCGGGCCGCCATCGCCGGCCACCGCCAGGCCGCGAACATGCCGAGCGCGAAGGGCAGCCCGATGAGCAGCGCGACCTCGACCATCAGCGTCCAGGGGTCGATCGAGACGTCGCGCAGGAGATCGGCGGCGGCGGGGTTGAGACCGGACCAGAAGGCGAAGGACAGGGGCGTCAGCACGACGGCGAGGAGGTTGGACAGCCCGGTCAGCGAGATGGAGAGGGCCACGTCGCCGCGGGCGCGGTGGGTGAGCAGGTTGGACAGGTTGCCGGCCGGGCAGCAGGCCACGAGCAGCATGCCGATCGCGATCGAGCCGCGGACGCCGAGGGCGAGGGTGAGAAGCAGGGCCAACCCGGGCGCGACGGCGTACTGCGCCGCGAGGCCGATGGCCATCACCCAGGGACGGCGGACCACGTCACGAAGATCCTCTGCCCGGGTGTCGAGGGCGACCCCGAACAGGAAGAGCCCGACCACGATCTTCACGGCGAGCTGGAAGCTCTGGGGCAGCTCGAGGCTCAACTGGTCGATGTCGACCAGCTGCACCAACTGGCAGTGGAGTGTCATGTGACACAAGACTGACAGATGAGGCCTTCCAGCGCTAGAGTCCCGGCGTGACCGACCCTCGAACCGCCCAGATCGTCACCTCCCGTGTCGACAGCTCCCAGCCGCGGTTCGTCGGCTACCCCCAGGCACCCGCCGGGGCGCCGAACGTCGTGATGGTGGTCCTCGACGACGTCGGGTTCGCCCAGCTCGGCTGCTTCGGGGCCACGATCCGCACCCCGAACATCGATCGGCTGGCGAGCCAGGGTCTGCGCTACAACCGCTTCCACGTCACCTCGGTGTGCTCCTCGACCCGCGCCGCGCTGCACACCGGGCGCAATCACCACGCGGTCGGCATGGGACTCACCGAGGAGGCCTCGCTCGGCTTCCCGGGCTACACCGGGCGCATCCCCCCGTCGGCCGCGATGCTGGCGCGCGTGCTGCGCGACGCCGGCTACAACACGATGTCGGTCGGCAAGTGGCACCTGACCCCGCAGCCGGAGTACTCCGCCGCTGGGCCGTTCCACCGGTGGCCCCTCGGGATGGGCTTCGAGCGCTTCTACGGGTTCCTCGGCGCGGAGACCAGCCAGTGGGCGCCCGAGCTGGTCCGTGACAACACCCCGGTCGAGCCGCCACGGACCCCCGAGGAGGGCTACCACCTGACCGAGGACCTCGTCGACGAGGCGATCCGGATGGTCCAGGACCAGCAGCAGGCCGAGGCGCGCAAGCCCTTCTTCCTGCACCTCGCGACCGGCGCCGCCCACGCACCTCACCAGGTGAGCGAGGAGTGGGTGACGCCCTATGCTGGCGAGTTCGACGACGGATGGGAGGCCTGGCGCGAGCGGGTCTTCGCCCGCCAGCTGGCCGCCGGTGTCGTCCCCGACGGGACCGTCCTGACCCCACGCCCCTCGTGGGTGCCCGAGTGGGAGGGACTCCCGGAGGACCAGCGTCGGCTCTTCGCCCGCTACATGGAGGTGTTCGCCGGCTTCATGACCCACACCGACCACCACCTCGGCCTCCTCTTCACCTACCTCGAGGAACGCGGCATCGCCGAGGACACCATCGTGACGGTCCTCTCCGACAACGGCGCCAGCGCCGAGGGCGGCGTCACCGGGACCATGAACGAGGCCGCGGGCTGGCTCGGCCAGACCGAGCCCGTCGAGGACGCCATCGCGCGCACCGACGAGATCGGTGGCCACGATGCCTACAACCACTACCCCTTCGGCTGGGCGTGGGCCGGCAACACCCCGCTGCGGCTCTGGAAGCGGCACGCCTGGCTGGGCGGAGTTCGCACCCCGCTCGTCGTCCGGTGGGGAGCGCGGATCACCGACCCGGGCGGGGTGCGCGAGCAGTTCTGCCACGCGGTCGACATCTTCAGCACCGTCCTGGACGCAGCAGGGGTCCCCGTGCCGGTGGCCGTCGACGGCGTCACCCAGCAGCCGGTCGACGGTGCCTCGCTGCTGCCCTCCTTCGACAACGCCGCGGCAGCCGAGCACCGGCCGCTGCAGTACTTCGAGATGATGGGCTCGCGGGCGATGTACCTCGACGGCTGGAAAGCCGTGACCGACCACGTCGCCCAGCAGTTCGGGGAACGCGACGTGATCCCCGGCAGCTTCGACTTCGACACCGACCGCTGGTCGCTGTTCCGGCTGACCGACGACTTCTCCGAGTCCCAGGATCTTGCCGGAGCGCACCCCGAGGTCGTCAAGCGGCTCGAGCAGCTGTGGTGGGCCGAGGCCGGTCGCAACCAGGTCCTGCCGCTCTTCGAGTTCCCCGAGTCGATGGCCCACATGCATCCGGGCGAGTTCGCGCAACCGCACCACACGACGTACACACCGGGCGGCGGGCCCGTCCCGACCACCCAGATGCCCTCGCTCGTGGGCGGCTTCGAGCTCAGCGCCGAGGTCGTCGTCGCGGCCGGAGACGAGGGGATCCTCGTCGCGATCGGCGACCGTCACGGCGGCTGGGCCTGCTACCTGCTCGACGGACACCCGGTGGCGACGTTCGCCATGCTCGACACCACCACGCGACTCTTCGGTCAGGACGCGCTGGCGCCGGGGCGGCACGTGGTGAGCCTGCGCTACACGCCAGGTCGCGACGCTTCGGTGTCCCTGCACGTCGACGACAGCGAGTGCGCACGGGCGCCCTTCGCCGGACTGATGTTCCTGCCCAACCTCTCGACCTCCGGGACCGGTCTGCTGATCGGACGCGACCGCGGGCTGGCGGTGTGCGCCGACTACAGCCCACCGTTCGTCTTCACCGGCGACCTGCAACGCGTCGACCTGCGCAGTGGCCGCCCGGGAGCGCGGCCGGACGACGGCACGCTCCTGCGCAGCGCCCTGGCCTCGGACTAGAGAGCGGCTGCATGAGCGCACGAGCGGAACCTTCCTCCGAGCCGACTCCCGAGCCGCGCCTCGGACTGCGTGAGCGGCGCCGGAACACCACCCGACGCTCCCTGGAGGACGCCGCGCTCCGCCTCTTCGCACGCGACGGGTTCGACGCCACCACGGTCGAGGCCATCGCGGCCGAGGCCGACGTCTCCCCGCGCACGTTCTTCCGCTACTTCGCCGCCAAGGACGAGGTGCTCAACCCCGATCGTCGCGCGCGCCAAGCACTCCTGCGCGAGGCAGTCGCCGCAGCCCCGGCCGGGCTCGACGACCTCGCCACGGCCTTCGTCGCACTGGCCGCCGTCGCCGACGACCTGGCCGCCGACCGGGAGATGCTCCTGCTCCAGCGACAGGCCGTCGTGACCTCCGCCCTGCTGCGGGGGCGCACCTACGACGTGTTGCTGTCGTGGCAGCACACGCTGACAGCGGCACTCGCAGACCGACGAGGCGTCCCTCACGACGACCTCGCCGCGCTCAGCGTCGCCGCAGCCGCGACCGGGGTCTGGCAGGCCGCCATCGGGCGCTGGCTCGACGCCGAGGACACCGACCTCGGCGACCTCCTGACCAAGGCCTGCTCCAGCCTCGGTGGACGACCCGACGGGACGTGACGAGTCGGCGCCGGGACTTGCCTCCGCGGTGCCGTCCTTCCCCGATCAGGCAAGGTTGCTGACGTGAGTCACGCGAGCTTCACCTACGACAACCGCACCGGCCGGGGCCCGGGACGCGCAGTGCGGACGATGAGCGCGGTGCTGCCGGGGGTCGCTCGGGTGTGGAACCAGGTCGAGCCCTACGCGGAGGCCTGGCGAGCCCACAACCTCCAGACGCTCGACCTGCCCGGCCGGCGCTGGATCGTCCTGGGCGACTCGATGTCCCAGGGCATCGGCGCGACGTCGTACGACGCCGGCTGGGTGGGCCAGCTCGCGCAGCGGCTGGCGACGAGCGGCGACGACCTCCGTGTGATCAACCTGTCCGCGACCGGCGCCGGAGTGCCCGACGTGCTCGACCAGCAGCTCCCGGCCCTGGATCGGATCGGCGTGTGCGAGAACGACCTGGTGACCGTGCTGGTCGGGTCCAACGATCTCTTCGGCCGCCGCGCCAAGCGCGACCGGCTCCCGGACGGCTTCGCCGCGATGGTCGACCGGGTGCCCCCCGGCACGGCGGTCGCCACGCTCCCGCAGCCGAGCGGCGCGGCCACGCGGGCCAACGTGCACGTCGAGCGGGCCGCGGCGTCAGGCCGGATCGTCATGGTCGACCTCCGAGTCACCGGTCCCGCGTCGTGGAAGGGGCGGCTCGCGAGCGACTTCTTCCACCCCAACGATGCCGGATACGCCGCGATCGCCACCGCCTTCGAGCCGGTGGTGCGGGCACGGCTGACCTGACCGGGTCGGATCAGTGGGACCAGGGGAAGTCGGCACGTTCGGAGCCGCTCGACGACAGACGCATGGCTGGCTGACCTTGGGTCGCCGGACCAGGTGCTCCACCGCTGCCTGCGGCCGGGACAGGCTCACCAGCTCCCCGTTGCAGATCCTTCAAGCATGGAGCGACACCGGTTGAACGCGCTACGCTCGCGACTGGATGCTCATGGAGGGTCCAGGAGCTTGTTGCGGGGTGGGGGCAAGGATCCATGAACGATGACATGTTCTCGTCGGCGACGCCGGCGAAGGCGTCGACCGGAATAGCCGGCCTCGACGAAATCACGCTCGGAGGGCTCCCGCAGGGGCGGGTCGCGCTGGTGTGCGGGGGACCCGGTGACGGCAAGAGCCTGCTGGCCATGCAGTTCCTCGTGTCCGGGGCCTCCGAGTCGGGGGAGCCGGGGGTGTTCGTCAGCTTCGAGGAGACCGCATCTGAGCTGGTCGCGAACGCCGCCTCGCTGAATTGGGGGCTGGCGAGCCTGGTCGAGCGGGGCCTGTTGGAGATCGAGCACGTGCGCGTCGACCCGGGCGAGCTGAACAGGGTCGGCGAGTACGACCTGGAGGCCTTGTTCATCCGCCTGGACCACGCGATCGCTGCGGTCGGCGCCAAGCGCGTGGCGTTGGACTCGGTCGAGAAGTTGTTCGGGGGGTTGGGCGACGAGTCCCTGCTGCGCGGGGAGTTGCAACGCCTGTTCGCCTGGCTGAAGGACCGCGGGGTGACGGCGGTGGTGACCGCCGAGCGCGGCGCGAACACGCTGACTCGTCATGGGCTCGAGGAGTACCTCTCGGACTGCGTGATCCTGCTCGACCACCGCGTCGAGGCAGAGGTCTCCACACGGCGGTTGCGGATCGTGAAGTACCGCGGCTCCTCCCACGGGTCCAACGAGTACCCCTTCACCATCGACGCCGACGGCTTCAGCGTCTTCCCGCTGACCTCCGTGGAACTCAAGAGCGAGGCGCCGACCACCCGCGTGAACACCGGGGTGCCGCGCCTGGACGAGATGCTCGGCGGCGGCTACTTCAGTGGCTCCACCGTGCTGGTCAGTGGTGGGCCGGGATCCGGCAAGACGAGCCTGGCGGGGGTGTTCGTGTCCGCGGCGTGCCGACGCGGGGAGCGCTGCCTCTACCTGGCACTGGAGGAGTCGGCCAGCCAGCTGACCCGCAACCTGACCTCGATCGGGGTCGAGTTCGACCCGTTCCTGCGCGACGGCACGCTCGAGATCGTTCCACGCAAGCCGTCGGAGTCCGGGCTCGAGACCCACCTGGCGGTGATCCACAAGGCGGTGTCCACCTACGGACCCACGACGGTCATCATCGATCCGCTGAGTGCGTTCGCCGGCCAGCATCGCGGGGTCAAGTCGATGCTCGCGCGCCTGATCGACTTCCTCAAAATGCGCGGCATCACGGTGCTCCTCACGACGCTGATCAAGGAGGATGACCGCGATCCGATCGGGATCTCGAGCCTGGTGGACACCTGGCTGTTGCTGTCCCACCACGAGTTCCTGGGCGAGCGCAACCGCGGGATCCTCGTGCAGAAGTCGCGCGGGTCGACGCATTCCCACCAGCGCCGCGAGTTCCTGCTGGGCAACTCGGGCATCGAGATCGTGGACGCCTACGCCGGCGCGGGGGGGTTGTTGATGGGAAGCGCGCGGGTCGAGGCGCAGCAACGCGATCTGGCGGACCGTTTGGAACGCGATCGGATGCTCGAGGCCGCCGCGCGCCGGAGCGGGGCGGCGCAAGCCGTCGTGCTCGCGCAGATAGCCGCGCTGGAGGCGCAGCTGGAGACGGACCGAGCGGCGACCGACGCCGAGATGGAAGACCGACTGGACCGCGGGGCGGTACTCGCCGCGGAGGAACGCGCCCGGCTGGAGGTGCGCTCCTCGAGCGGCGGCCCAAGCGCCGGACCGCCGTGAACTTCACCCCGGAGATCGATCCCGGTGCCGCGCCTGGGGCTGAGCAGCCGCCGGAAAAATACCTCCTGGCCCTCTACCTCGTCCCCGGCAGCCAGGCGTCGCGGCGCGCGGTGGCCAACGTGCGCGCGATCTGCGACGAGCTGCTCCCGGAGCGCTACACCCTCGAGGTGATCGACCTGCGCGAGCACCCGGAGCTCGCCCGCGAACTCCACCTCCTCGCCGCTCCCACCCTCATCAAGAAGCACCCGCCGCCCGAGGTCCGCCTGATCGGTGACCTGTCCAACCGTCACGAGGTACTCGCGGCGCTCGGCCTCACCACCCCGACGACCTCCCCTCGGGGGGGCAGCTACGCGGATCTGGCCGCACGGCTGGCCGTCGCCGAGGGGGCGCTCGATGCCGTGGCGGCCGGTGCGGTGGACGCGCTGGCCTCCGAACGCGCCGCAGGCACGGAGATGATCGGGGTGCACGACGTCGACAGGTTCTTCCGGACACTCGTGACCCAGATGCAGGAGGCCACCGCGAGCCTGGACCCCACCGGCACCGTGCTCTACGCCAACCCGCGTTTCGCCGAGCTCGTGGGCCTGACGTCCACCGAGGTGCTGGGGCGCACCTTGACGGAGCTGACGGCCAAGCCCGCGCAGGAGGGGGCACGGGCGCTGCTCGCGGAGGCGGAGCACGGCCCGACGCGTCACACCCTCGAGCTGCTCCGCGCCGACGGACACCTCGTGCCCGTGTCCGTCTCGGCAGCCCCACTGGCTCCCGAGGGAGACGAAATCTGCCTGGTGGCCACCGACCTCACCGAGCGGAGCCGCCTCCTCGCCGAGAAGACCGCAGCCAACGACGGCCTCCTCGCGGCGAACGAGACCATGCGTGATTTCATCGCCGTCGCCTCCCACGACCTGCGGACCCCGATCGCGGTGATCGCGGGCTATGCCGAGCTCCTGACCAAGGAATGGGCGACACTGCGCGAGCAGGACAAGCGGGAATTCCTCGCCGTCATCGACCGCCAATCCCGACACCTGGTCGCGCTCACGTCTGACCTGCTCGAGGTGTCCAGAATCGAGAGTGGTGAGCTGGACACGCGGCCCGAACCGATCGGATTGCGGGAGGCCATCGGGCGGTGCCTGGAAGCCGTCGGCCAGGACGGCGCGAACGTGTCGGTGTCCTGTCCACCGGATCTGGTCGTCCTGGTCGACCCCCTTCACCTGGCCCGCATCCTGGAGAACTACCTGACCAACGCCGTCAAGTATGGCGAGCCGCCGGTGCGGATCGAGGCGACGCGGGGGCGCGGCGCCGTCGAGGTCCATGTCATCGATCATGGGCCGGGGGTCCCACCAGAGTTCGTGCCAAGGCTGTTCGACAAGTTCGCCCGCGCCGACACCCCGGCGACGAACGCACAGACCGGCACGGGTCTCGGTCTGTCGATCGCGTATGGACTGGCCGAGGCGAACGGCGGGCAGACCAGCTATGAACCCAATTCCCCCACAGGCTCGTGTTTCCGCGTCCGCCTACGCCCCGCCGACGACCACCAACAGGGCATGGATCCTTCGTAGCGGCACGACGCGTCGAAGTCGGAGATCGCGTTGTCTGCGGAATGTGCTGCTGACCAGCACAAACGCGCTGGTGGTCGTTGGCCGCAGTCTGTCGCCGGCGGTCGTCATACCACGCATTCGCCACGCACAACGACACTATTTCACGGCCCCAGCAAGGCGAGCGGGACGACGGCGACACCGTCTCGACAACGGTAGGCATGTTCGCCGGTGGTGATCACGACGCGGTCGGCCAACCGATCGCCGATCTAGCCTGGAGCCAATTGAGGTGACGCACGTCCTTGTCGCTGACCGTCTCGCTCAGCTTGATCTCGATCGCGACAACCTGCCGGTCGGCGCCTTCTACGATCAGGTCGACCTCACGCTCGGTCTTTTGGTGCGCAGGTGCCCCACTTGTGCCGATGCGGATGCGGCGTAGACCCGGACGCTCTGAACCACGAGCGACTCATACAGGGCACCCAGCCAGGTTCCCGTTGCCGCGGACACTCTGTCACCAGCACCCTGCAGCAATCCGGCCCTTCCGACACCCACCAGGCGCGCTGCCAGCGCAGGGTCCACGAGGTGATGTTTCGGTGAGAGCGTCAGCCGTTTGAGTGGGTTGAACATCGGAACCCACGCCGGAACTGGGTCGAGGACGAAGATCCGGCTCAGGTGCTCGCGGTAGTTGTCGACGGTGGCGCGCGATGGCTTGTCGACAATCCCAGCCGTGGCGGCGTCCAAGATCTTGGTGTACGCCGCGTCCGTCGCGGTTGCTGCCGCATACGCGATCAACCAAGCGCGCACCGCTTCGGGGCGCCGCACGTTCAGGCCATTCTCGGGCAGCTCCTTCTCAACGATGCGCGACACATAGCTGTCGAGCTGGACTGTCCGCGCCCGTTCGGGCAGATCCCTGATCCCAGGGAAACCTGACCTCAGGATCTCGTCGACATACAAGGACAGACCTACGCCTGACCTACCTGTGATGACCGGCCGACTCCCGCTGAGCAGCTCGCTGATAGACACCGTCGGATCCTGCACTCCGCGCTCGGCCATCGAGAGGGGGCGCATCGGCAGGCTCACGATACGGCCGGCGCCGGAGTGAATACGTACGCCCGGGTCGACGCCCGCGGAGCCGGCGAGCAAGAACTGGCTGCCCCTCGAGTCGTCGTCGACCGCGTTGCGGACGCGGTCCCAGACGGAAGGCTGAAGCTGCCACTCATCGATCAGTACCGGCGGCGGCAGACGAGTGACGTAGTCGACGTCGGCCGCAACAATTTCCCGCTGCGCGCGAAGGTCCAGCGAAACGACCGTGCGTGCGCGCTGCTTGGCCGTCGCCGTTTTGCCGACGCCCTTTGCACCCTCCAACGCGATTGCTGCGAGATGGGGGAAGAGGTCGTCGAGCAACTCGTCGATGACACGTCGTCGATACTCCACGACCCGAATAGCAGATCGACGCTGGTGAACTAAGCGTTTCGACGCCTAGGAACCAGGCGTTTCGGCGCCAACGAACTAGGCAATCCGACGAACTCGATGATCAGTTGAAGTGTTTCATCTGTTCACCGCTCTCAGGGTTCGCCCACTGGTCCAGGAGCCAGACTCGTTGAAATTGTTGCGGACTCTGTGCGGACTGACGAGGCCTACACCTCTCTGACCTGCATCACCGCGCCGCGTTAGTAGTACCAGGGGTAGCATTCGGCCGGGTTTCGGCTGTCCACGACCGTCATTGAAGATCGTCGAAGAGTGGCGCTGACCTGCGCCAGCACTGTGCCTAGCGCCGACGGGCTGCGTTGGTTGCGATCGGGCAGAATGGGCCGTCTTGCGGACTTTTTGCGGACTGAACCCGCCCATCAGTTGGTCCTGGTGTTCGACAGGTGCACACCGATGTAGCCGATGTACGCCTTCTTGGTCTTGGCAACGTCGGCGGCGTAGTACATCCGGGGTGCGTTCTGGTCGCGGTGAGTCGGCGCGAAGTGCGTCGCCATGAAGACCGCCCCCGCGGGATTGACCTCGGTCGGGACAGGGAAGGTGCGCTCGCGCCGCATCCGAGCGTTGTTCTGCACGGTGTCGCTCTCGTTGGCCTTGTGCCGGTGGGCCGGGCACTTCCGCCCGTGGACATCGGCAGAGTTGAGGTACATATGGAGGTTGCCACTGAAGCCGTGCTCGACGCATTCCGCCACGTAGTCCCGCAGGACCAAAACGTACTCCCAGAAGGACGAGGCGTAGGTTCCGTTCGGGTCGGCAGCGTCAATCTCATCCGCCCCGTCGATGGCCTTGTCGACATCGGTCAGTTCGACGTACTTGAGGATGTCGCCGAAGTTCTCTGGGTCGGTGAGGCGCTCGACGATCTCCGAGACGCTCACCGGGTCCGACTCCGATGCCGAGATTTGCTCCTCGACGTAGGTGTACTTGTCGGCGCGTTCGGCACGCCAACGCTCCAGCGACCTCGCCTTCTTCTCGGCGTCGCGGCGTTCCACCTCCGCGAGCGCCCTCTCGAGTTGCTCGGCTTCCAACTGACGGCGCAAGTCGGCGACCTGGTCTTCAAGCCGTTCACGCTCGACCTGGAGCTTCTCAGCGTTGTTGGCGGCAACCAGGACAATCGCCTCCTGCTGCTCGAACCTGTCTGCGATGGCCTGAAGTGCCGCTTCATCCACTGCCTCTCGCCCGGCGATCCGGTACACCAGCCCCTTGAGCTTGCCCAGCCATGAGGGCCCGAACTCGGCGACCGCAACGTCGACGGCGACGTCGTCCTGACTGGCGACAACAGGTTCAGGGACCGGCGTCGCCTCAGGCTTGATCTGCTCCCGCTGAAGCACGCGCACTGTACGAGTCAACTCTGCCGCCATCTCCGCTTCGAGGAGGTGGAGACGCGGGGTTATTGCAATAGTTCGGATCAGTCGCTCGGAGAACCGGGGCTCGCCACGGAAGTCCGTGTCAAGGCCTTGGCTCATCGTCCTAGCGGTAAGGATTCGGTGGCGACGAGCATCCGCCCAGTCGCCAAGCACGACTCGTGGCACGAAGGTACGAACCGCCCCCATCGGGATCGAGTGCGTGGCACCGAGTTGGGCATTGAGCGCGTCAGCCGCATCCGGTTCCAGGATGAAGAAAGAGGCGCACCCGATGGCGTCCCGGGTCAGCGTGGCGACCGCCTTCGCCCACGTGGCAACCGGAACCCCGGGTACCGGCGCAGCCACGACAATCGACAGATCGCGATGCGTGTCCTCGATGAAACCGACGAGATCATCAACATCATCAACTCCGACCGTGCGGGGCTCGCTCAGGACGGGCACCGATCCGTCGTAGGCATCGACCGCTTGGAGCGTGTTGCGAACTACCCGCGGGGTCCCCGGCTGCACGGGTGATCCGTCTCTGCGCTCACCCTCCCCCTCGAACCACAAGACCTGTTTCAGCCGACGCGACCCCGGAGCAGAGGTGGCGTAGAGGCGGGTCGTCCACGTGCCGTCGTCGTTGGTCTCGACGTAGTCCAATAGGAGTCGAGTCAGCTGATCTTCGCCCACCTGCTCAACGACGGTCAGGACCGAGTTCGGCCCAAGCCGGACCGTTCCTGGGCCGTTCCAGTCGGACAACTCGATGGTCTTGCGTGGGTCGCGGACCATCTCGACGAGCCAACTGCGGAACTGTTCCTTGGCGATTCGGACGGCGTCCTCGCGCTCGTCGAGGCGGAGAATCGATCGATATCCGACAGCCATTAGTGAGCTCCGTTCTGCTCGACGGGGGTTGGCGCCAGGAAGGTTGGCGCCATGCTCTCCATCTGCTCGATGACGATTCGGATCGCCTCCGGCTGCTTGTCCGGCGGGTACTTGTACTTCACCAAGAGCCGCTTGATCGACGAGCGCAGCTTTGCGCGAACGTCATCACGGACGGTCCAGTCTGTCTTGATGTCGCGGCGCATCACGCCGAGAAGCTCGCGGGCGATCTGGGCAAGTACGTCCTCACCTTGAATTTCCACGGCGGACGCGTTGGAAGCGACGGCGTCATAGAACGCGAGCTCGTCGGAATTGAGTGGCGGCGTGAAGTGCGCACCGCGGTTTCCCTCGGCCGCGACCTCCCTGGCGAACTCGATCAGCTCGGCGATGACCTCGGCGGAGGTGATCTGCTGGTTGATGTATTTGTTCATCAGCTCGCGCAGTTTCTCCGAGAAGGCTCGGTTCCGCACCAGATTGTGTCGCGCCGCCTTGGCCGTCTCCTCGGTCAGGAGGGCACGCAACGCCTCGATCGCGAGGTGCGGGTTCTCGGCCTGCAACGTCTTGGTGGCGAACTCTGGCCCCAAGTCGGAGAGTGACGGCTTGGGCATGCCAGCCGCCTCGTAGATGTCGACCACCTCCCCCGTCTCGGTGGAGCTCGCGACGAGGCCCGAAAGTAGCCGCTGGATCTCCTCGGGAACCGGTCGACCTTGGGCCTGGCGCTCCTGGGCATCGAACTTGCCCATCCAGACCCGGACCTCTTCGTAGAACTTCGCGGCGGGGCGAAGGTCGTCGAGTGTCTGCGACCCCGCCGCCAGGGCCCATGCGCGCGCCAACTGGTTGGCGAGTTTGCGGAACCGGTCGACGAGTGCGGTCTCACCCTCCGCCGGCTGGTTGCCGGGCGTTGCAGGCGAGCGTAGGTAGTTGGTGAGACCGACAGCAGCCTTGATCCAACTCCGCGCGTCTCCGAGAAGCTGCTGGCGCCAGGGGAATCCGGCGCACAGCTCATCCAGTGAAGTGATGAGCTGGCGAGTGAGAACGGCGGCCTCGTCGATGTTGCGCCCCACCGGCTTCTTGGCCTGGTCGGTCTCTGTGTACTCGGCAAGGGCCTTGCTCAGATTCTCGACGAGCGGCGCGTACGCGACGAGCAAACCATCGGCCTTGCCGCGGAAGGTCCGGTTCACCCGGGCGAGCGTCTGCATGAGCAGGGCGCCCTTGAGCGGGCGATCGAGATACAGAGTGTGCAGAGGTGGCGCATCGAAGCCGGTGAGCATCATGTCCTTGACGATGACGATCTGGAGCGGGTCCTCGGCGTCCTTGAGCCGCTTCTGGATGACCTTGTTGAGCGCCTCCCTGCGGACGTGCTTCGCCACGACACCCGCATCGGACGCCGACCCGGAGTAGACGACCTTGATGACACCCTTGTCGACGGCGTCGTCGTGCCAGGCCGGACGCAGTTTGATGATCTCCTCGTAGAGGTTGGCGCAAATTTCCCGAGTGGCACCGACGATGAACGCCTTGCCAGGCGACTCAATGAACGGTGTCATCGCGACCGACCGCTTGTCCCAGTGGTCGAGGATGTCCTTGGCCAGCGCTTCCAACCGCGCGGGCGCCCCGTACATCGCGTTGATAACCGCGACAGACTTCTCGACGCGCTCGCGCTCGACTTCGTCGAGGCCGGTGACCGCTTCGTCGGCGGCAGCATCGAGGTCGTCCTCGGTGACATCACCTGCGAACTTCACAGCGATGAGCCGAGGCTCGAAGTACACCGGCACCGTGGCGCCGTCCGCCACAGCGCGCGTGAGGTCGTATGTGTCGATGACGGCACCGAAGACTTCCTGCGTGTCACGCTCCGCCGTAGAAATCGGCGTGCCGGTGAACGCGATGAACGCGGCGTTCGGCAGTGCGTCACGGATGTGGCGAGCGAAGCCGTCGAGATCGTCGTAGTGGCTTCGGTGCGCCTCGTCGACGATCACAATCATGTTGCGGCGAACTGTCAGCAAGGGATGATCGAGGCCGCCCTCGCGCTCCCGCTCGGTCAAGCCGAACTTCTGCAACGTCGTGAAGTAGATGCCGCCCGTCACTCGGTTGGACAACTCCTCGCGCAGCTGCCTGCGCGTGGTGACATTTATCGGACCCTCCGCCAGCAACTGCGAGCGGTTGAACGCTTCGAAGAGCTGGCTGTCGAGTTCGCTACGGTCCGTGACCACGACGAGGGTCGGGTTCTTCAACTTCGACTGCTGGGCGACGGCGTGGGCGTACAGCTCCATTGCCATCGACTTGCCGGAACCCTGGGTGTGCCACACGACGCCCGCTTTGCCGTTGGACTCAACGGCGTCAACCGTGTGGCCGACGGCCTTAGTCACCGCGAAGTACTGGTGTGGCTTGGCAACCCGCTTGGCGTAGCCGTCGGCGCCCTGATCGAAGGCTACGAAGTCCCGCTGGATCTGGAGGAACCGCTCCTGGTTGCAGACGCCGTTGACGAGGTCCTCGATCTCTAGACGCACCGGTTCCCACTGATCCGGGTCGGCACGGAACGGCCTGCCCTCGTCGTCGACATTCCACGGCGAGTAGTGGTTGAGCGGCGTGAATGGTGTGCCGTACCGAGCGGTGATCCCGTCGGAGATGATCGAAAGCACGGCGAAGCGGAAGGCCATCGGGAACTCGCGGAGGTATGTCGCAAGTTGCGCGTGCGCAGAGGCGATGTCGGCCGACTCCGACCCTGCGCGCTTCAGCTCGGCTATCACGACCGGGAGGCCGTTGAGGTAGAGCACGATGTCGAAGCGGCGCTCGACTTCAGCGGACCGGATAGTGACCTGGTTGACGGCGAGGAACTCGTTGTCATCGACGTTGTGGCTGACGAACCGGATGGTCGGGCTCTGCTCGACGCCATCGGAGTCGACGTAGGTGATGCCCCGGTAGCCGTCGACGAGGATCTGGTGGAGACGGAAGTTCTCGGCCAGGGGATCTTGAGACTTGGGTGCCCGTATCTCGGCCAGGGCCTGGACGAGGTACTCACCTGGCACGGTCGGGTTGAGCTTGCGCAGGGCGATCAGGGTTCGACTCGGCAAGACGATGTCGTTCCACGACTCACGGCCGCCCTCAACACCGGGGGCAACGTCCTTGCCGGGCGTCGGAATCCATCCGTGAAATGAGAGTGCGTCGAGCATCTGCTCTTCCCACTCGGCTTCGCTGACCACTAGAGCGCTCCTTCAAGAGAGTTCACAGCATCTCTGACGCGGACGTTCGACGACATCAGCAACGGCAGGACCTCGTCCCGGGTTGCCGCGAGCCTCTCGGACTCCGCCGTGATCGTTGCGGCTGCCGCATGCGTTGTCCCGACAAGGTCGCCGAACGAGTCCATCCGTTCCTGACTCGTGAGGCGGACCTTCAAATCCTTGAAGCGGCCGCGCGGAAGCTCCGGGAACGTTGCGCCATTTGCGAAACTTAAGAATTCCTGCACGCGGCTCTTCATCTCATGAAAGAGCCACCACTGATGACGAGCCTCCTTTGCGTTCACAACGATGAAGCCTTGGTTGACTGCGGTTGGCACCTGGGCGATGGCGAAAGCGCCAATGGTCGCCCGTGAGGTCATAAGGATTGACCCGGCCGGGTACAGGGCAGACGCACAGGCGCTAAAGCCTTCGCCCGTGATCATCCGGGAGGTCCGCTTCAGATAGGGGGCCGCGAGAGCAGTCACATCCGTGGGAGTCGCCCAAGCAATGTCACCACCCCAGTACTCCTCGATGTTGGTCCGGGGAGTTCCTCCGCCGCCTACGTCGGCGACATCTTTGAATGTCAGGTGTTCAAAGTTGGCCTTCCGAACAGCACTCGCGAAGTGGGCGTCGGCGAGGTCCAGAAGGAGTCGGACCGCCTTCGCATTCGCGGCGATCTTGTCGTCGAGCGCTCCCAGCAAGTCAACGAGCACCCGACGAGGCGTGGTCGGGGCCGGGAACTCAAACGCGAAGAAGTCGTCTCGAGGAAGACCCATGGTGGTCGTTCCCGTGGCATGCGATCGGCAGTACTCCCGGTACTGCTGCGTTCGGAGGATCCAGTACAGGTACTCGACATCGACCGCGGACGACTTGAGGTCAAGCCGAACGGTGTCTTGTGTCAGCCGGCCTGTGGGGCCGCCCGCAGGAACCATCGCCACCGCTCCAAGGAGATCCGCCGTCTGAGTGACATCCTTCAGGGATGCGTACAACTGGCCGGGGCGAACCAAGAGCTTCTCTGGAGATTCCCCCCCGTAAGTTCGAAGCGAGTCGGACCTGAAGCCACCGTGCCGCTGAATGGTTCCTAGGCCCAGAAGCACGGGGCCTGGCTGACCCAGCAGCGCGCTCTTGTACGTTGTGCCACGTTCGACCGTCACTACGTCGCCGAGTCGAATCGTCTCGGTCATGACAGTCGCTCCAGTTGCTTTCGAACGACAGCCTCGAACCGCGCGGACTCATCGAAGGCGGCGAGGAGCTCCTTGGTGAGCCGCTCGATTTTGACCTCGATTTCCTCGCCGTCCGCCTCGGACTCGGCTGCCCCGACGTACCGGCCCGGTGTCAGCGCATAGTCCGCAGCCTTGATCTCGGCGAGCGTGGCCGACTTGCAGAAGCCGGGAGTGTCGGCGTACTTCCTCGTCGCAGACTTCGTCCCCCGCCATGCGTGGTAGGTGTCACCGATCCGTTTGATGTCTTCCCGCGACAGGTCGCGCTCGGCACGGTCGACCATGTAGCCAAGATCGCGGGCGTCGATGAAGAGCACCTGTCCGGAGCGGTCGATCGTTCCCTGCTTGCCCTTGGCCTTGTCCTTGGCGAAGAACCACACGCACACCGGGATCCCGGTGCTGCGGAAGAGCTGCGTTGGAAGGGCGACCATGCACGAGACCAAGTCGGCCTCAACGATCTGGGCGCGAATGTCGCCCTCGCCGTTGGATCTCGACGACATCGAACCATTCGCCATGACCACGCCCGCCTTCCCGCCCGGCGCGAGCTTGGACAGGATGTGCTGGATCCACGCGTAGTTGGCGTTGTTGGCTGGCGGGACGCCGTACTTCCAGCGCGGGTCCTCGACGTTGCGCGCCCAGTCCTTGATATTGAAGGGCGGGTTGGCCATCACGAAGTCCATTTGGACGTCAGCGTGCTGATCGCGGGCGAAGGTGTCGCCCCAGCGGGCACCGAGGCCCTTGTTCTCGATGCCGTGGATGGCGAGGTTCATCTTCGCGAGGCGCCAAGTCTCCTCGATGGACTCCTGACCGAACACGGCGATGTCCTTGGGGTCGCCTTCGTGCTCGTGGATGAACTTCTCGGTCTGGACGAACATGCCCCCGGATCCGCAGCAGGGATCGTAGACGCGACCGTGATTCGGCTCCAGCAGCTCGACGATCACCTTCACCACCGAAGGCGGTGTGAAGAACTCGCCGCCGCGCTTGCCCTCGGCGCGGGCGAAGGCACCGACGAAGTACTCGTAGACCTCGCCCATGAGGTCGCGGGCGCGGTGCTCACCCTGTCGGCTGAAGCGCGCATTGTTGAAGAGGTCGACCAGCTCACCAAGGCGACGCTGGTCGATGTTGTCGCGGTTGTAGATGCGCGGCAGCGTGCCGACCAGGGTCGGGTTGGCCCGCATGACCGCGTCCATCGCCGCGTCAATGAGCGCGCCGATGGTCTTCGCAGGCTCTTCACCGGCGGCAGGCTTGCCCTTGGCGTTCTCAGACAGGTGGCGCCACTGTGCCTCCGGCGGGACGACGAAAACGCCGTAGCCCTGGTACTCCTCCGGGTCGTTGATCAAGTCGGCAATCTGATCGTCGTCATACCCCTCGGCGAGCAGGTCGGAGCGGATCGCCTCACGACGCTCGTCGTAAGCGTCCGACACGTACTTCAGAAAGACGAGGCCAAGGATGACGTCCTTGTACTGGTTCGCCGACAGCGATCCACGGAGCTTGTCGGCAGCCTTCCAGAGCGTGTCTTTGAGCTCCTTCATCGTCGATGGGGTTGTGGGTTCGGTCTTCTTGCGCGGTGGCATGTCAGCCCGCCTTTCTCTCGGTGGTTGGTGAACCGAGCGCGACCGAGCCTTCGGCGACACCCTGGATCAAGTTCGTGATGATGTTGGTTGCGGCTTCCTCGTGACAACGCAGCGCTTCGAGGTGGTCAAGAACGCCGCCAAGCGCTTGCTCCAGCTGCTGAACTTGGGCTCTCGGTACGTTGGGCACGGACCACGTCTTCCACTCGGAACTGGTGGCCATCTCGTTGATCGCCGCAGTGAGAGCCCGCGGCCCGATGCCCGCGCGGAGGGGCTCGAGCCGCAGGATGCGGCTCGGATAGGCCACCAGTGATCCGCCCTCCTCATCGACCAGCGCCCGAGGGGTTGGTGACGCGGCGAACACCACGTCACCCGGTTCCGTATGTGCAGCGTGGGAGTAGTGTTCCGCAGCTACGAAAGGATCAATGAAGGTTGCGGCAAGGCTGGCGTCCCCTGACAAGACGCGGAGAGACCCGGTCGGGTCGAGATGCTCACCCTTGATTCGGCACCCACTCTGAATTCTCATCAACGGGCTCCGGCCCTCGACTAGAGAGCCAAGCCTCCGCGCCGCGGTCGCCGGCAAGCCCGTTCCGTCGGCAATCGGCACGTCGAAGCCCGCGATGTTCTCGCGGGTGACGAGAGATGCAGCGATCAGACGTTCGCGAGACGTCCCCGCCTCGGCCGGTTGATGCTCTGAGGCACCGACGCCAGGTACGACGACCGCGTATGACGTGTTCGTCCATACGAAGGTCGACTCCACAGAAAGGCCATAGCGGTAAGCGCGTGCCGGGGTCTGCTGGAGCGCGCCCAGCACATCCGAGGCCAACTCAGCAGGATCAACATCCCGGGCAGAGAGATCTGCAACCACCACACGAGCTGAGGCGGTGCCGCCTTGCAGCACCCAGATTCCGAGGCTCTTCCGGTGGGCCTCCCTCCACAGCCCTCGGGGCAACTTGAATGCTGCGCTGAGAGCAGGCGTCAGCGGCTCGGCTCCCAAACCTTCGAGTGTCTTTCTGCGGCTGGTGTGGAGGGAGCCGGCCGGAGGAAGTGCATCGCAGAGCGCCGACGCCGGACCGAGCACGATGGCCACCTGATTCACGTCGAGGTCCACGGCAACGTCATCGGCAAGATCGAGAGCTTCGGAGTCGCTGAGTCCGACTGCGGAAACGACTCGTACCAAGGCCCCCGCCAGTGTCACCGAAGTGATGCCGTCGAGAGCTAGGTGCCGAAGAGTTGACCGGTCGGCCGCTCCTCCCGCTTCACGGAATCCCGCGCCAACCCGCCGGTCCCGCGGGTCGAGCCGCAACTCGATCGCCACGTTATCGGGCCCGAGATGAGTCCGGCAGGCATCGGCGAGCTCTTGCAACAAGCCAACCATCTCCGGAGTCAGGCCCCGGCTTCCCTGGGCCGCTCGACTCGCGTACAGGCGATCCAGGGCATCGGCCGGTCCGAACGCAGCCGCAAGCAGCTCATCGACGTACACCGCCAGGCCGTCATCGCCGGCAACGCTGCGGATGTCGCTCAACAGGTACTGATCGTCGGGGTCCAACTCCTCAGCGAGCGCGACCCGTTGGTCGGGGGTCAGAGGGGCCAGATCCTGCGAAACACCGCCTCGCAGCGCGAGCATGACGACCGCATTTTCCAGATCCAGATCGCCGGGGACAGCGACCGAGGGAGCGTCGAGCCGCGCGTCGGCGTTACGACCACGTCCAGTGACATCGAGCCAGTCAAGGACCTCACGAAGGTCGAACCGTTCAGCCCCTTGTGTCACCTCGGTCGCGGACGGGAAGGGAGCGGAAGCCGGACGCCGACGCCAGTTGGTGACTGCCTGACGCGTTACGTCAGCAATCCGGGCGATCTCGGTCATGGTGACCTGCGATTCCATGCTCTGCCTCCTTCCACGTCTCGGCGATCAACTGACAACACAGACGTTAGCCACATCCGATCCAGTTTGGGTCGGGTCACCTGTTTAGTCGGCTAAACAGCCTGTGACCGCGTGTCTTCGTCATCAGTCGGTCAACATCGAGGGCATAGGCCATCGACGGCGGCGGCCCGGACACCTGGAGGTACGAGATGAAGGACAACCTGATCAAAGCGCGGTTCGACCAGGCCGGCACCACGGTGGTCATCGACGGGCTGGAGATCGCAGAGACAGACGTCATCGGCGAGGCCCGATACTGGATCACTGGCGAGCGTGGCCAGCGCTGCGATAACCCCGCCGAGCTCGCCGGTGCCGATCTGACGAAGTTCGCAACCGAGGCCCTGGTACTCGGGGCGAAGGCGCTCTCTCTGACCGCGCAGACGACGGAGACGAGGGCGCTGGAGCGCATGTTGAAGGATGTCGGGGACAAGACGGCTGAGGCGACTCGGCAGGCAGGCGAGGCGACCGCATTGGCGACCAAGTCCGCCACGGAGACCGTAGCGAACGCGGCTGCCGACGCCAAGAAGGCGATCACCGACGCTGACGAGGTCACCCGCAAGCACCTCTCCGAGGCGGTGGCGTCGACGAAGAGGGACCTCCTCGCCGAGACTCGCCGGCTTTTCGGCGGCGACAACCCGGAGCTTCTGGAGCGGCTTCAGCCGGTCTTGGACAAGTTCTCGGCTGCGCTGGAGAAGCAGGTCCAGACGAGCACCAGCGAGCTGCTCGCGAAAGCCACGAAGCAGCTCGACCCCAGCGACCCGACCTCGCCGATGGCCAAGCACGCAGCCACGCTCGCCGAGCAGCAGGAGCGGTTCACGCAACAGATCGAGAAGGGCCAGACCGAGCTGAGCGCCAAGGTCGATGCCCTCAGCACCGCACTGAAGGTCCAGGACGCGAAGACGTCCCTCGCGAAGGTGACGCCAATCAAGGGCGGCTCCTACGAGGGCCAGCTCCACGCGCTGATGAACGACATCGCCGCTGGCCTCGGCGATGAGTACGAGGACACCACCACAAAGACTGGTCTCGTGCCGCGCAGCAAGAAGGGCGACGGCCTGCTCTCGGTGGATGGCCAGGCCGCCCGGGTTGTCATCGAGATGACCGACTCCGCTCGCGCCAACTGGGGCGACTACCTCGAGGAGGCCGAGCGCAACCGCGGCGCCAGCGCCTCGCTGGGTGTCGTGCGGACGCCGGACCAGAACAGCGGCCACTCGATCCGCGTGCTCGGGCAGCGGCGGGTCGTCGTCGCCTTCAACCCGGACGAGGACGACCCAGAGGTGCTCCGCACCGTCACCTTGCTCCTGCGCACCGTGGCCATCGCCGCGTCCGTCCGCACAGGCGAAGCTGAAATCGACACCGCCGAAGAGAAGATCAACGAGGCGGTGGCCCAGTTGGAGAAGATCGACGCCATCAAGAAGACCGCTGGGTCGATCCAGAAGGGCGCCGCCAAGATCGAGACCGAGTGCACGTCGATCACGACCAGCATTCGCAGACTCCTCGACCAGGCCCTGGTCTCCCTCGCAGGCAGCCCGACGGCGAGCGACTCGACCCAGGTCAACGGTGCCGCTTGACCGGTGGGGGACGGCGCCCAGGTGGCGGCCGTCCTCCAATCACACCGCACGCGAGATCCTGAGGATGAGTTCCAGGGCGTCGGCATCACCGCCCGCCGCGATCATCCGGCGTACGGCGGACTCGAGCCACAAGAGAAGGTCAGCGCGGCCAGCGATCAGCGGGTAGGTCGCTGGCGTTGCCCCATCATGGAGGTCGTCGAGCGTCAGGAGGAGCTCGCGGAAAGTGATCGCCGTGCACTCCGGCGAGATCCGAGCGAGGGTCGCCAGACACGTCCGTGCGGTTGCGTAGCCGGTGGCGTACGACTGAGATTCGGAAGGCATGCCGCAACGCTGACCACGCGTGCCCATCGTTCGCTACTCGTTGGCAGCCGCCTGTGGATACACACCGTCCTACGGCTCTTGTGGACCACCTTCAATCCACTCCGGCCTCTCCTTTCATCCCCCTCATCATTGGAAATCGCTGACCTTCATCACCTCCTCAAATCCTCTCCCCCATCACCCCTCACTTCTCTCCTTCACCCCTTCATTTGAGTCGGCACGCATGCTACGAAGGACGTAGATGGGTCGCCCGAGATTGGGCGGCCCACGAGGCATTTCTGGGGCCTCCGTTGGTTATCGACGGACGCGTTGGATCGGGTGGATCCGAGGTGATCGGCATGCACGGCGGGGTGAAGTTCTACAAGGGCGCGGCCAAGGCCGCACGGCAGTACGTCGAGCGCGACTGCGCCCGCTACGACGACTACTACCTCGCCGAGGGCCAAGGCATCGCGATGCGGTTCGTCGCCACCCCCGAAGGCACGGTCGAGAAGAAGCCGGATATGGACGGCGACACCTACGAGGGCTGGGTCGCCGGGCAGGTCGTCGAGACCGGGCTACCGAAAGGCCGGCTCCGCAAGGACCCGGACGCGCTGCGGTTCGTCGAGGTCACAGTCAACGGGCCGAAGACCTGGTCGCTCGCGGCCGCCCTCAACCCGGAGGTCTCCGTGGCTCTCGACGCCGCCCAGGAGCGGGCAGCCAAGCAGATCATCAAGTACCTCACCGAGCACGCCACCACCCGCGTCGGACCACGCGGCCGACAAGTCCAGGTCCCGGTTGAGCAGATCGAAGCCGCGGTGATCCGGCACTACACGTCGAGGGCGGGCGACCCGCACCGGCACCTGCATCTCCAGATCAATGCCCGGGTGTTCACAGCCGGTGCCTGGCGGGGTCTGCACTCCGTCGGGGTACGCGACATGATCGAGGCGGTCAACGGCATCGGGCACGCCGCCATCGCCACCGACCCAGAGTTCCGGGCAGCCCTCGCAGAGGTCGGGTTCACCGTGGATCCAGAGACCGGTGAAATCAATCAGCTGGTGCCGTTCGTCGGAGCGTTCAGCGCACGGACGGCGCAGATCCGCGCCAACATCGATCGCTACGAAGCCCAGTGGCGGTCCGAGCATCCCGGCGAGGAACCCGGACCGCGGCTGCGTGAGGCGTGGGACCGGCGGGCGTGGGCCGAAGCACGGCCCGACAAGGTCATCCCCAAGGACGGGTCCGAGGTCGTCACGCGATGGAACGAGGAACTGCGCGCCCTTGGGTACGTCGATCCAACAGTGCCGGTGCCACTGGCTTCGCCTCGGATTGCCTATCTCGACCGCGAGGTGGCCGTCGACCTCGTCTTGTCACGGCTCGGAGCGAAGCTCTCCTCGTGGAACGCGGCTGACATCCGAGGACAAGTCGAGATTCTCCTCGCGCAAACGGGCCTGATCGCCGAAGCGGGCGTCCGCATCGAGCTCGCCGAGGACCTGGCCTCACGGGCGGTCGAGGGCTGCACTCCCCTGCTCCTGCGGCCCGACGTGCCCGAGCATGTGCGGTCGCTGACGTCGCCTGCGGTGCTGACTGTGGAGACCGAGATCCTCGAGCGGCTGCTGCGGCGCTCGCAACCGGTTGAGCCATCTCGACTTCATCGCGGGACTCTGGCGAGGCTGTCTCCTGAGCAGGCTCGGGTCGTGGCAGTGCTCACTGGCAGAGGCGCGTTGATCGTGATCGAGGGCGCGGCCGGTGCCGGGAAGACCACGACGCTCGCCACAGCGCGAACCCATCTCGCCATGCGCGGGCGCCGACTGCTGGTCGTGACACCGACATTGAAAGCGGCCGAGGTCGCTACCCGCGAGACCGGCGCCGAAGGGCACTCAGCCGCGTGGCTGATTCATCAGCACGGCTGGCGCTGGGACTGCGATGGCCACTGGACCCGACAAGCGGCTGAGCCCATGCCAAAGGCTCGACTCCAACGCGGCGACCTGTTGCTGATCGACGAGGCCGGGATGGTTGATCAGGACACCGCCCTCGCACTGCTGAGGATCGCGGACGAAGCCGGCGCACGGATCGCGTTCATGGGCGACCGCCACCAACTCGCCGCCGTCGGACGCGGCGGCGTCCTCGACCACGCGATCGCGTGGGCGCACCCGAACGCGGTCGTCACAATGAACCAGATACACCGGTTCGCCGACCCGGAGTACGCGAAGATCACCCTCCAAATGCGCGAGGGCCGTCACTCCCTAGCCGTCTTCGACCGCCTCGTCGAACGCGGGCAGATCGTCCTGCACGCCTCAGAGGCCGAACGAACCTCGGCGCTTGCCTCGGTCGGTGCCGACGGAGCCCTGGTAGTTGCGGACACCCGCGAGCAAGTCGCCACCCTCAACGCCGCCATCCGGAACAAGCACAGCGGCAACGACTCCGCCGCGATCACCACGCACCGCGGCGACCTGATCGGTCTCGGTGACCGCGTCGCCACCCGACGCAACGACCCGACACTCGGGGTCACCAACCGACAGACCTGGACCGTTTTAGGGATGGGCGACGACGGCAGCCTGATCGTCCACTCCCCCGGCATGGGGCGAGATCGGGAACTGCCCGCGGCGTACGTCAACGAGCATGTCGAGCTCGCCTACGCCACGACCATCCACGGCGCCCAGGGCGAGACCGTCGACCACGCCCACGTCGCCATCGGCGAGACCACCGGTGCCGCGGCGGCGTACGTCGCGATGACCCGGGGCCGAAACATCAACGTCGCCCACCTCGTCGCCGAGTCCGTCGAGGACGCCCGGAAGCAATGGACCGATGTGTTCAGCCGCGACCGCGCAGACCTCGGTCCGGCACACGCACGCGGCCAAGCAATCGACGCGATCGACCGCTACGGCGCACAGCACCGCAGGCGGCCCGAACCGCCTCCTGCTCCCGCGCCAACAATCGCGTCGAGCTGTGGGCACGGCCCCGGGCTGTGAGGGGTCACCTCCGTCGGCGCTTGCGTGGCTTACTTGGTGGCCAAGGAAGGCCGATCTCGTCAGCGATGCGACCGCTGATGCCACCGGGGTCACGCGGTGGTTTGTCCTGCGAGGCGGTGGCCGCGTCGATCACAGGTTGCCAGGCCCCACGCACGATGTCAGGCAGATTCAGCTTGGGCCACGCCTGGATCAGCAGGACACCGTCGACCGAGTCTTCGAGGATCTGACCGGGCGCATGAACGAGGGCGAGTTCGTAATAGGCAATGCGCTGAGCCTCGTCCGACAGGTCCCAGATCTCGTCGTCCTCGGTGTGGAAGATGTACTTCAGGACCTGGACCCGGGCGAAGCATTTCGGCAGCGGCACCGACCACAGCCGATCGGGGACGGAGAACGTTCCAAACTCCGGGTTCTCCCGCAGCTCGAAGAAGACCATCGGCATCACCGCCAGCTCCGCATCAGCGGCATCCAGCAACCGCTCGACAACCTCCAGCGTCGGCGACTTACGGCGGGACTCGTACTCCGAGACTGACGACTGCTGGGTCCGGGCGATCTCCGCCAACCGGCGCTGCGACAGACCCGCCGCCCGGCGGGCCACCTCGATCACCGTCTTCGGCTCCACCCGTCAATGATCGCTGATCATCGATTGGGAAGCCATACACACCTCATGGGTGAGGCCGGAAACACCGGCCCACGACCAACACGGGTCGAATCCATCAAGGAGCACCGCATGACCGCTTCACCGATCACCCCCAACGAGCACCGCCGCCACGCCACAAACCCCGGCGACGAAATGCTCACCCTCCAAGAGGCCTGCAGCTTCCTCCGCGTCCCCGAAGGAACGCTGCGCTACTGGCGCCACCTCGGCTGCGGACCCCGCAGCTTCAAGATCGGCCGCCACGTCCGCTACTGGCGTGCCGATCTCATCCTCTGGCTCTCAGAACAGACCACCCGTCCACAGGATCGCCGCTGAGCGACGCGGTCCGCCGGTCGTCGTGCACACGATGGCCGGATCCAGGAACGAGGATCAAAATGGCTGGAAGCATCGCTAAGCGGCCAGACGGTCGGTGGCGCGCTCGCTATCGCGACGACACCGGGCGCGAACGGTCGCGTCACTTCGCCCGCAAGGTCGACGCAGCGTCATGGCTCGACGAGGTGACGTCGACGCTTCACACGGGGACCTACGTCAACCCGCGTGCAGGGCGGGTGACGTTTCAGGCGTTCTACGACGACTGGGCGCCGCGGCAGCTGTGGCTGCCGTCGACGCGGGCGAACGCTGACCTGGCCACGGCGTCAGTGCCGTTCGGGGATCTGCCGCTGAAGGCGATCAGACGCTCCCACATCGAGACGTGGGTGAAGTCGATATCGGCGCGGTGGGCACCGACGACGATCAAAACGCGGTTCGTGATCGTGCGCTCAGTGTTCCGGGCTGCGGTCGCGGACCGCGTGATCGCCGCCGATCCGACCGTTGGGGTCGCACTGCCACGGCGCCGAAAAGCCGAGGCTGCGATGCGGATCCCGACCGTGTCGCAGGTCGGGCTGTTGTTGGCGCATGCCGACAGCACACGCGTGTCAACCCGACACGGCTTCCGTGCCTACGTGGCCCTGTGCGCGTTCGCCGGGCTGCGGAAGGGAGAGGGGGCAGGCATCCAGATCGGAGACATTGACTTCTCGCGGCGGCAACTGGCGGTCTCGCGACAATTGCAGCGAGACGGCGACACCTTCGCGATCCGGTTGCCGAAGTACGGCTCGGAGCGGGTTGTGCACCTGCCGGACGAGTTGGTGGAGATGCTGCGAGCGCACATCGACGCGTTCCTGCCGGATGAGACGCCGGACCGGTGGCTGTTCACCGTCAGTGACGGCCCGATGTACGACAACGACATCGACTGGCGTTGGCGCGCGACCCGGAACTCGGCCGGGCTGCCTCACGTGCGGCTCCACGACCTTCGCCACTTCTATGCCTCCGGTCTGATCGCCGCGGGCTGCGACGTCGTCACTGTGCAGCGGGCACTGGGGCACTCATCGGCGACCACCACGCTGAACACGTACAGTCATCTGTGGCCGACAGCGGAGGATCGGACGCGGGAGGCTGCCGCAGGCCTTATGAAGCAAGCCCACGAGGCCTCAAGAAGAGACACACCCGAACGCGCACCGTCGCCGCCTCAGCGCGAGCCTCCGAGGCCGGTGCTGGGCTAGATACAACGCTCTCGGTTCTCAGTCGTCTTCAGCCAACTCGAGGACCTGGCGAGCGACCTCCGGCGCGAACAAGGTCGACCAGATGACCTGACCAGAGCCGGGCTCCATCCCGGCGACTTTCGAAGGCTCCGGTTGCCAGTCGTCGCTCGCGACTCCGGGGACGCAGTCCAGGAGCAGAGCGAACATCTCTGGGTCCGGGACACCCTCGGCCACGATGGCCAGGTAGCCCTCATGCCCATTCTCAGCACGGACCAGCGCGGTAATGCGATGCGTCCGGAACTCCGCGGTCATCGCACGCCCAGACTTCAGGGACGCCGCCACTAAGCGGATCACCAGTCGCTTCATGTCGATCCGCCACGCATACGCCTGCTCGAGAGTGAATCGCTTCCAGTCCCTATCCCCGGGCAGCAAGTGCAGCGATGACACGGTCTTGCCAGTGGTGCACTCCTTCTCAAGCACCGCGTAGAAGTCGCGTTGGGCGCTGTCACCCTGGCGGCGACCGGCAGCCCCGATCCACCAAGACCCGCGCAGCGGCAGAACCCATTCGGGGAGGTCGTCGCCACGCAACTCCGTCACGGTTCCACGCCGGTCGCTGGTCTTGACCTTGAACCACACACGGTCGGTCAACGCCAGAACGCGCTCAGCGCCGCCGGCATCACGGCGCTCCGGGATGCTCTGCGCAACCGCGATCACCGGCTCGTCGATCTCGTCCAAGCGCTTCCCGATGTCGGGGAGCGCCACACCCAGATCCACCAGACAACGCAGTGTCGGGCGCACGCTGGGCGAGTTCGAAGCCATGAGGCGAACCTAGCGGGCGGCTCCGACGAGTCCTGCAGTTGCCACTTACTGGGGCAGGCCGCCGAGCTCGTCGACCTCTTCAGCGCTGAGGCCGGTCATCATCGCGATGGCAGCGGCATCGGAACCATTGAGCTTGCCGAGAGCGGCCTTGACGCCTGCATTGATTTCGTCGCGGTGCGCGTCGATGTACTCGCGCACGGCAGCGTCGACGATGTCCTTCTTCGAGCGGGACATGAAGTGAGCTGCATGCGAGACGAGTTCGTCGGTCTCGACGTCGACCTTGATGGGTGCGGTTGCAGTGGCCATAACGGGGAAGCTCCTTGAAAGGCCAGTTGGAGTGGGCCTCGGGTACCAAAGTACCCATCGGCACAAGATTCGTCTACTTCGAATGGATCACAGACGGCGAAACTCCCAACCCCTGATCTCGTCGCGCTACCCGCAGACCCGGTGGACCCGCCTGGCATCGACGGTTTTCGTCGGTCTCTTGCGGACTTTTTGCGGACCTGACGCGGACTTTTCGTCCCTACACCCCGTCTGACCTGCGCAAACGCACCAGATCAGTAGTACCAGGGGTACTGCGACCAGTCGGGGTCGCGCTTCTCGAGGAACTGGTCGCGCCCCTCGGCGGCCTCGTCGGTCATGTAGGCCAGGCGGGTGGTCTCACCGGCGAAGATCTGCTGGCCGATCAGGCCGTCGTCGATGGCGTTGAAGGAGAACTTCAGCATCCGCTGCGCCGTCGGGGACTTGCCGTTGACCAGACGGCCCCACTCCAGCGCGGTCGCCTCGAGCTCGGCGTGGGGGACGGCCTTGTTGACCGCTCCCATCCGCACGCCGTCCTCGGCGGAGTACTCGGCCCCCAGGAAGAAGATCTCGCGGGCGAACTTCTGGCCCACCTGACGGGCGAGGTAGGCCGAGCCGAAGCCACCGTCGAACGACCCGACATCGGCGTCGGTCTGCTTGAACCGCGCCTCCTCCAGGCTCGCGATCGTCAGGTCGCACACGACGTGCAGGCTGTGACCACCGCCGGCGGCCCAGCCCGGGACGACGCAGATCACGATCTTGGGCATGAAGCGGATCAGCCGCTGCACCTCGAGGATGTGCAGCCGCCCCAACTTGGCCTTGTCGTGAAACGACTTCGTCGTTCCATTGGAAGTGCTCGCTGCGCTCGCACTTTCGGCTTCGAGGGTGTCACCGTCTGCGTACTGGTAGCCGTCGCGGCCCCGGATCCGCTGGTCGCCGCCGGTGCAGAACGCCCACTTGCCGTTCTTGTCGCTCGGTCCGTTGCCGGTGAGCAGGACGCAGCCGACGTCGCTGGAGGTGCGGGCGTGCTCGAGCACCGCCAGCAGCTCGTCGACGGTGTGGGGGCGGAAGGCGTTGAGGATGTCGGGGCGGTCGAAGGCGACCCGGACCGTCCCGTGGGCCTTGGCCCGGTGGTAGGTCAGGTCGGTGAGGTGCTCGAAGCCCGGCACCTCGTCCCAGGCCGTGGGGTCGAAGGTCTGGGAGACTCCGTCGATCGCGCTCATGCGGGCGAGGCTATCGGTGCCGTTCAGGGGCTGGAATCACGACCCGACGTGTGGTGTTGTGGCAGGCATGGCACTTGAAGGCGACTACGAGCCCAGCCCGAGCGACTGGGTCCGCGAGCAGGTCGAGAAATACGAAGCCACCGGCGGCCGCGAGGGCAACACGATCCTCGACCGGCCGATCGTGGTGATCACCTCGCGTGGCGCGCGCTCCGGCAAGCTCCGCAAGAACCCCGTGATGCGGGTCGAGCACGAGGGCGCCTACGCCGCCATCGCCTCCAAGGGCGGCGCCCCCGAGCACCCCGAGTGGTTCCACAACTTCAGCGCCTATCCCGAGGTCGACCTCCAGGACGGCCCGGACCCGCACACCTACGCCGCGCGGGTCATCGAGGGCGAGGAGCGCGCGTCCTGGTGGACCCGCGCGGTCGCCGCCTACCCGCCGTATGCCGACTACCAGGAGAAGACCGACCGGGAGATCCCGGTCTTCGTGCTCGAGCGCACGTCGGCTGTCCCGGAGTCCTAGGAGATCGCGAAGACGCGCGCCGGGAAGCCCGAGCCACCCAGCGGCTTGGGCCACGTGGCGACGACCAGCGCACCCGCGGCCGGAACCCGGTCGAGGTGGGCCAGCAGCTCCACCTGCCAACGGTCCTGCCCGAGCAGGTAGAGCTCCAGGCCGTAGTCGCCGCGGGAGGTCGAGCTGCCGGGATCGGTGTCGGTGGTCTCGTGGCCGATCGCGGTGATCCCCACCGTCGCCACGAGGTGCTCGAGGACCTCGCGGCTCCAGCCTGGATAGTGCGCCACCCCGTCGGCGTCGTGGTTCGACATGGCGTCGGGGTCGGGCCAGCGGTGGCTCCAGTCGGTGCGCAGCGCGACGAAGGACCCACCCGGCAGCGGCCCGTGCTGCTTCTCCCAGGCCGTCACATCGGCGAGGGTCACGACCGCGTCGGCGTCGTCCCGCACCCGCTCGGAGATGTCGAGCACCACCAGCGGCAGCACCATCTGCTCGACCGGCACCTGGTCGAGCGTGCGGGCGCCGTCGACGAAGTGCGACGGCGGGTCGACGTGGGTGCCCCACTGCCCGACGATCGTGTAGCGGTGGACGCGGAAGCCGTCGCCGGCCGCCACGTCGAAGATCTGGCCGCGCTCCTCGTCGGGGAACGCCGGGAAGTGCGGCTGCCCGGGATGGAAGGCGTGGGTCAGGTCGGTGAAGGTGCGGTCCTGCACGAGGCTGCGCTGCAGGTCCCACAACGGGTAGTCGCTCATGGCGCCACCCTGGCACGGCCGTGGCTGCGCGAGACCTCGGCGCCCCTAGCTCGTTGAGGTGGGCATGAGACCGTCCGCACGCCTCCGGCGACTCGTCGCCACCGCCCTGGCCGGTGCCGTCGTCGGCGCCCTGACCACCGCCCCGGCGCAGGCCGACCCCCCGCAGGCCGACCCCCAACCGTCGGACCCGGCGTACACCGCACGGGACGTGCAGAACATCGCCGACGCCTACGGCCGGATCCAGGGTCCGGGTGGCCAGCTGCGCAACACCGCCTACCTGCCGGCGCTGGTCCAGGCGGCGACGGCCCGGAGCGTGCAACAGATGCTCACCCAGGTCGCCTCGCCGACGCGTCCGGCGGTGACGGCCGGCAACTTCTTCCCGGGGTGGAACGTCGGCAACCCGCTGCGCGACGGCTGGTCCGGCACCCGCGGGCTGAGCCGCAAGGTCGCCTTCACCAACCAGCACGGCGCGCTCCTGCGCGGCACCGTGTGGCGCCCCGAGCCCGGGGCCCGCGACCCCTACACCGGTCGTGTCCTGCGCGGCCCGTTCCCCGGCGTGGTGCTCACCGAGGGCTCGGTGCAGGGCTCGGAGGGGATGTACGAGTGGCTCGCCCAGGACCTCGCAGAGCGCGGCTACGTGGTGCTGACCTACGACGTGCAGGGCCAGGGCACCAGCGAGACGCTGCCGCACGACCCCGGCGACGTCTTCCCGACCTGCTGCTCCGGCGTGCCGTTCCAGCAGCTCTCCAACTTCGTGGTCGGCACCCGCAACGCGCTCGACTTCTTCACCTCCACGCCGTCGCGGCCCTACGCCAACCCGTCGGCCGCGCGCGGTGAGGCCACCCCGTTCAACCCCTACTGGCGGCTCTTCGACCGCTCCCCCGACCGGCGTACGGCGACCCCGGGGCGGACCACCCGGATCGCAATCATCGGCCACTCCCTCGGCGCCCAGGCCGTGTCCCAGGTGCAGGCCACCGACCGTCGCGTCGCGGCGGTCGTCGCGCTCGACAAGCTGCGCGGCGGCGACGGGACCCGCCCCGCGGTGCCGGCGCTCGCGGTGCAGTCGGAGTACGGCTTCACGGTCTCCCCGTGGTTCACCAGCGGCGGCAGCTCAATCACCCCGCAGCCCTCGCCCGACGGTCCCGACCCGATGCGCGAACGGGCCACCGGCTTCGACGCCTGGCGCGCGGCCGGCGTCGACTCGATGCTGGTCGTCCCACGCGCCTCGACCCACCTCGACTACACCGACATCCCGCTGGTGCTGCCGGCCAGCCGCTACGGCCAGGACCTGACCAGCGTCTACACCCAGCTCTGGCTGGACCGCTACCTCAAGCACCGCGACAACACAGCGGCCCTGCTCGGAGGCCGGTTCCGCTACCTCGAGCCCGTCGGTGACGGTCGTTGGAGCCCGGTCACGCTGCGCCGCGACGCGCTGCTGAGCTTTTACTACTGCTCGGCCTACAGCCTGGACGCTCGCGGCAAGGCCGCGGCTCGTCGTACGGGCGACGTGACGGGGGTCGGCTGCTAGCCCGACGCGCTCAGCCGACGCGCTCAGCCGACCCGCGCGATCGAGAGCGCCAGGCCGGTGAGGTGGCCCAGGCGTGCGACCTCCGAGTCGAGGAACTCCGGGCCGCCGCGGCGGCCGATGACGACGATCTCGTTGCCGTCGAGCCGGGCGGCGACATAGAGGGTGTCGTCACCGTCGGACTCCAGGCGGGTTGCCCGGTCGAGCTCCACGAAGTCGAACTCGTCAGGCGCTGCCCCGGTGCCGTGGACGACCCCGGTCGCCCGGTGCAGCCGGAGCGCCCAGTCGGAGCGGAACGTCATCGGCAGCAGGTCCACGAGGCGGTTGATCGCCTCGGTCGGGTGAGCGGTGAGGTCCTCGACGGCCTCGAGGTCCAGGAAGAGGTTGCCACCGGCTGCGTAGCGGCTGATCCACACCACGTTGACCCCGTCGAGCGCGTTGCACGCCGAGACGATCGAGTCGGGCATGATCCCGTCGATCATCTCCAGCAGCACATCGTCGACCGCGGTGCCGTCGTGGCGTTTCTCGACGATCTCGATGGCCTCGATGTCGCCGCCCGCCTCACCGACGGCGGAGGCCAGACGCCCCAGGGACCCGGGGACGTCGGGCAGCTCGACACGCAGCAGGTAAGGCACGCGAGGACCCTAGCCTCCGCAGGTTGCCACGCCGTTTCGGCCACTCATCCGCTGGACCCGTGCAGCCGCAGCCGCAGTCCGGTGGCCCGCTGGGCCTGGGTCGCGACGGCAGCGCGCACCGCCTCCTCGGAGCCGACCACCCGCACGTGCGACTGGGCCCGGGTGACCGCGGTGTAGAACAGCTCGCGGGTCAGCAGCCGTGACCCCGCCTCGGGCAGCAGGACCGTGACGCGCTCGGCCTGGCTGCCCTGGCTCTTGTGGATGGTCATCGCGTGCATCGTCTCGATCGCCTCGAGCCGCCCGGGCGCGAGGTCGCGCAACGTCTCCGAGCCCGCGATCCACACCCGCAGCCGCCCGTCCGGCTGCAGCACCGCGACCCCCGACTCGCCGTTGTAGACCCCCAGCGCGTAGTCGTTGGTCGTCACCAGGACCGGACGCCCGACGTACCAGGTCGTGTAGATCGGCACGCCCGTCTCCTCTGCGACCCAACGCTCGACCTGACTGTTCCAGTGTCGTACGCCGAAGGGTCCCTCCCGGTGGGCACAGAGCAGGCGGTGCCCGTCGAGGGCCGCGAGGGCCTGCTCGTGGTCGCCGGCGACGGCCGCCTCACGGACGGCGAGCGCCGAGGCCAGCGCGTCCTCGCGCAACGCGGCGGCCGGGTCGTCGGTCTCGACGAACTCCACCTCGTCGCTGGTGCGGCGCAGCGTCGCCAGCACGGCGTCGGCGTCACCGACGCGGAGCGCCTCGGCGAGGTCCTTGATGTCTTCGGTGGAGCGGAAGTTCTCGGTCAGCGACGCGACGGGGGAGGCCGGGTGTCCCTCGAAGCCGCGCACCACGTCGGCCAGCACCGCGCCGGCCCCGACCGAGGTGAGCTGGCGGGGGTCGCCGACCAGCAGCAGCCGGGCCTCGGGTCGCACCGCCTCGAGCACCCGGCCCATCATGGTGAGCTCGACCATGGAGCACTCGTCGACCACCACGACGTCGTACTTCAACCGGTTGGCGCGGTCGTGGCGGAAACGGGTGCGGTTGTCGTGACGGAAGCCGAGCAACCGGTGCAAGGTCATCGCGTCGGGTCGGCCGACGCGCTCCTGGTCGGCGGGGTCGAGACCCGCGAGCTCACCCAGCACCGCCTCCTGGACCCGGGTCGCAGCCTTGCCGGTGGGGGCGGCGAGGGCGATCGAGCAGCGGCGGCCCGCGACGGCCGCCTGGTCGGCAAGCAGCACCAGCATCCGGGCCACGGTCGTGGTCTTGCCGGTGCCGGGTCCACCCGTCAGCACCGTGGTCCACCGACGCACGGCCCCCTCGGCGGCGGTCTCCTGCTCGGGGCTGAGGTGCTCGCCGCGGACCCGACCCAGGGCCGAGGCGAGGGCGGCCTCGTCGACGCTCGGAGCGTCCGCGGCGGCCCGCGTGAGCAGGTCGGCGGCCACCTGCGTCTCGAGGCGGTGGTAACGGTCGAGGTAGGTCAACGAGCCCTCGTGGCGCAGCACGCCCTCGGCGACCAGGCGCGAGGCCGTCAGGGCAGCGACCCACTCCACCGGCTCGGGCCACGGGAGCTCGGGGGCCAGCGCCGCGATCGTGGTCAGGTCGACGCACACCGAGCCGGCGCGCACCGCACGCACCGCGAGCGCGGCCGCGAGCAGCACCCGCTCGTCGGTCTCGGACGCGAGGTCGGCGACACGACCAGCGACGTGGACGTCGCCGGCCTCGAGGACGCCGGCCACGTTGAAGACCGCGAGCAGACCCTCCGCCCCCAGCGCCAACCGCCGGTCGTGGTCGCCCAGGGGCTCGAAGAGCTCGGTCATCGGCGCACCTCTCCGTCCAGCAGGTCTGACAGCTCCTCGACCAGGGCGACCGGCGGACGCCACGTGAAGACGCCGCAGGGCTCGCCGTCCACGAGCGGCGTCCCCGGACCGCACATGCCGCGCAGGTAGAGGTAGAGCACGCCGCCGAGGTGCACCGCGGGGTCGTAGCCCGGCTGGCGCCAGCGCAGGAAGCGGTGGAGCACCGCGGCGTAGAGCAGCGCCTGGAGGGGGTAGTCGGAGTGGCCCATGGCGTCGTCGAGCGCCTGGGGCCGGTAGGAGTGGGCGGTGAGCGGCTCATCACGCGGGCCCAGCCAGTTGGTCTTGTAGTCGACGATCACGTAGCGCGGTGACGCCGGTGTGCCGAGCCGGAGCACGACGTCCACCGAGCCGGTGAGGTAGCCGCGGAGAGTCTGCTCCCCCAGCGCCGGCAGGGCCAGTGCCTCGGCGTAGCCCCGCACCGGGTCGCCCTCGGGCAGGTGGCGACGCAGGAGGGGGGCAAGGTCACCCAGCCGGGCCCCCGCACCCGCACCCGGGAGGTCGCCCCCCGACAGCGGGAGCTCGAAGTCGAGCTCACGCAGCCGGTCGCGCAGCGGGACCTGTCGCAGCGTCGCCCCGTCGGCGACGGTGCCCAGGGGCGAGTCACAGACCGCGACGAGGGCCTCGACCAGCTCCTCACGGTCGAGGTCCACGGGCCACCAGCCCAGCTGCTCGTCGACGTGGGCACCCAGCTCGGCGCGCAGGTCGGCCGCGTCGGGGTCGGTGTGCTCGAGCACGGCGTGCACCAGGGAGCCGAAGGTGGCCCCGACGGGCAGCCCGGCCATCGGCGACAGCACCGACTCCGTCGCTGCGTCATCGGCCACACCGGCGACGTCGACGTCCTCGTCATCCTTGGCGAGCAGCTCGGGCTCACTGGTGACGGCCACGGCTCCGGGCGCGACGTCGACGTGGCTGAGCGCGGAGTAGGAGGTGCGGCGCCACTCGGTGTCGACGCTGCGACCGAAGCTGCGCACCGCGAGGTCGCCGACCTCGGGCAGCACGGGATCGGGACCCGGGTCCGCCCAGGCCGCCAGCTCGGGCGCCGGGCCGCCGCGGTCGCGCCACCGGGCGAAGAGGCCGACGACGTCGTCGTCGGTCGGCACCGGGGGCGAGGCGGGGACCTGACCGTCGGTGGGGTCGAGCCGCATCAGCAACCGGTGGAGCGGGGAGGCCACGGCGTTCTTGGTCGGGGCCCACCAGCACACCACCTGGGACTGGGCGCGGGTGATGGCGACGTAGAGCAGGCGCAGCCACTCCCCTGCCTCCTCGTCCGCCCAGCGCCGCACGTGCTCGGGCCACTCATCGCCACCACCGGCGCCGACGTCGAGGCAGCGGCGACCCTCGTCGTCGTGGAAGAGCGGGCGGGTCGGCTTGGGGACGAACCGGTCACCGAGGGCGGGGAGGTAGACGACGGGGTATTCCAGACCCTTGCTGGCGTGGATCGTGACGAGCTGGACCGCGGCCGCGTCGGAGTCGAGCCGCCGGGTGCGCTCGAGGCCGCGTCCGGCACGGCCCTCGACCACCTGCACCCGCAGCCAGGCCAGCAGCGAGACGACGCCGAGGCGCTCGGTGGTCGCGGCCTCGTGCAGGGCCTCGCCGATGTGGCGCAGGTCGGTCAGCACCCGCTCCCCGCCGACCTCGCGCAGCACCCGGGCCGGGAGGCCCGCGGCGGAGGCCGCCTCGAGGACGGCCGCGATCCCGCGACGCGGCACCACCTCGACCCACTCGCGCAGCACCTCCCCGACCTCCTCCGTGAGCCCGTCACCGCGCTCGTCGAGCTCGCGGGCGGTGTGGGGGAAGAAGCAGGTCAGCGCCGCGGCGCGCACGCGAGGGGCCCGGTGCGGCTGCTCGAGCGCCTCGAGCAGGATGAGCCACTCGAGGGCCGCCGGGGTCGCGAAGACGCTGCCCCCACCGGCGATCACGGCGGGGACCCCGACCGCGTGCAGCTCACGCTGGGACGCGGCGAGGTCGGCATGGCGGTAGCAGATGACCGCGACGTCGCGAGGCTCCAGCGCGCACCCGTCGAAGGTGGCACCGGACGCCAGGAGACGGCGTACGTCGAGGGCGAGGTCGGTGGCCACGTGGCGCCGGACGTCGGCGACCGCCAGCGACGCGCCGGGAGACCGCCCGAAGGCGTCGCGGCGCACCACCCGGAGACGGAACGGGGAGGCGACCGGGGTGCCGGCCAGCCGCGGCTCCTGGTGGTGCACCGTCACCGGTCGCGCGACGATCCGCCGATCGCCGAGCTCTGCCCCCACGAGCAGCTCCTGGAGGCCCGCGAGCAGACCGGCGTCACTGCGTCGGTTCGTGCCGAGCGTCTGCTGGGTCGTCGCGGTCTCGGCGGCCGCGAGGTAGGTCGTGACGTCTCCGCCACGGAAGGCGTAGATGGCCTGCTTGGGGTCGCCGATGAGCACCATCGTGGCGACGCCGCTGAAGGCACGGTCGAGGACCTTCCACTGGACGGGGTCGGTGTCCTGGAACTCGTCGACCAGCACGATCCGCCAGCGGGCCCGCATGCGCACCCGCGCCGGCGAGTCCTCCGGCTCGAGCGCGTCGGCGAGCTGGCTGAGCAGGTCGTCGTAGGAGAGGATCCCGAGCCGACGCTTGCGGAGCTCGAGCTCCTCGCGGACCTTGAGCGCGAAGCCCACCCGGCGACCGGCCGGGGTCGAGCGGTCGACGGACACCGGCTCGAGCCAGGCCTGCGGGTCGCGCACGACCGCGCGGGCGATCTCGAGGGCCTCGGTGTGCGTGAAGACCGGCACGCCGGAGGCGAAGGCGAAGGCCCGCAGGTAGAGGTCGTCGACGACCTCGGAGACCAGGTCGTCGAGGTCCTCGACCAGCCGCGCCCGCGCGTCGGTGTCGCCGGCCACCCCCAACGAGCTGAGCACCAGGGAGCAGAACTGATGGGTGGTGGCGATCGTGGCCCCGTCGAAGCCGACCAGCGCATCGACGACGCGCTGGTGGCGCAACGCCCGCTGATCGGCGTCGCACTCGACCAGCAGGGTGAGCAGGGAGGACGCCCCGATGTCGACGCCAGGGTCGACGCCGAGCGCCCGCTCGGCCTCGACCAGCTGGGCCCGCACCCGCTCGCGCAGCTCCTGGCTGGCGGCGCGACCGAAGGTCACGACCAGCATCTCGTCGAGGCCGGCGACCCCCTCCGCGACGTAGCGGGTGACGAGCGCCGCGATCGTCCAGGTCTTGCCGGTGCCGGCGCTGGCCTCGAGCAGGGTCGTCCCCACCACGGGCAGCGGCGCGGCGATGTCGAAGGTGGGCAGGTCATTCCTCACAGGTCACTCCTCTCAGGCCTCACAGGGCAGCCACCCTCTCGCCGCCGGCGAGGAGGGGCTCCCACACCTGCCACGCGTAGGTCGCGAGGCCGGCGGCGAGGAGCACCTCGACCGGCTGGTCGGGACCGAACGCACGGACGTGATGGTCGTCGGCGTCCTCGCCCTTGATCCCGAAGGCGTTGTGCGGGTCGGTCGTCCACGCCCGACGGGCCAGCTCCACGGGAGAGACGTCGTCGCCCCTGAGCTCGCGGGCCCGCCCATCCGCCCAGGCGGCCGCCGTCTGGATCGGCAGCGGCAGCGGGGTGCGCAGGCCGAGGTCGCGCAGCTCGACGAGGGTGCGCAGGTGGTCGACGGCCCGGTGGTCCAGCGGACCCGCCAGGGCACGGCGGGGGCCGGCCCGTTCTCGCCCGACGGCGTGGGCGGTCCAGCTGGCGTCGGGGCGGGCGGCGCTCAGGGCGAGCAGGTCGATCCACGAGTGCAGGCGCTGGCGGGGCTTGAGCCGGGAGTAGCCCAGGGAGACCAGCTTGGCGCCGTAGAGGCCGGAGACCGTGCCGGAGAGGCGTCGACCGCCGCCGAGGTCCACGTCGACGTCCACCGAGCGCGCCGCCCCCACCCGGAGGTCGGCGGTGCGGTCGAAGAGCTTCTGGGACTCTGCGACGACGCCCTTCAACGTCGTGACGCCGAGGTCACCGGGGGGCAGCGTGCCGCGCAGCTGCTCGGCGAGCATCACGGCCGTGTCGTCCTGGCCCGCCATCACCTCACGGAGCAGGTGGTCACCGATGTGCCACTCCTCGAGCTTGTCGAGCTCCACCGGGATCGCGTCACGCAGCTCGTCGGGCGACAGCGGCACCGACACCTCGAGCCTCTGGCGCAGGAAGGAGCGCACCGGGTGGGTGAAGAACGTCTTGAGGTCGGCCAGGGAGACGTCCTCGACCGGCCGCTCGGGCAACGGTCCGTCGAGCAGGGGTGGCCGGGCGACCCGGGGGCCGACCATCGCGCGCGCCCCGGCGAGCGCGGCGCGGTCGAAGCTGAAGGGGCGCCCCGGGTCGCCCGGCAGCAGCCGCCCGGGCTGGAGGTTGCGGGGGTCGTGCGGCTGGAGCGGGTGCTCGACCAGCACGCTGTCGCGCACGGGGGCGGCCGCGGTGCGGTCGGCGGCGTCGAGCACCTCCCCCAGGGGCACGGCGGGGGGTCGTGCGGCACCGGAGTGCTCGTTGGCGCCGGTGTAGGTGACGACGACCGTCTCGGTCGCGGCGAGCAGCGCGTCCAGGAGCAGCTGCCGGTCCTCGCTGCGCGCGTCGCGCTCACCGGTGAGGGGACGTCGGGCGAGGACGTCGTCGCCGTCCTCGATGCTCACACGCGGGAAGACCCCGTCGTCGAGGCCGACGAGGCACACCACGCGGTGGGGCACCGAGCGCATCGGGACCATGGTGCACACGGTGAGGGTGCCGGTGCGGAAGTTGGCCCGGGTCGGGCGTCCCCCGAGCCTCGAGGCCAGCAGCGCCCGGACGTCGGCGAGCCGGAGCGGCACCTCGGGGGTGTCGTGGCCCGAGCGCGCCGCCGCGGTCAGCTCGCGCTCGAGCTGCGGCACCTGCCAGGCGTCGTCCGGGGCGACGTCGGTCAGACCGAGCACTCCCTCGGTGAGGGCACGCATCCAGGAGTCGACGCCGCTCGCCGCCTCGAGCGCGACGACACAGGCGCCGAGCCGGTCGACCAGCTCGGCCAGCCGCCCGACGAGGTCGACGTCGTTGCTGCCGACGTCGTCGACCGGCAGGCCGCGCCCGACGTGGCGGTGGTCGTCGCCGCTCATCGCGACACCGAGCAGCATGCGGTCGAGGCCCGCCCGCCAGGTGTTGTGCTCGAAACGCTGCATCTCGAACCGGCCGCGCTGGGCGGCGTCGAGCCCCCAGCGGATGCCGGCCTCGCCGACCCAGCGGGTGATCCGGTCGAGGTCGTCGTCGGTGAAGCCGAAACGCAGCCGCACCGCCGGGGTGCTGGCGAGGTCGAGGACCTGCGAGGCGGTGAGTCGTCCGGACGCGAGCTCGACCAGGCCCGCCGCGATCGCGAGGAGCGGGTTGGTGCTGGTCAGTGCCCGGTCGGCCAGGCGCACCCGGAGCCGGTGGGCGGGATGGCCACCGCCAGCCGCCTGGTCGACGACGTCGGCGAGACCGAAGCCCGCCGAGAACAGCGGGGCGTAGGTCTCGATGTCGGGACACATCACGAGGATGTCGCGGGGCTCGAGCGTGGGGTCGTCGGCGAGCAACCCGACCAGCACCTCGCGCAGGACGTCGACCTGGCGGGCCGCGCCGTGGCAGGCGTGGACCTGGAGGCTGCGGTCGGAGGCTGCGGGCACCCGGACCGCGCGGGCCTCGGCGGACGGCGCGCCGTTGGCCCGGAGGTCGTGCTGGAGCCAGCCGAGGATGGTGGTGGGCTCCTCGACCGCCACCCCCACCGGCTCGTCGACCGTCGCGACCGGCGCCAGGGTGCGGCGCAGCTCCCGGGCGTCCCGGCCCAGCGAGGCCAGGAGCGGGTGACCCACGGCGCCGGCCGACTCGTCGTCGTCGCGGGCGACCACGCCACCGACCCCGGCCAGGGCGTCCCACAGCGCTGGTGAGGGCTGCGGCAGCCAGAGGTGCACCTCGCGTGTCGTCGCCAGGGCGCCGAGGAGCGCGACCTCGGTCGCGGGCAGCCGGGTGTGGCCGAAGAGGGAGAGGCGTTCCGGCAGGTCGAGGCCCGCGCCGCCGGCGCGGAGCAGGGCGAGCGCCCGGTCGTGGCGCACGTCCGGGGGCTCGACGTCGACCCGCTCCAGCAGCCGCTGCCAGAGCAGCGCCTGCCACACCAGGTCGGGCGCCAGCTCACCTCCGGCACCGTCGGTGAGGAGCCCGTCGCGCCAGTCGGTGACGAGCTGGGGCCGCTGGACGGCGTAGGAGGAGAAGAGCCCCGCGAGGCGCCGCGCGACGGAGAAGCGTCGGTCACGCCGCAGCCCGCCCTCCTCGCCGTCGCGACCGTGGCCGAGGTGCGCCGCCAGGGTCGCGGCCCAGGGCTCGTCGAGGCTCGCGTCGATCGCCGCGAGGAGCGGCCAGACCAGGCGGTCGGCGTCCCAGACGTCCTCACGACCACGGTCGAGCAGCAGGGAGACCAGCGAACGGGGGTTGAGGAACCGCACCCCCGCGCAGACCCCGTCGGCGCCCCTGTCGCCCACACCGAGCCGGTGCGAGAGCCGCTGGGTGAGCCACCTCTCGACCCCCTTGGCCGGCACCACCACGAGCTCCTGGGCGAACGGGTCCGGCAGTGGGGACGCAAGCAGGTCGCCGAGCGCGTCGGCGAGCTGGTCGGTGCGCGAGGCGCGGTGGAGGTGGAGGCTCATCGCGGCCGACCCTAGACGGCTGCACCGACGAGTCGGTCAGTCGTCGCCCCAGTGTGCTGCGGTGTCGGCCTTCTCCCGCTCGGCAGCGAGCTGCGTGACCGCGTCGGGGTGGCCGTGGAAGCGGCGATAGCTGTAGACCACCAGCGCGAGGGCGATGAAGCCCGACGCGATCTGCGTGACCGCGGTGGCGAGGCCGCCGGGCAGCCACCAGCCATCGCTGAAGGGCCACCAGCCGGGCGCCGGAGGACTCCAGATCCAGACGGCCCCGGCGACGAACAGCAGCAACGCACCGGTCACCGAGGCGACCACGCGAGGGATCGTCTCGACGCTCTCGGCCGCACCCTTGAGCGCGCGGAACTTGATGGGCGCGAGGCGACGCTCGGCCCACTCGTACTGTTGGGAGAGGATCGCGAGGCCACCGAAGACCATCAGCAGCCCCGGCCCGGGCAGGATCAGCGCAGCGATGCCGGCCACGACCAACAGCCAGCCGACACCCTCGAGCGCGACTCTCTTCGCGGCACCCTTCATGCCATAACTCTGGCAGATCGGGACAAGTGTCGATGCCGGACGGACGCCCGGCCTCGGCGGCTCAGCTCCTGGCGTACGTCGCGAGGTAGGCGCGTCCCTCGTCGTCGAGGCGCCCGTGGGCCTCGGCGACCTTCGCCCAGCGGACCGTCATCCGCAGGAAGCGCAGGGGGTTGTAGACGTCCTCCTCGCGGCTGAAGAGCCCGTTGCCGGCGTAGGTCATGATCGTGAGGTTGGCGGCCTCGTGGAGCGATCCGTCACCGGGATCCGGCATCAGGTTGCGCACCTCGCAGATCAACCGCGAGGTCGCCTCGTCGACCACCTGCCAGGCCAACGGGAAGGAGGTCATCGTCCCGCCCGGGAACGAGGTCATGGTGGCGACCGACCACTCGCGGATCGCGTCACGACCGTGGAAGGTGCCGAAGGCGTGCTCGACGTAGTCGGCGTCCTCGGTGAAGTTGAGGGCGAAGTCGGCCCAGTCTCCGGTGCGGGCGTGCTCCTGGACCCGCGCATGCATCGCGGCGTAGGCCTCGGTGATCTCCTCGGCACGGAACAACTGACCTGTCACGGGGCCTAAGGTCCCACCCCCCATGACCGATGTCACGTAAAGCACCCCGCCGGGCACCCGCGCGAGGTTACGTTTCGACGGCTCGGGCTCCTCGATCCGAGCACCGAGGGAGGGAAACCCGGATATGACCAGGATGTGGAAGCTGGCGCTCGCGACGTTCGTCGCGATCGCGCTGATGGCCGGATTCACCGGCACGAGTGCCACCGCAGCACCGGTGCGCGCAACAGCGGGCCCAGGATCGACAGCCCCAGGATCGACGGCGGAGCGGGCTGACGAGTGCGGTCAGCAGCAGGCACGCGTGGCCCGGACCCAGCGCAACGCCGCGATCAAGAAGACCCAGCTGGCCAAGGCCGGCAAGGTCCTCAAGCAGGCCAGCAAGCGACTGCAGAAGGCCAAGAAGTCCGGCCAGAAGGCCCTGATCAAGAACGCCAAGAAGGGCGTCAAGCGCGCCAAGGCCAACCGGGCCGTCAAGGTCCGCAACCTGAAGACGGCGCGCAACCTGGTCGCCGTGGCGGCCCAGCAGCTGCGCTCCTGCCAGCAGGCCGGTGGTGGTGGCGGCACGGCCGGTCCGCTCCAGCCCGTCTGTGACGCCGGCCTGCCCCAGGCCGTCTGCGACGCGCTCGACAGCCTCCCGCTCCCCGGCGGTGCGCCCGGCGCGACCAGCCCGATCCAGACCCTCTGCGACGCCGGTCTGCCCCAGGCGATCTGCGACGCAGCAGCCACCGGGGTCCCGTCCATCCCGGGCGTCGACAACCCGATCCAGGCCCTCTGTGACGCCGGTCTGCCCCAAGGCATCTGCGACCTCGCAGGTGGTCAGGTCGGCCTCGACACCCTGCCCATCCCGGGCGGCCTGCCCGGCATCCCGTCGTTCCCCGGCATCCCTGAGGTCCCGGGCCTCGACACCCTGCTCGCCCTGCTCTCGCCGCTGACCAACCAGCTCCCGCTGGCCACCGTCTGCGACACGATCGACATCCCGGTCGTCTGCGACCTGGTCGGCTGAGCAACCCCTGGCTCCACGGCAATGCACACCGCGCCGTCACCCTGCTGGGTGGCGGCGCGGTGTCGAAGGTGTCGTACGTCAGCTGAGGTGGTGGACCTCCTGCTGGCCGTAGACCGGGGTGTCGATCCCGACGCTGCGGGCCTTGAGCTGCAGCGCGAGGTAGAGCGAGTAGTGGCGCGACTGGTGCAGGTTGCCGCCGTGGAACCACAACGCCTCCTGCTGGGTGGGCTTCCACATGTTGCGCTGCTCGCCCTCCCAGGGGCCGGGGTCCTTCGTGGTGTCGGACCCGAGGCCCCACACCTTGCCGACCTTGTCGGCGACCTCCTGGCTGATCAGGTCGGCGGCCCAGCCGTTCATCGAGCCGTAGCCGGTGGCGTAGACCACCAGGTCGGCCGGCAGCTCGGTGCCGTCGGCGAGCACGACCGCGTCCTCGGTCAGGTGGTCGACCTGGCCGTGCGCGAGCTTGACCTCACCGTCGGCCACCAGCTCGGCGGCACCGACGTCGATGTAGTAGCCCGACCCGCGCCGGAGGTACTTCATGAACAGGCCCGACCCGTCGTCGCCCCAGTCGTGGCGGAAGCCGGAGGCCTCGAGCCGCTCGTAGAAGTCCTTGTCCCGCTCGGCCATGGCCTCGTAGGCAGGGATCTGGAAGGTGTGCAGGATCCGGTAGGGCAGCGAGGCGAAGATCAGGTCGGCCTTCTCCGTCGTGACCCCGGCCGCCAGTGCCCGCTCGGAGTAGAGGTCGCCGAGGCCGAGGTCCATCAGGCTGTCGCTCTTCACGATGTGGGTCGAGCTGCGCTGCACCATCGTGACGTCGGCGTCGTTCTCCCACAGCGCCCCGCAGATGTCGAAGGCGGAGTTGTTGCTGCCGACCACCACGCACCTCTTGCCGGCGTAGGCGTCCGGGCCCGGGTGGGCCGAGGAGTGGTGCTGGTCGCCGCGGAAGACGTCCTGGCCCGGGAGCACGGGGACCAACGGCTTGCCCGACATGCCGGTGGCGAGCACGAGCTGCTTCGGCCGCAGGGTGAGGGCCCGGCCCTCGCGCTCGATCTCGACGGTCCACTCCTGCGTCTCCTCGGAGTACGACGCCGAGGTGGCGACCGTGCTCGACCAGTAGGGCACCTCCATCACCCGGGTGTAGAACTCCAGCCAATCGCCCACCTTGTCCTTGGGCGCGAAGACCGGCCAGTTGTCGGGGAACTTCAGGTAGGGCAGGTGGTCGTACCAGACCGGGTCGTGCAGGCACAGCGACTTGTAGCGGCTGCGCCACTGGTCCCCGGGCCGGGCGTGCTTGTCGATGACCAGGCTCGGTACGCCGAGCTGGCGCAGCCGGGCGCCGAGGGCGATGCCGCCCTGGCCGCCGCCGATGACCAGCACCTCCGGCTGCGTCGTCGAGCCGAGCGACGCGGCCTCCTGCTGCTGCTTCTCCAGCCACGTGGTGCGGTGCTTGTCGGCGCCGTGCTTGGCGCCCATCGGACGGTGGGTGCCCCGCGGCTCCTCGTGCCCCGTGAGCTCGAAGAGGCTGGTGAGGAAGGTCCACGCCAACGTCTCCCCCTCCTCCTCGACCAGGCGCACGAGGCCGCGACCACGCCCGACCGCGGTCTCGAAGGTGAACCAGGCCGTGGTCACCCCGTCGGCCTCGTCCGGTGGCTCCTCGGTGGCGAAGCCGGACGGGTCGACCCGCTCGAGGGTCTCCCCGAGCAGGTCGGCCACGCCGGTCGGGTTCTCGACGGTCGTGATGTTCCACGTGAAGGAGACCAGGTCGCGCCAGTAGCTCTCGGTGGCGAAGTGGCCGGCGGCACGTCGTACGTCGCGGGCGCGCAGCGCCTTCTCGAACGACGCGAGCCAGGCATCGGTGCGGGCCTGCGGGGAGGTGGTGGTCGGGGGATCGACGGTCTGGGTCATGTGAGCCAGACCACACCACCAATGCCGCCAGCACCAGGGTTGCAGGCTGTTGCAGCCGTCAGGCGTCGACGGTCTCGCGCTCGGCCTCGGCGCGCTTGGAGGCGATCAGCGAGGTCGTGGTCGTGACGACGAGGATGCCGATGATGACGCCCAGGGAGGCCAGCGTGGGGATTTCTGGGACCGAGGACCACGTCATGTGGCCCCAGTGCAGGGCCAGCTTGACGCCGATGAAGCCGAGGATCGCCGCCAGGCCGTAGCTGAGGTGGACCAGCTTGGCCAGGGCGCCCTGGAGCACGAAGTAGAGCGCACGCAGGCCCAGCAGCGCGAAGGCGTTGGTGGCGAAGACGAGGTAGGGGTCACCGGTGATGCCGTAGACCGCGGGGACCGAGTCGATGGCGAAGACCAGATCGGTGGCGAAGACTGCCGCGACGACGAGGGCCAGCGGGGTGAGCGCACGCTTGCCGTTCTGCAGGACGGTCATGCGCGTGCCGTCGTACTCCTCGGTGACAGGCATCAGCTTGCGGGCGAGCTTCACGACACGCATCTCGGAGATGTCGACGTCGTGCTCCTGGCCCCGCATCGCGTCGCGCAGCAGCTTGACGCCGGTGGCGAGCAGGATCAGGCCGAAGACCAGGAAGACCCAGTCGAAGGCGCCCAGCGCCGCGGCACCGAGCGCGATGAAGATGCCCCGCAGGACCAAGGCTCCGACGATGCCGTAGAGCAGCACGCGCTGCTGCAGCACCGCCGGCACGGCGAACGCAGCCAGGAGCAGCATGAACACGAAGAGGTTGTCGACGCTGAGCGTCTTCTCGACGAGGTAGCCGGTGTAGTACTCCACCCCCCGCTCGCTGCCGTGCTGCGACCAGATGTAGCCGCCGAAGGCGAGGGGCAGCGCGACGTAGAACGCCGACCAGGCGAGCGCCTCGCGCATCGAGACCTCGTGGGGCTTGCGCGTGGCGATGAAGTCGACGACGAGCAGGGCGATGACCGCGCCGATGGTGACCGCCCACAGGGTGGGCGTGCCGATGGTGTCGAGCATGAAGGGTTCTCCTCAGACATGGTGTTGCGCCTGAGGTCTCCCCCACCGCCCGAACCGGGCGGCGACCACCCGGGACGCCCGTGGGGGCGTCGTACTGACCAGATGACCTGAGTGGGGTACTCCCCTCGATGCCAACCATAGGACACGTCACCAACAGCACGCCAACCTCGGCGTGACACAGTGACGGTCCTCACAGTGGGGGCTCACAGGAGGACCAATGACCGCTGACCTGTCGCGTCGCGCGCAGGAGCTCCAGCGCGTCCACGACGCGGTGCTCGGCGGCAGCCGGCCACCCTCGCGGCCCCGCCCGCTGGTCGCCCGCTCCTGGTCACGCGTGATGCAGATGGGCCTCGACCCCGACGGCGACAACGCGCGCGACCCGCTGCCGCAGTCCGAGCTGGAGCGCCGACGTCGGGCCTCTCCGCTCGCACCGGTCGTCGACGAGCTTCGGCGGGTGCTGACCAGCGTGGCCGACGCGTCGCAGTTCCTCATGGTGGTGTGCGACGCGGAGGGGGTGATCCTGTGGCGCGAGGGCGCCGCTCGGGTCAGGGTGCGCGCCGACGACCTCGGGTTCTCCGAGGGGGCGGCGTGGACCGAGCGGATCGTCGGCACCAACGCGATCGGCACCGCACTCGCCGAGGCGGCCCCGGTGCAGCTGTTCTCGGCGGAGCACTACGAGCAGAAGCAGCACCCCTGGTATTGCACCGCAGCCCCGCTCCACGACCCTCGGACCGGGGAACTGATCGGGGTCGTCGACGTCAGCGGGCCTGCCCTCACGCTGCACCCGGCGATCGGCGCGCTGGTCGAGAGCGCCGTCCGGCTCGCGGAGGCACAGCTGTGGCGCCACCACGAGGTGCGCCTGGCACGGCTGCGTCGCTCCTCGGAGCACCTGGCCGGGCCGTTCCTCGTCGTGGACGAGCACGGCTGGGTCGCCCACCACAGCGGGATCGCCCGGCGCGACCGGATCGAGGTGCCGGTCGCGCACCGCGCCCTGGCCATCCCCGGGCTGGGAATGTGCCTGCCCGAGCGGATCGGTGACGGCTGGCTCGTGCGACCCACCGAGCTCGACCACACGATCACCGCCCGGCTCGACCTCGCCGGCTCGCCGGGCAACCCGGTGCTCGAGGTGCGCTCGGAACACGAGCCCTGGCGCACGGCACTCACCCCGCGCCACGCCGACCTGCTGGCGCGCCTGGGCGACGCGGGCCGTGCGGGCCTGACCGCCGAGCAGCTCAGCATCGCGATCTTCGGCGACGGCGCCCACGTGGTGACCGTGCGCGCCGAAATCTCCCGACTGCGGCGGGTGGTCGGCGCGCTCGTGTCGACGAACCCCTACCGCCTGGCCGACGGGGTGCAGCTCATGGTGCTGCGCCCGCCGGCGGCGTGATCTCGGCGGGCGCTCGCGGCTCGATCGGCGCGCCGGAGTTGGACTATCAGATCAGGTCACTGCATAATATCTAGTAATTCACTACATCATTTACTTTTACTCGACTTCGTCGGGCCCGGTGCAGGGTCCGAACAGCCGAAAGGTGCACCACATGCGCAAGCTCCTCGTCCTCGGCGTCGTCGGCTTCCTGGCCCAGCTCATCGACGGCTCGCTGGGCATGGCCTACGGCGTCACGTCCTCGACGCTCCTGCTGGCCGCCGGCCTCGCTCCCGCCGCCGCCTCCGCCGCGGTGCACTTCTCCGAGATCGGCACCTCGCTGGTCTCCGGCTTCTCCCACCACAAGCTCGGCAACGTCGACTGGCGCACCGTCTCGATCCTCGCGATCCCCGGCTTCGTCGGCGCCTTCGCGGGCGCGACGTTCCTCGCCAGCCTCGACGGCGACGCGGCCAAGCCGTGGGTGGCCGGCATCCTGCTGAGCCTCGGCCTCTACGTGATCTGGCGCTTCCTGGTGCTGGGCGGTCGCCGCCCCACCTTCAAGAGCCGCCCGTCGGCCCGCATGCTGGCCCCCATGGGCCTCGTCGGCGGCGCGCTCGACGCGATCGGCGGCGGCGGGTGGGGCCCTGTCGGCACCACCACCCTGCTCTCCTCGGGCCGTCTCGAGCCCCGCAAGGTCATCGGCTCCATCGACACCTCGGAATTCGTGGTCGCCGTGGGCGGTTCGCTCGGCTTCCTGATCGCGCTCAGCTCCTCGGGGATCCCGTGGAGCTATGCGCTCGCGCTGCTCGCCGGTGGTGTCGTCGCCGCCCCGATCGCGGCGTGGCTGGTCAAGAAGCTCGCCGCCCGGGTGCTCGGTGTCGCGGCTGGGGGCCTGATCGTTGTCACCAACTCCAAGACCATCGCCGAGACCCTCGGCGCCACGGGCTGGACCGTGGCCGCCGTCGTCGCCACCCTGGCCGTCCTGTGGATCACCGGCATCGCGTGGGCCGTGCGCCAGGAACGCCGCTCCCGTGGTGACGTCACCGAGCCCGCGGCGTCGTACGCCGGGGTCTGACGCTCAGCAGAACAGGATCAGCACGCACCCGTCGCCTCCACCCACGGGGGTGACGGCGGGGGTGATGTCGCGGACGCTGGGCGCGAAGAACCGGCCCAGCGTGCCGGAGCGGGTGGCGCTGATGTGGAAGTCGTCGTAGAAGGTGAAGACGCCGTCGATCTTGCCGCGGCAGGTCTGCCTCGAGCACAGCGCGTCGTTGACCTCGATGTAGCGCGGCGAACCGGCGAGGGGCCTCATCACGTTGCGGACGTATCTCCTGTTGGCCGCCTCCTTGGGCACGGCTCGGCTGCGCGGAAGGGTGCACACGTAGGGGTTGCGGCCCTTCGTGCAGGTGGCCGTCTCGGGGACGGTCAGCGTCTGACCGACGACGTCGACGTCGACGCGGGACTGACCCAACGTGCGGAACAGGCGCGGGGTGTCGGTCCTCACGTCGTTGGCGATGCGCGCTCGGTAGCTCTCGTCGGGCTTGGAGCCCTTGCGGATCTCCTCCAGGTAGTAGTGCCAGGCGCCACCCAGGATCACCTTGACCGGCGCGACCTGCTGCTGCTCCTGGACGAAGCGCAGGGCCATGTCGTTGTTGAGGTCGCAGTCGGACGCCTTGGCGCGCTTGGCACGGGTGTCGATGTCGGCGTCCAACGGCGCACAGCCGCCGAGGACGTAGGCCACGAAGTTGATGTCGCGGTCACCGAGCGCCGCACGGATCGCCGGGATCATCTCCCAGGCGTGCGAGTCGCCCCAGAGGACCAGCGTGGGCCGGGAACCGTCGTAGTCGTTCATCTCGCACCGCGTCGGGGTCTGCGGGATGAGGTCCTTGCGCGCCACGCACGAGCTGGGCATCGACGGGTAGTCGGTGCGGGGGTTCTTGGCCCGCTCGGGCGAGGCGCTGGCACTGGTGGACCCGGTCACCGTGAGCCCGACGAGGGCGACAGCGAGGACGAGCAGTGCACGGATCAGGACGGTCATGCCCAGACAACGAACTTCTAGCCGATCCGTTCCGCGTAGGTCGTCGCGGCGGTGTAGACCGCGTCCACGTAGACCTGGGCGTGGTTGTAGGAGTAGATGCTGCCGGCCCAGCCGGAGCCGGTGGTGAGGTCCTGACCGTCGGCGCAGAGGTAGCGCGTGGCGGCCCAGGCGGCGTCATCGATGTCATTGGGGTCGGCCACCTCGTCACCGTCCCCGTCGGAGGACCAGGTCTCCCAGGTCGAGGGGATGAACTGCATCTGGCCCACGGCGTGATCCCACTCCGGGTCGCCGTGCCAGGTGGTCGACTCCGACGTCGCCCGGATCGCCGCGACCGGGCCCACCCCGTCGAGGGCCGGGCCGAGCACGCGGCTCGAGGAGGTCCCGTCGGCGCGCAGGGTGCGACCGCCGATCGTGCCGTGCTGCGACTCGACCCACCCGATGCCGGCCAACGTCGTCCAGCCCAGGCCGCACGAGCCTGGCGCTCGGAGCGTGGCGCGCGCATAGGCAAGGAGCGCCGGTCCGGGGATGCCCGTGCGGGCTGCGGTGTCGCTGACCCACGCCGGGTCGACGACCGGGACGCTGCTCACGGGCGCAGCCGCCGCGGTGGCGGGTGGCGGGGCTGTCGGCGGGGCTGCGGTCGGGGTGAGGTCGAGCACCTGGTCGCGCGGGTAGAGCAGCTGCTGGAGCAGGAAGATCGCGGCCGAGACCGCCACCAGGGCAAGCACGAACGACGCGGCACTGCGGAAGGGGCGTTGCATCAGGAGGGGCTCACAGCAGGCTGTCGACCGTCGGCTTGAAGTAGTTCTTCAGGGAGCGGGACATGCTCGCACTGAGGTGGTCGTCGTCGAAGAAGGCGATGGTGCCGTCGATCTCGGCACGGCAGTAGACGTCGTCGCAGATCGTCTTGTTGACGTCGATCAGGCGGGGCTTCCCGGCGAGGCGGCCCATCTGGCCGGCCAGCCAGAAGCGGGTCGAGGCCTCGCTCCGGACGATCTCGGCGGCGACCGAGTCGCAGGAGTAGGGCCGGGGTCCGGAGAGGCAGAGCGGAGCGCTGCGGGGCAGCTCGGCGGTCGGCGCGATGACGTCGACGGGCACGCCGAGGCCGCCCAGCGTCCGGAAGACCCGCGGGGTGCCCTTCTCGAAGAGCGGGAGGATGCTGTCGAGGTAGCGGGGCTGGCCCAGCTCCGTGGCCCGGCGGGTCATCAGCGAGCCCGGCTCGACCCCGCGGTAGATCTCCCAGCTGGCGCCGAGCACGACGTGGACGGAGCGGCCACGGTCGACGAGGTCGGTGACGTAGTCGAGCGCCAGCTCGTTGTTGACCACGCAGTCGAGGGGCCGGGCGCGGGCGCGGGCCGACCGGTCGGGGTCCATCGGCGGGCACGAGCCCATGACGAAGGCCACCAGGTTGACGTCCCGGTTGGCGATCGCGGCCCGGGCCGCCGGGATCATCATCCAGGCGTGGGAGTCGCCCCAGAGCACGACGGTGGGTCGGTCGGCGTCGAAGGCGGTGAGGTTGCAGGCGCCGGGTCGCTGCGGGATGAGGTCCTCGCGCTTCACGCACACCGGCGGCATCAACGGGTAGTCGTCGAGCTGGGCCTGGACCTGCGTCCACTTGTCGGAGGTGGCCTGGTCGCGCGCCACCGCCAGCGCCCCGCCGCCGAGGGCGGCGACGAGTCCCATCGCGGTGACCCCGATGAGGATCGCGTTGCGGGGCTTGAAGCTGATCGACGGTGTGGAGCCGCCGCCACGGGCGTAGAAGACGCCCTCGACGTAGCGGTAGCTGAGCAGCGCGATGCCGAGCGCCAGCAGCACCAGCCCGATGCGGATGGCCAGCGGCGGCGGGGCCAGGTTGACCGACTCACCGATCACCAGCAGCGGCCAGTGCCAGAGGTACCAGCCGTAGGAGACCAGGCCCAGGCCCACGAACGGCGGGAACTTCAGCACCTTCGTCGCCAGGGTCTCGGAGCCGCAGCCGGCCCACACCAGGGCGATCGCCGCGGCGCAGGGCACCAGGGCGGTGGTGTTGGGGTAGCCGATGGTGGAGAGCGGGAAGATCACGGCGTAGACGACGATCGCGAGCCCGACGACCCCGAGGATCTCGCGGAACCAGCGCGGCAGGGTCACCTTGGCCACGATCAGCGAGAGCGCGACCCCGAGCAGGAACTCGTAGGCCCGTGACATCGGCAGGTAGTAGGCGGCCTGGGGGCTGGACTCTGCCCACGACACGGCGAGGTAGACCGAGCCGACGGTGAGGCCGAGGCAGGCGACCAGCAGGATCCGACGTACGTCGAAGCGCAGCAGCCGCGAGAGCAGCAGCGCCAGGATCAGCAGGACCGGGAGGATCAGGTAGAACTGCTCCTCCACCGAGAGCGACCAGGTGTGCAGCAGCACCCCGGTGCCGGGCTGGTGGGCGAAGTACTCCACCTCACCGGAGATCTGCCAGAAGAAGATGTTGGAGACGAAGCCGGCAGCAGCAGCCACCGAGCGGGCGGTCTCCTGCTGCGCGCCGACCGGGGTGAGCAGGAAGTAGCTCAGGATGAGCACGCCGAGCAGCATCGTGATCTTGGCGGGGATCAGCCGCCGGGCCCGCCGGGCGTAGAAGGCGCCCCACTTGATCGTGCCGGTCCGGTCGTACTCGTTGAGCAGCAGGTTGGCGATGACGAAGCCGGACAGCACGAAGAACAGGTCGAGCCCGATGAACGTGCCCTCGAAGCCCGGCACGTTGGCGTGGTAGCCCATGACCCCGATCGCCGCGGCGCCGCGGATCCCGTCGATGTCGGGGCGGTAGTTCAACCGGGTGCGCTTGGGAGCGTCGACGGCTTCAGCCGTCGCCTGACTCACCTGCTGCTCCCCATGGCGCCCACCCGCAAAGTATGCGAGGTCGCGCCTAGCCGCGTGCGTGAAAGCCGGGATGCGGTCACATCGCGACGTTGGTGGCCTAGGGTCCGAGCATGCCGCAGCGCGAGGATTCCCGGGGGCAACGGCGCAATCCCTTCGGCTCCCGCCTCCTCGGCGCGGTGGACCAGTCCGCCCGCGCCCTGCGCATCCGGGTCCAGGTCCTGCTGACCCTGCTGCTGGTCACGACGAACCTGATCGGCGCCGGGCTGGTCCTGCTCATCTCCTCCTTCATGGTCCCCGCGCCCCGGCCGAGCGGGGCCACGGTCGTCGCGCTGGCCATCGCCGTGCCGGTCTACGTCGCGGTCGCCGTGGTCGTCGGCGCATCGGTGGGTACGGCGACCACGCTGCGGGCCCTGCGCTGGGCGACCGCGGGCCGGTCGCCCGACGACGGGGATCGTCGGACGGCCCTGCGGGTGCCGTTGCGCCTGACCCAGATGCAGGCGCTGCTGTGGCTGGGGGCGACCGTGCTCTTCACACTGCTGGCCGTGGTCATCCAGCCGGGACGGGCGGTCGCGACGGGCCTGACGGTCGGCATCGCCGGACTGATCGTGTCGGGCGTCGCCTACCTGCTCGCGGAGTTCACCCTGCGACCGATCTCGGCGCGCGCGCTGGCCGACGAGCGGGTGAGCACGCGCCCGCGCGGAGCCGGCGTGGGAGCCCGGATGGTGATCTTCTGGGTGCTGGGCACCGCGACCCCGGTCATCGGGCTCGCGATCGCGGCGATCCTCGCGCTCGTCGACGACCAGACCTCGCTGGAGCGCCTGGCGGTCATCACCTTGGTGCTGTGCGGGGTGGTGCTGAGCTTCGGCCTGCTCATCACCACCCTCAACGCCCGCTCGGTCGTCGCGCCGATCGTGTCGGTGCGCGACGCGCTCCTCGACGTCGAGCAGGGGCGCTTCGACCGCGAGGTCGTGGTCTACGACGGCACCGAGCTGGGGATGCTGCAGAGCGGTTTCAACCAGATGGTCCAGGGGCTGCGCGAGCGCGAGCACCTCCGCGACGTCTTCGGTCGCCACGTCGGTCGGGACGTGGCCGAGGCCGCCTCCTCGGGCCTGGTCGAGCTCGGCGGCGAGACGCGCGTGGTGTCGGTCGTCTTCGTCGACCTGGTGGGCTCCACGACCTACGCCAGCGAGCACTCCCCGGCCGAGGTCGTCGCCGTGCTCAACCGATTCTTCGGCGTGGTGGTCGACGAGGTCGACCGGCACCACGGGCTGGTCAACAAGTTCATCGGCGACGCCGTGCTGGCCATCTTCGGCGCCCCTGTCGTGCTGCCCGACCATGCCGGCTCGGCCCTCGCCGCCGCCCGGGCCATGGCCGAACGGCTGGCCGTGGAGGTCCCGGAGATCGGCGCCGGCATCGGTGTCGCCACCGGCGAGGTGGTGGCCGGCAACGTCGGGCACCACGAGCGCTTCGAATACACCGTCATCGGCGACGCGGTGAACTCCGCATCGCGACTCACCGACCTGGCCAAGGACGTCGAGGGCCGGCTGCTGGTCTCCTGGCAGAGCGTCGAGGCGGCCGGGGAGGACGAGGCGCGGCGGTGGCGGCGCGAGGGCAGCACGGTGCTGCGCGGACGCGCGGAGGCCACCGACCTCGCCGTACCTGGCTGAAAGCCCTCCGCGACGGCGGCCCCGATGACATGCTGGCCCGCAAGGGAGCCGCGGGGCCGCGGCCCGGAACTGGGGGAGCCATGGCGTCCGTGCTGGTCGCTGACGACGACCCCGACATCTGCTTCCTGCTCGAGCTGCACCTGACCAAGTCCGGCCACGACGTCGTCGCGGTCGCCAACGGCGCACAGGCGCTCGAGAAGTATGCGGAGCACGACTTCGACGTCGCCGTCCTCGACGTGTCGATGCCCGACAAGTCCGGGCTCGACGTCATCCGCGAGGTCCGCGCCGGCACCCGGCACCCGGACATGCCGATCGTCCTGCTCACCGCGCTGGCCCACCCCACCGACCGCGAGCGCGGTCTGGTGGCCGGGGCTGACGACTACGTCACGAAGCCCTTCAGCCTCAAGGGACTCGTCGTCCTCGTCGACCGGCTGCTGGCTGACGCCGCCGCCCGTGCTGGCTGACCCGCACCGACGCCATCAGCCGGTCGGGATGATCCGGCGGCGAGCAAGGTCACCGAAGACCTCGAGGAACATCGCTCGGGAGTCGACATGGCGCTGGAAACCGAGGCGGCGAGCCTTGGAGCCATCGGCGAAGACGTCGTAGTCCCACGCGAAGACGAAGTCACCGAAGATCCAGGAGGAGACAGCGGAGAACGGCGTCGGCTGGAGCTGGTGCTCGGCGACGATCTCGTCCCACAGCGCCTCTTTGTCCGCCATCGCCACCTCCAGCGACATCGGCAGAGGTGCAGCGGTGTCGATGCCGAAGTGGGCGGCGAGGACGGGCCACATCTCGTCCCAGCGGAAGAGGTCGCCGTTGTTGATGTTGAAGGCCTGGTTGGCACACTCCGGGGTCGTCGCCGCCCAGACGGTCGCTTCGGCGAGGAGTCCGGCGTCGGTCATCTCGATCAGGCTCGTCCAGGCGCCAGGCTTGCCAGGGAACCGCAGCGGGATCCCGAGGCGCTTGCAGAACGTCGCGTAGACGGCGATCACGAGGGCGAGGTTCATCGGGTTGCCCAGACCGAAGCCGACGACGACCGAGGGGCGGATCGCCGACCACGTCCAGCTCTTGCCTCGCTGTGCGTCTTCCAGGAACTGCTGTTGGTCGACATTGAACTCGGGCGGCAGGTGGGGTGGGTCGCTCTCCCGCGCAGGTGTCTTGAAGGGCCCGAGATGAGCCCCGTAGACCTTGTAGCCCTGCATCAGGCTGACGTGCTCCAGCCCCGGGGCGACGGCCTCGACGGCGCGCACGGTGTTGACGAGCATCGCGAGATTCGGCCCGACCAGCTCTGCCCAGGTGGGCCGGTCCTGGTAGGCCGCGTAGAAGATGTGGGTGACCTCGGCAAGGCTCCCGAGCTTGTCGTGGGTCTCGACCTCGTCGAGGAGGTCGACGGAGAGGTGTCGGACATGGTCGCCATCCGTCCCACCTCGACGCGACAGTCCGATCACGTCCCAGGTGCCGTCGCTGAGGAGGTGCTCGACCAGGTTTCCGCCGATCACCCCTGCCGCGCCGACGACGAGTGCCACGTTGCATCTGGCTACCACCGGTTACTCCCATCGTAATATCGCGAAGTTGCGATGCCTTAGTGAAGCACACACATCGCGAACTCACGATGCCCCCGGTAGGCTGGCGTCATGCCGACAGCGACTGAGGACCCGCAGTCCGAGGAGCTCGCGCGCGCATTCAAGGCGTTGTCGAACCCGATGCGAGTGCGCATCCTGCACTGGCTGAAGGATCCGGGCAGCTTCCCTCCCCAGTCGGAACCGGCCGAAGAGGTCGGGGTGTGCCTCAAGCACATCCAGGCCCGAGCTGGGGTGTCTCAGTCGACTGCGTCGCAATACATGGCAACCCTTCAGGACGCGGGACTCGTCACGAGTCAGCGCATCGGTGCCTGGACGCACTACCGTCGCGTCGAGGACCGCATCGCACGACTGGCCGAGGAGCTGGCAGCCACCGTCTGACCCGGCTCACCAGCGGTCGTGGACCGCCGGGCGGATCCGCGCGTCGTAGAGGTCCTGCACCCCGGCCAGGAAGTCCTCACCGAGCGTCGCCACGTCGCCGGCCGCGGCGTTGGCCCGCGCCTGCTCGGTGTTGCGGGCGCCGGGGATGACGGTCGTGACGCCGGGCTGCTGCCAGATCCAGGCGATCGCGGCCTGGGCAGGCGTGACGCCCTCGGGAGCCTCGGTGGCCACGAGCCGGCTGAAGTCCTGCGCCGCCTGGACACCGGTCTCGAAGTCGACGCCCGAGAAGGTCTCACCGACGTCGAAGGCGCTGCCATCGCGGTTGTAGGTGCGGTGGTCGTCGGGGGCGAACGTCGTGTCGCGGTCGTAGCGGCCGGAGAGCAGGCCCGAGGCCAGGGGCACGCGCGCGATGATGCCGACCCCGGCGGCCCGCGCAGCCGGCAGCACCTCGTCGAGAGGCTTGAGCCGGAAGGCGTTGAGGATGACCTGGACCGACGCGACGTTCGGGCGGGCGATGGCGCTGAGTGCCTGGGCGGCCGTCTCGACACTGACGCCGTAGGCGGCGATCGAGCCGTCCTCGACCAGGGCGTCGAGGGCGTCGTAGGTGCGGTCGTCGTCGATCGTGGCCGACGGCGGGCAGTGCAGCTGCACGAGGTCGACGGTGTCGACGCCGAGGTTGGTGCGTGAGCGGTCGATCCACTCGCGGAAGTGGGCCGCCACGTAGTTCTCCGGCACCTGCTCGGCCCGACGCCCCATCTTGGTCGCGACCGTGAAGCCCGCCGCCGGGTGGGCGGCGAGGAAGCGGCCGACGATCTGCTCGCTGCGGCCGTCGCCGTAGACGTCGGCGGTGTCGTAGAACCTCACGCCCCGCTCGGCCGAGGCCTCCAGCACGTCGCGGGCGTCGCTCTCCGACACCTCGCCCCAGTCGGCGCCGAGCTGCCAGGTGCCGAGACCGACCACGGACGCGTGCTGCTCCCTGGTCCCGCGGGTGGATGTCACCAGTGTTCGCTGCTCCATGGGCCCGACCCTAGGAGGTCGGACCTACTCGAGCACCGCCAAGGTGACGCCCAGCCCGATCATCATCGTGCCGCCGGCCGCGCCGAGGGTGTCGAGCCGCTCGGGGCGCCGCGCGAACCAGTCGCGTGCCTTGCTCGCGGCCAGGGCCCACATGCTGTCGGAGGCGACCGCGAGGAGGCAGAACACGAGTCCCAGGAGGACGACCTGGACGCCGGTGCTGCCGGCTGCCTCGTCGACGAAGTGGGGCAGGAACGCCACGAAGAACACCAGGGTCTTGGGGTTGGTCAGCCCGACGATCGCGCCGATCCGCAGCGACCGGGTCGCCGTGGCCCTGGCGCGGACCTCGTGGGTGGTGATCGCCCCGCTCTCGAGCCCGACGAGCGCTGCTCGGGCGTCGCCGCGGTGTCGGATCGACTGCACGCCCAGCCACACGACGTACGCCGCACCGGCGAGCTTGAGGACGGTGTAGGCCGTCGCGCTGGCGGCCACGATCGCGCCGAGGCCGAGAGCGATCAGGACGATCTGCACCAGGATGCCGAGCCCGTTGCCGACCACCGAGAGGAGCGCCTCGCGACGCCCGACGGTCAGCGCGCGGCCGATCGTGAAGAGCAGGCTGGGCCCCGGGACCTGGATGAACAGCACGCTCGCCACGACGAACGTCACCCAGCGCTCCATCTCAGGAGACCGTCGTGGCGTCGCTGCGCGGCACGACCAGGATCTTGGCGTGCTGCTCGGGGTCGCCGAGTGCGGTGAAGGCGGCATCGACGCCCCCGAGGCCGACGGTGCCGGTGATCAGGGGGGTCGGGTCGACGGTCCCCTCGCCGAGCAGCTGGAGCGCGTCGTGGAACTCGCGGGGTGTGTAGCCCAGCACGAAACGCAGGTCGATCTCCTTGTTGATGGCGATCGCGGGGCGGAGCTGGTCGGCGCCCATGCAGACCCCGACCACGACGACGCGGGAGTAGAGCGGTGCGGCAGCCACGATCTGGCCGATGATCCCCGGCACGCCGACGCACTCGAAGACCACGGGGCCGGACGGGTTGGCTCCGGCCGCCTCGGCGGCCTGCATGACCTTCGACCAGGGCAGCATCGGCACGGCGCGCAGCTTCTCCATCGTGCCGACGGCGAGCTCGAAGAGTCCCGCGGCGGTGATGAAGCGTCCCTCGAAGCAGGTGTAGGGCGACTCGACGGCCGGGTCCACGACGACGTCGGCACCCACGGTGGTGGCGAGCGCACGACGGCCGGCGGAGAAGTCGCTGGCGACCACGGTGCGCACGCCGGTCGCCTTGAGCATGGCGATCACGGCGAGGCCGATCGGGCCGCAGCCGATGACGAACGCGACCTGACGCTTGCCCACCTGCCCCCGTCGTACGGCGTGGAGGGCGACCGCCATCGGCTCCGTCAGCGCTGCGGCGTGGGGGTCCAGGCCGTTGGGGACGGCGAAGGTCAGGGCGTCCTGGACGACGACCTGCTCGGCGTAGGCGCCAGGGGCCAGGGTCGAGAGGCCGGTCGTGTGGACGCCACCGGCGTTGCGCAGCAGGGGCATCGCGACGACCGGGGTGCCAGGCTTGAAGCGCCGGCGGGTCCGGGGGCCGTGGTCGACGACCTCGCCGCAGAACTCGTGGCCCATCACGACCGACTCGTCGGAGCGCATGAACGCGTCGTAGCCGGACTCGGCGGCGTCCTGCGCCATGTCGTCGCAGTGGTGCCGGGCGTGCAGGTCGGAGCCGCAGATGCCGCAGGCCAGGACGTCGAGCAGCACCTGCCCGCGCGCCGGCTCCGGGTCGGGCACGTCGGCGACGTCGAGGACGCCGCCCTGGCAGGTCACAGCCTTCACCCGCGTGAGGTTACCGGTGCGATGATGTCGAGGTGACCGATCCCGATCCGTCCCGCACTGCGGATCTCACCGGCCTCTTCGGTCGGTTCAGCGGGGCGGTGACCGGGCGGGTGGTCGGTGCCATCGATCCCGACCTCGTGCTCGACCAGGTCGACGTCAACGCCCTGCTCGACCGCGTGGACGTGGACCGGCTCCTCGACCGGGTCGACATCGACCGGCTCCTCGAGCGCGCCGACATCGACGCCCTCGTACGCCGCTCCGGCGTCCCCGACATCGTCGCCGAGAGCACCGGGCGTTTCGCCGGCACGGCGCTCGACACCGCCCGGCGCCAGCTCGTCGTCGTCGACGTCCTCGTCGCCCGCGTCATCGACTCGCTCCTGCGTCGGCGGCGCTCGGCCTGGGGCCAGTCGCCCTCGTCGCTCGGCGCCACCGCGCCCGTGGTGAGCCGGGACGGCCGGCTGGACGTGACCGGCCGCTACGCAGGCCCCGTCACCCGCCTCGCCGCCGCGGCGGCTGACGTCTGGCTGCTCGCGACCTCCGGCACGCTGGCGCTGGCCGGCCTGGACTTCCTCTCGCGCACGCTCTTCGATACCGCCATCACCGTCGACCTCTCGACGCAGCCGTGGTGGCTGGCCCTCGCCGCGCTCGGTGGCTTCGGCTATGTGTTCCTCAGCCTCGAGGTGGCCGGCCGGACGCCCGGCATGACGCTCGTCGGCCTCCGCGTCGTACGACGTGACGGCGCGCCGCTGGGCGCCTGGGGGTCGCTGGTGCGCACCGCCATGCTGCCGGTGAGCGGGGCGCTGCTGGGGCTCGGCTACGCCCTCGCCCTGGTCCACCCCGACCGGCGCGCACTGCACGACCTCGTTGCCGGCTCGGCCGTGGTCCACGACTGGACGCCTCGCCGCGTCGAGCTGCCGCCGGCCGTGTCGGCGTCGATCATCGAGGGGTCGGGACCGAAGTCCCTGGCGGAGCCTCTGCCACGCTGAGAGCCTGGACGGGTGCCTGATGACTGGCCCGCCGCCGGGCTCTTCGCCTTCCTGAGCGCCGTCGCGTTCGGTCGGGCGGGCGCGACCTACGCCCTCGCCCGCGGCGCCCGCAGCCTCGGGGGTCGGCACACCTCGCTGCTCGAACGACCCGCCGTCGTCCGCGCTGAGCAGGCGATCGCGCGCTTCGGTGCTCCTGCGGTCACGCTCTGCTTCCTGACCGTCGGTGTCCAGACGGCCGTCAACGCCGCAGCCGGGAGCGGCCGGATGCCCCTGCGCCGCTATGTCCCGGCCCTGGCGGTCGGGGCGCTGCTGTGGGCCGCGGTCTACGCCACCGTCGGGCTGGCGGTGCTCGACGCGTTCTGGAGCGGTACGCCGTGGCGCGCCGCCGTCACCGCGCTCGCGATCGCCGCCCTGGTGGCCCTGGGACTCCGGACCCGGCTCAGGCTTGACGTCTCTGCTGGAACCGAGCAATCATCGTCGCATGACGATGACAAAGTCCATGGGCGATGAATCGTCGTTGGAGGCGACCACCGCGGCCGATGGCCTCACGGCGGCAGCGTGCCTGTTCCACGGCTTCAGCGATCCGGCACGCATCGCGATCCTGCAGCACCTGGCGCTGGGCGAGCACCGGGTCGTCGACCTGAGGGGTCACCTCGGACTCGCCCAGTCGACGGTCTCCCAGCATCTCGCCTGCCTGCGCGACTGCGGCCTGGTCACATCGCGCCCCCAGGGCCGCGCGACCTTCTACTCCCTCGCCGACGCGGAGGCGCTCACCGACCTGTGGGCCGCCGCCGAGCGACTCCTGGACCTCACCGGCCACCGTGTCGTCCTGTGCGCCGACCACGGCGCCGAGGCTCTCGCGCGCAAGGGGTGGTCGTGACGACCGACCACGTGCACCCCGACGCACAGCCCATCGCACTGGCCGACGCACTGCCCGAAGCGGAGCGGCGTCGCCTGGGACGACGGGCGCAGCTGCTCGCCGGCGCCTCGGTGGCCTACAACGTCGTCGAGGGGGGCATCGCGATCACGGCCGGCCTCGTCGCCGGCTCCGTCGCCCTCGTCGGCTTCGGCCTGGACTCCCTCGTCGAGGTCTCCTCGGGGCTGATCATCCTGTGGCAGTTCCGTCACCCGCTGCCGGAGTCCCGCGAGCGGACCGCGCTGCGCCTCATGGCGCTCTCGTTCTTCGCACTCGCCGGCTATGTCGGCTTCGAGTCCGTGCGCTCGCTCGTCGTGTCGCGCGAGCCCGACCCCTCGATCGTCGGCATCGTCCTCGCCGCCACGTCGCTGCTGGTCATGCCGTTCCTGTCGTGGGCGCAGCGGCGCACCGGACGTGCCCTGGGTTCCAACGCCGTCGTCGCCGACTCCACGCAGACGCTCCTGTGCACCTACCTCTCGGCCGTGCTGCTCGTGGGGCTGGTGCTCAACGCGGCTCTCGGTTGGTCCTGGGCCGACCCCGTCGCCGGGCTCGTCATCGCCGCCGTCGCCCTCAAGGAAGGGCGCGAGGCGTGGCGCGGCGACGGGTGCTGCGGCTCCTGCTAAGCGGCGGCAACCGCGACCGCCGGCAGCAGCAGGTCGTAGGCCCGGCCCGTGAGGTGCAGCCCGTCGTCGGCGAACCCGCCGGGTCCCAGGCGCTCGAGCACCTGGTCGGCGTGGACGACGTGGGCGCCGACTGCCTCGAAGATCCCGACCGCCGCGTCGCGGTAGGCGCCGATCACCTTGTTGGTGCGATCCGCGGCGCCCTGGAGTCGGGCCTCGTCGACACCCGGGGGCGTCACGAAGACCCAGCGACCGACGTCCAGCGACCCCACCCACTCTCCGAGGATGGTGCTGAAGTCGGGCAGGGGCAGCTGCTTGCTCGGCGCCGCGTCGTTGGTGCCGATCGAGACCACGACGACGTCGCCGCTCGAGACCTGCGCTCCAGTCGCCTGCGCGCTCAGCGCTCGCACGGAGGCACCACCGACCGCTGCGTTCAGGACGTCGCTCCCGATCAGGTCGAGCTTGCGGCGGACGTGGGCCAGGTGACTGTCCCCCAGGAGCACGACGCGCATGGCCCTCACCCTAGGAGGAGTCAGGCGGTGAGCTGGACGTCGAGCTGGTGCAGGGGGCGGTAGATCTCGACGGTCAGGGTCGTGGTGCGACACGTGCACGCCGGGCTCGGTCGGGCGGGCAGGGGTGGGGCGTGGGAGTGGTGGGTGTGTCCGGTGGGAGTCGTGATCTCCACGTGATGTCGGCTCGGCCATCGCGAGCGGGTGTGGTGGTGCCAGCCGGGTGACTCCTTGGCGTAGTTGCACGCCTCGCACAGCCCTTGACCGCCGTCGAGGCTCGTGGCGCCGCCACGGGCGCGTGGGGTGACGTGATCACCGTGTCTGAGGGGGGCATCGCACCACGGGGTGCGACAGGTCTCGCCGTCGCGGGCGAAGAGGAGGCGGCGCAGCCGTGAGGTGAAGAGGACGCCCTTGGAGTCCATCGCCACGAGGGTGCCGTCCTCAGGGTGGGCGAAGAGCCGGCGGATCAGGACGTGGGCGTCGGGGTCGGCCAACAGGTCTTTGGCTATGCCGTGCGGGAGCGGCCCGTGGCCCACGAGGTGGACCGGGTTCGCGCTGGCGTCCTGGGCGGTCGCGTCGGCGAGGAGGGCCTCGGCGTCCATGACGAGGTGGATCTCGACGTTACGGGCGACCGAGGTGACGGGTCGGATCAGGCGCTCGACGAACTCGTCGGCGACGACCTGGTCGCGGCCACGGTCATCACCGATGGCGCGGCGCAACGCGGCGTGCTCGGCGAGGGAGTCCATGACCAAGACGGCGTCCTCAGCGCGGACCTCGGCGCTGATGCGGGCCATCGCGTCGGGCAGGGAGCGCATCGTGACCCGGCGTCGGCCTCTGGCGCGGCGGCTGCGGGTCTCGGCGGTCGCGGTGTCGAGCTGGTAGGCCATCCGACGGGCGGCGATCGTGGTCTCCCGCTCACCCAGGCCCGCCAGGGTAGGCGCGAGGACCGTGTCGACCCGGGCCCGGTCGGGGCGGGTGAGGTCGGCGGACTCGCGGGCGATGATCATCGCCCGCCGCTCGTCGATGTCGCCACGCTCGAGGGCGGCGAGGGTCTCGGGGAGGTCGTGGACCAGGGCGAGGGCGAGGGCGAGGTGCTCGCGGCCGTGGTGGGGTGACTCGCGGCGGGCCAGCGCGACCTCGTGGGCCACCCCGCGACCCGGACGAGCCGTCGGCACCCGCGCGTCGCTGTCGCGGTCGACCCGGCGGGCGTAGAGCTCGGCGCTCAGGCGCGCCTTCGCGGCCGCGGCCGAGCTCGTCTGACGCTCCAGTGCCTCGATCTGGTCGACGAGGCCCCGGTCCTCGACGGTGAGGTCCGGCTCGACCCGCAGCCAGGACCGACCGGTGGGTGACGCCGTGCGACCCACCGATCCGACCAGCTCCGAGACTGCGAACATGTGTTTGATTATATGTCACGCCCCCACTGTGCGTCAACGGCCGATCCACATGCCACATCCGCTCATGCAGCGGATGGGGGTCTACGCCGGAGTGGTCATCGCGACCCTCACGCTCGCCTCGTGCGGCTCCGATCCGGCCTCGCAGGCCGGGCAACCTCCGACGGCCTCCCCCAGCGTCTCGGCACCCGGCGCAGACACGAGCACCGAGGGCCACATCGAGTTCGGCTGCGCTCTGCAGCGCGGCACCGACCGCGTCGACGCCATCACCCGTCACTACGCCGACCTCGCCTCGCGAGACCTTTTTCGCGCGGCGTTGCAAGCCGACCAGGGCTCCGCACTCGCGGCGCGTCTCTGGTCCGCCAGCGACGAAGCCCGTGCACGAAGCGGTCGCGCAGCGCGCGACGATCTGCTCGCGACCTGCTCGGCTGCTGGGTTCGACACCCGGGCCGGTCTGCCCGAGCTCAGGTCCTACCTGTGCGCCATCAACGCCGACCTGGTTCGCGATCGTCCGACGCTGGACTCGTTCGGCCCAGAGGCCACGCCGTCGACCCCAGGGGATGCGCGACGGACCGATGCGTCGTTCGTGGGCACCGCCCAGTTCCTGCTCGCCGTGACGACGGACCCCCAGTGGCTCGAGTTCCAGAACTTCGTCGTGGCGTTGGACAGCGGTGACGACGAGGCCTACCAGTCCGCGCTCCGCGACATCGCCGGGCTGTGCGCCACGAGCTGACGACGACCTCTCACAGCTCTCCGAGGAACGCCTCGAGCTCGGCGGCCGCGGGGGCCGCGGCGGCCGCGGGGGCCGCGGGGGCCGCGGTCTGACCGTCGCGAATCGCCCCTACGACGCCGGGACCAGCTCGCCGGCGTGGACCTCGGTGACGCACCCGGTGTCGGCCGCGTCGGGCATCGTGACCGTGACGGTGTCGACCGTGCCGGCGTGCACGAGCTGGGTCGAGCTCATCCCGTCCGGGATGGCGAACTCCTGGGACACCCCGTCGACCTCCACGACGACCTGGCCGCCGATGCCGGAGAACATGTCGACCTGGACGCCCCACTCGTAGGCGAAGAGCGCCTGGGCGATCTCGACCTCGGCGGTCAGGCCCGCGGCGAGGACGTAGCCGCAGTCGGGTTGCGGCCCGACCGTGCTGACGACGGAGGGCGTGATCGTCGCCGGCACCAGGTGGCCCGAGGCGTCGACCAGCTGGATCGGCGACCCAGGCTCGTTGAAGCGAGCGGCGGTGTCAAGCGACGCCGTCATCCGGGAGATCAACCCCTCCTCGGGGTAGTAGCTGGCGGTGAAGACGTCCTCCGGCGGCCGCGCGTCGCGGACGCTGGTGCCCGCGGGGGCGGCGCGCAGGTCGTCGCGGAGGTTGTCGACCCAGTGGCGCGCCGGGTTGGGGCCGATGCGGTCCCAGTGCGTCAGGTTGCCGACGACCAGCGACACGACGGCGGCCAGCGCCAGGAGGACCCCGGCCCCGCTCACGAGGGCCTTCGGCGCAGCCGGCAGCGACCGGAACGCTTCCTCCCCCGCTTCGACCTCGAGCCGCGTCGGGCAGATCAGCAGCGACACGGCGAGCACCGAGACCGGGAGCAGGTCGGTGAAGTAGCGGTCCTCGTAGAGCGCGTAGGGCCCGAGCACGGCGTACTTGATGCTGAAGAGGATCAGGAACGACGCGACGAACGCGTAGCCGAGCGTCATCAGCACCGGCACCCACCCGCGACGCCGCACCAGGACACCGACGACCATCAGCACGACCGTCACCGCCGTCAGGGTCCCCGAGAGCAGCGGCGGCGGCCGGTGCTCGAGGTCGTTGACGATCGGGATCGACCCCCACGGCCCGCCGTACAACGCAGGGACCGCGAGGTCGCGCAGCACCCCGAGCGCGTAGTCGAGCAGGTGCAGCACCCGGACCGGGAACGAGTAGGACCCCTCGTCGACCCAGGTCACCGGAGCGGTGACGGGTCCGTCGCGCAGGGCGGCATAGAGGGCGAGGTACGCCGCGGTGACGCCGCCGAGCGCGGCCAGCAGGGTCCGGCGCCGCAGGAGGCCGCGCAGACCGAGGAGGAAGATCAGCACGCCCGCGACGGGCAGCAGCATCAGCAGCGCCTTCTCCCACAGCAGCAGCGCGACGACGTAGGTCCCGACCAGCCACCACCCGGCCCGCCGTCGGCCGGCGGCGACCCGCGCGGCCTGCTGGATCGCGACACCCGTCAGCAGGAGCAGCGGGAGCACCTGGATCGCCGAGGCCCAGAACGCGCTGGGCCACAGCGTGAGCGGGCTCAGCGACAGGACCGCGAGCGGCACCAGCTGGCGCAGCCGGGGGCCGAAGAGCTCGTGCAGCGCCAGCCCCCAGGTGACGACGGCCCCCACGGAGAGCAGGCCGACCACCGCGACGGCGGCGCCGAACGACATCGGGAAGAGCTGGGTGAGCAGCCACATCAGCAGGAACTCGCCGGGCATCACGTGCCCGTTGTAGTCCTGCACGAGGTAGTCGACGAAGCCGTAGGTCTGGACCCGGTCGAGGTAGATCCAGTCGTCGATGATCCAGGTCTGCTGACCGGCCACCCAGACGTGCCAGGCGCCCGTCACGAGGGCGATGAGAGCCACCCCCACCACGAATCCGCCCCTGCGCCCCGAGATCACCTCCGCAAACTACGGCACGACTGCCGTGATGTGATGACCATCATGAGCACGGACCACCCCCTGGGCATCGACTTCGGCGGCTCCGGCATCAAGGCTGCCCCGGTCGACCTCGAGACCGGCGACTTCGCAGCCGACCGCGAGCGCATCCCGACCCCCCAGCCCTCGACCCCCGACGCCGTCGCGGAGGTCTTCGCGGAGCTTCTCGGGCGCTTCCCCGACCACACCGGCCCCGTCGGGGTGACCGTGCCCGGCGTCGTACGACGTGGGGTCGTCGGCAGCGCCGCCAACATCGACGACGCGTGGATCGGCGCGGACGCCGACCAGCTGTTCTCGGCCGCCACGGGCCGCGACGTCCACGTGCTCAACGACGCCGACGCCGCCGGGATCGCCGAGGTGCGCTTCGGCGCGGCCCGAGACCAGAGCGGCCTGGTGATCCTGACGACCCTCGGCACGGGCATCGGCTCCGCCCTGGTGCACGACGGCGTCCTGGTGCCCAACTCCGAGCTCGGCCACCTCGAGATCGACAGCCACGTCGCCGAGCACCGGGCCGCCAACAGCGCCCGCGAGAGCGAGGACCTGAGCATGCAGGAGTGGGCCGAGCGGCTCACGACCTACTACCGGACCCTCGAGCGGCTGTTCTCCCCCGACCTGATCGTCGTCGGCGGCGGGGTCAGCAAGCACGCCGCGACGTTCCTCCCGATGATCGACATCGAGACCCCGATCATCCCGGCCCTGCTGCGCAACAAGGCCGGCATCATCGGCGCCGCGCTCTACGCCCGCGAGGGCCGCTTCTAGCCTCGCTCCGACCGGTGCGGTGCATGATGACGCCATGGCCGATTCCCGCGCAGGCACCGTTGCCCAGCCCCAGGACCTCGTCGACGTCGCGCACCTGGTGACGGCGTACTACACGCAGACCCCCGACCCCGAGGACGTCGACCAGCAGGTCGCCTTCGGCACCAGCGGGCACCGCGGCACCAGCCTCAGGACGTCGTTCAACGAGCATCACATCCTGGCCACCACCCAGGCGATCTGCGACTACCGCAAGGCACAGGGCTACGACGGCCCGCTCTTCATCGGGCGCGACACCCACGGGCTCTCCGAGCCGGCATGGGCCACGGCGCTCGAGGTCCTCGCCGCCAACGACGTGACCGTCCTCGTCGACGCCGACGACCGCTACACCCCGACCCCCGCGGTCTCCCACGCGATCCTGCGCGCCAACCGGGGCAAGTCTCTCTCCGGCTCCGGAGCCGGGCTGGCCGACGGCATCGTCGTCACCCCCTCGCACAACCCGCCCAGCGACGGCGGGTTCAAGTACAACCCGCCCCACGGCGGCCCCGCCGACTCCGACGCCACCTCGGTCATCGCCGCGCGCGCCAACGCGCTGATCGCCGCCGGCCTGGACGGCGTACGACGGGTCCCCTTCGCGCGTGCCCGGGCGGCGGCAACGTCCTACGACTTCCTCGGCACCTACGTCGAGGACCTCCCCCACGTGCTCGACCTCGACGCGATCCGCGAGGCCGGCGTGCGGATCGGGGCCGACCCGCTGGGCGGGGCCAGCGTGGACTACTGGGCCGCGATCGCCGAGCGGCACCGCCTCGACCTCACCGTGGTCAACCCGCTGGTCGACCCGACGTGGCGCTTCATGACGCTCGACTGGGACGAGAAGATCCGGATGGACTGCTCCTCGCCCGACGCGATGGCGTCCCTGATCGCGCGCAAGGACGCCTTCGACATCGCCACCGGCAACGACGCCGACTCCGACCGCCACGGCATCGTCACGCCCGACGGTGGCCTGATGAACCCCAACCACTTCCTAGCCGTCGCGATCGGCTACCTCTTCGGCGGCGCCCGCCCCGGCTGGCCCGACAGCGCCCGCATCGGCAAGACGCTGGTGTCCTCCTCGATGATCGACCGCGTCGCCGCATCGCTCGGCACGCCGATGGTGGAGGTGCCCGTCGGCTTCAAGTGGTTCGTGCCCGGACTGATCGACGGGTCGTTCGGATTCGGCGGCGAGGAGTCGGCCGGGGCGTCGTTCCTGCGCAAGGACGGCACGACGTGGACCACCGACAAGGACGGGATCATCCTGGCCCTGCTGGCCTCCGAGATCCTGGCCCGCACCGGCCGGACCCCGAGCCAGCACTACGCCGACCTGGTCGCGGCGCACGGGGACCCGGCGTACGCCCGGATCGATGCGCCGGCCGACCGCGCCCAGAAGGCCAAGCTCGCCGCCCTCTCCCCCGACGACGTCAGCGCCACCACGCTGGCCGGTGAGGAGATCACCGCCAAGCTCACCGAGGCCCCCGGCAACGGCGCCAAGATCGGCGGCCTCAAGGTCACCACGGCGTCCGCGTGGTTCGCCGCGCGACCCTCGGGCACCGAGGACGTCTACAAGATCTACGCCGAGTCCTTCCAGGGCCCCGAGCACCTCGCGCGCGTGCAGGACGAGGCGCGCGACGTGGTCTCGGCGGCGCTCGGGTGACGAAACCGACGTCGGTCAGCACCATCGTCGCCCTGGGCGGGGGCGGCTTCTCGATGGAGCCCGACAACCCGATCCTCGACGACCACGTGCTCTCCCTCGCCACCCGGCGCCGCGGAAACGGCGGGCTGCCCCGGGTCTGCTTCGTCCCGACGGCGAGCGGTGACGCGGAGAGCTACGTCGACCGCTTCCTCGCCGCCTTCGAGGGGCGCGCCGAGACCAGCTCGCTGCAGCTCTTCCACCTCGAGGACCTCACCCACGTCGACCTGCGCTCCTTCGTCCTCGACCAGGACGTCATCTACGTCGGCGGGGGCAGCACCGCCAACCTGCTGGCCCTGTGGCGCCTGCACGGTCTCGACGAGATCTTCGCCGCGGCCGCCGCCGGCGGGGTCGTGCTCGCCGGCGTCAGCGCCGGGATGAACTGCTGGTTCGAGGCCTCCGTCACCGACTCCTTCGGCCCCCTCGCCCCGCTCCAGGACGGACTGGGCTTCCTCGCCGGCTCCGCCTGCCCCCACTACGACGGAGAGGCCGAGCGCCGCCCGACGTACGTCGACCTCGTCGCCACCGGCACCCTCCCCGCCGGTTTCGCCGCCGACGACGGCTGCGCCCTCGTCTTCCGCGACGGCGAGCTCCTGGAGGCCGTCTCGTCGCGTCCTGGTGCTCGCGCGTGGCGCGTGCACCTTGCCGGCCAGGGCCTTGACGTGATCGATGGCGGTCAGGCGCCTGATGTGGCCGAGAGCCCGCTCGACGTGCGCTTCCTGGGCTGACTCGGCCGAGCCAGGCTCAAGAATGAGCGGTCGTCGGGTTCGCGCCTGCCCCAGTTCGCCGCCTCTGAGCGTGGTGAAACGCCCGCCCATGGCCATGTGGGGACGTCTGGTGATCCGCGCTGGGCTGGTGATCGATGTGCGCGCCCGTTGCGTCAACGGCCCGACGGCCCGACGTCGCAGATCGCGACCGATGATTTTCCGTAGTTGGCGCGGTCGATACTCAGAGACCGACACACAGCAGATGAGGGGCTGACCCTACGAATCCAGTCGCTGACCGCAGGATCGCTCGATCCGGCGATCCGACCCGCGACGTGGTCCCGGCGGCGCTGGGGTGACGAGGACTCCCCGGTGCAGGCCAGAACCGCAACGGGAGGCCACCGCGTCACCTACGGTGGGCACCGACATCGTCGCGGGCGCGGAGGGTTCGATGGAGGAGACCTCCGACAGCGCTGAGCTGTGGAATCTGACGCTGCAGCACTCGCCGATCGGCATGGCCCTCGTGGCACCCGACGGCCACCTGCTCCGGGCCAATCCTGCGATGGCGGCCATGCTCGGCTACACCGTCGGAGAGCTCCAGGCACGAGGTTTCCAGGAGATCACGCACGCCGACGACCTTGCCGCGGACCTCGCGCTCCTGGGCCGGACCCTGGCCGGCGAGATCAGCTCCTACCGGCTGCGCAAGCGCTACCTGCATGCGCAGGGACGGGTTATCTGGGGAGACCTCTCCGTGGCCCTGGTGCGGAGCCCGGACGGACAGCCGCTGCACTTCATCTCCCAGATCCTGGACGTCACCGAGCACCAGGATCACGCCGAACGGTTGCGGTCCGTCAACGCGGAGGTCGAGCGTGAGCGGCAGGCACTCGAGGCGATCTTCGAGGCGGTGGGCGTCGGGCTGCTCCTCGTCGGCCGCGACGGGCGCTACGAGCGCACCAACCTCCGGCACCAGCAGGCCATGGAGGTGGCGTTCCCGGACGGGCACGACGGCGCGGCCGGCCAGCTCGGGCACGTCTTCCACCTCGACGGCAGGCCGATCAGCCGGGAGGAGATGCCCTCCTACCGCGCCGTCCAGGGCGAGGAGTTCGACGACTACACCTTCTGGGCGGGCGCCGACCCCCTGAACCGCTCGGCCTTCTCGACGTCGGCACGCCAGGTGCTGAGCGCGACCGGCGAGAAGCTCGGTGCGGCGCTGGCCTACCAGGACGTCACCGACCTGCTGCGCGCCCTGCAGGTCAAGGACGACTTCGTCTCCTCGGTCTCCCACGAGCTCCGCACGCCCCTCACCTCGGTCCTCGGCCACCTCGAGATGCTCGAGGAACGCCTCGACCTACCGCCCGAGGTCACGGCGCAGCTGCGTGTCACCCACCGCAACGCGACCCGGCTGCTGACGCTCGTCACCGACCTCCTGCACGTGGGCCAGCGCAGCGCCGGTCCGCTGCTGCTCCACCGCACGGACGTGGACCTTGCCGCCCTCGTCCGCGAGGTGGTCGAGGCGACCGGTCCGTCCGCCTCGGCGGCAGGGGTGGACGTCGAGGCCGTCGCTCCCGGGCGCCTGGTCGTCCCGCTCGACGAGCAGCGCATCCGTCAGGTGCTCGACAACCTGGTCGGAAACGCCGTGAAGTACACCGAGCCGGGCGGCTCCGTCTCCGTCCGGCTCCGCCAGGCCGCGGGTGCGGGTGCGACCGAGCTCGAGGTGCACGACACGGGCATCGGGATCGCCCCTGACGAGCTCGACCACGTCTTCGAGCGCTTCGCCCGCGGTGGCGCCGCCCTGGACCGCCACATTCCCGGCACGGGCCTAGGGCTCGACATCGTGCGCCAGATCGTCGCCGCCCACGGCGCGCAGGTGTGCGTGCGCAGCGAGCTCGGCCGCGGCAGCGTCTTCACCGTCACCTTCCCGTGACGGGCACCGCCGGGGGAGGTCTGGACGTCATCGACGACACGTCGGCACCGGACGTCGCCGAGAGCCCGCTGGACGTGCGCTTCCTCGGTTGCGGCAGTCCGGGTTCAGAAGCCGCCCATGTCGAAGCCGCCTCCGTCGAACCCGCCGGCGTCGAACCCGCCGGCGTCACCGCTCCCGCCGGCGTCGCCCCCGCCGGCGTCACCGCCACCGCCGTCGTCCCCACCTCCGTCGCCACCGTCGCTGCCACCCCCGTCGTAGCCACCGCCGAAGCCGCCGAACATCATGCCGCCCATGAACATCCACGTCATGGGGCCGAAGGCACCGAAGTAGCCCTGGGCGTAGGGCTCGTAGGCACGGCCACCCTGCCAGTAGGGGACCCTCTGCGCCCCCACCATGACCTTGCGGACATCGGGGTCGGCGCCGGCGTGGACCCGCTCGGCATCGAGGGCACACGCGGGCACGTCCCGCTCGACCCCGTCGGGCGGAACGTAGGCGACATCGGTGACCGAGAGCCCGTGACGCGGGTCGAAGAAGCACGGCGGCCGCCTGGTCGGCAACGCCGCACCCGCGACCCGGGCGCGCACACACGCGGCGGCGTACCGGCCGTCCTCGACGATCTCGGTGATGTGCCGGATGTCCTCCGGCTCGGTGATGGCGTCACCAGCGAGCTTCGCTGACTCGTAAGCGTCCAGCGCACGCTGGTAGTCAGCGTTCGCGCCGGCGTCGAGCTCGTGGCCGCTCATCTCCGCGTCGAGCTGTTGCAGGTCCTCGCCGAATGCGGTGATGTCCTCGAAGGCCAGCTTCCGCACCGGCGCGACCTCACCCTCACGTCGGTTCAGCTCCCGCTCCTTGGTGCGTCGTGACGTCACGAGGAAGACGGCGACCAGGGCCGCGATGACCAGCATCAACAGGATCAGCTCCATGTCCGGATCCTATGCTCGCGCGAAAAGTGGGGCCCGGTGCCGGCGCAGCCGAGCAGGCGGCCTCAGCGCCGGAGGATCTCCCGGAACGACGCGCTCGACCAGCCGTCGGCCGACCCGGCGGGCAGCGGCGCCAGGTTGCGGCCGCCGTACACCACGTCGCCTGCGGCGTCGGAGTAGCTCAGCCAAGTCTGGGTGCGGACCCGACCGCGCCCGGGCACCGAGTAGTCGCACACCCCGTCGGGGTAGACCGCCCGGAGCTGCGACCACTGGGCGTCGGTCAGCGGCAGCAGCAGGAAGTCGAAGCTGCTGCGCTGCAGCGGCTCTAGCCGGCAGGCGAGCCTGTCGTTGAAGACGGCGTCGCCGGCCATCTCGCGCGGTGTGCTCAGCCGCAGCTGAAGCGACTCCGGCAGCGCGCAGTCGACTTCGTCGTCCTCGCCTGCGACGTCGCCGACACCGGGCACGTTGGAGCAGCGGTCGGTGAGGTCGTCAGGCTTGTCCTGCACGATCTTGCGCGACAGCGGGAGCTGGCGCCGGTCCCGCTCGACCGCGCGCAGCCAGCGGTCCATCTCGGTCAGGGCCTCGTTGGCCCAGCCGGGATCGCCGATCAGCGGGGTGACACCGAACCACATGACCCGGTTGTCGGTGTGGCCCTGGTCGCGCAGCAGGCGCTCCTCGGTCCAGAACGCGTGGGCGTAGTCGTGCGCGATGCCCGGGTCGGGGCCGCCGAAGTTGATGATCGCGACGTCGTCGAGGTTCTCCGCCTCGTTGACCAGCCCGGTGCGGTAGGCCCGCCGGATCGATGCGTCGTCACCCTCGCTGCGCCCCGTCGTGGGCTGCGAGTCGACGTCGAGCCCGCCCAGCTTCTCGTTGAGGTCGACGAACTGGGCCGTCGTGATGCGGCCCGCCTTCAGCGTCTCCAACCCGAAGAGGATCCCGCTGTTGGAGAACGGGACGCCAGCGAAGCCGTGACCGGCCGCCTTCTCCTGCGAGGTCCACACCGAGCGGGGGCGGGGGCCGAGCGCGTTCTCCATCATGTCCAGCGCCGAGCAGCGCACGCCTCCCGGGTTGCTCTCGGAGTCGTAGCGCGTGGCCCGGTTGCCGGGCACCGGGTCCCTCGTGCCGGGACACGCCGTCTCGGGGTTGAGCGCCGCCTTGAAGAGACCCTCGTCGGCGACGACGGCGTTGATGATCGAGATGTGCCCCTCGACGTCGGCCATCTGCGTGGGCGACCAGACGACGCCGGGCGCCCAGCGGCTCGGGTCCTCGAAGTAGCGCCGCATCAGGTGGTAGTCGGCGAACTGCGCACCCGCCGAGAGCGTGTCGGGGTAGGAGCAGGTGGTGATCAGGCCCTGGTAGATGCCGGGGTAGGCGTTGGCCACGGTGTGCTGGGCGATCGAGCCGCCCGAGCAGCCGGTGCCGATCGTGTAGCGGATCAGCCCGTAGCGCTCGACGAACCGCTCCTTGGCCATCATCAACGACTCGGCCTGCATCGCGACGTTGCAGTTGTGCCCGGTGTTGTCGAGCGCGGTCGAGATGACCGAGAAGCCCAGCCCGAGCGCGGTGACATAGCTCTGCGTGAGCCCTGGGGTGTCGGCCGGGACGGTGCCGGAATAGTCCTCCAGCGGCGGCTCCCCCGGGGTGTAGGCCGCACCGCAGTTGCCGCCGTGGGTCATCAGCACCTTGTGGTTGAACTGCGGCTGGGGCGCCCACGGAGCCCACGGCAACCCCGGCTGGACGAGGGTGAGGATCGTGTAGCGGTCACGGTCCTGGAAGCCGTCCTCCCGTCGTACGACGAACGGCACGGTGACGCCGTTGTCGGTCGTCGTGGTCGCCACGTCGCTCGGCGGGTCCTGCCGGTCGTAGGGCTGCAGCCCGCCCTTGGTGGGGTCGGTGGACTGGTAGAGCAAGGAGTACGACGCAGGCTCGTTGCACTGCGTGTCCCGCGCGGTCGCCTGGCACTCGTAGTGGCGCAGCTGCGGCCCGGAGAAGATCGGCCCGCCGGCCGGGTGGTTGGTGATCGTCACGCTCGTGGAGAACGAGCCGACCCGCGCGGTCAGGACGTTGCGCCCGACCTCCAGCCCGGTCACGATGCCCTCGAAGCGACCGTTGGGTCGCAGCGCGAAACGCTTCGTGACGTCCCGCTGTCCCAGGCTCACGCGGACCTTGCGCAGCGTGACGCCCTTCGCCGGCGCCACCGCCACCCGCGCGTCGCCCTCGGAGACCAGGTCGGCCCGGTTGGACAGCACCTTGATCACCAGGGGCTTGCGCTGGACCTGCGCGGCCGGGACCTGGGCCTGGACCACGGCAGCGGGCGCAGCGGGCGCGGGTGCAGCGGGCGCGGGTAGGACGGGGGCAGCGACGAGCGGGAGCAGAAGGGTCGCTCCGAGTGCGACCAGACGACGTGACATGCAAAGACCTCCTGAGGGTTTCTCAGGAGGTCTAACGCATGACTGCCGTCACAGACACGGCCGAGTCGGCGCGATGTAGCAGTTGTTGCAACATTGCGCCGACTCGGCCTTCAGGCGGCGGCCACCTTCGCGCGGCGTGCCTGCTGGGTCAGTCGGGCCTGGGCGGCGCGACGGACCTTGGGGCCCTTGGTCGTCATCGCCCAGAGCAGCTTGAGCTGCTGGGGGGCGTTCTTGACCGTGGTCAGCGACAGGAAGTCGTTGGGCAGCGAGAGCCGCACGACCTTGTGCCAGGCGCTCGCGACCTGCTGCGGAAGCGGGGCCACGTGGTAGCTCAGCCCGTAGCGCTGGAAGACGTCCTGGACCTGCGGCGCGATCTCGGCGTAACGGTTGCTCGGCAAGTCGGGGAACAGGTGGTGCTCGATCTGGTGCGACAGGTTGCCGGTCATGAAGTGCATGGTCTTGGAGCCGGAGATGTTGGCCGAGCCGAGCATCTGGCGCAGGTACCAGTCACCGCGGGTCTCACCCTCGATCGAGCTGCGCTCGAAGGTCTCGACGCCCTCGGGGAAGTGGCCGCACATGATGACCGAGTGGGTCCACAGGTTGCGGGCCAGGTTGGCGGTGAAGTTGGCCGCCAGGGTCGGCAGGAGCGAGCCGGTCGGCAGCGACAGCAGCGGGTGGACGACGTAGTCCTTCTTCGCCTGGGAGCGGATCTTCTTCAGGGTCTGCTGGTAGCGCGCCTTGAACTCCGGGCTCTGGCGACGCTTCTCGCTGGCGAGGTTCTTGCCGAGCTCGAGGTCGTAGGCCGCGATGCCGTACTCGAAGAAGCAGGCGTTGATGAAGTTCCACAACGGCTGGGCGAGGTACATCGGGATCCAGCGCTGGTCCTCGTCGACGCGCATGATGCCGTAGCCGAGGTCGTTGTCCTTGCCGATGACGTTGGTGTAAGTGTGGTGCAGCTCGTTGTGCGAGTGCTTCCACTGCTCGGCCGGGGTGGCGTTGTCCCACTCCCAGGTGGTCGAGTGGATCTTCGGGTCACGCATCCAGTCCCACTGGCCGTGCATGACGTTGTGACCGATCTCCATGTTCTCGATGATCTTGGCGACGCTGAGGCCGGCGGTGCCGAGCACCCACGCCGGCGGGAAGACACTGGCCAGCAGCACCGCGCGACTGGCGAGCTCGAGCTTGCGCTGCGCGTCGATGACCTTGCGGATGTAGGCCGCGTCGGCCTCGCCGCGGGTGTCGAGGATCGACTGGCGGATCGCGTCGAGCTCGACGCCGATGCGCTCGATCTCCTCGGGCGACAGGTGCGCCACCGGGTTCGTGGACTCGGACTTCTTCTGGATGACGGTCATGTCGATCTCCTCGCGTTCGATCGGGTGGGTGGTCGATCGGGTGGGTCAGTGGTCGATGTGGCAGGCGCCTGCTGCGGCGCTGATGCAGGTCTGGATGGCGACCCCGTCGCCGGGCGCGGCGACGGTGAGCGCGCCGTTGCGCAGGTCGCGCACGACTCCCTCGCGCAGCGGCAGCACGCAGCCGAAGCAGACGCCCATGCGGCACCCGCTCGGCATCAGGACGCCACCGGCCTCGGCGGCGTCGAGGATCGGGGTGGACCCGTCGCCCTCGACGGTGATGCCGGACTTCGCGAAGGTGACCGAGCCGCCGCTCTGCCCGTCTTCTCCCGTGGCCACGACCGCGGTGCGGAAGCGCTCGATGTGGAGCGGCAGCTCGCGCTCGGTGTGGTGGGCCTCGAGGGCGTCGAGCAGGCCCACCGGGCCGCAGGCGTACGTCGTGCGGCTGGCGAGGTCGGGCACGATCTGGTCGAGGTCGGCGACGTCGAGCATCCCGTCGGTGTCGGTGTGCAGCTCGACGAGGCGCAGCCGGCCCTCCTCGGCGTAGCGGCGCAGCTCCTCGCCGAAGATCACCTCGGAGCGCGAGAGCGCCGAGTGCAGCAGCACGATGTCGGTGGCTAGCGGGGCCGCCTTGGAGAACAGGTTGCGCAGCATCCCGATCACGGGCGTGACACCCGAGCCGGCGGTGACGAGCAGCAGCTTGTCCGGCATCGGGTCGCTGAGCACGAAGTCACCCTCGGCCTGGCCGAGGTGGAGGAGCTGGCCGGCCTGGGCGTGGCGGACCAGGTGGTTGGACACCTTGCCGTCCGGGATCGCCTTGATGGTGATCGAGATGCAGCGGTCGGCGCGGGGGCCGTGCGTGAGCGAGTAGGTGCGCCACAGGCGGACACCGTCGACGTCGACGCCGACGCGGAGGTACTGACCCGGCACGTGGCCGGCCCAGTCCTTGCCCGGCTTGACCAGGATCGTCGCGGAGTCGGCGGTCTCGGCGGTGACCGAGACGATGCGCCCGCGCAGGTCGGCACCCGAGCGCAGCGGGTCGAAGATGTCGAGGACGTCGGCGGGCACCAGGGGGGTCACCGCCGCCTCGGCGACCCGCACCAGGCGGTCGCGCAGCGTGCGGGAGCGGAACGTGTCGGGGCCACCGGAGGTGCGCATCAGGACAACGGGGGTCATGTCACTTACTATCCTGCACGGCTCGGGGTAAAGTCCTGACCGTGTGACGTGAACATCCACGTCACATTTGTTCGCAGGAGATAAAAAGTGATCCCCGACGTCGCGATCGCCGAGATCCGCGTCCACCTGCCGGCGGTCGCCGACGAGGTCGTGGCCGCCATCATCGCCGAGGTCCCCAGCTATGACGACGCGTTCAGCGGCCCCATGGGCGAGACGATCCGCACCGCGGTGCAGATCGCGCTCGGCGGCTTCCTGTCCCTGGCCGGCGGCAGCCAGGGCGACGACCCGCGCACCCCCGCCGCCCCTGCGGTCGAGGGCGCCTACCAGCTCGGCCGCGGCGAGGCCCGCAGCGGGCGTACGACCGACGCCCTCCTCTCGGCGTACCGGATCGGCGCTCGCGTCTCCTGGCGGGAGATGTCGATGCACGCGGTGCAGAGCGGGCTGTCGGCCGAGACGCTGGTCTCCTTCGCCGAGCTGGTCTTCGCCTACATCGACGAGCTGTCCGCCGCCAGCGTGGCGGGCCACACCGACGAGCTCGCCACGTCGGGCCGCGTGCGCCAGCGCCTGCTCGAGCGGATCTCCCACCACCTGCTCACCGGCTCGCCCCAGGAGACCGTGCGCAGCGCGGCCGAGCGCGCCGGCTGGCCGGTGCCGACGACCCTTACCGCCGTGATCCTGACCGAGTCCCAGGTGCGACCGGTCCTGGCCGAGGTCTCCCCGCAGACCCTCCAGGCGGAGGGGCCGGGCCTCGACGACGCCGCCCTGCTGCTCGTGCCGGACGCGCACGGCCGTCGCCGCGCCGCGCTCCTGCGGACGCTGCGGGACCGCGGTGCGGTGGCCGGGCCGGCGCGGCCCTGGCTGGAGGCGCGGGCGTCCTACGAGCGAGCCCTGCGCACCCGCACGCTCGGCCTCGACGGTGACACCGACACCCACCTGGTGCAGCTGGTCCTCACCTCCGACGGCGACGCGCTGGCCGACCTGCGTGCCCAGGTCCTGGCGCCCCTCGCCGAGCTGCGGCCGGCGGTGGTCGAGAAGCTCACCGAGACGCTGCGCGCGTGGCTGCTCCACCAAGGCCGCCGTGAGGGCGTCGCGGAGGCACTCTTCGTGCACCCGCAGACCGTGCGCTACCGGATGGGGCAGCTGCGCGAGCTCTACGGCGACCGGCTCGACGACCCGGAGACCGTGCTCGCGCTGACGGTGGCCCTGGGCGCACCTGAGCGCTGATTCGGGGCGCCTGGCCCTGTCTCGTACCGTTGTGGACATGCTGTCGTCCCGCGCCCTACGAGCGCGCCTGCTCGCAGGTGCCCTGCTCCCCGCCGTCCTGCTGCTCTCGTCCTGCCAGAGCGGGGACGCCGCACCGGGGGCCGAGCAGTCCCAGCAGGCGACCCCGTCAGCGGGAGGCTCGCCGTCCGAGGGCTCGCCTTCGGAGACTCCCAGCGAGTCCGAGGTGCCGGCCGAGAACCTGTACGTCGCCCTCGGCGACTCCTTCGTCTCCGCGCCCCTGGTGCCGACGACCGACATGAGCACGGGCTGCCTGCGGTCCAGCAACAACTTCCCGAACCAGGTCATCGACGAGCTCGGCGACTACGACCTCGTGGACGTCAGCTGCTCCGGAGCGACCAGCACGTCGATGATCGGCGTGCAGATCACCGGCGATACCCAGCAGCTGCCGCAGTTCGACTCGCTGACGCCGGAGGTCGACCTGGTCACGCTCGGCATCGGCGGCAACGACTTCAACCTCTTCTCCAGCCTGATGTTCACCTGCCTCCAGGCCGCCCAGCAGGACCCCACCGGGGCTCCTTGCAAGGAGGCCAACCAGGCCGGGAACGGCGATGAGCTGCTCGAGAGCGCGCGCAAGATCCAGGACCGGGTCGAGGCCATCACCCTCGGCATCAAGGACCGCGCCCCCAACGCCCGGGTGATCGTCGTCAACTACCCGCAGTTCGTGCCGTCGAAGGGCACCTGCCCCGCCCGCCTGCCGCTGGCTGCCGGCGACTACCCCTACGTCTTGTCGATCAACAAGGCGCTCTCCGACGCCGTCACCACCGGCGGCGAGGCCGCGGGTGCCGACGTGATCGACGCCTACACCGCCAGCTTGGGCCACGACATCTGCTCGGCCGAGCCGTGGGTCAACGGCATCGAGACGCAGGCCAACGCCGCGCTCGCACTGCACCCGTTCCTCGCCGAGCAGACAGCCGTCGCCGACCTGATCCTCGAGATCCTCTGAGGCGTCGACTCTCCGGGCGGGACGTGACCCTCAGAGCGCGTCGTACTGGGCGAGCCCCGCCACCACGGTGAGCGCGACCGGCATGCTGCGCAGGGCGCGAGCAACCTCGAGGCTGTCCTCGCCCGGGGCGAGCGGGTCGCGGTCGAGCAGCACCAGGTCACCCCGGGAGCCGACGCCGACGGTCGGCTGAGCGTCGACCGACGCGCGCAGGGCCTCCAGGGGCGTGAGTGCCTGCTCGGCGTGCCAGGGCTCGCGCTCGTCGTCGCCGCGGTGCACGGCGGCCGCGATCGCCAGCCACGGGTCGAGGGGCGCCACCGGGGCGTCGGACCCGAGCGCGAGCGGCACGCCCTCGTCCAGCATCCAGCGGAAGGCGAAGCAGCGGTCGCCGCGCCCGGGCCAGATCTGCTCGGTGAGGTCGCGGTCGTCGAGGAGGTGGGCCGGCTGCACGCTGGCGCGGACGTTGACGCCGGCCATCCGACGTACGTCGGCACGGGTGATGAGCTGGGCGTGCTCGATGGTGCCGTGGGCACCGGTCGCTGCGTAGACGTCGAGCGCGTCGCGCACCGCCGCGTCGCCGATCGCGTGGGTCGCGACCTCGAGCCCGGCGCCCCAGGCGCGCCCGACGAGGCGGTGCAGCTCCTCGGGGCTCTGGTTGGCGGCACCCATCTCGCCCCCGGGGTAGGCCTCGCAGCACCACGCGGTGCGGGTGTTGAGCGAGCCGTCGCTGATGATCTTCAGCGGGCCCATCGTCAGCCGGTCGTCACCCACGAACAGCCGGTCGCCCGTGCGCAGGCCCATCTCGATGACCTCCTCGAGCTGGTCGGCATACATCGCGACGCGGATGCGGAGCAGGTCGCAGCCCTCGGTCCAGCGCGCGATCCAGTCGTGCGGGCCGCCGCCGAACTCGAAGTCGACCGTGCCGACCACGCCCTTCTCGGCTGCGCGGTGCAGGGCGTTGCGATAGCCGGCGGGCGCGATGCCGTCGTTGCCGACCAGGCCGGGCAGACCGGCGTAGGCGGCGAACCACTCGTTCTCGTAGATGTTGTCGTCGCGCACCTCGAGCCCCAGCGCACGCTGCGCCCAGCTGCTCAGCCAGGCATGGTGGGCGTCGCCCGCGATGAGGACCACCGGCACGTGACCGGCGACGTGGTCGAGCTCGTCGACGGTCGGCTGGCGGTCCCAGACAGCGGGGCGGTGGCCGAAGCCGACCAGCGGCTGCCCCGGGTGCTCGGCCAGCCACGCGGCCACGAGGTCGAGCGCCGCGTCGGGCGAGTCCGTGCCGCTGAGGTCGAGCCGGGTCGAGGTGAGCGCCCACTGACCGAGGTGGGTGTGCTGGTCCCAGAGGCCCGGGATCATCCACCGACCGGCCGCGTCGACCTCCTCGACCCCCTCAGGTCGCGGGAGGTGCTCACCGACAGCGACCACGACACCCTCCTCGAGGAGGACGTCCACGGGGTGGTCGGGGGTCTGCCGGGCTGGGGTCACCGGCACCAGCCGGGCATCGCGGATCAGCATTCCCACCACGCTAGCGGCTGGGCCCGCGACCACGTACGCCGGCAGTTACGGTGCTGCCATGAACGTGCGGTTGCTCGGGGTCGCGCTGGTGCTCGCGCTGGTCGGGCTCGCCGGCGGTTGGGCGATCGGCAGCGGCGGCGAGGAGCCACCGGCCGCGATCCGGGCAGCGGAGCCCGTGGTCGGCGAGTCGCCCCCGTTCCCGAGCGACCCGGTGGTCACCGTCCTGCCCGATCCGGACACCCCCGCGCTCGAGCCCGCGCTAGAGCTGCACGACGAGCGGATGGGGTCGAAGGCGTTCGGCGTACGACTGCCGGTCCCCGACGGCTGGGTGCGCACCGACAACATCCTGGAGGAGACCAAGTGGGAGCCCGTCGGTGCGCCCGTCAACACCTACCTCCTGCGGGTCAAGATCATCAGCGGGCTGCGCCTGACCGTCGCCCAGGCGCTCGCTGCGCGGCGTGACGCGCTCATGTCCGCCGTCGAGGAGCTCGAGCTCGAGTCGCAGACCGGCGACACGTTCGTCGCGACCTACGTCAACGACAGCTACCGACGCCTCACGATCGAGCGCTTCCTCTCCCTCGACGGCACCGACGCGGCCTACGTGACCGTGGCGGTCATCGGGCGCGAGCGCGACCGGGTCGGCCTGGTCGACCTGCTGGAGCGCATCACCGACGGGGGCGCGCTGTCGCGGTCGTGAGTCCCCTCTCACGGGGAGTACTCGCCGTGAGAACGACGAAGTCGTTTCACAGGCCGTGCGTCTCCACGCTGTCGAGCACCCGGTTGGCGGTGGCCCGGTCGGCGCTGCGGACCTGGACCCACAGCAGCCGGTTGGCGGCCACCTGCACCACCCGCTCCACGGTGACGCCACCGGGGCAGTCGGCGTGCACGACCGTGGTCGAGGGGTCGCCCGAGGTCTCGGTGACCGGGTCCTCGATCTCCTCGCACTCCGGGTGCTGGGGCAGCAGCGCAGGCAGCGCCTCACCGGGGAAGAGGCCGAGGAACACCCCCTGCGAGCGCGAGTCGACCGAGGTCCAGGTCTCGCTCGTGCCGACCGACAGCGCCGGGTAGGCGCCGTCGGGGTCGTTGGGCGGAGCCCAGCCGCCGTCCGCCACGGCGCCGTCCCACGCGTCCGGCACCGTCACCGACACCGTGCCCGAGGCGTCGCTGACCTCGACGTCGGCGGGCGTCCCCTGCTGGCCGAGCACCAGCCCCGCCCCTGCGCCGACCGCGAGGGCGAGCGCACCCACGACCACGACCACGACCGGCCAGCGTCGCCGGACCGGCGGCGCCTGGACCGCGGTCGACGCGACAGGACGAGCGGCCGGGACCGGTGACGGCCGCACCCCCGGCATGGTCAGCTGCGGGTCGAGCGGCAGCCAGGGCTGGGCGATCTGCCCCTCCGGGGCGACGTCGTCGCCGAAGGCGTCGGCCAGCGCGGCGGCGAAGTCGGTGACCGACGCGAACCGCTCCTCGCGCTTCAGCGCCAGGGCTCGTCGTACGACGTGGTCGGCGGCAGCCGGCACCGGACGCTCCGGTGTCGACAGCGGCGGCACCTCGCCCGGGGAGGCGGCTGCGGTCAGGTCCGCGTGGGTGTGGGGCGGGCGGCCGGCGAGCAGCAGGTAGGCCAGGACGCCCAGGGAGTACTGGTCGGCGCGGGCGTCGAGCGGTTCGGCCTGTGCCTGCTCGGGGGCGACGAACGACGGCGTGCCGGCGATCATCGTCAGCCGCGACGACATGTCGAGTGCCTTGCCGAGGCCCAGGTCGCCGACCATCGCGCGCAGGTCGTTGTCGACTGTGCGGAAGAGGACGTTGGCGGGCTTGACGTCGCGGTGCAGGATGTCGCGGTCGTGCAGGGCCTGGAGGCCCGCGGCCACCTGCCGCACGACCTCGAGCGCCTGGCGGGTGGTGAGGCCATCGAGCTCGAGGCGGTCGGCGAGCGTGCCCTGGTCGGCGTAGGTCATGACCAGGTAGGGCCGGCCGTCCTCGAGCGTGCCCGCGTCGTAGACGGTCACGACGTGCGGCGACTCGACCCGGCGCAGGTAGCGGCCCTCCTCGAGGAAGCGCTGCATCACGTGGTGGTCCTCGGTCCAGTTGTCCGCGAGGACCTTCACCGCGACCGGCGAGTCGAGCTGCTCGTCGTAGGCCAGCCACACCGTGGCGAACCCGCCCGCGCCGATGCGCCGTCTGACGACGTAGCGACCGATCCGGCTGGGCATGGACACCGCTGCATTATGTTCGACTCATCCGGGGGTGGCATGGGTAGGAGGGTGGGCATGACGACCGAGGGGCTCACGCCCGACGAGACCGACGAGCTGGCACGCCGCGCGCGTGACGGCGATCGTGACGCGCTCGAGGCCCTGCTGAGCGCCGTGCGACCCCGCACCCTCAACGTCTGCCGGGGCGTCCTACCGCACTCCTCCGACGCCGAGGATGCCTGCCAGGAGGCGCTGCTCAACGTCGCGACCAAGATCGGCCAGTGGGGCGGGCGCGGGCGCTTCACGACCTGGCTGCACGTCGTCGCGGTCAACTCCGCGCGCACGACCTACCGCCGGCTCAAGAACCAGGCCGTCGCCACCGACACCCCGCAGCTCGAGCGACCCGACCCCCGCACCACCAGCGTCATCGCCGGCACGCGCCTGGACCTGCTCGAGGCGATGGAGACGATCGAGCGAGACCACCCGCAGTTCGTCGAGCCGCTGCTGCTGCGTGACGTCTACGGCATGTCGTATGAGGAGATCGCCCAGCACGTCGGGGCGCCGCTCGGCACCGTCAAGGCCCAGATCCACCACGGCCGCAAGCTGGTCCGACCCCTGCTGAGAGGCACACCATGAGGCGCCACCTCACCGCGATCGCCTGTGCGAGCGCGCTCGCCCTCACCGCCTGCAGCAGCGCCGCCGACCCGGCATCCGCACCGGCACCCTCGTCGGCACCCTCACCGGAGACGGCGCTGCCGCCAGCGTCCCCCGCCTACGACATCGCGGTGAGCGAGCCGGTGGAGGACTCGGTCTATCCCGAGGTCGGCGACCCCTCGGTCGATGCGCTGCACTACGACCTCGACCTCACCTGGGACCCCGAGGCGAGCGTGCTGACCGGCGAGCAGTCGCTGACCTTCCGTGCCACGGCGACCGCCGAGCAGTTCCAGCTCGACCTCGGCGCGCCGCTCGAGGTCACCGAGGTGACGCTGGACGACGAGCCGGTGGACTTCGAGCACGACGGCAAGGACCTCGTCGTCACCGCGCCGGTGACGGCCGACGAGCGCTACGTGCTCGGCGTCGCCTACGCCGGCACGCCCGAGGCCGTGCCCGCGCCGACCATGCGCGGCGACTTCAGCGACACCGGCTTCACGATCACCGAGACCGGCGAGACGTGGACGATGCAGGAGCCCTACGGCGCCTACACCTGGTATGCCGTCAACGACCAGCCGGCCGACAAGGCGCTCTACGACTTCGAGCTGACCGTGCCCTCGCCCTGGGTCGGTGTCGCCAACGGCGAGCTGACCGATCGCCGCGAGGACGACGACCTCACGACGACGACCTGGCACCTGGCCGAGCCCGCGGCGGCCTACCTCACGACCGTGGCCTTCGGCGACTTCGAGATGACCGAGGACGTCTCGGCCAGCGGTGTCCCGATCACCTACTGGGTCCACCGCGACGCCCCCGCCCACGTGATGCGGGGACTGCGCACGACGCCGGCCGCCATCGCCTGGCTGGAGGAGAAGCTCGGCCCCTATCCCTTCGACACGTTCGGCACCGTGGTCGTCGACTCCGAGAGCGGCATGGAGACCCAGACGATGGTGACGTTGGGCGACACCGACTACACGACGTCCCCGGCGGTGGTGCTGCACGAACTCGCGCACCACTGGTACGGCGACACGGTCACACCCGACGACTGGCGCGACGTGTGGATGAACGAGGGCATGGCGATGTACCTCCAGGGCATGTGGCAGGCCGACCAGGACGGTCGGCCCGTCGGCGCGATCATGGACGAGTGGGCCCGCTTCGAGGACGACGAGCGCGCCATCGCCGGCCCGCCGGCCGCCTACGACCCGCAGTCCTTCGGCTCCGGCAACATCTACTACGGCCCCGCGCTGATGTGGCACGAGCTGCGCCAACAGATCGGCGACGACGAGTTCTTCCGCATCATGCGGGCCTGGCCCGAGGAGCGGACCAACGGCAGCGCCGGCCGCGACGACTACCTGCCGTGGCTCGAGGAGCAGACCGGCGAGGAGCTCTCGGCGTTCTTCGACTCCTGGCTCCTCGGGGAGCAGACACCTCCCCGGGCCTGATCGGCCCACGCCTCGGCGTGGCTAGGTTGGGTCCATGCGGATCCTGGTGCTCGGCGGCACGGTCTTCCTGTCCCGCGCGACCGCCGCAGTTGCCGTACGACGGGGGCACGACGTCGTCTGCGCGGCCCGGGGCTCCTCGGGGTCGGTGCCGGACGGCGCGCGGCTGGTGGTGTGGGACCGCGACCAGCCGGCGCCTGCTTCCTTGCTCGACGAGAGCTTCGACGCGGTCGTCGACGTCGCCCGTCACCCCTCGCGCGTGCTGTCGGCCGTGGCGACCTTCCCCAGCGCCCACTGGCTCTTCGTCTCGACGGTCAACGTCTATCCCGACGACGCCACGCCCGGCCTGACCCCCACGACAGGCGCCGTGCACGAGCCGCTCCACGACGACGACGACCTGGCCGTCGACCCGGAGGCCTACGGACCGATGAAGGTCGCGTGCGAGGAGATCGTCCGCGACGGGACGGATGGTGCGATGGTCGTGCGGCCGGGGCTCATCGTCGGCCCGGGCGACCCGACCGGGCGCTTCACCTACTGGCCGGCGCGCCTGGCCGAGGTCGGACCCGGCGACCCGGTGCTCGCGCCGGGCGCTCCGTCCGACACCGTGCAGGTCATCGATGTGCGCGACCTCGCCACCTGGTTCGTCGCGAGCCTCGAGGGCCGGCTCGGCGGAGACTTCGACGGCACGGGCCCGGTCACGCCGATCGCCGACCTGCTGGCCGCGACGGCCGCCGGGGTCGGCGCCGAGCCTGGTTGGACCTGGGTCGACCAGGACTTCCTCACCGCGCAGGAGGTGGCTCCGTGGTCCGGACCGGGGTCGTTGCCGCTCTGGCTCCCGCGTCCGTCGTACGACGGCATGCTGGCGCACGACCCGACCCCGTCGCTCGACGCGGGGCTGGTGACGCGGGCGATCGAGGAGACCGCGCGCGACACCCTCGCCTGGCTGCGCGCCACCCCGGACGCCGTGGTGTCCGGGATGACGCGCGAGCGGGAGACCGACCTGCTGGACCGGTGGGTCAGCCGAAGAGGGCACTCCCCTTGACCACCGTCTCGTAGACGCCCCACAGCAGGGGCAGCCCGACCACGAGCCACGCGACCGGGAGCAGGACCGGGGTCGGCGCGGGTGCGTCGTTGACGGAGGTGCGGCCCTCGTGGCGATCCGCGAGACCTGCGGTCGCATCGGCCTTCTCGGGCTCGTGGAACTTGTCGGCGACCGGGCGCACGAGCAGGTTGGCGAGCAGGCCGACGACGAGCACGCCCACCATCGTGAACAGCGCCGGGCGGTAGTCGGCGGCAACCAGCTGCGACGGGTCGCCCTGCCGGTCGAGGATGCCGTTGACGATCAGCGGTCCGGCGACACCGGCGGCTGCCCAGGCGGTGAGGAGCCGACCGTGGATCGCGCCAACCTGGAATGGACCGAAGAGGTCGCGCAGGTAGGCCGGAACGGTCGCGAAGCCACCGCCGTAGAAGCTGATGATCAGCCCGGCCAGGATGACGAAGACGACCGTGCTCGTCGTGCCGACCGTCGCCAGCAGCAGGTAGAGCCCGATGCCGGCGCCGAGGTAGAGGATGTAGATCGGCTTGCGCCCGATGGCGTCGGAGGTCGAGGACCAGACGAAGCGACCGGCCATGTTGAAGAGCGAGAGGACCCCGACGAAGCCCGCGGCCGCGGCCAGCGAGACCGACGAGGTGTCGCCGTCGCGGAAGAAGCCCTGGATCATCGGGGAGGCCTGCTCGAGGATGCCGATGCCGGCGGTCACGTTGCAGAAGAGCACCACCCACAGCAGCCAGAACTGCGGGGTCCGCACGGCGTTGGCGGCCGAGACGCTGGCGGTCGTCACCATCGACTTGGTCTTGATCGAGCTCGGGTCGAAGCCGGCCGGCTTCCAGCCCGCGGGCGGCACGCGCACCAGCCACGCACCGAAGAGCATGACGACGAGGTAGATCAGGCCGAGCGTCACGAAGAGCTTGGCGACCGAGTTGCCGTCCTGCAGACCGTCCGGGCCGCCGCCGTACAGGTCGAGGAGCTTGGCGGAGAGCGGGCTCGCGATCATCGCGCCACCGCCGAAGCCCATGATCGCCATGCCGGTCGCGAGGCCCGGGCGGTCCGGGAACCACTTGATCAGCGTGGACACGGGGGCGATGTAGCCCAGACCCAGGCCGATGCCGCCGATCACGCCGTAGCCGAGGTAGAGCAGCCAGATCTGCTCGGTGGCGATGCCCGCGGCGCCGACCATGAAGCCTGTCGCCCAGCAGGTCGCGGAGGCGACCATCGCGCGACGCGGGCCGCCGGTGTCGACCCAGGTGCCGAAGACGGCGGCGCTGAGGCCCAGCATCACGATCGCGATGGAGAACACCGCGCCGACCGCGGTCAGCGAGGTGTCGAAGTGCGAGACGAGCGCGTCCTTGTAGACGCTGGTTGCGTAGACCTGGCCGATGCACAGGTGGACGGCGAGGGCTGCGGGCGGGATGAGCCAGCGGTTGAAGCCGGTGCCGGCGACCGTGCGTTCGCGGTCGAGGACAGTGAGTGACATGAGTCCCCCTCGAGGGGTGTGGTTCCGAGTGATCCGTGTCACCACATACCCGGTCGCGGCGACTTTCAACCACCCTGGCGTGCGGGTCGCCGGCAGAACTAGAACGCGTTACAGTCCCCGACCATGAAGACGTACGTCGTGAGCGGCGCAGCATCGGGCATCGGGGAAGCGACCACCGCCATGCTGCGCGAGCAGGGCCACCGGGTGATCGGCGTCGACCTGCACGACGCGGACGTGACGGCCGACCTGTCGACCCTCGCCGGGCGTGAGGCGGCGGTGACGGGCGTCCAGGCGCTGACCGACGTGGTCCACGGGGTCGTGCCGTGTGCCGGGATCGCCGGGCTGACCGGGGTCGACCCCGCGCTGCTGGTGAGCGTCAACTACTTCGGGGCGCTCGGGCTGGTGCGCGGGCTCCAGCCGCAGCTGAGCGCCGCGGGAGGCGCGGCGGTGGTGCTGCTGGCGTCCAACTCGATCACCGGCATGCCCGGGTGGGACGCCGACGTGGCGTCGTACTGCCTGAAGGACGACGAGGCCGGTGCGCGCGAGGCGGCAGCGAAGGTCGAGGCGGTGATGGTCTACCCCTCCTCCAAGGCCGCCCTGGCCTGGTGGGCGCGACGCGAGGGTGTGACGCCCGCGTGGATCGGCGCCGGGATCCGGATCAACTCCGTGGCCCCCGGGCTGATCGAGACCCCGATGACCCAGCAGCTGCGCGACGACCCGACGTTCGGCCCCTTCGCGGACTCCTACCCCACCGCGCTGGGGCGACCCGGTCGGCCCGAGGAGGTCGCGGCGACGATCTGCTTCCTGCTCTCCGACGCGGCGAGCCTGGTCGTCGGGGTGTGCCTCTTCGTCGACGGCGGCACCGACGCGATCTTGCACCCGATCGCGCCCGAGGGCTGGGAGATCGGTCCGCTCGACCTGGCGTGACGCCGAGTCGGCGCAATGTCGCATGCAACATTGCGCCGACTCGGCATTGCGAGTCTCAGAAGAGCAGCGCGGAGGCCGGGTCCTCGAGGATGCCGGCGACGTCGGAGAGGAAGCGTGAGCCCTTCTCCCCGTCGATGTGACGGTGGTCGAAGGACAGGGCCAGCGTCGTCACCTGGCGGACCACGATCTCGTCGACCCCGTCGGTCGTGACTACCCACGGCTGCTTCTTGATGGCACCGAAGCAGAGGATCGCCGACTCACCGGGGTTGATGATCGGCGTGCCCGCGTCGACACCGAAGACACCGACGTTGGTGATCGTGAACGTGCCACCACTCATCTCGGCGGGCTGGGTCCTCCCCTCGCGGGCGGTCGCGGTGAGCTGGGCGAGCTCGCCGGCCAGCTCGAGCAGGGTGAGGTCCTGGGCGTCCTTGATGTTGGGCACGACCAGCCCGCGGGGGGTCGCCGCGGCGATGCCGAGGTTGACGTAGTGCTTGAGCACGACCTCCTGGGCCGGCTCGTCCCAGAACGAGTTGATCTCCGGCGTACGACGCATCGCCAGCATCACCGCGCGCGCCAGCACCAGCAGCGGGGAGACCTTGACCTCGCGGAGCTCGCGGCGCGCCTTGAGGCGCTCCACGAGCTCCATCGTGCGGGTGACGTCGAGCGTGACCCACTCGGTCACGTGCGGGGCGGAGAACGCCGAGCCCACCATCGCGCTCGCCATCATCTTGCGCACGCCCTTGATGGGCTCGCGCGTCTCGTGGAGTGACGTGGTCCCTCCACGGGAAGTTCTCGCTGCGCTCGAGCTTCCGGTCGCGACCGAGGGGCCGTTGCCGTTGGACGAGGCAGCGCCCTCGACGTCGGCGCGGGTGACGGTGCCGCCAGGACCGGTGGCGCGCAGGCGGGCCAGGTCGATGCCGAGGTCCTTGGCGAGCTTGCGGACCGGCGGCTTGGCCAGCACCCGCACCTCACCGGTGGACAGCGCACGCGCGGGGACGAACTCGGAGACCGGCTCGGGCTCGACCGCGGGGACAGCGGGCACGGCGGGCTCGTCGGCGGGCGCGACGTCCTGCGACTGCGCTCCGCCGGGGGCGAAGGCACCCTGGAGCTGCATCTGGGTGTTGGCGGCGGCTTCGGAGGACGGCGAGACCGACCCCTTGCGGGCGCGCCGCTGCGGGCCGCGCTCGGCCTTGTTGCGACCGACCAGGCTCTCGCCCTCGACCCGGCCGCTGGCGGCGGGGTTGGAGAGGTCGATCTCCATCTCGGCCGGGGCGGCCGGGGCGGGGGCGCCGATCGCGATGATCGGCGTGCCGACCGAGACGGTGTCGCCCTCGGCGACCATCAGTGCGGTCACCTCGCCCTCGAAGGGCGAGGGCAGCTCGACGAGAGACTTGGCGGTCTCGATCTCGACGACGATGTCGTTGATGGCGACGACGTCGCCGACCTTGACCTTCCAGGTCACGATTTCGGCCTCGATCAGGCCCTCGCCGACGTCGGGCAGGAGGAACTCACTCATGTCAGGCCTCTCAGAACTCGAAGGAGCGGTCGACGGCGTCTAGCACCCGGTCGAGATCGGGGAGGAAGTCCTCCTCGATCCGCGACGGCGGGTAGGGCGTGTCGAAGCCACCGACGCGGAGCACGGGGGCCTCGAGGGAGTAGAAGCACTGCTCGGTGATGCGCGCGGAGATCTCCGCGCCCATGCCCAGGTTGACGTGGGCCTCGTGCGTGACGACGGCGCGACCGGTCCGGCGTACGGACTCGAGCACGGGCGCCATGTCGAGCGGCGAGAGCGTGCGCAGGTCGATGACCTCGATGGAGCGCCCCTCGGTCGCGGCGGCCTCGGCGGCCTTCAGGGCCGTCTTGACCATCGGCCCGTAGGCCAGCAGCGTCAGGTCGGTGCCCGTCTTGACCACACGTGAGGTGAAGAGCGGCTCGGGCGAGGCGGACTCGTCGAGCTCGGCCTTGTCGGCGTGATACTGCCGCTTGGGCTCGAGGAAGATGACCGGGTCGTCGCAGGCGATGGCCTGCTGGATCATCCAGTAGCCGTCGACCGGGTTGGAGCAGGCGACGACCTTGAGCCCGGGGGTGTGCGCGAACTGCGCCTCCGGGGACTCCGAGTGGTGCTCGACCGCGCCGATGCCGCCGCCGAACGGGATCCGGATGACGATCGGCATCTTCACGCGGCCCTGGGAGCGGAAGTGGATCTTGGCCACCTGGCACACGATCTGGTCGTAGGCGGGGTAGACGAACCCGTCGAACTGGATCTCGACGACCGGGCGGTAGCCGCGCATGGCCATGCCGACCGCGGTGCCGACGATGCCGGACTCGGCGAGCGGGGAGTCGATGACTCGGTCCTCGCCGAAGTCCTTCTGGAGGCCGTCGGTGATGCGGAAGACGCCGCCGAGCTTGCCGACGTCCTCCCCCATGAGCAGGACCTTGGGGTCGTCCTCCATCGCCTTGCGCAGCCCCATGTTGAGGCCCTTGGCAAGAGTGATCTTCTGCGTGGTCGACTTCGTGGCCATCAGTGGTGCCCCCCAGCGGCAGAGCCTTCGAACGATTCGAGGTAGGTCGCGAAGCCGTCGCGCTGCGCCTGCAGCTCGGGCGTCATCTCGGCGTAGACGTGGTCGAACATGCTCAGCGGCGCCGGGTCCGGCATCGCCTTGCAGCCCTCGCGCAGCGTGTGGCCGAGCTCGTCGGCCTCCGCCTGGATCGTGGCGAGGAAGTCGTTCTCCACCAGGCCGTTGCGGCGAAGGTAGACCTCCAGCCGGGCGATCGGGTCCTTGAGCTTCCAGCTCTCGACGTCGTCGGAGAGGCGGTAGCGGGTGGGGTCGTCGGTGGTCGTGTGGGCGCCCATCCGGTAGGTGTAGGCCTCGACGAACGTGGGGCCCTGGCCGTCGCGGGCGCGTTGCAGCGCCGCCTGCGTGACGGCGTAGGTCGCGAGGACGTCGTTGCCGTCGACGCGGACGCCGGGGAAGCCGAAGCCGAGCGCGCGCTGGTAGAGCGGGATGCGGGTCTGGCGCTCGATGGGCTCGGAGATCGCCCACTGGTTGTTCTGGCAGAAGAACACGACCGGCGCGTTGTAGGACGCGGCGAAGATGAACGCCTCGTTGACGTCCCCCTGTGACGACGCGCCGTCGCCGAAGTGGGCGATGACGGCTGCGTCGCGGTCGGGGTCGCCGGTGCCGACGACGCCGTCGCGCTGCATCCCCATCGCGTAGCCGGTGGCGTGGAGGGTCTGGGCGCCGATGACGATCGTGTAGAGCGCGAAGTTGTGGGCGTCGGGCTCCCAGCCGCCCTGGTCGACCCCGCGGAAGAGACCGAGCAGGCGCAGCGGGTCGACGCCCTTGCACCAGGCGACGCCGTGCTCGCGGTAGGTCGGGAAGACGTAGTCCTGCGGTCGCAGCGCACGGCCGGCGCCGATCTGCGCGGCCTCCTGGCCGAGCAGCTGGGCCCAGATGCCGAGCTCGCCGTGGCGCTGCAGGGCGGTCGCCTCGGTGTCGATGCGCCGGGTCAGGACCATGTCGCGGTAGAAGCCGCGCAGCTCCTCGGCGGAGAAGTCACGGTCGAACTCCGGGTGGTGGACACGCTCGCCCTCGGGCGTGAGGAGCTGGATGAGCTCCGGCCCGCCGTCCTGCTGGGAGGGTCCGAAGACCTCCACCAGGTCGGGGCCGAAGCCGGAAGACTGTTGGGTCACGCGGGACTCCTTCTCCTCGCCCGGGGCACGGGTTGGCCGTTGTCCGGGTGGTTGGTCCGGCTCGGGTCGCGATGGGTGGTGCGACCTGTGACCGGGGACACATTCCTGTGCAGCCCAAGTTACCGGGCGTCCGGTCCGTGCCGCCAATCCGACGGCCGACGGGTGCCCCACTACGCTCGCGTCATGGCGATCCGCAACCGCACGACCAGCATCACCACCAGCGCTCCGGCCGAGGTCGTCTTCGCGATCCTCACCGACCCGAGCCAGCACCCCCGCATCGACGGCTCGGGCACCGTCAAGGCCAGCCGCGGGGACGCCCAGCGCCTCGAGCTCGGCTCCACGTTCGGCATGGACATGAAGATGGGGGCGGCCTACAAGATCGGCAACACCGTCGTCGAGTTCGAGCAGGACCGGCTCATCGCCTGGCGCCACAAGGGCCTGCACCGCTGGCGCTACGAGCTCACCCCGACCGCCGACGGCGGCACGGAGATCACCGAGACCTGGGACCTGTCCCGCTACGGCCTCGCGGCCGTCGGCTTCAACGCGGCCCTCGGCAAGAAGACCCAGGCCGCCATCGAGGCCACCCTGGTCAACCTCAAGGCCGCCGCCGAGGCCGACGCCGCCACGACCTGAGCTCGCGCCGGCCTCGGGATCAGTGCAGCTCGCCGAGGTCCTCGTGGGCCTCGTGGGAGAGCGGCTCGACCTGGAAGGTCGCGTGCCGCACCTCGAAGTGCTCGGCGACGCAGCCGCACAGGTCGTCCAGGATCGCGCCGACGCCGCGCTCGGCCAGTGCCTCGTCGGTGACCGTCACGTGGGCCGAGAGGCTGGGGATGCCGCTGGTGATCGTCCAGGCGTGCAGGTCGTGCACGTCCACGACCCCGGGCACGCCGGCCAGGTGGGCGCGCACGTCGACGAGGTCGAGCCCGGCGGGGGCGAGCTCGAGGAGGATCACCGCCGAGTCCTTGAGCAGCAGCAGGGAGCGCGGCAGGATCATCACCGCGATCACCAGCGAGGCGACGGCGTCGGCCCGGTCCCAGCCAGTGGTGAGGATGACGATGCCGGCGATGACGACGAGCACCGAGCCGAGGAGGTCGGCGAAGACCTCGTTGGCGGCGCCGCGCAGGTTGAGCGAGCCGGTCTCGGAGCGGCTCAGGATGCTCATGGACACGGCGTTGGCCAGCAGGCCGACCGCCGCGAAGCCGATCATCGCGCCGGCCTCGACCTCGACCGGGTCGGCGAGCCGGATGATGCCGGCGTAGCCGATGTAGGCGCAGACCCCCAGCAGGACCAGGGCGTTGAGCATCGCCGCGAGGATCTCGGCGCGGTGGTAGCCGAACGTCGAGCGCGGACCACCCGGCAGCCCTGCGACGTACGACGCCCCGAGCGCGAGCACCACGGCGCCGGCGTCGGTGGCCATGTGGCCCGCGTCGGCGAGCAGGGCGAGCGACCCGGTGAGCCAGGCGCCGACCAGCTCCACGACCAGCACGACGGTCGTGACCACGAGCACCTGGCGCAGTCGACGACGGTCGGACGCACGACCGGCGGCGTGCCCGTGTCCCTGCCCGTGTCCCTGCCCGTGTCCATGGCCGTGCTTCATCGTTGATCTCCTCGGTGACGTGGCTTCATTCTCCCCGACCGCTGCCGATGGATCACGAAGGCATCACGGAACGGGAACTCCCGGGACGTCCCCGCCCCACCTGATCGACCCTGTGCTCCACTCTGTGCTCCCCCGGTGAGGAAGGACCCCGTTGGTGTCCCCTGCTCGACCCCCTGCTCGTGTCCCGTCCCATCTCGTGTCGTGGTCGCTGTTGACTGCCCTGGTCATGACCCTGCTGAGCCTCGGCACGTCCTCGTCGACGGCCTCGGCAGCATCCGTCCAGACCTCCGCCCAGCTCTCCAGCACCAACGGGAGCGGCCGCGGCCTCACGCTGCGCCTGGCCTTCCCCCGCAACCCGCTGGCCAGCCGGGTCACCCAGGGACACCCGGGCCGCAAGGGCCGGCCGCTCTTCCGGCACACCGAGATGCCCGACCCGACCGGCTTCGCCTACCGCGGCCGCTACGTCGCGATCGGCACCGGCTCCCTGGCCCCACGGTCGATCGCGACCTCGGTGGCGGGCCCCTGGAGGGACCGGGGGAGCGCCCTCAAGCGGCTGCCCCGTTGGGCGACCGGACGCAACATCTGGGCCTCCGACATCGTGCAGGTGAGGAAGAACAAGTTCCTCCTCTACTTCGCGGCTCCCGCCGGCGGGCTCGGCCCGTTGGGTCGCTGCATCGGTGTGGCGGTCGCCAGCAGCCCGCTGAAGAAGTTCCACCCCAAGCGGCGCCCGATCTCCTGCCCCCGGACGGCCCACACCCCGCTCGCGAGCGACAAGGTCCGGCCGCCGAGCCCCTCGAAGGAGGCCGCCGGGGTGATCGACCCCGAGGGCTACCAGTCCCGCAACGGGGCGCGCTACCTGCTCTACCGCACCCAGGGCACGCCCTCCTCGATCCGGATGGTCCGGCTCACCCGTGACGGCCTGCGGGCCCGCAAGGGCGGTCGCGCCCGGGTGCTGGCCTTCGCCCGTGGCGTCATCGAGAACCCGGTGCTCATCCAGCAGCGCAAGGGTTGGGTGCTGATCACCTCGCAGGGCTACTACGGCGACTGCGACTACCGCACGACGTGGCGTCGGGCACCGACGCTCCAGGGCCTGAAGAAGGTCCGCTCCCGCGCGCTCGTCACCCGCGCCAGCACCCGGCTGTGCGGCCCCGGTGGCGCCGACGTGATCCACGGCTCGCTGCTGTTCTTCCACGCCTGGACCTGCCGTGAGCGCGCCTGCCCCCGCAGCGACCTCCAGCGGGTGCCCCGCTTCGGAGCGATGCGCTCGCTGTTCGCCGCCCAGCTGCGCTGGGACCGGCGTGGCCGCCCGCACCTGGGCCGCTTCGTGAAGCCGGCGAAGAAGAAGCGGCACCACCAGGGTGCCCACCAGCAGCCGGAGCCCGAGACCGACGACCCCGGTCCGCTCCTCCCGCTCCCCCTGGGACTGCGCGAGGGGTGATCAGCCCCGGCCGTGGGCCGTGAGCCACACGGCCGGGTCGGGCCCGGCCGGCACGATCCCGGACGGGTTGATGTCGGTGTGCACGAGGTAGTAGTGCTGCTTGATCTGCTCGAAGTCGGTGTTGTCCCCGAAGCCCGGCGTCTGGAAAAGGTCGCGCGCATAGCCCCACAGGTGGGGCATCTCGGTCAGCTTGACCCGGTTGCACTTGAAGTGGCCGTGGTAGACCGCGTCGAAACGGGCCAGCGTCGTGAAGAGCCGCACGTCGGCCTCGGTGATCGCCTCGCCCATCAGGTAGCGCCGGTCGGCGAGCCGCTCCTCGAGCCACTCCAGGGTCGACCAGAGCCGCGCGTACGCCGCCTCGTAGGCGTCCTGGGAGCCGGCGAAGCCGCACCGGTAGACCCCGTTGTTGACCTCGGTGAACACCCGCTGCATGACCTCGTCCATCTCCTCGCGGAGGTGCTCCGGCCACAGGTCGGGGGCACCGTCGCGGTGGTGCTCACGCCACTCGAAGAAGAAGTCGTGGGTGATCCACGGGTAGTCGTTGGTCACCAGCTCGCCGCTGCTCTCCTCGACGACCGCCGGCACCGTGATGCCGCGCTCGTAGCCGGGGAAGCGCTTGAGGTAGGCCTCCCGGAGCCGCTCGATCCCGAGCACCGGGTCGCGGCCGCCCTCGTCGAGGTCGAAGGTCCAGCTGCGGGCATCGTGGGTCGGCCCGGGCGTGCCCAGCGAGATCACGTCCTGGAGCCCCAGCAGGTCGCGCACGATGATCGCGCGGTTGGCCCACGGGCACGCCTTGGCAGCCACGAGCCGGTAGCGGCCCGGCTCCACGGGCCACAGCTCCCCGTCGACCGGTCCGTGCCCGGGACGCCGGGCGTGCTTCGTGATCCGGTCCGCGACGTAGTTGGTGTCCCGCTCGAACTCGCCCTGCTCGACGTACTCCTGCTTCTGTCCGCCCTCGTCGCTCATGTCCTCGAGCCTAGTCAGGGCCCTGGTCGGGATGGTCCGGTGCTCGAGCGCGACCTTGACGAGATGCCCCTCGCCTGTCTTCCTCGTGTGGCCGGGCGGTCACCCGTGGTCTCAGGAGTGCCCGAACGCCGCCACGACCGCGAGCAGCCGGTCGTTGCCCTCGGGCTCCCCGATCGACACCCGGCACCCCTCCCCGGCGAACGGCCGTACGACGATCCCGGCGGCGTCGCAGGCGGCCGCGAAGTCGGCGGTGCGCTCGGCGAGGGCGAGCCAGACGAAGTTGCCCTGGGGCTCGGGGAAGGCCCAGCCGGCCCCGGCCAGGCCGGCCACGACCCGGTCCCGCTCGAGCACGAGCGCGTCGACCCGCTCCAGCAGCGCGTCCTCGGCGGCGAGCGAGGCGATGGCGGCTACCTGGGCGACGTGGGAGACGCCGAACGGCAGGGAGACCGCCCTCAGCGCAGCGGCCACGGGCGTCGACGCGACGGCGTAGCCGACCCGGAAGCCGGCCAGCCCGTAGGCCTTGGAGAAGGTGCGGAAGAGCACGACGTTGGGGTGGGCGCGGTAGGTCGCGACACCGTCGACGGCATCCTCCATCCGCACGAACTCCAGGTAGGCCTCGTCGACGACGACCACCACGTGCGACGGCACGGCCGCCAGGAAGCCGGTGAGCTCGGACTGCGTGACCGACGGACCGGTCGGGTTGTTGGGGGTGCAGATCATCACGACCTTGGTCCGGTCGGTGACGGCGGCGGCCATCGCCTCCAGGTCGTGGCGACCGTCGGCCGTGAGCGGCACCTGCACCGAGGTCGCGCCGGCGGTGGTGACCGCGATCGGGTAGGCCTCGAAGGAGCGCCAGGCGTGGACGACCTCGTCGCCGGGGTCGCAGAACGCCGCGAGCAGCTGGTAGACGAGCGCGACCGACCCGGTGGCAGCTGCCAGGTCGGAGACCGGGACGCCCAGGCGGACGGCGAGGGCGTCGTACAGCGCGGTGCTGCCCATGTCGGGGTAACGGTTCATCACCGCGGCGGCAGCGGTCGCGGCCTCGAGGACACCGGGCAGCGGCGGGTAGGGGTTCTCGTTGGAGGAGAGCTTGTACGTCGTGAGGCCGGGCCGGGGGGTGGGCGGCTTGCCGGGGACGTAGGTGGGGATGAGGGCGACGTGCGCCCGCGGCTGGGGGGTCAGCTGGGGCATCGGCTGGGGGTGGGCCATGCCAGCAGGCTAACGGCGCAGGCGCCACGGCCTCACGACCAGCGCCAGCACCAGCCCGACGACCACGCCCACGACCGCGCCGGTCACGTTGTCGATGATGTCGGTGACGTCGCAGGCGCGGTCGATGCGCGCCAGCTCGAGCTGGGTCCACTCGATCCCGGCGGAGAAGGCCGCGAGCAGCACGAGCCCGAGCGGCACCGTCACCAGGCCGATGCGCCAACGCGCCGCGGTCAGCACCAGCAGCACGCCGGGCGGCACGAACACGACGGTGTTGAGCAAGCGCTGACCGCCGGAGAAGATCCAGAAACCGTCGGGGGCGGGACCGCCGATGTCGAAGGAGCACGTGTCGAGGCGCCCCTCGGCCGGCACGATCCCGGGCGCCCCGCTGGCCGGGATCAGTGTGATGATCGCGATCACGACCAGCGACCACGCCAGCGCCGAGAGCGTCCAGGCCGTGAACCCCAGCCGCTGCCGCAGGACCAGGGCGAGCACGAAGCACACGGCTCCGGACAGAGCGGTGCCGAGGAGCATGACCTCGACCCCACCGACCGGAAACACCGGACCGACGCTACCGATCGCTGCTGTGGCCCTCCACAGAGAGTCCCCGGACGAGGTGGCCGAGCATCGGCCAGAGCAGCTGCCGCTCGGGGTCGTCGACCACGGCGTTGAAGCCCGAGAGCTCGAGCATGACGTAACCGTGCAGCGCGCTCCACAGCTGACCGGCGACAGCGGCCGGGTCGTCCTCGCGCAGCGCGCCGGCCACCATCGCCCTGCGGGTCACGTCGACGAGCTGCCCGAACGCCGCCAGGCCCACGCCGAGCTCGTCGTCGTGCAGCCGATAGCCGCCGAGCGAGGCCGAGCCGAACATGACGGCGTAGACGTGGGGGTTCTCCAGCGCGTGGGCGCGATAGGCGCCGGCGACCCGCGTCAGGTCGTCGAGCACGTCGTCGGTGGTCTCCACGGCCGCCACGCGCTCGAAGAGCCGGGCGAAGCCGTCAGCCACGACCTCGCGCACGAGCGCGGGCATCCCGCCGAAGTGCGTGTAGACCGCCATCGTCGAGGTCCCGGCCTCGCGCGCCAGTCGCCGAGTGGACAGGGCCGAGGGCCCCTCCTCACCGAGCAGCCGGGCAGCCGCCTGCAGCAGGGCACGTCGTACGTCGGTCTCCTCGGGCACCTTGTCAGCCTCTCATCACAGCGTTATCGTCGCTCATAACACTGTTATAGGAGACGCCATGGACAACCGCTACCTGCAGGGCAACTTCGCACCCGTCACCGACGAGGTCACCGCGTTCGACCTCCCGGTGAGCGGCACGATTCCCGACCACCTCGACGGCCGCTACCTGCGGATCGGTCCCAACCCGCGCCTCGACGGCCCGGGGGCGGTCGACCCGGACGGCTACCACTGGTTCATCGGCGCCGGCATGGCCCACGGGCTGCGGATCGCCGACGGCTCGGCGCGGTGGTACCGCAACCGCTGGGTCCGCCCCGAGGGTGACGAGCTCGCCCCCAACACCAACATCGTCCAGCACGGCGGACGCACGATGGCGCTGGTGGAGGCCGGCTCGCCGCCGTACGAGCTGACCGACGAGCTCGAGACCGTCGGCCGCTGCGGCTTCGCCGGCGACCTCGCCGCGGGCTACACCGCCCACCCGCACGAGGACCCCACGACCGGCGAGCTGCACGCGCTCTCCTACAGCTGGACGCGCGGCAACCGCGTCGACTACTCCGTCCTCGACACCGCCGGCCGGCTGCGGCACCAGGTGGAGGTCGAGGTCCACGGCAGCCCGATGATGCACGACTTCGCGCTGACCGAGCACTACGTCGTGATCTACGACCTGCCGGTCACCTTCGACATCGACATGGTCGCGGGGAAGATGCCGCGCCCGCTGCGACTGCCGGCCCGGCTCGCCCTCAACCGGGTCATCGGCCGCAACCCGCTGCCCGACGCCCTCGTGGGTGCGATGGCCCGCGGCAACGGCGCCCCGAGCCAGCTGCCCTACTCCTGGGACGACGACTACCCCGCGCGCATCGGGCTGCTGCCCCGCGAGGGCAACAGCGCCGACGTCCGGTGGTTCGAGATCGACCCCTGCTACGTCTTCCACACCCTCAACGCCTACGAGGACGGCGACGAGGTCGTCATCGACGCCGTGCGCCACGAGCGGATGTTCGCCACCGAGTTCACCGGGCCCTACGAGGGCCTCTCGTCCCTGGTGCGCTTCACGGTCGACACCGTCGCCGGCAAGGTCCGTGAGCACCGCTACGACGAGCACGCCCAGGAGTTCCCCCGCCACGACGAGCGGCTCACCGGTCAGCGGCACCGCTTCGGCTGGTCGGTCGGCCTCGACGGCCCTGCCCCCGGCGACAGCGTGCTCAAGCACGACGTGGTCGGCGCGACGACGCTCGCCCGGCCGCTGGGCGCGGGCAAGGAGGTCGGCGAGTTCTGCTTCGTCCCGCACGCGGACGACGCGGCCGAGGACAGCGGGGTGGTGATGGGCTACGTCCACGACCGGGTCACCGGCCTCAGCGACCTGGTGCTCCTCGACGCCGAGACGCTCGAGGACGTCGCCGCGGTGCACCTGCCCGTGCGCGTGCCCGCCGGGTTCCACGGCAACTGGGCGCCGACGGCCTCCTGATCCCTCAGAGCTGCGGGAGCACGACCTCGCCGCGCGCGAGCGCGGGCAGGTCGCGCCCGATGGTGACGTCGACGGGGCTGGTCAGGCAGCGGATCGACCCGCCGCCCTTGTGGAACTCACCGACGTCCACGACGACGACCTCGAAGCCCCACGCCTCGAGCTGCGCACGCACGCGCGGCGGGCAGGCCGGCATCACGATCGTGCGGTCGACGACGACGGAGTTGGCGGCGAACGTCGTCAGTGCCTCCTGCTCGGTGAGGACGAGCGGCTCGGGCACGAGCTCCATCAGCGCGCGGGCCGAGGCGTCGTCGAGCGCCGAGGGGCACACGATCGCGCGGCGCTCGTCGAGCGGGCAGAAGGCCAGGTCGAGGTGATACATCCCGGGGTGCGTGATGCGCAGGCCGCGGACCCGGATGCCCAGGTCGCCGGCGAGGTGCTTGAGGGCGAGCTCCTCGGTGCGCGGGCCGTAGCCCACGACCAGCGCGTCACCGAACGCGAAGGCGTCGCCCGCCTCGAGGTGCGCGCCGACGCCCTCGCTGCCGACGTACGACGTCGCGTAGCCCTGCGCGGCGAACCATGCCTGCGCGGAGCCGGTCTCCATGCGGCGCTGGGCGTAGCGCATGTGGCTCATCACCACGTGGCGCTGCGCCGGAGAGCCGGGATCGGTGGGACGGACCAGCGCGAGGCCGAGGTTCATCGCGTAGACCATGTCGGGCGCGTCCGGGCGCTGCGGGACGACGTCGACGCGGGCGCCGAGGCCGCGCAGCGTGGCGACCATCGACTGCCACTGCTCCATCGCGAGCGCCGGGTCGGGCTGGACCGCAGGATCCATGAACGGGTTGATCGCGTAGTCGACGCGGAAGTGGGTCGGCTCGACCGCGACGTAGTGGCGGCCCCAGGCCAGTGGCTCGGTCATGCGTTCACCTGCTTGCCCATTCGATAATTGTCAGACAATCTGACAAGAGGCAGTGTGGTGGCTGGGAGCTCCCCGCGCAAGGCGGCGCGACCCGCGCGCCGGGTGGGTCAGAATGGTCGGCATGTCCGAGCCGTTCGCCACCCTGCACCTGGAGCACTCCTCCACGGTCGACCGCGCGGCCGAGGAGCTGCGCCGCGCGATCTTCGACGGCGAGCTGGAGTCGGGCACCCCGCTGCGCGAGGTCGCGCTGGCCTCCTCGCTGGGCGTCTCCCGCCCGACCGTGCGCGAGGCGCTCACGGTCCTGGTCGCCGAGGGACTGGCCACCCGCGAGCCCCACCGTGGCGTCAGCGTCTCCGCCCCCGAGGCGAGCTCCGTGCGCGACGTGTGCGCAGCGCGCTGGGTGCTCGAGGGCTCCGGCGTGCGCCGGTGGCGCGAGGCACACGAGAGCCAGCGGCAGGCCGTCCGGTCGACGTTGTCGGCCTACACCTCGGCCGTCCGTCAGGGCGGCTCCTACCAGGAGCTCAACGAGCGCCACCTCGCCTTCCACGTGTCCCTGGTGGGCCTGACCGGCAGCCCGCGCCTGGTCGCGATGGCCGACGAGCTGGTGGTCGAGCTCAAGCTGGCGCTCGCACAGGTCGAGCGGATCCGACGCAACGCCCACGACGAGGCCGACACCCACGCCGCCCTCGTCCAGCTGCTCGAGGACGACGACATCGACGGCGCCTCGCTCTTCCTCGAGAAGCACCTGGAGGACGCCGCAGCCGAGATCATCGAGGCGCTCGGGCTGTCCTGACTGCCTCTCCTGGCTGGCACACTGGCCACCGTGCGCTTCCTGACCTGGCTCCTGACCACCGCGATCGCCCTCGCGACCGCTGCGTGGCTGATCGACGGCATCCGCTTCTCAGGCCCCTCGCAGGGCACCGCCGAGATCCAGGAGAAGCTGCTCCCGCTGATCCTGGTCTCGCTGATCCTCGGCGTCGTCACGTCGTTCGTGAAGCCGGTGCTCACGATCCTGAGCTTCCCGTTCGTGATCATCACCCTCGGCCTCTTCCTGCTGGTCATCAATGCCGCGATGCTGCTGCTCACCGGCTGGCTGGCCGAGAAGCTCGACATCGGCTTCGACGTCACCGGCTTCTGGCCGGCGCTGGGCGGCGCGGTCGTCATCACCGTCACCACCTGGATCGTCGACTCGGTCATCGGCCCCGACGAGCGGCGCTGACGGTGCCCGCGGCGACGCTGCCACCGGCGCGCACGCCCGGCCAGTACGCCGTGGCGCTGGTCTGCCTGGGCAACATCTGCCGCTCTCCCATGGCCGACGTCGTGCTCTCCGACCGCGTGGCCGCCGCCGGCCTCGCCGACCGCGTCACGGTCGAGAGCTGCGGCACCGGCGACTGGCACGTCGGGCGCCGCATGGACCACCGCGCCGCAGCCACCCTGACCAGCGCCGGCTACAACGCCACGCGCCACCGCGCCCAGCAGCTCGACGACTCCTGGGCCGAACGCTTCGACGTGCTGCTCGCGATGGACGCGAGCAACCTCGCGGGCACCCGATCAGCGGCCTCTGCCGACGGAGGGGCCGGTGAGCGCGCCCTGCTCTTCCGCACCTTCGACCCGGTCGACCCCGGGGGCGAGGTCCCGGATCCGTACTACGGTGGGGACAGCGGCTTCGAGGAGGTCCTGGCCATGGTCGAACGCACCACCGAGGTGATCGTGGCCGCCCTCGAGCAGGTGCTGGGCTCCTCGGGCGATCGCCGGGGCGATCGGTCGTGACCCGCCAGCCGTGGGTCGCCGCGCGCGCCGAGGAGCTCCTCGGGTCCTCGGTCGTGGCCACCGCACCCATCGCCGGGGGCGACGTCTCCACCGCCACCAAGCTGAGGCTCTCCGACGGCACGACCGCGATCGTCAAGACGCTGCCGCACTCCCCCGAGCACTTCTTCGAGACCGAGGCGGCCGGCCTCGCGTGGCTGGCCGCGACCACCGACGCGGGGGGTGTCCACGTCCCCGAGGTGCTCGCAGTCGACCCCGAGTGCCTGATCCTGCGCTGGGTCGAGCCCGGGAAGAACGGCGTCGAGGCGGCTGCCTCGTTCGGCAGGGCCCTCGCGGTCACGCACGCGGCCGGCGCCCCGTCGTACGGCGCGGAGGCCGACGGCTTCATCGGCCGCCTGCCGCTGCCCAACCGCACCGCGCCGACGTGGGCGGAGTTCTACGCCGTACGCCGGGTGCTGCCCTACCTCAAGCTGGCCCGCGACCGCGGCGCGATCACCGACGGGCAGGCGGCCGTCGTCGAGGCGCTCGTCGGACGGCTGACCGACCTGCTGCCCGAGGAGCCGCCCGCACGGCTGCACGGCGACCTGTGGAACGGCAACGTGCTGTGGGGCCAGGACGGGCACGTGTGGGTCATCGACCCTGCGGCCTACGCCGGTCATCGCGAGGTCGACCTGGCGATGCTCGCCATGTTCGGGCTGCCGCACCTGCCGCGCGTGCTCGAGGCCTACGACGAGGCCACCCCGCTCGCCGACGGCTGGGAGGACCGCATCGGGCTGCACCAGGTCTTCCCGCTGCTGGTCCACGCCTGCCTGTTCGGCGGCGGCTACGGCGCACGCGCTGCCGAGACCGCCGCGCGCTACCTCTGAGGTCCCCAGCTCTCAGGACGCACTCAGGCGTTCCTGGCACAGTGGCACCGTGTCCACCAGTGCCGTGAAGCCCCGCGTCCTCGTCGTCGACGACGACAAGGCGGTGCGTGAGTCGCTGCGACGGTCGCTCGAGTTCAACGGCTACGACGTGCACCTCGCCGCCGACGGCGCGGAGGCCCTCGCCGGCATCGGCACGCTCAACCCCGACGTGGTCGTGATGGACGTGATGATGCCGCGACTCGACGGCATCGAGACGACCCGCGCGCTGCGCACTGCCGGCAACGACGTCCCGATCCTGGTGCTCACCGCTCGCGACGCGATCGGCGACCGGGTCGAGGGACTCGACGCCGGCGCCGACGACTACCTCACCAAGCCCTTCGCACTCCAGGAGCTCCTCGCCCGGCTGCGGGCGCTGCTGCGCCGCATCGTGCCCGCCGAGGACGCCCCCGAGGAGACGCTGAGCTTCTCCGACCTGTCGATGAACGTCGCGACCCGCGAGATCATCCGCGGCCAGCGGAGCATGGAGCTGACCCGCACGGAGTTCACCCTGCTCGAGATGTTCCTGCGGCGCCCGCGCCGGGTCCTCGAGCGCTCCTTCATCCTCGAGGAGGTCTGGGGCTACGACTTCCCCACGACCGCCAACTCGTTGGAGGTCTACGTCGGCTATCTGCGCCGCAAGACCGAGGCCGAGGGCGAGACACGGCTGATCCACACCGTGCGGGGTGTCGGCTACGTCCTGAAGGAGTCATGAGCGAGCCCGAGGTCGGGCGCTGGCGCTACCGCCGGTCGCTCGCCAGCCGGGTCACGCTGCTCACGACCATGGCGGTGGGGGTGACCGTGGCCTTCCTCGCTGCCGGCGCCTACGTGACGGTGCGCATGCAGCTCCAGTCGACCCTCGACGACACCCTCTACGAACGGGCCTACCAGACGACGGAGGCGCCCACGATCCTCAACCGACGCACCGGCGACCAGGTGCCGGCCTGGGCGCTGGTCGCGACCGACCTGCGCATCGCGCTCGTCTACGAGGACGGCACCGTCTACCGCCCCGAGCAGCTCGACGACCCGCCGGCGCTCGGCGACCCCGAGCTCGACGTCGCGCAGGGCGAGAAGGCGTCCAGCATCCGCACCGTCCTGGGCGGGCCGGTCGCCTACCGGGTCGTCACCGTGCCCTACGGCGACGGCCAGGCGTTGGTCATCGCCCAGTCCCTCGACGGGCAGCAGCGGGTCCTGAGCAAGCTCGGCATCGTGATGCTGATCTTCGGCCTCCTCGGAGTCGCCGCCGCCGGGGCCGCAGGCTTCGGCGTGGCCCGCAACGGCCTGCGCCCCGTGCGGCGGCTGACGAGCTCGGTCGAGCACATCGCGCGCACCGAGGACCTCACCCCCCTGCCGGTCGAGGGGGACGACGAGATCGCCCGCCTCGCCTCGGCGTTCAACGCGATGCTCGCCGCCCTGTCGGCCTCACGCGACCGGCAGCGCCAGCTGGTCGCCGATGCCGGCCACGAGCTGCGGACGCCGCTGACCTCGCTGCGCACCAACGTCGACCTGCTCACCCAGGCCTCGGAGCCCGACGGTCCCGACCTGCCGCCCGAGGCGCGCGCCGAGCTGCTCGAGGACATCCGCGCCCAGATCGAGGAGCTGACGACCTTGATCGGCGACCTGATGGAGCTCTCCCGTGACGAGCCGCTGGCGCCCGTCGTCGAGCCGGTCGACCTGACCGAGGTCGTCGACCACGCCGTCGCCCGCGTGCGGCTGCGCGCCCCCGCCGCCACCTTCGACGTCGACGCCCGGGCCTGGTGGGTCGAGGGTGACGCCAACGCACTGGAGCGGGCCGTGACCAACCTGCTCGACAACGCCGCCAAGTGGAGCCCCACCGACGGCACCGTCACGGTGCGCCTGCGCGACGGCCTGCTCACCGTCGACGACGAGGGTCAAGGCATTGCCGAGGCCGACCGGCCCCATGTCTTCGACCGCTTCTGGCGCTCCGACGAGTCGCGCACCATGCCCGGCTCGGGGCTCGGCCTCTCCATCGTCCGCCAGGTCGCCGACCGCCACTCCGGCACGGTCGCCGCGGCGGCCTCGCCCTCCGGGGGCGCCCGGCTCTCGCTGTGGCTGCCCGGCACACCCGCACCCGCCGTCCGCGAGGTCGTCCATGGCTGAGCGTCACCTGCCCCTACGCCCCGGCGCGCTGCTCGGTGGCCTCGCCCTCGCGGCCACCCTCGCAGCCACCCTCGGGGCGTGCGGCGACGAGGCACCGGCGACCGACCCCGCCGCCGCCGTACCCACCACCCCGCTGTGGAACCCCTGCGACGGCCTGAGCGCCGAGGGCGTCTCCGAGGTTCTCGGGACCGTGGTCACGATGGACGCCGGTCGTCCTGCGGTGCCGCGGTGCGCGTTCACGCCTGCCGAGGAGGGCGGCGCGGCGATCGACGCCAACTACGTGCTCTTCCCGGCCGGTCTCGACGAGGCCTGGGACACGATGGGCGAGCTCGACGGCACCGTCACCAACCCGACGATCGCGCGCGCGGACGACGCGCGGGTGGTCGTCAACGTGGACGACGGCTCGTTGCTGGTCACCGGCTTCGTGCAGAACGACGACCTGATCCAGGTCGTCAACCTGGTCGACCCCGCGCCCTACGACAGGGTCGTCGCCCTGCGCGCCGTGCGTCAGGTCATGACGGATCTGTCCGCGCACGCCGACGGGTCCGCGTTCGGCGGCTGACCATCTGCCGAGTCGGCGCGATGTCGCAGCGCCGTACGCCGAGTCGGCGCGATGTCGCAGCGCCACGCTGGGTCTCCGTGCGACATTGCGCCGACTCGCGCTCCGGTCAGTCGAAGACCGCGAGCAGCCGCTCGGCCTTGACCAGCGACTCCTCGTGCTCGAGCGACACCTCGGACTGCACGGTGATGCCGCCGCCGGTGCCGAGCACGTAACGCCCGTCGCCGGTGGTCGTCAGCGAGCGGATGACGACGCCCAGGTCGGCGCGGCCGTCGGCGCAGACCCAGCCGAAGGCGCCGGAGTAGACCCCCCGCGAGGTGTCCTCGACGGCCTCGATGATCTGCATCGTGCGCAGCTTGGGCGCGCCGGTCATCGAGCCGGCCGGGAAGAGCGTGCGCAGGGCCTCGATCGTGCTCACCCCGTGAGCAAGACGCCCGCGCACGGTCGAGACCAGCTGGTGCACGGTCTCGTAGGACTCGACCGCCATCAGCTCGGGCACCTCCACGCTCCCCGGCTCGCAGACCATGGCAAGGTCGTTGCGCAGCAGGTCGACGATCATCAGGTTCTCCGCCGCGAACCGCGGGTCCGTCGCGAGCGAGTGCCGCTCGCGCTCGTCGTCCTCGGGCGTCGCGCCGCGCCTCGTGGTGCCCTTGATCGGCTTGGTCTCCAGCGTCCGGTCGGCCCTCACGAGGGCGTAGCGCTCCGGCGAAGAGCTCAGCAACCAGGCGCGCGCGTCGGCGAGGTCGTGCTGGAGGAAGCCGGCGTACGGCGCGGGGTTGAGCTCGCGCAGCTGCAGGTAGGCGGTCACGGGGTCGAGGTCGCTGAGGGTCTCGAGCCGGTAGGTCAGGTTGACCTCGTAGGAGTTGCCGGCGTGCAGCTCCTCCTGGACCCGCTCGAAGGCGGTGGTGTAGGCGGCTGGTGGCGGGCTGGTCGGTGCGGCCGTCCGGGTCGTGTGCCGGAGACCCCGCGGTGGGGCTGCCTGCGGCACACGACCCGCATCCGCGCCGGGCCCGGCTGCCGGCGTCGCGTGCTCGAACAGCCGCACGTGCCGCGCCCGCATCCACACCGCGTCGGGCAGCACCTCCCTCGCGGCAGGGCGGTCGACGGACGCCGGCAGATCGGGACGTGAGGCATAGCCGAGGTAGCCGAACCACTGGTCCCGTGGCCCACCCGCGGCCAGCTCGGCGGCCAGCACCGCGAAGACGTCGTCGCCGACCACGCTCGACCGCTCGCCGACGTGCCGGGTCACCTCCCGCGCCACCGCGTCGTAGGAGATCGACACGTCGTCGGGCTCGAGCCAGCCGATGAGCGAGCGGCGGCCCGACCACTCGCGCGCCCCACCGCCGTCGAGCCAGAAGCAACGCGGGTGCTCCGCCGCGACCTCGCGGAAGAACGCGACCGGGTCGCCGGTGGTCACCTGCACCCCAGGAAGTTGGCCACCAGCAGGGCGCCGTGCTCGGACAGCACCGACTCGGGGTGGAACTGCACGCCGGCGAGCGGGAGCTCGCGGTGCTCGACGCCCATCGTCAGACCGGTCAGCCCGTCCACGGCCGTGACCCGCAGGCACGGGGGCAGCTCGACCGCGGCCAGCGAGTGGTAGCGCACGGCCCGGAAGCCGTCCGGCACGCCCGCGAAGACCCCGGTGCCGTCGTGGTCGACCCGCGCCACCACACCGTGCCCGGGGGGCACCCGCTCGACGCGGCCGCCGTACGACGTCACGAGGCCCTGCATCCCCAGGCACACCCCGAGCACGGGCCGACTGCCGGAGAGCAGGACCTCACGCCCCACCGCGAAGTCCGCCTCCACGTCGGGCCGCCCGGGCCCGGGCGAGAGCACGACGTGGGAGTGCTCGAGCACGGTGGCGCCGTCGACCTCGTCGTGCTGCACCACCCGCGGCAGGACGCCGGTCACGCCGGCGACCAGGTGCACCAGGTTGTAGGTGTAGGAGTCGTGGTGGTCGACCACCACGACGTCCGGCACCACGACGTCCGGATCCACCTCGGGCTCCACCTCGGGCACTCCGGCCCTAGCCGTGCTCGGGCCCGCCGAGCAGCAGGTCGACGACGAGCTCGTGCAGCACGTCGTAGCCGCGCTCGGTCAGGATCGACTCGGCGTGGAACTGGATGCCGCGGTAGTGCGGACCCGTGAGCACGTTGATGTCGTGGGTCTCCTCGTCGGCGTCGACGGTGACGCCCTCGGGCAACGAGCCACCGGCAGCGTCGACCCGACCGACGAAGGTGTTGTAGAAGCCGACCCGCTCGGTGCGGCCGTTGACGACCACGGGCGACTGGGTGCCCTGGAAGACGATGTCCTTGTAGACCAACGGGATCCCGAGCACGTGGCACAACGTCTGGTGCCCCAGGCAGACCGCGAGGAACGGCTGCTCCTGCCCGAGCAGCTCAGCGACGGCGGCACGCATCCGGGCGATCTTGGGGTCGTCGCCGTCGCGCGGGTCACCGGGGCCGGGGCCGACGATCACCAGGTCGTGGCCGTCGAGACAGCCGGCGACGTAGTCCTCGTGGCGCACGACCGTGCTGGTCAGGCCGAGCACCCCGAGCACGTGACGCAGCATGTTGACGAAGTCATCCTCGCCGTCGAGGATCACCACGCTCTTGCCGGCCAGGCGCCGGTCCGGCGGCGAGCCGGCCTGGTCGGTCAGCCAGAAGGCGCTGAGCCGGCGGTTGCGCTTGTTGAGCGAGAGCAGCACGTCCTCGTCGTTGACGAGCTCGGCGATCTTGACGTCGGGCACCGGCGCTGCGGGCACCAGGCCGAAGGCGCGCAGGATGCCCGCGGCCTTGGCGTGCGTCTCCGCCACCTCGTAGGCCGGGTCGGAGTCACGCACCAGCGTGGCACCGGCGGTCACCTTGAGCCGCCCGTCGAGAGAGACGTCGGCGGAGCGGATGACGATGGGGCTGTCGACGACCGGCCCGCCATCGGGGTCGCGACCGAGGATCGCGAGGGCCGCGCCGTAGTAGCCACGCCCCTCGGTCTCGTAGTGCTTGATCAGCCGGCACGCGTTCTCCACGGGGCTGCCCGTGACAGTGGCGGCGAACATCGTGTCGCGCAGGACCTCGCGCACGTCGCGCTCGGTGTGGCCGGCGAGGAGGTACTCGGTGTGGATCAGGTGCGTCATCGGCTTGAGGAACGGTCCGAGCACCTGGCCACCCTCGTGGCAGATGTCGCACATCATCTTCAGCTCCTCGTCGACGACCATGAAGAGCTCGTAGATCTCCTTCTCGTCGTCGAGGAAGTCCAGGAGCTGCGCCTTGGCCGTGCCGGCGGCGTCGCCGGAGCGGGGGATGCGGAAGGTGCCGCTGATCGGGTTCATCCGGACGTCACCGCCGTGGATGGTGACGTGCCGCTCCGGGCTCGCACCCACGAGGTAGCGGTCACCGGTGAAGAACAGGTAGGTCCAGTAGGCACCACGCTCGCTCTCGAGCAGCCGCTTCAGGACGGTCAGCGCGGTGGCGGCGCTCCAGTCGGCGACCTGGGCCCGGTAGTGGCGCCCGATCACCAGGTTGGCGCCCTCGCCCTGGCCGATCTCGTCCTCGATGATCGCCTCGACCAGGACCGCGTAGAGCTCGTCGTCGGTCTCGAACCCGCCGCGGTCGGTGAACTCGACGGGCACGTCGTCGATCGCCTCGATGATCTCGGCGACGGAGAACTCCAGCTCGGTCTGGACGTCGACGACCACCAGCGGGGTGCCGTCGTCGTGGGCCGCGAAGCCGCGCTCCGCGACCTGCCGGAACGGCACCGCGACCAGCCGGTCGGCGATGTGGCCCTCCTGGGGCGGCCCCTCCTCGAGAGGTACGTCGAGCAGCGACTCCACCACGCTGCGCCGGCCGCCCACCAGGCCGACCGTGTCGCGGTCACCCGCGCGGGTCGAGCGGCGGATGATCGCCCATGCCTCGTGCCCCTGGAGCGCGGCGATGGCGTCCCGGGCGGCAGAGGTCGACTCAGACATGGCCGCAGCCTAGTTCCGGAGCCCTCGCTCAGCTCACGGTGGTCAGCAGCTGGGTGGCGCGGGTGAGCACGACGTAGAGCGTGGCGCGTCCGGTGGCGGACTCGTCCTCGATCTCCTGCGGCCGCACGACCGCGATCCCGTCGAACTCCAGGCCCTTGGTGTCGAGGCCGGTGAGCACGACGACGCGGTCGACGCCCGAGGGCGGCACCGAGGAGTCGATGGCATCGCGGGCGTGGGGTGCGTGGGCGGCGAGCTCCGGCCAGGACGCCAGCCAGGCGTTGACCTCGGAGCGTCGGGCGACAGGTACGACGATCCCGACGGTCCCGCGCACCTCGCCGGCGATCTCGACCACGGCAGCGCGGGTGGCCGCCTCGAGGTCGGTGACCCCGGTGACGACCTGTGGCTCGATGCCGGTCGAGCGCACGGCGGTGGGCAGGTCGGCGTCGAGGCCGACGCGCTCGGCGTAGGCCGCGGCGTGCGCGTAGATCTCCGAGGAGTTGCGGTAGTTGGTCGAGAGGTGGAACTCGTGGAGCGCCTTGCCGTCCAGCGCCGTCGCCCGCGCCGTGCGCGACTCCTCCGGCACCGGCCAGGAGGACTGGGCCGGGTCGCCGACGATCGTCCAGGACGCGGTGCGGCCGCGGCGGCCGACCATGCGCCACTGCATCGGGGTGAGGTCCTGCGCCTCGTCGATGAGGATGTGGGCGAAGGGGTCGTCCTCGATGCGGTAGGTCGGGGGTGCCCAGGCGCGACCCGACGGGGCGTACTCCCGGTCGGAGGCCGTGGTGAGCTCCTGGAGATCGACGGCGCCGTCGATGAGCGCCATCGGGTCGTCGCGGTCGTCCTCGACCTGGGCGGGCACGTCGCCGAGCGCGTAGCGCAGCTCGTCGAGCAGCGGGACGTCCTGCACCGACAGCGAGGCGTCGCCGCTCCACGACTTGGTGAGCAGGCGCTGCTCCTCGGCCGTGACGACGCCTTCCCCGACGCGGGCGAGGAGCTCGGGGTCCCGCAACCAGCCGAGCACGTCGGCCGCCGCGAGCGGCGGCCACCAGGCCACGGCGAAGTCGACGAAGTCGCGGTGGGAGAGCATGTCGTCGTCGAAGGCCTCGCGGCCCCGCTCGCGACCACGCTCGCCGCGGACCTGGCGCCACATCGCGTCGAGCAGCGTCGTGGCGACCCGGGGCAGCTGGCGGTTGCGGCGGCCCTGGGACATCAGGTTGCGGCGCACCCGCCCGAGCGCGCCGCGGTCGAGCACGATGATGTCGTCGCGCCAGAACACGCGGAACTCCGTGGGGCTGCCCGGCGCCTGCTGGCGCGAGGTGCGGCGGACGACCTCGGCCATCCGCTCGGAGCCCTTGACGTCGGCCACGGCCGGCTCGTCGTGCCGGCTGGCCTTGACCCCGTCGACGACCTCGCCGAGGGAGCGCAGGGCCACCGCGGTCTCGCCCAGGCTGGGCAGGACCCGCTCGATGTAGCGCATGAAGACACCGCTGGGCCCGATGATCAGCACGCCGCCGGCCTCGTAGCGACGGCGCTCGTTGTAGAGCAGGTAGGCCGCGCGGTGCAGCGCCACGACCGTCTTGCCCGTGCCCGGGCCGCCGGAGATCGCGGTCACGCCCTTGCTGGGTGCGCGGATCGCCTTGTCCTGCTCGGCCTGGATGGTCGCGACGATCGAGTGCATGGAGCGGTCGCGGGCACGGGAGAGCTGCGCCATGAGCGCGCCCTCGCCGACGATCGGGAGCTCCGCGCCCTGGGCCTCGAGCTCGGCGTGCGCCTCGGCGTCGAGCAGCTCGTCCTCGACCCCGACGACCCGGGAGCCGGTGGCGCGCAGCACGCGCCGTCGTACGACGTGGTGCGGCTCGGCCGCCGTCGCCTGGTAGAACACGGCAGCCGCGGGGGCCCGCCAGTCGATGAGCAACGAGTCGCGGTCGGCGTCTCGCAGGCCGATGCGGCCGATGTAGCGCGGGGCGGTGTCGACCTCGGCCTGGAGGTCGAGGCGGCCGAAGACCAGGCCCTCGTGGGCGGCGTCGAGCTGGGCGATGCGCTTGGCGGCCTGGAAGACCATCGCGTCGCGCTCGACGAGGCCACCCTCGTGGCCGAGCTTGCCGCGGTCGTGGCCCTCCAGGGCCAGCCGACGGGCGGCCGAGGCAGAGTCGTTCAGCTGGACGTAGACCCGGTCCACGAACTCCTGCTCGCGAGCGACCTCGCGCTCGACCAGCTCCTCAGACAACGCGGTTTCCCCTCAGCCCCGACGCTCACGTCGCTCACGTCGCTCGCCGGTGGCTCCCGTCCTGGGGGACCCGCCGTCCGAGCAAGTCCGCAAGCCTATAACGCCTGACGCCGAGGGCCATGATCTGCTCGCCATCGCGAACGGGAAGGTGGCTGAAATGGCGGATGCCCCGCACTGGCGCGTCCCCCGATGCGCCTCGTGCGGGGCTTCCGTGTCCCCCCATGTCAGTTGGTCCCCCCGGGCCTTCCGACATCCCCAACGCTACGGAACCGACCACCACACCAGGCCCACGAGGCTGCCACGAGTCGGTAACAGGCTCCGAGAGATGAGTGATGGTGCGCAGCCGCCCGGCGTGGAGGCCGAGGGGCGGACCTTGATCACTTCTTGCGGTTCAGGAAGGCCGCCATCGCCTCGCGGGCCTCGTCGCTGCCGAACAGGCGGGCGCTGAGCCGGGCCATGTCCTCGCCCTGCGCGTCGATGCGGGCGAGGAGGTCACGGGCCAGCAGCGCCTTGGTCTCCCGGAGCCCCTGGGGGGCGCCCGTCGCCAGGGAGGCGACGACCGACGCGACGGCGTCGTCGACCTCCGCGGCCGGCACCGCTCGCGTGACCAGGCCCATCACCACCGCCTCGGCCGCGGTGAACGGCTCTCCGGTGAGGCAGGTGAGGGCAGCCGCCCGCGAGGTCATGCGGGGTAGCACCGTGAGGGAGATGACCGCAGGAGCCAGACCGAGCTTGACCTCGGTGAGCGCGAAGCTCGCCTCGTCGGCCGCCACCACGACGTCGGCGGCCGCGATGATGCCGATCCCGCCCGCCCGAACCGGGCCGTGCAGCGCCGCCACCACCGGCTTGGGGTGGGCCACGATCAGGCGCTGCATCTCGACCAGGACCCGCGCACCCTCCTCCATGCCGCCCTCGGAGGCCTCCGTGAGGTCGGCCCCGGAGCAGAACACCCGGCCGGACGAGCGCAGGACCACGACGGACACGTCATCGTCCTGCGCCGTCGAGCGCAGGTGGGCGAAGAGCTCGGTCACGAGCTGGCGGGAGAGGGCGTTGCGGTTGTGGGGCGAGTCGAGCGTGATGGTCGCGACGGCGTCGGAGACCACGCAGTGCACGAGCTCAGCGGGACGCTCGGTCGAGGCGTCAGTCGCGGCGTGAGTGACAGGGGTCATGCGGGTCATCTTGCCGCAGCCCCATCCGGACCGGCTCCCGCTCCGAACCCCTCGCATGCAAAAACGTCTGCTCTACGCCTCCTTCGGACTCCTGGCGACCCTGGTCGGCATGGCGACGGGCCATCTGGTCGCCTCGCTGCTCAACCCTGCCGCGTCGCCCGTCCTGGCCGTGGGGTCGGCCGTGATCGACCTGACTCCCACCCCGATGAAGGAGTGGGCGATCCGGCAGTTCGGCACCGCCGACAAGGCGATCCTCATCGGCTCGGTGATGCTCGGTGTGCTCGTCTTCGCCGCGATCGCGGGCATCCTTGCCCGCCGCCGCTTCGCGCTCGGTGCCGGCCTGCTCGTGGTGCTCGTGGCCGTCGCCGGGACCGCCGCGATGAGCCGGCCTGCCGCCGAGATCGTGGACCTGGTCCCCAGCATCCTGACCGCCGTCGCCGGCGTCGCCGCCCTGTGGTGGCTCGACCGCACGGCCAAGGCCGCCGTGGCGACCAGCCCGGCCGTGGGCAGCGCGCCCGACACGACGTCCAAGCGCCTGCCACACCCCATGGGCGAGCGCGACACCGTCTCCTCCGAGGGCCCCCAGCACGCGCTGAGCGACAAGACCGACCAGAAGGCGTCCAGCCCGACCCGCCGCGGGGTCCTGATCGCCATGGGCGTCCTGGCCGCCGCTGCCGCCGTCATGGGGAGCGCCGGCAAGCTGATCGGCAACCTGCGCAGCCGTCCCGAGGACATCACCCTCCCCGCGGCGGCCGACCCGGCCGCGGCGCTGCCGAAGGGTCTCGACGGCCAGGTCAAGGACATCAGCAGCTTCGTCACGTCCAACAGCGACTTCTACCGCGTGGACACCCGCCTGGACACCCCGATCATCAGCGCCGACGACTGGACGCTGACCATCGACGGGGACGTCGACAACGAGATGACGTTCACCTTCGACGACCTGCTCGGCATGGACCTCATCGAGCGAGACATCACGATGACCTGCGTCTCCAACTCCGTGGGCGGTCCCTACGTCGGGTCCGCGCGCTGGCTCGGCGTACGCCTCCAGGACCTGCTCGACCTGGCCGGCGTCGGCTCCAAGTCAGACCAGATCCTCAGCACCGACTTCGAGGGCATGACCATCTCCACGCCCCTCGACCTGGCCACCGACGGACGCGACGCGATGATCGCGATCGGCATGAACGGCGAGGCGCTCCCGCGTGAGCACGGCTTCCCGGCGCGGATGATCGTGCCCGGTCTCTACGGCTTCATCAGCGCCACCAAGTGGGTCACGAAGCTCACCCTGACCACCTACGACGACGCCCAGGCCTATTGGACCGAGCGCGACTGGGACACCGACGCCCCGATCAAGATCTCGGCGCGCATCGACACCCCCAACGCCCTCGACTCCCTCAAGGCCGGCGAGGTCGTCATCGGTGGCGTCGCCTGGGCCCAGCAGAAGGGCGGCGTCGACAAGATCGAGGTCCGCATCGACGGCGGCCCCTGGCAGCCGGCCGAGCTCGGCCCCACGGGCGGCGACGACTACTGGCGCCAGTGGTTCTACAAGTGGGACGCCAAGGCCGGTTCCCGCACGGTCGCCGCACGCGTCATCAGCGGCGACGGCGAGACCCAGACGGCCACGGCCGCCAACCCCTTCCCGGGGGGCTCCAGCGGCATCCAGTCGTTCCTCGTCACCGTGGAATAGCCACCTCCGCACCAGTGGTCCAGCCCACACGAAATGGACAAACCGGCTCCAATCCGGCGGCCGGTCAGCACCGAATGACTCCTGTAAGTTCCCCAACGGAAGGCACCAAATCCCATGAAGCTCCAGACCCTTCGCCGCAACGGTGGCATCGCCACCGCCGCCATCGCCCTCTCCCTCACCCTCGCCGCCTGTGGCTCCGAGGGCGACACCGAGACCGCCACCGGCACCGACGAGACCTCCGAAGCTGCTCCCGAGGAGACCCCCGCCGAGGAGCCCACCGAGGCCGAGGCCAGCGCTGCTGACCAGACCTTCGGCGAGGGTTGCGCTGCTGTCCCGGCCGACGGCGCCGGCTCCTTCGACGGCATGGTCATGGACCCCGTCGCCACCGCCGCCAGCAACAACCCGCTGCTGTCGACGCTGGTCACCGCCGTGGGCGAGGCCGACCTCGTGGGCACCCTGAACGACGCCCCCGACCTGACCGTCTTCGCGCCGGTCAACGACGCCTTCGCCGCGATCCCCGAGGCGGACCTCAACGGCATCCTCGCCGACAAGGCCCTCCTCACCAAGATCCTGACCCACCACGTCATCGGTGGTCAGCTCGACCCGGCCGCCGTCGTCGGCGAGCAGGAGACCCTGAACAAGGACACGCTGACCGTCAAGGGCGACGAGACGGGCATGACCGTCACCGACGGCGTCGTGACCGCCAACGTCATCTGCGGCAACGTGCCCACCGCCAACGCGACGGTCTACATCATCGACGCCGTCATGGCCGGCGCCAAGTAATCTCTTCCCACGTAAGCGATCTGAACGAGAGGATCTGAGCATGGATCCTCTCAGGCCAGAACCCACGGGCGCCCCCTCCACCAAGGGGGCGCCGGTGGCGCACGACCTCTCCGAGCTCCTCAATCTCTCCGCTCGCGGGGACCAGGCGGCATTCTCGCTCCTCTACGACGCCATGGCGACGCGGGTCTACGGGCTCGCGGTCCGCGTGGTGAGGGACCCGGCCCAGGCCGAGGAGGTCACGCAAGAGGCCTTCCTGGAGATCTGGCGCAAGGCCTCTCGTTACGATGTTGAGCGAGGGAGTGCGACGGCCTGGATGCTCACGATCGTCCACCGCAAGGCGGTCGACCGGGTGCGGTCCGCTGAGGCCGCCACCAGGCGGGACACGACGTACCACTCGCAGAACCAGGCAGTCGACCACGATTCGACCGCCGACGCAGCACACGCCTCGCTCGAAGCAAGACGAGTCCGAACTGCGTTGCACAGCCTCACCGCCGTGCAGCGTGAAGCGCTCGAGCTCGCCTACTTCGGCGGCTACACACACACGGAAGTGGCAACGATGCTCGACCTCCCGGTCGGCACGGCCAAGACACGCATACGCGACGGGCTCATCCGTCTGCGCGACACGATGGGAGTAGGAGCATGAGCAGCGACATCCACGCACTCTCGGGCGCCTACGCCGTCGACGCCCTCGACGACATCGAGCGCGCCCAGTTCGAGCGCCACCTGGACGAGTGCCCGACCTGCCGATCCGAGGTCGACAGCCTCCGTGAGGCATCGGGAGTGCTCGCCGAGGCCGCCTTCGTAGCACCTCCGGCCGCCCTGCGGGACCGCGTCCTGGCCGGCATCGAGACCGTCCGCCCCCTCCCCCCTCTGGTCTCCCCCGTGGTCTCGTTGGCCACCGAGCGCAGGAAGCGACGATTTCCGGCTCTGGTCGCCGCGGCCGCGGTGATCACCCTGATCGGGACCGGTGTCGCCGCGACCCAGCCCTGGCAGGACGAGACGACGCAGTTCTCCCTGAGCGCCGCCGACCGGGTCCTCCAGGCCTCCGACGCCGAGACCTGGACCAAGAGTCCCGTCACGGGCGGCACCATCAAGGTCACCCGCTCGCGCAGCCTCAACCAGGCCGTCATCGAGGCCAAGGGCCTGGCCAAGCTCCCCGACGACAAGACCTACGCGCTCTGGCTGCAGCACGACGGGATCATGGTGCCCGCCGGTCTGATGACCGACGAGGGTGCGGTGGCCGTCGTCCTCGACGGCGACCCGGGCACCGCCGAGGCGACCGCGGTCAGCATCGAGCCGGCCGGCGGCTCGAAGCACCCGACCACCTTCCCCATCGCGACGTTCGAGTTCGAGCAGGTCTGACCCATGACCACTGCACCACGCCGCGTGGCGGTGGTGGGCTCCGGCATCGCCGGACTCACGGCTGCCTACGTCGCGGCCAAGACCGCTCACGTCACGCTCTTCGAGACCGACGACCGCCTCGGCGGCCATGCCGACACCCACCGGGTCCCCGAGACCTCGGCGCGAGGCGTGCGCGAGCTCGCCATCGACACCGGGTTTATCGTCCACAACGAGCGCACCTACCCGGTCCTGCTCAGGATGTTCGCCGAGCTGGGCGTGCAGACACAGCCCTCCGAGATGTCGATGTCGATCCGCGACGACCAGACGGGGCTCGAGTGGGCCGGCGCGCTGGGCCGCAAGGGCGTCATCCCCACCGCCGGCCACCTCGCCAACCCGCGCTACCTCCGGATGCTCACCGAGATCCCCCGCTTCCACCGCCGCGCCAAGGCGCTGCTCGCAGCCGCCGAGAGCGGCGCCGGAGCCGACGCCGACACCACGCTCCGGGTCTTCCTCGACGAGGGCGGCTTCACGCCCTACTTCACGCGCCACTTCATGGAGCCCCTCGTCGCGGCGGTGTGGTCGTGCGACCCCGAGGTCTCGCTCGACTACCCCGCGCGCTACCTCTTCAGCTTCCTTCAGCACCACGGGATGCTCACGATCTTCGGCTCGCCGCAGTGGCGCACCGTCACCGGCGGCTCCCACTCCTACGTCGATCGCGTGGCGGCTGCCCTCCCCGACATCCGCCTCGGCGCCAAGGTCACCTCGGTCCTCGAGACCCCCGACGGCGTGGAGGTCACGGACGGCAACGGCGAGGTCACCACCTTCGACGCGATCGTCATCGCGGCCCACCCCGGCCAGGCGCTCACGATGCTGGCCGAGCCGACCGAGCTGCAGCGCGAGCTCCTCTCGGCGATGCCCTACGCGCCCAACACCGCGATCCTGCACACCGACACCTCCCTGCTCCCCGAGACCGCCAACACCTGGGCCTCGTGGAACTTCCGCCGCCCCACCGCGGGACAGGGAGCTGACGGGGGCGATGGCGTGCTGGTCACCTACGACCTGACGCGCCTGCAACGCCTCGACACCGACGTCCACTACCTCGTGACCCTAGGCGGCGAGCACCTCATCGACCCGGCCACGGTCATCGACCGCATGGAGTACGAGCACCCGCTCTACAACCCCACCTCGGTCGCCGCGCAGGCTCGCCTGCCCGAGATCGACACCGACCGGGTCGCCTTCGCCGGCGCCTACCACGGCTGGGGCTTCCACGAGGACGGCGCTCGCTCCGGCCTCGCCGCGGTCGAGCGGCTCGGCCTCACCTGGCCCGACCAGGGCGAGCGGGCCGATCGCACCCCGGTCCCGGCGCTGCCGGCCGGCGGCCAGGTCTATGAGACCACCATCTCCCACACCCGTCGTGCGCCGTTCGTGCGCTCCTTCGAGCACGCCTCGCACACCTGGCTCGTCGACCTCGACGCGCTGCCGGACCACGGGATCCTCGGCCGGTTCGAGGCACGTGACCACCTCGGGTCGCCCGAGCGGAGCCTCCGCGCCAACATCGAGGACTTCCTTGCCGAGCACGGCGTCACCCTGGGTGGCAACGGGGGCGGCGGCCGGATCCTCATGGCGGCCAACGCCCGAGCCTTCGGCTACTGCTTCAACCCGATCAGCGTCTTCTGGTGCTGGGACTCCCAGGGCGAGCGCGTGGCCACCGTCGTCGAGGTGCACAACACCTACGGCGATCGGCACGCCTACCTCGTCCAGCCGGACGCCAACGGGCGCGCCACGACCGACAAGGCCATGTACGTCTCCCCGTTCCACGGAACCGACGGGCGCTACGACCTCGCCGTCCCGGTCCCGGGGCGCAGCCTCGCCATCGCGGTCACGCTCCACAGCGACGACGGGGCGGTGTTCTCGGCCGCCCTGAAGGGTCGCCGGAGCAACCGACCCGCCTGGCGCGCCGCCCCCGCTGTCCTGCGCCACTCCGCGCTCATCCGAGCCCACGGCATCTGGCTCTGGCTCCGACGTCTGCCGATCCGCCCCCGCCCGCACCACCACCAGGAAGGAGTCTCGCGATGACCGTTGCACCCGCACGCCAGTCCGCGAACTACTGGCCCGGTCTCGACACCATTCCGTCGGGTCCCCGCGCCGCCGTGTCCTCCGCCATCGCCAAGCGGCTCTTCCACGCCGCCGTCGAGCGCCTCGACGTCACGGTGGTCTCGGGCGAGGAGACCTTCGGCAAGGGTGGGCCCGTCATGGTCATCCACCGGCCCGAGGAGTTCTACGCCCGGATCGGTCGCCACCAGCTGATCGGCTTCGGCGAGGCCTACCTCACCGGCGCCTGGGACACCCGTGAGCCGGCGGACCTCGGCGAGCTCATGACCGTGCTGGCCGCAGAGGTCTCCGACCTGGTGCCCCAGAGCCTGCAGAAGCTGCGCGCGCTCGTCGTGTCCCGTCCGCCGCGGTTCCACCGCAACTCCGAGGACAACACCCAGAGCAACATCGCGCACCACTACGACCTGTCCAACGACCTCTTCGAGGAGTTCCTGGACGCCTCCCTCAGCTACTCCTCAGCGCTCTTCCCCTCCGAGGTCGTCGACCGCGGCGACCACCTTCAGGCGCTTGCCCCCACCGCCGTCCCCACGGCCGGCGAGCTGCACGAGGCTCAGGGCGCCAAGATCGAGCGCCTGCTCGACGAGGCTCACGTCGGCGAGGGCACCCGCGTCCTGGAGATCGGCTCCGGCTGGGGCGAGCTCGCCATCCGCGCCGCGCGCCGCGGCGCAGTCGTGCGCACCATCACCCTGTCCACCGAGCAGAAGGCGCTCGCCGACCAGCGCATCGCCGCCGCCGGGTTCACCGAGCAGGTCTCGGTCGACCTGTGCGACTACCGCGCCGTCACCGGCACCTACGACGCCGTGCTGTCGGTCGAGATGATCGAGGCCGTCGGCTGGGAGTACTGGCAGACCTACTTCGAGACCATCGACCGGGTGCTCGCACCCGGTGGCCGGGTCTCCATCCAGGCGATCACGATGCCCCACGACCGGATGCTCGCGACCAAGCGGACCTACACCTGGATCAACAAATACATCTTCCCCGGCGGCTTCCTGCCCTCGGTCGACGTGATCGACCAGATCACCCGCGACCACACGACGATCCGGGTCACCAACCGCCTCTCGATGGGCGCCCACTACGCCGAGACGTTGCGGCTGTGGGACGAGACGTTCCTCGGTGCCTCGGCGAAGGTGCTGGAGCTCGGCTTCGACGAGCGGTTCCTGCGGATGTGGCACTTCTACCTCGAGTACTCCCGCGGTGGCTTCGCCTCGGGCTACATCGACGTCAACCAGATCACCTTCACCCGTCCGCAGGAGACCGCATGACCAGCCAGGTCGGGACGGCCACGCGCCCCTCGTCGCCCGGCACCGGTGGTCCCGGAGGAGTGGCCGGCCAGCTCGCCGCGGCGCTCGCGCCCTTCGTGGGTGGCGAGCTGCCGATGCGGCTGCGCGCCTGGGACGGGTCCGAGGCCGGCCCGGTGGACGGCCCGCTCGTCGAGCTGCGCACGCCCGACGCCGTACGCCGTCTGCTCTGGCACCCGGGCGAGCTCGGCGCCGCGCAGGCCTATGTCACCGGCGAGCTCGAGGTCCACGAGGTCGACGGCTGGGACCTCGACCGGGTCCTCTCCCATGCGTTCTCGGTCGCTCGCGACCGGGGACTGAGCGGTGGACGACCGAGCATCGTGGCGATGAGCCGCGCTGTGCGCACTGTCATGGGGATCGGTGCCCTCGGTCGTCCACCTGCTGCACCCGCCTCGCAGGCAAAGCTGCGCGGGCGGCTGCACTCGCAGCTGCGTGACCGCTCCGCGATCAGCTTCCACTACGACCTCTCCAACGAGTTCTACTCGCTGATCCTCGAGCCGCAGATGGCCTACTCCTCGGGCTACCACTCCTCGCCCGAGCAGCCCCTCGAGGAGGCGCAGTTCGACAAGCTCTCCCTGGTCTGTCGCAAGCTCGGCCTCGAGCCGGGCATGACCCTGCTCGACGTCGGCTGCGGATGGGGCTCGCTCTCGTTGCACGCCGCCGAGCACTTCGGCGCCAGGGTCGTGGGCGTCACGATCGCCGCGGAGCAGAAGAGGTTCATCGACGCCCGGATCGCCGAGCGCGGTCTTGAGGACAAGGTCACCATCCGTCTCCAGGACTACCGCGACGTCCCCGAGCGCGACCACTTCGACGCGGTCTCCTCCATCGAGATGGGCGAGCACGTCGGGCAGGGCAACTACCCGACGTACGCCTCGGTGCTGCACCGCTCGGTCAAGCCGGGCGGGCGCGTGCTGATCCAGCAGATGTCGCGCACCGGCAGGTGGCCCGGCGGTGGACCGTTCATCGAGAACTTCATCGCGCCCGACATGTACATGCGCCCCGTCGGTGAGACCATCGCCTTCCTTGAGAGGAGCGGCCTTGAGGTCCGCGACGTCCACGGCCTGCGTGAGCACTACGTGCTGACGGTCGCCGGCTGGCTCGAGCGCTTCGACGCCCACCTCGAGCGGCTCACCGAGCTCGTGGGCGAGGAGGTCGTGCGGGTCTGGCGGCTCTACCTCGTCGGCGGCGCGATGGCCTTCCGGGACGGTCGCATGGGCGTCGACCAGATCCTCATGGTGCGTCCCGACGGGCAGCACAGCCTGCCCTGGGTGCGCGACTGGTGAACGACGTCCTGCTCGCCTCCCTGGTCGCGCTCGCCTCGGCCGCCCTGTTGATGGTGGTCACGGCCTTCGCCGCGCGCCGCCTCAACCGCGTGGCGGTCGTCGACGTCGCCTGGGGCCTCGGATTCGTCCTCGTCGCCCTCACCTCGACGGTGGTCGGGCTGACGACGGACGGTGATCCGGTCCGGCGGTGGATCGTGCTGGCGCTGGTCAGTACATGGGGTCTGCGCCTCGCCTGGCACATCCGCCGTCGGGCTGTCGGCCACGGGGAGGACCCTCGCTACGAGGCACTCCTCGGCGGCCCGCTCGACCAGGTCGGCCTGGGCCTCGCGGTCCGCAAGGTCTTCCTGGTGCAGGGCTTCGCGATCTGGTTCATCTCCCTGCCGGTGCAGGTCGGTGCGGTCTCGGACGTCTGGTGCTGGCCGATCGTCGTGGCCGGGATCCTGTTGTGGACGGTCGGCCTGCTCTTCGAGACCGTCGGCGACGCCCAGCTCGCTGCCTACAAGGCCGACCCGGACCGACCCAAGGTCATGGACCGGGGGCTGTGGCGCTACACCCGCCACCCCAACTACTTCGGCGACGCCTGCATCTGGTGGGGCGTCTGGCTGATGGCCGGACTCGGCTCCGGCTGGGTCGCCGGCCTGGCGACCGTGCTGGCGCCGGTGGCGATGACCTACTTCCTGGTCTTCGCCACCGGGGCCCGGCTGCTCGAGAAGACGATGATGCAGCGTGAGGGCTACCCCGCCTACGCCGCACGCACGTCGATGTTCTTCCCGCTACCGCCGAAGGGCTAGCTGGCGCTGTCCCTCAGTGGGCGAAGAGTCGCGCGGTCCAGTGCGACTGGTGACCGTTCGGATCGCGCCAGGTGCCCTCGACGGTCACGTCATCGGTCCACCGGCCCGTCGTGCACCGCCCACCGCTGCACGTCTCGTGCCACGCCGAGCCGCCCACGTGAGCCCCACCGAACGACGTGTGGTTGACCATGAAGCCGCTCATCTGGTTGCCCTTGAAGGTAAAGTGCACCATGCGGCCGTACATGTCGTGGCCCAGGTAGCTGCCTTCGTAGGGGAGCACGGCGTGCACCGTGCTGGTCCTGGACACCCCGGCCTTCGTCAGGCTGACCTTGCTCGGCGTCGAGCTGCGGTGCGCGAAGAGAGCCGCGGTGAAGTGTGCCTCGGCGCCGCTGCTGGGCATGTTCCACACGCCCTCGACGGTGACGTCGTCAGTCCAGCCGCCGCGCGTGCACTTGCCGTCGTTGCAGGTGTGGTGCCACTGGTGACCCGACACGCTCGCCCCGCCGAAGCCGGTGCCGTTGACGCGGAAGTTGTGGATCCGGCCGCCGTAGTAGTCGAAACGGACGGTCCGGTAATACATGTCGTGGCCCAGGTAGTGCCCCTCGTAGGGCAGCACGGCTTGCAGTGGCAGAGCCGCGGCTGACGCGTGGACGGCGGTCGGCTGGCTGGCCTGTGCCTGCCAACCCCCCAGTCCGAGCCCGAGTGCCAGCACGGCCACGGCCGCGAAGATCTTCTTGCGCATGGATCTGTCTCCCCTCGTGTGCCAGCGCCCTCCCGACGCCGGCCCCTCCCGACGACGCTAGGTCGGACCGATGGGGGTGGCCATGGTCATGAGTGACCCCTGATGACCTGGGGTGCCAGGAGAGGTTCGCCGGCCCGAGCCGGCTTCTCTCCCTGTCACCCGGCGGCCGCATCTTCGTGCCGGTCGCTCCAGGTGTCGCACGAGGCGAACCAGGGGTTGTGTCGGGGTGCCCGCACGACCGCCCATGAAATCCGGCCGCGTGGGGACTCCCTCCCTGTGGCGGCCCTCCCCAGTGCCGCCGACCCTCGACACTAGGGCCGGACGGACCCCCACGTCATGACTCGATCTGACTAGTCGGACATGACTAGGTCGGGTGGGGTGGGCGGCTCGAGCAGGCCGGGCTCGTATCCTGACGTTCGTGACCTCCGACGACGCCGACCTCGGCGAAGAGCTCGTCCGCCTCGCCTCTGCCGACAACTTCCGCGACCTCGCCGGCCCCGGCTACCCCACGGCCGACGGCCGACGGGTACGCCGTGGCGTGCTGTTCCGCTCCAACGAGCTGACCCTGACCCACGAGGACGCCCAGGCCCTGGCCGCGCTCGGGGTGGAGACGATCTTCGACCTGCGCGACGCCCACGAGATCGAGGCCCACCCCGATGCTCCCGTGCCCGGCGCCACCTGGCGTCATGTGGAGGTCAAGGGCATCCCGATGGAGGCGGTCGCCTCGCTGCAGACGCACGAGCAGGGCCTCGCGGTCATGGGTGAGGTCTACCGCGGGTTCGTGGAGAAGGAGGGCGGCCGGGCCGCGTTCGGCGAGCTTCTGCACTCGATCGCCCAGGGCCGAGCGGCCCAGGTGTTCCACTGCACCGCCGGGAAGGACCGCACCGGATGGGCCTCGGTGCTGCTGCTCCACGTCGCGGGCGTGGCGCCGGAGACGATCCTCGAGGACTACCTGGCGACCAACACGATCTCGTCGGCGACCCGCGTGAAATACCTCGGCATGGTCCGCGAGCACCTCGGCGACGACAAGGTGGAGGTCTACGAGACCGTCATGGTCGCCGACGCGCGCTACCTGCAGCAGGCCTACGACGCCGTCGTCTCGTCGTACGGCTCGATGGAGGGCTACCTCGCCGACGGGCTAGGACTGGGTGCCGACACCCTCGCTGCGCTGCGGGCCCGGCTGCTCGACCACGGGGTCGAGTAGTGCCGGGATCTCGGTGGTCCGGGCTTGCTTGGAGTCCTTGGCATCGGGGTCGAGCACGATCTCGTGGGTGCCGCCGTCGCGGCCCTCGAAGCGGACGGTGACGGTCTCGAAGCCCTTGTGGCGCTGCATCTGCGCATACATCGCATAGGCCCGACGATCGGCCTCGGTCAGGTCGACGGAGTCGGTGAACGGGGTGAGCAGGGCCCGGGGCCAGAGCCGGCGGGCGATCACGACGTTGACCTCGACGCCGAGGACCGCGATGACGGCGCCCACGTAGATCAGCCCGATGAGACCGAGAACGAGGCCGAAGACGCCGTTCATGGAGCTGGTGCCCGTGAGCACACGGGTGGCGTAGATCGTGCCGAGGTGCTGCAGCGCCTGCCACAGCACGGCAACGAAGAACGCCCCGGGAGCAACGCGCCTCAGCCGCAGGCTGCGTGCCGAGGCCAGCCGGAAGAGGAAGGTCAGGACCAGGCCGACGATGAGGACCGTGGCAGCCAGGATCAGCCAGCGGATCGTCGTGTCCAGCTCCGTGCCGAACATCTCGGCGTTGGAGCCGACCGCACCGAAGACCGACAGACCCAGGACGCCCAGGCCCGCGAAGAGCAGCAGCGCGAGCGACTTGAAGCGCAGCAGGAACGGGTTGGGGCGGCTGTTGCGCGGGACCGCCCACGCGGTGGCCATGACGTTCTGGATGGCCTGCCCGAGCCCGAGGCAACCGTAGAGCGCGGCCAACGACCCGACGACGACCGCACCGGTCGAGCCCGTCAGTCCCTCGGGACGACCGAGCTGGTCACCGATGATCGGGAACTGTCCCAATGCGGAGTTGAGCGCCTGCTCCTGCAGGTCAGGGTTGCCCTGGAGGACGAACCCGAAGATGGACGAGGCCAGCAGCAGCAGCGGGAAGATCGCGATGAACGCGTAGTAGGTGACGGTCGCGGCCAGGTAGTTGCCCTGGTCGTCGAAGAACTTGTAGACCACGGCCAGGGGGAACCCGAGGAACGAGTGCCGCCGCTGGGTGCGGTCGACCTTCCCCACGACGTTGCTCACAAGCCGAGGTTACCGGCGGGCCCACGCACCACGGGTCAGTAGGACTTGGGCAGGCCCAGGGAGTGCATCGACACGAAGTTGAGGATCATCTCGCGACTGACGGGGGCGATGCGGCCGACGCGGGTGGCAACGAGCAGCCCGGCCATGCCGTACTCCTGGCTGGCGCCGTTGCCGCCGTGGGTCTGCACGGCGCGGTCGACCACGTCACAGGCGGCCTCGGCGGCGGCGTACTTGGCCATGTTGGCAGCCTCGCCGGCGGCCATCTCGTCACCGGCGTCGAAGAGTGCCGCGGCCTTCTGGTTCATCAGCCGCGCGAGCTCGATCTCGATGTGGGACTGTGCGAGCGGGTGGGCGATGGCCTGGTGGGCGCCGATCGGGACCTGGAAGACGACGCGCTCCTTGGCGTACTGGGTCGCCTTCTCCAGCGCGAAGCGGGCCAGACCGGTCGAGAACGCCGCGGCCATGATGCGCTCGGGGTTGAGGCCGGCGAAGAGCTGCACGAGCCCGCCGTTCTCGTCGCCGACGAGCGCGTCGGCCGGCAGCTTCACGTCGTCGATGAACACCTGGAACTGGTTCTCCGGGGACACGATCTCCATCGGGATCGCGTTGAACTCGAACCCGGGGGCGTCGGTCGGGACGACGAACAGGCACGGCTTGAGCTTGCCGGTCCTGGCGTCCTCGGTGCGCGCGACGACGAGCACGTTGTCGGCCTCGTCGACGCCGGAGATCCAGATCTTGCGACCGTTGAGCACCCAGCCGTCGCCGTCGCGGCGCGCAGTCGTGGTGATGTTGTGGGTGTTGGTGCCGGCGTCGGGCTCGGTGATGGCGAAGGCCATCGTGCCGGTGCCGTCGCAGAGGCCGGGAAGCCACTTCTGCTTCTGCGACTCAGTGCCGTAGCGGGTGATGATCGTGCCGCAGATCGCGGGGCTGACGACCATGAGCAGCAGCGGGCAGCCCTGTGCGGCGAGCTCCTCGCACACGGCCGCGATGTCGCCGATGCCGCCACCGCCGCCGCCGTACTCCTCAGGGATGTTGATGCCGAGGTAGCCACATCTGCCGATCTCGAGCCACAAGTCGGTGGTCTTGCCACCGGAGCGAGCCTTCTCGACGAAGTAGTCGCGGCCGTACTTGCTCGCGAGCTTGGCGACCTGCTTGCGGAGCTCCTGACGCTCCTCGGTCTCGGTGAAAGGCTGAAATCCCTGGCTGGTGCTCATGCTTCCTCTTCTCCTGTGTCGACGACGGCGAGAACCTCTCCGGCCGCCACCTGGGCGCCGGTGCGGACGTTGATCTCCGTGACCGTGCCGGGCGCCGGCGCGCTCACGGTGTGCTGCATCTTCATGGCCTCGAGGACCAGGACGGTGTCGCCGGCCTCGACTCTCTCGCCGGGCGCGACCGCGACCCGGACGACCGTGCCGGGCATGGGCGCGAGCAGGCTCCCGCTCGCGACCTGGTCGGCCGGGTCGACGAAGCGGGGCACCCGGGTGAGCGCGAGGTGGCCCCACGGGGAGTCCACGTCGACGCGGTGTCCGCTGTGGTGCTCGGCGAGGCGGACGTCGTGGGAGGTGCGGACGCCGTCGTGCTCGACCACGACGAGGCGACCGGTGGGGGCCGGCGACGCCGAGACGAGGCGTACGCCGCGCACCTCGCCGTGCAGGTCCACCAGGACCGCGCCGGAGCGCTCGTGACGCCACCCGACGACCACCTCGGTGCCGGCCAGGTCGAAGGTGACGACCTGGGGGGCGGAGTGGACGTTGCGCCAACCGGCCGGGACCCGGTGCTGGACGCGTCGGCCCGAGACGGCGTGCTGCACCCATGCCATTGCCGCCGCGAAGAAGCTCACGGCCTGCTGGGAGGCCGTTCCAGGGACCTGGCCTCCGCGCTGGGAGCGCAGCTCCTGCTCGCGGAGGAAGGCGGTGCTCAGGTCGCCTGCGACGAACGCGTCGTGGCCCAGGACCTCAACCAGGAGGTCGCGGTTCGTGACCAGACCGTGCAACCGGCTGCGGCGCAGGACGCCGGCCAGCTGACGGGCCGCCTGCTCGCGGGTGGGCGCGTGGACGATCACCTTGGCGAGCATCGCGTCGTAGTGGGTCGAGACCTCCGAGCCGGAGGCGAAGCCCGACTCCACCCGGACCCCGGTCTCGTCCGGGATCTCGAACGCCGTCAGCAGCCCGCTCTGCGGCTGGTAGTCGGCGCCCGGGTCCTCGGCGTAGAGCCGCACCTCGATGGCGTGCCCGCGGGGCGCACCTGCCCGCTCGGGCACGCGGCCCTCTGCGACCGCGATCTGCTGCGCGACCAGGTCGACCCCGAAGACCTCCTCGGTGACGGGGTGCTCGACCTGGAGGCGGGTGTTCATCTCGAGGAAGAAGAAGGAGTCGGCGCCCGGTCGTGCCGGGTCGTAGAGGAACTCGACCGTCCCGGCGCCGCGGTAGCCGATCGCCGCCGCCGCCTGGCGGGCGGCCTCGTGCAGCGCCGCGCGGGTGGCATCGGGCAGCCGTGGCGCCGGCGCCTCCTCGACCACCTTCTGGTGGCGCCGCTGGATCGAGCAGTCACGCTCGCCGTAGACCTCGACGCCGTCGGCGTGCCCGAGGACCTGGACCTCGACGTGGCGCCCGCGCTCGACATAGGGCTCGACGAAGACGGTGCCGTCTCCGAACGCGGAGGCGGCCTCTGCTGCGGCCTCGTCGATCTCGCTGGCCAGGTCGACCAGACGGCGTACGACGCGCATTCCGCGCCCGCCGCCGCCTGCGGAGGCCTTCACCAGCAACGGCAGGTCGGCCTCGGTGGCGGTGTCGACGGTGTGGTTGGTCAGCACCGGGACCCCGGCGGCCGCCATCAGCTTCTTGGACTCGATCTTGGAGCCCATCTGCTCGATGGCCTCGGGCGCCGGGCCGACCCAGGTCAGGCCGGCCTCGATGACCGCCCTGGCGAAGTCGGCGTTCTCGCTCAGGAAGCCGTAGCCGGGGTGGATCGCGTCGGCGCCCGTGAGACGAGCCGCCTCGAGCACCAGGTCGGAGCGCAGGTAGGTGTCGGCAGGGCTGGTGCCCGGCAGGTGGACCGCCTGGTCCGCCTCGCCGACGTAGGGCAGCTCGGTGTCGGCGTCGGAGTGGATCGCCACGGTCTCGATGCCGAGCGCGCGACAGGTGCGGAAGACACGTGAGGCGATCTCCGCGCGGTTGGCGACGAGCAGTCGCTTGATGGTCGTCATGGACGGAACACCCCGAATCGGTCGGTGCCGACGTAGTCGACGGTGTCGATGACGGACAGGCAGATGCCCAGGACGGTGCGGGTGTCGCGGGGGTCGATGACCCCGTCGTCGTAGAGCATGCCGGACAGGAAGTGCGGCAGCGACTGCTCCTCCACGGAGGCCTCGATGAAGGCGCGCATGCCGGCGTCGGCCTCCTCGTCGTAGTCCTTGCCACGACCCTCGGCGGCCGCGCGCGCGACGATCGACAGCACCCCGGCGAGCTGGGCCGGACCCATCACCGCCGACTTGGCCGAGGGCCAGGTGAAGAGGAAGCGTGGGTCGAAGGCACGGCCGTTCATGCCGTAGTTGCCGGCGCCGTAGGACGCACCCATGATGACGGTCAGGTGCGGCACGGTGGAGTTGCTGATCGCGTTGATCATCATCGCGCCGTGCTTGATCATGCCGCCCTGCTCGTAGTCCTTGCCCACCATGTAGCCGGTGGTGTTGTGGAGGAAGAGCAGGGGCGTGTCGGTCTGGTTGGCGAGCTGGACGAACTGGGTCGCCTTCTGCGCCTCCTGGCTGAAGAGCACGCCCTGCGCGTTGGCCAGGATGCCGATCGGGCGGCCGTGCAGTCGCGCCCAGCCGGTGACCAGCGAGGTGCCGTAGAGCGGCTTGAACTCGTCGAAGACCTGCCCGTTGCCGGCGCTCACGCCGTCGCAGAGGTGCGCGATCACCTCGCGGGGGTCGAAGGGCTCCTTCAGGTCGCTGGGGATCAGGTCGAGCAGGCCCTCGGGGTCGGCGAGCGGCTCGACGTAGGCGACCCCGGTGTCGACCCGGGCCTTGCGCCAGTTGAGCCGGGCGACGATCCGACGCCCGATGCGGATCGCGTCGAGCTCGTCCTCGGCGAGGTAGTCGGCCAGGCCGGACGTCCGGGCGTGCATCTCGGCGCCACCGAGCGACTCGTCGTCCGACTCCTCGCCGGTGGCCATCTTGACCAGGGGCGGGCCCCCCAGAAAGACCTTGGCCCGCTGCTTGACCATGACGGTGTAGTCGCTCATGCCGGGCACGTAGGCGCCGCCGGCGGTGGAGTTGCCGAAGACCAGCGCGACCGTCGGCTCCTTGCGGGCGCTCGCGCGGGTGATGTCGCGGAAGAGCTTGCCGCCCGGGATGAAGATCTCCTTCTGGGTCGGCAGGTCGGCTCCGCCGGACTCGACCAGCGAGATCGTCGGGAGCCCGTTCTCCTGGGCGATCTGCGAGGCCCGGAAGATCTTCTTGACCGTCCACGGGTTGCTCGCGCCCCCCTTCACCGACGGGTCGTTGGCGGTGATCATGCACTCGACGCCCTCGACCACGCCGATGCCGGTGACGACGCTGGCGCCGACGGTGAAGTCGGAGCCCCAGCCGGCCAGCGGGCTCAGCTCGAGGAAGGCCGAGCCTTCGTCGACGAGCAGCTCGATCCGCTCGCGCGGCATCAGCTTGCCGCGGGCATGGTGGCGCGTGACGCTGCGCTCGCCCCCGCCCTCGACCGCCTTCGCGTGCTCGGCATCGAGCGCGGCGAGCTTCTCCAGCATCGCCTCGCGGTTGGCCGTGGCTCCCGCGGTCACGACGCGTAGCCCATCAGCTTGGCCGCGAGGTCGGTGAGGACCTCGGTGGCACCACCGCCGATCGGCAGGATGCGCACGTCGCGGTAGTGACGCTCGACCTCGGTGCCGTGCATGTAGCCGGTGCCGCCGTGGAGCTGCACCGCCTGGTCGCAGACGTACGTCGCCGCGTCGCACGCGGTCTGCTTGGCCAGGCAGGCCTCGGCGATGACGCTCTCCCCTGCGGCGTGACGTCGGGCGACGTCGTGGGCGTAGACCCGGGCCACCTCGACCTGGCGGCGCATCTCGACGAGCTTGTGGCGCACCACCTGGTTGGTGATCAGCGGCCTGCCGAAGGTCTCGCGGTCGCGGCAGTAGGCCGCAGTGAGCTCCAGCGACCTGCCGGCGATGCCGTAGGCGTGGACCGCGAGGCCGAGGCGCTCGACGACGAACTGCTCGGCGATCTGGTAGAAGCCGGAGCCCTCGACGCCGACCAGGTTGGCGACCGGCACGCGGACGTCGACGTAGGACAGCTCGGCGGTGTCGGAGCAGTGCCAGCCCATCTTGCGCAGCGACCGGTCGACGGTGAAGCCGGGCGTGCCGCGCTCGACGACGAGGAGGCTGATGCCGGCGTGTCCGGGTCCGCCGGTGCGGACGGCGGTGGTCACGAAGTCGGCACGCGTCCCGCTGGTGATGAAGGTCTTGGCGCCGTTGACGACGTAGTACTCCCCGTCGCGCACCGCCGTCGTGCGGATGCCGGCGACGTCGGAGCCACCTCCGGGCTCGGTGACCGCCAGCGACCCGATCAGCTCGCCTGCCAGCGTCGGTCGCACGAAGCGGTCGACGAGGTCGGCGTTGCCCGAGGCCGCGATGTGGGGCAGCGCGATGCCGCTGGTGAAGAGACCGGCCATGAGCCCGCTGGAAGCGCCGGCCGAGAACATCCCCTCCTGCATCTCGAGCGACTCCGGCACGGTCGCGCCGGAGCCACCGACCTCCTCGGGGAAGGCCATGCCGAGCAGCCCTTGCTCGGCCGCAGCGAGGTAGAGCTCGCGCGGGAAGATCCCGGCGTCCTCCCACTCCTGCAGGTGGGGTGCGACCTCGCGGCGCACGAACTCGGCGCCCAGCTGAGCGATGTCCATCAGAGCAAGTCCTCCTGCATGTGAACGATGCGCGAGCGCATCCACTCCCCCAGGCCCTTGGCCTGCGGGTCGAACCGGGTCGAGGCCGCGACGCCCTCGCCGAGGAGGCCGCGGACCAGGATGTTGACGGCGCCCAGGTTGGGCAGCACGTAGACCTCGACGTCGAGGTCGCGCGCCTCGGGGATCAGCTCGCGCACCTTGCGCGGGCTCATCATCTTGGCCAGCCAGGTGACCCTCGCCTCGTAGCGGTCGGACCCGTCGTGGGCCACCCACAGCCCGAGGTTGGCGTCGCCGCCCTTGTCCCCCGAGCGGGCGTGGACGAAGGTGCCGAGCGGCATCCGCCGGGTCAGCGAGTCGGCCGGTGCCGGGTAGGGCGAGGGCCGCTGACCGACGAGCTCCTCGGCCGAGCCGAGCTGGACCGGGTCGGGCACGACCTCGCGCGATCCGTCGGCGTGGACCACGGTGTGCGTGACGCGGTCGCGGTCGACGTAGACCGGGCGGTAGACGCCGTAGGGCGACGGGGGGCCCGGCGGGCTGGTCATCGTGAAGCCGGGGTAGGACGCGAGCGCGAGCTCGACGGCCGGGCCGGTGAACGCCTTCGCGACCGGGCCGGACTCGGGGTCCATGACCGTGCACCGGAGCAGGCACGAGGCGCCCTCCTCGGTGTCGGCGTCCGCACCGGGCAGCGCCGTGCGGGTCCACGTCACCGCGGCGGCGGTGAGCGACGGCTCGAGCTGCATCCGCAGCCAGTCGGCCTTGGCCTCGATGTCGAGACCGGTGAGCACGAACTCCATCGAGTTGCGGAAGCCGCCGAGGGTGTTGACGCAGACCTTGAGCTGCGCGGGTGGCGCCTCGCCCCTCACCCCGGTGATCGCCACCCGGTCGGGTCCGGCCGGTGCGAGCCGGACCGAGTCGAGGTGGGTCGTGACGTCGGGGTTGAGGTAGCGGGCGGTCTGGATCTCGTAGACCAGCTGCGCGGTGACCGTGTCGACCGTGACCGCTCCGCCCGTGCCGTCGTGCTTGGTGATGACGCTGGAGCCGTCGGCGGCGATCTCGGCGAGGGGGAAGCCGAGCGGGCGGCCGTCGTGGCGCAGCGTGCGGAAGCCGGAGAAGTTGCCGCCCGTCGCCTGCGTGCCGCACTCGAGGACGTGACCGACGACGACGGCGCCCGCCAGCTCGTCGTGGGACGTCGGGGTCCAGGCGAAGCGGCTGATCGCCGGGCCGACGACCAGCGAGGCATCGGTGACGCGACCGGTGACGACGATGTCGGCTCCCTGATCGAGCGCTCGGGCGATGCCGAAGCCGCCGAGGTAGGCGTTGGCGGTCAGGGCGCCCTCGATGCCGAGCTCGCCGGACAGGTGTCGTAGGTCGTCGCCCTCGACGTGGGCGATCGCCGGGTCCAGTCCGAGCCCCTTCGCCACCTCACGGAGCTTGTCGGCCAGCCCGGCAGGGTTGAGGCCACCGGCGTTGCTGACGATCCTGACGCCGCGCTCCAGGGCGAGGCCCAGGGAGTCCTCGACCTGGCGCACGAAGGTCCGCGCATAGCCGAGCGAAGGGTCCTTCATCGTGTCCTTGCCGAGGATCAGCATGGTCAGCTCGGCCAGGTAGTCACCGGTGATGACGTCCAACGGGCCGCCCTCGAGCATCTCCCGCATCGCGGTCAGGCGGTCGCCGTAGAAGCCGGAGCAGTTGCCGATCCTCAGGACGTCGCTCATCGCTTCGCCCGTCCCTCACCGGCGGGGCCCGCGAAGGCCTGGGCGATCGTCAGCCAGTGGGCGGCGGCGTCGCCGGTGGTCGTGAGCGCGATGTCGTCGCGGTGGATGCGCTGGGTGACCAGCAGGCAGAAGTCGTAGGCCGGTCCGTGCACGGTCTGCGCCGCGTCCTCGGGTCCCCAGGCCCACACCGCACCCGACGGCGCCGTGAGCTCGAGGCGGAACTCCTCGGCGGGGGGCGTCAGCCCGTGCACGGCGTAGGCGAAGTCACGCGTGCGGACGCCGAGGTGGGCGACGTGCCTGATGCGGTCGGTGGGCTCGGGCACGGAACCGAGGGCCTCGTGGACGTCGAGAGCGTGCGCCCACGTCTCCATGAAGCGCGCGGTCACCATCGAGGCCGGCGACATCGGCGGGCCGAACCACGGCATCTTCTGCCCGACCGGCACGGCCCGCACGGCGGCGGCGAGGTCCTGGCGCGCGGCACCCCAGCGCGCGAGCAGCGCGGTCGGGGCGAGACGGGCGACCTCGTGGGCGCCGGTGTCGACGAAACCGGAGGGATCGGCCATCGCCTGGAGGACGATGTCGTCCCAGGCCGCCTTGCCGACGTCCCCGTCGAGCGAGCGGGCGGCCGCGGCGGCGGTCTCGTCGGTCCACAGCAGGTGGGCGACCTGGGTGGCGACCGTCCAGCCGGCGGCGGCGGTGGGGGTGGCCCACCCGGCTTCGTCGAGCCCGGAGACAGCGGCGAGGAGCGGGTCGCCCTCGGCGCGGAGGTCGTCGAGGAGGTCCTCGAGCAGGCTGGTCATGTCGTCTCCTGAAGGGTCGCGTGCAGGGCGCCGTCGAGCGCGGTGTCGAGGGTGCGCGCCCACTGGTCGAGGATCCGCCCGCGGCGACGGGTGTCGTCGGTGAGCGTGTTGGCGAGGCCGAGGCCGCGCACGAGGTCGAGGGTGGCCTGCACGAGCTCGCGCACGCCCGGCACGGACTCGTCGGCGCCGAGCAGCTCCACGGTCAGCCGGTGCGTCTCGCGACCGACGCGCTGCTCGAGCGGCTCCACGGCCGCCATCAACGCCGGGTCGCTGCGGGCCGCGACCCACAGCTCGAGCGCGGCGGTGAAGACCGGGGAGCTGAAGTGGTCGCCAAGCATCCGCACGACCGCACGCGTTCGCCGATCCCCTCGAGGCAGACGCCGTGCGGCGGCCGCGAGCTCGGCGCCCCGCACCTCGGTGAGGTGCTCGACGGCCGCGACGACGAGGTCGTTCTTGGTCGGGAAGTGGTGCAGCTGCGCACCGCGACTCACCCCGGCGCGCTCGGAGACCAGCGTGGTCGACGTGCCGCTGAAGCCCCGCTCGACCAGGCACTCGACGGTCGCGTCGAGGAGGCGGGCACGCATCAGTCGGGTGCGCTCCTCCTGCGGGATCCGGGAGCTCGCGGTGCTGGTCACCCGGGCAGCATGGCCCTGTCGCCAACAAACAGTCAAGCCTGACTTTTAATTCTGGGACGACGGACGACGCGCCGGTGCCCGGGGTCCGTCGGGACCCCGGGCACCGTCATCTGGGACGCCTCGTGCTCAGCCGGTGGTGTCCACCTTCACCAGCGTGATGTCACTGGTGCCCTCGTACTCCACGAGCCCGAGGTAGTGCGCGTCCGGGTCGAGACCCGTCCACGACACCGCGAAGCTGGTCGGGGTGTCGGTCACGACCGGAACCGGGTCCGGGGTGGCCGTGAAAGCGCCGAGACCGGCCCCCGGCTCCACCGAGTAGGTGTCGAGGGTGAAGCCCATCGGGGCTCCGTCGGCACCGGGGGCGAAGCCGAAGATGTCGACGATGTAGGTCCCGGCCGGGAGGCCGGGTGCCGTGATCGACTCGTCTGCGGCGCCGGTCGCCGACTGGGCGGCCACGGCGAAGGCAGTGGCCGGGTCGCACGACTCGGCCGCCAGGAGGTAGAGGTCCAGGTCGGACGTGTCGTCAGCGGCATCGACGTCGACCTGCGTCAGCGTCGAGCCCTCCGGCACCGTGATGCAGGACAGGAAGTCGGCGTTGGCGTCGACCGTGTCCACGGTCGTCTCGCCCTTCGCCAGCCCGGAGGTCGTGACGTCGAGCTCACCGGTGAAGCCGGGGATGATCTCGACGTCGCTCGTGCCGGTCGCACCCGTGCCGGTCACCAGTGCGGGAGCCTGCACCGACAGCGGCCTGACGACCACCGGGATGCGGACCCGCGTCGGGCCGGTCAGGGTGATGAAGCCGCTGGTGTAGTGCCCCAGCGGTGCCGTGGTGCGGGTGATGGTGAACGCGACGTCGACGATGTCGTTGGCGCGCTTGGACGTCACGTTGGGGCGGCTCGGCTTGACGGTGAAGCCCTTGAGGTCGGCGCTGATCTTCCAGGTGCCCTTCATGCTGGCCCGGAAGGACCGCGGGAACGTCGTCGGCCCGGTCATCGAGCCGTCAGCGAGCGACGGCACGTTGATGCTCTTGGCGTCCAGCGCCGGCACCCCGGTGTTGTAGCCGAGGTCCGCCAGCCACCCACGCCACTGCGTGGCGTCCGAGGTGACGAACAGGCCCGGGTCGAAGAACTGCTTCGGCTTGACCTGGCCCGCGCCCTGGGCGAAGGCGTCGCGCACGAGCCCGCCCTTCTCGTTGCGGATCGAGGTGGCGGTGGTCATCATCGCCGACTTGATCGTCATCGGCGTCCACTTGGGACGCTCGCCCTGGATGAAGGCGGCGAGTCCCGCGATGTGCGGGGACGACATGGAGGTGCCGGAGTAGAGGTCGTAGGTGCGACCCTGGTTGGACGGAGGCGCCACGGCGGCGAGCACGTCGACGCCGGGAGCGATGATGTCGGGCTTGAGCAGGTCACCGTCGGAGACCAGCACCGGACCGCGCGAGGAGAAGCCCGCCACCTGCGGCAACGGGGTCTTCTGGTTGGTGAGGTTGCCGAGCTTGAACGACGCCTTGGCGTCGACGCCCTGCGCGGCGACATACTTCTCCACGATCGCGCCGGCAGTGTCGGTGATGTGGATGGTCGGCACGACCTGGATGTCGGCGTTGAGGCTGTTGGGCGAAGGGTTGGCCATGATCAGGGCCGCGCCACCCGCACGCTTGACCTCGGCGCCCTTGGAAACCCGGTCGTAGACACCGCGCAGGCAGTAGACGATCTTGCCCGCCACCTTCGCGGGGTCGAGGGTGTCGGGGCCGCACAGCGCGGCGTCGTCGGCGTCGCCGCCCTCGACCACCGCGTCGGAGCCGGGCACGATGCGACGCTCGGAGACCGGGGTCTGGGAGCTGGAGGCGCCCATGATCTTCTTGCCGTTGGCCAGCACGATCGTGTTCTCGAACTTGGTGGTGTGCGTGCCGGCCGCGACGGTCGTGAGCCACGGCGACGGGTGGTCGAGCGTGGTGTTGTCGGGACCGCTGTTGCCGGCGGAGGCGGCGACGAAGATGCCGGCCTCTGCCGCACCCTCGAAGGCCAGCTCGGTGGCGTCCAGGCTCGGCGAGGGACCCCCGCCGATGGAGAAGTTGACGACGTCGACACCGTCGATGACGAGCTGGTCGACCGCCGCGACCATGTCCTCGGTGAAGCAGCCGCTCAGGTCGGGGTCGCCGGCCTCCCAGCAGACCTTGTAGACCGCGATCCTGGCGCCGGGGGCCATGCCCGAGATGGTGCCGAACTTCAGACCTGCGGTGGAGACGTTCTTGACGAGGTTGCCGGCGGCCGTGCTGGCGGTGTGGCTGCCGTGGCCGCCGCCGTCGCGCGGCGAGATGAACTCGTGCTCGGAGAGCTGGGACTCGGGGGTCGCAGCGAGGTAGGCGTCACCGAAGACGCGGGCGCTGATGATCTTGGTGTTGCAGTCGGTGAGGTTGAAGGACTGACCGGTCTCGCACTCCCCGGTGAAGAGGGTGCCGTCGGCCTTCTCCATGCGGGTCTTGCCGCCCTTCATGGTGATGTCCCACGGGGTCTGCGGCCTCGTCGTGAGCTTCGGCCCCGAGAAGGACTTCGACTCGGGCCAGATGCCGGTGTCGAGAACGCCCACCACGACACCGCTCCCGGCGCTCGTGCGCCCGCCCTTCGAGGCCCAGGCACCCCCCTTGCCGGTCAGGCCCAGGAAGTCCGGGGTGTTCCAGGTGGTGACCTTGCGAACGCCGGCCTTCTCCACCAGCAGGACGCGGCGATCGGTGGCCAGGTCCAGGGCCTGCGCCGCGGTGAGCGTGGCAGCGAAGCCGTTGCTCGCCATGGTGTAGCTCGTGTCCACGCTCGCTCCGACGGAGCCGGCAACCCGCTCCTGCGAGGTGCGCAGGTAGTCGGTGTAGCGGACGACGGCCGGGGTGGCGGCGCGGAACTGGCCGCCCGTCGACTTGGTCGCCGCGTAGCCGCTCTTGCCACCCGCGTAGCCGGTGGCCGAGGCCTCGCTCAGGAGCACGATGTAGCGGCCGTCGGTGAAGCGCTCGGTTCCACCTCGGGCTGCCGCTGCCGCGGCGGAGGCCGGACGCGCGGAGGCCTGGCTCGCGGAGGCCTGCGCGGGCGACGCCCCCTGGGCCCCGGAGAGCGGAAGCGCGGCCAGCAGGCCGGCGGTGAGCGCACCGACCGAGGCGACGGCGAGCCGCCCCCTGGTCGATCCGCGAGAACGTGACACTGACATGGGGACCTCGATCCGGGACAGCCGTGCCCCGAGCCCCCGGTGGTCCGAGGATGGGCAGGCGCTGGCCTCACCTCAATGCACCGGGAGGCATCCGTCAAGAGTCGGCAGTCACCATCACACAAGAAGGGCGGCCGAACGCTCCGAAAGGGCGGGACGTAGGCCAGAATGCGCGGCATGACCACGATCCTCATCACCGGCGCATCGTCGGGCCTCGGCGCCGAGATGGCCCGCCAGCTCGCGGCCCGCGGCAACGACCTCGCGTTGTGCGCTCGCCGCACGGACCGGCTCGACGAGCTGAAGGGCCAGATCCTCGCCGCCCACCCCGAGCGCCGCGTCGAGCTGCGGGCCCTCGACGTCACCGACGACGACCAGGTCTTCGAGGTCTTCGGGGCCTTCCGCGCCGACTTCGGCACCCTGGAGCGGATCGTCGTCAACGCCGGGCTGGGCAAGGGCGCGCCGCTCGGCACCGGACGCTTCGACGTCAACCGGGAGACCGCGATGACCAACTTCGTCGCGGCGCTGGCCCAGACCGAGGCAGCGATGGAGATCTTCCGGGACCAGCAGGCCGGTCACCTGGTGATGGTGTCGTCGATGTCGGCGATGCGCGGGATGCCCAAGACGATGACGACCTACGCCGCCACCAAGATCGGCGCCGCGTACCTCGCCGAGGGGCTGCGCAACGAGCTCTACGGCAAGCCGCTCGGCAGGACCGTGAAGATCACGGTGCTCTACCCGGGCTACATCGCCTCGGAGATGAACGAGTTGGCCCGGGACAAGGCGACGTTCATGGTCTCGACCGAGAAGGGCGTGGCCGGCATGGTGTCGGCCATCGAGAAGGAGGTCGCCGACGCCTGCGTGCCGACGCTGCCGTGGGCGCCGCTGTCGCTCGTCATGAAGCACGCGCCGCTCGGGGTGTTCAAGCGGCTGATGTAGCCCGCTGCTCGCGGTGCGCCCTCCAGGTCGACCAGGCGCCGGTGCACCACAGCGCCCAGACGACCAGGAGCGGCTGGAAGAACAGCCGGACGATGCGGCCGGTCCCCGTGTCGAGGCCGAAGGACGTCGAGCCGTTGACGGCCTGCCAGATGTTGCCGGGGAAGACCGCCACGAAGAAAAGGGCCACGATCGCGCCGACCACGGCAAGCCGATGGCCGCGGGTCGCGACGAGCGCGACGGCCAGCGCGATCTCCACCAGGCCCGACACGACCACGATCTCCTCGCGCAGCGGCAGGAACGTCGGCACCTGCCCCAGGAACTCCTCGACGTCGACCAGGTGCCCCACCCCGGCGACGAGCAGCGCGAGGGCGAGCAGCAGGCGGGCGAGGAGTCTCATGGCTCCACTCTCCCCTGCTCCTGGTCGTCCGCGCCGAACGCCTCCTCGCGCGCGATCACCAGGTCCATGCCGGCCAGCCGGTGGCTCAGTCCGCGGTGGCCCTCGCTGCGCCAGGAGGCGACGAGCGTGAGGAGCAGGTACGCCGGCAGGGCGGTCGCCGCGACCGTCGTGCCCAGCTGGGTCAGCACGAGGAGCGGGCCGACACCGGTCGCGAGCTTGACCAGCCGGGACACGACGACCCACCGCGGACGCCGCGCGACGGCGCGCACCGAGATCACGTGCTCGCCGACCGTGCGACCGACCAGCAGCACGCTCAGCACCTCCACCGCCCCGGGCACCCCGACCTGCAGCGCGGCCTGGACGTCCGCGTCGAACGTGCCGGGGCCGTAGAGGCACCAGGCACGGTAGGCCAGCGCGACCGCAGCGCCGAGCAGCACGAGGAACAGCACGTCGCTGAGCATCCCCACGAGCCGGCGACCCCAGGTGATGCTGGTCGGCAGCGGGACCGCGGCGACCCTTCGTCGTACGACAACGGCGGAGAGGAGCGACCCGCCCACGGCGCCCAGGGTGTTGACGATCAGGTCGTCGACATCGAAGAGCCGGTAGGCGCAGTCGTAGACGCTCCACACCCCGGTCAGCTGGGTCACCTCGATCAGCAGCGACGTGCCGAGGCCGAGCAGGGTCGCCACCACGACACCGCGCTTGAAGATCTGGCGCACGTAGTAGCCCAGCGGCACGAACAGCAGCACGTTGAGCGCGACCTGGAGAAACGCCGGGTCCCGCAGCAGCGCCCCCGGTGGCCCGAGGTCCATGGTGCCGATCGACCCGAGCGGGTCGAGCTGGCGGCCCTTGCACCGGTAGGTCCCCTCGGGCGGCACCGGCAGCAGCGTGTAGGTCCACAGCGCCAGACCGTAGACCGCACCGGACAGCAGGATCGCCAGGTCGCTCGGCTGGAGCCCCCCGTCGAGGCGGTACTGGTAGGCCGCGACCGGCACCAGGAGCACGATCGCCACCACGGTCCCAAGCGCGATCGCGAGGAGTGCGTTGCTCGCCTGGTCGGACACGGCGGCAACCTACCCCTGCCAGGGTCGAGGGGGCTGCGGCCTAGCGGTAGGTCAGCGTGTCCTCCGCGACGTGGCTGTGCTCGTTGAAGCTCAGCAGCCGCGCGCCGGTCGAGCCGACGACGACGCGCGTGACCGAGGAGTTGACCATGACGGTGTTGAAGCGCGCCCACAGCCGTGCGAGCGAGGCCGGATCGGCGTCGGGGTCACTGAGAGCCGCCGCAACGACCGCGATCGTGCCCCCCGAGCTGACCACGACGACCGTGCGCCCGGAGCCGGCCTGCTCGGCGGCTGCGGTCAGGGAGCCGCGCACCCGGGCCGCGAATGCGGCGTACGTCTCGGGGTAGTCGCCGGGCTCACCGGCGGTCCATCGTGCGGTGGCACGCTCGAAGACCGCCTGGAACGTGCGGCGGTCCATCGGCTCCGTGGGCAGGTCCGGAGCGGTCGAGACCAGGCCGACATGGTCGAACTCGTCCCAGCCGGCGTCGACCTGCATCGGCGGGAGGGACCAGCCGGCGCCCTCGATCATCGCCTCGCCGGTCTCGCGGTGCCGGCGCATGTCGCCACGCACCACGACGTCGGGGTGCACGCCGCGCTCGGCGAGGAACGCGCCGAGCAGCCTGCCCTGGACCCAGCCGTTCTCGGAGAGCACGTCGTAGTCGTCGGCGCCGAAGGACGCCTGGCCGTGCCGGACCAGCAGCAGCTGCCCCATCAGGCGCCCATCAGGAGGCCGCGATGATCGCGCGGCAGCGGGTCTCGAGGTAGCCCACGGCCGGCCCGAAGACGGCGTACTGCTCGTTGGTGGTCTGGCCGTGGAAGTAGCGGAACCAGATCTGCTGGGCGATCACGGCCAGCCGGAACAGTCCGAAGACCTCGTAGAAGCGCCACCGCTCGGGCGTCATGTCGAAGCCCATGCGCTCGCAGTAGTGGGCGACGACCTGGTCGCGGGTCCACATGCCCGGCACGGTGGTGGGCTGGCGACGGAACATCAGGAAGAACTCGTCGTCGTCGGCCTGCACCCAGTAGGACAGCATCCCGCCCAGGTCCATCAGCGGGTCGCCGACCGTGGCCATCTCCCAGTCGAGGACCCCCACGACCTGCTGGGGATCCTCGGCATGCAGCACGAGGTTGTCGAAACGGAAGTCGTTGTGGATCATCCGCTGGCCCACGTCGCCGGGCTTGTGCTCCTCGAGCCAGGCGATGATGTCGGACCAGTCGCCGGTGTCGTCGGTGCGGGCGTCTCCGAAGCGGCGGGTCCAGCCGCGCATCTGCCGGTCGACGTAGCCGTCGCCGCGGCCGTAGGCCTCGAGCTCCACCGACTGCGAGACGTCGACGGAGTGCAGCGCGATGAGCACGTCGAGGGCGCTCTCGCACATCTGCGAGACCTCCTCGGGCGGCAGCTCCCACGGCAGGTCGCGGCGCGGGATCGTGCCGTCGATCTTCTCCATGACATAGAAGTCCGAGCCGATCACCGAGTCGTCCGTACAGTGACCGACCATCGTGGCGACGTAGGGGAACAGCGGCGCCAGCGCGTGCTGGATGACGAACTCGCGACCCATGTCGTGGGCGCCCGCGGCCTTCACGCCCGCCGGCGGCCGGCGCAGGATCAGGTCGCGCTGCGGTCGGTCCTGGGGGGTGTAGCGCAGCAGGTAGGTCAGGTTGGAGGCACCACCAGGGAACTGGCGCACCTCCGGTGTGCCCTCGAGGTCGTCGCGGAAGGCCAGCGCGTTGTCCCGCAGCCAGGCGGCCACTGCCGCCACGTCGAAGGCGTCCTCCTCGCGGACCGGCTTGGCCGGGTTGCCCGCATCTGCGGCGTTGGTCGTCATCGAGCACCCCTGTCCAGCTTGGCTGCCTGGTCGCGCATGATCAGGTCGTAGGTCGCCCGGTCGCCCTGCTTGAGCCCGTAGGCGTCGCGTGCGGCCCGGTCCGGGACGATGATCTCGTCACCCCGGTCCAGGCCCTCGAGCACGGCGGCCGCGATGTCGGCGGCGCTGACTGACGAGTTGTCGACGAGCTTGGTCATCACCTCGGCGAGCGCGGTGTCGGCGCCCTGGAGCGAGCTCATCAGGTTGGTCCTGAAGTAGGACGGACAGATCACGTGCGCGGTCACGCCGTAGGACGCGAGCTCGTGGCCGGTCGTCTCGGTGAGCGCGACGACGGCAGCCTTGCTGGCGTTGTAGGACGCCATTCCGGCCGGGTGCACCAGGCCGGCGAGCGAGGCGGTGTTGACGATCCGGCCCGATCCCTGGCGCTTGAACATCGGCACGAACGTGCGGGTGCCGCGGACCGCACCGAAGAGGTTGATCTCGGTGATCCACTGCCACTCGTCCATCGTCGCGATGTCGAGCCGGCCACCACCGGCGACGCCAGCGTTGTTGACGAGCACGTCCAGCCCGCCCCAGGTTTCCTCGACGTGGGCCAGCGCGGCGGCCCAGTCGTCGTCCTTCGTGATGTCGAGGTGCAGGTCCACCCCGGGCGACATGTCGGTGCGCAGCACCTCGTCGCCCCGCGCCTCGAACGCGTCGGAGAGCGCCTCGCCGAGGCCGGACGCCGCGCCGGTGACGAGGACCCGCTGGCCGGTCGTCGGCGCGGTCAACGGCTGGCTCCGTAGCGACCGAGCTCGAGCCGGGCGACCACGCCACGGTGCACCTCGTCGGGTCCGTCGGCGAGCCGAAGCGCGCGGGCCGCCGTCCAGGCTCCGGAGAGCGGGAAGTCGTCGGAGAGCCCGCCACCACCGTGGATCTGCATCGCGAAGTCGATGACCTGCTGGGCCATGGCCGGCACGGCGACCTTGATCTGGGAGACCTCGGAGAGGGCGTTGATCGGCCCGCCGACGTCGAGCTTCCACGCGGCGTCGAGCACCAGCAGGCGCGCCATGTTGATCGCGATGCGGGCATCCGCGATGCGCTCGCGGTTGCCGCCGAGGTTGGCGAGCGGCTTGCCGAACGCCGTGCGCGCGAGGCCGCGCTTGCAGGCGAGCTCGAGCGACATCTCGGCCAGCCCGATCAGCCGCATGCAGTGGTGGACGCGGCCGGGACCGAGCCGGCCCTGGGCGATCGCGAACGCCTCACCGGGACCGCTGATGACGTTCGTGAGCGGCACACGGACGTCGGTGAACGACACCTCTCCGTGGCCGAGCGGCTCGTCGTAGACCCCCATCGTGTTGAGCAGGCGCTCGATCTTCACCCCCGGGGTGTCGCGCGGCACGAGCACCATCGAGTGGCGGTGGTGCCGGTCGGCATCAGGGTCCGTGAGCCCCATGAACACGAAGATCGTGCAGTCGGGGTGGCCCACGCCCGTCGACCACCACTTGCGCCCGTTGATGAGGACCTCGTCGCCGTCGACGACCGCGGTGGCCTCCATGTTGGTGGCGTCGGAGGACGCGACGTCCGGCTCGGTCATCGTGAAGGCGGACCGGATCCTGCCGTCGAGGAGCGGCTCGAGCCACTCCTTCCGCTGCGCCTCCGTGCCGTAGCGCAGCAGCACCTCCATGTTGCCGGTGTCGGGCGCGTTGCAGTTGAGCACCAGGGGCGCGATCGCGGAGCGGCCGGTCAGCTCGGCGATCGGCGCGTAGTCGAGGTTCGTCAGCCCCTCGCCGCCGTCGGTGCCGAAGCGGGCGGCGTACGCCCCGGCGTGCTCGTGCGGGAGGAAGAGGTTCCACAGGCCGCGTTCGCGCGCCTTGGTCTTGAGCTCCTCGATCAGCGGCAGCGGCTGCCACGGGTCGCCCGTGCGACGGGCCTCCGCGAGGTCGCGGTGGTAGCCCTCCTCCGCCGGGGCGATCTCGGTGTCGATGAAGTCCTTGACACGGGCGGTCAGGTCGGCGGCGCGCAGTGACGGGGAGAAGTCCACGGACTGCACAGTAATGGGAGGATCGTCACGTCGTTGTCCGGTGTCCCGAGGAGTGCCCGTGGTCCGCTCGTACGTCGCTGCGCTGGCCCTGCTTGCGCTCGTCACCGGTTGCTCGGGTGACGAGGAGGAGCCGGCTCCGGCAGCCCCGACAACGTCAGCGTCTGCCGCGGACCCGTCCGCCATCCGGTCGGGCCTCGTGGCCCTCTGGGTCGGGGACGACGACTCCCCCGAGGACGTCGAGACCGGCACCTGCTTCGCCGACGCGCTGGTCGACGCCACCACCCCCGACGAGCTGGTGGAGGTGGGCATCCTCGATGCGTCCTACGAGGTCGTCCCCGAGCTCACCGATCTCACCCCCGAGGGCGCCGGGCTGTGGGTCGACGCCCAGTTCGGCTGCTCCGACCTCGTTTCCGAGTCCGGCCGCGCCCAGGTCGCGGCGACCAAGGGCAAGGTCGACCGCGAGTCCTACGAGACCTGCCTGCGCGCCGTCGTGTCCGAGGAGCAGCTGCGCGAGGTGGCGGAGTCGTCGCTGCTCGGTGACCTCTCCGGCGACGCCGTCGTCGCCTTCAGCGCCGCCCAGCTCGACTGCGTCCAGCAGGCCCTGCCCCGCGACTGACCCGTGGCTGACCGCCGAGTCGGCGCGATGTCGCATCCCGCGCGGGGCCCGGCGGCGGCCGCTTCCTCAAGGTATGCAGACGAACCGCCACTCCCCGTGCCGGGCACCCCCTGGTGGGTGGCGTGTCTCCGTGGGAAGTACGTCGGACCGCTCGCCCTGGGTCCGGCTCAGACCGCCACGGCCGTGATCACCCGAGCACGGGCGACCGGCTCGCACCAGGCCCGCCGGGTGCGCAGCAGCCGCGCGGTCGACCAGGCGAGGAACGGCACGGCGACGAGCACCGAGACCTGCCAGGCGTCGACGTTGGCGAGGCCGGAGAAGGCCAGCCCGGTGACCGTCGTCGAGAGCGCGAGACGCGCCGAGTAGCCGACCATCACGATCGGCGGCGCCGGGGTGGCGCGGGCCGAGCGCAGGTCGACGGCGAAGGGACGCTGGTCCGACCAGCGCAGCGAGGCGGCGACGACCTGCACGGTCACGACGACCAGCGTGCACACCAGCGCCGTCAGCTCGGCGACCGAGGGCAGGCCGGCGCGCACGGCCCCGAGCGCGACCGTCACGAGCGACGCGGCGAGGAGGAACTCCCCCAGCACCCACGCCCGTGCGTCGAAGACCGTCTCCGGCGCGACCGGGAGGCTCTCGCGCCACAGCCCGCCCCGGCCGTCGAGGCACCACGCGTTGACGCCCCACAGCAGGGCTCCACCCGACGCGACCAGCCCCGGCAACACGGTGAGCTGCGCCCACGGCAGGTTGCCGGCGAGCGCCACGAGACCCGGAGCGAGGGCGAGGACGGCGACGCCGCGTCGCATGGGTACGGCGCGCCACACCGAGGCGCGGTCGGTGCGGACCAGCTGGCCCAGGGTCGTGCGTGAGAGCCGCCGAACGGGGTGGTGACCGCTCTCGACGTCGAGCTCGTCCTGCGGGATCCGGTGGGCGGCGATGTGCGCCGGCACGGCACCGAGCACGACCGCGCCGACGAACGTCGCGAGCACCACGCCGACGGTCAGCGCCCAGCGCCCGACCGAGTCGGACACCATGCCGACCACGACCCAGCGGGTGGGCAGATCGTCGAAGACCTGAAGCAGCCGGCCGGAGATCTGCAGGCCCAGGGTCGCCCCGAGGACCCCGACCGTCAGCGCCCGGATGCCGACGATGCCGTGCGGGACCCGTCGTACGCCCTCGAGGATCCAGGCCAGCACCTGCGCGACCGCGGTCGCGGCGCCCAGCCAGAGCACCACGACGACCTGCGCCTGGGCGAGGTAGAGCTCGGGCCCCAGGGCGTAGGCGGTGACCGCCAGGAGCGCCCAGGCCTGCAGCAGCCACGCGATGTTGAGGGGCGCCAGGAGCAGCGCGCCGAGGTGGTCGGTGGTCGGGCTGATCGGGTGTACGGCGGCAGGGTCGCGAGCGAGCAGCTCACGGCCGCCGCCGGACGCCGCCGCTGAGACGATGGTGAGTGCGAGGAAGCCGGTGAGCATCGTCGGCAGCAGGAGGAGCAGGTCCAGTGCGCGCCCCGAGCCGGCCCCGGCGCCGGCCACGAAGGCGGGCACGACGGCCGCACCGAGCGTCACCAGGACGAAAGCCCCGAGCGCCACGACCCCGGCTCGGCGCCGCCGCAGGGACGCCGTGCGGAAGCGGACGAGGTGGCCGACGTCGGCCACCGCACGCCGAGTCTGGGCCACGAGACCCTCCCGCGCGACGGGAGCGGTGTCAGTCGAGGAGGCCGCGGTAGGCACGAGCTCCCTCCTCGCCCGCCATCTCCCCGGCACTCACGGTCGCCACGGCCGAGCCGCCACGCAGGACGCTCACCGTCGTGCAGCTCTGGACCGCCAGCTCGCGCAGGTGAGTCGAGACCAGCACGCAGGCGCCGCGGGCGCGGGCGTCGCTGATCACGTCGAAGGTCGCCTCGACCCCGATCGGGTCGACGCCGTCGAAGGGCTCGTCGAGGAGGAGCACCTCGGGCTCGTGCAGCGCCGCCAGCAGCACCGAGAGCCGCCGACCCATGCCGTGAGAGAAGCCGGCCGTGACGCGGTGTGCGACGTCGCCGAGCTCGAAGCGCTCCAGCAGGTCACGCGCACGGTCCTCCCAGTGGTCCATCCGGCGCAGCCGGGCCGCGAGCTGGAGGTGTTCCCACGCCGTCGCGCGCGGCACGAGACCGCCCACGTCGGGGCAGTAGCCGACGGCCTGCTTCACGCGCAGCGTCTCGGTGCGGACGTCGTGCCCGGCGACCAGCACCTGGCCCGCGGTCGGCGGGACGACACCCGCGAGCACGCGCATGGTCGTGGACTTCCCGGCCCCGTTGCGGCCGAGCAGCGCGGTGGCCTGCCCGGCATAGGCCCGGAGGTCGACACCGGACACGGCCTCGACCTCCCCGAACCGCACGTGCAGCGAGCGCACGTCGACGACGGCCGGGGTCTCGGTCATCGCCCCATCCTCGCGGACCGGGGACCCGTGCACAGCAGATCCGGTCCAGCCTCCCCAAAATCAGCCGATCGGGCATTCCCGGGAAGACCCGTGACGGCACCGACCCGCCCGAGAGGATCTCGGGCGGGTCGGTGGTTGCTGCTGGGTCGGGCCGTGGCTCAGGCGGGGAAGGAACCGCCCGCCGCGGCGAGCTCGCGCAGCCACGGGGTGGGCGCGAACCTGTCGCCGTACGACGCCGCGAGCTCGTCGGCCCGGGCGCAGAACGCCGAGAGGCCGACCGTGCCGTCGGCGCCGACGTAGCCGGTCATGAACTGAGCGGCGCCACCGGTCATCGGCGGGAAGCCGATGCCCATGATCGAGCCGATGTTGGCCGCGGCGGCGGACGTGATGACGTCCTCCTCGAAGCACTTGGCGGTCTCGAGCGCCTCGGCGAAGAGCATCCGGTCCTTGACGTCCTCGATCGAGGGCTGCTCCTCGGCGACCGGGAACAGCTCGCCCAGGCCCGCCCACTGCGTGACGCGCGAGCCGCTCTCGTCGTAGTCGTAGAAGCCGGCGCCGCGCAGGCGACCGGGGCGACCGGCCTCCAGCATCTGGCCGACGACCTTGGTGCCGGGGTGCTCGGTGTGCGGGGTGCCGTCGCGCTCGGCGGCCTCCCGCGTCGCCGTGGCGATCTTGTCCATGAGCTCCATGTTGAGCTCGTCCGTCAGCTGCAGCACCGGCGCGGGGTAGCCCGCCTGGCTCGTGGCCCGCTCGATCGTCCAGGGGCGCACGCCCTCGGCAACCATGGCGAGGCCCTCGTTGACCATGAAGCCGATGACACGCGAGGTGTAGAAGCCGCGGCTGTCGTTGACGACGATCGGCGTCTTGCGGATCTGCTGCACGACGTCGTAGGCCTTGGCCAGCGCGAGGTCCGAGGTCTCCGCACCGCGGATGATCTCGACCAGCGGCATCTTGTCGACGGGGCTGAAGAAGTGCAGGCCGATGAAGTCCTTCGGGCGGTCGACGCCCTGGGCCAGCTCGGTGATGGGCAGCGTCGAGGTGTTGGAGCAGAGCAGCGCGTCGGGGTTGATGAACGGTGCGATCTCGGCGAACACCTTGGCCTTGAGCGAGGGGTCCTCGAAGACGGCCTCGATGACGAGGTCGCAGCCAGCGAGGGCAGCGGGGTCACCGGTCGCGGTGATCCTCCCCAACAGCTCGGCCTTCTTCTCCTCCGTGGACTTGCCCCGCGAGATCGCCTTGTCGAGCAGCTTCTCGCTGTAGGCCTTGCCCTTGGCGGCATTCTCGTCGGAGACGTCCTTGAGCACGACCTCCATGCCGGCGCGGGCACAGGAGTAGGCGATGCCGGCGCCCATCATGCCGGCGCCGAGGACGCCCACCTTGGTGGCCTTCCACGGCTCGATGCCCTGGGGGCGGAGCGAGCCGGAGTTGATCGCCTGCAGGTCGAAGAAGAACGCCTGGATCATGTTCTTCGAGCCCTGGTTGACGATCAGGTTCGTCAGGTAGCGCGACTCGATGCGCGAGGCGGTGTCGAAGTCGACCTGCGCACCTTCGACGGCAGCACTGAGGATCGCGCGGGCGGCGGGGTAGACCGCGCCCTTGGTCTGCTTGCGCAGGAGGGCCGGGAAGGCGGGCAGGAAGGCGGCCAGGGCCGGGGACCTCGGGCTGCCGCCGGGCATCTTGTAGCCGGGCAGGTCCCAGGGGTTGGCCGAGGCGTCCGGGTTGGCCTTGATCCACGCCTTGGCGGCGGGCACGAGGTCCTCGCGGGTCGGGACGATCTCGTCGACCAGACCCTTCTCCTTGGCAGCAGCCGGCTTGAAGCGGGTGCCCTGGAGCAGGACGTCCATCAGGCCGGACTGGATGCCGAGCATGCGCACGATGCGGGTCACGCCGCCGCCACCGGGCAGCAGGCCCAGGCTGGACTCGGGCAGGCCGATCTCGACCTTGTCGTCATCGACGATCACCCGGTGGTTGGCGGCCAGGCAGATCTCCAGGCCACCGCCGAGCGCGGCGCCGTTGATCGCGGCGACGACGGGGCGGGGGAACTTCTCGAGGCGGCGCAGGCCGGCCTTGACGCCTTCGGCCATCGCGAAGACCGACGCAGCGTCGTCCTTGGTCGCGGTGACCATGCTTTTGAGGTCACCCCCGGCGAAGAAGGTCTTCTTGGCGCTGGCGATGACGACGCCGGTGACGCTCTTCTCATCGGCAGCCGCCTCGTCGTAGAGCCGGTCGACGGCGGTGGTCATCGAGGAGATGTAGAGCTCGTTCATGGTGTTGGCGCTCGACGACGGGTCGTCGAGGGTCAGCGTGACGATGCCGTCGGCGTCACGCTCGTAGTGCACGGAGGTCTCGGTAGCGGTGGTGCTCACGTGGTGGGTTCCTTCGGGGTTCGAGAGAGGGGTACGTCGAGGGGTCGGTGGTCGTCAGACCAGCTCGACGATGGTCGCGATGCCCATGCCGCCGCCGACGCAGAGCGTGGCGAGGCCGCGGCGCAGGTCGCGACGCTGGAGCTCGTCGATGAGCGTGCCGAGGATCATCGCGCCGGTCGCACCCAGCGGGTGACCCATGGCGATCGCGCCGCCGTTGACGTTGGTGATCTCGTCGCTGATGCCCATGTCGCGCATGAAGCGCATCGCCACCGCGGCGAACGCCTCGTTGATCTCGAACAGGTCGATGTCGTCGACCGTCAGTCCGGCCTTGGCCAGCGCCTTGCGGGCCGCGGGAGCCGGACCGGTGAGCATGATGACGGGATCGGCGCCGGAGACCGCCGTCGCGATCACGCGGGCCCGGGGGGTGAGGCCGAGGTCCTTGCCGACCTGCTCGGAACCGATCGCCATGATCGCGGCACCGTCGACAAGCCCCGACGAGTTGCCGGCGTGGTGAACGTGGTCGATCTTCTCGATCCAGTGGTACTTCTCCAGCGCCACGTCGTCGAAGCCCGCGTCGCGACCGATCTGGGCGAACGACGGCTTGAGCCCGGCGAGACCCTCGGGGCTCGTGTCGGGGCGGATCGTCTCGTCGTGGTCGAGCACGGTCAGGCCGTTGATGTCCTTGACCGGCACGACCGAGTTTCCGAAGTAGCCGTTGGCCCAGGCCTTGGCGGCGCGGTGGTGCGACTCGGCGGCGTAGGCGTCGACGTCGTGGCGCTCCCAGCCCTCGATCGTCGCGATCAGGTCGGCGCCGATGCCCTGGGGCACGAAGCCGGCCTTGAAGGCGGTGGCGGGGTCGGAGGCCCACGCTCCACCGTCGGAGCCCATGGGCACACGGCTCATCGACTCGACGCCACCGGCGAGGATCAGGTCCTCGAAGCCACCACGCACGCGAGAGGCGGCCTGGTTGACGGCCTCGAGGCCCGAGGCGCAGAAGCGGTTGAGCTGCACACCGGCGACGGTGTCGGGGTAGCCGGCCGCGAGCGCTGCCGTCTTGGCGATGTCGCCGCCCTGGTCGCCGATCGGCGACACGACGCCGAGCACGACGTCGTCGATGCGGTGCGGGTCCAGGCCGGGGTTGCGGTCCTTGACCGCGTCCAGCAGGCCGACCACGAGGTCGACGGGCTTGACCTCGTGGAGGGAGCCGTTGGCCTTGCCCCTGCCACGCGGCGTACGGATGTGGTCGTACACGAATGCTTCTGCCATGACCGTCCTCGGTGTTGTCTGCACGTGCCTGCGCCCGAAGGAGTCGGACGACGTTTGATTGTGACACTATTACTGTCAGTATCGTCAAGAGCAGGCCCGATGTGGTCTGGCTCACGCACCCCACACACATCCGGGAGGAGGCTCGATGACCTCGGAGTCCGTTGCCGACCAGGTCGAGGAGCTGCGCGGTCTGCTCACGCTCGACGAGCTGACCAACCGGGTCGGCATGAGCGTGCGCAACGTGCGCTTCTACACCACGAAGGGCCTGGTCCCGCCGCCGCTGCGCCGCGGTCGCTCGGGCTACTACACCCCCGACCACGTGGCCCGGCTCGAGCTGGTCCAGGAGCTCCAGAGCCACGGCTTCACGCTGTCGGCGATCGAGAAGTACGTCGGCGGGCTGCCCGGCGACGCCAGCCCCGAAGACATCGCGCTGCGCCGCTCGATGCTGGCCCCCTGGCAGGCCGACCTGCCCGTCGAGCTGTCCCGCGCTGAGCTGGAGCAGCGCATCGACCGCACGCTCAGCAGCGACGACCTCGAGGTCCTGAGGGCGCTCGGCATCGTCTTCCCGAGCAAGCGCGGCCACTACGAGGTCGCGCTCTCCCAGCTCTCGGTCGGCCTCGGCCTGCTCGACCTCGGCTTCCCGCTCGAGGCGGCGATGGCCTCCGCCGCGATCTACCGCCGCCACGGCCAGGAGATCGCGCACGAGCTCTACGAGGTGTTCCGCCACATGGTGTGGCCGGTCTACCAGGAGTCCGGGGCCTCCCCCGGGACGATCCAGGAGGTCGTGGAGCGCCTCAAGCCGCTCTCGATCGCCAGCCTCGTCTCCGCCTACGAGGCCGGCATGGACGAGACGAAGCGGGAGAACATCACGCGCAAGGCGCAGCGGCGCGGCTGACCTGCATGGATCACCGGCCGGCCGGGGATCCTGGCGCTTGTCCGCCAATCCCCCAGGCAGTTCGCGCGCCGGCGACACCGCCGGAGCGTGGCGCGGGCGCGCGGCATGGCGAACTGCCGACGAACCGACCGACCCCGCACGCCGTACGACGACGCAGCGCCCGCCACCGTGAGGTGACGGGCGCTGCGGTGGTCGAGGCCGAGGTCAGCGACGACCGGAGCTGAACGAGGCAGCGGTGTGGCTGCCGCCCGAGGTCGAGCCGCCGCGCGAGCGACCGCCGCCACCGCCGGAGCGCTTGCCACCCTGGCCGCCCTGGCCGCCGGACTTGGGCGCGGAGGCCTTGCCGCCGGCGGAGGAGCCGGAGCCCGGGGTCGACGTCGAGTAGGAGGACGGGGCCGACGAGGACGAGCCGCCGGAGCGACCTCGGCCACCACCGCCGCCACGCTTCGACGACGCGGGAGCCGAACCGCCGCGCTTGGCGCGCTGGCGACCGCTGGGGCCTTCGTTGGAGGGACGCGAGGTGCCGGCAGGCCGGTCGAGCTCGATGCCGCCGACGACGACGGTGCGCTCACCGGGGGCGAGCGTGGTGAGCATCGGGTGCGAGGCGTTGTCGATGCGGGTGGTGGTCGGGTTGATCCCGGCCGCCCGCGTCAGCTGGCGCACGTCGCGCACCTGGTCGTCGGTCATCAGGGTGATGACGGTGCCCGCGGCGCCGGCGCGCGCCGTGCGGCCCGAGCGGTGCAGGTAGGCCTTGTGCTCCATGGGCGGGTCGGCGTGGACCACGAGGGCCACGTCGTCCACGTGGATGCCACGCGCGGCGATGTCGGTCGCGACCAGGGTCGTGGCCTTGCCGGAGTGGAACATCTCCATGTTGCGGGTGCGGGCGTTCTGGCTCAGGTTGCCGTGCAGGTCGACCGACGGCACGCCGGACTTGTTGAGCTGACGGGCCAGCGCCTTGGCGCCGTGCTTGGTGCGGGTGAAGACCATGGTGCGCCCGGGGGCGCTCGTCAGGTCCACCAGGACCGCGATGCGGTTCTCGCGGGCGACGTGGAGGACGTGGTGATCCATCTTGGCGACCGGCGACTGCGCCGAGTCGGCCTCGTGCACCTTGGGCGAGTGCAGGAAGCGCTTGACCAGCACGTCGATGGCCTTGTCGAGCGTGGCCGAGAAAAGCAGACGCTGGCCGGACTGCGGGGTCTTGTCCATGATCCGGCGCACGCTGGGCAGGAAGCCGAGGTCGGCCATGTGGTCGGCCTCGTCGAGGATCGTCACCTCGACGCGACCGAGGTCGCAGTGTCCCTGCTGCATGAGGTCCTCGAGGCGACCCGGGCACGCGACGACGATGTCGACGCCGCGCTTGAGGTTGGCGACCTGGGGGTTCTGGCCGACGCCACCGAAGATCGTCATGGAGTTGAGCCCGGCGGCCGAGGACAGCGGCTGGAGGGCCTGGTGGATCTGGCCGACGAGCTCGCGGGTCGGGGCCAGGATGATCGCGCGGGGCATGCCCGAGACGCGGTTGCCCTTCTGGGCCGAGAGGCGGGCCACGAGCGGCAGCAGGAACGCGTAGGTCTTGCCGGAGCCGGTGCGGCCGCGGCCGAGCACGTCGCGCCCGGCCAGGGAGTCGGGGAGCGTCGCGGCCTGGATCGGCGTGGGCACGGTGATGCCCTGCTCGGTCAGGACCGCGACGAGGGAGGAGGGGACGCCGAGGTCGGCGAAAGATGCGGAGTTCACAGAAGAAGTCACTTACGTTGGTGTGTCTCACCAAGCCGTCCCGCCGGCGGCGGGGAAGAAGCATGTGCCTCACGAAGGAGGGGCGCAGCGAGACGCGAAGTTCCGATCTGCGCGGGAGCTCGAGGTAAGACTGGACGAGCCGCTGAGTTGAGAGTAAGGCACGCGCGGCACCTGCCGTGAATTAGCAGCCATGCCTAGGGTGTGAGCATGCCCACTGTCCTGGTCACCGGCGCCACCGGCTTCGTCGGCCGCCGTCTCGTGCCCGCCCTCATCGACGACGGCCACCAGGTGCGCGCGATGACCCGCCGCCCCGATGCCTACGACGGTCCCGGCGAGGCCGTGGGCGCCGACGTCGACGACCCCTCGACGCTCGCCCCGGCGCTCAGCGGTGCCGACGTGGCGATCTACCTCGTGCACGCCCTCGACGACAACGACTTCGAGCGCAAGGACGCCCAGGCCGCCGTCGCCTTCGGCAAGGCTGCGGCCGAGGCCGGCGTGCGCCAGATCGTCTACCTCGGCGGCCTGGGCGCCGACAGCGACGACTTGTCCGCGCACCTGCGCTCCCGCCGTGAGGTCGAGGCGCTGCTCGGCGAGGGTGGGGTGCCCGTCACCGTGCTCCGCGCTGCGATCGTCGTGGGTGCCGGCGGCATCTCCTGGGAGATGACCCGCCAGCTGGTCAAGAACCTCCCGGCGATGGTCGTGCCCAAGTGGGCTGCGACGCGCACCCAGCCGGTCGGCATCATCGACGTCGTGCGCTACCTCGTCGGCGTGGTGGAGCACCCCGACGCACAGGGCCGGGTCTTCGAGATCGGCGGGCCTGAGCAGCTGACCTACATCGAGATGCTGCAACAGGCCGCCGAGATCATCAACGGTCGCAAGGTCGCGGTCATCAAGGTTCCGGTGCTGACGCCCAAGCTGTCGTCCTACTGGATCTCCTTCGTCACCAACGTCGACGTCACCACCGGTCGCAACCTCATCGACTCGATGGGCACCGAGGTGATCGTGACCGACCACGCCATCAAGGACGTCGTGCCCGGCGAGCCGATGACGTACGCCGACGCCGTACGGCTGGCGATCAAGGAGTCCGGCCCGAAGGGCTCAGGCCCCAAAAAGTAGGGGCAGCGCGAAGAGCATCGACAGCGACCAGGTGCAGTGGGTGAGGATCGGCGCCAGGATCCCGCCCGACGCGCGGCGCTGGAGCCCGACGACGACCCCGAGCAGCAGCGCGGCGAAGGACAGCATCACGTTGCCGGTCGCCAGCGTGGCGACGAAGTAGGCGATCGTCGTCCAGATCACGGGGTGCCGGGTGATCGCGGCATAGGCGGCACCGCGGAAGAACAGCTCCTCGGCCACGCCGTTCACCGCCGTGATGACGACCAGGATCGGCAGCGACCCCTGGTCGGCGAAGTCGAGGACCGAGCTGACCTGGCGCTCCAGGAAGTCGATCTGCCGGACGATCAGGCCACCGACGACGAAGATGCCGGCGACCCCGAAGCCGACCAGGATCGGGGTGATGATCGGTCTCACGTGCGCGTCGCGGTGGGAGATGCGACCCAGGTGCAGCGGCCCGGAGGCGAAGGCGCCGACGGTCCACACCGCCGCGAGGCAGGCCGTCGCGGCGTAGAACGTCGTGCTGCCGGGATCGATGCGGATCGAGAACCCGAGCACGACCGCGCCGAGCAGCACGAAGCCGATCGTCACCAGCTGGCGACGCCTCAGCGCCTTCGGGGTCTGCACGTGGTCGCGCGGGACGACGTCCCACAACGATCGCTCGAGCCAGCTCCGCACACAGATCACCCCTCGACCGAAACTTTACGGGCGAGGGGTGAACCGATGATCAGGTGCCTACTTCTTGAACGCGTCCTTCACGTCCTTGGCGGCGTCCTTGACCTTCTCGACGCCATCCTTGATCGAGGCAGAAGCCTGGTCGCCCTTGCCCTCGGCCTCGAGGCTCTCGTTGCCGGTCGCCTTGCCGGTGCCTTCCTTGGCCTTGCCGGTCATGTCCTCGGTCTTGTTGCTGATCTTGTCGCCCAGTCCCATTGCTACCTCCGGTGTGAGTGCGATGGATGCCTCCGACGAAGCACCCTGTGGTGACCGGTTACCCGTTGGCAGCCACGGTCACGCATCCTCGCACCTGAGAATCGGCTACGAAGCCCGGATGGCCACGGCGCGCGGTCGAGGTGCGCGGGAGCCTCGACGCCATCCACTCGTTGGTCGGGCCCCGTGTCGGCGCCGGCGCCGGCGCCGGCGTCAGCCACCGGTTGAGCTCGCCGTTCCTTGGGCCAGTAGTGGCGAAGGAGGCCGTGTCTCGTTCGTGCCGCGTTGTCAGGGCGAGTGGGTCGCAGAACTAGACCGGGAAGCCGCTCTCAATGCGAAACCTGGCGTGCTGGCTCCCCTCTGCGACTGAGGTGTGATGCCGCCGGGCACCCGTGGGTGTACCCGTGGGTGTAGAAGCGCGCGCTACGCGGGGCAAGCGGACGTTCAGGAGCTATTCGCCGAGAGCGGCCATGGCCAGAACAGCGTGCGCAACAAGCCCCAACGGGCCGCCTAGCAGCATCCCCAACCCGAGCGAACGGCGTCCCGCGCCGATGACGAGCAGCGCGCTGCTAAGCGAGATCGCTACAGCGCCGACCACCAGCAGGGACACCCCGTCATCGTTCGTTGCGCCTATCGCCAGGGCCCCGACGAACCAGAGCAGCGTCAAGAGCAACGCCATGCCTACCCCGGTGAAGAACTGACCCATCGAACGCACTTCCTCTCCGTCGACTCACCACCGCGCCAGTGGTGCGCAACCTTTCCTGGCGGAGCATGCCGTGCCGATTGCAGCCGCCGCTCATCGGCTATGAGCTATGAGCGGACGTTTCGCAGCAGGATCCATCACACCTCGGTCGCATAGGGGGGCTGGCTCTGGGATTTCCGGTGGTGGTTGCCGTGGGGGCTGTTGGCAGACTGGCCTGTAGACCCCAGACAGGGCAGGCGAAACGCGCGACGTTGGGCATCACCGAGGCCATCATGCTCCGGGCACGCCCTGCCGAGGTCGAGGACCGTGCGGACGAGAGCGCCATCGGCACGAACGAGAACTCTGGCCTGGTGCGCCACCACTGGCCCCAAGGCGCGGACCAGCGAGCGGCAGACTCCAGAGGGACCCTCAACGCGAGGTTCGTTGCAACAGCCGGTTGAGCCCAAGGATCGTGACCCTGCGCAGACGCGCTTGTCAAGCGAACGTCTCTTCGACTACACTAGATGCATGACAACCGGCGCCACCATCGACCCCCACGAGGTCGACGACAACGCGCCCACACCTTCGGACCTCATCGCTGAGATCTGCGCCGCCAAAGCTGCAGAGAACGCCGCCGGGT
>NZ_FOQG01000034.1 GCF_900113685.1 Nocardioides psychrotolerans
ACTCGAGGACCCAGGGGGCGCCGTCGCCGGCGAGGGGGATGCCGTGGTCACCGAAGGAGGCTGCGTCTTCGTCGTCGGTCTGATGGATCACACACCAGTCGATGATCGACTGGACGATCTCGATCTCGGCCTGATCGCGGGTTGCCCGGCCTGCGCGGACGGCCGTCAGCACGCTGGTGCTGTCGTCGCCTCTGGGCTGCTCGGTCATAGGAACAGTCAAGCCGTGACCACCGACAGTGGGCCCCGTTCCGGGGCCTCAGATCCCACCTGATGAGATGACAAACGAAACTTTCTTCGAGATATCTTCCGGCCCCTTGAGCTGGGGTCACGGGTCGGCTCACGTGGTCTCGACGTGCCCTCGGGGGCGCTCGCCAGGGCGGTCTCGAGGCGGCCTCGCCGGGGCTCGGCCGGCTCGACCACCAGAGACTTCACGTCGACCACCGGCGCCAGGATCGACCACCGAGAGTCGGAGGCAGGACGACTACTGAGCGGGGAAGGTCTGCGCGCTGGACCCACGGGAGGCCCTGGATGACGGCCAAGGTCTCGTCGATATCGGGCGTCAGGACCGTCGGCCGACGAGGTCGAGCGGGGCAGCAGTGCGGTCGAGCGCGGTTGCCGAGAGGTTGACCTGGTCGACGAGCAGCGAGGGGTCGGGTGGCCCAGCCCCGGTCGCCGCTGCGGCCCGGGGCGCGGTGCCGCCGACGACGCGGTGGCCGGACGCGGTGAGGTCGGCGAGACGGACGAGGGCCAGAACGAGCGGCAGCCTCTCCTGGCGCGGCCCGATCTCGTCGGTGACCACGCACAGTGCGTGGTCGAGGGCCGGCGCAGGCAGGCGGCGGCTCGCCACGGCGTCGTACGCCGATCCCAGCAGCGTGAGCAGGTCGTCCGAGGCCGTCATGGGTCCCAGCCTCCCCCTCGGGAGCGGCGATGAGCCAGGAAAAATCGCACACCCGCTCGATGAACGCCGAGGTCCGAGCGTCAGGCAGTGGCCACTGTGTCGCCGGGGCCGTCGACGGCCTCGTCCTCGGCGTCGGGACCCTCGCCCGCGGCCTGCGGACGACGGCGACGGTGCCGCAGCTCGACCCAGAGCCCACGCACACCAGCGCGGTTGCCGGCAACCTCGGTGCCGCCCAGCTCGGTGCCCGGTGTGTTGACGGCCTGCACGGCGGCAGCGGCGATCGGCATGATGCCCTCGCCACGGTAGGCCTCGGGCAGGGCCTCGTCGTCGGGCGCGAGCCCGAGCGCGGCCAGTGCCGACGGCAGCAGCACGTTGGCCAGGGCCTGGTAGCCCTCGGCCGACGGGTGGAACTGGTCGGGTCCGAAGAGCAGCGCGGGTGCGGCGAGGAACTCCGGGCCCAGGATCGAGCCGAGGGAGACCGTGCGGCCGCCTTCCTTGATGACCGCGATGGTCTGCGCCGCCGCGAGACGCCGCGACCAGGCGCGCGCGACCTGCTTGAGCGGTGGCGGCATCGGCTTGATGGTGCCCAGGTCGGGGCACGTGCCGACGACGACCTGCACGCCGGCCTCGGCCAGACGACGTACGCCCTCGGAGAGGTGGCGCACCGACTGGGACGGCAGGACGGCGTGGGTGACGTCGTTGGCGCCGATGAGGATGATCGCCACGTCGGGCTCGATCGCGAGGGCGCGGTCGATCTGCCCACCGAGACTGGAGGACTCGGCGCCGACGACGCAGAACTCGCGCAGGTAGACGCGGCGGTCGGCGTGCTCGGCGACGCCGTTGGCGAGCACGGCACCCGGGGTCTCGGTCACCAGGTCGACGCCGTAGCCGGCGGCGCTGGAGTCGCCGAGGAGCGCGATCTTGAGCGCCGGACCGGGTCGGCCGCGGCCATACCAGCCCGTCGCCTCGGGCGGCCGCTCGTCGCTGGTCCGTCCGATCGCCTTGCGCGCGACCTTGGCCTCGACCTTCATGACACCGAAGAGCCCGGCGCCCAGGACGGACAGACCTCCACCGCCGTATGCCGCGGCGGAGGCCAACTTTCTGGCGGCTCCGGCTTTCCCCACGCGCGACACTCTACGAAAGGGCCTTAAGGTCGTCGTGTGCAGTACGTGAACAGTGTCCTCGACCTGATCGGCAACACCCCGCTCGTGCGCCTGTCGCGCACCCTGGACCTGCCGGGGGGAGGTGGCGACGGCACAGCCGCCGAGGGTGGTCCGCTGGTGCTCGCCAAGATCGAGTACCTCAACCCCGGTGGGTCCGTGAAGGACCGCATCGCCACGCGGATGATCGAGGCGGCCGAGGCGTCCGGCGCCCTGCAGCCCGGCGGCACGATCGTGGAGCCGACGTCCGGCAACACCGGCGTCGGGCTCGCGATGGTGGCGCAGCAGAAGGGCTACAAGTGCGTCTTCGTGTGCCCCGACAAGGTCTCGGTCGACAAGCGCAACGTGCTCAAGGCCTACGGCGCCGAGGTCGTGGTCTGCCCGACCGCCGTCGCGCCGGAGCACCCCGACTCCTACTACAACGTCTCCGACCGCCTCGCCGCGCAGCCCGGCGCGTGGAAGCCCGACCAGTACTCCAACCCCCACAACCCGCGCTCGCACTACGAGACCACCGGTCCCGAGATCTGGGCGCAGACCGAGGGCCGCATCACCCACTTCGTGTGCGGCATGGGCACCGGCGGCACGATCAGCGGCGTCGGTCGCTTCCTGAAGGAACAGAACTCTGACATCCAGGTGATCGGCGCCGACCCGGCAGGCTCGGTCTACTCCGGCGGCACCGGTCGGCCCTACCTCGTCGAGGGCGTCGGCGAGGACTTCTGGCCCGAGACCTACGACCGCACCGTCGCCGACCGCGTCATCGAGGTCTCCGACGCCGACTCCTTCGCCTTCACCCGCCGCCTGGCCCGCGAGGAGGCGCTGCTCGTGGGCGGTTCCTGCGGCATGGCCGCCTGGGCTGCGCGCCTGCTCGCCCAGGAGCTCGCCGGCACGCCGGAGGGCGTCGCCGCCGTGATCGTCGTGCTCCTCCCCGACTCGGGTCGTGGCTACCTCACCAAGATCTTCAACGACGAGTGGCTCGCGCAGTACGGCTTCTCCAGCGGGCAGGCGCACGCCCAGACCGTCGGCGAGGTGCTGCGCGGCAAGGCCGGCCAGCTGCCCGAGCTGGTCCACACGCACCCGAGCGAGACCATCGCCGAGGCCGTCGCCATCCTCCAGGAGTACGGCGTGTCCCAGATGCCCGTGGTCCGCGCGGAGCCGCCGATCGTCGCCGCGGAGGTCGCGGGCTCGGTCTCCGAGCGCACGCTGCTCGAGGCACTCTTCGCCGGTTCGGCCAAGCTGACCGACCCGGTCGAGGACCACATGTCCCCGGCGCTGCCCACGATCGGCTCGACCGAGGACGCCCGCGACGCGGTCGGCCTGCTCGAGTCGGCCGACGCGGTGCTGGTCCACGAGGACGGCAAGCCGGTCGGCGTGCTCACCCGTCAGGACCTGCTGGCCTTCCTCGCCCGCGGCTGACCTGGGGTCGCCCCCGCGCACACAGCCGAAGCCGCCACGCGCAGCGCCCGAGGGGCGGCCGCGCTCGACCGACGTACGCCGTCGGTGCCATGATGAGAACCTGTTCTAGTTTCAGGAGCTTCCATGACCCAGACGTCGACCCCCGCCATCGAGGGCTGGTTCACGACCGGTGACGAGCCGGCACTGATCGGGTCGCGCTGCACCGCGTGCACGACGGTCTTCTTCCCGCGCACCGCCGGGTTCTGCGGCAACCCCGCCTGCTCGGGGGAGGAGTTCGAGGACGTCGAGCTGTCTCGCCGGGGCCGCATCTGGTCCTACACGGACGCGCAGTACCAACCCCCGCCGCCCTACGTCCCCACCCACGCCGAGGGCGAGGCCTACGTGCCGTTCGCGCTCGCCGCGGTCGAGCTGGCCGAGGGCATCACGGTCCTGGGCCAGGTGGCCGCCGGCTACGGCGTCGACGACCTCCGGGTCGGGGACGAGGTCGAGATGGTCGTGGAGACGCTCTACGCCGACGAGACCGGCGACCGGCTGATCTGGCGCTGGCTCCCCCTGAACTCGGGGCCGGTCGTCGAGCTCGGACAGGAGTCCGACGCATGAGCAACGACGTCGCGGTCCTCGGCGTGGGCATGCACCCCTGGGGCAAGTGGGGCAAGAACTTCGTGACCTACGGCGTGCACGCCGCGCGCGCCGCGCTGGCCGACGCCGACATTCCGTGGACCGACGTCGACCTGATCGTCGGCGGCGAGACGGTGCGCAACGGCTACGGCGGCTACGTCGCCGGCGCGACCTTCGCCCAGGCCCTGGGGTGGAACGGCGCCCGCGTCGCCACGTCGTACGCCGCCTGCGCCACCGGCGCCCAGGCGCTGGACACCGCGCGAGCCCGCATCCTCGCGGGGCTCTGCGACGTGGCACTGGTCGTCGGCTCCGACACCACTCCCAAGGGCTTCTTGGCGCCCAACGCCGGCGAACGCTGGGACGATCCTGACTGGCTTCGCTTCCGGCTGCTCGGCATGACCAACCCGGCCTACTTCGCGCTCTATGCGCGTCGGCGGATGGACCTCTACGGCGCCACGCAGGCCGACTTCGCGCAGGTGAAGGTCAAGAACGCCAAGCACGGGCTGGCCAACCCCAACGCGCGTTACCGCAAGGAGGTCAGCGTGGCGGACGTCCTCGGCTCCGCCGTCGTCTCCGATCCCCTGCACCTGCTCGACATCTGCGCGACCTCCGACGGCGCCGCAGCCGTCGTCCTCACCAGCGTCGACTACGCCCGCAAGCACGGCATCGCCGCGCCAGTGAGGGTCAAGGCGGTCTCGACGGTCACGCCGACCTTCCCCAACACCGTCATGGACATGCCCAACCTCTCGACCGACTCCAGCGCCGTCGCCGGCGTCCCCGAGCGCACGTTCAAGGAGTCGATCGCCCACGCCGCCTACGAGGAGGCCGGCATCGGGCCCGAGGACGTCAGCCTCGCGGAGGTCTACGACCTGTCCACGGCCCTCGAGCTCGACTGGATCGAGGACCTCGCGCTCTGCAAGCGCGGCGAGGCCGAGGCCCTGCTGCGCGCCGGCGACACGACGATCGGCGGCCGCATCCCGGTCAACCCCTCCGGAGGCCTGGCCTGCTTCGGCGAGGCGGTCCCCGCACAGGCGCTGGCCCAGGTCTGTGAGGTCACCTGGCAGCTGCGGGGCCAGGCGACGGGCCGCCAGGTCGAGGGCGCCCGCGTGGGCATCACCGCCAACCAGGGCCTCTTCGGCCACGGTTCCTCGGTCCTGCTGTCGGTGTGAGATGACCTATGTCGAGGTGTCGCGGCCGGACCCCCGGGTCGCGGTGGTCACGCTCAACCGCCCCGAGCGGATGAACGCGATGTCCTTCGACGTGATGGTGCCCTTTCGCGACGCCCTGCTCGAGGTGGGTGCCGACACCGGGGTGCGGGCCGTGGTGATCACCGGTGCCGGCAACGGCTTCTGCTCGGGCGCCGACCAGGAGTCCGCCGGTGTGCCACCGGGCCTCGAGGGGCTCCCGCCGCCGGCCTACGCGCTTCGGGCGATGCAGCTGCTCGAGGACGTCGTGCTCACGATCCGCCGGCTCCCGCAGCCGGTGGTCGCGGCCGTCAACGGCGCCGCGATCGGTGGCGGCCTGTGCCTCGCGCTCGCCTGCGACCTACGACTGGCCGCCCCGACGGCCTACTTCCGGGCGGCCGGGATCAACAACGGCCTGACCGCCAGCGAGCTGGGCCTCAGCTTCCTGCTGCCGCGCGCGATCGGGTCGACGCGGGCGGCCGACCTGATGCTCACGGGTCGTGACGTGCACGCCGACGAGGCGGAGCGGATCGGGCTGGTGAGCAGCGTTCACGACGACGTCGTGGCGGCAGCGGTCACGACGGGCGAGCGGATCGCCCGGCTCTCCCAGCCCGGCATCGAGCTGACCAAGAAATCGCTCCAGGCCGGGATGGCGTCCTCCTCGCTCGAGGCGCACCTGACCTCCGAGGGCCTGGGTCAGCTCTACCTGCGGCTGCTGACCGACAACTTCGAGGAAGCCACGCTCGCCCGCCGGGAGGGCCGCGAGCCGGTCTTCCGCGATCGCCGCTGACGAGCACTAACCTGGCCGACGTGACGCCCGCGTCAGCTGAGCTCCCGGCACGACCCTCCGCGGAGGTGCTCGACCTCTTCGCCGTGCCCGAGGCCGTCGAGCCGCTGCCCGGCGGGCAGGGCCGCAGCGTGCGGGCCGGTGACCTGGTCCTCTCGCCCGACCGCGACCCGGACGTCCTGGTCTGGCTCAACCCCGCCCTGGCCCGCCTCGCCGTCCGCCTCGACGAGCGGCCCGGCCGCAGCCTGCGCGACCTTCGCATCGCGATGCCGGTGCCGGCGCGCGACGGGTCGTGGTCGGTCGGTGGATGGGGCGCCAGTCGCTTCGAGCCCGGCACCGTCGCCTGCGACGACCTCGCGGTGCTCGCCGCCACCGCCCACGTCCTGCACGCCGAGCTCGCGGTCGCCGTGCCACAGCGTCCCGACGGGCTGGACGACCGCGAGGATCGCTGGGCGCGGGCCGAGCGGCAGGCCTTCGGCGAGCAGCCGCTGATCACCGCGGCCGGCCCCGGCGCCACCCTCGCCGCCCGGCTGCACGAGGCCCTCCGGCCCGTCGACCTCGGACCCGACCAGCTCGTCCACGCCGACCTCGCCGGCAACGTCCTCCTCGACGCCTACGGCGCCCCCGTCGTCATCGACGTCGCCCCGGCCTGGCGGCCGGTGCGCTGGGCCGAGGCTGTCTGCGCGCTCGACGCGGTGATGTGGTTCGGAGCGCCGCTCGACGCCCTCAGCGCCTGGTCACAGGGGGTGCCTCGTCAGGCGATCCTGCGTGCCGCCCTCTTCCGGGTCCTGGCCGATGCCCTCGACGTGGACGTCGCGGCCTACGAGCGGGCGCTCGGCCCGGTGCTGGTCGCCGGGCCTGGCGGTGGGTAGGCCGACGGATAGGGCGGCAGGGCCATCAGGAGGAGGTCCGGGACGCCCTCGCCCAGCCACGCGAAGCGCTCCGTCCCGATCTCGACCCAGCCGCGGTCCCGGTAGAGCCGGACCGCCGCCTCGTGGACCGGCACGACGTCGAGCACCGGCACCTCGCCCCGTCCGCGGATCCAGGCGACTGCCGTGTCGAGCAGCAGCGCACCCACACCTTGACGGCGCACCGCCAGGGCTGTGAAGAGGACCGAGACCATCCCGAAGCCGGTGGCGCCCGTCGCGGCCGCGAAGCGCGGCACCAGCTCCTCGGGGTCGCCCACGCTGACGTGACCGACGACCGCACCGTCCAGCTCGGCGACCCAGGCGCGCCGCTCGGAGGAGCGCACCAGGAACTCCTCGGCGGGGACGGGCAGCGGCCAGCGGACCGGGTAGGAGGACACAGCCTGCTGCTCGGCGAGCAGCTCGACCAGGCGAGCGACGTCGGCGTCCCGCCGCTCGCGCACCACGATGCTCACGGCGTCTCGCCCACGTAGACCCAGCGACCGCCCCGCCGCTCGAAGAGGCTGCGCTCGTGCCGCTGCCCGGCCACGCCGGCGCGTGAGTACGACGCCACGAACTCCACCCAGTCCTCGCCGGACCCCAGGATCTCCAGACCCGTCCACGTCAGCGACGGGTCCGGCTCGAGGTCGTCGGGGCGGGTGCGCGGGTGCCACGTGCGGAACACGTGGTCGAGGTCACCCACGGCGTAGGCCGCGTAGCGCGAGCGCATCAGCTCCAACGCCGTCTCGGCCTGCGCGGCCTGGCGGTGCAGGCGACCGCAGCACGCGTCGTACGTCTGGGTGCTGGCGCACGGGCACTCCCGCTGCAGCCGGCTCACAGGGTCGCTCGACGTCGCTCGACGCGGTAGAGGTCGTGGCGCCCGGGCAGGCCGCGCAGCTCGACGTCGGCGGCCTTGAACAGCATGACGGCCGCGTCGTCGTCGAGCGCGCTGAGGACCGCGCTGCTGGCCAGGACCTCGCCACCCACGGCCTTGTCGGCGACGCGGGCGGCCATCGCGACGTTGCGGCCGAAGTAATCGCCGTCTCGGCTGACGACCGTGCCGGTGTGGATGCCGATGCGCACGCGCACGGGGCGTAGCCGCAGGTCGAGGCTGCGTCCCAGGTCCTTCTGGATCCCCAGGGCGGCGCGGCAGGCTGCCTCGGCGTCTCGGAAGGCGACCATGAAGCCGTCACCGGCGGTCTTGACGACCTGCCCGCGGTAGCGGTCGACCCGTGAGCGCACCAGCTGGTCGTGGGCGGCCAGGAGCCTGACCCAGGCAGCATCGCCGAGCTTGTCGTTGAGCGAGGTGGAGCCTTCGATGTCGGAGAAGAGCAGCGTCACGGTGCCGTCGGCGGCGGCCAGGTTGACGATCTCGGTGCGCTCGTCGGCCGCCCAGCTCGTCAGGTCCTCGAGCGAGCGCTCTAGGAGACCGGCGATGCCGTGCTCCCGCACCCGGGTGGCGGTCTCGAACACCCGTCGTACGGCGCGCTCGGTCGCGGTCGATGCCGGCCGGGGGCGCAACGCGGCGTCCAGGTCGGCCTCCAGCTGGGCGGAGCGCCCCTGCTCGGCCGCGAGGTCGGCGCGGGCATCCGACAGGCGCTGGACAACCACCACGAGGACGGCGCCCAGCGCCAGCGTGAGCACGCAGAGGAGGACGACGAGGACGGACAGCAGGCTCATGGCAGCAGGCTCATGGCACGAGCGCAGCCTCGAGTCGCTCGAGCTCCTCCCCGGCGTAGACCGCGATCTTCTGCAGGCTCGGGACGGAGTCGCGACACCCGGTGAAGCCGATGTTGAACTCCCCGTCGTAGGACACGGCCGTGATGTTGAGCGCCTGGCCGTTGAAGAGCAGGCTGACGGGGTAGATCTCCTCCATGCGCGAGCCGTCGAGGTAGCGTGCCTCAGCAGGGCCCGGCACGTTGGAGATGACGACGTTGGAGGCCGGGCGCGTGCGGCCGCCGGTGCCGAGGATCGCCTCGCTCATGACGGGCAGCATCAGCGCCAAGGTGTAGGTGTCCATGGCGGCGCCGCTGACCCGGGGCAGGCGCGCCTTGCCCAAACGCATCGACTCCCGGATGGCAGCGATCCGCTCGACCGGGTCGTCGATGTCGGTGCCCAGGGTGGAGTAGAGGAAGGTGATCGCGTTGCCGACCGACGCCCCGGTGCCCTCGCGCACCGACACGGGCACGTTGGCGATCAACGTCTTGTCAGGCAGCTTGTCCTGCTCGCTCAGGTAGCGGCGCAGCGCACCTCCGCAGAGCGTGAGGAAGACATCGTTGAGGCTGGCGTCGGCAGCCTTCGCGATCGTGCGCAACCGGTCGATCGAGTAGTGCTGGGTGGCGAAGCGGCGCGGGGTGTGGATGCGGCCGTTGAAGATCGACTTGGGTGCGCGGAAAGGCGCAGCCTGGCCCTCGTCGCGACGACCCGTGACGGTCTCGGCGTAGGTCTTGCCCAGCGAGCCGACCACGGCCGCGCCACCGCGCAGACCACCCACCAGGGCGCCGGCCAGACCGCCGCCCGACGACGGCACGGCGACCTCCTCGGAGGTGGTGCGGATGATGCCGGACTGGTCGGGGCCCCGGGTCCCGACGGCCCACGGCGGCAGCATGTCGCGCGCTGCCGGGTCGGCCGAGAGGATGCGCCGCAGGAGACGGATGCCGCCGACGCCGTCGACCTGCGAGTGGTGGGCCTTGATGTAGAGCGACCAGCGGTCCTCCTCGAGGCCCTCGATGACGTGGCACTCCCACAGGGGGTAGCGACGATCCATCTTGGCGGAGTGCAGCCGGGAGACCAGGACGCCCAGCTCGCGCTGGGAGCCCGGGGCCGGCAGCGCGGAGTGACGCAGGTGGTAGTCCAGGTCGATCGCGTCGTGCGGCAGCTCGACCCAGCTGGGCACCGGCGTCTTCTTGAACAGGTAGTTGAAGGGTGGGGCGAACTCCTGGACCTCGCGCCACTGGGCCACCAGGTCCGCGACGAAGGTCGGTCGGTCCTCCGGCACACGGAAGGTCGCCAGCATGCCGACCTGCATCGGTGTCCGGTGGCTCTCCGCGAACAACCAGGCCGAGTCGTTCACCGCCAGCAGCTTGCGCCTCATGTCACTCCTCTGGACTCTCTCCCGCCGTGACCCTAGAGCACAGGTCCTCCCCGTGGCAGCCGTCTTGAGGAGCGCTCCAGGAGCCTGCTCCACGTTGCGGCCGGGGCGTAGGTTCGGGGACGTGACTTCCTCTTCGGCTCCCACCATCTCCACCGTCGGCGAGCTGCGTGCGTCGGGCCACGTCGCCAGGACCCTGCGCGCCGAGATCCGCGAGAACCTGCTCTCCGCCCTGGCCGAGGGCCGCGACCCGTGGCCCGGCCTGCACGGCTTCGGCACGACGGTCATCCCGCAGCTGGAGCGGGCGTTGATCGCCGGTCACGACATCGTGCTCCTGGGTGAGCGCGGTCAGGGCAAGACCCGGCTGCTGCGCACCCTGGTCGGCCTCCTCGACGAGTGGACCCCGGTCATCGCCGGGTCCGAGCTCGGTGAGCACCCGTTCGACCCCGTCACCACCGCCTCCGTACGACGAGCAGGAGAGCTCGGCGACGACCTCCCGGTCGCCTGGCGTCACCGCGACGAGCGCTACGCCGAGAAGCTCGCGACCCCTGACACCTCGGTGGCCGACCTGATCGGCGACGTCGACCCGATGAAGGTCGCGGAGGGCCGCTCGCTGGGCGACCTCGAGACCATCCACTTCGGGCTGATCCCGCGCAGCCACCGCGGCATCGTCGCGATCAACGAGCTGCCCGACCTCGCCGAGCGGATCCAGGTCGCGATGCTCAACGTGATGGAGGAGCGCGACATCCAGATCCGCGGCTACGTGCTGCGGCTGCCGCTCGACGTGCTCGTCGTGGCCAGCGCCAACCCCGAGGACTACACCAACCGCGGGCGCATCATCACCCCCCTGAAGGACCGCTTCGGCGCCGAGATCCGCACCCACTACCCGCTCGAGCTCGACTCCGAGATCGCGGTCATCCGCCAGGAGGCCGAGCTGGTCGCGGAGGTCCCTGACTACCTCGTGGAGATCTTGGCCCGCTTCACCCGCAACCTGCGCGACTCCTCCTCGGTCGACCAGCGCTCCGGCGTCTCGGCCCGCTTCGCGATCGCCGGCGCCGAGACCATCGCGGCCGCGGCGCTCCACCGCGCGACCGTGCAGGGCGAGGACGAGGCCGTCGCCCGCGTCGTCGACCTCGAGACGGCGGTCGACGTGCTCGGCGGCAAGATCGAGTTCGAGTCGGGCGAGGAGGGCCGTGAGGACGAGATCCTCACCCACCTGCTGCGCACCGCCACTGCCGAGACCGTCCGGGCGCACTTCCGCGGGCTCGACTTCGAGCTCCTCGTCGACGCGATCGAGTCCGGCTCGATGGTCACCACCGGCGAGCAGGTCACCGCCCGCGACTTCCTCACCGGCCTGCCGGTGCTCGGGGAGTCCGAGCTCTACGACGAGATCTGCGACCGCCTCGGCGCCACCAACGACGGCCAGCGCGCCGGTGCGATCGAGCTGGCCCTCGAGGGGCTCTATCTCGGCCGCAAGATCAGCAAGGACTCCGACGGCTCCGAGACGATCTATGGCTAGGCTCCGCCGCGCGTCGCGCTACGGCAAGTACGCCGGCGGCGACCCCCTCGCCCCACCGGTCGACATCGCCGAGGCCCTCGACGCCATCGGCGAGGACGTCATGGCGGGCTACAGCCCCGAGCGGGCGATGCGAGAGTTCCTGCGCCGTGGCGGCCAGGACCGGCAAGGCCTCGACGACCTGGCGCGACGGGTGGCGGAGAAGCGCCGCGAGCTGCTCCAGAAGCACAACCTCGACGGCACCCTGGCCGAGGTGAAGGAGCTGCTCGACAAGGCGGTGCTCGAGGAGCGCAAGCAGCTGGCCCGCGACGCGATGATGGACGACGCCGACCGCGCCTTCGCCGAGATGCGCCTGGAGAACCTCCCGACCTCGACCTCGGCGGCCGTGCAGGAGCTCGGCGACTACGACTGGCAGAGCCGTGAGGCCCGCGAGGACTACGAGAAGATCAAGGACCTCCTCGGCCGCGAGATGCTCGACCAGCGGTTCGCCGGGATGAAGCAGGCCCTGGAGAGCGCCACCGACGAGGACCGCGCGGCGATTAACGAGATGCTCCAGGACCTCAACGGCCTGCTGGAGAAGCACTCCCGCGGGGAGGACACCGACTCCGACTTCTCCGAATTCATGGACAAGCACGGCGACTTCTTCCCGGAGAACCCCGCGAACATCGACGAGCTGCTCGACTCGCTCGCGCAGCGCGCGGCGGCGGCCCAGCGGATGCGCAACTCGATGACCCAGGAGCAGCGCGACGAGCTCGACGCCCTGGCCTCGCAGGCCTTCGGCTCACCCGAGCTGATGCAGTCGCTCTCCCAGCTCGACGGCAACCTCCAGGCGCTGCGACCCGGTGAGGACTGGGGCGGCTCCGAGCGCTTCGACGGCGAGCAGGGGTTGGGTCTCGGCGACGGCACCGGCGTGCTGCAGGACCTCGCCGACCTCGACGCGCTCTCCGACCAGCTCTCCCAGTCCTACGGCGGCGCCCGCCTGGACGACGTCGACCTCGAGGCCCTCTCGCGCCAGCTCGGCGACCAGGCGGCCGTCGATGCGCGCACCCTCAAGGAGCTCGAGAAGGCGCTGCGCGACAGCGGCACCCTGCGCCGCGACTCCAGCGGCCAGCTCAAGCTCACGCCCAAGGCGATGCGCCAGCTCGGCAAGGCGCTGCTCAAGGACGTCGCCGACAAGATGTCGGGCCGCCAGGGACAGCGCGACCTGCGCCAGGCCGGTGCGGCAGGGGAGCGGTCGGGCGCGACCCGTGAGTGGGCCTTCGGCGACACCGAGCCCTGGGACGTGACGCGCACGATCACCAACGCCGTGCAGCGCACGGTCTCCGAGGGCGGTGACCCCCGCTCCGGCGTACGCCTCCAGGTCAGCGACGTCGAGGTCACCGAGACCGAGGCCCGCACGCAGGCCTGCGTCGCGCTGCTGGTCGACACGTCGTTCTCGATGGCGATGGACGGCCGCTGGGTGCCGATGAAGCGCACCGCGTTGGCGCTGCACACGCTGATCAAGTCGCGCTTCCGCGGCGACGCGCTCCAGATGATCGCCTTCGGCCGGCACGCGCAGGTCATGGACATCGAGGAGCTCACCGGCCTCGACGCCCAGTGGGACAAGGGCACCAACCTCCACCACGCCCTGCTGCTCGCCAACCGCCACTTCCGCAAGCACCCCAACGCCCAGCCGGTGCTGCTGATCGTCACCGACGGTGAGCCGACGTCCCACCTCGAGCCGGACGGCCAGGTCTACTTCTCCTACCCGCCGCACCCGCTCACCGTCGCCTACGCCGTGCGTGAGCTCGACGCCTCGATGCGCCTCGGTGCGCACACGACCTTCTTCCGCCTCGGCGAGGACCCCGGCCTCGCCCGCTTCATCGAGTCGATGGCCAAGCGCGTCGACGGCAACGTCGTGGCGCCCGAGCTCGACGACCTGGGGGCAGCCGTCGTCGGCTCCTACCTCGGCTCCCGCGGTGGGCAGAGCCCGGTGGGCGACATCCGCAACGCCTACGGCGACTGGTTCGGCGGCCGCGGGTTCTGGGTCGGCGACTGACCCGTGCTCGTCGAGTGACACGGAATGCATGATCTGGGGTCGCCCGGACGTGCTCTACGCGTCACTCGACGCCAGCAACCCCGCCCAGCACCCCCGCCAGCACCACCACCCGCGGGCGGTCTCCGTCCCGCGCGGCGACCGACGCCGACACGGCGGCGAGGCGCGCCCGCAGCGAGGCGACCAGCGCCTCGGCTTCCGTCGTACGACGGGTCGCGGCGCCGAGTGCCTCGACGGACGCGAGCACCTCCTCGAGCGTGTGCGGGTCGCACGTCAGGACCTCGGCCGTGCACCCGAGGTGGCGCAACGCGTCGTCGACGACGCTCACGTCGACCGCGCACACCGCGCACAGGTCCTGGGTGACGACGAGGTCGGCGTCGAGCCCTCCCAGCGCGCCGGCGTCGAGCCGGTAGAGGTCCTCACCGCGCGCCACCGCCCCCACCACGAAGGCGTCGATCTCGGCCGGGGTGAGGCCCTCGGGCATCGTCGTGGTCGACACGATCGTGCGGGTGCGGGCCTCGGCCGGGGTGTCGCACTCGAAGGTCACGCCGACCACCTCGGGGCCGGCGCCGAGCGCGAAGAGGATCTCGGTGGTCGACGGGAGCAATGACACGATGCGCACGCCGTCACCTTAGGGTCGGGCAGGTGGACGAGGCGTTTCGACGGGGGCTGAGGCTCGGGCTCCCGTTCTCCCTCGTCGCGTTCCTGCTGTCGCTCTCCTTCGGGGTCCTGGCGGTGCAGGCCGGGTTCTCGCCGCTGCAGGCGATCGTCATGTCGGCCGTCGTACACGCCGGCTCGGCCCAGGTCGCCGCGGTCGCGATCATCGCGGGTGGTGGCGGCGTCGTGCCCGGGATCGCCGCGGGTGGCCTGATGAACGCGCGCTTCCTCGCCATGGGCATCGCCCTGGCCCCCTCGCTGCCGGGAGGACCGCTCAGCCGAGGACTCCAGGGCCAGACCGTCGTCGATCCCTCCTGGGTGCTGGCCAACCGGGGCGACGGCACGTTCGACCGCTGGCAGCTCTTCGGCTCGACGGTCCCGCAGTACGTCGGGTGGGTCTCCGGCACCGTCGTCGGCGCTTTCGCCGGTGATGTCGTCGGTGACACCGACCGCTTCGGGCTCGACGCGGTCTTCCCCACGTTCTTCCTGGCGCTGCTCCTCGTCGAGCTGCGCGACCCACGCACCCGCCGGGTCGCGCTCGCCGGGGCGGTCATCGCGCTGGCGCTGGTGCCGTTCGCACCACCGGGGATCCCGATCCTGGTCGCCGGCATCGCGGCGCTCGTGGGGCTGCGGCGATGACGATCTGGCTCCTCATCGCGGGCACGGCCGTCCTCACCGTGCTGATCAAGGCAGCAGGTCCGGTCGTGCTGGGCGGCCGTGAGCTGCCGGCGCGGGTGATGGGCGTCATCGCGCTGACCCCGCCGGTGCTCCTCGCCGCCCTCGTCGTCACCTCCGCGCTGGCCGACGGCCAACGGCTTCAGGTCGACGCGAGCACGGCGGGCGTCGCGGTGGGCGGGCTGCTGCTGTGGCGTCGTCGGTCGCTGGTGCTCGCCGTGGTCGCCGCCGTCGTCGTGACCGCCTCCCTGAGGGCCCTGGGATGAGGGGCGCGGCATGAGCGACCCGACCCTCACCGTGCTCCTGCTGCTCGGGCTGGCCGCCCTCGGAGCCGGCTTCGTCGACGCCGTGGTGGGTGGGGGCGGGCTCGTCCAGCTGCCGGCCCTGCTCCTCGGCCTCCCGAACGCCAGTCCGGTGCAGATCCTCGCGACCAACAAGCTCGCGTCGTTCTGCGGCACCACGGTGAGCTCGGCGACGTACTACCGCCGGGTCAGGCCCGACCCGCGCACCTTCCTCCCGCTGATGGCGCTGGCGTTCCTCGGTGCCGCGCTGGGGGCCGGGATCGCCTTCCTCATCCCACGCTCGGCGTTCGACCCGATCGTCCTGGTCGTCCTGGTGGCGGTGGGTGCCTACGTCCTCTTCAAGCCCGAGATCGGCACGACCACGGTGCTCCGCTTCACCGGCCGGCGCCACACGGCTGCCGCGATGGCCACCGGCCTGGCCGTCGGCTTCTACGACGGCGCGCTCGGCCCCGGCACCGGGAGCTTCTTCGTGTTCCTCCTGGTCGGCCTGCTCGGCTACAACTTCCTCGAGGGCTCCGCCAAGGCACGGCTGGCCAACTGGGCCACCAACCTGGGCGCGCTCGTGGTCTTCGTCCCGCAGGGCGTCGTCCTGTGGGACGTCGCCCTGGTCATGGGAGCCGCCAACCTGGTGGGTGGCTACCTCGGCGCCCGCCTCGCCGTGGCCCGCGGGGCCGGCTTCGTGCGCGTCTTCTTCATCGTGGTCGTCTCCGCGTTCATCGTGCGGATCGGCGGCGAGGTGGTGGGCCTGTGGTGACCTCCTCCTACCGCACGCCGCGCCGCGACGCCGAGGCCGAGATCGAGGTCCGGCGCTCCCGCTTCCTGTGCACCATCGTGCGGGTCGAGGACGAGGCCGCCGCGCGGGCCGTCGTCGACCGGCTCCGCAAGGAGCACCACGACGCCCGCCACCACTGCTCGGCGTTCGTCCTGGGTCCCGACGCCGCCGTGGAGCGGTCCAACGACGACGGCGAGCCGTCCGGCACCGCCGGGGCGCCGATGCTCGAGGTGCTCCGCGGTGCGGCCCTCTCCGACGTGGTCGCGGTGGTGACGCGCTGGTTCGGCGGGACGCTGCTCGGCGCCGGCGGCCTGGTCCGGGCTTACGGTGACGCGGTGCGCGCCGGCCTCGACGCGGCGGGCGCCCAGCGTCGCGACCTGCTCCAGGAGCTGCTGCTCGAGGTGGGGCACACCGACGCCGGCCACGTGGAGAGCGCGCTGCGCACGCGCGGCATCGCCGTGCTCGGCAGCGACTACGCCGCAGCGGTGACGTTGCGCCTGGGCGTCGCGCCCGCCGACGTACCCCGGCTGCACGCCCTCGTCGCAGAGCTGACCTCCGGCGCGGCCCTCGCTACTCCCGCGGGCGAACGCTGGGTGGACACAGGGATGGACAGCGGGCTGGATAGCCTCGGGTCATGAGCATCCCCGTGGACGTCGCAGACCTGGCCCGAGCACTCGACGACTTCGGTGCCGGCTATCTGCTGAGCACGTCGGCCGACGGGCGAGTCAAGGCCGTCACCATCGAGCGCGAGGTCGTCGACGGCGCGCTGCTCGTCACGGGTCCGGGCCGCGGCTCGTGCGCCAACGTCACCGGGCAGCCGTCGGTCACCGCACTCTTCCCGCCGTTGGAGTCGCGCGGCTTCACGCTCCTGGTCGACGGCACGGCCGAGGTCGTCGGCGAGGACGTGCGGCTCACGCCGACCTCCGCGGTCCTGCACCGGCCGGCGTCGCACTTCGACGGTCCTGCCGCGCCTGGCGCCAGTGGCCATGTCAGCGGCCATGACTGCGGACACGACTGCGCGCCGGTGACGTGACCCCCTTCTGGGTCTCGGCGTTCCTCGACCTTGCCGCGCCGGACTGCGAGCGCGGGCTCGCGTTCTGGTCCGCCGTGACGGGCTACGACGTGTCGCAGCGACGTGGCGCCACGGACGAGTTCGCGACGCTGGTGCCGCCCGACGGCGACGACTTCCTGCGGGTGCAGCGCCGCGACGTGGGGCCCAGCCGGATCCACCTCGACCTGCACGCGACCGACCCGGGTGCGTCGAGCGAGCACGCGGTGGCGCTGGGCGCCGTGGTCGTGCACCGCTCCGAGCACGGTTACGTCGTGCTGACGTCGCCGGCCGGGCTGACCTTCTGCTTCGTGAGCCACCCGGCGGGCACGCGCCCGCGACCGGCCCCGTGGCCGTTTGGTGGCCGCAGCCTGGTCGACCAGGTGTGTCTCGACGTTGCGGCCGGCGCCTACGAGCGGGAGTGGGCGTTCTGGCGCGACGTGACCGGCTGGGAGCTGGTCGGCTCGTCGTTCGAGGAGCTGCACTCGCTGGTCCGACCCGCCGGACAGCCGCTGCGCTTCCTGCTCCAGCGCACCGACGACCCACCCGGCACCCCGGCTCGGATCCACCTCGACCTCGCGACCTCGGATCGTCCTGATGAGACGGCTCGGCACGTGGCGCTCGGCGCCCGCGTCCTGGCGACCCACTCCCGCTGGACGGTGCTCGCCGACCCCGGCGGCTCGTCGTACTGCCTGACGGACCGCGACCTCGAAACCGGGCTGCTGCCCTGACGGGGATGCCCTAACGTCTCGTGTCATGGACCTCGAGCAGCGCGGCTATCCCCCCAACAACGCCGACGAGCGCACGACGCTGCTGGCCTTCCTCGACTGGCACCGGAACACGTTCCGGATCAAGATCGCCGGTCTCGACGCGCAGCAGCTCGACACCCCGCACGCGCCGAGCGACATGACCCTCGGCGGCATGGCCAAGCACCTGGCCTACGTGGAGAACTGGTGGGTGCGCCGGATCATGGGAGGCCACGACGACGAGCCGTGGACCTCGGTCGACTGGGAGGCAGACGGCGACTGGGACTGGCACAGCGCCGTCCACGACACCCCCGCGCAGCTGCGCGACCTCTTCGACGCCGAGGTCGACAAGGCCGACGCCGTGATCGCCTCGATGACCAGCCTCGACACGGAGTCGAAGCACACGAGCGGGCGCACCGGCGGCCACTTCAACCTGCGCTGGGTGCTGGTCCACCTGGTCGAGGAGTATGCCCGCCACAACGGCCACGCCGACCTGATCCGCGAGTCGATCGACGGTGCGGTCGGGCAGTAGGTCGCGAGCCCTCAGGCCGGGTCGGCGAAACCGGGCAGGTGCTCGGTGAGGATCTCGTTGAAGGCGACCTCGGCCTCGAGCTGGCTGAGCACACCGATGCCGCCCATCCAGGTGCGGTGGATGAGCATGTAGGACGGCGGCAGGTTGAGCTTGATCGCGATCGTGTAGCTCGGCTCCTTGGGGTTGTTGATGCGCTGGAACTGCGCGCGCATCCACTCCCGGGTGAAGCGGAAACGCTCGACCATCGTCGGCTCGACGAGGGGGGAGAGGTAGTCGACCAGCAGGTCGGCGTCGATCTTGATCTTGTCCTTGAGGAAGCCGCCACGACGCAGCTCGGCGATGAGCTGCTCCTTGTCCTCCAGCGCCGTGAGCCGGATCAGCGTGCCCATCTCGGCGGGGAACGTGCCGCCCGGCAGGCGGGCGACGGCGCCGAAGTCGAGCACGCCCATGCGCCCCGGGGAGCCGTCCTTCGCGGGGATGATGCGGAAGTTGCCGGGGTGCGGGTCGGCGTGGAGCATCCCGGTGCGGCTGGGGCCCTCGAAGAGGAAGCGCACCAGCAGGTCGCCGTAGTGGTCGCGCTCCTCGGTCGTGCCCTCCTTGATGATCCGGGCCAGCGAGGAGTCGGAGTCGAGCCATTCGGTGATCAGCACCGCCTCGCCCTGGGCGACGACGTCGGGGATGACGATGTCGGGGTCGTCGGCGAACACCTTCGCGAACGCACGCTGTGCCTCGGCCTCGAGGCGGTAGTCGAGCTCGTCCTCGGCGCGGGCCTGGACCTCCTCGACCAGCGGCTTGATGTCGATGCCGGGGAAGCGCGGCCCGATGGTCCTGGCGAGCCGCGCGAGCTGGCGCAGGTCGGCGCGCAGGGCATCCCCGGCGCCGGGGTACTGCACCTTGACCGCCACCTCGCGACCGTCGTGCCAACGCCCCTTGTGGACCTGGCCGATCGACGCGGCGGCGGTCGGACCGCCGTCCAGCCAGACCAGCTGCTTCGGCCAGTCGGGGCCGAGGTCGCGGGTGAGGATGTCGCGCACGGTCTGGGTCGGCATCGGTGGCGCCGAGTCCTGGAGCTTGGTGAGCTGCTCGCGGTAGGGCCCCGCCATCTCCTCGGGCAGCGCCGCCTCGAACACCGACAGCGCCTGGCCGAACTTCATCGCCCCGCCCTTGAGCTCACCCAGCGTGCGGAAGAGCTGCTCGGCCGTGCGGGCCTGGATGTCGCTCATCACGGCCTCGGCTGGTGCGCCACCCAGCCGGCGACCAAATCCCACCGCGCTGCGACCCGCGAAGCCCAGCGGGAGGGCGGCCAGTCGGGCCGTGCGCGCTGCTGCCTTGCGGGGGAGGTCGACCATGGCCCCATTGTTCCAGGGGGTGCCGCATCCGGCGCGCGGTCTGCATGGATCCCCGGCTGCCGACATTCGGCGTGAGCTCGTCGCGCTGGATCAGCCGACGAAGCCCGCGCAGGCCCTCAGCGAGGCCAGCTCGGCGTCGAAGCCGGCCGCGTCGGGTCCGGTGAGCGGCGAGGGGAGGCCGTCCGCGCTGATCGAGGCCGGCTCCCAGACGGCGTCGATCACCCGCGCCTGACCCGTGCGCGCCACCGCGGGGCGCAGTGTCAGCGTGAGCACCCCGGTCAGCTCGGTGGGGGTGTACCAGGCGTAGTTGCCCAACCCGTAGGCCACGTAGCCCCTGCCCAGCGGCCCGTCGCCCTGCAACCCGTGGGTGTGGCTGCCCGCCACGACATCAGCCCCTGCCCCGACCAAGGATCGCGCCAGGGACCGCTGGTCCTCGCTCGGACAGCGCTCGCCCTGGATGCCCCAGTGCAGGTAGACCACGACGACGTCCGCGGTCCGGTCGGCCGCGGCGACGGCCCGCAGCAGCCTCGCCGGGTCGGCGAGGGCGTCGGCGGTGCCGGGGGAGTCTGCCGTCGCGGCCCACTGCCCCGTGGGGTCGGCGGTCGGGTCCTGGTCGGCCACGGTCGCGCCGATCGTGGCCACGACCGTGTCGCCGACGTCGACGAACGCCGGGGTGAAGGCCCCGTCCACGTCTCGCCCGATCCCGACGACGCGCAACGGCGAGGGCCCTCTAGCGGCGCGGTCCACGGCCGCAAACATCCCCGGCAACGGCTCGCGGCCGAAGTCGAGCGCGTGGTTGTTGGCCATCGTCGCCACGTCGATCCCGGCCGCCGCCAGGGCAGCGAACGCGCTCGTAGGAGCCTGGAACGGATAACGCTTGCCGGGCTCGGGCATCCCACCGAGCCCGACGGACGTCTCGAGGTTGACGATCGCCACGTCGGCGGCCGTCAACGTCGACGTCATCGGTGCCAGCGCGGTCGCCGGGTCGGCCAGCCGGCCCCGCAGGACACCCTCGAAGTGGATGTCGCCCGCCAGCGCGATCGTCACCGACCCCGGGGGCTCCGGCGGGGGCTCAGGGCTCGCAGTCGGCTCGAGCGGAGGCGACGGGGAGGCGATCGCTGACGGCGACCGTCCGTCGTACGACGGCTGGGCCGATGGCTCCTCGGACGTGCACGCGGTGCCCGCGAGCAGGATGATCGCGATCGCAGCGCGATGGCTCCGCCGGTGTGCCATCGCACGACCCTAGTCCGGAGAGACATGCTCGCTAGGGGCGCTATCCGCTGGTCAACCATGTGATGGTCGACGCCGAGCGGGGGGGGG
>NZ_FOQG01000013.1 GCF_900113685.1 Nocardioides psychrotolerans
GGACACGATCGTGCATTCGGACCGGGGCAGTCAGTTCAGGTCTCGGAAGTACGTCCACGCTCTGAAGAACGCTGGCCTGCGCGGCTCGATGGGCAGGGTCGGCGCGTGCGGCGACAACGCCGCGATGGAGTCCTTCTTCGCGCTGTTGCAGAAGAACGTCCTGAACCGGAAACGCTGGGAGACCCGCGAGGAGCTCCGCCTCGCGATCGTGGTCTGGATCGAGAAGACCTACCACCGACGACGACGCCAAGCAGCCCTCGGGCGACTGACCCCGATCGAGTTTGAGACCATCTACTCAGCAGCAGACGCTGCCTGAGAACCACCCACCCCGAGTGTCAACCAGAGCCTGGGCAGTCCCCTTCATGTTCATAGATTCTTCAGTGTTTACCTTCGTGTTCTGCTTCTGGTGACGTTTCACGGCAGGGGTTGGGTGCCGCGTGACGGTATGGGTCGCCTGCCCCGTAGCGGCAGCGGTCGTGCCGCGTGACAGCACACCTGAGCCGCGGTTGGTGTCGCGCAACAGCTTCTCCAGGGGTCCTCTACGAACCGTGTACGTGGTGGCTCCCCCGGGACTTTCGCTGGCGGCAAGGATGCCGCGCTCCTTAAGGGCACCGCGAACGTCGTAAAAGGACGTTCGGCCAAGCCCAGTCTGTTGTTGCAGCACGCCCGCGCGGGCGTAGGACTTTTGATTCTTGTGACTGACGATGACGAAGAGCAGGGTCTTTTCCTGGGTCGTCAACGGTGCCTCCCGGATCAGAGCGGGCAAGGGGTAATCACTGAACCTGAGCTTCGGCTTGCGCATTGACGTGGTCACGACGGTCCACTTGCTGACTGCACGTCCCCAGGCCCGTCGGCGATCAGACGTTGCAGTTCGCTGCGAGGAATGAGGGTTCGGCTGCCGATGCGGACGACCCGGATCTCGCCGCGCTTGGCCAGTCGCCAGATGGTGGTGCGGCTGACGTTCAGACGGCGGGCGACTTCCGCCTGATCGAGCAGGTCGGGTTCCACCGGTGGTCGGGGCAGGCCGGTGGTCATGCCCATCACCAACGGTTGGTGACGGCCGTGGCGCTTGGCGGTGGTGGCGGTTCTTCGCATGGTGCGGGTCCCTTCTTGAATGGCTGCTGGGCGGCTGTGGTTACAGGCCCAGGGCTTCTGCGACCGCTGCGGCGGCGGCCTGTGCGGCGGCGTCGGTGACGTGTCCATAGGTGTCTGCGGTGATCTGTATCGACGCGTGGCCCAGGTTGGAACTGACTACCTTCAGCGGGACGCCGTTCAGCAGGGCGGTGGTCGCATAGGTGTGGCGTAGGGCGTGCACGGTGACGTCCGGTAGCCCTGCGGCGGTGGCGGCCAACTGGACGGTCCGTAGGACGTTCTGGGGTTCCACAGGCCCGCCGAACGCGGTGGTGAACACGTACCCAGCCCGTGGGCCGCCGCCGTCGTCGTGCCACAGGTTGCCTGCCACCAGCCGTTCAGCGGCTTGGGCTGTCCGCCATCGCTGCAGCAGGGCGACCATGGCGGGGCTTAGGGCCACGCTGCGGCGACTGGCGGCGGTCTTGGGGGTGGACACCAGCAGGTGGCCGTTGCGGCGCACCAGGGACCCGTTGACGCGCGCTGTGCCCTGGTCCAGGTCGATGTGGGCCCAGGTCAGCGCTAGGGCTTCGCCGCGTCGTAGGCCGGTGCCCAGGATGAAGGACAGGATCGGGCCGTAGCGCAGTGTCGCGGCGGCGGCGATCAGGGCCGGAACTTCGTCGGGTCGTAGGAATCGGGCTTCGTGGCGGGTGACCTTGGGTTGCTTGACCCGGTGTACCGGGTTGGTGGCCAGCAGCCCGTTGACGACGGCGTCGTCCAGGGCGATGCGCAGGGTGGTGTAGCAGTTGCGGCGGGTGGCATCTGCGCGCCCGTCGGCTTTCATGGTCAGTATCAGTCGGTTGATGTCGTTGACGTTCAACTGGTCCAGCCGGACGTCGCCCAGGACGGGGATGATCCAGACGCGGGCGTACCCGGCGTGCATGGTCTTGGTGGATTCGGCGCGGTCACTGGCCTGCAGGAAGGTGGTCACCCATTCGCTCAGCCATTGGGCAAGGGTTCGCGATGAATCGCGGACCGGGCCGTCGCGGCGTAGCCGGTCACGGGCAGCATCGGCGTTGGCACGGGCTTCAGCCTGGGTGGACCCGTAGAAGTACAGACGTTTCCCTTCGTGACGGAACGTCACCGAATAGCGGCCATCAGTGCGCTTCTTGTTGCGTGGCACCTTGCCACCCCCCTTCGCATCTGATCGACGCTGCAGGGCGACACGATCTGACACCCCACGCGCCCGACGACCTAGGGGCAACCGGTTGTCAGGTTGGTGGTCTACGCCCGACGACCAGGCAGACGATCACTGCCGGGACCGCGGCTGGCGGGCCTGTGACCTGGGCTTTCACACGGTGGCAGCCTGGAACGGCAGGGGCGACCTGTGGGGTGCATGCCCACGAACCGATGGTTCACGCTGTTCGTGCTTGTTGCGGCCATGTGATCCGTACACCGAATCGCGCCCCGCCCCGGGTGCACCCCACCGCGGGGGCCTTGGCCTGCGCTGATTTAGTCGTGTGCCGTTGCGCCGTTAGCCGGAGAAAAGGTCCAACTGGGGTTCGTCGGCCTCGTCCGATTCCTCGCCTTCGGGCACCCACACTTCGATGTCTATGGGAAGAGCCGACAGGTGTCGCTCGATCAATGGCCAGACCTGCGACCAGGCCAGGCCACCGTTGCCGCAGCCGAGGGGTGGCAACGCGAGACTTTTGATGCCCCAGTCGCGATACTCCGCAGCAAGGACCTGCAGTCCGTTTTCCACCCACTCCAGGCGAGAAGGGTTACGCCAGTGGTCCTTCGTCGGGAAGTTCAGTACGAGTTCGAGGCTCGGCTTGTTCCGCTTCGGGTCCGCCGCGAAGACGTACGGCACGCCGGGGTGCACTTCATTGCGGCGGCAACGCTGTTCGTAATCCGCGAAGTTCGCCAGGTGGGCGTTCTTGAACTTAAGCGCTACACCCTTGCCCATGATGCCCACGCAGTTCACTGTGTTCGTGATCGTTTGCATGCGTGACTGCATGATCGTTTCACTACCGATTCGGCGTCTGCTGAGTGTCACTCGCACGTCTCCCTGATTGCCGCGCAGCAGCGGGTGGATACCTGGGTTAACCCTATCGACTCCGTCGCACCTGGGAGTTCGTTACAGGTGGTGGCCGTGGTTAGTCTTCGAAAAACAGTGTGCCGTCAACCTCTCCCGGCCACTGCGGTGCTGCTTGCCGCGCCTCGTGGAGGATGCGCCGTGACGGTGCGCGGACCCCCATCACGCACCGCGGTGGGATCGATCGGGGGACGAGCACTTCTGCCTGCATGATGCGCTTCGCCTCCTCGTGCACGTCCCCGTTGGGGGTGGTCCAGGACCGGGCGTAGATGCGATCAAGGTCGATGTGGGCCAGCCCTTCGAGCCCGGACCAACGCTGGGATCGGGATGAAGCGGCGTTCCCGTCCGAGACCAGCACACCTGGCAGGTCCAGCACTGCCGGGGAGACCCGCAGGACGACCAGTTCTCGATGTTCCCACTTGTGCAATCGGATCAGCATCGCGTTGCGCGGATTGAAGTACAGACTCGCGAAGCGGTGCAGGTCCTCGCGGTGTTCCTGAACTCCGAGATCAGAGACGTCGTCGTGATCGATTTTCGCCGCCTCGTCATGGCAGAGAATGCCCCGCGAAACGATGCTCTTCAGATTCTTGATTGACGTAATGTTGTACAGATACCCGATGCGGGCCCTGACCTCGACCGCACGCCTACGGTCTCGGTCCTCTTGACGGGCCTGTTCGGCATAACGTTCGCGCTCGGCCTCCTCATGCAGTTGTCGGAGTGCCGCTTCTTTTGCCCGTCGATCATTTTCCAGGGCCGCCGCCGCCGCTTGCCGAAGGCGCTTGGACTCCACTTCTGCGCGCTGCGCTGCCGCTTGGACGCGCTGCGCTGTCGCTGTGACCGCGTTGAGCCACAGGTCTAGAAAGTCTGTCGAGCCCGTGCCGGGATGGTCGCGCCACAGCATCTCGGCTGTCTCTTCGACCAAGTCGTTTGCGTGCGGGCCCAACAGCGCGACGCGCCGGTCAATGTTGAAGGCCATCTTCAACTGGGCGTTGCTGGCGTCGGTTCCTGAGAGCGAGCACCAGAGGTTCCACTCTCGGTTCAACGACTTGGCCCCCTACGCGCTCTGAGCACGGACTGAAGCCATGTTGCCATCGTGGTGCCGACTCGGAGGGCGAACCGGTTCGACACCATCGGGGAACGTCATCCGCCCAGGCCGCGGGCAGCCTGCCGTTCACTACGTGCCAACCGCTGCAGTATCTGCAATCTGGACGGCCCCGCCGCTGAAGGAGGGAGGGCTGACACTCGAGACCTGGTGCCCCGCGGAGGTCAGAGACCAGACGGTGGCCAGCCTCACGGGTTTGGGCACCTCTGTCGCCTATCGTCAGCCATGCTGACGAGTCGAAGGAGAAACAGTGAGCGATCTGAGTCAAGCCATATTCGCGCTCGCCCGAATTGGTCCGGGGGGCGCTCAGCCGTTGGGAACCGCGTTCGCATGCGGACCCCGTCACGTCGTGACCTGCTTGCACGTAACCGGCGGTGACGACCAAAACTTGATCATCATTCCCCCGCGATTGTCATCTCTTTCTGATTACCAGGACACGACTGACATGTCACTTCAACCGGCCCAAGTCAAGATTGTCGCAGCCGATCCGATCCATGATTTGTGCGTGCTAGAAGTGCCTCTCGAGGCGGACTGGTCTTTTTCGTACCAGATAATGTCGGCCGATGCTGTTCAGCCGGGTTCACCAGTCACGACGTTCGGCTTCCCTCATGCCGACTCGGGCCGCGTCGTTCTCACACGTCAAGACACGACGGTCGGTGCTCGAATACTGACCGGGAACCCCCAGATCAAGTCGAAGCACCTAATTTTGAATGTTCAGGCACGCCCTGGCCAGTCGGGTGGGCCCGTCTTCGACGCCGCCTCGGGGAATGTAGTCGCCGTTCTTGCAGGGAGCTATGCAGCCGGAGGCGGAGGCCAGATAAGCCTCGGCGGGGTAGACCCCGCAACTTTGCATACGACAACGCAGGCCATTTCTGCCGAGTACATAACAGGGATGGTTCCGTGAGCGCGCCAGTCCTTGACTTCCACGGCGACGTCGCCGAGTGGACGGCTGCGCTTCCCGAATATCAGCAGCACCTAATCGCGGAGATCGTGGCCGCTGACCCAACTCTGGAGTCCGCGATCGAGGTCTGGCTTTCGGCAGGGATATCAACCGACCTAGCACCCTTCGGCGCAGAAAGGGCTCGGTCGGCGTACTACGAAAAATTTCTGGACGAATTGCACGACGTCTTATGTGTACCCAACAAGTACGAACATGAGAAGGGTCAGCTGCAAGAGCAGGCCAAGATTGGTCAGGCGGCTGTGGTCTCGCTTCTGACTGCCGTGATTGTGCCAGTCCTGGGAGCGGCAGCTCCAATTATCGCGCCGGCCATTGCCATCACCATGATTCTAATTTCGCGAATGGGCCTAAATGCGTGGTGCGCCGTACAGACCGAACGACGCGAAGACAGGTCTACCAATTAAGTACATCGACCGCGTGCCTTCGATCCCCACCCCGACCTGAGGGGTGCCTCACCGTTCGGCGGGATGCAGGGCGTTTTTCCATGCGTTACGTCTGGTCGGTCCCACGCATGCGTCGTGAGCACCGCCAAGAGGTCCTTGGAACCTGGCCCATCCGCCACAGATTCGCCCCGTGCGGACGGCTCACGAACTGTTCAGGTGTTGCGTGCGGCCCTGCTTTGGGCGGGTCCAGACGCAGCGGAAGGCGCTCAGACTTGCTCCGAGCGCACGCCCTCAGCCTCTCGGGCAGCCAGGGCCAGTAGTGCAGCGAGACGGGCCTCGACACCTACGGCGTGCCGTCACGGTCGAGGGGTCGGCGTGGGAGGTCTGGTCGGCGGGTCATCTGGATTCCCTTCTCTGCTTCGGCATGGGCGTCTCGCGCCAGCGTCGTTGGCCCGCGGTGCGGCATGTCGGCTTAGGGGCCGGGGTCGCTTCATCGGTCATGCGTCGGGAGACCCGGACCGGGCTATCCACGAAGTCGCTTCCACTGCTCCGCACGCTCCGGAGTGACGGTGAAGTACATCTCGTTGGAGCGACTGGGGTTGAAATGAGCCGTCCCCCAGAGTCCCCAGTACGGGGCACTGCATCCAGGAAAGCGTGCGCCAAGACTTCGACCCATCTGGGTGGGCACGTTCTTCATCACGGAGTAACTCACGCCCAGCGCGTCGGCCAACTCGCGAGTGCTGAGTGCTGCGTCCTTTCCCGGATTCGCAGAGAGGTGATCGAGCATCTGAATCACGGTCTTACTCGATTTTGTGCCCATCTTCAGGAAGTCGATCAGTTTCTCATCAGTCCAGTCGTCCCTTGGGGCATCGGCACTCAAATCAGGAGGCGTCGGATCGACTGTTCGAACGGAATCAACGGTGGAGGCAGTGGAGCCCTGCGGAGCAAGCCGCTCCGCGATGAACGCGAGAACGGCGGGGACGTGCTCGTTCGGGACCGGAACGTACTGAAATGGTGAGGCGGAGTTGTTCTGCGGAGTGACCGACATGGCGTTTCCTTCGGCTGGAGTAGGTGTGTCAAACAGACTACCACTCTTTGGAGTACATATGGAATGCCTTCTCCATGCGATTTTGCTTCCGTTAGGCGGTAGTAGGCGTTCCCGCTACAAGTTTGGTCTGACCCACCACGAGCACGTGGCCAGTCCACTTCCGCGCAGCGCGTGCCTCGACCCAAGGGCCCCACCTGGTCGGCCGGGGACGTCGGTAGTCAGATTGGTAGTCAACGCGCCTAAGACATGCAGAAAGCCGCCCCCCGGATGTCCGGGGGGCGGCTTCTGACCTGCGGTTTTACCTTGTAGCGGGGGCAGGATTTGAACCTGCGACCTCTGGGTTATGAGCCCAGCGAGCTACCGAACTGCTCCACCCCGCGTCGCTGAACGCAACGTTAATGCATGCAGGGTGAGGCAACAAATCGGGCTACTGGGCGGCGCCCTCCGTGGCCCCATCGGCCGCGTCGCCGCCGGTCGCGCCGGTCGCGCCGGTCGCACCTGTGGGGCGGGTGCTGGCCAGGGAGACCGCGTCGGAGATCAGCTGACGGGCCTCCTGGACCTTCTCGGCGTAGGTGACGGGGTCACCGTCGGTCAGCGCCTGGTCGGCGTCAGCGAAGGCCGCCTCGGCCTGAGCCAGCAGATCCCGGATCTGCTGGTTGATGGTCTGCGTCGGCTCCGGGTCGCCCGGGTTGTCGGGACCCGGCGGGATCACCGGCTCCGGGTCGGTGACGGTCTCGGGGTCGACGTTGAGGGCGTCGGCCAGGGCCGCCGTCATGGTGGCGCCGATGCCGACCTCGTCACCGTAGGAGACCAGGACGAAGCGGAGGATCGGATAGCTCGACGTGGAGCCGGCGCGCACGGCGTAGACGGGCTCGACGTAGATGAGCCCGTCCTGGACCGGCAACGTCAACAGGTTGCCGAAGAGCGGCGGCGACTGGCCCGACTGGAAGGGCAGCAACGCCTCGCGGACGTTGTCGTCGTTGCTGAACTCGTTGGCGATCAGACCGGGACCCTTGGTGTTCTGGTCGGTCAGCTCGCGCACCGTGATCTTGCCGTAGTCGGGCGAGGTGGCATCGGAGTTGACCGACACGAACGACGCCAGGTTGCTGCGGCCGAACGGCACGAACGTGGAGGTCAACGACCAGGTCTCCTGGGACGTGGCGCCGTCGGCGCCGACGGCCTCGTCGACGAAAAGACGGTAGGGAGGCTGCAGGTCACCCTGGCTGTTGGGGTCCTCGGGGACCTCCCAGCGGTCGTCACCCTGGTACCACGCGGTCTCGTCGGTGATGTGGTAGCGGGCGTACTGGTAGCGCTGCACCTTGAACAGGTCCTCGGGGTAGCGCAGGTGCTCCAGCAGCTCGTCGGAGATCTCGGACTTCGCGACCACCGTGTCGGGGAAGGCGCCCATCCACGCCTTCAGGATCGGGTCCTCCTCGTCCCACTCGTAGAGCGTGACGGTGCCGTCGTAGGCGTCGACCGTGGCCTTGACCGCGTTGCGCATGTAGTTGATCTCGTCGGTCGGCAGCGTTGCCAGTCCGGTCGTGTTCTGGAGCGAGTCCTGCGTCATGGTCTCGAAGGACTCACGCTCGGCGCTCGCGTAGCGGTCGGTCGTGGTGTAGCCGTCGACGATCCAGACGACCTTGCCGTCCACGACGGCCGGGTAGACGTCGTCGTCGATGGTCAGCCACGGCGCGACCTTCTCGACCCGCTCGCGCGGGGTGCGGTTGTAGAGCACCTGGCTGTTCTCGTGGACCCGGCCCGACAGCAGGAAGTTGGGCTCGCCGAACTTCACCGCGTAGAGCAGCTGGCGGAAGGTGGAGCCGATGTCGACGCCACCGTCGCCGTCGTACGTCGTGGTCTGGTCCTCGTCCTGGTTGGGACCGGCCAGGCTCAGCTCGACGCTGCCGGAATCCTCGGACTGCTCGCCGACCACGGAGTAGTCGGGGCTGTCCTCACCGAAGTAGATGCGGCTCTCGTAGCCGCCCGTGGCCTGGCTGAGCTCGTCCTGACGCGAGCCGTCCGGGTTGGTCTGGTTGCCCTCGGCCCACTGGATGTCGGTGCCGGGGCTGTTGTCGTCGGACCCGCGCTGGTTGGCGTAGGCGGCGATGACGCCGTTGCCGTGGGTGTAGACGGTGTGCAGGTTGGACCAGTTCTGGTCTCCGGCGTTGAGACCCGACTGGTCGAGCTCGCGCACGCCGAGGACCAGGGCGCGGTCGACGCCGTTGACCTCGTAGCGGTCGACGTCGAGGACGTCGGCAACCGAGTAGTAGGCGCGACCCTGCTGGTTCTGCTCGAAGGTCTGGCGCACCAGCTGAGGGTCCACCAGCGGAACGGAGGCCGACTCGGCGCTGAGGGTGCTGGCGGCGTCGGCGTTGGCCGTGGAGTTGCTGGTGTAGGCCTCGCTGTCGATCGACTCGAGGTCGTAGGCCTCCCGCGTGGCCTCGATGTTGGCCGCGATGTAGGGCGCCTCGCGGTCGGCCTCGGAGGGCTTGACCTGGAACTGCTGGACGATGCCGGGCCAGATCATCCCGAGCAGGATCGCCGACAGGGCGAGCAGCGCGAGCCCGACCGACGGCAGCATCCAGGTGCGTCGCCAGACGTTGAGGAAGAACAGCACCGCGCAGATCAACGCGATCCCCATCAGGATGCTCTTGGCGGGGAGCACGGCGTTCTCGTCGGTGTAGGTGATGCCGGTGATCAGGCGCCCGCCCTGGTTGACCAGGTCGAAGCGGTCGAGGTAGTAGTCACCGGCCTTGGCCAGCACGAACAGTCCGAGCAGGACCGAGAGCTGGACCTGGGCGGCACCGGAGAGTCGGTCCCGGCTCGCCTGGAGCCGGACGCCGCCGTAGAGGTAGTGCGTCACCCCGGCGGCGATGAGCCCGACGACCAGGGCCGCCATCGTGAAGTCGACCATGAAGTGCAGCCACGGCAGGTCGAAGACGTAGAACCCGATGTCGCGCTTGAAGTAGGCGTCGGTGGTGCCGAAGTCCTGGGAGTTGCGCCACAGCATCCACGTGCGCCACTGGCCGGCCCCGGAGGTGCCGGCGAAGATGCCGAGCACCACCACGATGCCGACGACGAGCCAGGTGCGGATCGGGGTGACCGCGTCGCGGTAGCGGTCGAGGTTGGTCTGCTCCGGCGAGGAGGGACGAAACAGCGGTCGGAAGCGGTAGGCCAGCACGATGTTGACCGCCACCACCACCGCCATCAGGACCCCGAAGCCGAGGAAGAGCCCCGTGCGCGTCCAGAAGAGCGTGCTGAAGACGCTGCCGTAGCCGGCGGCGGCGAACCAGAGCCGATCGGTGTAGAGGGCCGAGAACGTCGTGAGCCCGAAGAAGGCGACGATGAGGACGACCGCGGTGATCACCAACGCGCGGGAACGCCGGGACGACGACCTCGTGGTCGTGTCGCGGGGGTCGTCGTCGAACAGCTCGCTCACTCGTTCTCCTCTTGTTCTGACGGTTCATCCGTCAGTGTCGCGCTCAGCAGTCCCAGCAGACCAGGGACCAGGTCGATGCCCCCGACGACGGATTGGTCGTCGTCGTGGGCACGCAGCCTCAGTGCACAGTACGTAGAACCGTCCCGAGTAGTTCCCGCGACGATGCGGACCTCTTGTCGGTCCGGGTGCTCACGGGCGAACTCCTGGGCGGCTGACCCCTCCTCCGGGATGTCGGCATCGACGTCCGGGGGCAGGACGAGCCGCTCCACCACGGCGGCACAGCCGTGGACCCCCGGCGGCCACACGATCGACTCCAGGGCCCGCTCCAGCTCGACCGCGGGGTCGAGCTGGTCCTGCTCGATCGCGGTGAGCGAACCCCGCTCGGAGGAGTGGTCCAGCCCCATCATCGAGGCCAGCGCGGGCTCGTGCTCGACCAGCTGGACGGTGGGGACGAGGGCGTAGAGCCGGGCCGGCTGGTCCCACCCGCCCTCGGCGATGTGGCTCTCGATCTCGAGCACGGCCGAGGCCAGCGCCGGGTCGGTGTCGAGGGGGTCGGTCATGCTCATGAGGCGTCCTCGCAGGAGGGCAGGTCGACGTCGGGATCCTCGACCCAGTCCTGGATCGCCTTCAGCGCGATGGGCATCGTGGTCGCCTTCACCAGGCGCATGTCCTCGTTGTTGGCACCGAGGGCTTCCTCGCAGTTGTCCGAGGGCACCAGGAACAGCTCGGCGCCGTCGTCACGGGCACCGGCGATCTTCTGCTGGATCCCCCCGATCGGGCCGACCGTGCCGTCGCCGGCGATCTCCCCGGTCCCGGCGACGACCTTGCCGCCGGTGAGAGAACCCGGTGTGAGGGTGTCGTAGATCGCGAGGGAGAACATCAGGCCAGCACTCGGTCCCCCGATGTCGGGATCGATGTTGACCCGCACGTCGAAGGGGAACAGGTAGCCGATGCCGGGCGTGATGCCGATCCGCAGCTCCCCGTCGACCTTGCGCGGGACGATGGAGACGTCGTAGTCGGTGCGCACCCGTCGTACCTTGAAGTCGACGGACTGCCCCGGCTCGGCGCTGTTGATGGCCTCGACCAGCTGCTGGGGGTCCTTCAGGGGCGCGCCGTCGACCTCGAGGATGATGTCGCGCACGAGGAGCTTGCCCTGCGAGGGAGATCCTGCCTCGACGAAGGCGACCTCGACGGCCGACTCCGGCTCGTAGCCGAGCTCACGCAGCGCGACGGCTGTCGCGGCGTCCTGGGAGGTCACCATCGACACGGCGCCCTCGCGGTCGTTGGACTCCGGCGTCTCGTCCTCGCCGTAGACCGCGTCGTAGGGGTAGACCGCGTCGTCGGACTTGGCCCAGACGAACATCAGGTCGAAGAGGTTCTTGCGCAGCTTGGGCACCGACACCAGCACCGTGGTCATGCGCAGCTGACCGTCGTCGCGGTAGGTCTTGGCGCCGTCGACCTGGATGATCTCGGCACCGGCGTCCTCCGCGAGCACGTCGACGGTGTAGCCAGGCGCGTAGGTGACGTAGGGCAGCGGCAGGAACGCGGCCGTGACGAGGAGCGCGAGCACCAGCGGTCCCGCGATCAACGCGGCGATCAGGCGCTGGCTCATGGCGCCCACCCTCTCATCCCCGCCAAGCACGGCAAGGAGCGGATCAGGGTCAGGAGACCCGTCGCCGCGACTGCTCGTCCGGCGGCTCGACGGCAGGCCGATCGGCGGCCACCACCGGCAGGACGGACGGCAGGACGGGACGAGGCGCGCTCGCGCGCGAGGGTCGTACGGCGATCCCCGTGCTGCGATCGGGCTGACGCGTGGGCGACGGGGTCGTGGCGCCGCGGCCAGAGCGGCCCGGCACAGGGCGACTCCGCTCGAGTGCCTCCCCCAGCCGACGCACGGCGACGTCGCGATCGACCTCACCGCGACCCTCACGCCCCAGCCAGCTCACCCACGCCATGGCGACGACCGTCACCACGGCGGGCGGCACGAGCCAGAGCAGGATGTCCATGCTCGTCAGGGTAGATCGCCCCTCGGAAGGATCCGCTAGGGCGCGCCGACCCATTCCTCGGTGCCGTCGACGAACGCCTGATGCTTCCAGATCGGCACCTCGGCCTTGAGGGTGTCGATCAGCGTGCGCGAGGCGTCGAACGCCTGGCCGCGGTGGGAGGCGGCGGTGGCGACGATCACCGCGATGTCGCCGATCTCGAGGTGACCGACCCGGTGGACCGCCGCGACCCCGTGGACGGGGTGGTCCGCGGCGACCTGCTCGCAGACTCCACGCAGCCGCTCCAGCGCGGTGGGATGGGCGGAGTAGTCGAGTCCCTGGACACCCCTGCCGCCGTCGTGGTCGCGCACGCGGCCGACGAACACGGTGACCCCGCCGTCAGTGGGGTCGTCCAGCACGGCCATGACCTCGTCGATGCTGAGGGCGGTGTCGCGGATCTCCACGAGCCGCACGACTGACGCGCCGACAGGTTCGCTCACGAGATCACTCACGGGGCGACCCTACGGCCTTGCCGGTTCGCAGTACCGTGGGCTCATGAGCACAGGATCAGGAAGCGGCTCCGGCGAAGGGCCCGACGACGGCCAGAACCCCTTCAAGGGCACGCCGTTCGAGCAGTTCTTCTCCGGAGGCATCCCCGGCCTCGGTGGCGCCGGTGGCGCCGGCGGAGCCATGCCCGACCTCAGCGCGCTCTTCGGCCAGATCCAGGCGATGATGCAGCCCTACGACGGCGCCCTCAACTGGTCCGTCGCGGAGGACATCGCCCGCAAGTCCGTGGCCCAGTCCCCCGACCCGACGCCGTCCCAGCGCGAGAAGGACGCGGTCGCCGACGCCATCCGCCTGGCCGATCACTGGCTGGACGAGGCGACCGGCTTCCCCTCGGCGGTCACCACTACCGCCGCCTGGAGCCGCGCCGACTGGATCGTCCAGACCCTGGAGGTGTGGAAGGTCCTCGTCGAGCCCGTCGCCGAGCAGTCCGTCAAGGGCGTCAGCAGCGCCCTGCCGCCCGAGGCCCAGGCGGCCGCAGGGCCGATCCTCGGCATGCTCGGCAAGGCGATCGGCGCCATGCTCGCCAACCAGGTCGGCTCCGCGCTCGGCGGCCTGGCCGGCGAGGTCCTCACGGCCTCCGACATCGGACTGCCCCTCAGCGCCCCCGGTCGCGCCGCTCTCGTGCCGGCCAACGTCGCGACCTTCGCCGAAGGCCTCGACGTCTCCGAGGACGACGTCGTCCTCTACCTCGCTCTGCGCGAGGCTGCCCACCAGCGCCTCTTCGCCAGCGTCCCGTGGCTGCGCGACCACCTGCTGGGTGCCGTCAAGGACTACGCCGGCGGGCTCGAGATCAACGCCGAGGGCCTCCAGAGCCGCATCGAGGAGCAGATGCGCGGCATCGACCCGAGCAACCCCGAGTCCATGCAGAAGCTCATCGAGGGCGGCCTCTTCGACCTGCCCAAGTCGCCCGCCCAGCAGGCGGCGCTGGAGCGCCTCGAGATCGCGCTGGCACTCGTCGAGGGCTGGGTCGACGAGGTCGTCGGCCAGGCCACGGAGTCCCGCATGCCCGCCGCACTGCGCCTCCAGGAGGCCGTACGACGGCGGCGAGCGGCCGGCGGTCCCGCTGAGGAGACCTTCGCCGCACTGGTGGGGCTCGAGCTGCGCCCACGCCGGCTGCGCGACGCCTCCACCCTGTGGGGCTCGCTGCGCCAGCGTCAGGGCACCGAGGCCCGCGACGGCGTCTGGACCCACCCCGACCTGCTGCCGACCTCGGCCGACCTCGACGACCCGCTGGGCTTCCGCGAGGACGCCGCCGCCCCCGAGCGCCTGACCGAGGACGACTTCGACACCGAGCTGCGCAAGCTGCTCGACGGCGAGTGACGCTCCACGCCGACGCGCTCGACACCCTGCGCGGCTGGTCGGCGCCGACGGCCGAGCAGGACGAGGTGCGTCGACGCTACGTCGCGCACCTCGAGGCCCGGCCGGACGCGATGACCCGTGTGTGCCGCCCTGACCACCTGACGGCCAGCACCCTCGTGCTCAGCGCCGACCACACCCACGTGCTGCTCACCCTGCACGCCAAGGCGCGTCGGTGGTTCCAGCTCGGCGGCCACTGCGAGCCCGACGACACCACCCTGGCCGGTGCGGCCCTGCGTGAGGCGACCGAGGAGTCCGGACTCAGCGACCTGGTGCTCGACCCGGTGCCGGTCCAGCTGAGCGAGCACGCCGTACCGTTCTGCGGCGAAGGACCTGACGGCCCGGTGCACCACCTCGACGTGCGCTTCGTGACGGTCGCGGCGCCCGACGCCCACCACGAGGTCAGCGACGAGTCGATCGCCGTGGGCTGGTGGCCCGTCGACGCGCTGCCCGAGCCGGACCCGGACCTCGTCGAGCTGGTCGTCCTCGCGCTGGCTCGGGTCACGTAGCGGCGCTCAGTCCGATCCCGGCGGCGGCTCCATGCGCACTGCCGCCGACCAGCCCTCGAGGTAGCCCTTGGCCTTCTCGGACTGCGGGTAGCGGTCGACCCAGCCCCAGAACGCCGCGTCGTGGCCCGCCTCCAGCAGGTGCGCGAGCTCGTGGACCAGCACGTAGTCGATGACCCACGCCGGCATGCCCTGGAGCCGCACCGAGAGCCGGATCGACCGGTCGGCGGGCGTGCACGAGCCCCAGCGGGTGTTCTGGTTGTCGACCCAGCGCACCGACTCCGGCACCGCCATGCCGCCAAGGTAGTCGTTGCTCAGCCTCCAGGCCCGCTCGCGCAGGTCGTCGTCGCTGAGCAGTCGGCGCTGCTCGGAGCGCGCGATGCGCTCCACCATCGTCTCGACCCACTGGGCCTCCTCGCGCCGGGTGAGCGAGGCGGGGATGAGCACCACGATGCGGTCGCCGTCGCGGTAGGCGGAGACCGTACGGCGGCGCCGACTGCTGCGGCGTACCTCCACCTCGGGCTGTCCCATGGAGGGAATCTACTTCCGAGCCCAGCTCAGGAGGCGCTCCTGAGGCCACGTGTTGACGATGCGATCGGGCTCGACCCCGGCCGCCTCGGCCCGCGCACAGCCCAGGACCAGGAAGTCCAGCTGGCCCGGTGCGTGGGCGTCGCTGTCGATGGAGAACACGCAGCCGGCGTCGCGGGCGAGCTCGAGGAGCCGGGTCGGCGGATCGCGCCGCTCAGGCCGGGCGTTGATCTCGACAGCCACGTCGTTCTTCGCACAGGCCTCGAAGACCGCGCGGGCATCGAACTGCGACTGGGGCCGCACCCCACGTCCACCCGTCACGAGCCGGCCGGTGCAGTGCCCGAGCACGTTGGTGTGCGGGTTGCGGACCGCACGGACCATCCGGCGGGTCATCTCACGCGCGTCCATCGCGAGCTTGGAGTGCACGCTGGCGACGCGGACGTCGAGCCGGTCGAGCATCTCGTCGGTCTGGTCGAGGGCCCCGTCGTCGAGGATGTCGACCTCGATGCCCTTCAGCAGGGTGAAGCCGCTGCCGGCCAGGTGGGTGTTGACCGCGTCGACCACGTCGAGCTGGCGGGTGAGCCGCTCGGCGCTGAGGCCGTGGGCGACCCGGAGCCGCGGGGAATGGTCGGTCAGCACCAGGTAGTCGTGGCCGAGCTCGATCGCGGTGAAGGCCATCTCCTCGATCGGCGAGCCGCCGTCGGACCAGTCGGAGTGGGAGTGCAGGTCACCGCGCAGCCGCGACCGGAGATCGTCGCCGGCCCCGCCGTCGGTCAGCGGGCCGGCCAGGTCGCGCTCCGCCTTGGCCAGCCGCTCCGGCACCTCCCCGCCCACCGCTGCGGCGACGACCTTCGCCGAGCTGGCCCCGATGCCGGGCAGGTCGGTCAGCGTCCCCTCGACGACGTGGCGCTCCAGCTCGTCGGGTGACAGCGGCAGGATCGTGGCGGCGGCCCCGCGGAACGCCTTGACCTTGTAGGTGTCCTCGCGGGCCCGCTCCAGCAGGAACGCGATCCGGCGCAGCGCGGCGACCGGCCCGGCGTCGTACGCGTTCATCGGACCCACCCTCCTCGACGGACTGATTCTCTTCCACAGCCCGTGGAAGACCATTGTGGCTGGTCAGGGCGTCGTACGCCGGCGTCCCGGGCGTGTCCTCCACAGGCTTCTCCCGCCGATTCGGCCCCTTCTCCACGGGCGATGGCTGTTCTCCACCTAGTTATCCACAGGTCTGTCCACAGGCGCTTCGCCGAAGTCGTTGACCTGGGACGGGTCGGGTCCTAGCGTTCGGGACAGTTGAGGCCCCCGGGCCGCAGGTCGACGTTCGCAAGGGGAAGGCGAACGTCGTGCCGGTGGACCGGGGGCCTCGTCTTCGTGCTCCTGCTCTGCTCGGTCAGGAGCTCAGTTGCCGGTGAAGACCGCCGGACGCTTCTCCTGCGCGGCGCGGATGCCCTCCTGCAGGTCGGCGGTCGCGAGCGTGATCGGCTGGGCCATCGCCTCCCACTGCAGGCAGGCCTCGACGTCCTGGTGACCACCGTCGGCCAGCGCCAGCTTGGTCAGCCTGCTCGCGATCGGCGCGGTGGCGGCGATCCCGGCGGCGACCTCGAGCGCGTCGTCGAGGAACGTCTCGCGCTCCATCACCCGCGACACCAGGCCCAGCGCCTGCGCCTCCTGGCCCTCGACGATGCGACCGGTGAGCAGCAGGTCCTTCGCGACCGCCTCCCCGACGACGTGAGGAAGCAGGTAGGTGCCGGCCATGCCGGGGTGCATGCCGAGCTTGACGAAGGGCAGCCCCATCTTGGCGCCGCTGGCCGCGAACCGCAGGTCGCAGGCCAGCGCCATGCAGAGCCCGGCCCCGATCGCGGCGCCGTTGATCGCCGCGATCGTCGGCACCTCCAGCCGGCGGATCGAGAGCCAGGCCCGGTAGAACGCCAGCATGCGGGTGCGCAGGTGGTCGACCGACGCGTCGGGCTCCGAGGCGATCCAGCTGGTGTTGCCCCCGGAGCAGAACGCGGCGCCCTCCCCCGTCACGACGACCGCCCGCACCGAGGCGTCGGCGACCAGCTCGTCGATGGCCTCGACCCACGACGTGGTCATCTCGTCGGACATCGCGTTGCGCATGTCGGGGTTGTCCAGGACCAGCAGGGCGACGCCCTCGGAGGGGCGCTCGAGGCGCAGGTGGGTGAGCTCAGTCATGGCCCGACCCTACTGAGCGGGGCCCCTCGGCGCCGTGAGGCGTTTCACGGGTGATCTCAGGCGCGCCGGGCGCCTGCTGCGCCTGCGCGCCCTCGTGTCGTAGGGTCGCATCGGCTCGAGGGCACCCGTCCACGAGCTTCCGGCGGGCTTCCCCATCCATCCCCGTCGCGACGACCGAGCGAAAACCTAGTCAAGGAGGCCGTCATGGCGGAGACCTGGAGCGGCGAGTTCTACTGCGTGAAGTGCAAGGAGAAGCGCGAGGCGGAGGGCGAGGTCAAGGTCAACGACAAGGGCACCCGCATGGCCAAGGCCGTGTGCCCCGTCTGTAGCACCAACCTCAACCGCATTCTCGGCAAGGCGTGAGCTCTTAGCGACACGCGCCACACGCTTCGCGGCGGTGCCACCCCTCCCGGGTGGCACCGCCGCTGGCATTGCGGGGAGCCCTGTCGAGGCGACCTGTGGAGGGGCGCCGCCGCTCGACGACCGGCGGTGCGAGGCTGGCTCGATGGCACTCCTCCCTTCCTTCGCCGGGCTGCCGGAGCAGCCTGCGCTGAGGCCCGGCATCTCCGTGACCCGTCACGACGACCACCACCTCCAGGTCGGGGTCGACCCACCCCAGCGGGTCGTCGTACCTGACGTGCCGGCGGTACGCCGCCTGCTCGATGCCCTGGCCGGGGCCACGGCGCTGCCGGGACCGGACGAGCAGACGTGGCCGGTCCTGCGGCGGTTGTGGGAGGCGGGCCTGCTGGTCGACGCCCGGAGCGTCGCCGCCTCGATCACCCACGGCCCCGCCGCCGCGGTGCGGGCGGCCTGGGCGCAGTTCGGGCTCGGGGCGGGCGACCGCCTCGGGGCGCGGGCCGCTGCCCGCGTGCGGGTGGCAGCCGAGGACGACGCACGTGCCGACGTCTCTCGGCTTCTGCGCGCCTCCGGGGTGCAGGTGGTCGAGGAGGGCGCTGCGGACGTCTGGCTGATAGTCCACGACGGCGAGGTCCCCCGCGCCTCGGTGGACGACCTGGTGCGGGAGGGCGTCGCGCACCTGCTCGTCTCCGGCGCTCTCGGCTCGGTCGTGATCGGGCCGTTCGTCCTGCCGGGGGTGACCGCGTGCCTGCGCTGCGTCGACGCCCACCGGGCGGAGACGGACCCGCGCCGGGCCCTCGTGGTCGAGCAGGTCGTCTCCCGACCACCTGCTGCTGTCCGCGACCCCGCGCTGCACGCTCTCGCCCTGGCCTGGGCGACACGGGACCTGCTGCGCTTCGTCGAGGGCGACCAGCCCTCGACCTGGTCCGCGTCCTTCGACCTGGGGCCTGTGGCCGCACCGGAGCGCCGTGCGTGGACCCGGCACCCGCACTGCGGCTGCTCCTGGGACGAGACGCTGGTCAGCCAGGCCGGCTGACGCGCCTACCAGTGCTCGCGGTCGAGCTGGCCCTCCATCGAGCGCACGTGCTCGCGCGAGCAGGCGGCGCAGTAGGCGACCGGACGGCCGCGCTCGACGGCTGTGGTCCAGGTCAGGGCAGCCGCGGCCTCCGCCTCATCGCGACCGCAGAAGTCACAGGTGCGCATGGGGTCAGGCTAGGGCGTTGCCGATCGCTCCTGGCAGGAACACGGTGAGAGCCGGGCACGACGAGGGTTCGTCGTGCCCGGCTCCCGTGGTCACCCGCGATCAGGGTGAGGGTGATCGGGGTCGATCACCCAGGTCCTACAGAGCGCGAGCGAGGGCGAGGCGGGCCTGCTGCGCTGCCCGCTCAGCCTTGCGGCTGAGCCGGACGGCACGGGCAACGCGGTTGCCCGTGCGCAACTGCTGCGCCTCTCCCAGGCGCGCGCTCATCTGTGCGCGGGCCAGGTCTTCGTGCATCAAGTGAAACATGTCGGTACTCCGGTTCAGGAAAAGGGGCATGGTGAGGGTGTGCTCCGAGAAGGTGCGCTGGAAGGGATGGCGAGCGCTTACGCGGCCGCCTCGTTCTTGCGGGGCCGCCCACGGGGACGCTTGCGGGGGATCACTACTCCTTGCAGGAACAGCTCACCTCCCCAGACGCCCCAGGGCTCACGCCGTTCGAGGGCTCCGCTGAGGCACAGGGCCTGGACGGGACAGTCCTGGCAGAGGGCCTTGGCGCACTCCACGTCGCTGGGCGACTCCGCGAACCACAGCTCGGGGTCGTTCACCCGGCAGAGCAGCAGGTCGTGGTCGACGTGACCGGCCTGGTCGTGCAGCAGACCCAGGGACAGGTCGGGCTGCTCGCTCTTCGAGAGAGCCCCAGCGGTGCGGTCGAGAACGCTGATGGTCATCATTTCACCTCCTTCTCGGTGACCTGATCGCGGTGCGTGGTGCGTGGTGCGGGATCTGGGGCCTGGGTGCGAGAAACACAAAGGCCGCGGATCCCTGGGTGGGATTCCGCGGCCTGGAGGTGCCGGTCTGATGAGGGTCAGACTGGTGGACTCCAGGCGTGGACTCCCGGGACGTAGGCGGCGATGCCCATGTGTCCCTTGGGTGCGACGGCGCGCAGGCGGGCGATGACCGGGATGCGGAGATCGACAGAGCGCTGGCCCGTCACCCAGGTGGTGCCGAGGACAACGTGGCCGCACACGGGCATGCCACAGTCGGACGCGGTCGTCTGGATGGACGGGTTCGTCGTGATGATGTTGGTGATCATGCGGGCCACCTCCTTCGGATCTTCAGGCGCCGACCTTGTCAAGGTCGTGCTGCGCGATTGCTTGGTGACGGAAAGTTACCCCGCCCCCGATGTCATGAGCAAACGATTTTATGACTATTTCCGAGCTTTTCTTCCGGGGCCGTTCTCGAACGGCCTCTCAGGCGACCCGGCCCGGCCACCGACCCTCAGGACGAGGCGTCCATCAGCGCGAGCACGTCGTCGCCGTAGCGCTCGATCTTGGAGGGACCCACGCCGCTGATGCTGAGCAGGTCGGCCTCCGAGCGCGGCTTGTGCTCCGCGATCAGCTGGAGCGTCGCGTCGGTGAACACGACGAACGCCGGCACCTCGTCGTCGCCGGCGCGCTCCTTGCGCCACTCGCGCAGGCGCTCGAAGAGGGCCTCGTCGTAGGACGCGGGACAGCCGCTGCACCTGCCGCGCTTCTTCTCGGGGCCGGTGCGCAGCGGCTTGCCGCACTCGCGACAGCTGGCGACCTTGCGGTTGACCGGAGCGTGCTCGACCCGGGTGGACGCCGGCAGCAGCGGGTCGAGGAAGCGGGACGGCTTGCGACGCGCCGCCTGCCCGGGGTTGCGAGCCTGGGCCCAGGAGAGCGCGAGGTCGATGCGGGCGCGCGTCATGCCGACGTAGAGCAGGCGGCGCTCCTCCTCGATCGCGGCCGGGGTGTCGGCGTAGGTGATCGGCAGCGTGCCGTCCTGGAGCCCGCACAGGAAGACCGAGTCCCACTCCAGCCCCTTGGCGGCGTGGAAGGTGGCGAGGGTGACGCCCTCGGCGACCGGAGCGTGCTGCTCGGTCGCGCGGCGGTCGAGGTCGTCGACGAAGGCGCCCAGCGTGGCACCGTCGGCCCGGGCGAACTCCTCGGCCTGGCTGACCAGTGCTTGCCAGGACTCCCAGCGGTCGCGGGTCTGGCCGCGCGAGCCCGGCGCCTCGACCGTCCAGCCCATGCCGGCCAGCGTCGCCTTGACGGTGTCGACGAGGCCGTCGTCGCCGGCCTCCCCCGACCGGGCGGTGCCACGGATGCGCGTGACGGCTTCGCGGACCTCGGGCCGGTCGAAGAAGCGGGCAGCTCCGCGGATGACGTAAGGAATGCCGAGGTCGGAGAGGGCCTCCTCGTAGGCCTCGGACTGGGCGTTGATGCGAAAGAGCACCGCAACCTCGGAGAGCGGGCGTCCCTGGTCGCGCAGGGCCTGGATGCGTCCGGCGATCTTCTGCGCCTCGGCCACCTCGTCGGGGGCGGGGGCATAGGTCACGGCGGGACCCGCCGGTCGCTGGGCACGCAGCTCGACGCCCTTGCTGGTCGAGCGGGCGAGCAGGATGTTGGCCGCCGTGACGATCTGGGGGGTGGAGCGGTAGTTGCGGACCAGCTCGATCGAGGTGGCCTGGGGGAACTTGGTGGTGAAGCCGGTGAGGTAGTCGGCGTTGGCGCCGGCGAAGGAGTAGATCGTCTGCGCCGGGTCACCGACGACGCAGATCTCGTCGCGACCCCCGAGCCAGAGGTCGAGCAGCGCCGACTGGAGGGGCGAGACGTCTTGGAACTCGTCGACGACGAACCACTTGTACTGGCGACGGACCTGGGCAGCGACCCGCTCGTCCTCGGCGAGGATCCCGGCGGTGAGGAGCAGCACGTCCTCCATGTCCATCCGGCCCTGGTCACGCTTGACCTCCTCGTAGGCAGCGAACACCCGACCCACCGTGTCGTGGGCCTGGCCCGTCACGGAGCGACCACGCTGCTCGGCGATGCGGGCGTAGTCGTCGGGCTGGACGTTGCTCACCTTGGCCCACTCGATCTCCGAGGCGAGGTCGCGCAGCAGCGCCTGGTCGGTGGAGAGCCGCTGTCGACGCGCAGCCGTGGCCAGCAGGCCGATCTTGGACTCGATGATGCTCGGCAGCTCGGTGCCGTGGACGTGAGGCCAGAAGTAGCGCAGCTGGCGCAGGGCCGCGGAGTGGAACGTGCGGGCCTGGACTGCCCCCGCGCCGAGCTGGCGCAGACGACCGCGCATCTCCCCCGCCGCCCGGGTGGTGAACGTCACTGCCAGCACCTCGGAGGGAGCGTAGACACCACTGTGGACGCCGTGGGCGATGCGGTGGGTGATCGCCCGGGTCTTGCCCGTGCCGGCACCCGCCAGGACCCGCACCGGGCCGCGCAGCGTCTCGGCCACGCGACGCTGCTCGGGGTCGAGCGCGGCGAGCAGGTCGGCTGCTCGGTCGATGCCCCTCTCGGTGTCCTGCGACATGGTGGAACAACTCCTGGTGCGAGGTGGTTGGATCGGGTGAACACGACCCTAGACGGCGGAGGCGACAGTCCCAGATGAGCAGCTTCACGATGTACACGACCCCCTGGTGCGGTTACTGCCACCGACTCAAGAGCCAGCTCGACCGCGAGGGGATCGCCTTCGACATCGTCGACATCGAGCAGCAGCCCGAAGCAGCCCTGATCGTAGAGTCGGCCAACAACGGCAACCAGACCGTGCCGACCCTGGTCTACACCGACGGCAGCGCCCAGACCAACCCGTCCCTGGCCCAGGTCAAGGCGAAGGTCGCTTCCCTGTGAAACGACTTCGTCGTTCCATTGGGAGTACTCGCTGCGCTCGTACTCCCAGGCCCAGCTAGTCACCAGCTCCCGGGGAGCGGGCCGCCGTACCAGTGCTCGACCAGTGAGCGGCTGATCGAGACGCCGCCGGGGAGCACGAGGGTGCCGCTCTCGGCCTGCTCGTGCATCTCGGTGCGAGTGAACCAGGCTGCCTCCTCGATCTCGTCCTGGTCGACCTCGATCACGGTCGACTCGGCGCGACCGATCATCGCGAGCATCAGGCTGGCCGGGAGCGGCCACGGCTGGTTGCCGAAGTAGGTCACCTCGCCGACCCGGACGCCGACCTCCTCCGCGACCTCACGGCGTACGGCGTCCTCGAGGGTCTCCCCCGGCTCGCAGAAGCCGGCCAGCGTCGAGAACCGGCCCTCGGGCCAGACCGACTGCCGCCCCAGCAGGCACCGCTCGTCGTCACTGCCGGGCTCCCCTGCGGTCACGAGCATGATGACCGCGGGGTCGGTGCGCGGGAACTGCGGCTTCCCGCACCGCGTGCAGTGCAGCTCGTGACCGGCAGCGGCTGAGACCAGGGAACCGCCGCAGCGCGGGCAGAAGCGCGTCGCCCAGTGCCACTCCGCGAGCCCGAGGGCGTGGAAGACCAGCGGGGCCATGTCGGTGGCCTCGCCGCCGAGCGCCGGCAGGAGCCCTCGCAGCGGGAGCCAAGCCCCCTGCTCGGCCTCGGCCAGCGCGGAGTCGGTGATGACGGCGAACCACGTCTCGTCGTCGCGCTCCCCCAGCAGCACCCGCACTCCCTCGGGCGCCTCCTCGGGGCGCACCCACGCGATCGCGCCATCGCGCGGGCGCACCCGGGTCCCGGACACCACGAGCACCCGCGTGCGCACGGCGGACCAGCGCTCGTCCAGCCATGCGTCGTCCTTGCGGCGCAGGCCGGAGCGGTCGTGGGCGGGCGTCGAGAGCAGGAGGTGGGGATACGTCACGGTGCCGAAGTTAGTCCTAGGGTCATCAGGCATGAGCACCCACATCGGCGCCGCGGCAGGCGACATCGCTCCCTTCGTCCTGATGCCCGGCGACCCGTTGCGCGCGCAGTGGATCGCCGAGACGTTCCTCGACGACGCCCGCTGCTACACCCAGGTGCGCGGGATGCTCGGCTTCACCGGCACCTGGCAGGGCCAGCGGGTCTCGGTGCAGGGCAGCGGCATGGGCCAGCCGTCGCTGGCGATCTACGTCAACGAGCTGTTCACCGACTACGCCGTGGAGTCGGTGATCCGGGTCGGCTCCTGCGGGGCGCTGACCGAGCGACTCGCGGTGCGCGACCTCGTCATCGCCTCCGGTGCGTGCACGGACTCCTCGATGAACCGGATCGCCTTCGAGGGCCTCGACTACGCACCCGTGGCCGACTTCGGGCTGCTGCGCGACGCGGCGGCCGCCGCCGCGGCCAGGGCCGCGACCAGAGGTCCGGGCGGTCCCGCTGTGCACGTGGGGCTGATCTTCAGCAGCGACTCGTTCTACGCCGCCCGGCCCGAGCTCGCCGCGCGGATGGTCGACTACGGCGTGCTGGCCGTCGAGATGGAGGCCGCCGCGCTCTACACGCTGGCCGCCAGGCACGGCCGTCGTGCGCTGGCGATCTGCACGGTCTCCGACCACATCGTCACCGGCGAGGAGACCACGTCCCACGAGCGCGAGCAGACCTTCGGCGAGATGGTCGAGATCGCGTTGACCGCGGGCCTGGTCTCCGGAGCCCCAGGGACCTCAGGGGCATAGTCGACGTTTCCAGGGTGTTGGGACGTGCGTGGAGATCCTCGACGCAGTGGTCATCGGCGCCGGCCAGGCCGGCCTGTCCGCGGCCTTCCACCTGGCCCGTCTCGGGATGAGCCATGTGGTGCTCGACGCCGACGAGGCACCGGGTGGCGCGTGGCAACACCGCTGGGACTCGCTGACGATGCACGACGTCCACGGGATCGCGGCGCTGCCCGGGTCGACCGCCCCCGGCGACTCGGGACTGCGCGCCAACACCGTGCTGCCGTCGTACTTCTCCGCCTACGAGCGCGTGCACGCGATCCCCGTCGTCCGTCCGGTCGCGGTCGACCGGGTCGAGGACCAGGACGGGTTGCTGGTGACACGGGCCGCTGACCGGTCGTGGACCAGCCGGGCGCTGGTCAACGCGACCGGCACGTGGAGCCACCCGTTCGTGCCGCACTACCCCGGCATCGCGACGTTCGGTGGGGAGCAGCTGCACGCGGCCGACTACCCCGGCCCGGAGCACTTCCGCGGTCGGCGCACCCTGGTGGTCGGCGGCGGTGCGTCAGCGGTCCAGCTCCTCGGGGAGATCGCGCCGGTCACCGACACGCTGTGGGTCACCCGCCGGCTGCCGCTGTGGCGCACCGACGACTTCACCCCCGAGGGCGGACGCGCTGCGGTGGCGCTGGTCGAGGACCGCGTCCGGCGCGGGCTCCCGCCGGCGAGCGTCGTCAGCGTGACCGGGCTCGCGCTACGCGAGCAGGAGCGAGAGGCCTCACTGCTGGGTGCCTACGAGCGGCGGCCGATGTTCGCCGAGATCCAGCCGGACGGCGTCCGGTGGGCCGACGGCAGCACCTCACGCGTCGACGTGATCCTCTGGGCGACCGGATTCCGCCCGGCGGTCGGCCACCTCGCTCCCCTGCGCCTGCGCAGCCCGCACGGCGGCATCCAGCTCGACGGCACCACGGTGGTCGCGAACCCCCGCGTTCAGCTCGTGGGGTACGGCCCGTCGGCGAGCACCATCGGCGCCAACCGCGCGGGGCGGCAGGCGGCACGCGGCGTTGCCGGCCGGCTCACCGCGGATCGCGCTGAGCCGGTCAGGGACGCAGGCTGAGGATCGCCTCGAGCTCCTCGCGCCCCGGCAGGTCGGGCGGCAGCACCAGCTCTTCGTTGCGGACGTAGTAGAACGCCGCGGCGACCCGCTCGAGCGGCACGTCGTGGAGCTCGGCCCAGGCCAGGCGGTAGATCGCGAGCTGCAGCGCATCGGCGGTCTGGGCCCGGTTGGTCTTCCAGTCGACGAGCAGGAACCCCTCGCCGGCTGCCGTCGTCTCGGCGTAGACGGCGTCGATGCGACCGCGCACCACCTGGCCGCCGAGCACCAGCGAGAAGCCGCTCTCGATGGCGAAGGGGGTGCGGTCGCCGAAGGGGCCCTGCTCGAAGGCCTCGATCAGCTGGTCGAGGTCGGCCTCGTCGTCGATGCCAAGGTCGCCGCGACCGGGCAGGTCATCGGGGTCGAGCAGCGGCTGCTGGCCGAACCGCGCCTCGACCCAGGCGTGGAAGAGGGTGCCGAAGCGGGCCGCCGGGGACGGTGGCCGCGGCATCGGTCGGACCAGGTCGCGGGCGAACCCGTCGGGGTCGTCGCGCAGTCGCGCGAGCGCGGTGGCCGACAGGCTGGAGGGCAGGGGGACGGCCACGTCGGTCGAGCGCTCGCGGCGGGCCTCGGCGACCAGCCGGTCGAGCTCGTCGTCCCACGTGCCGATCCGGGACAGCGCCACGAGGTCGAGCTCCTCGTCCTCGACTGCCACCTTCTCGGGGTCGGCGAGAGCCTCGGCCACGAGCTCGGCCGCCGCGATGCGGCGCAGGGCCTCGGCGGTCCGCTCGGTGACCGGCCAGGGGAACTCCCGCCGGCCGAGGCGCAGGGGGTTGGGGGTGCCTTTGGGCGGGGTGTCGCGCCACTCCAGCGGTGCGACGCCCCAGGACGCCATGGTCGCGCGGATCGTGAGCTGGTAGGGCGAGGGACCCAGCGGGCTCTTGCGCTCCTCGTTCCACACGTAGGAGGACACCGCCAGCCGGTGCCGGGCTCGCGTCAGGGCGACGTAGGCGAGCCGGAGCTCCTCGGTGGCCTCGTGCTCCTTGGTGTCCTGCTGGAGGCGGGTGAGCCCGGCCTTGTCATGGGTGCGGAGCACCGGGAGGTCACGCGCGTCGCCGCGCAACGGGGTCGGGAGCAGCTCGAGGCGCGTCGGCCACAGGCCGCGGCTTCGGGTGACGGGGAACTTCTCGAGGCAGGCGCCGACGAGGAACACGATGTCCCACTCCAGGCCTTTGGCGCGGTGCACGGTGAGGAGCTTGACCGAGTCGGCCTCGCTCGGGGTGGCGACGTCCATGCCGTTGCCGAGCTCGTCCTCGGCCTCGAGCCAGGCCAGCAGCGACGGCAGCGTGACCGTGCCGTCGATGGCCTGGAAGTCGGCGACCGCTTTGACGAAGAGGTCGAGGTTCTCCCGTCGGGCGCGGGCCGCCTCGCTGACCGAGGACGCCAGCTCCACGTCGATGCCGCAGGTGTCGATGATGCGCCGGACCAGCTCGAGCAGCGGCTCGCCGGCGTGGGCACGCAGCTGGCGCAGCTCGGTCGAGAGCAGGGCGAAGCGCTCGCGCGCGGACCCGGAGTAGGCGGCCTCGCCGGGGTCGTCGAGGGCGTCGGAGAGGGCAACCACCTCGGTGGGATCGGCACCGGCGACGGCCTGGGTCAGCTCGTCGGCCAGGCTCAGCCCGGCACGGGCGGGGCGTCGGGACCCGGCGAGCAGCTGAGCCCGCTTGCCGAGCAGTGCGAGGTCGCGTGGTCCGATCGCCCAGCGGTGGCCGGTGAGCAGCGTGAGCACCTCCGCGTTGGCGGTGAGGTCGTCGATGAGCGTCAGCGTGGCGAGGACCTCGGAGACCTCCGGCAGGCGCAGCAGCCCCTTGAGACCCACGATCTCGACCGGGATCCCTGCCGACGACAGGCTGTCGAACACGTCGGCAGCATGGTTGTTGTCGCGCACGAGGACACCGATCTCGCGCCAGTGCGACCCGTCGGCGTCGCCGCGGGAAGCGATCACCTGGTCGGTCAGCCAGGCGAGCTCGTCGGCGTAGGTCTCGTGGACCAGGGTCTGCACCGCGCCCTCGGCGTCGGTGCCGCTCTCGAGCGGCTCGACCTGGGGGAACTGGCGGTAGAGCGGCTCGGCGATCCGGTTGGCGACCTGGAGGATCCGCTGGTCGGAGCGACGGTTGACCGTGAGGTGGAACGTCGTGACGTCTCCCCCGTTCTCGCGGCCGGCAGGCGGGAAGTCCTCGCCGAAGCGCAAGATGTTGGAGACCGACGCACCCCGCCAGCCGTAGATCGCCTGGTTGGGGTCCCCGACGGCGGTCACAGGATGGCCGTCGGCGAAGAGCCGGCGCAGCATCAGGGCCTGGGCGACCGAGGTGTCCTGGTATTCGTCGAGCAGGACGATGCGATATTTGCCGCGCTCGACCTCGCCGACGACGGGGTGCTCGTCGGCCAGCCGCGCCGCCAGGGCGATCTGGTCGGAGAAGTCCATCAACCCCAGGGTCGCCTTGAGCCGGCGGTAGTCGTCGACCAGGAACAGGGCCTCGGCCCGCCGGGCGACGGCGCTCGCCACCTTGGCGTGGTCACTCTTGTTGCCGGCGAGACCGACGTCGAAGCGCGGCCACTGGTCGGCGTCGAAGGCCCGCAGCCGGTCGACGTCGACCAGGTGCTCGCTGAGCGCCGACTCCAGGCGCAGGATGTAGTCGATGACGTGCTTGGGGCTGTCGGAGAGCTGCTCGACCGACCCCGTGTGCCGGTCGATCACGCGAGCCGCCAGCTGGTAGCGGGAGGCGTCGGCCATGACGCGGGTGTCGGGCTCGTGACCGATGCGCAGGCCGTGCTCGGCCAGGAGGCTGGAGGCGTAGGCGTTGTAGGTCGCCACCATCGGCTCGAGCACCTCCTCGGCGCCGTCCTCGTCGATGGTGACGCCCCGACCGTGCCCGGCGTCGGCGAGCGCGGCACGGATGCGGTGGGCCAGCTCGCTGGCGGCCTTGGTCGTGAAGGTGAGGCCCAGGACCTCGTCGGGCCGGACCTGGCCGGTGGCCACGAGGTAGACCACGCGGGCGGCCATCAAGGACGTCTTGCCGGAGCCGGCACCGGCAATCACGACGGCCGGCTCCAGGGGGGCCGACACGGCCGCCCACTGCTGATCGCTCACGGCGTAGTCGGTGCCCATCAGCCGCTGCAGGTCGGCCGGGGAGTCGAGGGTGACGGGCTCGACGGCGGGAGCAGTCACGTCGGTCGTCGTCGTCACGAGAGCACTGTCCCGGAGTGCTTGGACGGGCACAGGCTGTGGAAGTCGCAGTAGTCGCAGTGGCCTCCGGGCCTGGCGGGGAAGGTCTCTGCGCGGATGGCGTCGACGGCCGCCATCAGCTGGACCTCGATAGGCCGGCGGCCCTCCTCGTCGGGCTCCTGTGGCTCCTGCCGCTGGACCTTGAGCTTCTGGTAGGCCTCGTGACGCAGCTGCCAGAGCTCGGCACCGCCTGCCTCGGCGGGCGCCGTCACGCCGTCGATCTCGTCGACCGCGCCGTGCTCGACGGCCAGCTGGTAGAGGCCGAGCTGGGGGTGGACCTTGACGTCGTCGCCGGTCGGGGTCTGCTTGCCGGTCTTGAGGTCGATGACGACCACACGCCCGTCGGCGTCCAGCTCGAGCCGGTCGGCGTAGCCGTGGAGGCGGACCTCCTCGCCGTTGGGCAGCGGCACGATCGCGCTGAGCTGCTTCTCGGTGTCGAGGACCTGGCGCGCCTCGGGGCGCTGGTGCCAGGCCAGGAACCGCAGCAACGCCTTGGCGACCTCGACGCGCTCGCGCTGACCCGACCAGGGCGTGCGGAAGGGCACCTGGGCCCAGACCGAGTCGACGTGGTCCATCAGGCCCTCGACCACCTCGGTGGGCGGGGCACTCGTGTCGATGTCGCCGCGGCTGATCCGGTCGGCGAGGGCGTGCACGACGTTGCCGAACCCCTGCGCCTGGGTCGAGGCCCGCTCTCCTCCGGCCTCGGCCTCAAGGAACCACTTGGCCGGGCACACCTCGAGACTGGTCAGGGCCGTGGCCGAGAGGCGCACCGGCTCGTCGACCGGACGCAGCGGCTGGTCGGAGACGCTGGACGCGCGGGTGCCCCACCACGAGGCGGGGTCGGCGGTGGGGATCCATGCGGCGCCGGCGCGGTGCTCGGTGACCAGGCGCGCGAGGCGGCGGGCGGCGGCCCGTCGCAGCGGCTCGGCGACCGTCTCGTCGGCGGCCGTGCGGCGCAGCTCGGCGACCAGGCCGGGCAGCGACAACGGCCGGGCGGGACGGCCCTGACGGTGCTCGACGCGGATCCCGAGCTCGTCGAGGAAGCGCGAGGCCTGCTCGCCGTCGTCGTCGGTGGAGGCGACCGCACTGACGACGAGCCGCTCGCGGGCGCGGGTGCACGCGACGTAGAACAGCCGGCGCTCGTCGGCCAGGAGCTCACGGGACGTGGTCGGCGGCACCAGCCCGTCGGTGCCGATGCGGTCGGCCTGGAGCAGCGTGGCCCGGCGTCGCAGGTCGGGCCAGCCCTCCTCCTGGACGTGGGCGACCACGACCAGGCGCCACTCGAGTCCCTTGGAGCGGTGAGCGGTGAGCAGCCGGACCGACTCACCGCGGATGCCCTGCTCGGCCAGGGTGTCGCCCGGGATCTGCTGGGCGACCAGGGTGCTGAGGAAGGACGCCAGACCGGTGTGGCCCCGCCTCTCCTCGACGCGGGCGGCCTCGTCGAACAGCGCGCACACCGCGTCGAGGTCGCGGTGGGCACTGCGGGCCTGGGACCCGCCGCGACCGACCTGGGTCTGCAACCGGTCGGGCCAGTCGGTGCCGGACCACAGCAGCCAGAGGATCTCCTCGGTCGTCGCGCCGTCCTGGAGCCCGGCGTGGGCGCGGTGCACCAGGGTGGTCAGCGCTCGCGCCTTGCCGACCGCCCGGACGTCACCGGCCGGGTCGAGCCCCGCCAGCACGCTGGGGACGGCCAGGGCTGCGCGCAGGAGCTCGGGTGAGCTCGTGGGCTGACGCTCCTCCAGGGTGGCCAGCACCCGGTCGCGGGCCCGCAGCAGGCGGGCCAGCACCCGCACGTCGGCGGCGTCGAGCCCGGCGAGCGGCGACTGGAAGAGCCCCTGGGCACGCTGCGGGTCCACGAATCCGTCGGCCTGGGGGTCCGCCACGGCGAGGTGCAGCACGGCGGAGAGCGCGTCGACCAGGACGTGGACGGCCGGCTCCTGCACCAGGGGGGTCTCGTCACCGGCCACCTCAACCGGCACCCCGGCCGCGGCGAGCGAACGGCGCAGCGGAGGGATCGACGTGCGGCCGGAGCGGACGAGGACGGCCATCTCCGACCAGCCGATGCCGTCCTCGAGGTGGGCACGGCGCAGGAGGTCGGCGAGGTGCTCTGCCTCGGCGCGCTCGGTGTCGAAGGTGAGCACGTGGACCCGACCGTCGCCGTGGTGACCGCTGGCCTGCGGGCTGAGGAACTGCTCGCGGGCCGTGGTGTCGATCGATCCCGGCATCGGGAGGCGGGACGCCACGCGCTGGGAGGCGCGCAGCAGCGCAGGACCGAAACGACGCGTGGTGCGCAGGACGACCACGTCGGCTCGAGCCCCGTCGGTGCGGGGGAAGGCGGTCGGGAAGTCGAGGATGCCGCGAATCTCGGCCCCGCGGAAGGAGTAGATCGACTGGTGGGGGTCGCCGACGACCGTGAGGTCCCGACCGTCGCCTGCGAGCGCACGCAGCAGCGCGACCTGGCCGGGGTCGGTGTCCTGGTATTCGTCCACGAAGACGTGGCGGTAGGTGCGACGCAGCTGACCGCGGTGCTCCTCGGCGACGAGGACCGCGCGGCGGATCAAGTCGGCGTAGTCGACGGCGCCGCGGGAGTCGAGGACCGTGAGGTATTGCTCGAGGAAGGCCCCGGCTGCGACGTAGGCCGGCAGGTCGTGCTCGCGCCCGAGCGCGATCAGGTCGTCTCCCTCGAGCCCCTTCTCCCGCGCCCGGGAGAGCACCGCCTGCACCTCGACCGCGAAGCCGCGGGTGCCGACGGCGCGGCGCAGCGACTCGGGCCAACGCACCGACTCGGGCGCGTCGGTGAGGAGCTCCTGCAGGACGACGTCCTGCTCGGGGGCGGTGAGCAGGCGCAGCGGGCCTTCGTAGAGCTCGTCGGGCGCGTGCTGACGGATCAGGCCGTAGGCGAAGGAGTGGAACGTCGAGCCGATGCTGGTCGTCATCGTGCGACCCAGGCGGGCCGTGACCCGGTCGCGAAGCTGCTCGGCGGCCTTGCGGGAGAAGGTCAGCGCGAGGATCTCGTCGGGCTGCGCACCGTCCTCGACGCGCCGGGCGATCGCCTCCACCAACGTCGTGGTCTTGCCCGTGCCCGGCCCGGCCAGGACCAGCAGCGGCCCGCCTGCGTGGTCGACCACCTGCTGCTGGTGCGCGTCGAGGGTGGGCACCGCTGCACGGGCCTCGGGGCGGACGAGGTGGTAGGTCGGCGAGGGCACGAGGTCACCTCATCACATGGTGCCGACAGTGGGGGGCGGGGTCGGCACCGCGTCACGCGAGCTCGAAGTCGGCGAAGTCGAAGCCCGGCGAGACCAAGCAGCTCACGAGCGCGTCGTCGGGCGAGAGCACCGTGCGCTGCCAGACGCCGTTCGGCACGAGCGCCTGCGGTCGGCCCGCATCCACGACCACGCTCGGCCCGGCCACGGGCAACGGGCCGTCACCGCCGAGCTCGATGGTGACGACACCGGTGTGGACCAACCAGAGCTCGTCGGAGGCCACCCGGTGCCAGGCCGAGGACTCCCCCGCGGGCAGCAGGAAGTAGATCAGCGTCGCCGTCGGACGGATCCGGCCGTCGGGGAGGGTGACGGAGACCGGCGAGGCCCAGGTCTGGCGGTACCAACCGCCCTCGGGATGCGGCTGCAGGTCGTGTACGACGGCGAGAGCGGGCCGTCGTAGGTGCCTGACGTAGCGGTGGTTGGGCACGAGGATCGGGCCATCGGGGCCTTCGGCCGCGTAGTCGACGACCCCCTCGTCGACCCACCCCTCACGTTCGTAGAAGCGACGGGCTCGGGCGTTGCCGACGGCCGCGACCAGCCAGGCCCGCTCGTGGCCGGTGGCGGCGACCCGACGCAACCCGGCCGCCATCAACGCGGCGGCCACGCCCGTGCCCCGGTGGCGTCGGTCGACGAAGACCTGCTCGAGCTCGGCGTCGACCACCGTCACGAAGCCGGCCACCGCGCCGTCCACCACGGCGAGGGTCGTCTGGGCGATCCGGTCGGCGGTGCGAGTGCGGAAGGAGGCCGGCGTGCGCACGGCCGTCAGCTCGTCGGGGACGTGCCCGTCGTGGCCGTCGTGCCAGCCGGTGTCCCAGATCGATGCCACCGCCTCGACGTCGTCGGGGGTGGCCGGACGCAGCACGAGCTCGCTCACCCGTCCAACCTAGGGCGTGCCTGGTCGGCGGCCCTCGACGCGGGTGGCTCGGAGTCCTCCGAGTCCGACCTCGCCGTGGCAGGGCCGCCAACCTCGCGGCCTCAGCCCAGGTCGACGATCGCGGCGACGGGGCCGCCGCCGTCGGGTCCCTGGTGGGCGGCAGAGACCGAGACGAACACGGCGGGGTCACCGGTGACGGCTGCGGTGACGCCACCGACGGCGGCCTTGATCTGGCGGTGCCAGTGCACGTCGGAGTCGTCGAGCATCGCGTTGCGACGGCCGCGGACGCTGCCGTCCTGCGAGACCTCGCACTTGAGGAAGACGTTGACCAGTCGGCCGTCGAGGTCGGAGGTGTGCGGACGCTCCGGCAGGTTGAGCCCGGCCGAGCGGATCGCGTCCCAGATGCCGTCGGAGTCGAGGGCGTCCTTCATCACGGAGTGACCGACGCGGTAGCGACCACCGATGCCCTGGGCGTTACCGACCACGACGACCTGCGCCACGTCGAGCTCGACGCCAGAGGAGCAGGAGGCGACGGCGGAGTAGAGCGAGCGGTCGTGCATGACGTCGGCATCGGTCGGCATCTCGATCTCGCCGAGGGCGACCGCGATCCCGAGGGCGGTGCACCCGTTCGAGAGGTCCATCGACTCGTGGGTGTGCTCGGTCCACACGCTCTTGCCGCGCGACTTGGCGTCGCGGATGGTGTGGACGGTCAGCAACGGCGTCTTGGTCTGGACGTAGTGGACGTCGGCGACGTCGGTGATGCCGGCCTTGGCCATCGCCTCCTTCACCGCGACGGCAACCTTGGAGACCATGGCGACACGACCGATGTCCTCGGGGAGCAGCTGCTCGCTCATCGCGAACCCGACCGTGAGACGCGCCTCGTCGCTCTGGACGGCGTCCTCCTTCGGCACGGTCGCGAAGATGGTGGCGTGGGGGCTGATCACCCCGTCGGTGCCGCCGGACCACACGATCGGGACCTGCTTGACCTGGTCGGCCGGGGCGCCCTTCTCGATGAGCACCTCACGGAAGGCGCGGTCGGAGATGATCCGGGTGTAGTCGTTCACCCCGCCGTTGCCCTCGGTCTTGCCGATGATCGCGATCACGCGGTCGGCGGCCATGACGCCGTCGTCGATGAGCTTCGCGAGCTCGGAGGCGTCGGAGACGGAGTGGATCGGGACCTTGCGTACTTCGATGGCGTCGGGCATGTGGCTGCTCTCCTGGTGGGGGCTAGTTGGGTACGACGACGGTGCCGGCGTTGCCGGCCACGGCGTCGACGATGTTGTCGAGGTTGGTGATGACAGCGCGCCGGCCGCCCTGCTCCACGAAGCGGCAGACGGCGTCGACCTTGGGGCCCATGGAGCCGCTGGCGAAGTGGCCCTCGGAGCCGTAACCGCGCATCTGGTCCACGGAGACGGTCCCGACCTGCTCGGCACTGGGCTGGCCGTAGCGCAGCACGGCGTTCGAGACGTCGGTGGCGACCACGAGGACGTCGACCTCGACCGAGCGGGCCAGCAGGGCTGCCCCGAGGTCCTTGTCGATGACCGCCTCGACGCCGTGCAGGACGCCGTCAGCGTCCCTGACCACGGGGATCCCGCCCCCACCGTTGGCGACGACGACGAAGCCGGCCTCGACCAGGGCGTGCACGGCCGGGGCGTCGAGGATCTCGAGCGGCTCGGGCGAGGCGACCATCCGGCGCCACCCCTTCTCGCCACGGTCCTCCCAGATCTCTCCGTGCTCGCGGAGCACGCGTGCCTCCTCGGCCGGCAGGAACCGGCCGATGGGCTTGGTGGGCCGGGTGAAGCCCGCATCGCCGGCGTCGACGCGGGCTCGGGTCACGACGGCGGCGGATCGCTTGTCGATCCCGCGCTCGGCGAGCGCGGCGTCGAGGGCGTTCATCAGCACGAAGCCGAGGGTGCCCTGGGTCTGGGCGCCGCACCAGTCCAGCGGGACCGGGGGTACGACGCTCGCGGCCAGCTCGTTCTTGACCAGGAGGTTGCCGACCTGGGGACCGTTGCCGTGGGTGATGACGACGTCGATCCCCTCGGAGACGAGGCCGGCGACGGCCTGCATGGCGACCTGGGCAGCGGCGATCTGGTCCTCGACGCGTGCCCGCCCGTCACGGTTGGTCATGGCGTTGCCGCCGAGTGCGAGTAGGACCTTCATGATCTCGACGGTAGTGACCGCGGGGAGCCCGGACACCAGCAACTACGGCCAACGAAGAGGCCGACCACTGGCAGGAGTTGCCAAGACCCGGTCAGCGGTCGGCCACTCGGTCGCCCTGCAGGAGCCAGGCCAGCACCCGGGTCCCGACGGGCAGCCCGTGGGCGTCGTAGTAGGAGAACATCGCCTGCAGCCATGCCTCCTCGCGCCCGGCGGGTTCCTTGTTCGGCCGTTCGACGAGCACCTCGACCCCGGCATCTGCGGCCAGCGCTGCGACGGTCGTCGCAACCGAGGCGAGCTCGTAGGTCGCGCCCTGGTGCCCGTCCTCGAGGAGCACCACGCCCGCCGCCCGGCCGACGTCGTCGAGGTCGGCGAACCCGAACGGCGCCGATGCGCTGTAGGGCAGGCGCACGGTCGTGCTCAGGTCGAGGTTCTGCAGGTAGGCGCCCGGCTGCAGGATCGTCCAGGCCGACCCCGAGGACCGCACCAGCTCCTCGGCCCGCGCCTTCGCCAGGTGGTGCGGCATCGCAGAGATGCCGGGTGAGGCGACCGAGTGGTAGACCACCCGCTCCACGCCGGCGTACGTCGCCGCGGCCAGCGTCGCGGCGACGTACGCCGGCTCGTCGGGGTGCAGGTTGGGCGCGATGACGTAGGCCGCGTCGCAGCCTTCCAACGCGCCGGGGAGGTCGGTCCAGGCAGCGCGACCGAGGGGCAGGGCCGGGTGGCCGCGCGCCTCGAGAGCCACGCAGACCGCGCGCCCGGTCTTGCCGGTGCCACCCACCACTGCGACCCTCATGGCGCGCAACCTACGTCGCCGCTGCTTCAGACCAGGTCGACGTCGGCGTGCAGCGCGCCGTCGGCCAGCTGCGCGTAGCCCGGCCCGCGGTCGAAGAACGCCTCGCTGGCCTCGGGACGCGAGGCGCGCTCGGCCGCCGTCGCCTCGGCGTCGAAGCTGAGGGAGTCGCCGTCGAGCGAGCCGGTGAGCACCACGCCGTAGGACGTCAGGGCCGCTTCGACCGAGACCTTGTGCCAGACCACGTCGCGGACGACGAGGGCCGGGTCGCGTTCGAGTGCGCTGCCCCAGCCGCCACCACCGGTGGTGCGGATGCGGACCACCTCACCGGCTTCGATGGGCTCGGCGTCGGCAAGAGCGTCGACCTCGCGCTCGTGCGGGCCGCCCGGGTCGATGACGACCGAGAACGGCTGACCGGCCAGGCCACCCTTGACGCCCCAGCAGGCCAGGATCGACCGGTCGGCGATCGACATGAAGTGCGCGTCCTTGAGCATCCGGATGTGCTTCTCGTAGCCGAGCCCGCCGCGGAACTTGCCGGCGCCACCGGAGTCCTTGGCCAGGCCCAGGCTCTCGACCCGGAACGGGAAGCGCGCCTCGGTGAACTCGCTCGGGAGGTTGCGGGAGTCGGGCACCACGTGGATGGTGTCCTCCCCGTCGGCGTAGTAGCGACCTCCGGAGCCACCGCCCAGCACCTCACGCATCAGGTAGGGACGACCCTCGAGGTCGTCGCCGTAGACGCCGGTGTAGCGGATGGTCTCCTGGTCGGCCGGCATCTTGCCGTCGACGGCCTTGGCCACGACACCGGCGAGCACGCCGAGCAGCCGCAGGATCACGAAGGTGCGGGCGTTGGTGGGCGCCGGGAAGACAGGGGTGAGCAGGGTCCCCGGCGGCGGGAACCGCATCTCGATGAGCGGCACGATGCCTTCGTTGACGTCGAGCTCGGCCATCCGCTCGGGAGTCTCGGCCAGGTTGCGCAAGATGGGCGCGAGCCACTTCTTGAGGAAGACGCCGTCGCTGTAGTCGCCGCAGTGGTTGATCGGACCCTTGGCCTGCGGCGAGGTGCCGCCGAAGTCCAGGATCAGCCGTTCGCCGTCGGGGTCGTCGGCACCGGTGCGGGTCATCGTGATCCGCTGCGTGTGGAGCTGCGGCTCGTCGACCCCGTCGTGCTCGGCGTAGTCCTCCCACACCCACTCCCCCTCGGGGATCTGGGAGAGGATCTCGCGGCGGTACGTCGTGGTGGTGCGGTCGATGATCGCGTCGAAGCAGGACTCGACCGTGGCGATGCCGTAGCGGTCGAAGAGCTCACCGAGCCGGCGCGCACCCATCAGGCAGGCGGAGCACTCGGCGTCGAGGTCGGCGGAGAGCGACTCGGGCATCCGCGAGTTGCGGGTCATGATCGACAGGGCAGCCTTGTTGGGCACCCCGGCATCCCAGAGTCGGATCGGGGGGACCATCAGGCCCTCCTCGAAGACGCTGGTGGCGTTGGAGGGCATCGAGCCGGGGACAGCCCCGCCGATGTCGTCGTGGTGACCGAAGGCCTGGACGAAGGCGACGACCGTGCGCTCGCCCGCGGGGCCGGCGAAGACCGGCACGGTGACGCAGAGGTCTGGCAGGTGCCCGATGCCGCCCTCGGAGCGGTAGACGTCGTTGTGGAAGAAGACGTCGCCCTCGCGCATCTCCTCGAGCGGGAAGTCCCGCGCGATCGGGTGCACCAGCGCCGAGTAGGAGCGACCCGTGAGCTTGCGCAGCAGGCGGTCGTGGATCCCGGCGCGGAAGTCGTGGGCGTCGCGGATCATCGGGCTGCGGCTGGTGCGGCCGATCGCGGTCTCGACCTCCATCTCGACCGAGGCCAGGGAGCCCTGGACGATCTCGACGAGGACCGGGTCGGCGCTGGCGCCCTTGTCGTCGGTCAGGTGGCCGAAGGGGAACTGGGTGGGAGCCCGGCGGCTGGTGGTGTCACCGGGACCGTCCTGGGGTGCGGTGAGGACGACACCGGCCGAGTTGGTGCACATCAGTTGTTCTCCTCGTTCGTGCCGGGGGTGGTCTCGACGCGGGTGACGATGACGTTGAGGTACTGGTCGATGCGGGCCGTGAAGCCGGGGTGCAGCGGCACCGTGGAGCCGAACTCCTCGATGATCGCCGGGCCGGTCACGACCATGCCGGGCTGGAGGTCGTTGCGCCACAGGACCGGGGTGTCGACGTAGCCGTCGGCCGGCTCGAAGCAGACCGGGCGGCGGCCCTTCTCGTCCGGAACTCTGCCGTCGCCCACGGGTGAGCGGGCGATCTCGGGCCGCTGGATCGGGCCGACGCCGGAGACCCTCAGGTTGACCCACTCGACCTGCTGGGCCGCGTCGCCTGCAAAGTCGTAGCCGTAGAGCGCCCTGTGCTCGGCGTGGAAGAGGTCGGCTACGGCGTCGAGCGCCGCGGCTTCGATCGCGCCCTCGGGCACCGCGACGCGCACCTCGAAGGCCTGGCCGAAGTAGCGCAGGTCGGCGGTGCGCACGAAGGAGTGATCGCTCTCTGCGAACCCCTCCTTGGTGAGCGCCTCGCGGGCGTTGCCGGTCAGCGTCTCGTACATCGCGGTGACGGTGGCCGGGTCCAGGGCATCGGCGAGCGAGACATGGGTCTGCACATAGTCGTTCTTGACGTCGACGGTGAGCAGGCCGAAGGCCGAGACGTTGCCCGGGTTCGGCGGGACCAGGACGGTGGGTATGCCGAGCACGTCGACCAAGCGGCACAGGAGCAGCGAGCCCGAGCCGCCGAAGGTGGTGAGGGCGAAGTCGCGGACGTCGAGACCACGCTTGACCGTCACCTGGCGCAGCGCGTTGGCCTGGTTCCACGCCGAGATCTCCAGGACGCCGGTGGCACAGGCCTCCGGCGTCATGCCGAGCCGGGCGGCGAGCTCGTTGATGCCGACGCGGGCCGCGTCGACGTCGAGCGGGATCTCACCGCCGAGCAGGTGCGGGGGGATCCGTCCGAGGAAGACGTGGGCGTCAGTGATGGTGACCTCGGTGCCGCCCTTGCCGTAACAGATCGGACCCGGGTCGGCGCCGGCCGACTGGGGACCGACCTTGAGGGTGCCCTCGGGCGAGAGCCAGGCGATCGAGCCGCCGCCGGCACCCACCGTGACGACATCGATCATCGGGATCTTGGACGGGAACGCCCCGACCGAGCCCTCGGTGGTCAAGGTCGGCTCACCGTCGATGACGACCGACACGTCGGTGGAGGTGCCGCCACCGTCGCTGGTGAGCACGCGGTCGAAGCCGGCGACCTTGGCGATCAGCGCCGCGCCGAGCGCACCGGCAGCCGGCCCCGACAGGACGGTGGTGATCGGCTGGTGGACGACCTCGTCGGCGCTGAGCACGCCGCCGTTGGACTTCATCACGTAGAACGGGACGTCGCGCTCGCCGGCGTACTCGGAGAGACGGGTCTTGATGTTGGTGACGTAAGCCGAGAGGCGCGGCTTGACCGCGGCGTCGACCAGGGTGGTCATGGCTCGCTCGTACTCGCGGTACTCGCGCAGCACCTGGCTGGAGAGCGAGACGACGGCGTCGGGGTGCTCCTCGAGCAGCACCTCGCGCATCCGCTCCTCGTGCTCGGCGTTGGCGTAGGAGTGCAGGAAGCAGACACCGAGGGTGTTGATGTCCTGGTCACGGAACCAGCGGGCCGCCGCGCGCGCGGACTCCTCGTCGAAGGGGCGGACCTCGGCACCGGTGAAGTCGAGGCGACCCCCGACCCCCTTGACCCGGTCGCGGGGGACGATCCGGTCGGGCTTGACCCAGAAGTAGGAGTTGCCATAGCCGTCGGGGACCGACTGGCGGGCGATCTCGAGCATCGCCTCGTAGCCCTCGGTGGTGATGAAGCCGAGGCGGTCGACCTTGCCCTCGAGCAGCTGGTTGGTCGCCACCGTGGTGCCGTGGCTGACCGCGGCGATCGCCTCACCGTCACCCTCCGGTAGACCGAGGAGTGCCAGGACCTTGTCGATGCCGGCCATGAAGCCGTCAGCAGGGTTGCCGGGTGTCGAAGGGGTCTTGGTCGTGACGAGCTCGCCGGACTGCTCGTCGAAGGCGACGACGTCGGTGAACGTGCCGCCTGTGTCGATGCCGATCCGGATGCTCCGCGAGCTGGGGGGTGCCATGGCACCGATTCAACCCGCACCGCCACCACCGAGCCACGGCATATCTTGCCGACCAGACGCGCGTTCGTCGGCAACCTCTGCTAGACGGGCTGTCCTGTCGCGGCCTCGAAGGCCGCCGCCACCTCGAGCAGTCGCCGCTCACCGCCGTGCGGCGCCACGATCTGGATGCCCACGGGCAGCCCGTCGGCGGTCAGCCCGGCCGGCACCGAGATGGCCGGGCAGCCGGTGACGGTGATGAGATATGAAGCACGCATCCAGTCGAGGTAGGTCGCCATGGGACGACCGTTGATCGCCGAGGGGTACTCCTGATCGGCCGGGAACGGCGGCACCTGGGAGGTCGGCAGCACCAGCACGTCATAGGAGGTGAAGAAGTGCCGCATCTGCTCCGAGAGCGCCGTGCGCTGGGTGTAGGCGCGTGCGACATCAGCGCCACTGAGCGTCTCCCCCAGCCTGATGTTGTCGGCGAGCGACTGCTTGAAGGAGCCGGGATGCTCCGCCAGGAGCCGGCCGAACTTCGCCTGCAGGTGCCAGGCGCGCAGCGTGCGGAACGTGTCGTCAGCCTCGACCAGGTCGGGGTGCGCGGCGCTCACCGAGGATCCGCCCGCGGTGAAGGCGGCACCCGACCCCTCGACGACGGCTGCGACCTCGTGGTCGACCTCGAAGGCGCCCCCCAGGTCGGTGGAGAGCGCCACACGGAGCCCGACCAGGGAGCCGGCCAGCGGCTCGGCGAACGCGGCTGCCGGGTCCCGCAGTGCCTGCGGCGTGCGTGGGTCGGGACCGGCCATCACCGAGAGCAGGAGCGCCAGGTCGCCGACGTTGCGGGCCATCGGGCCGCCGACCGAGGTCGACTCCCACTGGTTGTAGAGCGGCCACTCGGGGACGCGACCGAGCGAGGGGCGTAGCCCCACGACCCCGCAGAACGACGCAGGGTTGCGCAGCGAGCCGCCCATGTCGGAGCCGTCGGCCAGCGGCACCATGCCCGAGGCGAGAGCGCAGGCGGCACCGCCGGACGAGCCGCCGGCGGACCGGCTCGGGTCGACCGGGTTGCGGGTGAGCCCGAAGACGGTGTTGAAGGTGTGCGACCCGGCCGCGAACTCGGGCACGTTGGTCTTGCCCACCACGACGACGCCGGCACGGCGTACGCGCTCGACGAGCAGCTCGTCGGCCTCGGGGACGTGGTCGACGAAGAGCGGGGAGCCGTAGGTCGTGGGCCAACCGCCGACCGCGTGGGTGTCCTTGAAGGCGAACGGGAGCCCGTGCAACGGACCGACCGCCTCGCCGGAGGCCAGCGCCTCGTCGGCGGCCGCGGCGCCGGCGCGGGCCCGCTCCTCGTCGAGCGAAACGATCGCGTTGAGCTCGGGGTTGCGCTCGGCGATCCGGGCCAGGTGCAGGTCGAGCAGCTCCCGGGCCGAGATGGCGCGACCACGGACGGCGGCCACGAGCTCGCGTGCAGTCGAGTCGACGCTCAGGGCGCTCATGTCGCCGTCACTCGCTGACGTTCACGGACAGGCCGTGCGTGTCGGCCCTCATCGCCGACGGCCGAGGAGCGAGCCGGCGAGGACGCCGAGCAGCACCAGGCCGGCGCCCACGGCGATCCCCTTGAGGAGATCCTCCTGGGAGCTGACCCCGCTCTTCCTCGCGGGCGCGGTGAACACCGCGGCACCCGAAGGCGTCTCCGACAGGGTGACGGGAGCCCCGACGGCGACAACACCGGGAGCAGCGACTGTCGCGGCGATGCCGGTGAGCACCGCGTCGAGGTTTGCGAAGAATTCGCCGGCCATGCGACGCGAGACGCTGCTGAGCATCCGTTGGCCCACGCCTCCGACCATGCCGCCGACGACCGCGTCGGCGTCGTAGGTGATCGTCGTGGTGCCATCACCACCATCGACGAAGCCCACGACCACGTCGGCCCCGATCGTCCCGGGCGCACCTGCTCCCTGGAGCTTCATCATCAGGGAGCTGTGCTCGTCCAGGTCGGACAGCGCACACGAGCCCGAGTAGGTGCCCTTGATCGCGGCGACCCCGGCGGTGACGGTCATGGCATAGGCGTTCTCGCCGGTCGCCTCCAACCGCTCGCAGCCGGGGATGGTCCGCACGAGCACGGTCGGGTCGAGGATCGCGGACCAGACCCGGTCGACCGGGGCGTGCAGGACGGCGTCGCCGGTGAACTTCATGACTTCTCCTCGGCACGCTGCTGGCGCAGCGCGAACAGCTCGGACGGCGAGATCGGCATCGCCGTGATGGGAAATCCTTCGGCATCCTCGATCGCGGACGCGAAGACGGCCGCTGACGGGATCACGCCGGCCTCACCCGCGCCCTTGATGCCGAGGGGGTTGAGCGGGGACGGGGTCTCCAAGTGGTCGATGTCGATACCGTCCGGGACCTCGGTGACGTAGGGCATCAGGAAGTCCATGAACGAGGCATTGAGCAGCTGGCCCGACTCGTCGTAGGCCATCCGCTCGTAGAGCGCGCCCCCGATTCCCTGTGCGACGCCGCCGTGGATCTGGCCCTCGACGATCATCGGGTTGATCAGGTGGCCGCAGTCGTGGACGACGGCGTACTTGAGGATGGTGATCTCTGCGGTCAGTGGGTCCGTCTCGACGATCACGGCGTGCATGCCGGAGGCGAAGGTGGCCCGCTCGGGGGAGTAGAAGTCCTTGCCCTCCAGGCCCGGCTCCTCGTCCTCAGGCACTGGCGCCTTGCCGGGGTCACCCACGGAAAACTGGGTCGCGGCCTGGGAGGCCTCGTCGAAGGCGTAGCGCAGCGGGTTCGACAGCACCGCGACGGTGCCCAGGTCGATCGAGGACCCCGGCGAACCCTTGACCGAGACGACGCCCGCGATGATCTCGAGGTCGGACTCATCCGCCTCCAGGGCATCGGCGGCGATCCTGAGCACCTTCTCCTTGGCCCGCTTGGCGGCCAGGTGGATCGCGGATCCGCTCATTACCGCGGCGCGTGAGGCGAAGGTGCCGACGGCGTAAGGCATCCGGCGGGTGTCACCGGTGACCACCTCGATGTCCTCGAAGCGGCAGCCGAGCTCGTCGGCGACCAGCTGGGCGAAGACCGTGGCGTGCCCCTGGCCCTGCGTGGTCAGCCCGGTGGCGACCTTGACCTTGCCGGACGTCTCGATGTGGACGTGCGCGCCCTCGTAGGGACCGACGCCGGTGCCCTCGACGTAGCAGGCGAGGCCGATGCCGACCTTCCGACCGACGGCGGCCATCTCGGCCTGGTAGGCCGGGAACTCGTCCCAGCCGACCAGCGCCTTGATCTTCTCCAGCGATGCCGGGTAGTCACCGGAGTCGTACTCCAGCTCGCGGCCGTCCTGGAAGATCAGCCCCTGGTCGAACGGGAACTCGTCGGGCTGGATGAAGTTGACCGCACGCACCTCGGCGCGGTCCTTGCCGAGGTAGGCGGCGATGGCGTCCATCGTGCGCTCCATGGTGTAGCAGCCCTGGGGCCGCCCGGCGCCCCGGTAGGGCGTCACCATCACGGTGTTGGTGTAGAGCGACTCGAAAACGACGCGGTAGTTGTTCGGCTTGTAGGGCCCGAGAAGCTGGGTCGAGGTGATGATCGGGACGATCAGTCCGTAGGGCGAGTAGGCGCCGTGGTCGTGCCAGAATTCCACGTCGAGCCCGCACAGCCGACCATCGTCGTCGAAGCCGACCTCGACGTGGTGCACCTGCCCCCGCTCGTGCGCGGAGGAGATGAAGTGCTCGCGCCGGTCCTCGGTGAACTTCACCGTGCGACCCAGGGCGCGGGCCGCGAGCGGCACCAGCAGCTCCTCGGGCCAGGGGTGGACGATCTTGACGCCGAAGCCACCACCGACGTCGGGGGTGATCACGTCGACCTGACCGAGGTCGAGACCGAGCTTGACCGCGACAGCAGCGCGGACGCCGGTCGAGGTCTGGGTGGAGGTCCACACCTGGAGCCGGTTGATGTCGGCATCCCAGCGCGCGACGGTCCCCCGGCCCTCCATCGGCATGCAGGCGCTGCGCTCGACGGTCAGGTCGAGCTCAAGGCGGTGCGGCGCCGCGGCGATCGCGGTCGGCGCGTCGCCGACGTTCTGCTCGAGGCGGGCGCCGATGTTGCCGGGCACGTCCTCGTGGACGAGGTGCTGGGCGGCGCGGGCGTTGTCGATGCCCACGACCGGCTTGAGGAACTCGTAGGAGACCTTGATCAGGCCCACGGCGTCCTCGGCGACGTAGCGGTCGTCGGCCACGACGAAGGCGATCGCCTCGCCGACGTAGTTCACCTCGTCGCGGGCCAGGGCGTACTGGGTGCGGCCGTGGGTCAGCGCCGGGTGCGGGATGAGCAGCGGCAGCGGCTCGGCCATCGGGCCGGTGAGGTCGTCGTAGGTCCACACCGCGTGCACGCCGTCGAGGTCGAGGACCTCATCGACATCGATGTCGATGATCCGCGCATGGGCGTGCGGCGAGCGGAGCACCGCAGCGTGCAGGGTGCGGCCGTCGACGGCGATGTCGTCGACGTAGCGGCCCTCGCCGCGCAGGAAGCGCTGGTCCTCGACACGTTGGACCGCAGTGCCCATCAGCTTGGTGGTCACGAGGTGCGCTCCTCGATCAGGACGGCGGCGCGCTCCACGGCCTTGACGATGTTCTGGTAGCCGGTGCAACGACACAGGTTGCCGGCGATCATGTCGCGCGCCTCGTCGTGGGTGGGGCACGGGTTCTCCGCGAGCCCGGCCGTGATCGTGGTGAGGAACCCGGGGGTGCAGAAGCCGCACTGGAGGCCGTGACACTCCGCGAACGCCTGCTGGACCGGACCGAGTGAGCCATCGGGCTCGGTGAGCCCCTCGACGGTGGTGATCTCGGTGTCGATCGCGGAGACCGCGAAGATCAGGCAGGAGCGCATCGGCTTGCCGTCGACGAGAACCGTGCAGGCGCCGCAGACGCCGTGCTCGCAACCGACGTGGGTCCCGGTGAGCGCCAGGTCGTGGCGCAGCGCGTCGGACAGCAACCGTCGTGCGGGCACCTGGGTGTGGTGGGTCGTGCCGTTGACGACGAGTCGTACGTCGTGCAGCTCTTCGCTCATCGGGCGTTCCTCTCGCAGGCGTCCTCGTAGGCCGCGCGCAGGACGCGGCTCGTCAGGACCCGCACCAGCTGGGCGCGGTATTCGGGGGTGGCGTGGATGTCACCGTCGGGCTCGAGCTGGGCCACGGCAGTCTCGGCGCTCGCGGCCAGGGATGCCTCGTCGACCACGCCGGCCAGGTCGGCCGTGAGGTCGAGGACGGTCGGGAGCTCGTTGACCGACACGTAACCGGCTCTGGCCTCCACGACCCGGTCGCCCTCGAGCCGGACCAGCGCCGCCACCCCGCACAGGGCGTAGTCGCCGTGACGTCGGGCGATCTCGTCGAAGGCAACCCCCGCGCCCTCCGGGAGAGCCGGGAAGTAGGCCGACAGCGCGATCTCGTCGGGACGGAGCGAGGACTCGAGGGGGCCCAGGAAGAGCTCCTCCGCCGGGATCGTCCGTGGACCGGCGGTGGACTCGACGTCGACCGAGCCGCCCAGCAGGGTCAGGACGACCGGCATCTCGGCCGCGGCGTCCGCGTGGACGATCGAGCCTACGGTCGTACCGCGATTGCGGATCGTCGCGTGGGCGACGTGCTGCAGCGCCATCGCCAGCAGTGGCTGGACCCGCCGCGCCTCGGAGCTGGACAGGACGTCGGCGTGACGGGCGAGCGCACCCACCCGGACGCCGGCGTCCGTGACCACGATCTCGGCCAGGCCCGGGAGCCCGTTGATGTCGACCAGCAGGGCTGGTGCGGCGAGCCGCATCGACAACAGCGGGACCAGGCTCTGGCCACCTGCGAGCACCTTGGCGTCCGGTTCTCCGGCGAGGTCTGCCAGTGCTTGCTGCAGGGTGTCCGGCCGGCGGTACGCGAAGGGTGCTGGCTTCATAGTGCTTCGGTCACCTCATCTGCGCCACGGTTGGAGGCGCTCTCGTGTCCGCGGTTGATCATGTGGAAGAAGACGATGACCAGGATCGTGCCGAGGGCGATGCCGCTGAGCTCGAAGTTGTCACTGAACTTCATCGTGACGCCGCCGATGCCAGCGATGAGGCCCGCCGAGAGCCCCACCAGGTTCACCGGGTTGCCGAAGTCGACGCGGTTCTCGACCCAGATCTTGGCGCCGACGAGACCGATCATGCCGTAGAGGACGACCGTGATCCCGCCGAGGACGCCGCCGGGGGTCGCGCTGACGACGGCACCGAACTTGGGGCACAGACCGAGCAGGATCGCGACCGCGGCGGCGACGTAGTAGGCCGCTGTCGAGTAGACCTTGGTGGCACCCATGACACCGATGTTCTCGGCGTACGTCGTGGTGGGCGAGCCACCGAACGCGCTGGCGATGGCGGTGGCGAAGCCGTCGGCTCCGATGGCCCGACCCATGTAGGGGTCGAGGTCCTCGCCGGTCATCTCCGCGACGGCCTTGACGTGACCGGTGTTCTCGGCGATCAGTGCGATCACGCCGGGCAGCACGAGCAGGATGAACGTGAGTGAGAAGCTCGGGCCGTGCACGACCGAGACACCGTCAGCGAGGTTCCCCGACGGCAGGCCGACCCAGTCGGCGGCCTGAACGCCGGTCCAGCTCACGCGGTCGTGAGCCACGGCTTCCGTAGCCCCGCCCGGCACCGAGGTGATCTGGCCGAAGACGCCGTCGAAGACCCAGGAGAGCAGGTAACCGAAGATCAGGGCGAGGAAGACCGCGATGCGGCTCCAGAAGCCCGGGAAGAGCACCGCAGCGCACACCATGAAGGTGGCGGTCAGCAGAGCGACCCACTGGTCCTGGGGCCAGTAGATGCCGGCCACCACGGGAGCCAGGTTGAAGCCGATGAGCATGACGACCGCGCCGGTGACGGCCGGCGGCAGGATCTTGTGGATCAGGTGTGCGCCAGCGAAGTGCACGAGCACGCCCACGAGCAGCAGCACGACACCGGCGACCATGATCGCGCCGGTCACGTCGGCAGAGTCGCCGCCCAGTCCGCGGATGGCGGCCACGCTGGCCACGAAGGAGGCGCTGGTGCCCAGGTAGCTCGGCACCTTGTTGTTGCAGATGAGCAGGAACAAGATGGTGCAGATGCCCGAGAACAGGATCGCCAGGTTGGGGTCGAGCCCCATGACCAGCGGGAAGACGAAGGTGGCACCGAACATGGCGACCACGTGCTGGGCGCCGAGTCCGGCGGTCTTGCCCCAGGCGAGGCGCTGGTGGGGCATCACGGCCTCACCGGGTTTCGGATCTACGAGATCCCACTTGAACATCGACATTGACGGTCCCTCCCTGGCGCTCTGATTGGCCCCGAGACCTCACAAACTAGTGATCTTCATGACACACCGACGACAGCGACAACTGCCGAAGGAACGCCGGATCGACTGGCACTAGTTGCACGCACGCCGCCCCGCGTCGTGTCAGCATCAGCCCGCGATCTCGAGCACCCGGAGCGCGACCGCGACGTCGAGACGCAGGTGCGGATCGTTGGACAGGGGACCGAGCAGCCGCTCGAGCTTGCCGACGCGGTAGCGCATCGTGTTGTAGTGGAAGAACTGCAGGCGTGCGGCCTCGGCCACGTTGAAGTTGGTGTCCAGCAACACCTGGAGCGTCTCGCGCAGGTCGACGGCCTCCTCGGTGGGCTCGGCCAGCGGCCCGAGGACGTCGCGCACGAAGGAGCGCAGCTCCCCGGCATCGGGGATCAGCGCGATCAGCCGGTGCAGCCCGAGCTGGTCGAAGAAGGTGATCGAGCCTCCGCCGTTGACCCGACGCCCGACCTCCACGGCACGGCGTGCCTGGACATAGGCCTCGGGCAGCTCGTCGAGCGAGTGCGCCACCCGGCTGACCCCGACGGAGAAGGGTCGGCGCCCACCACCGCGGTCCCCCGACACCGCCGTCACCGTGCGGCGAACGACGCGGTCCCCGGCGACCGGGTCGTCGTCCCCGTCAGCGAGTGGCAGCAGCGTGACCACCTCCGAGGAGAAGTCGGCGCTGGGGATCCCGGAGTCCAGGTTGCCGCTGACCTGCTGCCAGGCGGCGGCGAACCGCTCCTGCCACTGGCGTCGCTGGGCGCGGGACGGATCCTCGTCGGCGCCGGGCGGGTCGATCTCGGCGGCCACCACGACCACCGGACGCCGCAGGTCCCAGCCGAAGGTATCGGCATGCTCCGCGACGTACTCCTCGTGGCCGGCACGGCGCAGGAAGAGGTCGCGCAGGAAATCGCCCCGGTACTTGTTCTCGACCGCGATGACGGCTTCCTCGCGGGTGATCAGCAGGGCTGCCACGGCCGCAGCCCGCTCGAGGGCGTGCACGTCGTCGGAGGAGATCGCGGCAGCCGAGCGGACGCAGACCAGTCGCGCCAGGTCGACGCCGCCGGCCGCCACCCGCAGGCAGCGCACCTCCCCCGGCCCCACCGAGACGGCGTCGTTGCCGATGCGCTCGACCCGTAACCGCCCCGTGGGGTCGAGCAGGTCGTCGCTCATCAGCTGGGTGCGCAGCTCAGGAGTGAGCGCCGCCGCCCGCTCCCGTCCGTCGGTGGAGGTGAAGAGCACGCCCACCTCCAGGACGCGGGCCACCTCGGCAGCGATGCCGTCCAGGTTCCCGCCCTCGAGCACGATGGTGGTCAATCCCGTGTGCAGGGCGTCTACGCGCGCCAGAGCAGCACTGGCATCGTCAGCGACTATCAACACTTGCGCTCCTCCTGAGAGATCGTTGGCACAACCTCACATCGGCAACCGTAATCCAGCCCACTAGCGTCGGTGTGGTGACCCCAGCCCGCGCGATCCCCGTGAGTGCGTCACCACGCGTCCGGGACCGCCTCGCGGTGGCAGCGGACGGTCCGGTACGGGTCCTCCACCGCGGGAGGCACGCGATCTACCTCGATCTCGAGGGGTGGTGTGTCGGGGTCGTCGGCAGCGCCGCGGTCGCCGTGCCGTGCGCTCTCAGGCTCGGAGCATCCGACCTGTCATGGCTGGTCTCGGTCTCGGTCTCGGCCCCGGTGCAGGTGCAGGTGCGCGACGGGATCCTCCACCTCGACGATGCGCCCCTCACGATCGGACGCCTGGTCGAGGTCAGGGCCCCCGCACTACGCCTCGCGCAGCTCCACCGGAGCCTGGCTGCCTCGGCCCGACGACACAGGTCTCTCCGGCCCGAGGTGGCCGAGCTCGTCGCCGACGTCGGCGGCCGGCCGCTGGAGCCAGCCGCTGTCGGTCGGCTCGTGGGCCGCGGTGACGGTCTCACCCCCCTCGGCGACGACCTGCTCTGTGGCTGGCTGGCCCTGCACCGCGCCGCCGGCATGACCACCCCCGCGATCGATGCGGCCGTCCTCGCGCTGCTCCACCGCACCACACTGTTGTCGGCCACCCTGCTCGACTGCGCCCTGCACGGCGAGGTGCTGCCGCAGTTCGCGGCGTACGTCGCGGCGCTGGGCACCCCCCACGAACCCACCGCCGCCGCGGCACTCGCCGCGGTGGGACACACGTCCGGCGCCGGTCTCCTGCACGGCGCCCACCTGGCGCTGACAGAGCTCGGCGCCTCGATCGGAGCTGCTGCATGAACACCCTCAGTCACGTCGAGCTGCGCCCCGGCGCCTATGCCGACTCGGTGACCCTGCTCCAGGTGAGCCGCGCGGTCCAAGGCCTGAACGGCGTCCTCGCCGCCCAGGTCGCCATGGCGACCGGTCTCAACGTCGAGGTCCTCACCGAGATGGGCTTCGAGGTGCCGCCCGACGCCACCACCAACGACCTCGTGGTCGCGCTCCGGCTGGCCGACGCGAGCGCGCTCGAGGCGGCCCTCGCCGGCGTCGAACGCGCACTGAAGGACGCCAACCGCCGCGAGTCGGGCCCCAGCGAGCTGGCCGCGCCGCGCACCACGGCGAGCGCCCTGCGCCGGGCCCCCGAGGGCCTGGCGCTGATCTCGGTGCCGGGCGCGAGCGCCCTCGTCGAGGCGATGGATGCCCTCGACGCGGGCCACGACGTGATGATCTTCAGCGACAACGTGCCCCTCGACCAGGAGCTCACGCTCAAGCGGACGGCGACGGAGCGCGGACTGCTGGTCATGGGCCCCGACTGCGGCACCGCGGTGGTCGGCGGCCTGGGCCTCGGCTTCGCCAACACCGTGGAGCCCGGCCCGGTCGGCATCGTCGCTGCCTCCGGCACCGGCTGCCAGCAGCTGCTGGCGCTGCTCGACCACGCCGGCGTCGGGGTCACCTCCGCCCTAGGTGTCGGTGGGCGCGACCTGTCGGCCGAGGTGCGGGGCCTGTCGACCCGCGAGGCACTTCGCCGTCTCGACGCCGACCCGGCCGTCGAGCTGATCGTGGTCGTCTCCAAGCCTCCGGCCAAGGAGGTGGCCACCGAGCTGCGCGCTTACTCCGACGGCCTGGACACGCCGGTCGAGCTCGCCCTGCTGGGCGCCGGCCGGCCCGACCTGACCGCGGCCACCGAGAGGGTGCTGACCCGCCTCGGGCGCGAGGTACCGACCTGGCCCGTGACCGGGAAGGCGACGGCCGCGACCTCCGGGCAGTTCCTGCGCGGCCTCTTCGTCGGCGGCACCCTCTGCGACGAGGCGATGCTGATCGCGAGCTCCGTCCTGGGCCCGGTGCGCAGCAACATCCCCCTCTCCCCCGAGCTGGCCCTGGGCGCCGACCTGACCGCGGCCGACCACACGATGGTCGATTTCGGTGACGATGCCCTGACCGCGGGTCGGGCGCACCCGATGATCGACGCCACGCTGCGACTGGACCACCTGGCTCGGGCTGCCGCGGACGAGACCACGGCCGTCATCCTGCTCGACGTGGTCCTCGGCCACGGCTCCGAGCCAGATCCCGCCGCCCTGCTCGGTCCTGCCATCGCCGCGGTGCGCCAGCCCGTGGTCGTGGCCCTCGTCGGCACCGACGCCGACCCCCAGGGTCTCGAGGGTCAGGTGCGCGCACTCGTCGCCGCCGGCGCCGAGGTTCACCTGTCCAACGCCGGGGCCACCCGACGCGCGATCGAGCTCATGAAGGGCCAGTCATGACGACCCCCACCCACGTCGTGTCCGCCGGTGTGGACCTCTTCGCTGACGCTGTGGCTGCCCAGGCCGTCGACGTCACCCGTGTCGACTGGCGCCCGCCGCTGCCCGGGACCGAGGCCGACCTCGCCGCCGTCGTCGGGGACCCCCGACGACACGCCGCGAACGAGCGGGCCGTCGCGGCGATGCTCGGTGTGACCGCTCGTCTGGTGGACGTGGCCCCGGCCAGCGAGGTGCTCGGCCTGCAGCGCGGGCAGTTCCTGCACGCGGGCCCCCCGATCACGTGGGACCGCGCCTCCGGACCGATGCGTGGCGCTCTCATGGGTGGCGCAGCGCTCGAGGGCCTGGTCACCGACCCCGAGGACGCAGTCGCGCTCTTCGAGTCCGGCAGCGGGGTCGAGCTCGAGCCGTGCCACCACCGCCGGACCGTCGGCCCGATGGCCGGGGTGGTCACCCCGAGCATGTGGATGTTCGTCCTCGAGGACACCACAACCGGCGCACGCACCCACTGCTCCCTCAACGAGGGGCTCGGCAAGGTGTTGCGCTACGGCGCCTATGGCCCCGACGTCCTGACCCGGCTGGGTTGGATGCGCGACGTGCTCGGCCCGCTGCTGCAGAGTGCCGTGCGTAGCGTCCGGGACAGCACCGGCCCGGTCGACGTGACCGGCATCCTCACCCAGATGCTCCAGATGGGCGACGAGGCCCACAACCGCAACCGGGCCGGCACCCTGATGATGCTGCGCGACCTCGCCCCGGCCATGGTCGCCAGTGGCCGCGACAGCACCGACGTAGCCGAGGCGCTGCGCTTCATCGGCAGCAACGACCACTTCTTCCTCAACCTCGCCATGCCTGCCTGCAAGCTCGCGCTCGACGCCGCACGCGACATCGACGGCTCGACCATGGTGGTGGCGATGGCGCGCAACGGCACCGACTTCGGGATCCAGGTCTCGGGAACCGGCAACGAGTGGTTCACCGGCCCGGCACAGGTCGCCGACGGCCTCTACCTCGGCGACTTCGGCCCCGAGGACGCCAACCCCGACATCGGCGACTCGGCCATCACCGAGACGGCCGGGATCGGCGGCTTCGCGATGGCCACCGCACCAGCCATCGTCCGTCTCGTCGGCGGCAGCGTCCCCGACGCACTCGCGACGACTCGTCGCATGCACGAGATCACCCTCGAGGAGAACCCCCGCTGGACGGTCCCGGTCCTGGAGTTCCAGGGCGTCCCGACCGGTATCGACGTCACCCTCGTCTGCCGGACCGGGATCCTGCCGCAGATCAACACCGGCATGGCCGGAGCCAAGGCAGGGGTCGGACAGGTCGGCGCCGGCCTGGTCAACCCTCCTCTGGAGATCTTCCCGAAGGCCCTGACCCGGCTCGCCGAGCGCGCCCGCGTCGCTCGGGTCGACTGATCGAGGGCACCTGCGCCGGGTCGAGTCGTGTGTCGGCGGCAGCGCCGCAGCCTGCTGTGCGGCACACGACCCGAGGTCAGAGGCAGGCCCCGCCGTTCAGGCCTCAGCCGGCCGCTCGTTGTAGACGCCGGCCGGCTGCTGGCCCGAGAGCTCACCGATGGCGGCCATGATCTCGTCGGTGACCTCGCGGCGCGCACGCCCGGAGGGCACGCCCTCGAAGCGTCCGGCCACGTGGATCGGCGCGCCGAAGGACACCGTGACCCGCGCCATCGTGGGGAACCTTGCCCCCACCGGCTGCAGGTGCTCGGTGCCGACCAGCCCGACGGGCACGACGGGCACGCCCGCAGTCAGCGCAAGGTGCGCGACGCCGGTGCGGCCGCGATAGAGCCGGCCGTCGCGCGAGCGGGTGCCCTCGGGGTAGATGCCGAACGCCCCGCCGCGACCCAGCACCTCCAACGCCGTTTCCAGGCTGGCGATCGCGGCCCTCGAGTCGTCACGGTCGACGGGCAGCATGCCGAGCCCCTCGAACCAGCCGCGCTGCAGCACGCCCCGCACCCCGGTGCCGGTGAAGTAGTCGGACTTGGCGAGGAACACCACGGGACGGGGAGCCACGATCGGGATGATCATCGAGTCGGCGAAGCTGAGGTGGTTGCTGGCGAGGATCACGCCGCCGCTGCTCGGGACGTGCTCGAGGCCGTGGACCGTCGGTCGCCACACGGCCTTCGCCAGCGGCGGGACGACGGCGTGCAGCACGTGATACATCACGCCGCCCAGTGTGCTGGTTACCCGCCGGTCCGCCGATTCGCCCTGCAGGTGGGCCCTATCGGCGGCTCAGGGGCCGTGCCACACGTAGGGCGTGGACGTGGTGACCCGGCGCAGGCCGGACCGCTCGAGGATCGGGCGCGACATCTCGGTGCAGTCGCTGTGCAGGTAGCGCACACCCCGCGCCATCGCCGACTCGGCCCGCGCCCCGGTCAGCGCCCGATAGATCCCCAGGCCGCGCCAGCCGGGAAGGGTCGCACCGCCCCACAGCCCCGCACACTGGGTCCCGGGCACCATCTCGAGCCGCCCCGCGCTGACCACCACACCGTCGGCGGACTCGGCCACCCAGACCTCGGTCAGTCCCTCGCTGCGCTCGACCCGCGCCAGGAGGTCGGCCCCGCTGCCCCCGCGCCCGAACACGCTGACCTGCATGTCGGCAGCCGCCTCGAGCAGCGCGACCCGGTCAGCGAGCCGGTCCACCCGTCGTACGACGATCCCCGCGGGCGGCTCCACGGCCGCGGCGAGGAGCGCCTCAGCCTCACCGAGCATGATCGTCTCCTGCTCCTCCGGCTCGAAGCCGGCGCGGAGCAACCGACCGTGGAGGTCGTCGGTGACGTCGTGATCCCGGGTCTTCCACTCCACCGAGTCCACCGCCGGGTCTGCGGAGAAGTGCTCCACGCTGCGTCGGATCAGCCCGTCCAGCTCGGCGCCCGCGACGTGCGTCAGCGACCGGTAGCTGACCAGGCCTCCGAAGCCGTAGGTGGCCCGCCACACCGGCCCGTCCTGGTCCCAGGCAGTGCTGCCGATCACCTCGGACTCCCCGCGCAACTGGTGGTCGTAGATCTCGAGCAGGTCGTCGGTCATGTGCCCATCATCACCCCGGCGCCGAAGAGGCGGCGCTCACCAGTCGAGCAGCGCCGACACCTGCTGCGCCAGGGTCATGGGGTCGAACGGCTTCGGGATCACCCCGGCGATCGGCAGCCCGTCCCACACCTGGTGCTCGTCAGCCTGCCGCTTGGCGGTGACCAGGATGACGGGGATGTGCTGCGTGCGCTCGTCGGCCCGCAGCCGGTGGAAGGTCTCGATGCCGTCCATGACGGGCATCATCACGTCCAGCAGGATCGCATGAGGACGATGCTCAGCGGCCTGCTCCAAGGCGGACGCTCCGCCCCCGGCGGCGAGCACCTGCCACCCGCCCACGAGCTCGAGCGAGAGCTGGGCGATCTCACGGATCGAGTCGTCGTCGTCGACGACCAGCACGAGAGGCATCGGCGCCGTCACCCGGCCCTGACTGGTCCTGCGAAGGTGCCGGCGTAGTAGGTCTGGCGGTCGATCTTCTCGACCGTCACCTCTGCCTGACCGTGCAGGAAGTGCTCGATGGCGGCACCGAAGCCGAGGGAGTCGTCGTTGAACGCACAGATGTCCCAGGCGCAGACGGCGCGCTCCGCGACCAGGACCTCGACGACCCGCTCGATCATGGCCTGGAAGACCCGTGAGCGCCGGTGCTCGGCACGCACGAGGGTGAAGCCGAGGTAGAAGACCGCCCGACGGGCGGTGTGCTCGGGGAAGTGGTGCGCGAAGTAGTCAGGGCTGATCCAGGGCACCGTCTCGAGGTCGGCGGTCAGCGTCGAGATGCCCACGATCTGCTCCCCGACGCGAGCGACGTACTTGTGCACCCGCGGGTCCCGCATCTCCTCCATGAACTCCGACTCGTGCAGGACCTGGCGGGCCACGGCCCGGGTCGCCAGCTCCCCGAAGGTCTGGCGGTAAAGACCGAAGTAGTCCTGGGCGGTCTGATCGTCGACGGACTCCTCGATCGTGACGGTGGGGCGGTGCCTGGTCTCAGCGCGCATCGGCGCCCCAGGAGACGACGGAGTAGGCGGCCAGGACGAGGGCACAGACAGGTCGGTCCACGCAGTGCGCCGACGCCACCAGGGTCTCCACCCCGCCGAAGCCGCCACCCCTGCTCTCGACCATGTCGCCCAGGGTGAGCGCGATCATCTCGCCCAGGGACTCCTCGCTGCCGGCGTGGTGCTCCACGAAGAGCCCGGCACCCGTGTCCGGGTCCGTGACCCAGCCCAGCCCCGCCCAGACGATCTCCCCCGGCTGCTCGGCGTGGGCTGCGGACAGCACGCAGTAGAGCCGGTCCCCGTGGATCCCGCCGAGATCGTCCTGGACCAGCCGGACGGCACTGCCCGGGGGGATCACGGACGACAACGTGATGAGGTTGAAGTTGGACACCCCGGCGTCGAGCAGCGCCCGGTCGAAGGCGGCCAGGGCTGTCCGCCCGACCCCGCTCCCGCTGCGGACGGTGATGTCCGGCGCGGAGCCGTCTGAGATCGTGGAGGGGACGTGGTTCACGCAGATGACTCCTTCTGGGGGGACTCAACCCGAGGCAGGCTGAAGTACAGGGTCGTGCCGTGTCCGAGCGAGCTCTCGGCCCAGATCCGGCCACCGTGACGTTCGACGATGGAGCGGCTGATCGCCAGCCCGAGGCCGGTGCCGCCCTTGACGCGGGCATCGGAGGAGTCGACCTGCTCGAAGCGCTCGAAGACCGCCTCCAACTTGTCGGCGGGGATCCCCCGCCCCTCGTCGCGGACCCGGAAGACTACAGCGCCAGGGACGGCGTCCGGGCCGGTGGCAGGGGCGGTGTCGGCGAGCACCTGGCCTCCCTCGTCGGAGAACTTGATGGCATTGCCGAGCAGGTTGGTCAGGGTCTGGATGATCTGGTCCTCGTCGGCGCGGACCACCCCGATGCAGGAGCCGATCTCGACCTCGATGCGCATCGAGCGCGCCAGCCCGTCGATCTGCGCGACCGCTGCGGACACGAGATCTCCCGCATCGATCGAGGCAACCTCGATGGCCCGGGTCCCCGACTCGATGCGCTCCAGGTCGAGGACGTCGTCGATCAGACGGGTCAGCCGCTCGCTGCTCTGCACCGCGATGGTGAGCACCGAGCTCGCGCTGGGGGTGAGCTCACCGAGGACCCCGCCGGCCAGTAACCCCAACGAGCCCCGGATCGACGTGAGCGGGGTGCGCAGCTCGTGGCTCACCACGGAGAGGAACTCGTTCTTCATCCGGTCGACCTCGCGGCGCTGCGTCACGTCACGGAACACCACGACGGCTCCCTGGACGAGCCCCTCGTCGACGACCGGGCTCGCGGTGATCTCGACGGGGAACCTCGTCCCGTCCGCGCGGACGTAGCTGTCCTCCTCAGCGTTCGTCACGATGCCGGTGATGGCCTCGGTGACGTAGCAGCCGCTCCACGGGTAGGGCAGCCCCTGCAGGTCCGGGGCGTGGAAGTGGTCGTGGGCGTGGCGACCCAGGAGGGCGTCGGCGCGGTGTCCCAGGGCGGCCGCTCCCGAGGGGTTGATGAAGGTGACCCGACCGTCGACGTCGACGCCGTAGATGCCGTCGCCGACCGAGGTCAGGAGCACCTCGGTCTGGCGGGCGAGGCGCCGAAGGTCGGTCGTCTGCTCCGCCACCCGGCGCTCCAGGCCCCGCCGCAGCTGGGCGTTGTCGCGGGCGAGCAGCGCCTGCCGAGCCCCCGCGGCAACGATGAGCACCAGCCACAGGACCGCCTGCGGGCGCTCGAGGCGGCCGTCCCCGGCCGCCACCTGGACCGCGCCGGCGACGAGGAAGGACGCGACGACCAGGGTCGTGCCCCAGGCCTCGGTCGTGTCGGCGTCGTGGGTGCTCTCTGGCGCGTCCTGCACGATGCTGGGGAAGCATGCGGCGAGCCCGATGAGGACGTAGCCGGTGATCCAACCGAGGTCGAGCACCGTGCCGAACTCGAAGGTCTCCTGGGCAGCGCGCACCGCGAAGGTAAGGTCGCCGACGGCGTACATGATGAAGCCGCTGGCGATCAGGGTCAGGGGCAGCCGGTCGGCTCCGCTGCCGCGCAGCACCAGCAGCACGGCGACCGTCGCCAACACCACGTCGAGCACCGGGAAGACCAGGTCGACGGCCCAGGCCGACAGGCTGCCGGAGGCCGAGCCGATGAGCTCCTCGTAGACCAGCACGGAGGACATCACGAGCACGGCCGCTGCAGCCACGAAGCCGTCCAGCGACATCAGCACCAGGTCGACCCCGCGGCGTCGGGTCGTAGGGAAGGTCAGGACGCCGACGATCGAGAGCAGCAGTGCCACCGCGATCGTGGTCTCGCCCACGACGCTCGGGGCGGCGACGGGGTCGGCACCGACTGCGGTCGACCACACGTTGCCCGCCACGGCGACGACGGCGGCACTGGTCAGCAGCAACCAGGAGCGCCGCCGGCGCCCCGCCGTACGTCGGGCACGCGCGGCGCAGGCGACGAGCGTGAAGAGGCCGGCGACGAGCAGGCCGACACCACTCACCCCCGCACTCAGGTCCGTCGGGTCGCGCACCTCGAGGAGCAGGCCGAAGCCGACGACCGCCGCCGCAGCTGCGGGCACCAGGAACCGAAATGCGCGTTGCTGCGCGACAAGGTCCCGAGCCTTCTCCATGCCCGCGAAGGTATCGCAGAGCAGGCCGTCCGGCCCCGGGGACGCACGGGCGCGGACCCGGAGATAGGCGAAGGGCCCTCGTGAGTATGAGTCACAAGGGCCCTTCTGGGTGATCGGTCACGGTGATGCTTCCGATCGACTGCTCTTCACATCCGGCCCCGGCAGCCTCATCACCCGGCTGCCGCGACAGGTCCCCGGGCGAACCGGATCTCCGTCGTCTGGACCCTCGTCTCCGAGCCGTCCCGCTCTCCCCGGGGGGAGTGCGTGAGGAAGTTCTACCCCTGATGTGACGTCCGGCACAAGAGGCCGGCGAGACATTCTCCTGGTTCCACCGGAAGTGGCCTGGTCATCCACAGACGAGGCCCTGTTCATGCACAGATCAGGCCCGGTTCTCCACAGCTCCAGACAGCTCCAGCGACCGTGGCGCGCCGTCAGCGGGCGAAGGCGCGAGCCTGCTCGAACGCAGCCGCCACCTCGAGCAGCCGGCGGTCCGCGCCGTGCGGCGCCACGATCTGCACCCCCACGGGCAACCCGTTCGGGGTCGTGCCCGCAGGCACCGAGATGGCCGGGCACCCGGTCATGGTCACCAGGTAGGCCGAGCGCATCCAGTCGAGGTAGGAGGTCGACGCCACGCCGTTGATCTCGGTGGGGAACTCCTGGTCGGCCGGGAAGGGCGGCACCTGGGAGACCGGCAGCACCAGCACGTCGTAGCGCTGGAAGAACACCCGCATCCGCTCCGTCAGCGTCGAGCGCTGGGCGTAGGCCCGGGCGACGTCGCTGCCGGTGAGCGACTCCCCCGCCCGGATGTTGTCGGCGAGCGAGGCCTTGAACGCGTCGGGCTCCCGCGCCAGGAGCGGCCCCAGCTTGGCCTGGAAGAGCCACGCGCGCAGGGTCCGGAAGGCCTCCTCGGCGCCCCCCATGTCGGGGTGGTCGCCGAAGACCCGCGCGCCGGAGCGGGACATCAGTCGCCCCGCCTCCTCCACCACGGCCGCGACCTCGCGGTCGACGGCGAAGGCCCCACCGAGGTCGCGGGACCAGGCGACACGCAGCCCGTGCAGGGAGCCCGTCACCGGTGGGGCGAAGGTGGAGCCCGCGTCACCCAGCGCCATCGGAGCCCGGGGGTCCGGGCCGGCGATGACCGACAGCAACAGCGCCACGTCGCCGACGTTGCGCGCCATCGGGCCGCCGGTCGCGGTCGACTCCCACTGGTTGTCGCGCGGCCACTCCGGCACCCGCCCCAGGGACGGACGCAGCCCGACGACCCCGCAGAACGAAGCGGGGTTGCGCAGCGAGCCACCCATGTCGGAGCCCTCGGCGAGCGGCACCATGCCCGAGGCCAGGGCCGAGGCCGCTCCCCCGCTCGACCCGCCGGCCGACCGCGTCGGGTCGACCGGGTTGAGGGTGGTGCCGAAGACCGAGTTGTAGGTGTGGGAGCCGGCTGCGAACTCCGGCACGTTCGTCTTGCCGATCAGTACGACGCCCGCTCGCCGCAGGCGCTCGACGATCAGCTCGTCGGAGTCCGGGACGTTGTCCGCGTAGATCGTGGATCCGTAGGTGGTCCGCCAACCGGCGGTGGCGTGGGTGTCCTTGACCGCGAAGGGCAGCCCGTGCAGCGGCCCGGTCGCCGCTCCGGACGCCAGGTGCTGGTCGGCGGCCGCCGCCCCGGCGCGGGCGCGCTCCTCGTCGAGGGACACGATCGCGTTGAGCTCGCCGTTGCGCTGACCGATCCGCTCGAGGTGCAGGTCGAGCAGCTCGCGCGCCGAGATCCTGCGCTCGCGGACCGCTGCGACCATGTCGCGGGCGGTGGACTCGACCGACAGCTCACTCATGGGCTCATGATCGCCCATGGCCGAGATCTTCCCCCAGGCGCTCGCCCGACGGCCGCCCTGAGTACGAAGGACCAGCAGGCCTGAGCCGAAGGACCATGGCGCATGGTGCCCGACGGGCGTGTGATGGGCACCATGACGCGCTACGCCGATCCCTTCGTCTGCCCCGACTGCCACACCCCGATCCCCCCCGGCGCCGACACCTGCCGCTCCTGTGCCCTCCCGTTGACCCACCCGCTCGCCGGAGAGCTGTTGAGCACCCTCACGCACGCCGACGACCTGCTGCTCCAGCTGCGCGCCGCGGCGACCCGCCCCGGAGCCGTGAGCACCGGCGCCTCGATGATCCCCGCGGTCGCGCCGATGCCGGCCGCGGCGCCCTCGCCCCGGCGTACGGGCGTGCGGACGGCGTCGGTCCCCCAGATCCTGCTCGGCCTCGGCGCCACCTGCCTCCTGGTCGCCGCCGTCATCTTCCTCGCCGTCGCCTGGTCCTGGCTCGGCATCGAGGGCCGTACGACGGTGCTGGTCGCGCTCACCGCGGTCAGCGGCGGCACGGGGGCCTGGCTCGCCGGGCGCGGGCTCCGCGTGGCCGGCGAGGCGTTGACCGTGGTCGCGCTGGGCCTGCTGGCCCTCGACGTGGTCGGGGCCGACGACGCGGGCTGGCTCGGCGACCTGTCGCTCGCCGGTCTCGTCGCCGTGGCCGGCGCCGTGCTGGGCACGGTCTCGCTGGGGCTGGCCCTCACCCCGACCCGCCTGGTCACCCCGCAGCTCGCCGCCGCCCTCGGCCTCGGCCTCGCCTGGGCCGGCACCGACAGCGCAGTCACGGGGCAGGACCTCCTGATCCCGACGCTCGCCGTGCTCGCCTTCGCCGCCCTCGCCCTCCTCGGCCGCACGACCCGCCGTGCCGTGCTCCCCTGGGCCGCCCTGGTCGGCGCCGGCTTCGCCTGGCTCGACCTGCTCGTCTCCTCCCTCGACGGTCTCGAGGTCGGCGGCACCCTCACCTTCGCCGGGGTGTGGGGCGGCACCGGTGGGGGCGTGCTCGTGGCTGCGGTCCTGCTGCTGGTGCCACTCGCCGTCGACCGTCGCCACGAGCTGACGCAGACCTGCCTCACCGCCGCCGCGGTCCTCACGACCGGCGTCCTGGTCGTCCCCGCCCTCGACGAGCCCCTCACGACCGCGATCGCGGTGGCCCTCGGCGTGCTCGTCGCCGGGACCGCTGCCGCCGCCGTGCTGCCCCGCGCGTGGTCGGCCGTCGCCCTCGTCCCGGCGGTGCTCGCAGCGCTGCCGGTCTCCATCGTCGCCGCAGCCCTCGTCGTCGACGCCGGCGTCCGGGTGCTCCTGGTCGACGGCCAGGACCTCCGCCTGGCCGAGGAGGACGCCCTGGTGCACCCGAGCCTGCTGGTGCCCGCCACGGTGGCCCTGCTCCTGCTGCTCGCCGTCACCCTCCCGGGCCTGCAGCGGCTCCTCTCGCACACCGTCGCGCCGCTCGCGCTCGTCGTCACCGCCGTCGCCACCCTCGCTCTCTTCGGGGTCCCGCTGTGGACCGTGGTCGTCGCGACCGCCGTGGTCGGTGTCGCCCTGGTCGCCGACGGCCTGCGCAACGACCCCGTCGCGGGAACCGTGCGCGCGATCCTGGCTGTTGTCGTCCTCCTCGCCGTCGTCGTCGCCGCCCTGCCGTCGCCGGTCCTCCTCACGGGCACCCTGGCCCTGCTGACCCTGGCCGCCGCCGCGATCCTGCTCCGCGGCCGCTTCCCCCAGGCCGACCTGCTCGGCGGCGCCACGCTCCCGGTCGCCCTCGCCGCCACGATGTGGTCCGCCGCCGACCTCGCCGACATCGACGCGGTCCTGCGCGCGGTGCCGGTCCTGGTCGTGGTCGGGTTGCTGGCGATCGTCCGTCCCCGCGCCGAGGTCGAGGCCGCTGCCGCGGTCGCCGGGGCCACCGCCGCCGTGCTGGCCGTCGCCGCTGCGGTCGACGGGCCCACGGTGCTCGCGATCCACCTCACGGTGGCCGGTGCGTTGGTGACCGCCACGAGCCTGGTCCACACCTCGCGCCGTCAGCTGGGCTGGGCCGGAGGCCTGCTGCTCGCCGCTGCGACCTGGGTCCGGCTCGCCGACCTGGGGGTCGACGCACCCGAGGCCTACACGCTGCCGAACGCTGCCGCCCTGGTGCTGCTCGGCCTGCACCGCCTGCGCACCCTCCCGGAGGCCTCCAGCGCGACCGCCCTCAGCCCCGGGTTGGTGCTCGCCACCGTGCCGTCGCTGCTCTGGGTCCTGGCCGGCGACCCGATCTCGCTGCGCGCCGCGCTGCTCGGCGCCGCGTGCCTCGCGCTGGCCCTGCTCGGCGCCCGGCTCCGTTGGAGCGCGCCGCTGGTCGTCGGCGCCGTGGTCGGCGGCCTGCTCGTGCTGCGCGAGCTTGTGCCCTATGCCGGGCAGACACCGCAGTGGGTCGTCATCGGCCTGGCCGGCACCGTCCTGACCGTGGTGGGGGTGACCTGGGAGCGCCGCCTCGTCGAGCTCCACCAGGCAGCGACCTACCTCGAGCGCCTGCGCTGACCCGACTCCTGGGGCGACCAGAAGGCCGCCACGATGTCGACGCTGCCGGAACGGCGCAGCGGCGTGCCCTCCTCGACGTAGGCCTGGCCGGCCTCGTCGTGGTGGCTCGGTGGCAGGGACCCGTCGCTGCGCACCACCCGCCACCACGGCACGGGTCCGCCGTGGCGGGACAGGCAGGCACCGACCTGCCGCGGCCCGCCTCCCACCACGTCGGCGATCGCGCCGTAGGTCGTGACCCGGCCGCGCGGGATCCGCTCGACGACCGACAGCACCTGCTCGACGTAGTCCTCGGTCATGCCCTGCTCCTCGGCCCCAGGGCCGTGGTCGCGACCACGGCGGCCACGGCCAGCGCGGCGACCGCCGTCACCCAGAGCCCGGCCGGCTCGGGCTGGCCCTCCAGGGCCCTGGCCAGCAGCCACACCACCGGCGCGACGAGGAACAATGCGGCGCCGCGCACCAGCCAGGTCAGCGTCAGGCGGCGGTCCAGCGGCAGGTCGGCGGGGCCGTAGGAGGCCAGCAGCGCCGCCACGTGAGCCGCGACCAACGCCCCAGCCGCGAGCACCACCCCCGGCGGTGTCGACGGGGACGAGCCGAGCCCCCACGTGAGCAGCACCGTCGCGAAGGCGACCGTTCCGGCCGGAGACTCCGGGAACAGCGCGAAGCCGAGGCTCGCCGCCACGACGACTCCCAGTCCCAGCCGACCGGGCGGGTCGCCGGTGAGACCGGCTGCCACCGTCGCCAGCACCGGTCCGGCCAGGACCACCAGCCGCAGGGCCCACTGTCCGCGGGTCCACGGAGGCATCACCTGGCCGATCACCTGGCCGGTCACCGCATCCCCAGGTGGGGCTGACGCGCGCGACGGGCCAGGCGGTGCGTGACCTCGTCGATGGTGCCAGGGCCGCGCCACGGCACCACCGGGCAGCCGAGCGTGGCCAGGCTCGCGAGCACCTGCTCACGCTCCAGGCGCCGCATCCGCCACGCCAGGTCGGCCAGCAGCGGATCGGCCGCTGGGTCGAGGCCCGCCTCGGCGTCCTCCGGCATGGTGTCGACCACCAGCGTCGGCAGGCCACGGCGTACGGCGGTCGCGGTCAGCGTCGCCACCACCTCGGTCAGCATCGGCGACAGCACCACCACCATCGTGCCCTCGGTGGCGCGCAGCTGCAGCCGCTCGAGCTCGCCGTCGTGGGCGGAGCCCGGCTGGATCGAGGCCAGCGTGCCGAGCACGCGGCGCAGGTGTCGCTGCCCGGAGCCGTAACCCACCTGGGACAGGGAGCGGCCCAGCACCCGCAGCGAGACCCGGTCGCCCTGACGCGTGGCGTGCTCGGCGACCGCCGCGGCGGCGCGGACCGTCAGGTCCAGGCTGCTCTCCGCACCGTCCACCCCGCCGGAGCGACCGTGGTCGGCGATCGCGTCGACCACCAGCAGCACGCCGGCGTCCTCCTCGGCGCGGGTCGTGGTGACGTGCAGCTGGTCGGTGCGGGCCGAGACGCGCCAGTTGATGCGGCGCAGCCGGTCGCCGGGCACGAAGGCCCGGATGCCGGCGAACTCCGTGCCGCTTCCCGGACGGGACGAGCGGTGGGCCCCGACGAGTCCCCGCGGCTGGGGCGACTCGGCGTGCGAGGCGTAGTGGAGGCCGATCGGCAGCACCCGCACCTGGTCGCCGATGATCGTGGTCGGGCCCCAGCGGAAACCGGCCCAGGGCGAGGTCAGCGCGACCGCCTCCTCACCGACGACCCGGCGACCCCACCGCTGGGGGCTGAACTCGAGGTCCACGGGACCGGCGGCGAGCAGCCCGGTGACCCGACCGCCGGCGGGGCGGACCGCCAGGAACGGCTCGGGAGACGCGACCCGGGTGACCTGCTCGACGTCCTCGGCGTCGGCGAGCACCAGTCGCGACGTGGTGCCCTGTCCCTCGTGGAGCGCGTGGTGGTCGAAGTCCGTGCCCACCGACGGGGTCCGGCGAGGCCGACCCGCCAGGGCGAGCGCCGCGGCCACGAGCAGCGGGGCCACGAGCACCAGCAGCGTGGGCCTCCCGGCGAGCACGGCCGCGACCGTGCCCGTCGTGGCGATCACGGCGGCACGGCTGGTGGCAGCGGTCGGCCGCCACTGCTGGGGCCTGGTCACGTCGACACCGGCTCAGCGCTCGAGCGCGGACGGTGTCGCCACCCGGTCGAGGACGTCGCCAACGACCGAGTTGCCGCTGCTCGCGCTCATCCAGAGCTCGGGCTTGATGGTGATCCGGTGGGCCAGCACCGGGCGGGCGATCGCCTTGACGTCCTCGGGGATGACGTAGTCGCGGCCCCGAACGAGGGCGAACGCACGAGCCGCCAGCACCAAGCCCAGCGACCCGCGGGGCGAGGCTCCGGTGAGCACCTCGCGGTGCTCGCGGGTGGCCACCGCGACGTCGACGCAGTAACGCGCGACGCTCGGGTCGACGCGCACCGTCTCGACCGCCTCCTGCATGGACCGGAGACCAGCGGCGTCGGTGACCTGGTCCAGCACGATCTCCTCCCGACCGCGGTCCATGCGCCGAGCCAGCACGTCGTACTCCTCCTGCAGGCTGGGGTAGCCGAAGCCGACCCGCATCAGGAAGCGGTCGAGCTGCGCCTCCGGGAGGGGGTAGGTGCCTTCGTACTCGATCGGGTTGGCCGTGGCGACGACGTGGAACGGATCGGGCAGCGCGAAGGTCTCGCCCTCGACGGTGACCTGACGCTCCTGCATCGCCTCCAGCAGGGCCGACTGGGTCTTGGGCGGCGTCCGGTTGATCTCGTCGGCCAGCAGCAGTCCCGCGAAGAGCGGACCCTGGCGGAACTCGAACTCACCGCGTCGCTGGTCGTAGAGGAACGAGCCGGTGAGGTCGGAAGGGAGCAGGTCCGGGGTGAACTGCGCCCGGGAGAAGTCGAGCCCGAGGGCCTGGGCGAACGACCGCGCCGCCAGCGTCTTGCCCAGCCCCGGGAAGTCCTCGATCAGCACGTGGCCCTTGGCGAGCAAGGCGGTGAGCACGAGCACCAGCGGCTCGCGCTTGCCGACGACGGCCTGCTGGACCTGGTCGAGCACGCGGCTCGCGGTGGCGGTCGCGTCCTCGGTGCTCATCGGTGTGCTCATCGGTGTGCTCGCGGGGGTCGGCTGGGTCATAGGGACTCGATCCTCTGCACGTGTCGTTCGATCTCGGACCTGGTCAGTCGGCGGGGTGGGTCGTCCACGAGGCCGAGCAGCTCGGGGCCCAGGAGCTCCTGGCCGCGCACGGAGCCGGGCGTCTCGCCGTGACGGACCCGCAGCGTGCGCTCGGCGAGCAGCACCAGGCGGTCGCGCAGCGCCCGGTCGGGCAGGGTGGCGGCGAGGTGGCTCTCCATCACGCTGAGGTAGCGCTGGGTCTGGAGGTCCAGCCCGCGTGGCGCGGCCGGGCGCACCGTGTCGGTGCCCCAGGTGGGCGCCGGCTTCCCGAGCGCGTCGAGGACGAACCCGGTCGCCGCGACCGCGAGGACCACCAGGAGACACACCCGCGCCACGTCGAAGCCGGTGTCGGCCAGCTCCCCGATCGTCAGCACCGCGGCGGCGACGACCACCGCGAGAGCGGCCCGGCGCCACCAGTGCACCGGCCTCATCGCACCGGCCTCATCGCACCCGGTCCCGGTCGCCGGCCCGGTCGACCAACCGGGCTGCCCAACGTTGCGCGAGGTCGGCGTGGAGGTCGTCGAGCGCCGCACGCGCTTGGTCACGGGCCTGCTCGTCGAGCTCGTGGTCGGAGAAGCGCGCCTCCCGGTAGAGCGCGGCCAGCCGCGAGACCGAGTGCCGATCGGCCGCGACCAGGTCGAGCAGGCGCAGCGTGAACTCGGAGGACGTCTCGTGCGGCAGCCGGGCCACGCCGACCCCGGCTGCTTGGGACTCGAAGCGGTGCCAGCACGCGACGATCGCATGGCGAGGCGTGCCCTCGGCGAGCGTGCCGCGTTGGTCGCTGGCGTCCTCGAGGATCGCCTGGGCCACGGCCGGGGAGTGCTGCGGCAGGGTGTCGAAGTCGACCTCGGGCGGTGTCCCCTGGCGAGGGTTGCGCCGAACCCCGGCCACTCGTCGTACGACGGCGACGACACGACGACCGACGTAGAGCACGACCAGCAGGGCCAGCGCCCCGGACAGCACCGTGGCCAGGGGCTGGACCCACCCCGAGGACTCACGCTCCTGCGAGCGCCGCGGCTGCGGGTCAGGCACGGCGCGCGGACCCGTGGCGGTGTTCGCGTCGGTGTTGCGGCTCAGGGAGACATCCGCGCTGCCCTGGTCGTCGGCCACGTCGTCCGGCCCGATCGAGGCCGCCCAGGTGCCGAGCACCAGCAGCAGCCCTGTCACCGCCAGCACCCCCAGGACGGCCAGGGCGGACGAACCGCTCCGAGGCTGTCGAGCGTCTGCCATGTCGAGCAACGTACCTGGTGTCACCGGGGCCGGAACTGACCGATGGCCCCGTCCTGCGTGAGGACGGGGCCATCGTCATGCTCCCGGGTGGTGCGTCTGGTGCGTCAGAGGATCGGGGCGAACGGCTCCGTGCCCAGGGCCAGCTTGAGGCCGGCGATGGTGCCGTGGGCCTGGGCGTAGGCGAGCTCGCTGCGCAGGTCGCCGACCCCGTTGGCGCCCACGAGCGGCGCAAGCTGCACGGTCGACAGGGTGCCGAGCGCCTTGCCCTCGGCGTCGATGAAGGCCGAGCCCGAGTCTCCCGGGATGCCGGGGGTCACCGTGTAGACGGGGTGGTTCCAGCCGTCGCTGTCAGTGCCGAGGCTGACGCCCTGCTTGGGCGAGAGCTGCTCGAGGCCACCCCGGAGGCTGGAGTTGCCGAACGAGTAGACGGTGTCACCGGCCGGCGCACCGGCGGCGTTGACGCCCACGGGGCCACCCCAGAAGGGGATGCTCGGGTTGACCTTGGCGACATCGGCCGCGTCGACCCTGACCAGCGCGAAGTCGTTGAAGGCACACGTGTTGGCGTCGGTCTCGTTGCGGCCCTGCATGGTCAGCCACGAGGAGTAGACGAGCGTGCCCGCGCCGACCTGCTCGCCGGAGGACGCCAGGCTTCCGCCTCGGTTGAAGGTGACGCGGGTGCCGAGCGGGAGGGACCCGGAGTCGCAGCCGTCGGTCTCGGTCGCCGTGCCGGTGCCGGCGCAGTGGGCGGCCTGGCCGAGGTAGACGTTGCCCGCAACGTCGGTGAAGACGAAGTTGGCGGTGCACTGACCACCGGAGGTGTAGGTCTGCACACCGGGCGTGATCGCAGCGGTGGCGGCGGGGGCCCACGCGGCAACGCGGATCGGCTTCTTGGCGGCCTCGGCGCCAGGGGCGCCGGCCAGGGTGACGGCCAGGGCGGCGCTGGAGAACGCGGCGGCAAGACCTGCGAGGCGGCGCGTGGACTTCGTTGCAACGAGCATCGAGTGATAACCCTCCTGAGTGGGTCGGCGACGATGCCGACGGGTGCGGTCGGGGTGTCCAACGACACACTCACCCGTTGAGTTACGGGCGAGTAGTCACAAATGACTACTCGCCCGTCCCAGGACCCAGGGGTCAGGCCTCAGTAGGTCGGCTGGCTGGGGTCGATCTGGTTGACCCAGGCCACCACGCCGCCACCGACGTGCACGGCGTCGGCGTAGCCGGCGCCCTTCACGATCGCGAGGGTCTCCGCGGAGCGCACGCCGGACTTGCAGTGCATGACGACCTGTGTGCCCGTGTCGACGGGGGGGAGCTGCGCCAGGGCTGTTCCGTTGAGGAAGTCGCCCTTGGGGATCAGCACCGAGCCCGGGATCTGGTTGATCTCGCGCTCGTTGGGCTCGCGCACGTCGACGAGCACGAAGTCGCGGGTGCCCTCGTCGCGCTCCTTGAGCATGTGCTCGAGCTGGGTGACCGAGATCGTCGAGCCGGCGGCGGCGTCGGCCGCCTCCTCCGAGATCGCACCGCAGAAGGCGTCGTAGTCGATCAGGCCGGTGACCGTCGCGTGCTCGCCGCACAGCGCGCAGTTGGGGTCCTTGCGGACCTTGAGCTTGCGCCACTCCAGCTCGAGGGCGTCGTAGATGACCAGCTTGCCGACGGCCGGATCACCGATGCCGGCGAGGAGCTTGATGGCCTCGTTGACCTGGATCGAGCCGATCTGGGCGCACAGGACCCCGAGCACGCCGCCCTCGGCGCAGCTCGGGACCATGCCCGGCGGCGGGGGCTCGGGGTAGAGGCAGCGGTAGCAGGGTGCGTCGACGCTCTCGCCGTGCTCGTCGGTCGCGTGCGGCCAGAAGACCGACGCTTGGCCGTCGAAGCGGTAGATCGAGCCCCAGACGTAGGGGATCTTCAAAAAGTACGCCGCGTCGTTGACCATGTAGCGCGTCGCGAAGTTGTCGGTGCCGTCGACGATCAGGTCGTAGCCCTCGAAGACCTGGAGGACGTTGTCGTTGTCGAGACGCTCCTCGTGCAGCACCACGGTGACGTAGGGGTTGGCCTCGGCGATGGACTCCTTCGCGGAGACCGCCTTGGACTTCCCGATGTCGGACTGCGTGTGGATGATCTGGCGCTGCAGGTTGGACTCGTCGACCTCGTCGAACTCCGCGATGCCGAGCGTGCCGACACCCGCAGCGGCGAGGTAGAGCAGGGCGGGGCTGCCGAGGCCGCCGGCGCCGATGACCAGCACCTTGGCGTTCTTGAGCCGCTTCTGCCCGATCATGCCCACGTCGGGGATGATCAGGTGGCGGCTGTAGCGGCGTACCTCGTCGATGGTCAACTCGTCGGCGGGCTCGACCAGCGCGGGAAAACTCACGGCGTACTCCTCGAAACGGTGGGGGGCGGTGCTCGGGTTGCTCCGGATGCAACGCCGGGACAACGCGGTGACCGTCGCTCATGTTCCCCGTCGGGGTCCTGCCGACCACCCCGCGTCCCGTCATCCGGACCAGGTGACCAGCGAGTAGGCTCGCAGCCGTCAACAGGCAGGTCCCCTCTGGACCAGTCCGGGCAGGAGCACACACGGTGAGCGCAGGTCAGTACGACGTCGGGGTGGCGCGCCCGCGAGGCGCACGCATGCCGCGCCGTGAGCGCCGTGCCCAGCTGCTGTCCTCCGCCCTCGAGATCTTCGTGGCCCAGGGCTACCACGCCGCCGCGATGGACGACATCGCCGAGCGGGCGGGGGTCTCCAAGCCGGTGCTCTACCAGCACTTCCCCGGCAAGCTCGAGCTCTACCTCGCGCTGCTGGACACCTCCTGCGACCAGATCATCGAGAACTGCCGCGTCGCCCTGGAGATGACGCAGGACAACAAGCTGCGCGTCGGCGCGACCATCGACGCCTTCTTCGAGTACGTCGCCAACGACTCCGGTGCGTTCCGGCTGGTCTTCGAGTCCGACCTCACCAACGAGCCGGCCGTGCGCGAGCACGTCGAGCGGGTCACCACCGAGTGCGCAGCCCTGATCGCGCACGTCATCGCCGACGACACCGGCCTGCCGGAGACCGCCTCGCGCCTGCTCGCGGTCTCGCTCGTGGGCATGGCCCAGGTCAGCGCGCGGTTCTGGCTCAGCGAGGCCGGTGGCATCTCCCGCACGGAGGCAGCCGCCCTTGTGTCAGCCTTGGCCTGGCGCGGCATCCGCGGCTACCCCAAGACCGACGAACACCCCCAGCAAGACTGAACTGAAGGAGACGACCTGTGGAGGTCAAGATCGGCGTCCAGTACGCCTCGCGAGAGCTGGTCGTGGAGACCGACGAGAACGCGGAAGCGGTCGAGAAGGTCGCCGCCGAGGCGCTCAAGGAGGACGGCGTGTTCACCCTGACCGACACCAAGGGCCGCAAGACCATGGTCCCCGGCTCCAAGATCACCTACATCGAGATCGGTGGCGGCGTCGCCGGTCACGTGGGGTTCCGCAGCTGACCTGACCGGGCCACGCCTGTCGGGACCACCCCGTCCGGACGTATCGCCCTGGGATGGACCTGGACGAGGTCGGCCGCCACGCGGAGTCGCTGCCCGACGTCCAGCGCAAGGGCACCGAGGCGCGACCAGGCTGGGTTATCCGTGACCGCCTGGTCGCCCGTCTCCACGACCCGCAGACGCTGGCGATCCGGGTGCTCCTCGACGAGCGCGAGGCCCTCCTCGACTCGCACCCGGACATCTTCGGCGTCCTGCCCCGGATGGAGGCGCACCACAAGGTCGAGGCCTATCTCGACCAGGCAGATCCCGCGGCCGTGTGCGCTGCCATCGACCTGGCGTGGGAGAGTCAGCGCCGCTGACGGTGCTCGCGTATCGGGGGTGGGCGACGTGACAGGTTCAGCACCACGACTCCCTCTGGTCACCGTGCCGTGGTGCTGATCGGCACGATGGGTGTCGGCAAGTCGTCGGTCGCGGCAGCCCTGGCCGGGTTGCTCACCACCCGAGGCATCCCCCACGCGCGTCTCGACCTGGACGACGTCCGTCGCGCGTGGCCCGCGCCTGCCGACGACCCCTTCCACTTCGCCCTGACCACACAGAATCTGTCGTGCCTGTCGACCAGCTTCGTGCGCTCGGGCGCCGAGCCGCTGGTGCTGGCCGGGGTGATCGAGACGCGCTCAGGGCTCGCGACGTTCTCCGCCGCGATCGACATGCCGCTCACGGTCTGTCGCCTGACCGCCTCACCGGACGTGCTCCGTCGACGACTCACCGCCCGGCACCTCGACGACGACGAGGCGCTCCGCTGGCACCTCGCCCGCGCGCCAGAGCTCGACCGCATCCTCGACGCTGCGCTGCTCGAGGCCTGCTCCGTGGACGTCTCGACGTCCACCGTCTCCGCCGCAGCCCGCGACGTCGCCCGCGTCGTCGGCTGGCTCCAGCACCCGGCCTGCTGAGGCGCCAGGCCGTCTGCAGGTCTGAGGCCGGGTGGCCGGTGGGCGGGCTGGCTGGAGGTTGGTGGCGCCCGGGACCACGACACGGGCCGACGCGGACATGCTCAGGTCGAGGCGGCGGCGGGTCGGGAGCAGGTGCGCTCAGGGCTGATCCCGGTGGCGCAGTCGATGCCGTCGCGGACGTGGTGGCCGTGACCTGACCGGCTGTTGGCGACGTCGGCGGCGGGGTGAGGCGGTCGCCGCAGGGCTGGCCGTGTCCTGCGGTCGGTGGTGTCGTGGACCGGGGAGGTTCTCACGCAGTGGGTGCGTGAGAACCTCCCCGGTCGCCCCGTCATCAGGTCGGGGCTGTGGCCGGACGTGCCGATGACCCCCGCCGGCGGCGGGTTGTGGGGCGCTGGACTCAGGTCTCGCCGGGTGGGGCGGTCGGAGGCTTGTCGATCGGGGTGCTGCCGTGGTCATCGCGGCGGACGAACAACCCGTTCGGTGATCGCCACACAAGACGCCGTCATCGATCGCGTCGTCGTCCCATCCGGAGTGGGTCTTCGCGCGGTGGTGCCCACGACACAACGGGGCTGTGTTGCAGGAGCACGTGGTCCCGCTCTGGTCGCGCGGCGTGATGTGGTCGATGCCGCAGGACCTCGCGGTTCTCGTGCACCACGGGAACACGCAGTGGTGGTCGAGCAGCTCACGCTGGACCCTCAGCCGGTCGGGGATCTCGTAGCCGCCCACGTGCACGTGGTCGGCGAGGTCGATGACCGGGCGCACGACGACGTGCGCGTCGGGGCTGGCGCACCAGTCGCGGACGCGGTCGGCCCAGATCCGGGACCTGGTGTTCTCCACCCGCACCAGGCAGCCGTCGGTACTGCCGCCACCGACGAGGGCTGCCTCTGCGAGGTGAACGTGCAGCACGACCCGACTCCGCGGCGGCACTCCGGACAAGGCCTGCACGACCGTCACGGTGACCAGCGTGCCCTGAAGCGTCGGGCTAGGAGTCCAGCCCCAGCTCGGCCATGCGCTCGGCGTGACGTTCGGTGAGGCGGGTGAACATCCGCCCGATCGCGGCGAGGTCGAGCCCGGGGCGGTCGACGCCGCCGGCGAGCAGGGCGGTGAGGGCGTCGCGCTCGGCGGCGACCCGCTGGGCCTGGGTGAGGGCCTCCCCCATCAGCCGTCGACCCCAGAGCGCGAGCCGGCCGCCGAGACGGTGGTCGGCCGCGATCGCCTCGCGGACCTTCTCCACCACGAACGCCGCGTTGCCGGCCGTGTCGACCGAGGAGACGACGAGGTCTCGGGTGTCGGGGTCGAGGTAGGCGGCGATCTCGCGGTAGAAGTCGTTGGCCAACCCGTCTCCGACGTAGGCCTTCACCAGGCCCTCGGGCCAGTCGGCCGGGGCGGTGTGGGCGTGGAACAGGTCGACCGCGGAGCGGAACGGCGCCATCGCGGCGAACGGCTCCCCGCCGAGCTCGGTGATGCGGTCGCGCAACGGCCCCACCTTGTCCAGCTCCGCAGTGGCCATCGCGGCGAGCGCGACCTTGTCCTCGAGAGTCGGCGCCAGCTTGGCGTCCTCCGCGAGCCGCTCGAAGGCGGTGATCTCGCCGTACGCGATGACGGCCAGCAGGTCGATCACGGCCTCGCGGTAGGCGGGGTCGGCGAAGGCGACCGGGACGTCGTCGGGTGGAGATGCGGGCATGCTCGCACCCTACCGATAGACTGACCGTCACTGTTGCCGCCGTCGGCGGCCCGTATGTGCGCGGCCGAGTGTGAATCTGCCGCATCCGACTTCTGTTTCGGCTGACCGGCTGAACCACTGCGAAAGCGATTGCACCCTTGACCACGACCTTCCGTGAGCTGGGCGTCCTGCCCCTCATCTGCGACGCCCTCGAGCGCGCCGGCATCATCACCCCCTTCGCCATCCAGGAGATGACCCTCTCGGTCGCCCTGATGGGCACCGACCTGATCGGCCAGGCCCGCACGGGCACCGGCAAGACGTTGGCGTTCGGCATCCCCGTCCTCCAGCGAAGCGTCGTCTCCACCGACCCCGCCTACGCCGACCTGCCGCAGGGCAAGCCGCAGGCCCTGATCGTCGCCCCGACCCGCGAGCTCGCGCTCCAGGTCTCCAACGACCTCCACCTCGCCAGCAAGGACCTCGGGCTGCGCGTCCTGACCGTCTACGGCGGCGTCGGCTACGACACCCAGCTCGACACGCTCGCGTCCGGTGTCGACGTCGTCGTCGGCACCCCGGGTCGCCTCATCGACCTGGCCAACCGCAAGGCGCTGGACCTCTCCCACGTGCACGCGCTGGTGCTCGACGAGGCCGACGAAATGCTCGACCTGGGCTTCCTGCCCGACGTCGAGCGACTCCTGAAGATGACCCCCGAGACTCGTCAGACGATGCTGTTCTCGGCCACGATGCCGGCCGCGATCGTCGCCCTGGCCCGCACCCACATGCGCCACCCGATGAACATCCGCGCCGAGTCCTCCTACGACACCACGATGGTGCCCGCGACCGCGCAGTTCATCTACCAGGCCCACGACCTCGACAAGCCCGAGATCATCGGCCGCGTCCTGCAGGCCGAGGACGCCGGCAAGATCATCGTCTTCACCCGCACCAAGCGTCAGGCGCAGCGCGTCGCCGACGACCTCGCGGAGCGCGGCTTCAGCGCCAGCCCCCTGCACGGCGACATGGCCCAGATCGCCCGCGAGAAGGCGCTCGCGAAGTTCCGCGAGGACAAGATCCGCGTGCTCGTCGCGACCGACGTCGCCGCCCGCGGCATCGACGTCGCCGGCGTCTCCCACGTCATCAACTACACCTGCCCCGAGGACGACAAGACCTACGTCCACCGCATCGGCCGCACCGGTCGCGCGGGCGCCTCGGGCATCGCGATCACCTTCGTCGATTGGGCCGACATCACCCGGTGGAAGGTCATCAACAAGACCCTCGACCTGCCCTTCGAAGAGCCGCAGGAGACCTACTCGACCTCCGAGCACCTCTACCACGACCAGGGCATCCCCCCGGGCACGAAGGGTCGCATCGTCGACGCCGCCCCGGTGGAGCGCAAGCCCCGCGAGGACCGGGGTGACCGGGGTGGAGACCGCGGTGGCGACCGTCGTCGCAGCGAGTCCGGCGGTGACCGTCCCAACCGCAACCGTGGCCGCAGCCGCACCCGCAGCGGCGGGTCCGGCAGCACCGACGGTGACAGCGCTCAGCCTGCCGCGTCCTCCGCCGCCGGCGACTCCGCCAGCACCCCCGCCAGCACCCCCGCCAGCACCCCTGCCAGCACCGAGGGTGGCGGCCGCACTCGCAGCCGCCGTCGGCGCGGCGGCTCGGGCAACACCTCCGGCGGCGAGGCCGGGACCACCCCGCAGCCTGCCTGACCACCCTGGCTAGGCTCGAAGCTCCCCTACGTCAGGAGCACGAGCATGGCCATCTATGACGCCAACCTGCAGGCCGCTGTCGACGCGACGTCGGTCGCGAAGTCGGTCGGCGAGACCGACCTGGGCGCCTACCTGCGCGGCCAGCTCGCGGAGCGCGACATCGAGACGAGCGACCAGGCGTGGCTCGACCTGATGGTCCAGCGCATCGGCGAGGACCCCAACTACATGATCGAGAGCGAGCCCTCGGACTACGAGCGCCCCGAGGGGACGCTCCCCCGGTGACCCGGCTCAGACGGTGACGACGACGGTCGTGCCGAGGGGCGCGAAGTCCCAGAGCGCGATCGCGTCGGAGCGGCGCTGACGGATGCAGCCGTGCGACAGCGGGGTGCCCAGCTCGTCGAAGCCCTGGATCCGCTCGCCGTCGAGCACCGGGATGTCGTGGAAGCCGATGGCGGCACCGGTGTCGCCCTGGGTGAAGCGCACGAAGTACTTCATCGTGCCCGAGTCGTCGATCCCGGTCGCGTCCTCGGCGCGGGAGTAGACCTCGAAGGTGCCGGGCTCGAGATTGTCGTAGATGCTGCCGGAGACCAGGTAGGTCATCGCGACCTCGCCACGCTCCTCCACCAACCAGACCCGCTGCCGCCCCTCGCTGAACACCACCCGCCTGCCCTCACCCGAGTCGGCGGGCAGCGTCTTCTCCGCCCGTCGCGCCACCTGGGCGAGCTCGCGAGCGGCCGCCGGGTCGACCTCGACCGACGGGGTCACCGGGTCGATCGCGGTCGTCGACGGCTCGTCGTACGACGGCCGGGGTGAGGTGTCCGCGACGTCGCGGTCCGCGCTGATCGACGCCCGCGCCGGTTCGGCCGACTGCGGCAGCGCGCCGGTGCCGCCGAGGACGGCGATCAGCGTCACGGCCAGCGAGGAGCCCAGGACGGCGATCCGGCCGTAGCGTGGCCGGACCTCGGCGCGGTGCTTGCCCACGCGTGTCAGCCTCGGCCGGCCCGGGTCACGAGGTTGGCGGCGACCGCGCGGTAGGCCTGGGCACCCTTGCTCGTGCGGCTCGTCGCGAGGATCGACCGACCGGCGGCCGGCGCCTCGGCGAACTTGATGGTCTTGGGGATCGGGGGCTCGATGACCTCGAGCTCGTAGGTCTCCGAGATCGTCTCGAGGACGGTGCGCGAGTGGGTCGTGCGGCCGTCGTAGAGCGTCGGGAGCACCCCCCAGACCTCGAGGCCACGGTTGGTGAAGCGGCGTACGTCGTGGACGGTGTCGAGGAGCTGCCCGACGCCGCGGTGGGACAGGGTCTCGCACTGCAGCGGGATCAGCACGCCGTCGGCCGCCGTGAGCGCGGCGACCGTCAGCACGCCGAGCGAGGGCGGGCAGTCGAGCAGGATCCAGTCGTAGTGGGTGCCCTTGGCCTCGAGGTCCTCGACCACGGCACGGAGCACCTGCTCGCGACCCGTGCGGGTCAGCAGGTCGGCCTCGGCACGGGCCAGCTCGATCGTGGCCGGCAGCAGGTCGACGCCGTCGTCGGTCGCGATGATGACCTCGGTGGCGTCGAGACCCTTGGTGAGCACGTGGTGGACCGACAGCTCGAGGTCCTCGGGGTCGATGCCGAGGGAGAACGTCAGGCAGGCCTGGGGGTCGAGGTCGACCAGCAGGACGGAGTGGCCCAGCTCGGCCAGGGCGGCACCGATCGAGGCCACCGAGGTCGTCTTGGCGACGCCACCCTTCTGGTTGGCGATCGCGAGGGTCGTGCGCTTCGTGCTCATCGGGGTCCATCATGCCGGACTCCCCCGCGAGGGTGGGGATCCCACCTGTTTCACTTGGCTCATGTCGAGCACCCGCACCGCCCTCGTGACCGGCGCCACCGCCGGCATCGGCCACTCATTCGCCCACCACCTCGCCCGTCGCGGCCACGACCTGATCCTCGTGGCGCGCGACCAGGGGCGGCTCGCCGCCGTCGCAGCCGAGCTCACCGCAGCACACGGCGTGCAGGTCGAGGTGCTGCCCGCCGACCTCGCCGACCGCACCCAGCTGGCGCAGGTCGAGGCCCGGCTGGCCGACGTCACGCGCCCGGTGGAGCTGCTGGTCAACAACGCCGGCTTCGGGCTGAAGGAGCGTTTCCTCGACAACTCCGCGGACACCGAGACCGATATGCTCGACGTCCTCGTCACAGCGGTGCTGCGGCTCACCCACGCCGCCCTCGGTCCGATGGCCGAGCGTGGCCACGGCGGTGTCATCAACGTCTCGTCCGTGGCGGCGTTCCTCCCCCGCGGCACCTACTCGGCGGCCAAGGCGTGGGTCAACAGCTTCAGCGAGTGGGCCGCCAACGAGTACCGCCCCCAGGGCGTGACCGTGATGTCGCTGTGCCCCGGCTTCACCAAGACCGAGTTCCACGAGCGCATGGACGTCAGCCGCAGCTCCGCCCCGGACTTCCTGTGGCTCGACGTGGACTTCCTGGTGTCCAAGGCGCTCAGCGACTACGACAAGGGCCGGGTGTTCTCGATCCCCGGCGCGCAGTACAAGGCCATCGCGGCGCTGACCCGGCTGGTCCCGAGCCGGGCGCTGCAGGGGCTGCAGTCGCTCGGTCGCAAGTAGGTCACGGGCGGAGGACCTCTGGGGTCGGGCGCCCCGAGCGCGCTGCGGCGGTGGCGGCCAGGTCGAGCAGCCGTGCGTAGTGCTCCGGCTCGGTGGTGTTGCAGCCCAGGTCGTGGTCGACCTTGCCGAGCCCGTGGTAGTCGCTGGACCCGGTCATGACCAGTCCGAGGTTGCGCCCGATGGCCCGCAGCCGCTCGCGGTCCTCGGCGTCGTGGTCCTGGTGGTCGACCTCGATGCCGGCCAGGCCGACCTCGACGAGGTCGGCCAGCGTCTCCTCCCCCGGCTCCCCGGAGGCGTGACGACCCCACGGGTGAGCGATGACGCTGATGCCACCAGCGTCGGTGACCATGCGGATGACGTCGACGAGCGACGCGGCGTAGCGGTCGACGTAGGCCGGTCGCCCCGGGTTGAGCAGCGTGCGGAACGCCTCGCCGCGGTCGGCGACGGCGCCGAGCTCGATGAGCGCGTCCGCGACGTGTGGCCGCCCGGTCGCGGCGGTGCCGTCGGCCACCCTCCTCACGTCGGCGATGTCGATGTCGATGCCGTGGTCCCGCAGCTTGTCGAGCATCGCCGGCACCCGCGAGGTGCGCCCGTCGAGGATCTTGTCGAGGGCGGTGACCAGTCCCGGGTGGGTGGGGTCGGGCAGGTAGGCGAGCAGGTGCACGCCGACGCCCGCGTGCTTGGTGCTGATCTCCATGCCGCGGACCAGCTCGATACCGATCTCGGCTGCCGCGCGGGCCGCCTCGTCCCAGCCGGTGGCGGTGTCGTGGTCGGTGATCGCCACGACGTCCAGGCCGGCGACCCCCGCGGCGCGGACGAGGTCGCCCGGTGTCTCGGTGCCGTCACTCGCCCGGGAGTGGGTGTGGAGGTCGATGCGCACCGCTCCAGGCTAGGCGCCGGGATCACCAGAGCGGCGCAGGACCACCGAACGGCAGCTCGACGAGCTGGGGGCCGACCTCGGAGAGGTCGCGCAGGATCCAGTCATCACTCAGCAACAGCAGGGCCGAGGCCGGACGGAAGACCAGCCACAGCCACCGACCGGAGGCCTCGCCCGCCACCACCGACCGGTCCCACTCCACCGTCGCGTTGCTCGTCGAGATCGCCCACAGCGGGACTGCCTGATGGTCGATGTGCACCTTGACCATCGGCGATCCGGAGCTGATGTCGCTGCCGGGATCGTCGTGGCGGGTGCCGGCGATCCGCGCGCCGAGGCCGACGCCGGCCTCCTCGCTGATGATGATCAAGTCGACCGGCCCGTCGAGCTCGCTGGTGCCGGAGCAGGCGATCATCGTCGCGCGCGCCCGCTCGGGGTCGGCCCCCACGACCGCGAAGTCGGTGACGCTCCAGGCCGGCGGCACCGGCCAGGGGATGAGGGTGGGGAAGCCCACCGAGGCGTGCAGGTGGTCGACGAACGCGTCGTACGACGCCTCGGGCGGGCGCCACAGCGGCGCCACGTCACCGTGCTCGGGGCAGCTCCACCGGTTCTCGACCTGGGCGATCGGGGTGGGGCAGCGCGGGCAGCCGACGGTCAGGTCCATGCGCCCACGGTCATCGGTGCGGGCAGCCCCGTCAAGAGTTCCAGCGCAGGACCACCGGGCTCTCGCGCTCGTAGCCCAGGACCGAGACGGTCGCGGTGTCCAGGCGGAAGAGCCGACCGTCCTCCACGGGCAGCCCCAGCCAGCGGGCCGTGAGCACCCGCAACGAGTGGCCGTGCGCGAAGACCAGCGTCGCGCCGCTCGCGCGACGGGCACGATCGACGACGCGGTCCAGCCGTGCGCCGACCTGGTCGGGGCGCTCACCGCCGGGGCATCCACCGGTCCAGACCGTCCAGCCCGGCACGGTCTCGCGGATCTGGGGCGTGGTGATGCCCTCGTAGTCGCCGTAGGCCCACTCGACCAGGTCGTCGTCGACCTCGGCGTGCGCGAATCCCGCGAGCTCCGCCGTACGACGAGCGCGGCGGCGTGGGCTGGTCAGCACCTGCGCGAAGGTGGTCCCCGTCAGTCGCGGGGCGAGCCCGCGGGCGAGCTCCTCGCCGTGCGGCAGCAGGGGCAGGTCGGTGACGGAGGTGTGGCGGCCGTTCTCGCTCCACTCGGTCGGGCCGTGCCGGACCAGCCAGAGCTCTGCGTGCTCACTCACGGCCACCATCCTGGGTCACGCCTCGGCGAGCACGACCACCCGGTCACCCGGCACCACGTCGAAGGTGCGTGACTTGGCCGGGTTGACGACCACACCGAAGCCCGCGACGTCGTTGCCGGCGAGGGCCCCGGACTTGTAGCCGATCGCCGTCTCCCCCCGGGCCACGGCTCCTGCGATGACGGTGGCATAGGTGACCTCGCGGCCGGGCTGGACGTACCACTCGGCCGGGCGGAGGTAGATCTCGCTGCCCTCGTCGCCGAGCAGCTGTCCGAAGACGGCTTCCAGGCGACGGTCCTCGGAGAGCTGGGTGACCAGGAGGCTCACGATCTCGCCGCTGACGACCACGTCGTCGACGTGGGCGACCTGGGCGAGCACCCGGTTGCGGTCGTCGAGCATCTCGCTGACCACCGGGGTGAAGGAGTCCGTGCGGCTGAGGATGTCGCGCACGTGCAGCAGCGTGACCAGGGTGCGGGCGTCGGCGGCCTGCACCGCGAGGTGGTCGGAGTAGCAGAGCACGATGACCTGGTCGAGGCCCGGCACGAGGTGGCTCTCGAGGGTGGCGCGATCCGTCGTCGACGCGGCGACCACGGTGACGGCGAGGTTCTCCAGCACCGGGACGACCGGCTGGCCGAATGACGTCACGACGGTGAGCGTCGAGCCCGGCGGGGCATAGTGGTCGAGCTCCCGCAGGATGATCAGCGCCCGCTCGTTCCACCCGATCAGCAGCGCCTGGGTGGGGTGCTCCTCGGTCTCGGCCTGCGTCCCGAGGGCGCCGAGGTCGGGCTGCGTGAGGGCGCGACTCTCATGCTCCAGCCCCTCGTCGTCCTCGGCCACGACCACCAGGGTGCTGTTGCCCACGAGGGTGTCCCCGGGTGGATTGAGCGTGGGCACCCCGTCCCTGACCAACCCGATGACCGAGGCCTTCTCGAAGGCCAGCAGCGCCTCGGCGTACGTCAGGCCAGCGAGGCCGTGCTGCTCCAGGAAGTAGATCTCGTCGCCGTCGTAGTCGAACAGCTCGGTGTAGACCGCGGCGGCGCCCGACTGCCGTGAGGTCTGGACGACCAGCTTGGCGACCGTCTCGCGGATGTCGAGCAGGACCGTCCGGTCCGCACCGACCAGGCGCGCGGCCTCGAGGTTGGTGGGGTTGCGGATCTCGGCGACGATGTTGGGCCCGCCCTCACCGCCGTGGGTCAGGGCAAGCAGGGTCTTGATGACCTCGCTGTCGGGATCCTCCGACTCGGGTGCCAGCAGGATCACCGAGCGGGCGCTGGTGTGGCTGCTGAGCAGCAGGTCGTCGATGTCCATCGGCGAGCCGGAGCGACAGATGACCCGGGTGCCCCTCAGGTCGGGCACCTTCGCCTTGACCTCGTCCTCCATGTCGACCTTGTCGCGGTCGGCCAGGATCACGATGACCGGCTTGGTGCGGCTCTCGTTGGCGATGGTGAGCTCGCTGATGATCGTGTAGATCGAGTCCGACCAGCCCAGGATCACCGTGTGGTCCCGCTCCAGGACGATCGACCTCCCCCGGCGCAGGTCGGCCAGCTTCGTGTCGATGCCCGCAGCGATCACACCGATGAGGGCACTCACGATGAAGAGGCCGGCGATCGTCAGCGCCAGCATCGTCAGCACGAAGCGCCACGAGCTGGCATCGTCGCCGCCGATCGTGCCGGGGTCGAGGGCGTGCAGCAGGCTGTAGAACATCTCGTGGAGGAAGCCGTCGGGAACACCGTCTGTCTCCGGGCGCAGGCCCAGCAGCGAGACGAACACCGAGAAGACGACGATCAGGACCAGGGTGGCCACGCTCAGCCAGGCGATCAGCGCCGGGGTGCCGCGCGACATGGAGTTGTCGAAGCGGTAGCGCAGCTTGTCGCCCAGGTCCGACTTCGGCGCGTTGGCCGAGCGGTTGGCCGACCCACCGCGAGCCATCGCCTTGGCGGTGCGCATGCGCATCTGCTGGCCGGTGCGAGCCATGTGTGTCTCCTCGTTCGTCCCGCGAATCCTCGCGCAGTTGGGGGCGTAGGACACCGGTTTCAGCGGGACTCGTGTCACGATCGCCCGGTGGAACTGCGTGCGTCGCGGCTCGCCGTCGCGGCCGCCTTCCTCAGCCAGGGGCTGGTGTTCATCAGCCTGACCACACGGCTGCCGGACTACCAGGACCGCTGGGAGATCTCCGAGCTCACCCTGTCGCTGCTCCTGTTGATGATGGTGCTGCTCGCGGGCGTCGGCTCGGTGGTGGCCGAGGCGCTCGCCAAGCAACGCGAGAGCGCCTGGCTGCTGCGGCTCGGGCTGGCGCTCACCGTGATCGCGGTCCCCGTGCTCACGACCGCCCCGACGATGGAGGTCTTCGTCGGTGGGCTGGCCGTCTACGGGGTCGCGCTCGGTGTCGTCGACGCCACCACCAACATGCAGGCCGTCGCGGTCGAGCACGCCTACGGCCGCCCGATCCTGCCGTCCTTCCACGGCGCCTGGACGCTCGGCGGCATCGTCGGCGCGGCTCTGACGCTCGCCACCTCCACGCTGCCGCTCGAAGTCGCGGCAGGGGTCGCCGCCGTGCCGCTCGCGGTGCTGGTGCTGCCGTTCCTCCCGCGGGCCGTCAGCGTCCTGCCGGCTGTGCCCTCCGACGTACCGTGGCGACCGCTGCTGCTGGTGGGCCTCGCGATGGTCGTGTTCTACATGGTCGACACCGCCGCCCAGACCTGGGGCGCGGTCTACCTCGACACCACCGTCTCCACCCCCGACGGCCTCGTCGCGCTCGCGACCCTGCCCTACCTCGTCGCGAGCCTCGCGCTGAGGCTCGGGGGCGACGTCCTGGTCCGCGGCCACGGCGCCGTGCGGGTCATCCGGGTCGGCGCGCTGGTGTCCTGCGGCGCGCTGGTCATCATCGTGCTGGCGCCGTCGTGGCCGGTCGCCGTGCTCGGCTTCACCCTGCTCGGCGCCGGGGTCGCGGTCATCGCACCGCTGTCGTTCTCGGCCGCCGCCCGCATCGCCGGCGAGGGCGTCGACGAGGCGTCACGGCAGGCCCGGGTGGACGCCGTGATCGGCCGCTTCAACCAATTCAACTACGCCGGCGCCCTGCTCGGCGCGGTCCTCACCGGGGCCGTCGGCCGCGACGACCTGCGGCTCGGCTTCGCGATCCCGATGGTGCTCGTCCTCGCCCTGCTGCCCCTCGCCCGGGCGTTCGCGCCGGCGGCCGGGGAGCCGGTCGAGCCGCAGCCTGCATGAGTCCCCGGTCAACCGGGGACGTTGGCGCTTGTCCGCCAAAGCAACCGGGCAGTTCGTGTGCTCGGCGACTTGCTCGAGCGTGACCTGTCGTTCGCTCGCGCCGAACTGCCGACATTCGCGCGCTTGTGGATGAGCTCAGCGAGCGCCGACCTGATCGGTCCAAGGTGAGCCATGGAGACGACGTCAGAAGTCATGGACCCCGGGGCCGCCCTCGAGTCGCTGGGTGGCATCGCCGGCATCGGCGAGTGGCGCCGCCTGACCGGTCGAGCGGCTGCACGTGATGCGCTGGAGGACGGGCGAGTCCTGCGGATCAGGGGCCGGCAGGTGGGTCTGCCGGGGCAGGCAGCAACCCGCGTCCTGGCGGCTGAGCTGGGCGGGACGACCTCGCACCTGAGTGCGGCTCAGCACCACGGTTGGAAGGTCAAGACGGCCCCTCCACTGCCCACGCTCACCGCCCCGCGCAGCTCGCGCGCTCCGGCGGCGACCACGAAGGTCGAGCTGCACTGGGCGGACCTGGTCCCGTCGTCGGTCGCGGACGGCGTGACCACCCCCGTGCAGACCGTCGTCGACTGCAGCCGTGCCTACGAGTTCGACGTCGCCCTGTGCGTCGCCGACTCGGCCCTGCGCTCCGGCCTGTTCACGAAGGACGAGCTGCTCGAGGCGGCGGCCCGGTCACCGCGCACCGGACGGTCGCGCGCACTACGGGTCGCCCGGGCCGCGTCAGCGCTGGCCGACAACCCCTTCGAGTCCGTCCTGCGCGCGATCGCGCTGAGCGTGCCCGGGCTCGACGTACGCCCTCAGGGGTGGATCGGCAACGCCGGTCGGTCAGACCTGGTCGATGACCGGTTGCTGATCGCGATCGAGGCCGACTCGTGGGAGCACCATGGCCACGTTGATGCGTTCAAGCGCGACGTACGCCGCTACTCCGAGTTCGCTCGCCGGGGCTGGGTCGTCCTCCGATTCCTCTGGGAGGACGTCATGTATCACCCCGAGCAGGTCCGTCGCGTGCTGCTCGAGACGACGCAGGTTCGAACGCGTCAGCTGGTCGCGGCAACGTCGGCAGTTCGCGTCTCATGAGCGCTCCACCCCGCTGGGCGCGGCCATCCGCCGGCCGAACTGCCCGGCGGGATTGGCGGACAAGCGCCAAGGTCCCCGGACATCCGGGGACCCATGCAGTCAGTCGGCCGCAGGCCCCGGCCAGTTCTTGTCGGGCTGGGGCAGAGGGCGGCCGGGCTGCTCGCCACCGCGTGCGGTGAGGTAGCTGTCCTTGGGCACCATCACCTTGCGGCGGAAGATGCACACGACCTTGCCGTCCTGGTTGTAGCCGATGGTCTCGACGTGGACGACGCCCCGGTCGTCCTTGGACTTCGACTCCCACTTGTCCAGCACGGTGGTCTCGCCGTAGAGCGTGTCGCCGTGGAAGGTCGGCGCGACGTGGCGCAGCGACTCGACCTCGAGGTTGGCGATTGCCTTGCCGGAGATGTCGGGGACCGACATGCCGAGCAGGATCGAGTAGACGTAGTTGCCGACCACGACGTTCTTGCCGAACTGGGTGGTCTCCTCGGCGTAGTTGCTGTCGAGGTGCAGCGGGTGGTGGTTCATGGTGAGCAGGCAGAACATGTGGTCGTCGAACTCGGTGACCGTCTTGCCGGGCCAGTGCTGGTAGGTCGCACCGACCTCGAACTCCTCATAGCTACGACCGAACTGCAACGTCATCACTCCTGATGCTCGACGAAAACGACGTCCCAGTCTCGCAGCAGTACGACGGTCCCCGGCCACCCGCCCGACCTGCGGGCAGGCACCGGGGCAGCGAGGCCCGGGTCAGGACCCGCCACCGCCCGCCTTCCGGCGATGCATCTTGGGAGCACCTCCGACGACCTCGCTGCCGTGCGCCTTCTCGGCGAGGGGGCCGTCTTGGTGCACGCCCTTCTCGCGGTCGTTCTTGCGGTCCAGCGCGGCCCGCATCTTGGCCTTGAGGTCGTCGTTCGCGGATGGGGAGTCGGTCATGGTTCCTCCTGGTGTCGCGGACAGGCGTGCGTTCCTCCACCCTCGCACCTCCCACCAGCACCCGTCGACAGACTTTCCCCGGCGAGTGCAACCGGCACCACCCGCGGCGCGTCCGACCCCCATGTTGCGCACCCTCGTGGCGGCCGTCGCCGCCGGCTTGGTCCTCGTCGGTTGTGGCTCGGCGGGCTCCAAGGTCGCCAGCGACCCCATCACGACCGAGCCCATCACGACCGAGCCCACCACCGCGCCCACCACCGCGCCCACCACCGCGCCCACCGTCGGCACCTACCCCGACTTCGCGCCGGAGGACTACGCCTACACGCTCACGGTGTCCTGCTTCTGCGCGGACATCGGCGCCCCCGTGCGGGTCACCGTGGTGGACGACGAGGTCGCCGACGCGGTCTACACGAAGGACGGACGCGGCGTCGACAAGGGCACGGAGGCTCCCGACTACCGCCGTCTCACCATCGACGACGTCATCGCGGCAGCCAACGACACCGGGGCCACACGCGTCGACGTCGAGTGGCCGCCGGGTCAGGACTTCCCCACGTCGGTCTACGTCGACCAGGACGAGCTGATCATCGACGAGGAGATCGGCTACGGCGTCTCCGACGTCGTCGTCGGCTGAGGCGGCTGAGGCGGCCGGGACGGCTGACCCGCCCGCTCCCGTACGACGGCGCTCAGGGCCGCCACGGCTGCGGCGGCGAGGTCGGTGGCGGGGACCGCGTCGGGGTCGGTGCCGGGCGTGGCGAGGGGCGTCAGGTCGCCCAGGTCCCCCACCACCCGTGCACCCGAGGCCTCCAGCCGCTCCCGGATCGCGGAGGCACGCTCGCGCAGCCACCGCGGCGGGTCGAAGCCGATCGACTCCCCCACGCAGCCGGCGAGCGCGCGCTTGCCCAGCTCGAACTTCACCAGCCGGTGGTAGTCGCCGGACGCGATCCCGTCCTGCTCCAGGAGCAGGTTGAGCTCGCGCAGGACCATGGCCGACGCGGCATCCAGGGACGTGTTGGCGGGCGCGACGGTTGCCGCGTCGAGCGCGTCCAGGCCGGCCGCGTCGCAGAACCGCTCCCACAGTGACCCGGGGTCGGCGCCGGGCGGCGGCACCGTCACGAGCGCGACGTTCGCCGGGCCGACGGCTGCCACCCAGTTGTCGACGATGCGGCCCATCCCCTGCTGCCGCCAGAACGCCTGGGCGGGCCTGCGCCTGCCGTCGAGCAGCCGCACATAGTCGATCCAGAGGCGCGTGCCGCCGTTCTGCAGGCTCTCCTGCCACATCGCGGGCACCGTGCGGCCGAGGTCGCGCAGCGTCACCACGACCTCCACGGGCACGGCTCCGAACGAGCCGACCACCCGGGCGATCAACTCCGGCCGCGCCGGGCCGAGGAACTCCATGCTCACCACGACGGCACCGTCGTGCGCCTCGACGTCCGCAACCAGCCGCGCCCACCGACCCGCGGACTTGCCCGCGAGCTGACGCCGCCCCAGCACGTCGCTGACCGCGAGCACCTGGTCGCGCCAGCGCTCCCCCGGCAGCAGCACCCCGCGCTCGAGCAGGAGGTCGCGGTTGGCCTCGAGCCGCTGCTGGACGTAGGAGGTGCCCGACTTCATCAGCCCCACGTGCAGGACCACCCGGCTCGCCATGGACGCAGGCTAGCGGTGTCGGCTCCCTACTCGCAGTGGGTCGGCACGCCGTGACCACGCGACGTGCCCAGGATGCGGCGCTCGCCGCCCGGCCAGGACTCCACGACCGCCAGGAACTCGTGCCCGCTCGACGGCGTACGACGCGTCGGCTCGAGGAAGACGTGGGCGAAGGGCGCGGCCTCGGTCGCCTGCGCGCCCAGCTCGTCGATCCGCACCGTGATCGCGGCCTGTTCCTCGCGGGCGACGTACTGCCAAATCACGCTGTGCCACAGCACCGTCCTCGCACCCTCGACCAGTGCGATGTCCTCGACGAACGCCGACGCCGCCTGCCGTCGTACGACGAGCGACGTGCGCTCGGCGAGGGCCAGGGCGCCGCGGAGCCGCTCGTGGCGGTGGACCTGGTCTGGCCACACGTAGGCCGTCAGGGCCAGTCGTCCCTCGGTGGAGCGGACGTCGATCGGCATCACGTCGCTGCCGATCCGCTCGACCACCTCCGGCACCGCCCCCCGGGGCACGACGCCGGACCAGGCCGGGTCGAGCACGACCGGGCTGTCCTCGGGCCCGATCGACGAGCCGTCGGCATCGACGTAGCGGAACTGGTCGGCCAGCAGGTTGAGGCCGCCGGACGACCCGATCTCGAAGAGGCGCACCGGCAGCGCCCGCTCGCGACCGAGCGCCAGCAGCCCGGCCATGAGGACCGTCGCCCGTCCGACCTCGTTGGTCTGCGGGGGCCGGTCGAGCCACTCGGCGACCGCGGCCGGCTCCTCCTCGAGCAACGAGCGGAAGGCAGCCCACCCGTCCTCGGGCGACCAGGTGCCCCCGACGCTGGGGTAGAACACGCCCAGCCCGCCCGCGCGACGCTGGAGCACCAGCCGGTGCACGCTGCCGAGCAGCCGCAGGCCGACCCCGTCGGGCCCGGCGGCGTCCAGCCACGGCGCCAGCACCGCGGCCGTCGCGCCACCCTCCTGCAGGTCGTCGGCGACGCGCGGCAGCAGGTCGGCGTACATCGGTGAGCCGAGGCTCGCGCACGCCACCGCCTGCTGCCGCAGAGCCGTCGCCAGGTCACCCATGTCGCCCCTAGTCGGAGGAGGGGCTCAGGACTTGAGCTTGTAGTCCTTGAGCAGCGACCGGCCGATGATCATCTTCTGGATGTCGGCGGTGCCCTCGCCGATCAGCATGAACGCGGCCTCGCGGTAGAGGCGCTCGATCTCGTACTCCTTGGAGTAGCCGTAGCCGCCGTGGATGCGGAAGGAGTCCTGGACGACCTCGTTGCAGTACTCCGCTGCGAGGTACTTGGCCATCCCGGCCTCGACGTCGTTGCGCTCCCCGCCGTCCTTGATGCGCGCTGCCTTGACCATCATCGCGTGCGAGGCCTCGACCTTGGTCGCCATCTCCGCGAGGCGGAAGAGGATCGCCTGGTGCTCGGCGATCTGCTTGCCGAAGGTCTCACGCGTCTGGGCGTAGGCGATCGCGAGCTCGAAGGCGCGGTTGGCGATGCCGCAGGCGCGGGCCGCGACGTTGACGCGACCCACCTCGACGCCGTCCATCATCTGGTAGAAGCCCTTGCCGGCCTCACCGCCCAGGATCTGCTCGGCCGAGATCTGGTGGCCCTCGAAGATCGCCTCGGTCGTGTCGACGCCCTTGTAGCCCATCTTGTCGATCTTGCCCGGGATCGTGAGGCCGGGCGCGGTCTCGCCGAAGCCGGCCTCCTTCTCCACCAGGAAGGTCGTCATGTTCTTGTAGACCGAATCGTTGCCCTCGTCGGTCTTGACCAGCACCGCGATCAGCGTCGAGGAGCCACCGTTGGTCAGCCACATCTTCTGGCCGTCGATGGTGTAGTCGCCGTCGTCGCCCTTGGTCGCCTTGGTCTTGATCGCCGCGACGTCCGAGCCGAGACCCGGCTCCGACATCGAGAACGAGCCACGGACCTCGCCGGTCGCCATCCGGGGCAGGTACTTCTGCTTCTGCTCCTCGGTGCCGTGGCGCATCAGGAGATAGGCCACGATGAAGTGGGTGTTGATGACGCCCGAGACGCTCATCCAGCCTCGCGCGATCTCCTCGACGCACAGCGCGTAGGTCAGCAGCGACTCGCCGAGGCCGTCGTACTCCTCGGGGATCATCACGCCGAAGATGCCGAGCTCCTTGAGACCGTCGACGATCTCCTGGGGGTACTCGTCCGCGTGCTCCAGCTCCGTGGCCACCGGCAGGATCTTCTCGTCGACGAACTGGCGGACCGCCTTGAGGATCTCGGTCTGGTCTTCGGTGAGTCCGTCGGTCTCGCAGAGGCGACCCATGGTCTGGCTCCTTCGTAGTGCCGGGCTGGATGCAGTGACGTGGTGCGGGGGCTGCGCGAACGCTACCGGGCCCCCGTCGTTCGTCCTATGGCCAGTTTCACACCCCTCAGAAGCGCTTCCTCACCTGACGCACCCGGTGCTCCAACGCCACGACGAGCGACTGCTCCAGCGCCGCGACCTGGGCCTCGAGCGGCTCGGCGAGCGCGCTGTTCTCCGCGACCGCGACCTCGAGGCTCTCCACCCGACGTCGCAACCGCAGCACCTCCTCGAGGCCCGTGCCCGCGGCAATTCGGCGCGCGACGCCCTGGAGCCGCCCCGAGGACCTCATCGGAGCCTCACAGGGACTCACTGCGGTAGGTGTTGAGCGCCCTGGCAGCGACGCGCCCGTCGGTCGAGCGCGGCGGCATCAGCAGCTCGGTGACCACATCGGTGAGCTCCGCGACCCGCAGGTGCAGGGCCCGGCTGCGCGCGACCTCGGCCTCGAGCTCGGCCACCCGCCCCCGGAGGTCCTCGGCCCGTGCGTCGACCCGCGGCGCCGTGACCCGTCGTACGACGCCCTTGCCTAGCACGGACAGGCGGGAGCCTTCCTCGGCCTGGGGCGACGCGGCCGCACCGCCCTCGAGGGTGCGTTCGCGCACGAGCTCGAGCAGCCGCACGATGGTCGCGACCGCGACCGCGAGCAGCTCGGTGTCACTGGCCTGGCCCGGGGTGCGTGCGTCGCGACGGCTCGCGACGATGTCGTCGAGGTCCCCGTGCACGGTGTAGCCGGCCTCGCGCAGCGCAGCCACCGCCTCGGTCGAGCGGGACGACGCATCGGCAAACTGCCGGTCGGTGAGCCCGATCGGCTCCCGGTCGAGGTCGACCAGGACGCCGTGGGCCAGGGTGTCGCGCAACCAGCGGGACTGCTCGCGGTTGCCGGTGATCGGCTCGCGCACCAACTCGTTGACGCGCCGCAGCAGCTCGGCAGCGACCAGCCCCAGCGAGGCGTTGACCCGCTCCACGTCCAGCTGCAGCCCGGGAACGTCGATCCGGCAGGCAGCCGCGAAGCGTCGCCACAGCTCGTGGTCGTCCGCCGCGCCGCGCGGGACCGTCACGACGTGCACGCGCTCGGGCGGCAGGTCGGCGCCCCAGCGGGCGGCGACGCCGGCCGGGTCCATCGTGCGCCAACTCCACTCGGCGCGGGCGCCGGCCGACTCCGGACGCGGCTTCCACCGCTCGAACGGCGTGGTGAGGGCGAACTTGAGGCGCTCCTGCCAGGCGGACGGGACCGCGGCGCCGAGGTCGCGAGCGGTGATGACGACGTGGACCTCGATCCCGGCGAGGTCGGCCAGGGCGGTCGTGACCTGCTCGGCGGACGCACCGGCGAAGAGCTCGTAGCTGAGGACGGCGCTGTCGCCGCGCCAGGCGATGACCTGCTCGACGAGCCGCCGCCACGAGGTGCGGGCGCGCTCGGGGAGGTGGTCGAGACGGGGGTCCTCGCGGACCACCATGGCGGCATGGATGCGGTCGAGGTGGCGCTCGCCGACGACGAGGACCCCTGCCGACGCCAGGCGCGCCCGGTTGGCCTCGAGCACCTGCTGGAGGTAGGTGGTGCCCGATTTCGGCGCACCGACGTGCAGGTAGAGACGCATGGTCACTGCTGGGAGTCCTCTCCGGAGGTTCCGGCGATCGCCGGCCACTCGACGACCATTCTCCACCGGGCCGGGGCGCCACCGGCAACGGCCGCCGCAGCGTCGAGGAAACCGTCGCGGTGCACCACGACTCCCCCGGCGCGGACGGCCTCGCCCTCGACGAGGCGCGGGTCGAGCGGCAGCCGCTTGCCGCCGCCGTGGGTGGCGCGCCACTCAGCAGCGTCGCGCCGCGAGAGGGCCTGCCCCTCGAGGAAGGCAGCGCCTCCGCCGCGCATGGTCATGGACGCGAAGCGCCAGAAGTTCTCCAGCCCGTCGGGCTCGAGCGTCTCGAGCAGCTCGCGGGCATAGAGCGTGTGCGGGCGGCGGTCGCGGGCGATCAGTGCGGCCCGGGTGAGGACGTCGCGCAGGTCGTAGAGGTTGAGGTGGGAGAACGACGCCGGCAGCCTCGCCCGTCGCGCGAGCCGCTGGGGACGGCGCAGCGACTGGCGCGAGTAGTCGAGGCCGACGACGGCCCAGCCGCGCTCGGCGAGGGCGAGCGCGTCGTCGCCGGCGCCGGAGCCGAGCTCGACCACCCGGGCGTCCTCGGGCAGCCGGTCGGCCACCCACCCGGCGAAGTCGGACGCACCGTGGGTGGGGTCCTTGGCGAGGTCGCCGACGTGCTGCTCCCAGTCACGACGCTGACGCATCAGCGAGGAGAACCAGCCGTCGAAGCGCTGCACGGTCTCGGGACCGGGCTCGTGCTTGAACGACGGGTCCGGCACCCGCCAGCCGGGGCCGTAGGACACGGCCAGCATTGCGTCCGGGTCGGCCGGGGCAGGGAGCATCCGGCCCTCGAACTCGAGCTCGGTCAACGGGAGGATCGCTGCGCGCGGCACCTGCTGGCGCACCGTGGCGGTCTCGTGGAGCAGGTCGCCCACGTAGAAGCAGGTGTAGACGTCGATGCTGGCCATGCCACCGTCGGGGGAGGTCCACACGACGGTGATGAAGGATCCCGACTTGTTGAGCACGGTCATCCCGTGGCGGCGCAGCGCGCGCCCGACCTCGTAGAGCTCGATGGCCATCTCCGCCGGCGTCTGCTTCTCGCTGAGGTAGGCCAGGTCGATGTCGGAGTCGTGTCCGATCACCTTGCCCTCGCGGGCCGCGCCCAGGAGCGTGCCGAAGGCGATCCACCCGAGCACGCCGCACTCCGACTCCATCACCTCGAGGATCCGGTCGGTCGTGTCGACCATCTGCTCGACGACGCTGGAGTCACGACCGGAGAACGGCCGCTGGAGCAGACCCCACTTGTCGATCATCACCGGGATGCCGGCCTTGTCGACGAAGCGGACACGGCCGGTGCCGGTGCCGAAGGTGACCGGGCCGGAGAACAGCTCCTCGTCGCCCTCCACGACCCGCACGGCGGACTCGCCGTTGAGCCAGCGCTTCATCCGCTTGGGCCAGGCCACGACCTGCTCGTCGCGACCCGGGCGGGGGGTCGCGGTGTAGGACCACGCGACGTGGCCGTCGAAGGACACGTCGCCGGAGCCTGCGTGGTCTCCCGGGAAGTGCAGTCCCGCGTCGTCGACGCGCATGTCCGGGCCAGCCACGACAGGCGAGGCTACGGCACCGACACCGTGGTGCTCAGCACGGCATGGTCGGTGATGCGGCGCACTGCCGGGCCCTCGTCGAGCAGGAAGCCCGAGAAGTCGATGTCGGAGGTGCCGAAGATCCAGTCGACACGGTTGGGGCGGGGCACCAGGCACCTGCCACCGGAGTTGGAGCCACCGTTGGCCGCGATCATCCCGGCCCGGGCGGTGAAGTAGCAGAAGGCCTCGTCGTGCTCGTTGAAGTCACCGACCAGGAAGACCGGGATGCCGTCCTTCTTGAGCTCGTTGACGGCCTCCGCCTCGATCGCCATCGCCTTGTCGCGCTCGGGCTCGCGACCCTGGGCGTCTCGCGGCGAGTTGTGGATGTTGAGCACGTAGATCTCGCGGCCGGTCTCGATGTGCTGGAGTCGCACGACCGGCTGCGGCCGTGTCTTGCCCACGAACGGGACCGTGATGGAGCCGGTGAACGTCGGGGTCCACACCGCCGAGCTCCACATCAGCGACTGTGGGACCCCCGCGCCACCGAGCGCCTCACCGGGCCAGAAGTCCCACGTGCCGCCGAGGGAGCGGTCGAGCGCCTCCACCTGGTCGCGCTGGATCTCCTGGAGCCCGACCACGCTCGAGCCGTAGGCGTTGACCAGGCTCGCGGCCCACTCGGTGCGGATCCGGCCAGGGGCGAACTCCGAGGCTGCGCCACCGGGGGCGGTGTGCTGGCTGCCGAGGATGTTGAAGGTGGTCAGCACGAAGTCGAAGGGCTGGTCACCGGCGAGGGCCTCCGCGGCGTTGGCCAGCGACTTGGCACCCGAGGGCAGGGCCTGGGCGACCTCGCCACGCTCCCGCAGGGCGCTGGTGGCGATCTCCTCGGGCGACATGGTGGCAAGGTCGGCCGCGCTCGTGCTGAGGGGCACAGGCGCGGACGGGAGGGCTGCGGCCTGGGGCGCCGGCTCCTCGGCCGGACCGGAGCGACCGAGCAGGTTGGCCACCACGACCACCAGCACGATCGCGACCACACCACCGACGGTGGCGAGGACCCCGAGCCGCTCGGAGGTCGAGCGGGACTCGTCGTCGTCGTTCATCGCACCTCCTTCGGCACCGGTCGGTCGGTTCGCGAACCGTCACCGACCTGGCCCAGCTCGTTGTTGCCCCAGCACGCGGTGACGCCGCCGTCATGGCTCCCACAGGTGTGGAACCATCCCGCGTCGACCGACAACCAGGACTCGTCGCTGCGGACCAGGACCGGCACCGTTCTCGACTGCCGACCACCGTCCCCGAGCTGGGAGTAGGAGTTGCTCCCCCAGCACCAGGCCGAACCCGTGTTGTCGACGCCGCACGAGGTGGCGTCTCCCACGGAGAGACTAGTCCAGATGCGGTCGCCCTTCACCGGAACAGCGACCCGTCGGAGCGTCTTGGTGCCGTCTCCGAGCTGTCCCCTGTCGTTGAGGCCCCAGCACCATGCGGCGCCCTCGAGCGTCACTCCGCAGGTGTGCGCCCAGCCGGAGCTCAGCTGGGCCCAGGCCTGGTCCCCGGCGACCCGGGAGGGCCGAGGCTGGGGCGACTGGTTCTCGCCGGTCCCCTGACCGAAGACGTTCTGCCCCCAGCACCAGGCCGTGGCGTCAGCACGGACACCGCAGGTGGAGAACCCACCGGTGGTCACGCTCGCCCAGTCGCTGTCGGTCCCGACCCGGGTCGGGGTGGCGCGCTGGTCGAACGTGCCGTCGCCGAGCTGGCCGCGCAGGTTGCTCCCCCAGCACCACAGGGTCCCGTTGCTCCGGGTGGCGCAGGTGTGGAACCAGCTGGTGCTGACCGAGGTCCAGACGCTGCCGGTCCCGACCTGGACCGGGGTGGAGCGCGGTGCACCGCGACCGACGCCGAGCTGGCCGGCGTTGTTGAGCCCCCAGCACCACAGGGTGCGGTCGGACTTGATGCCGCAGGTGGTGGAGCCGCCGGTGCTCACCGTCGCCCACCCGCCGCTGCCGGCCACCTCGACCGGGACCTCGGTGCCCGCCGTGGTCGCGTTGCCGAGCTGGCCGAAGTTGTTGCGCCCCCAGCACCAGGCGGTGGCGTCGGTGCGGGTCTCGCAGGACGTCTGGCCACCAGCACTCACCGCGACCGCCTCCGAGGCGACGGTGAGGACGACAGCGCCCGGGACGTCGGTGGTGGGAGGGTCGGTGCCGCGCACCACGTAGGTGATGTTCCAGCTGCCCTGCTCGGTCGGGGTGCCGGTGAGCACCCCGTCTGGTGACAGCGTGAAGCCGGGCGGCAGCTGGAGGGGCTCGGCCCACGCGACGCCGGCCGCAGCCTCCGGGAGCACGTCGACGGCCAGCTGGAGGGTGAGCGGCTCGCCCACCTCGCCCGAGACCACCTGGACACCGGGGTCGGGCACTGGCCGGAGCCGGGCGGAGCGCCAGAGCCCGAGGGCGCCGGCGCGCACCAGGCGGGCGCCGGCACCGAGGTGATAGCTGCGCGCGAGGCGCAGGGCGTCCTTCACCGAGTTGTCGACCGGGTCGCAGACCAGGTCCCCGGCGGAGCAGACACTCACGACCGTGAGGGTCGGCGCGACCGGTGGCACGTCGGCGACGGCCTCGAGGAAGCGGGGGAAGACACCACTGCGCCCGGCGCCTGCGGCGGGTGCACCGACCGGTGACACCACGCTGCGGGCCCGACGGTCGGGATCGGAGACGAGGAGCGCGCCGCCCACGCGAGCCAGCCCGTCGGAGCGCCCGCGCAGCACGCCGAGCACGCGATGCACCACCGAGGCGCCCTGGGCGTAGCCCGACAGCAGCACCTGCTGGGCGGGGCAGTCCAGCGCCGCCTGGTCCAGCGCCGCGACCGCGCGGGTCACCGCCGCTCCGACCGGCCCGCGCCACGCCCGGACCCGGGCAGCGGTGATCGTGCGCCGTGCCTTGTCAACGCGCGTGCGGGTGCCCAGCAACGCGGCGGGGGGTTCGCTGTGGAGCCCGAGGCCGAGGGCGCGCACCGTGCGGCCCGAGACCGACGCATGGCGCAGCACCGCCCGTCGTACGACGTCGACGGTGCGGCCGGGCCGCTCGCTGCCCAGCGCCTGCTCCCCGCCGCCGTCGACGGTGAGCAGGAAGGTGTCGTCGCACCGGTCGACGCTCGCAGCGGTCGAGGCCCCGAGGGCGCCGCGGTCAGGGGGCCGGACCGGCCCGGGGGCCGATCCCTGCTGCAGGACGACGGCCACCGCCCCGACGGACAGCAAGGCTGCCAGCACCAGCGCGACGAACCGGACCGCGCGCACGCGCCAGCCCCCAGGGGCCCCGTCCGGTCGTCGCACGCGCTCACGCTAAGGGCAGGCTCGCCCAATCTGGGGGATGCGCGCTGGCGTCAGTTGACCTCGATGCCCGACTCGGGCCGGATGCCGCTCGCGATGGCCGTGCGACGCGCCGTGGTGGCGGCGATCGCCTTGGCGCCGGTGAAGCGCGGCGGGTTGGCGTAGAGGAAGTCGACCCAGTTGGCGTACTGGGCGCGGATGCGTGGACCGACGATGCGCATGACGATCTCGTCGCTGACGAGGGCGACCTGGGTCCAGTTGGCCGAGCCGTTCCACGTGACGTTGGCGTCGGTCTTGCCCTTGTAGACACCGCTGACCGACATGTTCTTCATGTGAAGGTATTTGTCGTAGACGCCGTCGAGGTCGAAGTCCTGGGCGATCTGCCGGATCGGGATGCGACCGCGGTTGGTGTTGCGCAGGATCTGGAGGACGTTGTTGCCGAAGACGGCGTAGACGATCTTGATGTCGCAGCCGTTCTCGTACATGTCGCGCAGCCGGTTGGCGATCTCCTTGCCGCGGTCACCGTGCATCGAGGTCTGGGCGATGCGGATCTTGGTGCGCCCCTTCGTGCCGGTGCCGCCCGTGGCGCCCTTGCAGCGGATGTCGTTGAGGTCACGCATGAGCGGGTCGTTCTGGGTGCCCTTGCCCTTGAAGGGGTAGAAGTAGGACGTGAACGAGCCGTGCTGGTAGGTCACGTAGGACTGCTTGACCGCATTGTCGAGGTACATCTGGTCGAAGACGCCCAGGAACTCCTGGTAGATGTTGCCCTGCCCGCGCACGGTGAACATGTCGTTCCACTGCGAGTGGGCCGCGAGGTCGGTGGCGTTGTTGGAGCCGTAGATCACCACGTTGCGGGCCTTGCCGGCCTGGGAGAACATGAAGAACTTCGTGTGGGCGATGCCGGAGTAGTAGCGGCACGAGCTCACGCACTTGCGGGTGCCGCTCTTCTGGGTGGCCGCACGGCTCTTCTGTCCGGCCTTGAGACGGTTGGCCAGGCGGTCGAAGCCCGGGTTGGGCTTGGCCGGACCCGCGTTGCCGCGGTCGATGATCACGCGCACCGAGACACCGCGCTCGTGGGCACGGGCCAGGGCGTTCTGGATGTCGGTGCTCTTGACGTTCCAGCTGGCGACGCGGATCTGCTCGCGGCCGGGCACCGAGTCGATGGTGCGGATCAGGTGACGACGGATGCGACCGCGCGACTCCTTGCCGGCGAGGGGGTTGTTGAACTTCACCCCGGCCGGCGGCGTGTACTTGTCCGGTGCCGGCTGGGGGCCCTTGCGGCGCGGCTTGGCCGCGACCGAGGAGGCCTGCGCGAGCGTGACACCCTGCCCCGCGACCTGGCTCGCGGCCCGAACCGAGGCCTGAACCGAGATCGGTGCGGCGGCCTGGGACGAAGCCGCGGTCGAGGGCAGCGCACCGAGCAGGCTGACGACGATGGTCAGGCTCGTGGCGAGGACGGTGGCGGCGGGAAGACGGCGCACGCTTAAGTTCACACTCCCTGGTAGGGCGGCCGCGGCGATCAGTCTCGCGCGGACAGGGTCGGTCGGGAAGATCGGGGGAAGTCGGACCAGAAACGGCGCGGGGGAACACGTCGCAGCCCCACGCCTACGATTTTGACTCTAACAGCCGGGGCGGACGATTCAGGCGATCCTCGGACCGAACGGATGTGTCATCCGCCGCACTTGTTGATGGCTGTCTGGAACGCCGGGTCCTTGGCCAGGGCGCCCTCGGTCTCGTTGACCGGTCCGTTGGGGACCGCGTAGAACGAGTTGGCGTAGTAGAAGAGCCTCGTGCCGAACTCGCAGTAGGTGGACTCGGCCTGGACCAGCCGCTCCCCGTCGAGACAGCCCCTGTAACGCTCGGGGAAGGTCTGCTGGTCGACCCAGATCTCGCTGCACTGCGGCTTGGCCGGCGGGGCCTGCGTGGGCGGTGCCGACGTCTCCCCGGCCGGCGGCGCGCTGCTGCCCACGCTCGGAGACTCGCGGGGCGTCGGGTCGTCGGCGCTCGTGGTCTCGTCCTCGCCACAGCCGGCCAAGAGGACCAGCGGGAGGAGCAGGACAGCCGCGCTTCGTCGAAGCCTCATGCAAGGAGTGTAGGACGAATCGGCGCGGAGGGAGCCGGGCTCACGACGGGGGCACTAGCGTTGAGGCCGTGAGCACCACCCCGCCGCGCGTCTATGCCGCCCGTCTCGTCGGGCTGCCGATCTTCGACCCCCGGGGCGACCAGGTCGGCAAGGTCCGCGACCTCGTCGTCACCATCCGCTCCGAGGCCAGCCAGCCGCGAGTGCTCGGCATGGTCGCCGAGGTCTTCGGCCGCCGCCGCATCTTCGTGCCGATGACCCGCGTCACCAACATCGACAGCGGGCAGGTCTACACGACCGGCCTGCTCAACATGCGCCGCTTCGAGCAGCGCTCGATCGAGACGCTCGTGATCGGCCAGATGCTCGACCGCACGGTCGTGATGAGCGGGTCGGGCCTGACCGGCACCGTCTACGACGTCGCGATGGAGCAGGCCCGCAACCGCGACTGGGTGCTGTGCCGCGTGGCCGTGCAGGAGCCGTCCAAGGGGTTCCGCCGACGCGGGCAGACCCACGTCGTGGAGTGGCGCGACGTGCAGGGCCTCGTGGGGCGTGAGGAGGCCCAGGGCGCCACCCACCTGATCGCCGCGCTGAACGAGATGCGTCCGGCGGACGCCGCGAGCATGCTGCACGCCCTGCCCAACGAGCGCCGGAAGGCCGTCGTCGCCGCGCTGGACGACGAACGGCTGGCCGACGTGCTGGAGGAGCTGCCCGAGGAGGACCAGGTGCAGATCCTCGAGGCGCTCGACTCCGAGCGGGCCGCCGACGTCCTCGAGGAGATGTCTCCCGACGACGCGGCGGACCTGATCGCGGACCTGCCACCGGAGACCGCCGAGATCCTCCTCGACCTCATGGAGCCCGAGGAGGCCGAGGACGTCCGCCGGCTGATGTCCTACGTCGAGGACACCGCCGGCGCGATGATGACGCCCGAGCCGGTCATCCTCGGTCCCGACGCGACCATCGCCGACGCACTGGCCCACGTGCGCAACCCCGAGCTCACGCCCGCGCTGGCGGCCCTCGTCTACGTGTGCCGCCCGCCGCTCGAGACACCGACCGGGAGGTTCCTCGGGGTGGCCCACATCCAGCGACTGCTGCGCGAGCCTCCCTCGACCCTGGTGGCCGGAGCGCTCGACGACTCGATGGAGAACCTGCGTCCCGAGGCGTCCATCGACCAGGTCGCTGCCCACCTGGCCACCTACAACCTGGTCGCGGCTCCCGTGGTCGACGAGAACGGCCACCTGCTGGGCGCCGTCACGGTCGACGACCTCCTCGACCACATGCTGCCCACCAACTGGCGTGACCGGATGCCGCGTGGCGGAGGGCCCCTGGGGGTGAAGGATGGCTGAGCCACGCACCCCGCGCCTCGACACGCCGCGCAGCACAAAACGCCAGCTGGTCAAGCGCCCGGCCATCAACGCCGACGCGTTCGGCGTGTTCGCGGAGCAGTTCGCCCGGTTCATGGGCACCGCCACGTTCCTGATCTACATGACGGGTTTCGTGATCATCTGGGTCTCGTGGAACCTGCTGGCACCCGAGGACGCCCGGTGGGACAACTACCCCTTCATCTTCCTGACCCTGATCCTCAGCCTCCAGGCGTCGTACGCCGCCCCCCTGATCCTGCTCGCGCAGAACCGCCAGGAGCAGCGCGACAAGGTGATCAACGAGCAGGACCGTCAGGCCAACGCCCGCGCCCACGCCGACATGGAGTTCCTGTCCCGCGAGGTCGCCTCGCTGCGCATGTCCGTGGGCGAGGTCGCGACCCGCGACTTCCTCCGCTCGGAGCTGCGATCCCTCCTGTCCGACCTCGACGAGCGCGCCCAGGAGGAGCGCGACCGGGACGAGTCGGACGACGAGGGTGGGCCGTCTCACGGAGGCGCCCTTGACCGACCGGCGCCACCCCCCACCTAGACTGGCAACATCATGAGCACTCCCTCCCTCGGACCCTCGCTCGAGGCGGTCAACGCCGCCCTCGCGACCGTGAACGACCCTGAGATCAAGCGCCCCATCACCGAGATCGGCATGGTCGACTCCGTGGAGATCGACGCCGACGGCCTCGTGCACGTCAAGGTGCTGCTGACCGTCGCCGGCTGTCCCCTCAAGGACACGATCACCCGCGACGTCACCGGCGCCGTCTCGCGCGTCCAGGGTGTCACCGGGGTCGACCTCGAGCTCGGGGTCATGAGCGCGGAGCAGCGCGCCGGGCTCCAGGACGTCCTGCGCGGCGGCCAGGCCGCTCGGGAGATCCCCTTCGCCCAACCCGGCTCCCTGACCAAGGTCATCGCGATCGCCAGCGGCAAGGGCGGGGTCGGCAAGTCCTCGGTCACCGTCAACCTCGCGCTGGCGATGGCCAAGCAGGGGCTCAAGGTCGGTGTCGTGGACGCCGACATCTACGGCCACTCGGTGCCGGCCATGCTCGGCATCGCCGACTCCCGGCCCACCCAGGTCGAGGACCTGATCATGCCGGTGCCCACGCCCAGCGGTGTCTCGGTCATCTCCATCGGCATGCTCAAGCCGCGCCGCGACCAGGTCGTCGCCTGGCGCGGCCCGATGCTCGACCGGGCCCTGGTCCAGATGCTCGCCGACGTCTTCTGGGGAGACCTCGATGTCCTGCTGCTCGATCTCCCCCCCGGCACCGGCGACGTCGCGATCTCGCTCGGCCAGCACCTGCCGAGCGCCGAGGTCGTGGTGGTCACGACTCCGCAGGAGGCGGCAGCCGAGGTCGCCGAGCGCGCCGGGACGATGGCCTCGATGATGCACCAGCGCGTCATCGGTGTCGTCGAGAACATGAGCTTCCTGCCCTGCCCGCACTGCACTCCCGAGGGTAAGGAGCACCGCCTCGAGGTCTTCGGCTCCGGTGGCGGCGACCGCGTCGCGGCCACCCTCTCCGAGCGCTTCGGCTACGACGTCGCGGTCCTGGGGCGGATCCCGCTCGACATCTCGCTGCGCGAGGGAGGCGACGCCGGCAAGCCGATCGTCGACTCCGACCCCACCGCGCCGGCCGCGATCGAGCTCACCGCCATCGCGGCGATGATCACCGGACGTGGCCGCGGACTGGCCGGCATGCAGCTCGGGCTCACCCCGACGAGTAAGTTCTAGAACATGTTCGGAGTCGGTCTGGCAGAGATGGCGGTGATCGCCCTTGTAGCGATCCTCGTGTTCGGTCCCGACCGCCTGCCGGTGCTGGCCAAGCAGGCTGGTGGCTTCGCCCGCAAGGCACGCGAGTTCGCCAACTCGGCACGGGACGAATTGCGCGACGAGCTCGGGCCCGACTTCTCCGACCTCGAGCTGCGCGACCTCGACCCCCGCACGATCGTGCGCAAGCACATCATCGAGGCCATGGAGGACGCCGACGCGGACCAGAAGGCCTCCCGCACCCTGGGGCACCGCCCGTTGGACGAGGGCGAGATCCCGCCCTACGACGCCGACGCGACCTGAGCCCTGGTCGAGCCCTAGTCGCGGCTCTGCACCGCTGCCAGCGCGTCGAACGCGACCAGCACCCGTCGGTCCCCCGCCGTGACGAGCTCAGCGAAGTCCTGACCCACCCGGGCCAGGATCCCGTCCTGGCGCGTCCCGTCCGCCAGGTGGACCACGCACCGCTCACCGGCCTCGGCCAGCCGTCGCAGCGCCGACCCCAGCCCCAGCCTCGCCACTGGCGACCACGCCACCTCGGGGACCGATCGGGTTGACGCCCCGGTGACCGTCGTGACCGCGGCGAGCCGCACGATCCAGTCCTGACCGCTGCCGCTGACCAGGCACCACTGCGCGGCCACCCGGTGGAGGTCGCCGCTGACCGGGCCCGCACCGCGCACCCCGAGCTGGACCGGCTGCCCGACCGTGGCCATGAGCCGCCCGGCGAGCGTGACCTGCTGGTACTCCGCGCGGCCGCGGTCGGCCAGCTCCGGCGCGCGCTCGACGTCGTAGAGGGCGTCGGCCTGCTGCTCGAGGTCGTCGAGCAGCGCGAAGAGGTCGTCCTCCCAGGTCACCAGGCGAGCCTCTCAAGGAATCGGGCTGTGGAGAAGACCTTGACGAGACCGACAAAAGAGCGTTGGCTGACGCAAACGTAAGCAAACGCAAGGATATGACCATGAACGGCCTCGGGACTGCTCGTTGGGCGCGATGCCTCATCGTGTGGGCCGCCACCACGGCCGCGGTCGTCGTCGTGGTGCTCTGGTCGGTCCCGGACCTGCCTCCCGTCTCCGGGGGGCGCCTGCCCTTCGATCGGATGCTCGTCCAGGGCTGTGCCCTCGCGCTGGTGCTGTGCGCCGGATGGTGGTGGGCCGTGACCACGGTGGTGGTCCTCGAGGCCCTGGTCGGGACGAGCCGCTGCACGAGCGGTCGCGCGGTCCGGGGCGTTCCCGCTCCCGCGCGTCGGTGGCTGCTCGCGGCCTGCGGCGTCGTCGTGCTCTCGGGGGGCCTCACCCCGGCCCACGCGACCCCGGGCTCGGTCCACCGCGACGACCAGCCACGTGGTGGTGCGGTCACCCTGGACGGGCTGCCGCTGCCCGAGCGGCCCATCGGCGGCCTCGGCGGCACTGCCGGCCGACACCAGGACGGCGCTGCTCGACAGGTCACTCCAGCGCGGGTCGTCGTGCAGCCCGGCGACTCCTTGTGGGAGATCGCTGCCACCGCGCTCGGGCCCGGCGCCGACCCGGCCGCTGTCTCGGCGCACTGGCAGCGCATCCACCAGCTCAACCGCCACGTCGTCGGGGCCGACCCCGACGTGATCCACCCCGGCCAGCACCTGGCCATGCCCAGCCGTCCCACCCCACCTCGAGGAGAGTCCTGATGCCCCCCGTCACCACCCACGAGACCGTCGTCCCGCTCCGCGTGAAGGTGCCGGTCACCAGCACCCAGGGCACCCTCGCCCTCGACCTGGTGCCCCGCCATGACCCCCCGGGCCACGCACTCCTGGGTCGAGGCGTCTCCGACGTCGCGTCGGTCGTCCCGATCGACGCCCGGAGGCGACGCTCTGCACAGGACTGGGCCCACCGGTTCGCCCAGGCCGCTGTCGAGATCGTCGGAGGCGACCGTCCGGCGTCGCAGCTGCTGCGCTGGACGACCGGCAAGGTCCATGCCGACCTGGACCGCCGCGCCGTGCTCGTCGCCCGCGCCGGCGGCCACACGCCCGGCCAGGGCCGGGTGCAGCCCGTGCGCCCCCGGGTCCTGAGCGTGCACACCTGCTTCGTCAGCGATGACGTGGTGGAGGCGGCCGTCCACGTCCGCTACGGCGAGCGGTCGCGCGCCGTAGCGGCGCGCTTCGAGGCCCGCGGTGAGCGCTGGCTCTGCACCGCCCTCGACTTTGCCTGAGCCGCGGCGCAGCACGGTCTCGACCGGCGCTCGCTGCTCGACCACCGGGCGGACGACCGACGACGACGCCCCGCCGCGGAGTCCGTGGCGGGGCGTCGTGCGGAGCGGGTGGGTCAGCCGCCGGAGCGGGCGGTGAGGCCGGTGGGGCCACCAGCTGCGCCGTGGCACTGCTTGAACTTCTTGCCCGAGCCACAGGGACACTTGGCGTTGCGGGCGACGCCGGCGTACGCGTCGTCCTCGGCAGCAACTGCCTTGACCTCGACGTCACCGTCCTCGCTGGGTGCGGAGTAGGACAACCCCTTGGGCGGCTGCGGCCGCTCGAGGCCCTTGGCCTTGATCGCGGGTGCGGAGGCACGCTGCTTGACGGTGCCCTCGGGCTGGAGGAGGGGCTCGTAGACCTCGTCGCCCTCGTCGCCGTGGTCGTGGCCCTCGTGGTCGTCCTCGACCTGGACCTCAAGGTTGAAGAGGAAGCCGACGGCCTCCTCCTTGATGCCGTCCATCATCGCGGCGAACATGTCGAAGCCCTCGCGCTGGTATTCGACGAGCGGGTCGCGCTGGGAGTAGGCCCGCAGGTAGATGCCCTCGCGGAGGTAGTCCATCTCGTAGAGGTGCTCTCGCCACTTGCGGTCGAGCACGGACAGCAGGACCCGACGCTCGAGCTCCCGGGTGACTTCCTCGCCCATCTCGGCCTCGCGGGCGGCGTAGGCCCCGTGCGCGTCGGCCTTGAGCGCCTCGATGAGCTGGTCACGCTCCATGTTGTGGCGCCCGCCGGCCTCGGCCTCGAGCTCCTCGATGCTCAGCCCGATCGGCCAGAACTGGCCGAGGTCGGTCCAGAGCTGCTCGAGGTCCCACTCCTCGCCGAACTCGGCGAGCGAGCCGGTGATGTAGCCGAAGACGACGTCGTCGATGAAGGTGCTGATCTGCTCGCGCAGGTCGGCGCCCTCGAGCACCTCGCGACGCTCGCCGTAGATGACCTGACGCTGGCGGTCCATGACGTCGTCGTACTTGAGGACGTTCTTGCGGGACTCGAAGTTCTGCGACTCGACCTGGCCCTGGGCGTTGGCGATCGCGCCGGTGACCCGCTTGTTCTCGATCGGGACGTCGTCGGGGATCTTGAGCATCTGCAGGACGCGGTCGACCCACTCGGACTTGAAGAGCCGCATCAGCTCGTCCTCGAGGGAGAGGTAGAAGCGGGACTCGCCGGGGTCGCCCTGACGGCCGGAACGACCACGCAGCTGGTTGTCGATGCGCCGCGACTCGTGACGCTCGGTGCCGACGACGTAGAGGCCGCCGAGGTCCCTCACGTCGTCGTGCTCCTTGCCGACCTGGGCCTTGATCCGCTCCAGCGTCTCGGGCCAGGCTGCGTCGTAGTCGTCGGCGGTCTCGCCGGTGGGCTGGAGACCCTTGCCGCGCAGCTCCTGGTCGGCGAGGAACTCCACCGAGCCACCGAGCATGATGTCGGTGCCTCGACCGGCCATGTTGGTCGCGACCGTGACCGAGCCCTTGTGACCGGCCATGGCGACGATCTTGGCCTCGTCGGCGTGGACCTTGGCGTTAAGGACGCTGTGCGGGATGCCGCGCTTGGTGAGCAGCGCCGAGAGGTATTCGGACTTCTCGACCGAGACCGTGCCCACGAGGATCGGCTGGCCCTGCTCGTTGCGCTCGGCGATGTCGTCGGCCACGGCGTCGTACTTGGCCTCCTCGGTGCGGTAGACGAGGTCGGCCTGGTCGGTGCGGAGCATCGGCTTGTTGGTGGGGATCGGGACCACGCCGAGCCCGTAGGTCTTGTCGAACTCCGAGGCCTCGGTCATGGCCGTGCCGGTCATGCCGGAGAGCGTGTCGTAGAGGCGGAAGTAGTTCTGCAGGGTGACGGTGGCGAGGGTCTGGTACTCCTCGCGGACGGTCACCCCCTCCTTGGCCTCGATCGCCTGGTGCAGGCCGTCGTTGTAGCGGCGCCCCGAGAGCATGCGGCCGGTGTGCTCGTCGACGATGAGCACCTCGCCTTGCATGACGACGTACTCCTTGTCGTTGCGGAACAGCTCCTTGGCCTTGATGGAGTTGTTGAGGAACGAGATGAGCGGGGTGTTGGCCGACTCGTAGAGGTTCTCGATGCCGAGGTGGTCCTCCACCTTGGTGATGCCGGGCTCGAGGACCGAGATCGTGCGCTTCTTCTCGTCGACCTCGTAGTCGACGTCCTTGACCATGGTCTTGGCGAGCTTGGAGAACTCGCCGTACCACTTGACCTCGTCCTGGGTCGGGCCGCTGATGATCAGCGGCGTCCGGGCCTCGTCGATGAGGATCGAGTCCACCTCGTCGACGACGGCGAAGCTGTGGCCGCGCTGGACGCACTCCTCGATGGAGCCGGCCATGTTGTCGCGCAGGTAGTCGAAGCCGAGCTCGTTGTTGGTGCCGTAGGTGATGTCGCAGCCGTAGGCCTCGCGGCGCTGGGCCGGACGCATCTCGGGCAGGATCACGCCGGTGCTCAGGCCGAGGAAGTGGTGGATGCGGCCCATCATCTCGGACTGGAACTTCGCCAGGTAGTCGTTGACCGTGACGACGTGGACGCCCTTGCCGGAGATGGCGTTGAGGTAGGACGGCAGGGTCGCGACCAGGGTCTTGCCCTCACCGGTCTTCATCTCGGCGATGTTGCCGAGGTGCAGCGCTGCGCCGCCCATGATCTGGACGTCGTAGTGGCGCTGGCCGAGCACGCGGTGGGAGGCCTCACGCACGGTCGCGAACGCCTCGGGCATGAGGTCGCTGAGCGACTCGCCCTTCTCGTAGCGCGCCTTGAACTCGGCGGTCATCCCCCGGAGCTCGTCGTCGCTCATGGTGACGAAGTCGTCCTCGATGGCGTTGACCGCCTTGGAGATGGACTCGAGCTGCCTGAGGATCTTGCCTTCGCCGATGCGGAGAAGCTTGTCGATGATGACGGGCACGACGGGATGACTCCTTGTGTTGGCCTAGCTGATGACGCCGCGGTGACGCCGTGGAGCGGCGCTCCCACTCTACCTACGAACACTGAGCCAGCCGCACGGCCAGGTCCCCACGAGGCTCGACCACCACGTCGCCGAGGCCCAACCAGCCCGCCAGCTCGACCAGGGCGGCATGGAGCTCCTCGGCCGTATCGGGCGGAGCCGTCGGCTCGGCGAAGGCCCCCTTCACCAGCAACCGGCCTGTCCGGCGGTCTGCCTTGAGGTCCACACGCGCCACCACCTGGTCCCCCAGCAGGAAGGGCAGCACGTAGTAGCCGTGGACCCGCTTCTCGACCGGGGTGTAGATCTCGATGCGGTAGCGGAAGTCGAAGACCCGCTCGGCGCGCTCGCGCTCCCACACGACCGGGTCGAACGGGCTGAGCAGCGCGCGGGCGCCGATCCTGCGGGGCAGTCGGGCGTCGCGGTGGAGGAACGCAGGGCGCTTCCAGCCCTCGATCGCCACCGGCAGCAGCTCGCCGGACTCCACGAGGGTCGCGACCGCAGGACGGACCTGGTCGATGTGCATCCGGTAGTAGTCCTGGAGGCATCGCGTCGTCGCGACGCCGTGCGACCTCGCGGCGCGTCGTACGAGCTCGAGGTGCGCCTCGGCAGGCGTGGGTGTCGGCCGGGCCAGGACCTCGGCGGGGATGACCCGCTCGGGAAGGTCGTAGAGCACCTCGAACTGGCCGTTGCGGCCGGCGATCGCGAGGTCGCCGACGGTGTAGAGGTAGTCGAGGACCTGACGACTCCTCGACCAGTTCCAGCCCCAGTGCTCCTTGCTCCGCGGCAGCCCGTCGTCGAGGTCCCGGGCCGTGGCGGCACCACCCTGGCGGATCTCGGCGACCAGCGATGCCTCGAGCTCGGGCTCCTCCTCCAGGACCCTCCACTTGCCCCGCCGGGCTCGGTAGGTGTCCATGCGGAACTGCATGACGGGCCACAGGTCCACGGGCATGAAGGCCTGCACGTGCGCCCAGTACTCGACGACGCGGCGCGGCCGGCTCTCCGCGGCGCGGCGCAGCAGGTCGACGTCGTAGGGGCCCATGCGGGAGTAGAGCGGCATGTAGTGCGCGCGCTGGAGCACGTTGACCGAGTCGACCTGGAGCACCCCGGTGCGCTCGAGCGTGCGGCCGAAGGTCCGCATGGTCGGCCCCGTGTGGCGCGGGTCGAGGAAGCCCTGCGCGGCCAGCGCGATGCGCCGCGCCTGCGAGCGGGAGAGCGTCTGGGCCCGAGCGGTCACGGTCCTGGTCCGACCACGGGGACTACGGGAGCTCGAGGAGCTTCTCGCGCACGGCGTACATGACGGCCTCCATGCGCGAGTGCAGCTGCAGCTTCTCCAGGATGTTGCGCACGTGGTTCTTGACGGTGTTCTCGCTGATGTAGAGGTTCTTGGCGATGTCGCGGTTGTTGAGGCCCTTGGCGACGTTGCTGAGGACCTCGAGCTCGCGGTCGGTCAGCCGCAGGCCGGGGACGTTCTCGCGCTCGGGGCGCGACATCTGCTTGAACTCGTCGATCAGCTTGACCGCCATCGACGGGCTGATCAGCGACTGCCCGTCGGCAACCACGCGCACGGCCTGGGCCACCTCGTCGATCGAGGAGTCCTTGAGGAGGTAACCCGACGCACCGCTCTTGACGGCCTCGTAGAGGTCGGCCTCCTCGTCGGAGACGGTGAGCATGATGATCTTGGCCGACGGAACGGCCTCCTTGATGGCCACGCAGGCCTCGATGCCCGAGCGCTTGGGCATCCGGATGTCGAGGAGCACCACGTCGGGTGCAGTGGTCTCCGCGAGGGTCGTGCCCTCGAAGCCGTCGCCGGCCTCGCCGACGACCTCGATGCCAGGGTCGACACCCAGGAGCATGGTCAGCCCACGCCGGAAGAGCTCCTGGTCGTCGACCACGAGCACCCGGATGGGTTCACCCTTCTCAGCCACGGACGAATCATGGCACGTCCGGGGGGTGCCCCGTGACCGAACCATGGGTTGAACTGACCACCAACCCATGGCCCGATCGGGTCGGTCAGCTCCCGAGGTCGAGGGAGATGACGCCGTAGTCGTAACCGCGGCGGCGGTAGACGACCGCGGGCCGCTCGCTCTCCTTGTCGACGTAGAGATAGAAGTCGTGGCCGACCAGCTCCATCTCGTAGAGGGCCTGGTCGAGCGTCATCGGGGCGGCAGGGTGGGTCTTCTCGCGCACCACCAACGGTCCGTCACCGGTGACCGTGATCGGTCCGACCTGGTGCTCGGTGATCCCGTCGTCCTCGCCGGCCTGCGGGCTGGCGTCGATGACCTCCATCCCGGCCAGGGCCTGGCCGACGGAGGCCGGCGCGTGGCGCCCACGGTGCACGCGCCGACGATCGGCCGCCTTGCGCATCTGGGAGGCCATCTTGTCGAGCGCCAGGTCGAGGGCGCCCATCTTGTCGTCGGCGGCGGCCTCGGCCCGGATGACCGGGCCCTTGGAGAACGCCGTCAGCTCCACCCGGACGGCCCGGTCGTGCTGGCGCGGGTTGGGCTCGGAGTCCACCTCGACGTGGACGCGGATGATGCGGTGGTCGTGCTTCTCGAGCTTGCTCAGCTTCTCTTCTGCGTGCCCTCGGAACGAGTCCGACAGCTCGCAATGACGCCCTGTGACCACAACTTCCATGTTGAACCTCCTGTTGAGCAGTTGGCTATCCAGTTGCCTGGCATGAAGTCCGCCCGGCCGACCTGGTCTTCGACCCCACAACCGCCTGCTGAAGCTCTCGCAGCTCATCTGCCATCTCTGGCGCCACTACTGACCTTCTCCCGCCGACACCCGTATCTGACGGGTGGGGCGAGGCAGGACTTACCTCTAAGCCGCACCGTGATCGGCGTCCCCCGCATGCGGAGGAGCACGCGGGCCGCAGCCCGTCGGGCCGGGGCCTGTCGGGCCGGAGCCCTTCGTGCATCGCCTTACGTGGACCGTTTCGCCTGCGACTGGCATCGGCTAGCCGCTCCGGCACAGCCGGAACGGGGCAACCACGGACCCGGACGGACTCCATACAGAGACGTTAGTGGGTGCTCGTGGATGGCGGTAGCCGTACACCTGAACTTTCACTGTGCGTCTGGTCCCCGCCGCTGGCGAGACGCTTGCGGGTGGCGGTCGCGACGGCGATCGCCCGCACCTCGAGGCCGACCGCCTCCAGCGCCCGCTGCGCCTCTCGGGCCGTCGCTCCGGTGGTGAGGACGTCGTCGCACACGACCACCCGCGCCCGGGATCGTCGTACGGCGAGGGCCCGGAGGGCCGCGGTGGGACAGGTCATGGACCCGTGGAGGTTGGCCGACCGTCCCACCGCGTCGAGGCCCGCCTGGTCGAGCACCCCGGGGCGCAGCCGGAGCAGCCTCCCGGCGACCACGTCGGCGCCCCCGGCCGCGAGGGTGCTCGCGGCCAGCCGCGTGATCGTGTACGTCGGGTCGTGGCCGCGCTGCCGCACCGACGAGGCCCGCGACGGCACGGGCACCAGCACCACAGCGCCCTCGACCTCGGCGACCGCGGCGGCGACCGAGGCAGCCAGGAGCGAGGCCAGCGGTCGGGCCAGCGCCAGCATCCGCCGCTCCTTCAACCCGAGCACCATCGCCCGCGCGACGCCGTCGTAATCGGTCGGGGCGAAGGGCGTGACCAGCCCGGGCGGGCTCGGGGTGGGCCAACGGGGCCGAGCCGTGGTGGGCAGGTCGAGGCGGCACGAGGGGCACAGCAGCCGCCCCGGCCGGTCGCAGCCCACGCAGCTCCCACCAAGCACCAGGTCGTCGAGCGCGTCGCGGAAGGCCCCCATGGTTGGCCATCGGACCAGTCCGACCTGCGCGGGGCAACCGGTGGACCGACGGGCTGTGGGGTCAGCCGACGTAGTCGAGCGAGTCGACCCGGTCGCCGAGCCCGAGGACGCGGCCCGTCGACAGGTCCACGAGGCTGTCGCGCGTCACGGCGTACTGACGCCCGCCCTCCAGCGGCGTGCCTGCGAGCGCCACCACCCGGGCGTTGACCGTCGTGGACAGCGCCTCGGTTCCGGCCGGTGCGCCGTCGACGGCGACCGTCCGGACCTCGAAGAGCTCACCGGGCACGACCTGGCTCAGCAGCGCCACCTCGGTGGCGGAGGTCCAGCCGATGTCGGTGACGCGCAGCGGCTCGGCCTCGGCGAAGGTGAGGGTGCGCGTCTCGACCACGCGGCGCACCCGCCCCTGGAAGTCGACCTGGATCCGGCCGACCTGGAGCCGGTCCACGCCGCGGGTGCGCACGACGGCCACGAAGCGGGTCGCGTCGCGCGAGACGATGAACGAGCGGACGTCCTCGCCGGTGACGCCGGGCACGACCAGCGGCCGCAGGGCGCCGCCCTCCCGGAAGATGACGCGCGCACCCTCGGTGGCGCGGTCGACCAGCCACAAGCGGTCGGTGAAGTCCCACGACGGCGGCAGCAGGTCGGTGGCTCCGGAGACGACCTGCTCGACGGTGTCCTCCCCGACCTCGCCGGCGACCTCGCGCACGGGGGCGAGCAGGATCGAGGTGCCGTCGGCCGAGACCCCCGCCGCCGAGGTGGCCGGGAGGTTCACCGAGACCGAGCGCAGACCGAAGTCCTCCAGCCCGAGGGGACCGTCGGCCGGGGAGAGCGCGTCGGGCTCCCCGGAGACCAGCAGCCCGTCCCGGAGCCCGTAGAGCAGGCGGCTGGACTGGTAGCCCGTGGGGTCGTAGTCGGGCGCGTCGTCCACGCCGTACTCGCTCACGCCGCCGGGCAGGCGCACCTGCTCGCCGCCGATCGCCAGGCGGACTGCCCGGATCGACGGCTCCTGCCGCAGGGTCCAGGTCAGCTGCGCCAGGATCTTCTCCACGACCTCGGGGTTCTGCGCCCCGGCCTCGCCGACGAGCGAGATCTCCGCGACGCCCTCGTCGGAGACCGGGACCGAGAGCCCCACGCTGAGGCCGGACGGCAGGAAGCTGCGGGCGATGCCCGTGAGGTCCTCCCCCGGCCCGGCGAGCAGCCCGTCGATCAGCGTCGTCGCGAGCTGTTCACCGCGCGGCACGAACACCGGCTCCGGCACGAGGATCTGCGCCGTGCGGTCGAAGAAGTAGAGCGACACCTGACGGAACCGCTGAGCGAACCACGACGCCGGGACGATGAGGGCGTCAGGGGCCTCGCGGATGCGGTACTCGCCGTCCTCGATCACCATCTGGAACGTGAGCTCGCGCTCGCCCTCAGGCAGCGGGCCCTCCCAGCCACCCCGGGCGTCGAGCGTCTCGGGATCCCTGAGCGTCACCGACACCCCCGTCCCGCTGGCGCTGGGCGTGGTCACGTCGGCGTAGGTGATCGTCGCCTCGTCGGGGTTCCAGGAGGTCTGCGCCTCCTGGGCGAGGAACTGGCGCGCGACGTTGGTCTGCACGGGGTAGGCGGTCATCGCCGCCAGGAAGCCGTCGACGATCCCGAGCGCGGAGTCGCCCTGCTGCGGGGGTACGGCGTCGATGGCGGCCGCCTCCGGCTCGTCGAGGACCTGCGACGGGGCCGTCTCGACGACCGGCCCCGACTCGGGCAGGCTGACGCAGCCGGCCGCGAGCAGGCAGCCCAGCAGGGCCAGGACGACGCCCGTCGTGGGACGGCGTGCGGCGCGGATGGTCGTCATCGGGTCTTCTCGGGGACGGGGTCGTCGGCGTCGACCGGCACGAGTGGCAGCGGGCTGTGACGCAGCGGGTCACCGGCGCGGCGCGGCAGGGTCAGGCGGAACTGGGCGCCCTGGCCCGGGCGCCCCCAGGCCTGGAGCCAGCCGCCGTGCAGGTGGGTGTCCTCGAGGGCGATCGAGAGCCCGAGACCGGTGCCCCCACTGGTGCGGGCCCGGGCCGGGTCGGCGCGCCAGAAACGGTTGAACACCATCGCGGACTCCCCCGGCGCCAGGCCGACGCCGTAGTCGCGCACGGCGATCGCCGCGGCGTGGTCGTCGCTGCCGAGGAGCACCTTGATCTCCTCGCCGAGGCCGGTGTCGGCGTGGTCGATCGCGTTGGTGATGAGGTTGCGGATGATCCGCTCGACCCGTCGTACGTCGGCCTCGGCCAGGCAGGGATGGCCGGGCGACTCCACGACGACCCGGACGCCGCGCTGGTCGGCCAGCGCCCGGGTGGCGTCGACGACCCGGTGGGCCACGTCGACGAGGTTGACGTCGTCGGCCTCCAGCACCGCCGCTCCGGCGTCGAAGCGGCTGATCTCGAGCAGGTCGGCGAGGAGCACCTCGAAGCGGTCCAGCTCGACCTGGAGCAGCTCGGCCGCGCGCGCCGTCACCGGGTCGAACGACGCCCTCGCGTCATGCAGGACGTCGCCGGCCATCCGGACCGTGGTCAGCGGGGTGCGCAGCTCGTGGGACACGTCGGAGACGAAGCGACGCTGGACGCGGCTGAGCTCCTCGAGCTGCCGGATCTGACGCTGGAGGTTGCTCGCCATCTGGTTGAACGAGGTCGCCAGCCGGGCCAGGTCGTCCTCACCGGTCACCCGCAGCCGCTCCTGGAGCCGCCCGGACGCGAGCCGCTCCGCGACCTGGCGGGCCATGCGGATGGGGGTGACGACCTGGCGCGCGACCAGCCAGGTGATGCCGGCGACCAGGATCAGCAGCGCTGCCGCCGCGGTGAACAGGGCCCGGGTGACGAGCCCGAGCGTCTCCTGCTCCTCGTCGAGCGGGAAGAGGAAGTAGAAGGTGTAGGTGTTGCCGTCGGACGGCAGGATGATCTGGCTGCCCACCACGATGCCGGGCTCCGCGACGACGTCCCCGGCGTCGGTCCGGGTCCGGATGGTCGTGTAGGTCCAGGCCGTGGGGGCCACCTGGTCGAAGTGCTGCTGCAAGGTCTCGGGCACGCTGACCAGGTCGAGGTCCGTGGTGTACTCCGGCCCGCCGTCCGAGAGCCGGGCCCCCTCCCGCGCCGGGACCCCGAGCACGACGCTGAAGCCACGGGTGTCACCGCGCGCGATGATCTGGTCGGCCAGCTCCCGCTGCTGCCGACTCGCGTTGACCTCGGTGCCGGAGGCAGCCTCGAGGCGGTTGCGCGCCTCCTCGGTGCTGGCCTCGGCCTCGGCGAGCACCGCGTCCACCCGGTGCTCGAGCAGTCCGTCCTTGGTGGAGCTCAGGAGGAACCAGCCGACACCGCTGATCACGGCAGCCGACAGCAGGAGCGTGCTGGCCACCACGCGGGCCTGGATGGATCGCCGCCAGAAGGTCAGGGCTCGTCGCAGGCCGGGGGGGACGCCTAGGCGGGCCATGGTCTCGCCGACGACACCTAGCTGTTCCCGGCCTTGTAGCCGACGCCACGGACGGTGACGACGATCTCGGGGTGCTCGGGATCGTGCTCGACCTTGGAGCGCAGTCGCTGCACGTGGACGTTGACCAGACGGGTGTCGGCGGCGTGCCGGTAGCCCCAGACCTGCTCCAGCAGCACCTCGCGGGTGAAGACCTGCCAGGGCTTGCGCGCCAGGCACAGCAGCAGGTCGAACTCCAGCGGGGTCAAACTGATCGGCAGGCCGTGCCGGCTCACCGCGTGCCCGGCCACGTCGATCGCCAGGTCGCCGATCGTGAGCGTCTCCAGGGTCGTGGTGTCGAAGCTGCGGACGCGCGCCCGGATGCGGGCCACGAGCTCCTTGGGCTTGAACGGCTTGACGACGTAGTCGTCGGCGCCGGACTCGAGGCCGACCACGACGTCGACCGTGTCGCCCTTGGCCGTCAGCATCACGATCGGCACCCCGGACTCGGCCCGGATCTCCTTGCAGACGTCGATGCCATCCTTGCCGGGGAGCATCAGGTCGAGCAGGACCACGTCGGGCTTGTAGTCACGGAACTCGTCGAGGGCCAGGTCCCCGCGGGTGCACATCCGGCTCTCGAAGCCCTCCTGGCGCAGCACGATCGTGAGCATCTCCGCGAGGGACGCGTCGTCGTCGACGACGAGCACTCGCCCCTTGGGCGTGAGCCCGCTCGCGGTGCCGCCCAGCTGTGTCATGACCTCCATAGTGCCACCAGCGAAGAACGACGACGCCCCCAGACCCGAGACGGGCCTGGGGGCGTTCCACGCCGGTGCGGATCAGTAGCGGTACTGGTCCGACTTGTAGGGGCCCGCGACGTCGACGCCGAGGTAGGACGCCTGGTCGTCGCTCAGCGTGGTGAGCTTGACGCCGAGGGCGTCGAGGTGGAGACGCGCGACCTCCTCGTCGAGGTGCTTGGGCAGCACATAGACGCCGACCGGGTAGTCCTGGGGCTTGGTGAAGATCTCGATCTGCGCCAGCACCTGGTTGGTGAAGGAGTTCGACATCACGAAGGACGGGTGACCGGTCGCGTTGCCAAGGTTCATCAGACGACCCTCGGAGAGCACGATGATCGCGTTGCCCGTCGGGAAGGTCCACACGTCGACCTGCGGCTTGACGTTCTTGCGGACCGCGACGCCCTCTTCCTCGAGGCCGGCCATGTCGATCTCGTTGTCGAAGTGGCCGATGTTGCCGAGGATCGCGTTGTGCCGCATTCTCGACATCTGCTCGACCGTCACCACGTCCTTGTTGCCGGTCGCGGTGATGATGATGTCGGCGACGCCGAGCACGTTGTCGAGAGTGTCGACCTGGTAGCCGTCCATGGCCGCCTGCAGCGCGCAGATCGGGTCGATCTCGGTGACGATGACGCGGGCGCCCTGGCCGCGCAGCGACTCCGCGCAGCCCTTGCCCACGTCGCCGTAGCCGGCCACCACGGCGACCTTGCCGCCGATGAGGACGTCGGTGGCGCGGTTGATGCCGTCGATGAGCGAGTGGCGGCAGCCGTACTTGTTGTCGAACTTCGACTTGGTGACCGAGTCGTTGACGTTGATGGCGGGGAAGAGGAGCGAGCCTTCCTTCATCATGTCGTAGAGGCGGAGCACACCGGTGGTGGTCTCCTCGGTCACGCCGCGGATCTCGCCGGCGATCTGCGTCCAGCGGTCCTGGCTCTCGGCCAGCGAGGCGTTGAGCACGTTGAAGACCACGCGCTGCTCGACGCTGTGCGCCGAGGCCGGGTCCGGCGCGATGCCGGTCTTCTCGGACTCGAGGCCGAGGTGGACGAGCATCGTGGCGTCGCCGCCGTCGTCGAGGATCATGTTGGCGAAGGTGCCCCCGGGCCAGATGAGGATCTGCTGGGTGCACCACCAGTACTCCTCGAGCGACTCGCCCTTCCAGGCGAACACGGGGACGCCCGCGGGGGCGTCGACGGTGCCGTTCGGACCGACGGCAACAGCCGCTGCGGCGTGGTCCTGCGTCGAGAAGATGTTGCACGAGGCCCAGCGGACCTCGGCACCCAGCGCCGTGAGCGTCTCGATGAGGACGGCGGTCTGGATGGTCATGTGGAGCGAGCCCGCGATCCGAGCGCCGGCGAGCGGCTTGCTGTCGCCGTAGCGCTCGCGCATGGCCATGAGGCCCGGCATCTCGTGCTCGGCGAGCTCGATCTCGGTGCGGCCGTAGTCGGCCAGCGAAAGGTCTGCAACCTTGAAGTCCATGAAAGCTCCTGATCCTGGCTGTGGGGGCGTGGAATCAAGGCTAGAACGGGTTCCCAGGAACCGAAGAATCCTCGCGACCCCCCCGTCGGGACTCTTGAACCGGAGGTGTAAGGGGGCGGATCCGACCTGGTCAGGTCAGGAGGCGACAGGCTCCGAGGAGTCCTCGGCCTTCGTATGCCCGAAAGGCAGCACGTGCATGACCGCGACCACCACAGCGCCCACCACCAGGCCCGCGACCGCGGACAGCGCCGTGTTGACCAGCCACCCGAGGGCCGCGCCCAGCGCGCCGGTGGCGTCGTGGACCGCGACCTCGAGGTGGTGCACGGCGTCGTACGGCGCGTGCCAGCCGAGGTCCTCCAGGCCGACGAGCAGGATGTGGCCACCGACCCACAGCATCGCCACGGTGCCGACAGCAGAGATCGTGGCGAGCAGCCCGGGCATCGCCCGGACCAGTGCGTGCCCGACCTTCTGCGCGACGCTGGAGGCACGCTGGGTGAGCGCGATGCCCACGTCGTCCATCTTCACGATCGCGGCGACCACGCCGTAGACCAGGAACGTGATGGCGATCGCCACCACGACCAGGATCGCGGCCCGGGTGAGGAACGGCTCGTCGGCGACCTCGTTGAGCGAGATCACCATGATCTCGGCCGACAGGATGAGGTCGGTGCGGATCGCCCCCGACACCATCGTCTTCTCCGCCTCGGCGTCCAGCTCGGTCGCGAGCGTCTCCTCCTCGTGGTGGCCGGAGAACCGCTCCCAGATCTTCTCGGCCCCCTCGTAGCAGAGGAACGTGCCTCCGAGCATCAGGATCGGGGTCAGCAACCACGGCAGGAACTGGCTCAGCAGCAACGCTGCCGGCAGGATGAGCAGCAGCTTGTTGCGCAGCGAGCCGACCGCGATCTTCTTGATCATCGGCAGCTCTCGCTGAGCTGCGACGCCCTGGACGTACTGCGGTGTCACCGCGGTGTCGTCGACGACCACGCCGGCCGCCTTCATGCTCGCCCGCCCGGCGGCAGCACCCACGTCGTCGACCGACGCCGCGGCCGCCTTCGCCAGCACGGCCACGTCGTCGAGCAGCGCGAACAACCCGCCGCTCACAGGTCGGCTCCCGGGGTGGCCGCTCCGAGGACGGCTGCGATCGTCATGCCGTCATGCTACTGGCGGTCACGTGGCTCCCCGACCGCCGAGTCGGCGCGATGTCGCAGTCGAGGGCGTCGTACGGCGTGCACCATTGCGCCGCCTCGGCGTCAGGTCTTCTCCCGCTCCTCGGCCAGGTGCTCGGCGAGGGCGTCGAGGGCGGGCTCGGAGCGCTCGCCCACGAGTCGGTCGACGAGCTGGTCGAGGACCGGGGTCTCGTGGTCCTCGTGGACGACGACGGTCACCCCGAGGTCGACGGCGTGCCGGGCGTGGCGCTCGGCGTAGCCGAAGGGGTCGACCAGCTCGTTGAGGCGCGAGGAGACCGGGCGCCAGGCCAGGAGGAGCGGCAGGGCGAGGCCGACGACAACGGTGATCGTCAGGCCCAGGGCGACGTGGTCGGCGCCCCACTCGTCGAAGCCGGCGTAGTCGGCGCCCTTCACGGCGAAGCCGTGGAAGAGGTAGACCACCAGGCTCGCCGTGCCCATGCGGGTGAACCAGCCCCCGATGCGCGGCACCAGCGCGAGGAAGGCGAGGGCACCGATCGTCCCGACGGCGAGCAGCACGGCGCGGATCAGGAACGCCTGGAGGTCGGAGACGTCGAGCTCGTCGTAGCGGGCGCGGTAGTAGAGCCACTCGGTGGTGGCGTAGCGCTCGACCAGCCAGGTCAGCGAGATGAGCGCGAGGAAGAAGCCCGCACCGGCGACCTGGACCGGTCGTGAGCGCAGCTTCTCGAGCCGCTCGGGGGTCGCCTTGAGACCGAGCACGAAGAACGGCAGCAGCCCGAGGATCCGTGCGAGGTCGAGCTCGTCGCCTGCGAAGAGACCGGCGAGCAGGCTGATCACCAGCGCCACGACGAAGCCTCCGGGCATCGTCTTGAAGACGGGGGTGAGCAGGCGCCAGAAGAACAACGCCGAGAGGTACCACAACGGCCAGTGCGGATCGAGGAACAGGTCCTCGAGCTCCTCGCCGCCGACGTAGACCCGGAACAGCGCGATAGTGCACTCGAAGATCACGTAGGGCACGGCGACGGTGCGCACCAGCTGCCACATCCGGTCAGGGGCGTAGGTGAAGCCCCGCGAGAGGTAGCCGGTGACGAAGACGAACGCCGGGACGTGCCAGGCGTAGAGGAAGTCATAGAGGTAGCCGACGGTGCCCGTCAGCGGCAGCAGCGTCCACGCATGACCGACGACGACGAGGGTCACCAGCGACATCTTGGCGTTGTCGAACCAGGGGTCACGAACCGCCACGTGCTAGTCCTCGACCAGACCCAGACGGAGGTATTCGGCGGCGTAGGTGCCGCTGAGCATCAACGAGGCGTAGCGGGCGACCTCGCTGGGCACGTCGGTCGTCAGGTGCTCGACGCGTACGCCGCGCTCCGTGGCCGCCGCGAGGAGCCGGCCGCGGTGCTCGCGCACCACGGCGTCCTCGGCGCCGTCGTCGAGGACGAGCAGCATCGGGCGCAGCTCTCCCCCGTCATCGGAGAACGGGTCCTCGAAGACGTTGCGGGGTTTGGCGGCCTCGATCACCGGGAGCAGGTGCTCGGCGTCACCCGCGATCGAGGTGCGGCCGCTGGAGCGGCGGATCGACTCTGCGACGCGGCGGGCGGCGCGGGCGGCTAGCACCGAGCCGCCCCAGACGATCGGGTTGGCGTCGGCGAGCGCGATGGCGAGCATCTTGGCCGGGTTGACGGCGAGGTTGCGGTGCGGGCTGCAGGAGGTCGCCACGTCGTCGAGTGCCTGTGCCACGGTCTCCGGCTCGGCGCTCGGGCCGAGGGTGACCTGGTCGAGGTAGCTGAGCATGACGACCGCGGTCGCGAGCTGGTCGCGCGTGGTCGTCGGCAGGATCGTGCTCCACCGACCGGCCGCGTGCTCGGCGACCATGGAGGTCGGGGGGCACGCTACGACGACCTGGCAGCCACGGCGTACGGCCTCGGCGACTGCCGAAGCGGTGCCACTGTCGCCACCGTCGGGCGCCAGCACGATCACCAGGTCGAGACTGCCCGCCCAGCCGGGCAGCGCCTGACCGGGCCAGGCCACGAACGGCACCGGGCACCACGGCTCGAGGACCGCGCGCAGCAGTCGCGAGTCGGGGCCGGCGGCGATGATCGCGCGCGGACGCGCCTGGTCGTGGCTGCGGGCCACGACGTCCGCGATGGCCTCGGCAGCATCGCCGGCCTCCCGTCGGACACGGGCTCCCGACTCCGCCAGCGTGCGCAGGCGAAGGTCAGCCGCACCCAGCGCGACCTCGTCATCGAGCCGGGACTCGTCGAACCAGGACATCGTGGGGCCTAAGCCGGCTTGCGGGCTTCGTCGACGAGCATCACCGGGATGTTGTCGCGGATCGGGTAGGCCAGCCCGCAGCCCTGGCAGACGAGCTCGGGGGTGGCGGTGTCGTCGCCCACGAGCTCGAGGTCGGTGTGGCACGCCGGGCACACGATGATGTCCAACAGGGTGGGGTCGAGCTCGACGCTCATCGGTCGCTCCTGATCTGTGCGAGGACCTCGTCGCGGACGCGGTCCATGGTCTCGGTGTCCTTGCCCTCGGCGTTGAGCCGGAGCAGGGGCTCGGTGTTGGACGGCCGGACGTTGAAGGTCCAGTCGGGGTGACTGACGGTGAGCCCGTCGAGCCAGTCGGTGCTGACGGCGTCTTGGCCGGCGTAGGCCGTCTCCAGGGCCGCCATCACGGCCGCGGCGTCGGCGACCTCGGAGTTGATCTCGCCGCTGGCGGGGTAGCGCTCGTAGGGCGCGAGCAGCTCCGAGAGCGTCCCGTCGGTCTCGGCGAGCGCCGCCATCGCGTGCAGTGCGGCAAGCATGCCGGAGTCGGCGCGCCAGAAGTCGCGGAAGTAGAAGTGGCCGCTGTGCTCGCCGCCGAAGATGGCATCCGTCTCGGCCATGGTGGCCTTGATGAAGGAGTGGCCCACGCGGGTGCGGACGGGCTTGCCGCCGAGCTCAATGACGATCTCGGGCACGGCGCGGCTGGTGATCAGGTTGTGGATGATCGTGGCACCGGGCTCCTTGGCGAGCTCGCGGGCGGCGATGAGGGCCGTCAGGGTCGACGGCGAGACAGCCTGGCCGCGCTCGTCGATCAGGAAGCACCGGTCTGCGTCGCCGTCGAAGGCCAGGCCGATGTCGGCGCCGGTCTCGAGGACCTCGGCCTGCAGGTCGCGCAGGTTGGCGGCCTCGATGGGGTTTGCCTCGTGGTTCGGGAAGGTGCCATCGAGCTCGAAGTAGAGGGGCACCAGGTCGACCTGGGGCGAGCCCAGCCGCCGGAAGACGGCGGGCGCTGTGTGGCCGGCCATGCCGTTGCCCGCGTCGGCGACGACCTTGAGGCGACGTCCGGTGACGGGCGCGAGGGTGAGCAGGTGGGCGGCGTAGGCCTCGAGCACGTCGGTCTCGCTGATCGACCCGACGGTGAACGACGGGGCGAAGTCACCGGAGACGACGAGGTCGCGGATGTCGGCGAGCCCGGTCTCCAGGCCGATCGGCGTGGCGCGGGCGCGGCACAGCTTGATGCCGTTGTACTGCGCGGGGTTGTGGCTGGCGGTGAACATCGCGCCCGGCAGGCCGAGGTGCCCGGAGGCGAAGTAGAGCTGGTCGGTGGAGGCGAGGCCGATCATCACGACGTCGGCGCCGGCCTGGGTCGCGCCGTCGGCGAAGGCCGCCGCCATGCCGGGCGAGCTGGCCCGCATGTCATGGCCCACCACGACCTTCGTCGCCCCGACGACCTGGACGTAGGCGCGGCCCGTGGCGCGCGCGAGGTCCTCGTCGATCTGGTCGGGGACGGTGCCGCGCACGTCGTAGGCCTTGAAGATCGCCCCGATGTTGGCGGGGTCCAAGGTGCCCGACGTGACGTCGGCGGGGCTGTCTGCCATGCGGCAGACAGTAGTGGAGGACCCTCAGTCGCTGGTCAGCACCCGCAGGTGTCCGCGCCGTGTCGACTCGTGGCCGGTCTCGTCCTCGGGCGCCACGCGCGCCACCGGTGCGGGGCGGGCGGCCTCGCGGACGGCGTCGGCGAGCGCGAGGAGGTCGTCGCCTGACGGTCCGGTCTCGCGGGGGTCGCCCTGGAGTCGGATGACCTCCCACCCGCGAGGGGCCGAGAGCCGCTCGCTGTGGATCGCGCAGAGGTCATAGGCATGGGGCTCGGCGTAGGTCGCGAGCGGCCCGAGCACCGCGGTGGAATCGGCGTAGACGTAGGTCAACGTGTTGACCGCTGGACGCCCACACGGGGATCGCGAACAACGACGGGCAAGACTCACGAGCGTGACCGTACCGGTCCACACCCCCGCTCCCGTTTAGGCTCGCGGCTGTGAGAGACACCGGCCGGACCCGAGACCGACGGGGCCGCGGCATGCGCGGGCCCGCCGTCATGCCCCGCACGCCCGGACGACCGGAGCTCACGAGGCCCCGGGAGCGCTTCGACGCCCTCGTGCTCGAGGTCGTGACCGACATCGACGAGCGGTGGTCGTCCCGGCTGGGTCTGGTGGAGTACGCCGTCGAGGACACGCCGCTCGTCCCTGATGACTGGGCCGGCACGGTGCCGCTGTCGTCGCTGGTGCGCGGCACGGGCAGCCGGCCCACCCGGCTGGTGTTCTTCCGCCGCCCGATCGAGCACCGCTGCGAGACCCGCTCGGACCTGGAGGCGCTGGTGCTGACGCTGGTGGTGGAGCAGATCGCCGAGCTGTTGGGCATCGACGCTGAGGACGTCGACCCGCGCTACACCTCCGACTGACCCGTTCCGGACCCGCAGCCCGTCAGGGCAGACCCGGCCGCACGGACGCGACCAGGCCGCTGGTGACCTGCGGCCGCAACCGGATCACGGTGGCTCCGCGTCCGGGACCGTCGGCCTCGCTGACCAGGAGCGAGGCGACGACCGAGACCTGGCGAGGGGCGAGGGTGACCAGCGCGGTCCGGCGCGGGAGGTCGAGGGCGTAGCCGCGACCAGGGAGCACCTCGGTGCGCTCCTCGGACAGCACCGTCCCGTCGGCGGCGACGGCGGTGACCGAGACCGACCCCGACTGCGAGGCACCGGCGAGCAGGAGCCGCTTGTCACCGGCGGGAGCGAGGACGGTCGTGGCGCTGTCGACCGGGAGGCCGCTCACGGCGTGGGAGAGGTCGCGGTCGGCGTAGGACCGCACGGTGGCGGTGATCGGCTGGGGGGCCTCGACGAGGAGCCCGAGGGTGCCGTCCGAAGCGCTGGTGTCGAGCAGGTCGGAGAGCGAGACCCGGGTGACGCTCTGCGGTGCGAGCACGACCTCGTCGAGGCCCGACGGGGTGAAGACCGACTCGGGCGAGACCAGCTGCACCCGGGCGCGGGTCTCGCTGTTCCCGGGATTGAGCAGCGTGAGCGTGCGCAGGCCCGAACCGGGGGCGATGCCGAGCAGCAGGTTGCTCCTGGCCGGCTCCGGCTGGGCGCCGAGCCAGTCGGTCGAGGCGCCGCCGGTGCCGAGCTCGGCGTAGCGGTCGCGGATGCTCGCGGAGACCCGACCACGCGACGTCGTCACGTGGAGGGCGAGCTCGTCGCGACGCGGGACGACCTCCCCCAGGTCGAGACGTACGACGCCACGTCCGGGCACCGCCACGCCCCGCAGGTCGGGAGCATCGACGATCCCACCGACGCCGTAGAGCGTGGCGTCGATCACCGCAGGCCCCGCGTCGGGGTTGACCAGCTCGAGGACCGAGGTGTGCCGGGCACCGGAGCCGACGCCGGTGAACCACTGGTCGGAGGCGGGCGCCCGGCACTCGGCGGCGGCCACGGGGCTGGCGAAGCGGCCGACGAGCAGCCCGGGCGCGACCTCGCCGTCGGCCCGGACGACGAGCGGGCCGTCGCCGCCGTCCAGGGTGGTGACGCGTCCGGGCTCGATGTCGTCGCTGCCCTCGCGGTCACCGAGGCGGAAGGCGATCGGTCCACCGACGTCTGCGGCCGACGTCACGTAGGCCTCGGGGTCGCCGCTCGGACAGATCGCGACCGCGCGGGTCAGCGGGGTCTGCTCGGGAGGGCGCGGTCCGGCGGTGGGGACGTCGGGGCGCACCAACAGCAGGGCCGCGACCGTGAGCAGGGGCAGCAGGACCGCCAGCACGGTGGTCACGTCGAGACGGCGGCGCAGGGACGTGCGGGTCATCGGCGCCTCCTCTCGGCGGTGGGGGCACAGAGGACCGCGACCACCACGATCGCGAGCCCCTGCAGCACCACGAGCCCGAGGTGCAGCCAGGAGGTCGGACCCTCCAGCGCCTGCTCGTCGAGCTCGCGCCCGACCTGCCAGGCCCGGGTCTCGCGGTCCTCGGCACTGGCCTGGACGAGACCGCCGGTCGAGTCCAGCAGCGCGGCGACGTCACCGTCGGCGGGCGCGGGCATCACGACGTACTCGATGCCCTGCGTCGCCAGCCGGTCCACGACGTCGGGCCCCGGGCGCGACAGGAGGGTCTGCGCCAGGTCGGTGAATGCGGCGTCCTCGGGGGTGCGGGTGAGGATCTCGTCCTCCCCCAGGGTCACGCCGTCGCCGCGACGGATCGTGTAGCTGAGGCCGGTCTCGACCGAGCCGCGGACCACGAGGATGCCGTGCTCGTCGCCGGTCATCGACCTCTGCACCATGTAGGCCGGGATGTCGGTGTCCTCGGTGTCGTCGAGGCCGTCGTGACCCCCGACACCGAACCACACCAGCCCACCGAGGGGTACGACGGCCGCCACGACCGCCACCACGCTCACGAGCGTGCGCCGCGTCCCGACGGACCGGAGCGTGGCAGCCGCCAGGCCCTGCCCGCCGAGCGTCGCGGCGGTGACGAGCGCGCCCTGGAGGACGACCACGAGGAAGCCGATCCCGAGCGGGGTCGTCGTGGTGTCGAGGGTGACGACGAGGATGCCGAGCGCGGCGGCCAGCACACCGGCGACCAGCGCGACGATCCAGCACACGAGGACCGGGATGCGCGTGGCGCGCGGCAGCAGGGCACCGAGGGCGGCGGCGAGCACCAGCACCCCCAGCCACCACGGGGCGCCCAGGTCGCCGATGCGGCCCGAGAGCAGGTCGCGGGTGTCGACGGCGGGCAGCGGCAGCCGACCGACGTCGAGCACGAGCCCGGCGGCCGCGCCGTGCACGAGCGAGGGCAGCCACCACGGCACCAGCAGCACCGGCACGGCGAGGATCGCGGTGGCGGGCGGGCCCCAGGTGGAGCGGTCACGCATCGCGCTGGGCACGATCGCGAAGGCGGCGGCGACCACGACGAGACCGAGGACCAGCCCGAAGAGCCAGGCCACAGGGGCGAACGCCGTGACCAGCGCCAGCAGCAGCGCCGTGCGCCAAGCGGCTCGCCAGCGACGGTCGGCCGCGGGGTCGGCGAAGCCGAGGGCGGCGTGGGCCAGCCAGGGCAGCAGGACCGCGGTGACGACGGGGCCGAGTCGTCCCTCGCCCCACGCGCCGCTGACGACGGGGACGAGGGCATAGGTCGTGGCGCCCCAGAGCAGCACCCAGCGGGGGGCGCCCTGGGGGCTGACGAGCCGACCGGTCACGCGCAGGAAGCGCCAGGTGCCCCAGACGCCGGCGGGCACGGCGAGGACGAGCAGGGCCGAGATGGTGAGGGTGGTGCCGAGCAGCGAGCCGACCAGCGCCAGCGCCAGCAGGTAGGCCGGGGCCGGGACGGCGCTGCCCTGGCCGAGCGCGTGCCACGAGTCGAGGTGGAGGTGCCACCAGTCACCGACCGACTCGGGCACCGGCGAGAGCCCGCCACCGACGACGGAGCCGAAGGCTTCCCGCGCGCCGACCAGCGAGGCGACCACGAACAGCGCGAGCAGGACGGCGATCGGGCTGGTCAGGAAACGGGCCACGACACCGGTGTCCTCGAAGGCGTCCTCGTCGTCGAGGGACGGACGTCGCGTGACCATCGACGACGGGTCACGCTCGAGCGTGGCCGCCCGGCGCCGTTCGGCCACGTCGGCCGCCTGGTGCGTCGCGGCCGCGGCGAGGTCGCTCACGAAGTCGAGGCCGTGGCGGTAGGGCAGCCACGGGGGCGCCAGGAGGTCGGAGACGTCGGCCGCCCCCTTCCCGTGCCGGCGTTGCCGCTCCCGGCGGGCCGCGAGGATCTGGCGCGGGCTGGAGTAGAGCGAGACCAGGGCGGCGAGCTCGTCGAGCGCCTCGCCGACGGAGCGGACCAGCAGGAAGCCGATCATCCGCAGGAGCGTCCCGAGGCCGAGACGGAGCACCTGGAGGGGCAGCGCCCGGGTGCGGCTGTTGACCAGCAGCGTGTAGAGCGCGGCGCGGCGCTCCTGGTAGTGCGTGTGCCGGCCCGTCAGGGGCGTACGACGGATCCCGCGGTGGGCGGCCTCCGCGTGGAAGACGACGGCCTGGGGCACGACGATCGTGGTGTGACCGGCTGCCGCTGCCCGCCAGCCGAAGTCGAGGTCGTTGCCGAAGATCGGCAGCTGGTCGTCGAGCCCACCGAGCTCCTCGAGGACGGTGCGGCGCACCAGCATGCCGGCGGTGTTGACCGCGAGCACCCGTCGTACGTCGCCGTGCTGTCCCTGGTCATATTCGCCGCGCTCGAGCCCGGTCTCGCGGCGGCCGGTGCCGGAGATCGTGACACCGACCTCGAGCAGGCGCTTGAGGTCGGGCCACTCGCGCAAGGTGGGGCCGAGGACATCGGCCTCAGGGTGCTGCTCGGCGGCGGCGAGCAGGGCAGCCAGGGCGCCCGGCGCGGGGTTGGCGTCGTCGTGGAGGACCCACACCCACTGCGGGGGCTCACCGACCGCGTCCAGCTGCTGGAGGCCGAGCTCGAGGGCAGCGGGGAAGTGCGTGGCCCCGGTGACACGCAGGGCCGGTCCGTGCTGTGCGGCGAAGGCCGCGTCGAGCAGGTCGGCGCTCTCGTCCTTGCTGCCGGTGTCGACGGCGACGACCCGGTCGACGGGCCGGGTCTGCGCCTGCAGGCCTTCCAGCACCGCGGGCAGCCAGCGGGCGCCGTCGTGGCTCACGAGCAGCGCGGCGACGCTGGTCCGACCGACAGCGGTCTCCCGAAATGAGGTCTCCGCGGGCGCTGACACGATCGGCCACCCTAGTCCGGTCGCCGGTGGCCCCGAAATGCAGGAACCCCGGCCACGAGGGCCGGGGTATTCCTGTCGAGCGTCAGACTGCGCGCTTCTTCAGCTTGCGGCGCTCCCTCTCGGAGAGACCACCCCAGATGCCGAAGCGCTCGTCGTTGAACAACGCGGCCTCGAGACAGTCGTCCCGGACCTCGCACGTGAGACAGACCTTCTTGGCCTCTCTCGTCGATCCACCCTTCTCCGGGAAGAACGCCTCGGGATCGGTCTGCGCGCACAACGCGCGATCCTGCCAACCCGCATCCTCGGCGTCCGGTTCGAGAAGAAACAGTTCTCTCACGGTCTTCACCCTTTCGACCCAGCAACACACCGAACAACAATGTGAGAATTACATGCCTGTCGTACCCCTGAAGTCAAGCGCTGATCTGCTAAGGCATGAGCCGCCTGGCCTCCGGCGTGGCGACGTGCGGCAAGGTAGCGGCCATGCCGGATCGTCGACCAGCCCCCTCCACCCGTCCCATCCTGCGCCGGATCACCGTCCTCTCGGGCGGCATGGGCGGCGCCAAATTCTTGCAGGGGCTCACCCACGGGATCCGCTCCGGGACCCTGCCCGGTGTCGCCCCTGACGCAGTGGTGACGGTCGTCGCCAACACTGCCGACGACATCTGGGTGCACGGCCTCAAGGTGTGCCCGGACCTCGACACCGTGATGTACACCCTCGGCGACGGCATCGACCTCGAGCGCGGTTGGGGGCGTCGCGAGGAGACGTGGAGCGTCAAGACCGAGCTCGCCGAGTACGGCGTCGAGCCGACCTGGTTCGGCCTCGGGGACCGCGACGTGGCGACCCACCTGGTGCGCACGCACATGCTCGAAGCCGGCTACCCCCTCTCGCAGGTGACCGAGGCGCTGTGCCGACGCTGGCTCACCCCGGCCCTCGGCGACAGCGTCCGTCTCCTGCCGATGACCGACGACCGCGTGGAGACCCACGTGGCGATCGCCGACCCCGAGAGCCCGAGCGGTCGACGCGTCGTGCACTTTCAGGAGTACTGGATCAAGCTGCGCGCCTCGGTGCCCGCCGAGGTGGTGCTCTTCGTGGGGCTGGAGGACTCCTCCCCCGGCCCTGGCGTCATCGACGCCATCACCGACGCCGACCTGGTGATCCTCCCGCCGTCCAACCCGGTCGTCTCGGTCGGCACGATCCTGGGCGTCCCGCGGGTGCGTGAGGCCGTCGTGGCCACGAAGGCACCGGTCGTGGGGCTGTCCCCGATCGTGGGCGGCACGCACGTGCGCGGGATGGCCGAGCAGATGCTCGACGCGATCGGCGTCGAGGTCAGCGCCGCCGGGGTCGGGCTCCACTACGGCGCCCGCTCCGAGGGTGGTCTCCTCGACGGGTGGCTGGTCGACGAGCGCGACGCCGGCTCCGTGAACCGCCTGACGGACGCCGGCGTCGCGTGCCGCGCCGTACCGCTGATGATGCGCGACCTCGACGCGACCGCTGCGATGGCTGCCGCCGCGATCGAGCTGGTGGGCTGAGCGCACGATGAGCACCATTTCCGTCACCGCGCCCGACGGACTGCCCGAGGTGCGCGCCGGCGACGACCTGGCCGCGCTCCTGGCTCCGGTCCTCGCCCCGCTCGCCGACGGCGACGTCGTCGTGGTGACCAGCAAGGTCGTCAGCAAGGCCGAGGGCCGGGTCGTGGTCGGTGCGACGCGCGAGGAGGCGCTCGCCGGTGAGACCGACCGGGTCGTGGCCCGCAAGGGGCCGACGCAGATCGTGCGCACGCACCACGGGCTGGTCATGGCCGCCGCCGGGATCGACGCCTCCAACGTCGAGCTGGGCTCGATCGTCCTGCTCCCCGTGGACCCCGACTCCTCGGCCCGCGCGCTCCGCGCGCGGCTGCTCGAGCTGACCGGGGCCAACGTCGGGGTCGTCGTCACCGACACCGCCGGCCGCGCCTGGCGCGAGGGGCAGACCGACATCGCCATCGGCGCCGCGGGGCTGCTGGTCACCGAGGACTTCGCCGGCCGTGTCGACGGGCACGGCAACGAGCTGGCCGTCACCGCACCGGCCGTCGCCGACGAGATCGCTGGGATGGCCGAGCTCGCCCAGGGCAAGCTCAGGGGCCGCCCGGTCGCCGTCGTGCGAGGCCGCGCCGACCTGGTGCTGCCGAGCGGCGAGGACGGGTCCGGAGCCGTCGCCCTGGTGCGCGCCGAGGGCGCCGACCTCTTCGGCTTCGGCGCCCGCGAGGCCGTGGTCCGCGCCGTTGCCGGCGACCCGGCCGACCAGGCGGTGTTCGGCACGCCCGCGAGCACCGAAGAGCTGCTGCGCGCGCTGGGCGCCGCAGTCGGCACATCGACCGGCACCGCCACGGCCTACGGTAGCGGTGTGGAGGTCCGCGGCAGCCAGGAGCCGGCGCTGGTGGTCGTGCTCGCCTTCGCCCACGGATGGGTGGTCGACGGGACCTTCGACGGGCCGACTGGGCGGGACCGCCTGCGGCTCCGACCGTCGACTCCGTAGACTCACCGCGACCCCGCCCCGAACCGAGGTAGACCTAACCGTGGCTAAGCAAGCCAAGTCCGACCGCCAGAAGGTCATCGACGACATCCGCAAGAAGCAGAAGGGCGCCGAGAAGCGCCGCGGCTTCATGATCGTCGGTGTCTGTGTCGTCGTCGCCCTGCTCATCATCGGCGCCGCGTCCTACCGGCCGCTCAAGAACGCCTGGGACCTGCGCAAGTTCAACGACCTGGGCCTCGCGAGCATCGGCGCTGCCCCGTCGGCGTGCGAGAAGGTCGAGACCAAGACCGCCGAGGGCAACAACGACCACATCCCGACGAACACGCCGGTTGTCTACGAGGACGCCCCGCCGGCCTTCGGTCCCCACTGGAACGAGTTCGGCGTCGCGCCGGCCCCCATGGACCGCAAGTTCTACACCGACGCCGACCGTCCCGAGCTGGAGTCGTTGGTCCACAACCTCGAGCACGGCTACACCGTCGTCTGGTACGACGAGACGATCGCCGAGGACGCCGACGCGATCACCGAGCTGAGGGCGGTCGCCAAGCAGTTCCCCGGCACCGACAACTACCGCTACAAGTTCATCGCGGCCCCGTGGACCTCCGAGGACGAGGACGGCGCGGCGTTCCCCGACGGGACGCACGTTGCCTACACCCACTGGTCCGTCGGTGGCGAGGGCGAGACCGACGCAGCCAAGCAGGTCGGCGTGTGGCAGTACTGCTCGGAGTTCAGCGGCGAGGCCCTCGAGACCTTCATGCTCGACTACCCCTACCTCGACTCCCCCGAGCCGACGGTCGAGTAGTCAGCGCCCCCGGTCGGGCAGAGCGGTCAGCGGCGCGAGCCGTCGGTCGCTACTGCCCGATCCATCACGAGACAGCGTCGGACCTGACGGTCGACCACGGGGCTCCCTGGTCGTCAGCGCTGCCGCTGGATCCGGAGTGCCAGTCCCCGTCGGCGTCGCGCTCGTGCTCGTCGAGATCGATGGCCGCACCGTCGCCTGCCGTCGTGGGCCCTGGCGAGGTCGTCGATCATGCGAGCAAGGTGCCGCGCCGGCCTCCGGTGCATCGTGGTCAGCACCGTCGAATCCGCCAGCCTGGGTAGGACCCGTTCGTGTTCGGGGTGCCTGGCGCTCAGGTCCGCCCGGCGCGGCACCGGTCCCATGTGCCGCCTCCTCGGAGTAGCGGTGGCTGTCCCGCTCTCGCGCTCATGGCGCTCACGGGACTCGGCGAGAGTGTTATCTCCCAAGACATCGGTGAGAGGCGACGCGCTGCAGCCCCGCAAACCGGGCCACCGCATCGGGCAAGATCGTCGTCGCCCATAGGTTCACGTGTCAGGGTGCCGACCCTGCGCGCCCCCTGTGTGGTGCCTGCTCTGGCCTCGCCTGCGTCGCCGCCGACCAGAAGTGAACCTCGAAGCGACTGGCCGATCCTCCAGCGCAGGGCGGTGTCGGCGCGCGCCAATAGCCTTGGCACGAGTCGGGATCCCGTGAATGAGTGCTTGTCAACCGAACCTCTCTTCGACTACACTAGATGCATGACAACCGGCGCCACCATCGACCCCCATCAGGTCGACGACGACGCGCCCACACCCACTGACCTCATCGCTGAGATCCGCGCCGTCAAAGCAGCAGAGAACGCTGCCGGGTTGCGGATGTTCCACCTCGGGGTGGGCGTGGGCCCACGCCCACCCCGAGACCCCCGGCGACCAGTCCTGGAAGGCACCACGAGCCTCCTATGTCCCGGGTGAGCCGATGGGCGACGGGTCCCCGGTCACCGGTGACCTCGATGAGGTGCAGTGGTTCGGGATCCCCCCCCATCACCTGGTCCGCCGCAGCACCCTTCGCCACAGCTAACGCGATGTCCACCGCAGCCGGGAAGGCGTTCCTGCGGGACTGCCTCGTGATCCGCCACCGGATGCCGAGGGTCCACGCAAAAGTATGCGCCGGGAAGGTCCCGGTATGGCGGGCCCGGCGCATCGCCGGCGCCGTCCTCGGCGCACCCAGAGACGTCATCGCCCACGTCGACCGTGCCATCGCCCCCCTCGCCGGCACCGCCGGGTTGATCACCCTCGACCGCCTCATCGACGAAGCGATGCTCCTCCTGCACGCCGAAGAGGTCGAGGCAGCATCACTCGAAGCCCTCGAACACCGCCACGTCACCCTCGATGAGAGGTCGATCGGTCATACCGGGATCGCGGAGATGACCATCCGCGCCGACTGGGCCGACCTTCACGACCTCGACACCGCCGTCGCCCTCATCGCCGAAGCCCTCAAACGCGACGGATCACTGGAGTCGTTGGACGTCAGGAGGTCCCAAGCCGTCGGGATCCTCGCCGACCCCACCCGGGCCCTCGCCCTCATCAACGGCCACGAACCACCCGCACCCTCCAAGAGCATCGTGGCCTACGTCCACCTCGACCACGACGTCATCGAAGGCCGCGGACTCCTCGCCCACAACGAGGCCGGCCACACCCTCCTCGCCGACCGCATCCGAGAATGGCTCGCCCGCGACGACCGCCACATCACCATCCGCCCCGTCATCAACCTCAACGACCACTGCAACGGCAGCGAAGACACCGGCCACCACGGTCACCAGCGGCCAGACCCCTACGTCCCCACCTTCCTCACCGCCGAGAAAGTCCGCCTCCGCAACCCCACCTGCGTCTTCCCCCACTGCACAAAGAAGTCCAGGTCCTGC
>NZ_FOQG01000005.1 GCF_900113685.1 Nocardioides psychrotolerans
GTCAGTTCAGGTCTCGGAAGTACGTCCACGCTCTGAAGAACGCTGGCCTGCGCGGCTCGATGGGCAGGGTCGGCGCGTGCGGCGACAACGCCGCGATGGAGTCCTTCTTCGCGCTGTTGCAGAAGAACGTCCTGAACCGGAAACGCTGGGAGACCCGCGAGGAGCTCCGCCTCGCGATCGTGGTCTGGATCGAGAAGACCTACCACCGACGACGACGCCAAGCAGCCCTCGGGCGACTGACCCCGATCGAGTTTGAGACCATCTACTCAGCAGCAGACGCTGCCTGAGAACCACCCACCCCGAGTGTCAACCAGAGCCTGGGCAGTCCCTTCCGCCAATGCTCCTGCCGCCGGGAGTTCTCGAGAGCCGCTGTGACGGGCTCCCACGGTAGGCGCTGTCGGCTCGAACAGCGCGTGGAGCGATTCTCCTGCGGAATCCCTGCGGAATCTGGCCCATTCTGAGCCAACGGAAACGGCCCCTGATTCTGCGTTTCCGCAGGTCAGGGGCCGTTTCGCGTTCTACGAGAGCTCAGATGTCGTAGTAGAGCTCGAACTCGTGCGGGTGCGGGCGCATCTGCACGGGCAGGATCTCCTGGGTCCGCTTGTAGTCGATCCAGGTCTCGATCAGGTCCGGCGTGAAGACGTTGCCGGCCGTCAGGAACTCGTGGTCGGCCTCGAGGGAGTCGAGGACGGCGTTCAGCGAGGTCGGGACCTGGGCGATGTCGGCCATCTCGTCGGGCGGGAGCTCGTAGATGTCCTTGTCGATCGGGGCGGGCGGCTCGATCTTGTTCTTGATGCCGTCGAGGCCGGCCAGCAACAACGCCGAGAAGGCGAGGTAGGGATTGGCCGACGGGTCGGGGCAGCGGAACTCGACGCGCTTGGCCTTGGGGTTGGACCCCGTGATCGGGATCCGGACGCAGGCCGAGCGGTTGCGCTGGGAGTAGACGAGCGAGACCGGAGCCTCGAAGCCCGGCACCAGGCGGTGGTAGGAGTTGACCGTCGGGTTGGTGAAGGCCAACAGCGACGGGGCGTGCTTGAGCATGCCGCCGATGTAGTAGCGGGCCATGTCCGAGAGGCCGCCGTAGCCGGTCTCGTCGTAGAACAGGGGAGTGCCCTGGTTCCAGATCGACTGGTGGACGTGCATGCCGGAGCCGTTGTCACCGAAGATCGGCTTGGGCATGAAGGTCGCGGTCTTGCCGTTGCGCCAGGCGGTGTTCTTGATGATGTACTTGAACTTCATCACGTCGTCGGCGGCCTTGAGCAGCTCGTCGAAGCGGTAGTTGATCTCCGCCTGGCCGGCCGTGCCGACCTCGTGGTGGGCGCGCTCGACGATGAGGCCGGACTTCTCGAGCTCGATGACCATCTCGTCGCGCAGCTCACCGAAGTGGTCGGTCGGCGCGACGGGGAAGTAACCACCCTTGTACTTGACCTTGTAGCCGCGGTTGTCGTTCTCGAAGCTGTCGCCGGTGTTCCAGGCGCCGGCCGAGGAGTTGATCTCGTAGTAGCCGGCGTTGGCCTTGGTCTCGAAGCGCACGTTGTCGAAGACGTAGAACTCTGCCTCGGGGGCGAAGTAGGCGGTGTCGCCGATGCCCGTGGTGCCGAGGTAGGCCATGGCCTTCTTGGCGATGTTGCGCGGGTCGCGGGAGTAGGGCTCACCGGTCAGCGGGTCGTGGATGAAGAAGTTGACCACGAGCGTCTTGGCCACGCGGAACGGGTCGATGAAGGCCGTCGTCGGGTCCGGGAACAACGACATGTCGGACTCGTGGATGGCCTGGAAGCCGCGGATGGAGGAGCCGTCGAAGCTCAGTCCGTCCTCGAAGACGGACTGGTCGAAGGACGACACCGGGACTGTGAAGTGCTGCATGACGCCGGGCAGGTCGCAGAACCGTACGTCGACCATCGCGACGCCCTCGTCCTTGATGTACTTGAGCAGCTCGTCGCTGTTCTGGAACATTCGTCCTCCTTGGCTGCGACCCGTGGTGGCAACCGTCAAAGCAAGCGAGTGGACACCCGACGCGCCGTTGCGTCGAGGTTATGCCCGCAACGTACGAACGGGCCGTGACGCGACGGTATCGGGAATGTTTCTGCGATGTAACAGGTGGCCCAGCGGCGAGACTGTCACGGGGCCGCCACTAGCCTGGGGGAGTGGTGACCGCCGGCTTCGAGACTGCCTCGTGGGCCCGTCGTGTCCTCGCACTGTTCGTCGACTGGGTCGCCTCGACCCTCGTGGTGATCACCTTCGTCGGGCTGGCGGACTACGCCGAGCCGGGCAGCACCGCGCAGCTCTACGTCCTGCCCGTCTACGTGCTCGAGTCGGCGATCCTCACCTGGCTGCTGGGAGGGTCCTTCGGCAAGCTCGTGACGCGACTACGGGTCGTCCCGGCCGACGGTCGCCTGCGACCGCTGAACCCGCTCAAGACCCTGCTCCGGCAGGTCCTGATCGCATTGGTGATCCCTGCTCTGGTCTACCGACCCGACGGTCGCGGCCTGCACGACGTCCTGGCCGGCACGGCGACGGTGACGCTGGAGGAGTTCAACCGGCTGCTGCGCCCGGTCTGAGCGGCTCCCACCAACTGGTCTGGGCCGGGTGCCAGGCGTCCTGCGGATCGCTAGCCTGAGGGGACCCACCCCCGAAAGGTGCTCCCATGTCGCTCATCCTGCTCCGTCGTACGGCCTCGGCTGCCACGCTGACCCTCGCCCTGGCCGGCCTCGCTGCCTGCGGTGGCGACGACTCCTCCGCGTCGGACCCCAGCTCCGACTCGTCCAGCTCGAGCGCTCCCGACGAGGTCGGGGAGGCGGACGGCGGTGAGGACGTCGGTGCCGAGGAGACCGAGGCGGCGGTCCCCACCGCGGGCGAGGAGATCGACGCCTCCGACATGGCCGACGTGTTCAAGCAGGCCTTCGAGGAGGCCTCGACCGCCACGATCGCCATGTCGATCGGCGGCGCCGCACAGTACGACGCCACGGGCGTCGTCGACTTCACCACCACGCCGGTGTCGATGGCGATGGCCATCGAGCTGGCGCAGGCGCCCCAGCCGATCGAGATGATCATCGTCGACGGGTTCATCTACCAGAACCTCTTCGGCGACAAGTTCACCAAGATGGCCCTGGACGACCCGAGCAACCCAGCCGGCAACCTCAGCGAGCAGCTCGACATCGGCGCGCAGTTCGACACCTTCGAGAAGGCGATCACCGCGGCGACGTACGTCGGGGAGGAGGACGGGCTCGAGCGCTACAGCCTGGTGCTCGACTCCGCGATCCTGCTCCAGGAGCAGGGCGCCGACGTCGGCTCGCTGCCGGCCGGGTCGATCCCCGACGAGTTCACCTACGACCTCTGGTTCGACCAGGACGGCCTCTTCCGCAAGATGGAGAGCAACCTCGGCGGGCTCGGCGGAGACCTCACGGCAACCTATGACAACTGGGGCGAGCCGGTCGAGATCACCGCGCCGGACGCCTCACAGATCGTGGAGTGACTTCGTCACTCCGTCGGGAGTTCTCGCTGCGCTCGAACATCCAGGACCGCAGGTCTTCAGGGGTCAGCGGCCGCGCATGTTGCCGCGCATCCCCTTCATGCTGTTGGGCACAGGGCCCTTCGGCAGGGGGATCGCGGAGCGGTTGGCGTCGAGGGCCTTGAGCCGGTTGAGGACGTCGGTCATCTCGGCGGGCTTGACCTGACGGCCGAGCTTGGTGACGTGGCGGACCAGCTTGGCGAGCGGGACCTGACCCTCCTCGGAGCCGACGACGATCTCGTGGATGGGCGTCTCGGAGGCGACGCGCTCGTGCTTGCGTCGCTCGCTGAGGAGCAGCTGGCGCACGCGGTGGGCGTTGCCCTCGCCGATGAGGACGATGCCCGGAGGGCCGACCACGCGGTGCACGACGTCCTGCTGCTTGGTGAAGGCGATGACGGGGTCGGACTTCCAACCGCGCTTGAGCAGCGTGAGGGCGCTGGCGGCCGCGCCGGGCTGGCCGGCCATGCGGTCGTAGGCCGTGCGCTGGGCGCGGCGCGAGAAGACGATCATCATCGCGAGGAGGCCGAGCATCAGCCCTCCGACGACGGCGATGACCAGGCCGATGGTGCCGCTGCCGGGCAGGACGTAGAAGATCCCGAAGCCGAGGGCGCCGAAGAGCAGGAACGCCCCGAGCATCCACAGGCCGATGCGCTTGTCGGTCTGCTTGGTCATCCGGTAGGTCGCCACGATCTGCTGGCGACGACCCATCTCGGAGGGGTCGGTGGGCTGAGCCTTGTCCTTCTTGGCCATGGAGCAGTGCTGCCTTGTCGACTCGGGCTGACGAGGTCGTTCGTCAGACGGTGGCGGGGGTGACGGCGCCCTCGCGGGCGTCCATCGCCTGACGGTACAGGCGTCCGGCCCGGTAGGACGAACGGACCAGCGGGCCGGACAGGACACCGGAGAACCCGATCTCGTCGGCCTCGTCCTTGAGCTCCACGAACTCCTCCGGCTTGACCCACCGCTCGACGGGGTGGTGCCGCGCGGAGGGGCGGAGGTATTGGGTGATGGTGATGAGCTCGCAGCCGGCCGCGTGCAGGTCGCGCAGGGCCTGTGAGACCTCCTCGCGGGTCTCACCCATGCCGAGGATGAGGTTGGACTTGGTGACGAGCCCGAAGTCGCGGGCCTGGGTGATCACGTCGAGCGAGCGGTCGTAGCGGAACGCCGGACGGATGCGCTTGAAGATGCGGGGGACCGTCTCGACGTTGTGGGCCAGCACCTCGGGCCGCGACTCGAAGACCTCACGGAGCAGGTCGGGCTTGCCGTTGAAGTCGGGGATGAGGTTCTCCACGCCGGTGTCGGGGTTGACCTCGTGGATCACCCGCACGGTCTCGGCGTAGAGCCAGGCGCCGCCGTCCGCGAGGTCGTCGCGAGCGACGCCGGTGATGGTCGCGTAGCGCAGCTGCATCTTCTGCACAGACTCCGCGACGCGACGCGGCTCGTCGCGGTCCAGCGGTTGGGGCTTGCCGGTGTCGATCTGGCAGAAGTCGCAGCGACGCGTGCACTGGTCGCCGCCGATGAGGAACGTCGCCTCGCGGTCCTCCCAGCACTCGAAGATGTTGGGGCAGCCGGCTGCCTGGCAGACGGTGTGGAGCCCTTCGGACTTCACCAGGCTCTGGAGCGCCTTGTATTCGGGCCCCATCTTGGCCCGCGTCTTGATCCACTCGGGCTTCTTCTCGATGGGGGTCTCGGCGTTGCGGACCTCGAGGCGGAGCAGCTTGCGGCCTTCAGGGACAGGAGCGTTGGTCACTCCCGCAACTGTACGCCGCTCCCACAGGGAGGCGAACTCGCCGTGGGGTCGCGATCAGGGCACGTCGCGACGACGGAACGAGAGCACCGAAGCGGCTCCGGCCAGCAGCAGGAACGAGCCGACGTAGATGCTGCCGTTGGCCGCTGGGAGGACCTTCTCCTCGTCGCACGCGATGCCCGGGGGAGGTCGGTCGGTGAAGCACTCGTCGGGGACCTGGACGTAGTAGTCGGCGCCGTCGAGGACCACCGCGGCGATGTTGGTCTGTGGCTGGAACTGCGCGTCGATGCCGAGCACGGCGATCAGCGCCCCTCCCGCGACGGCCACGGCGAAAAGCACCCCGAGCGTCGCCACGGTGCTGCGGAACAGCATGGTGAGGGCGTAGCCACCCAGGGCCGCACCGGCGGCGACGAGGGCGCCGCGCAGGCCGTCCTGGAGGCAGTCCACCAGGATGCCGGTCGAGGACGGGAGGTCGCGTGAGCGCGCCGCCGCCCACAGGGCCAGCCAGTAGCTGGAGAAGACGACGAGCGAGAGGACCAGCGACACCGCGAAGACGACCAGCGCCTTGGCCGTCCAGACCCGGGTGCGCCGGGTCTCGAAGAGCAGCTGGTTGCTCATCGACCCGCTGTTCCAGTCGTGCCCGACCAGGGTGGTGCCGGCGAGCAGGAGCAGCACCGAGACCAGGGCGACGACGGCCAGGCCGGTCTCGTCGCGTTCCTGGACCAGGTCGAGGGTCTCGTAGTAGAGGAACCACTCGCGCTGGGGGAGGACGAAGGACTCGCACTGGGCCTGGAGGTCTGGGTCGTCGGCCGCGAGGCCGAAGCGCTGCGGCTTGGCCAGGCAGCGCTCGAGCTGCTTCTGGACGTAGGGCCGGGCGGTCTCCTCGGCAACCTGCTGGTCGACCCTGGCGAGGTCCTCGGCGGAGGGAGGGGTGGTGCTCCACGCGCGGGCGACGCCGAACACCACGGGCAGCGCGACGACGGCCAGGAGCAGGAGCAGGACGGCCCGCCGCCAGCGCAGGCGGGTGAGCTCGACGTGCAGGAGGCGCCTCATGCGGCACCACCCGACGTGGGGTGGGCGACGTGCTCGTGGCCGAGGGTGTCGGCCTCGGTGAGCTCGAGGAAGACCGACTCCAGGTCGCGGCGTACGGGGGTCAGGGCGGTCAGCCAGATGCCGGCCTCGCCGAGCACCCGCGTGACCTCGGCCGGGCTGTCGGCCTCGACCAGGAGATCCGGCTCGTCGGAGGCCGCCGGCGACACGGCGAAGCCGGCGCCCTCGAGGACGGACCGGGCAGCCGCGGGATCGGGCGCCTCGACGCGTACGACGGCGGGGCCGCCCTGCAGCAGCTCGTCGACGCGGCCGCTGGCCAGGAGCCGACCGTTGCCGATGATCGTCGCGGAGGTGCAGACCTGCTGCACCTCGGCCAGGATGTGGGAGCTCAGCAGGACGGTGACCCCGCGCTCGCCGAGGTCACGGATGGTGTCGCGGATCTCGCGGATGCCGGCGGGGTCGAGGCCGTTGGTGGGCTCGTCCAGGATCAGCAGCTCGGGGTCCTTGAGCAGGGTGGCCGCGATGGCCAGGCGCTGCTTCATGCCCAGCGAGTAGGACTTGAAGCGGTCACGGTCGCGCCCGGTGAGGCCGACCGTCTCGATCGCGGCGTCGACGCGGCCGGTCGGCGCGCCGATGGTGCGAGCCAGCAGCACGAGGTTCTGCCGACCGCTGAAGTTGGGGGAGAACTTGGGGGACTCCACGACGGCGCCGACCCGGTCGATGACCGCCGGCAGCGACTGCGGGACCGGGTGACCGAAGAGCTCCATCGATCCCTTGCTGGCGCGGGCGAGGCCGAGCAGCATCCGGATGGTCGTCGTCTTGCCGGACCCGTTGGGTCCGAGGAAGCCGTGCACGCCGCCCCGGGGGACCGCGAGGTCCAGGCCCTGCACGGCGACGCGCAGGCCGCCCCGCCTGCTGCGGAACTCCTTGTGGAGCCCTGTCGTCTCGATCACCAGGTCATTCACTTGTGTGTTGTCTCCGTCCGTCCCGAGGAAGACGATCCAAACAGGCGAAAGGGTGGTGCTGTGGAGCCGCGCCGTGGGTCCACGTCAGGTGGTCGGGGTCGCCTCGTCCGCGAGCGCCGCCTTGAGATGGCGCCAGATGACGTAGGGCGAGCGCAGCCACCGCAGGTCGTAGACGCCGTCGACGATCTCCAGCACGGGTCCGGGCGCGTGCACGGCCCGGGCCTGCACCCGCTCGTGGGCATCGGTCCAGGCCACGACCTGCTCGTCGACCAGCCGATCGACGGCCGCGCGGCGCTCGTCGCGAGGAGAGCGGGCGAGCGTCTCCGCGAGATCCTGCTCGAGCCGGGCCCAGACGAAGCCGGGGCTGTCGTGGGGCCAGGTGGCCGGCGGTTGCGATGCGTAGGCCCTGCGGCAGGTCCACCGGTGCTGCTGCCACCGGGACCGCAGCTCCACCTCGTCCTGCACCCGGTGCAGCCGTAGGCGCATCTGGGCGGTGGCGGTGCGCATGCGCAGCGGTGGGTCGTCGCGGACCTGCCGTGGCACCCGGACGTCGCGACTGATGTCGCCGAGGCTCTTCGCCAGCCCGACGGTCAGCTCGTCGACCGCTTGCCGAGCCCAGTGCTGGGTGGTGGTGAGCATGGTCGCGACCAGGGGCTGCCAGACCCCACGCCCCGCCAGCTCGAGGCTGGTCACGAGCTCGTCGCTGCCGTCGGGTGCGGCCTCCACGCTCGCGCTGAGTCGCACGCTGAGCCAGGGTAGGTCGACCGCGAGCCGGATCAGCCGCCCCGGCTCCGGCAGCGCCGTGAGGTCCCACGTCAGCTCGGGCAGGGTGCTGGCGGAGCGGAGGGCGACGAAGCGCTCGAGGCAGTCGACGCTCGCGCCGGCGTAGGCCGCCCGGGCTGGAGGTGGGCGCCGCGCAGGAGCCGCATCGGCGCGCTGGCGGCGTCGAGGCGGTAGTGGCCGTCGTCGTCCTGGCTGCGCAGCTCCAGGTCGGCGAGCGAGTCGGCCCAGGCGACGTCGAGCTGGGTCGGCGTCGGCCACGAGACCGGCGCCCGCGAGGTGAGGATCAACGCCCCGGGGTCACCAGGGTGATGCGAGGGGTTCGCCCCGGCTCCGGCCGGGCGTCGTAGTCGGGCGTCGGGACGTAGGCGCCCCAGGCGAGGTAGCGCGCGAGGTGGCGCTCCACGACCGGGATGACGTCGGGGACGGTGACGCGACGGCCGAGCTCCTGGCTGAGCGTGGTGACGCCGGCGTCGGCGATGCCGCACGGGACGAAGCGGTCGTACCAGCCGAGGTCGACGTCGCAGTTGAGGGAGAAGCCGTGCATCGTCACCCCGCGGCTGACCCGGATGCCCAGAGCGGCCACCTTGCGCTCGGGACCCTGGTCGTCGGCGCGCAGCCAGACGCCGCTGCGTCCTGGCACGCGGGCGGTCGTGACCCCGAGCTCGCCGCAAGCCTGGATGAGGGCCTCCTCCACCCGTCGTACGTAGTCGACGACCTTGACGTGGTCGGGGAGCCGGACGATGGGGTAGCCGACGAGCTGGCCGGGGCCGTGGAAGGTGATCTTGCCACCGCGGTCGACGTCGATGACGGCTGCACCGCCGGGGTCGGCGGGCCGCTCGTGGGGCTCGGTGCGCTTGCCGGCCGTGTAGACGGGCGGGTGCTCGAGCAGCAGCACGGTCGGGGGGCGGGTTGCGTCGACCACACCGGCGTGGACCTCGCGCTGCAGGTCCCAGGCCGCGAGGTAGTCGATCGCGTCGGCACCGAGGCCGACCTGCTCGAAGCGAAGCTCACTCACGGGGCGAGGCTACCCCTGCGCCGAGGAAGGCGAGCTGGGCCGGCAGCACGCGGCGCCAGTAGCCCGCGGTGTGTCCGCCAGGCTCGAAGGTCGCGGTGACGTCGGCGTCGGCGGGGAAACCCTCGGCGTAGTCCTCGACGGCGCGGTAGAACGGGTCGCCCGTGCCGCAGTCGAGCCGGAGGGTGATGCCGTCGAGGTCGTCCTGGCGGCCGAAGGGCGTGAACGCGGCCCACTCGGCCTCGTCGTCGAACGCGCGCGGGGTCGCGTTCGTCGCACTCGGTCCAGATGGCGGCGCTCGTCGCCACCGCAGCGGGCACCCGGTCGCTGCCCAGGATGCCGGCCAGGTGGAGGGCGCCGAAGCCGCCCATCGACCAGCCGATCAGGCCGACCTGCTCCGTCGGGACGTCGCGCTCCTGGAGGAGCGGCAGCAGCCCGTCGACGATCATCGCGCCGGCGTCCTCACCATCGGGACGCTCGTGCCAGTAGGTCGTGCCGCCGTCGGCCATCGCGACCTGGAACGGCGGTGCCCCGGCCGCGACGGCCGCGGCGAGGTGCTGGGGGAGGCCGAAGCCGGGACCCAGGAGGGTCTCGACGTCGTGCCCGTAGGCGTGCAGCGCGACGACCAGGGGGAGTGGGCCCGTGATCCCGGGCGGTCTCGCCAGGGCCCACCGGGTCGGAGCACCCAGTCGCGCCGCGGAGACGAAGCTGCCGCGCGCGACCGGGCCGGGCTCGACGTCCGGCACGCCACCCGTGCCCCCGTTGAGGCGCAGCTGCCCCTGGAGCCAGGGTCGCCCCGGCAGGACGCCCTGCTGGATGCCGACGCCCCCGGCCGCGCCGACGGCGAGGGTCGACGAAGTGCCCAGGAGCAGGGCACGGCGGCTGAGCACCCACCCAGGATGTCAGCAGGGTGTCAGGGGGGACCGGTGCCTGTGGATGACGGGTCGCGGCGGGCGGCGGGAGCCGGTAGGAGTGAGGGGTGACCCGAATCCTGGCCTCCGTCCTGGTGCTGCTCGGCCTGCTCGCCCTCCCGGCCTGTACGCCGGACCCGACGGCCGCGAGCCCGGCCGACGGGTCGATGGTGGTCCCGGTGGGCGAGCGAGCCGGCCGGTCGCCGGTGGCGGTCCTCCAGCAGTGGGACCGTCAGCGCGCCCGAGCCTGGGCGGCGGGCGACGCCGAGGGACTTCGCGCCCTCTACGTGCGCGGGTCCCTGGCCGGCGAGCGCGACGTCGCGATGCTGGGGCGGTGGCTCGACCGGGGGTTGAGCGTCGACACGCTCGAGGTGCAGGTGCTCCGCGGCCGCGTCGTCGCTCGGGCGCCCCGGCGACTCACCGTGGCGGTCAGCGAGCGACTGGCACACGCGACGGCGAGTGCCGGCTCGCGCCGCTGGTCGCTGCCCGCAGGTGCGGTCGCGGAGCGTCGCGTCACGTTGTGGCGGACCGGCGGCACCTGGCGGGTGGCGCGGGTGTCAGTCGAGGGCGGCCAGGCCTGAGGCCACGACGGCCTGCACGTCGGGGTCGGCGAAGACGTAGCCCGCGGCCTCGAGAGCGGCCGGTCGCACGTTCAGGGAGCCGAGCAGCTCCGGGCCCATCTCGCCCGCTGCCACCTTGAGGATCGCCCGGGGCACCGTGACGAAACCCGGCCGGGACAACGCCGTGGCGAGGGTCTTGGTGAACTCGGCGTTGGTCGGCGTCCTCACGCAACAGAGGTTGAAGGCGCCGGACGCGGTCGGGTGCTCCGCGAGGTGGGAGACGGAGCCGACCCAGTCGCGCAGCGAGATCATCGCCATGTGCTGCTTGCCGTCGCCGAGCTTGCCGCCGAGGCCGGCCTTGAAGAGCAGCCGCAGCTGCAGCAACGGCGCTGCCCGGCGGTCCATCACGGGAGCGGTGCGCAGGATGCAGACCCGGGCGCCGGCGTCGACGGCGGCATCGGCGGCAGCCTGCCACTCGCGGGTGACGTCGGTCAGCAGCGCGTCGCCGCGGGTGTCGGAGGCCTCGGTCAGGACCTGGTCGCCGTGGTTCCCGTAGTAGGAGATGCCGTTGCCGGCGAGGAACGCCGGCGGGCGCTCGGCCGCGGCGATCGCCCCGGCCAGCACGCGGGTGGTCGTCACGCGGCTCTCACGCAGCTCGCGGGCCCACTTCTTCGAGTGCGGGTTGCCCGCGGTCGGCGACCCGGCGAGGTTGACGACGACGTCGGCGGAGGCGACCAGGTCACGGTCGACCTGGCCTGAGTAGGGGTCCCAGGTGGACTCGTCCGGACCGCTGCCGGCTCGTCGTACGAGCGTGGTGACGGTGTGCCCCCGGCGGACCAGATCGGCGCGGAGGTGGGTGCCGAGGAAGCCGGAGCCCCCGGCGAGGACGACGTGCAGTGGAGCGTGGGGAGGAGCCATGCGGCAAGCCTCCCATCAGGGCCAAGCCGCGGGCACGGGGCCCGCACGAGACGACGCAGCCCCCGCACGAGGAGCTCGTGCGAGGGCGGCGGCGGTGTTGGGGTGGTGCTGCGGTGGTGCTCAGATCTCGAACTGACCCGCCTCGAGGCGCTTCTTGACGTCCTGCAGGAAGCGGCCGGCGTCGGCACCGTCGACCAGGCGGTGGTCGTAGGTGAGCGCGAGATAGACCATGTGGCGCACCGCGATCGTCTCGCCGAGGTCGGGGTCGTCGATCACGACAGGGCGCTTGACGACCGCGCCCGGCCCCAGGATGGCGACCTGCGGCTTGTTGATGATCGGCGTGTCCCAGAGCGCCCCGACGCTGCCGAGGTTGGTGATCGTGAACGTGCCGCCGCCGAGCTCGTCCGGCCCGATCTTGTTGGTGCGGGTGCGCTCGGCGACATCGGCGATCTTCTTGGCCAACCCCGCGATGGAGAGGTCGCCGGCGTCCTTGACGACCGGGGTGATGAGGCCCTTCTCGGTGTCGACGGCGAAGGCGAGGTTCTCGACGTCGTAGTAGGTGATCGTGCCTGCCTCGGTGTCGATCGTCGCGTTGAGCTTGGGGTGCGTCTTGAGCGCGTCGATCGAGGCCTTGGCGAAGAACGGCAGGTAGGTCAGCTTCACACCTTCGCGGGCCAGGAAGTCGGCCTTGGACGCCTCGCGCAGGCGGGCGATGCGAGTGACATCGACTTCGATGACCTGCGTGAGCTGGGCTCCCGAGTGCAGCGAGTCGAGCATCCGCTCACCGATGATCTTGCGCAGTCGGCTGATCTTCTCGGTAGTGCCGCGCAACGGCGACGCTGCGGCCGACGGCGCGGGCGCTGCGGCGGCCGGAGGAGCAGTGGCGGCTGCGGGAGCTGCGGCCGGGACCTCCTTGGCCTTGGCGGCATGGAGCACGTCCTGCTTGCGGATGCGCCCACCGACCCCGGTGCCGGTGATCGTCGAGAGGTCGACGTCGTGCTGGTTCGCGAGCTTGCGGACCAGCGGGGTGACGTAGCCGGCGCTGTCGTTGGACGGAGCGACCTGCTGGGTGTCCTGCTGAGTGTCCTGCTGGGCAGGCTCGGGTGCCTTGGCGGGCTCGGGCTCGCTCTTCGCAGCCGGCGCTGGCGCCTTCTGCTCGGGCTCGGGCTCGGGCTCGGGCTCCGGCTCCGGCTCGGGGGCCTTCTCCTCCTCCACCGGCGCGGCGTCGGCGGCGGCGGGTGCGGGGTTGCCTGAGCCGATGACGGCGAGCTCGGCGCCGACCTCGACGGTCTCGTCCTCCTCGACCTTGATCTCGAGCAGGGTGCCGGCGACGGGGGAGGGGATCTCGGTGTCGACCTTGTCGGTGGAGACCTCGAGCAGGGGCTCGTCGACGGCGACGTCGTCACCGACGGCCTTGAGCCAGCGGGTGACGGTGCCTTCGGTGACGGACTCGCCGAGGGCGGGCAGCGTCACGGACGTGCTGGAGCCAGCGCCGGTCCCGCCGGAGCCGCTGTCGGGACCACCGGACGCAGCGGGCTGCTCCTTGTCGGCCTCGGGCGTCTCGTCGCCGTCGGGGAGGTCGCCGGTCTCCTCGACGATCTCCTCCTCCTGCTCGGCCTTCTTATCTGCCTGGTCGTCGTCCTTCGGCTCGGCCTCGGGCTCGGCGGTCTCGTCGGCGGCGCCGGCGGACTCGCCCTCGTCACCGATCACCGCGAGGATCGCGCCCACCTCGACGGTGTCGTCCTCCTGGGCCTTGATCTCGAGCAGGGTGCCGGCGACGGGGGAGGGGATCTCGGTGTCGACCTTGTCGGTGGAGACCTCCAGCAACGGCTCGTCGACGGCGACCGTGTCGCCGACCTGCTTGAGCCAGCGTGTGACGGTCCCTTCGGTGACGGACTCGCCGAGAGCTGGGAGGTTGACGTCGGTGGCCATGGACTTCCTTTACGAGCTTGTGGTGATGGGGTTCAGGAGTGGGCGTGCAACGGCTTCCCGGCGAGCGCGAGGTGCGCTTCGCCGAGGGCCTCGTTCTGGGTGGGGTGGGCATGCACCAGAGGAGCGACGTCCTCGGCGTGTGCCTCCCAGTTGTAGATGAGCTGGGCCTCGCCGATGAGCTCACCCACGCGGTCGCCGACCAGGTGGACACCGACCACGGGCCCGTCCTTCTGACGCACGAGCTTGACGAAGCCGGCGGTCTTGAGGATCTGGCTCTTGCCGTTGCCGCCGAGGTCGTAGGTCACGGTCTCGATGCCGTCGGCGCCGTAGGTCTCGACGGCGTCGACCTCGTTGAGACCGACCGAGGCGATCTCGGGGTGGCTGTAGGTGACGCGGGGGATCCCGAGCTCGTCGATGGGCTGCGGGTCGAGGCCGGCGATCTCCTCTGCGACGAAGATGCCCTGCTGGAAGCCGCGGTGGGCCAGCTGGAGGCCGGGGACGATGTCGCCGACGGCGTAGACGCCCTCGACGTTGGTGCGGCAGCGCTCATCGGCGAGCACGAAGCCGCGCTCCATCGCCACGCCGATCTCCTCGTAGCCGAGCCCGGCGGTGCTCGGACCGCGACCGACCGCGACGAGCAGCAGCTCTGCCTCGATCACGCTCTGCTCACCACCGGCCACTCCGACGGTGACCGCGACACCGCTGTCGGTCGACTTCACGCTCTGGAACGATGTGCCGGTCCTGAAGGCGATCTTGCGCTTGCGGAACGCGCGCTCGAGCGCCCTGGACGACGCCTCGTCCTCGACGGCGACCAGGCGCGGCAGGGCCTCGATGATCGTGACCTCGGCGCCGAAGCTGCGCCAGACGCTGGCGAACTCGCAACCGATGACGCCGCCGCCCAGCACGATGACCGATGCGGGCACCCGCTCGAGGCGCAGTGCGTGCTCGGAGGTCAGGACCCGCTCGCCATCGACCTCGAGGCCGGGCAGGGACTTCGAGTAGGAGCCGGAGGCCAGGACGAGGTGGCGCCCGGTGTGGGCCTTGCCGTCGACCGTGACCTCACGGGGACCGGTGACCCGGCCCTCGCCCTCGATGACGGTGATGCCGCGGGACTTGATCAGGCCGGTCAGCCCCTTGAAGAGACGCGCGACCACGCCGTCCTTGTAGGCGTTGACACCGGGCATGTCGATGCCGTCGAAGGATGCCCTGACCCCGAACTGCTCCGACTCGCGGGCGCTGTCGGCGACCTCCGCGGCGTGGAGCAGGGCCTTGGTGGGGATGCAGCCGACGTGGAGGCAGGTGCCGCCGAGCGGACCCTTCTCGACCAGGCCGACGGACAGCCCGAGCTGGGCCGCGCGCAAGGCACAGGCATAGCCTCCCGAACCCGCCCCGAGAATGAGAACGTCGAAGTCCGCCTCTGACACGCTGGTCCCTCCATAGTCATCGATGCGCGACCATCCTTGCACTTCTGGCGCGCGTGACAACACCGGCCTCAGCGCGGCCGCCGTGATCCGCGACGAGCCGTTGTGGGGGGTCGTTCGCGCGAGATGACCGGCGAAGGGGCAAACTGGTCACATGGGTTTCATGGACCGCTTCCGCCGCGGGTCAGGCATGCGCATGAGCAAGCCTGCGAAGGACGGACTCCGCACGGGCTCCACACGCGTCCGCGCCTCCGACAAGGTCGACGAGACGCACCTGCACGAGTTCGTCACCGCACGTCGCGGTGTCGAGGGCTTCGTCGAGCCCCGCACCGCGGTCAGCGACGTCACCTTGCTCCTCGTCGCGCATGACGGAGAGTGGACCCGCCGGCGGGTGCCGTCGATCAACTGGGCGCACGACTTCGCCAACAAGCACCAGGTGCCGTCCTACGACGCAGCCGTGGTCGGCATCCCGCAGCGCATGCGTGACTACAACAGTCGGCAGAAGCAGCAGCGCAAGGAGCGCGGCTACTAGCCAGCCATGAGGGTCTCGACGCGTCGTCGCTGACGCTCCACGGGCTCGACCAGGAACACTGCGGTCGATCGCACGCACCAGGTACGTGCGATCGACCGCACTGATGCGTGATCACTGGCTGGCCGCTCGTCGGTCGAGCCCGGCGAGCGCCAGCGAGTCGGCGTCGAGACCTCGGTGAGGTGCTCGCCTGCGTGGGGTGCGCCGCACGCCGCACGCCGCACGCCGTACGTCGCACGGCTGGGGTTGCTGGTCGTCTCGCCGCTCTCCGCTCGCGGCGCGCCGCGCGCCGCGCGCCGCTCGACCGACGAACGGCCGGCCCGGCCCGCGCCTACTTCTCGGCCGAGAGTGCGCGGGCGTAGTCGACGAGGGTGGTGACGGCCCAGCCGGTGCCGCCGCTGGTGACGTGGCCGCGGGGGCCGCCGGAGTTGAAGGCGGTGCCGGCGATGTCGAGGTGCGCCCACGGCAGGCCGTGGGTGAACTCGCGCAGGAACGCGCCGGCGAAGAGGGCGCCGCCCCAGCGGACCCAGTCGTGCTGGGCGAGGTCGGCGATCTTGCTGCCCTTGACCCGCTCGACCATGCCCTCGGGGATCGGCATCGGCCAGTGGTCCTCGCCGGCGACCTCGGAAGCGGCCAGGACGCCCTGGACGATCTCGTCGGTGCCCATGACGCCCGCGACGCGGTCGCCGAGCGCCAGCACCATGTGGCCCGTCAGCGTGGCGACGTCGAGCAGGACGTCGGGCTGCTGCTCGGCGGCGCGACCGAGGGCGTCGGCCAGGACGAGGCGTCCCTCGGCGTCGGTGTTGAGGATCTCGACGGTGGTGCCGCCGTACTGGGTGATGACGTCACCCGGGCGGATCGCGGAGCCGGAGACCATGTTCTCCGCCATTGCGGCGAAGGTGCTGACCTTGATCGGCAGGCCGAGCGCGGCGATGGCGAAGGTCGCCTGGATCACGGCAGCGGCGCCGGACATGTCGCTCTTCATCTCGCCCATGCCCTGGGCCGGCTTGATGGTCAGGCCGCCGGAGTCGAAGGTGATGCCCTTGCCGACGAGCGCCAGGTGGCAGCGCGCGTCCTTGGGGGCGTAGGTGATCTCGACCAGGCGTGGGGGAGCGGCGGAGGCCGCGCCGACGCCGAGGATGCCGCCGCACCCGAGCTCGGCCAGGCGCTTCTCGTCGAGCACCGTGACGGTGACCTTGGGGCCACCGCGGCCCTTGGTCCACTCCTTGCCCGACGCGACAGCGGCTTCGGCGAAGGCGGGCGGCGTGAGGTCGCCAGGAGGGGTGTTGACCCAGTCGCGGGTCTGCGCGACGGCGCGGGCGACGACCTGGGCCTCCTCGAAGGCGGTGGTCATCTCCTTGCGACGCGGGTTGGGGCAGAGGAGCACGACGTCGCCGGGAGCCTCCGAGCCGTTCGCGTCCTTCTTGTACGCCGTGAACGTGTAGGCGCCGAGCATCGCGCCCTCGGTCAAGGCGCGCACCAGCTCGGGGGAGTCGGCCGGCAGCGCGATCGCGACCGAGGCGGCGTTCGTGACGGCGCGGACGGCGCCGCCGGCGGCACGGCGTACGGACGTGGGTGTGGCCTCGTCACCGAGGCCGACCAGCACCAGCAGCGGCGAGGTGATCGTCCCGCTCGTGGGGACCTTGACCACCTCGCCGGCCTTGCCCTTGACGCCCAACGTCGCGAGCAGCGGGGCGAGCTTGCGGCCGTAGGCCTTGGCCACGTCCTCGCCACCGGGCGCGACCTGCGGTCCCTTCGCCGTGGAGAGGATCCCGACCACCACCGCGTCGGCTCGGGTCTTGGCGGGGCTGGCGCTGCGCAGTGTGTACGTCGTGGTCACCGCGGCAGACTAACCCGCACCCCGCGAGGGCTCGCAGGGGCTGCGGTAGGTTCGCCGCCATGGCCGAGCTGTTGCGATCGCCCCTCCATGACCGACATGTCGCCCTGGGCGCCAAGTTCGCCGAGTTCGGCGGGTGGTCGATGCCCCTGGAGTATTCCTCCGGCGTCGTCAAGGAACACACCGCCGTGCGCACCTCCGTCGGCATCTTCGACGTGAGCCACCTCGGCAAGGCGATGGTCTCCGGGCCCGGCGCCGCGGACTACGTCAACCGCACGCTGACCAACGACCTCGCCAAGATCGGTCCGGGCCAGGCGCAGTACACGCTCTGCTGCGACGACGCCACGGGCGGGGTGGTGGATGACCTGATCGTCTACTACCGCGACGACGAGCACGTGCTGCTCGTGCCCAACGCCGCCAACACCGCGGAGGTCGTACGACGGCTCGCGGCGTCGGCACCCGAGGGCGTGGCGGTCGCGGACCACCACCGCGACTACGTCGTGCTGGCCGTCCAGGGCACGCACTGCGACGAGGTGCTGCGGGCGGTCGGCCTGCCGGTCGGCCACGACTACATGAGCTTCGCCGAGGCGGAGCACGACGGCAGCGGGGTCGTGGTCTGTCGCACCGGCTACACCGGTGAGCGTGGCTACGAGCTGATCGCCGCGAACGCGGTCGCCGAGTCGCTGTGGGACGCACTCGTCGCCGCCGGCGCGGCCTACGACATGCTCGCCTGCGGCCTCGGCGCGCGCGACACGCTGCGGACCGAGATGGGCTACCCGCTCCACGGCCAGGAGATCTCGCTGGACGTGACGCCCAACGAGGCCCGCCTCGGCTGGGCCGTCGGGTGGAAGAAGGAGGCCTTCTGGGGGCGCGACGTGCTGCTCGCCGAGAAGGCGGCCGGGCCGAAGCGGACCCTGCGCGGGCTCGTCTCCACGGGTCGCGCCATCCCGCGCCCGCACATGATGGTCAGCCTGACCCCGGACGTGCTGCTCGGCGAGATCACCTCCGGGACGTTCTCCCCGACGCTCAAGAAGGGCATCGGCCTCGCGCTGCTGCCCTCCGACATCCACCCGGAGGCGGAGGTGGGGGTCGACGTCCGTGGACGTCGCGAGATCTTCCAGCTCACCAAGCCGCCCTTCGTCGACACCTCGGTGAGGGAGTCATGAACCTGCCCGACCAGCCACCCACCTTCCGTCCGCCGTCCACCGTGGAGCTGCCGTGGTCCTGGCGCCTCGAGGACAAGACGGGGGCGGAGGTCACCGTCACCGAGGACTACGCCGGCCAGCGCTTCGCCAGCCAGGCCGACGCCGAGTCGTGGGTCGGTGAGTTCTATGCCGAGCTCGCCGAGCAGGGCGTCGACGGTGTGACGCTGCTCGACGTCGACCGCGTTGTCTACGGACCGATGTCGCTCCACGCATGATCCACGCATGATCCCCGCGTGATCCCTGCGGCGGTCGAGGAGGTCTGCGCGACCTTCCTGCGCGTCGCGCCACCGGGCCTGGTCACGGGGCTCTACCTGCGTGGCGGCACCGGCTTCGGCGAGTGGGTGCCGGGGCAGAGCGACGTCGACTTCGTCGCGACGCTGGCCCACCGGCCCGACGCGGGTGAGGTGCACCGGTTGCGGGTGGCGCACGAGCAGGTCGCGGCTGCCCACCCCGACGTCGCCTTCGACGGACCGCACGTCCTGGCCGCCGACCTCGCCAGCGACGCGCGCGGGTGCCCGGACGTCCCGACCGTGCTGGGTCGGCTGTTCGAGCCCGAAGGAGTCGTCCACGACGGTGTCGTGGCGTGGCACGAGCTCGCCTGGCACGGCGTCCGCATCGCGGGCCCGTCTCTCGGCGAGCTCGGCGTCTGGACCTCCGCGCAGGCCCTGCGGGACTTCACCCGCGCCAACCTCGACACCTACTGGCGCGACAACGCCGAGGCCCTGGCGGCGATGCCGGCGGAGGGTGCGAGCGAGGGCGCCTGCTGCTGGTGCGTCCTCGGCGTCACGAGGTTGCACCACCTCCTCGTCACCGGCGAGATGACCACCAAGTCGGGCGCGGGCCGCTGGGGGCTCACCGTCTATCCCGAGCGGTTCCACCGGGTCCTGCGCGAGGCGCTGGGTATCCGGGGGGCCGGGGTGGACGCCAGCCACGCCATCCACGCCATCCACGGTGAGCGCGGCTCCGAATACTCCGACGACAGGGCAGCCCGTGGGAGGGACACCGCCGAGCTCACGGCCTGGGTCGTGGCGCAGGGGACCGAGGAGCAGTAGTCATGCGCGACGAGAGCGACTTCGAAGCCTACGCCGTCGCGCGCTGGACCGCGCTGGTGCGCACCGCCGTCCTGCTCGGCTCCCGCCCGGACGTCGCCCTCCGGCAGGCCCGCTCGACCCTGGGGCTGGTGCGCGCCAGGTGGCGCGGGCGCGACGAGGTCGGCGACCTCGACGTCCACCTCTACCGCACGCTGCTCGACGTGAGGCGGGACGACCCGGTGGCCTGGTGGTCCACCGCCGCCCCGCTCGACGCCGCGCCGCTCGACCCGCAGTGGCCGGCGCTCTCGGCCTCGCTCGACGTCCTGACGCCGGGCGACCGGGCTTCGCTGGTGCTGCGCTCGGTCGCTGCGCTCGCCACCGAGCAGGTCGAGCTGGTGCTGGGTCGCGAGCTCGGTCCGGCGCCGTCCGACGACACCCTTCGCCGAGTCGCTGAGTCCCTCCACGTCACCCCGGTCGTGCTCGCCGACGTGGCCGCCGAGCAGCGGGCCGACCGCCGCGCCCGCGGGCGCCGTACGACGGTCACGGCGGGCGCCGTCGTCGCCGTGCTCGCCGTCGTGGTCGGGGGTGCGACCTGGTGGGGCACCCGACCCGAGCCGCGTGCGCCGCTGACCGACGTGCCGGTCGAGCGCTCCGCCAACCGGGCTCCGGTCGCGTGGTACACCGACGGCACCCTCCACCTGACCGACGTCGAGCTGCGGGTCGAGGCGCTGCGGACCTTCTTCGAGGTCGACAGCGGCGCGGTCTACGCCGACGCCAACGGTGCGATCGTCCACGTCGACACCGACGGGGTCCGCACCCGCATCGGGACGCAGCGTCGCGACGGCACCTACCAGGTCTCGGCCGAGGAGGGGCTCGTCGCCTGGGTCGACGAGAGCGACGACCGTGAGCTCCGCGTGTGGGACCTCGCCGCCGGCGAGGTCGTCGGCACGGTGCCCCTGTCCGACGACGAGGACATCGACGTGGTGGCACTCGATGCCGGCGTCGCCTACTACGTCGAGCGTGGCCGCAGCCAGGCCTACGACGTCGCTGCCGACGACGTCGCGGAGGTGGCTTCCCCACGCGTGCTCGACGTCGAGGGCGGTGCCGTCGCGCGCCAGGAGTCGGACGGCGCCATCAGCATCGCGAGTCCCCGTGATCTGCAGGACCGCATCGTCACCGTGGTCGGTCTCGGTGCGGAGCTCTCGCCCGACGGCGCCTGGGTGCTGACCCGGAGTGTGGAGGAGGACACGGGGCAGGTGACCAGGCGCCTCTACGACGCGCAGCAGAACGCCGAGGTCGACACCGGGCTGGACGCGGGGGCCGTGGTCTTCGACGCCAGCGTCCTGGAGGGCGGGGCGGTGACCTACCTGGTCGAGCTCGCGCAGGAGGACCCCGACGACGGGCCACGACTCTCCAACTCCGGCAGCCTCCAGCTCACGTCCTGCGAGACGCCGCGACCCGGGCTCGAGCCGACCTGCGAGGTCGTGCTGACCTTCCCGCGCAGCACGACGTGGGCGCTGGCCCAGTAGGTCGGCCAGGTCGTCGGTAGCGTGACGGGATGCGTGCATTCCGCCAGGTCGACGTCTTCTCGCCCCTGCCTCTGATGGGCAACCCGGTCGCGGTCGTCCATGACGCCGACGGCCTGGCCGAGGAGCAGATGGCGGCCTTCGCGCGGTGGACCAACCTGTCGGAGACCACGTTCCTGCTGTCGCCGACCACGCCGGGCGCCGACTACCGGCTGCGCATCTGGACCCCGGGCGGGGAGCTGCCCTTCGCCGGCCACCCGACCCTCGGCAGCGCCCACGCCTGGCTCGAGGCCGGGGGAGTGCCTGGCGCCGCGGACACGCTCGTGCAGGAGTGTGGTGCGGGCCTGGTCCGGGTCCGGCGCGGTGAGCGGCTGGCGTTCGTCGCCCCGCCACTGCTGCGCTCCGGACCCGTGGCCGCCGACGACCTGACCCGCATCGCCGAGGCGCTGGCGATCGACGAGAGCGACATCGTCGACGCCGCGTGGATCGACAACGGCCCCGGCTGGGTCGGGCTGCTGCTGCGCGACGCCGACGCCGTGCTCGCCGTACGACCTGACCTGGCGCGGTTCGGCGACCTCGACGTCGGCGTGGTCGGGCTCTATCCCGGTGGTGGAGCCGACCCTGGATCCGAGGGGGCCGCGGTCGAGGTCCGCGCGTTCTGCCCTGGCCTCGGCGTCGTCGAGGACCCGGTCACCGGCAGCCTCAACGCCGGGATCGCCCAGTGGCTGGCGGGCTCGCGCCTGCCCACGTCGTACGTCGCGTCCCAGGGCACGGCGATGGGCCGGCGGGGCCGCGTGCACGTCAGCGTCGAGGGCGAGGGGCCGGACCGGGAGGTCTGGGTGGGCGGCGACACCCGCACGAGCATCACCGGGACGGTCGCCATCTGAGCGGTCCCCGGACGGTAGGTTGGCCCCATGCAGCAGTACCTCGATCTCCTGACGCGGATCCTCGACGAGGGGGTCGACAAGGGTGATCGCACGGGCACCGGCACCCGCAGCGTCTTCGGCCACCAGATGCGCTTCGACCTCACCGCGGGCTTCCCGCTCGTGACGACCAAGAAGGTGCACACGCGCTCGATCTTCGCCGAGCTGCTGTGGTTCCTGCGGGGCGACACCAACGTGAAGTGGCTGCAGGACCGTGGCGTCACGATCTGGGACGAGTGGGCCGACGCCGACGGCGACCTGGGGCCGGTCTACGGCTACCAGTGGCGTTCGTGGCCGACGCCCGACGGACGCCACGTCGACCAGATCGCGCAGGTCGTCGAGCAGATCCGCCGCGACCCCGACTCGCGCCGCCACATCGTCTCGGCGTGGAACGTCGCCGACATCCCGCAGATGGCGCTGGCGCCCTGCCACACGATGTTCCAGTTCTACGTCGCGCCGTCGGAGGCGGGGGGCCGGCTCAGCTGCCAGCTCTACCAGCGCTCCGCCGACGTCTTCCTCGGCGTGCCGTTCAACATCGCGTCCTACGCGCTGCTGACCCACATGGTCGCCCAGGTCACGGGGCTCGAGGTCGGCGACTTCGTCCACACCCTCGGCGACGCCCACCTCTACTCCAACCACGTCGACCAGGCCCGGCTCCAGCTCACGCGGGAGCCGCGCCCGCTGCCACGGCTGGTGCTCGACCCCTCGGTGAGCGCGCTGGACGCCTTCGACCTCGAGCACGTCATCCTCGAGGGCTACGACCCGCACCCGGGCATCAAGGCCCCGATCGCCGTATGACGCACGCATGACGCCCGGCGGCAAACGCGTCGTGATGGTCGCGGCCGTCGCCGACAACGGCGTGATCGGCGCGGCGGGCGACATCCCGTGGCGCATCCCCGAGGACTTCGCGCACTTCAAGGCCACGACGCTGGGCCACACGATGGTCATGGGGCGCGCGACGTACGACTCGATCGGTCGGCCGCTGCCCGGCCGCACCACGATCGTCCTGACCCGTGACCCGTCGTGGGCTGCCGAGGGCGTCCTGGTCGCCCCGTCGTTCACCGCCGCCCTCGCGCTGGCCGACGACCTGCCCGGCGAGGTGATGGTCGTCGGGGGCTCGCTGGTCTACGACGAGGCCCTGCACCTGGCAGACGAGCAGGTGCTCACCGAGGTCCACCTCACGCCCGAGGGCGACACGTTCTACCCCGAGGTCGACCGCACCGCGTGGGTCGAGCAGCGACGCGAGGTGCTCGACGGCTACGACCGGGTGTGGCTGGTCCGCCGACTCGGCGTCCCCGGGTGCGACATCGCGCCGACTCGGCGCCTGCCCGGCGAGGGTCCCGCCTGAGGCTGGACCTCAGAAGCCGAGCGCGGCGCGGCGCAGCGCCGCAACCTTCTCGGTCGGACCCTCGAAGGTCACGTCGTGCAGCTGCCTGCGCCCGAAGAGGAACAGCGTCACCTCGGTCGGGCTTCCGATGATCGTGACGGGCTCGGCGCCGCCGCGCAACGTGACCTCCTTGCCCGTGTCGGCGCGCCGGATTCGCACGGGCACGCCGGCCGGCCTCACCAGGGCGCGGCCGCCGATGCGGATCGCGGTCCAGATCGCATCGTCGTCGGCCGGGGTGTTCTCGCGGGGCTGCCAGTCGGTTTGCGCGCGACGCAGGTCCTCGTGGTGGACGAGGTATTCGAGGGTGTTGCCCAGCACCTCCACCGGCCACAGCGCGTACGGCGTGAGCCCGGGCTCACGCAGTTGCTCGACGAGCACCGCGAAGTCACGCCGGCCGAGTCGTGCCATCGCCCGGTCGGTCAGCCGGGCGAATGTCTCCACGGCGATCCCGAGAGCCCCGAGCGGGCTGTGCTCGCGCACGAGCAGATGGGCGACGAGCTCCTTGGCGGTCCACTCGCCGCACAGCGTGGGCGCGTCCTCCCCGAGCACGAGGGCCAGGTCGCACAGGTCGTGGCGTTCGCGGCGGGCGAGGGTGGGGGAGCGCATCTCCTGAGCCTAGGGACCGGCCTCGGGCACGGCGTAGCGGAGGGGTGAAGGATTGGTCGATGTCGGTGCCCGGGAATAGCCTTCCTCGCGCGACGGTTGGCGCCGTCAACCGATGAGTCAGGGAGACATGGGCGACAAGCGAGCAGACGGCCGGGGGTCGACCCGAGCCGGCTTCGCCGTCCTCGCGGTGGCCATCCGGCGTGAGCCCTGGATCTTCACGCTCTCGACGCTCGGCAGCGTCCTCTTCGGCGCCCTGACCGTGGCCGACGCGTGGGTGCTCGGCTGGTCCACCGACAACGTCGTGCTGCCCGCCTTCGAGACCGGAGAGGTGGGCGCGGGCTCGCTCGTCGCGATCCTCGCGCTGTTCGTCGGCGTCGCGATCCTGCGCGCGGTCGGCATCGTCGCGCGCCGGCTCGGCGCCGGGATCATGCAATACCGCATGCAGGCCCGCACCCGTCGTGCCGTGACCCGGCAATACCTCTCGCTTCCCATGGAGTGGCACCAGCGCCACCCGACCGGTGAGCTGCTGAGCAATGCCAACTCCGACGTCGAGGCTGCCTGGGGGCCGATCGCGCCACTCCCGATGGCCGTCGGCACGGTCGCGATGATGGTCATCGCCGTCGGTCAGATGTTCCTCGCCGACCTGGTGCTCGCGCTGGTCGGTCTGCTGGTCTTCCCGGCCGTGATCGCGGTCAACGTGATCTACCAGAACCTCGCGCAGGGCTGGATGACGCGGGCCCAGCAGCTGCGTGCCGAGGTCAGCGAGATCGCCCACGAGTCCTTCGACGGCGCGATGGTCGTCAAGACCCTCGGTCGCGAACCGGAAGAGACCGCGCGCTTCGCCGCCAAGGCCGAGGAGCTGCGCGACGTCAACATCCGCGTCGGACGGATCCGGGCCGCCTTCGACCCGGCGCTCGCCGCGCTGCCCGGCATCGGCGTGCTGTTCGTCCTCGCCTTCGGCGTCTCGCGGGTCCTCAGCGGTGCCGCCGACGCCGGTGACGTCGTCACCGTCGCCTACCTCCTGACCATCGTGTCCTTCCCGATCCGCTCGATCGGCTGGCTCCTCGGCGAGTTCCCCCGCAGCGTCGTCGGCTACCGCCGCGTCCGCGCCGTCCTCGATGCCGCCGGAGAGATGCCCTACGGCGAGTCCCCGGCGACCGGGGGTCGCTCCGGCGCCCGTCTCGACGTCGACGGCCTCGGCTACCGCTATGTCCCCGACCAGCCGTTGCTCGAGGACCTGACCTTCAGCGTCGAGCCCGGCCGCACCGTCGCCCTCGTGGGGGCGACGGCCTCGGGCAAGAGCACCCTCACCACCTTGCTGACCCGCCTGGTCGACCCCGACTCCGGCCAGGTCGTCGTCGACGGGACCGATGTGCGCGACCTCGCGCCCGGTCAGCTAGCCGCGATGGTCTCCCTGGTCCCGCAGACGGCCTTCCTCTTCGACGACACCGTGCGCGGCAACATCACCCTCGGTGCCGACGTCGGTGACGCCGACGTCTGGGAGGCCCTGCGCATCGCCCAGGGCGACGGCTTCGTCGCGGCCCTTCCCGCCGGCCTCGACGCGCGCCTCGGCGAGCGCGGCACGTCGCTCTCGGGCGGCCAGCGCCAGCGGATCTCGCTGGCTCGCGCCCTGGTCCGGCGACCGCGGCTGCTGATCCTCGACGACGCCACCTCCGCGGTCGATCCCGAGGTCGAGGGCCGCATCCTGGCGGGGCTCCGCTCGGGCCTGGCGGCGGGTGACGGTGCTGACGGCTCCACCTTGGTCGTCGTCGCCTACCGCAAGGCCACGATCGCGCTGGCCGACGAGGTGCTCCACCTCGAGGGCGGCCGCATCGCCGATCGCGGCACGCACGCCGAGCTGCTGGCGCGCAACCCGTCCTACGCCCGCCTGGTCAACGCCTACGAGCAGGACCCCGACCATGCCGGACACCCCGGTCATGGGGGGGAGGAGGTGCGGACGTGACGACCACCCAGCAGCCCAAGGCCGACGGCTCGACGGTCATGGAGACCGGCGAGGACATCGGCGCGATGGACACCATCCGTCGCGGCATCAGCCACTCGCCCGAGCTCAAGGAGGGCATTCGCGGCACCCTGCTGCTCGCCGTCCTCGCCTCGGTCGGCCAGGTCATCGTGCCGATCGCGGTCCAGCAGACCCTCGACCGCGGGCTCAACGGCGCCGACGGACCCGACGTGTCCTACACGGTCTGGATGGGGGTGGCCGCCGCCGTCGGCATCCTGATCACCAGCTATGCCTCCTACGCGATGACGACGCGCCTGTTCACCACCTCCGAGCGGGGCCTGGCGACGCTGCGCATCAAGGCGTTCCGCCACGTCCACGACCTGCCCCTGCTCACGCAGAACACCGAGCGCCGCGGCGCCCTCGTCTCCCGTGTCACCAGCGACGTCGACCAGGTCAGCCAGTTCCTCGTCTTCGGCGGGCTGCTCTTCGTCGTCAGCGTCGGGCAGGTCCTCATCGCCACGATCGTCATGCTCTTCTACAGCTGGCAGCTCGCCCTCGTGGTCTGGCTCTGCTTCGCGCCGCTCTTCCTCTCGCTGCGCTTCTTCCAGCGCAAGCTGTCCGATGCCTACAGCACCGTCCGCCGTCAGGTCGGCCTCTTGCTCTCGGCGATCTCCGAGCCCGTGGTCGGTGCCGCGGTCGTCCGCTCCTACGCCGTCGAGGCGCGTACCCAGGCCCGCATCGACGAGGCCATCTCGGCCCACCAGGTCGCCAGCACCCGTGCGCAGGGCTTCACCGCCTTCTCGTTCTCGCTCGGCGGGGTCTCGGCGGGCCTGGCCAACGCCGGGGTGCTGATCGTGGGCATCTGGCTCGGCTTCGCCGGCGACATCTCCGCCGGCGAGGTGTTGGCCTTCGCGTTCCTCGTGACGCTCTTCGTCGGACCGGTCCAGCTGGGCACCCAGATCCTCACCGACGCCCAGAACGCCATTGCCGGGTGGCGCCGGGTCATCGGCATCCTCGACACCCCTGCCGACCTCGTCGACCCGGGCGTAGACGGCGAAGTGCTGCCGCGCGGCCCGATCGACGTACGGTTCGAGGACGTGGAGTTCGCCTACCCCGGCGGCCCGCCGGTCCTGCGCGAGGTCACGCTCGCCATCGACGCCGGTCGCCGCCTCGCGATCGTGGGGGCGACCGGCTCGGGCAAGTCCACCTTCGCCAAGCTCCTCACCCGGTTGATGGATCCCTCGAGTGGATCGGTGCTGCTCGACGGCGTCGACGTCCGCAAGATCTCCGAGCGGTCGCTGCGCAAGAGCGTCGTGCTGGTGCCGCAGGAGGGCTTCCTCTTCGACGACACCATCACCGCCAACGTCCGCTACGGCAAGCTCGACGCGAGCGAGGCCGAGATCCTCGCCAGCGCCGAGGAGCTGGGGCTCGCCGACTGGGTCGCCGGCCTGCCGCACGGCCTGGAGACCAAGGTCGGCCAGCGCGGCGAGTCCCTCTCGGCCGGCGAGCGTCAGCTCGTGGCGCTGCTGCGCGCCCACCTCGCTGATCCCGACCTGCTGGTCCTCGACGAGGCCACCAGCGCGGTCGACCCCGCCCTGGAGATGCGCATCGGTCGCGCTCTCGAGCGCCTGATGAGTGGCCGCACCTCGGTCACCATCGCGCACCGCCTCTCCACTGCCGAGGGCGCCGACGAGGTCGTGGTCGTGGACCAGGGCCGCGTCGTGCAGCGCGGCCACCACAGCGTGCTGAGGGCCGAGCAGGGCAGCGTCTACGCAGGCCTGCACACCTCCTGGGTCGCGCAGCAGGGCCAGTAGCGCACCGGCCCACCGGCGCGCACGGCTCTCGGGCGTGCCGGTGCCGGGCGAGACCGACGGCACCTACGTCGTTGGTGGCGGCGACCTCAGCGAGTGTCTGGCGGTGCGGGTGACCTAGCCCGGCACCTCCGGTGCCAACCCCGTGCGGGGCACGGTGCGGGTGCTGGTCGACGGGGTCAAGGTCGCCAGCGGGACGCTGAGCAACGGTCAGGTCGTGCTGCGACTGCGCGGTCTCAAGCCCGGACGCCAGGTCATCAAGGTCGTCTACGGCGGCGAGGCACGCGTCCTGGCCCAGAGCGTGGTGCGCAGGGTGACCGTGCGGCGATGATCATCAGCGCGTGACGGTTCGTCAGGCATGAGGCAGGGCGGCGATACTGGGTCGGTGGAGACACTCGACCCGGCCATCGCCGCCCTGCTCAAGCGTTCGGCCGAAGGACTGGTTCCGGCCGTGGTGCAGCAGCACGACACCCTCGAGGTGCTGATGCTGGGCTGGATGGACGACGAGGCGCTGCACCGGACGCTGACGACGGGTCGCGCGACCTACTGGAGCCGCTCGCGTCGGGAGTACTGGGTCAAGGGCGACACCTCCGGCCACGTCCAGTGGGTCAAGGACGTCCGGCTCGACTGCGACGGCGACACCCTGCTCGTCAAGGTCGACCAGGAGGGCGCCGCCTGTCACACCGGCGACCGCACGTGCTTCGACGCCGTCAGCTTCGACGTGGCCGCCCGTGGCTAGGCCGGACGGATCAGCCAGGTCCGCCTTCGTCCCCACGGTCCTCGCCGGCCTCGCGACCGCGGGCCTGACGGCCATCGCGACCAACCAGACCCTGGCCACCGCCCGACCCACCGAGAGCGGGATCGTCTACTCCGACCTGCAGGAGGGCTCCCAGGTCCCGCTCGCACTCACGCTCAGCCTGGTCGTCCTCGCCTGCTGGGGAGTCGTCCTCGTCACCCGTCGAGTCGTACGACGAGGGGTCGCCGTGCTGGGGCTGGCCGCGGCCGTGGGGGCTGCGGCCTCCGTGGTGCTCGGCAGGGGGATGATCATCGACTCCTACCGCGCCGACTTCCGCGACATCGGTGCGACCCCGGTGGTCGACCTCAGCTGGTGGTACTGGCTGGCGCTGGTGCTGTCGGTCCTCGCCGTCCTGCCCGCCGCCGTGGCCGCGCGGCAGGTGGGGCGCTGGCCCGAGATGGGCACCCGTTACGACGCGCCCGGGGACCAGGAGGCGGTCCGCGCGACCCCGGACGAGGACGAGGAGCCGTCCAGCCTCGAACTCTGGAAAGCCATCGACGAGGGTCGCGACCCCACGCGGTGACCACGCCTGAATAGAATGGGCCGCACCACCCGACGTACCGAGATCCCGTGCGCACCTCGCCGCACGACCCATCGCAAGGAGCCCTGCATGACGGACAACCACGGCAACACTCCGGCTGCCTGGACGGCCGTGGTCGTCGCGCTGGTCGGCTTCGTGGTGGGAGGTGTCGGCCTGATGCTCAGCCCGATCAGCTTCGTCATCTTCTGGATCGGCGTGGTCATCACGCTGGCCGCCGGCGTGCTGTTCGGCGTCATGGCCAAGCTGGGCCTCCACGAGTCCGCAACGCACTGACCGATGTCGTGACCCAGCAGCCGACGGCGCCCGCGCTCGCACCGGAGAGCCCCCCGCAGACGCGGGGGCAGCGCCTCGTCGCGCCCCTGGTCACCATCGGCGCCCTCGGTGCCACCACCGTCGCCCTGCACTTCCGTGACCCGCACGCCCAGGGCAGCTGGGGCTTCTGCCCGAGCGCTGCGATGGGCTTCTGGTGCCCCGGCTGCGGCGGCCTGCGAGCCGTCAACGACCTGACCCACGCTCAGCTCGTCGACGCAGCCTCGAGCAACCTGGCCTTCATCGTCGCGCTGCCGTTCCTCGTCGCCGGGCTGGCGCTCTGGACCGTCGACCGCTGGCGGGGGCACCAGCGTCAGATCCCGATGAGGGTCGTCTCCCGGGTCGCGGTCACCGTGATCGCGCTGATGGCCGTCTTCACGATCCTGCGCAACCTCTCGGGATCGTGGCTGGCGCCCTGAGCGTCAGCCGAAGGTGCCGAGCACCAGTGCGGAGGTCGCCAGCACCGAGTTCTTGGGAGGTCGGGAGCCGTAGCCGTAGGGCTGCGGGGCGCCGTACTCGGGCGGCGGCGGCGGGGGCTGGTGGTAGCTCAGGGGAATCCCTTCGACGTGGACCGGTGCAGCGGCGTGACCGCTGTCTGGACCCCAAGGCGTCGCGTGACAGACTCGTGGCAGCGCACAGCCCGACCCGGACCAGCGATCCGACCAGCGATCCGGGCCCGATCCAGGAGGTAGTCATGTCCGTGCTCGACGACATCGTCGACGGCGTGCGGATCGACCTCGCGGAGCGCGAGTCGGTGGTCTCCATGGCCGACCTGCGCGCTGCCCTGGCCGACGTCGGGCCGGCCCGCGACCCGATGCCGCACTTCCGTGCCCCGGGCTCCAGCGTCATCGCCGAGGTCAAGCGCCGCAGCCCGAGCAAGGGCGACCTGGCCGACATCCCCGACCCGGCAGCCCTGGCCGTGCAGTACGCCGCCGGGGGCGCCGCTGCGATCAGCGTGCTCACCGAGCAGCGACGCTTCGGTGGGAGCCTCGACGACCTGCGAGCCGTGCGCGCGGCCCTCGACACCCCGATCCTGCGCAAGGACTTCATGGTCACGAGCTACCAGGTGCTCGAGGCCCGCGCTGCCGGCGCCGACCTGGTCCTGCTCATCGTGGCCTCGCTCGACGACGACACCCTTCGCCGCCTGCACGACGAGGCGCGCGAGCTGGGACTGACCGTGCTGGTCGAGGTGCACGACGAGGCCGAGACCGAGCGCGCCGTCGCGCTGGGCACCGAGCTGATCGGCATCAACGCGCGCAACCTCAAGACCCTGGCCGTCGACAACGAGACCTTCGCCCGCCTCGCACCGTTGGTGCCCGGCGACCGGGTCCTGGTCGCCGAGTCGGGCATCTCCGGCCTTCCCGACGTCGCCCGCTTCGTCAGCCAGGGAGCTCGCGCGGTCCTGGTCGGTGAGGCACTCGTCAAGAACGGCGCTCCCCGCGACGCCGTCGCCGCCATGACAGGAGTCCAGGCATGACCACGACCAGCACTCCGGGCCAGCAGGCGCCCGTGATCCCGCCGTCGAGCTTCGATGCCGACGAGGGCGGCTGGTTCGGCGACTTCGGGGGCCGCTTCATGCCCGAGGCCCTGGTCGCTGCCCTCGACGAGCTGACCGAGGCCTGGCAGGACGCCATGGCCGACCCGACGTTCATCCACGACTTCGAGACCATCTGCCGCGACTACGGCGGCATGCCGAGCTCGCTCTACGAAGCGCGCCGGCTCTCCGACAAGGTCGGCGCCCGCATCCTGCTCAAGCGCGAGGACCTCAACCACACCGGCGCGCACAAGATCCGCAACGTGCTCGGCCAGGCGCTGCTGACCAGGCGCATGGGCAAGCAGCGCGTCATCGCGGAGACCGGTGCCGGCCAGCACGGTGTCGCCAGTGCCACGGCCGCTGCCTACTTCGGGCTCGACTGCACCGTCTACATGGGCGCCGTCGACGTCAAGCGGCAGGCCCTCAACGTCGCGCGGATGCACCTGCTCGGCGCGAAGGTCGTCCCGGTGGACAGCGGCAGCGCCACGCTCAAGGACGCCATCAACGAGGCGATGCGCGACTGGGTCGCCAGCGTCGACCACACGGCGTACCTCTTCGGCACCGCAGCCGGCCCCCACCCGTTCCCGAGCATGGTCCGCGACTTCGCCCGCGGCATCGGCGACGAGGCTCGCGCCCAGTGCCTCGAGCGCTACGGCCGCCTGCCGGACGCCATCGCGGCCTGCGTGGGCGGTGGATCCAACGCCATCGGGCTGTTTCAAGCGTTCCTCGACGACGAGGACGTCGCGATCTACGGCTTCGAGCCCGGCGGTGACGGGATCGAGACGGGACGCCACGCGGCCACGATCCACCAGGGCGACAGTGGCGTGCTGCACGGTGCCCGCACCTACGTCCTCCAGGACGAGGACGGTCAGACGATCGAGTCGCACTCGATCTCCGCAGGTCTCGACTACCCCGGGGTGGGCCCGCAGCACGCCCACCTGGCCAAGGTCGGCCGGGCCACCTACCTGCCGATCACCGACGCCGAGGCGATGGACGCCATGGCGCTGCTCAGCCGCACCGAGGGGATCATCCCGGCCATCGAGTCGGCCCACGCGATCGCGGGGGCCTTGCGCGTCGCCGAGCAGCTCGGTGCCGAGAAGGGTCCCGACGCGACGGTGCTGATCAACCTCAGCGGCCGCGGCGACAAGGACATGGAGACGGCCATGGAGTGGTTCGACCTGTGAGCACCGCTGCTACCACCCTCACCACCAGCACCGCCTTCGAGAAGACGCGCGCCGAGGGCAGGGCTGCCCTCATCGGCTACCTGCCGGCTGGCTTCCCCGACGTCCCCGGCGGCATCGACGCACTGCGCTGCCTGGTCGACTCCGGCTGCGACATCATCGAGGTCGGCCTGCCCTACAGCGACCCCGTCATGGACGGTCCGACCATCCAGCTGGCCGCCCAGCGTGCGCTCGAGGGCGGCGTCCGCACGGCTGACGTCCTGCGCACCGTCGAGGCCGTGGCCGCCACCGGCACCCCCACGGTCGTCATGACTTACTGGAACCCCGTGGAGCACTACGGCGGCCGCGGGGGCCACGCGCAGAGCGTGACGCGGTTCGCCGCGGACCTGGCCGGCGCCGGCGGAGCGGGCCTGATCACCCCCGACCTCACCCCGGACAGTGCGCCGGAGTGGATCGCCGCCGCGGACGAGCACGGGCTCGACAAGATCTTCCTGGTCGCGCCCTCCTCGACCGAGAGCCGCGTCGCGATGACCACCGCCGCATGCCGCGGCTTCGTCTACGCGACCGCCGTCATGGGTGTGACCGGGGCGCGCACGACCACCAGCGACCTCGCCGGTCCGCTGGTCGCGCGCACCAAGGCCACGACCGACCTGCCTGTCTGTGTCGGCCTCGGTGTCAGCAACGGCGACCAGGCCGCCGAGGTGGCGTCGTACGCCGACGGCGTCATCGTCGGCTCCGCCTTCGTGCGGGCCCTGCTCGACAACGACGACCGGGCTGCTGGCCTGCGGGCCCTCGCCGCCCTGACGGAGGACCTCGCCGTGGGATGTCGACGTGGCTAGGCCGGGGGGCCCGGGCCGCGGTCGCGCGGGGCTGGCGGCAGCGCTCCTGACGGTGCTCGTCGCCTCCGGCTGCGGCGGAGGCGCCAGCGCCGACGACGGCTTCAACGGCAAGGCTCTCGACAACCCGCTCCCGGTGCCGGACATCGCGCTGAGCGACACCTCTGGCAACGACTTCTCGCTGGCGGCCGACACCGACAAGCGCCTGAGCCTCGTCTTCTTCGGCTACAGCAACTGCCCCGACATCTGCCAGACGGTCATGGGCCAGCTGGCGGGCGCGATCAACAGGCTCGACGACGCGGACCGCGAGCAGGTCGAGGTGATCTTCGTGACGACCGATCCCGCGCGCGACACCGAGACGGCCCTGCGCCGCTACCTCGACCGCTTCAACCCCGACTTCATCGGGCTGACCGGCGACATCGACACGATCATCGACGTGGGTCGACCGTTGGCGGTCTACGTCAACGACGGCGTCGAGCTGCCCACCGGCGGCTTCGACCTGGGTGGCCACAGCACCCAGATCACGGCCATCGACAGCGACGACCAGGCTCCGGTCTACTGGAGCCAGGACACGTCGCAGTCGGAGTTCGCCGACGACATCCACACCCTGCTCGGCGAGGAGCCCTGACATGACCGATCTCCTGACGCTCACCGCCCTCTCGATTCCCAGCCCCAGCAGCGGCGTCTGGTACGTCGGTCCGGTCCCGCTCCGCGGTTACGCGCTGTCGATCATCCTCGGCATCGTGGTCGCCATCTGGATCGGCGAGCGCCGCTGGGTGGCTCGCGGGGGTCGTCCCGGTGACGTCCAGGACCTGGCGATCTGGGGCGTGCCGTTCGGCCTCGTCGGGGCCCGGCTCTACCACGTGGCCACCGACCACGGTCTCTACTTCGGTGACGGCAACAACCCGATCACGGCGCTCTACGTCTGGCGCGGGGGGCTGGGCATCTGGGGCGGCGTCGCCCTGGGAGCGCTCGGGGTCTACCTCGGGGCCCGCCGGAAGGGCATCAAGCTGCTCCCGGTCCTGGACGCGTTGGCGCCCGGTGTGCTGGTTGCGCAGGCCATCGGACGGTGGGGCAACTGGTTCAACCAGGAGCTCTACGGCCGACCCACCGACCTTCCGTGGGGCCTGGAGATCGATCCGGGCAACTACCCGTCGGGGCTGACCTTCCCCGCGGGCACGACCTTCCACCCGACGTACCTCTACGAGTTCCTGTGGAACCTGGCGGCCTTCGCCCTGGTGATCTGGGCCGACCGGCGTTTCAAGCTCGGCCACGGCCGGGTGATCGCCCTCTACGTGATGGCCTACACCGCCGGTCGCGGCTGGATCGAGGACCTGCGCATCGACACCGTGGAGCTCAGCGACGTGGGGGGGCTGCGCTTCAACGTGTGGGTCTCGATCGTCCTGTTCGTCGCCGCGGCGATCTACTTCGTGGTCAGCCTGCGTCTGCGGCCCGGCCGTGAGGACGACGTGTGGCGCCCGGGCCGGGGACCGGACACCACCGATGAGGGTGACACCGCCGCCACGGCCGCCCCGCCTGCTTCCGGGCCAACCTCCGGGCCTGCTTCGGGGACCACTGGGGAAGCCTCCACCTGAGACGTCCACCGCACAGCCGCGGGCTGCTCCGCGGCGTCACCGGGTGGTAATCTGACGGTTCCTCCGCGTGGGCCAATGTCGTCCCTTGCGCCCACATGTTGCAGCGATGTCTGCACACGACGACGACGGGAGAACCCAGTGCCCTATTCGCACGCGTTCCCGCCGCCCCAGGGGCTCTACGACCCCCGCCACGAGAAGGACGCCTGCGGCGTGGCTTTCGTGGCGACCCTCACCGGGGAGGCCAGCCACGACATCGTGGCGAAGGCACTGACCGCACTACGCAACCTCGAGCACCGCGGCGCCGCTGGTGCGGAGCCCAACTCGGGCGACGGCGCGGGCATCCTCCTGCAGGTGCCCGACGCGTTCCTGCGCGCGGTGGTCGACTTCGACCTGCCGCCTGCCCACGCCTACGCCGTCGGCACGGCATTCCTGCCAGGCGACGAGGACCACGTCGCCCAGACACGTCGTGAGGTCGAGAAGCTCGCAGCCGAGGAGGGCCTTGCGGTCCTCGGGTGGCGCGACGTCCCGACCGACCCCTCGATCCTGGGCGCCACCGCCCAGGGCGTGATGCCGACCTTCAAGCAGATCTTCGTCGCCGGCGCCTCGCAGCGCGTGACGGGCATGAAGCTCGAGCGCATGGCCTTCTGCCTGCGCAAGCGCGCCGAGCGCGACGCGGACGTCTACTTCCCGTCGCTGTCCTCGCGCACCCTGCTCTACAAGGGGATGCTCACCACCGACCAGCTGGACAACTTCTTCCCCGACCTGGTCGACGAGCGCGTCGCCTCCGCCATGGCGGTCGTGCACTCGCGCTTCTCGACCAACACCTTCCCCAGCTGGCCGCTCTCGCACCCGTTCCGGTTCATCGCCCACAACGGTGAGATCAACACCGTCATGGGCAACCGCAACTGGATGCGGGCCCGTGAGGCGTTGCTGTCGAGCGACCTGATCCCCGGGGAGCTGGAGCGGGTCTTCCCGATCGTCACCCCCGGTGCGTCCGACTCCGCGTCCTTCGACGAGGTGCTCGAGCTGCTCCACATGGGTGGGCGCAGCCTGCCCCACGCGATGCTGATGATGATCCCGGAGGCGTGGGAGAACCACACCGAGATGGATGCGAAGCGCCGCGAGTTCTACTCCTTCCACTCCGCGCTGATGGAGCCCTGGGACGGACCGGCCTGCGTCGTCTTCACCGACGGCTCCCAGATCGGTGCCGTGCTCGACCGCAACGGCCTGCGCCCCTCGCGCTACTGGGTCACCGACGACGGTCTGGTCGTCCTGGCCTCGGAGGTCGGAGTCCTCGACCTCGACCCCGCGACGATCGTGCGCAAGGGCCGGCTCCAGCCGGGCCGGATGTTCCTCGTCGACACCGACGAGCACCGCATCATCGAGGACGAGGAGATCAAGGCCCAGCTTGCGGGGGAGCACCCCTACGGCGAGTGGCTCCACGCCGGCCTGATCCACCTCAACGACATCCCCGAGCGCGAGCACATCGTGCACACGCACGCCTCGGTGACGCGCCGCCAGCAGATCTTCGGCTACACCGAGGAGGAGCTGCGCGTCCTGCTCACCCCGATGGCCAACACCGGGGGGGAGCCCCTGGGCTCGATGGGCACCGACACGCCCATCGCCGCCCTCAGCGACAAGCCGCGGCTGCTCTTCGACTACTTCAGCCAGCTGTTCGCGCAGGTCACCAACCCGCCGCTCGACGCCATCCGCGAGGAGCTCGTCACCTCGCTGAACGGCACGATCGGCCCCGAGGCCAACCTGCTCGACCCGACCCCGGCCTCGTGCCGCCAGGTCGTGCTGCCGTTCCCGGTCATCTCCAACGACGACCTGACCAAGATCCGGCACATCAACCGTGACGGCGACATGCCGGGCTTCATCACCCACGTCGCCCGCGGTCTCTACGAGGTCGAGGGTGGTGGCGGCGCGCTCGCGCACCGCATCGACGAGATCTGTGCCGAGGTGTCGCAGGCGATCTCCGACGGCGCGCGGATCATCGTGCTCTCCGACCGCCACTCGACCGCCGAGCTCGCGCCGATCCCGTCGCTGCTGCTCACCGGGGCCGTCCACCACCACCTGGTCCGCGAGAAGACCCGCACCCAGGTCGGTCTGCTCGTCGAGGCCGGCGACGTCCGCGAGGTCCACCACGTGGCGCTGCTCGTCGGCTACGGCGCGGCTGCGGTCAACCCCTATCTCGCGATGGAGTCCGTCGAGGACCTCGCCCGCGAGGGCTACTACGTCAAGACCGAGCCCGAGAAGGCCGTGGCCAACCTGGTCAAGGCGCTGGGCAAGGGCGTCCTGAAGGTGATGTCCAAGATGGGCGTCTCCACCGTGGCCTCCTACACCGGCGCCCAGATCTTCGAGGCCATCGGGCTCTCGCAGTCCGTGGTCGACCCCTACTTCACCGGGACCACCTCCAAGCTCGGCGGCATCGAGCTGGACACGATCGCGGAGGAGGTCGCGCGGCGCCACGCCACGGCGTACCCCCGCGGCGGGATCCTGCCCGCCCATCGCGAGCTGGCCGTCGGTGGTGAATACCAGTGGCGTCGCGAGGGCGAGCCGCACCTGTTCGACCCCGAGACGGTCTTCCGCCTCCAGCACGCCACGCGCACCGGGCGCTACGACGTCTTCAAGCAGTACACCGCCGCGATCAACGAGCATTCCGAGCGGCTGATGACGCTGCGCGGCCTGTTCCGGTTCCGCGACGCCGACGAGGTCGGCCGGCAGCCGATCGCCATCGAGGAGGTCGAGCCGGTCTCCGAGATCGTCAAGCGCTTCTCGACCGGGGCGATGTCCTACGGCTCGATCAGCAAGGAGGCGCACGAGACCCTCGCGATCGCCATGAACCAGCTGGGCGGCAAGTCCAACACCGGCGAGGGCGGCGAGGACGCCGAACGTCTCTACGACCCCGAGCGACGCAGCTCCATCAAGCAGGTCGCCTCGGGTCGGTTCGGCGTGACCTCGGAGTACCTCACGAACGCCGACGACATCCAGATCAAGATGGCGCAGGGCGCCAAGCCCGGCGAGGGCGGTCAGCTGCCTGGCAACAAGGTCTACCCGTGGGTCGCCAAGACGCGCTACTCCACCCCCGGCGTCGGCCTCATCAGCCCGCCTCCGCACCACGACATCTACTCCATCGAGGACCTCGCCCAGCTGATCCACGACCTCAAGAACGCCAACCCGGTGGCGCGGGTCCACGTCAAGCTGGTCTCCGAGGTCGGGGTCGGCACCGTCGCGGCGGGGGTCTCCAAGGCCCACGCCGACGTGGTCCTGATCTCGGGCCACGACGGCGGCACCGGCGCCTCGCCGCTGACGTCGCTCAAGCACGCCGGTGGTCCGTGGGAGCTCGGTCTCGCCGAGACGCAGCAGACGCTGCTCCTCAACGGTTTGCGCGACCGCATCGTCGTCCAGGCCGACGGCCAGCTCAAGACCGGTCGTGACGTCGTCATCGCCGCGCTGCTGGGCGCCGAGGAGTTCGGCTTCGCCACCGCCCCGTTGGTGGTCTCGGGCTGCATCCTCATGCGTGTGTGCCACCTGGACACCTGCCCCGTCGGTGTCGCGACGCAGAACCCGGTCCTGCGCGAGCGCTTCTCCGGCAAGGCCGAATACATCGTCAACTTCTTCACCTACATCGCCGAGGAGGTCCGCGAGCTGCTCGCTCAGCTCGGGTTCCGCACCCTCGACGAGGCCATCGGGCAGGTGGGTGCGCTGGACGTCGCTCACGCGGTCGAGCACTGGAAGGCCTCGGGCCTCGACGTGACCCCGATCCTGCACGCGCCCGACACGAGCGCCTTCCCCGACCAGGACCTGCGGTGCACCAAGACCCAGGACCACGGCCTGGAGCGCTCGCTCGACCTGACCGAGCTGGTGCCGCTGGCCCAGGCGGCCATCGAGAGCGGCGAGCCCGTCCGGGCCCAGGTGGCGATCCGCAACGTGAACCGCACGGTCGGCACGATCCTCGGCCACGAGGTCACCAAGAAGTACGGCGGTGAGGGGCTCCCCGAGGGCACGATCGACCTCACCTTCCTCGGCTCGGCCGGTCAGTCCTTCGGGGCCTTCCTGCCCCGGGGCATCACCATGCGCCTCGAGGGCGATGCCAACGACTACGTCGGCAAGGGGCTCTCGGGCGGCCGGATCGCCGTACGTCCCGACCGGGCGGCGACCTTCAACAGCAACGAGCAGATCATCGCCGGCAACACGATCGCCTACGGCGCGACCAGCGGGCAGATCTTCCTGCGCGGTGGTTGCGGCGAGCGGTTCGCGGTGCGCAACTCCGGCGCCTGGCTGGTGGCGGAGGGCGTGGGCGACCACGGCTGCGAGTACATGACAGGCGGCCGGGTGGTCGTCCTGGGCAAGACCGGGCGCAACTTCGCGGCCGGAATGTCCGGCGGCGTCGCATGGGTGCTCGACCTCAAGGAGTTCCGCGTCAACCGCGAGCTCGTCGAGCTCGGTCCCGTCTCCGGCGACGGGGCCGCCGAGCTTGAGCAGATGGTCCGTGGGCACTTCGAGGAGACGGGCTCACTGGTCGCCGAGGAGCTGCTAGCCGACTGGGACATGTCCCTGACCCGCTTCACCGAGGTCATGCCCCGTGACTACCGGATCGTGCTCGAGGCCAAGGCGAAGGCCGAGGCCGACGGGTGCGATGAGACCGAGATCGCCCACGCGATGATGGAGGCCCTCCATGGCTGACCCGAAGGGATTCCTCAAGGACGGCCGCGAGGTCGCGAAGCGACGTCCGGTCGACGAGCGAGTCCACGACTGGAACGAGGTCTACCCCGACGGGATCGGACGGGCCCTCCTGCCGATCGTCGGCAAGCAGGCCGGTCGCTGCATGGACTGCGGCATCCCGTTCTGCCACCAGGGTTGCCCGCTGGGCAACATCATCCCCGAGTGGAACGACTTGGTCTGGCGTGACGACTGGGAGGGCGCCATCGAGCGTCTCCACGCGACCAACAACTTTCCGGAGTTCACCGGTCGCCTGTGCCCCGCCCCGTGCGAGACCGCCTGCGTGCTGGGGATCAACCAGGACCCCGTGACGATCAAGAACGTCGAGGTCTCGATCATCGACAAGGCCTGGGAGTCGGGCTTCGTGCGCCCCCAGCCGCCGGAGTGGCTCTCGGGCCGCACGGTCGCGGTCATCGGCTCCGGTCCCGCGGGCCTCGCTGCCGCCCAGCAGCTCACCCGGGCCGGCCACACGGTCGCGGTCTACGAGCGGGCCGACAAGATCGGCGGGCTGCTGCGCTACGGCATCCCCGAGTTCAAGATGGAGAAGAAGCACGTCGAGCGGCGCGTCGAGCAGATGAAGCGCGAGGGCACGGTCTTCCGCGCCGGTGTCGACGTGGGTGTCGAGCTCACCGGTGACAAGCTGCGCGAGCGCTACGACGCCGTCGTGATCGCCACCGGCTCCACGGTCGCCCGCGACCTCGACGTCACCGGGCGCCAGCTCTCCGGGATCCACCAGGCCATGGAGTTCCTGCCCCAGGCCAACCGCGTCGCGCTCGGCGAGGAGGTGGCGGACCAGATCCGCGCCGATGGCAAGCACGTCGTCATCATCGGTGGGGGTGACACCGGCGCCGACTGCCTCGGCACGTCCACGCGCCAGGGCGCTGCTTCCATCACGCAGCTCGAGATCATGCCCGAGCCGCCCGAGGCACGTCCGGCTGGTCAGCCGTGGCCCACCTACCCGATGACCTTCCGCGTCTCCTCGGCCCACGAGGAGGCGGGGGAGCGGGTCTACGCCGTCTCCACCCAGGAGTTCCTGGGCGACGAGCACGGCAACGTGCGGGCTCTGCGCCTGGTCGACGTCGTCTTCGAGGGTGGCAAGCTGACCGAGATCGAGGGCAGCGAGCGCGAGATCCCGGCCGAGCTGGTGCTCTTCGCGATGGGCTTCACCGGCCCCGAGAAGCCGGGGCTCGTCGAGCAGCTGGGCGTCGACCTGGACGAGCGTGGCAACGTCGCGCGCGACAAGTCCTACATGTCCTCGGTGCCGGGCGTCTTCGTCGCCGGTGACGCTGGGCGTGGTCAGTCGCTCATCGTGTGGGCCATCGCCGAAGGTCGAGCCGCGGCTGCCGGCGTCGACACGTTCCTGACGGGCTCGACCACGCTGCCCGCGCCGATCCCGCCCACGGCGCGGCCGCTCGTGGTCTGAGGCCGGCCGGTGTCAGCCGTGCGGATGCTCGTGCGCCTGACCTGGCTTGGATCGATCAAAGAACCGCTAGGGTGGGTTTGTGCGTAGAGCAAAGATCGTCTGCACCCTGGGCCCCGCGACCAACTCCGAGCGTCGCATCCGCGAGCTCGTGTATGCCGGGATGGATGTCGCCCGGCTCAACATGAGCCACGGCAGCCACGCGGATCACGCGGAGGCTTACCGCCTCGTCCGGGAGGCCGCTGATGCCAGCGGTCACGGGGTCGGCATCTTCGCCGACCTCCAAGGGCCCAAGATCCGGTTGGAGACCTTCGCCGACGGCCCGGTCCTTCTACGGCGCGGTCAGGTCTGGACGATCACGACGCGTGACGTGCCGGGTGACGCGGAGATCTGCGGCACGACGTACAAGGGGCTGCCCGGCGACGTCCACGTCGGCGACCCGATCCTCATCGACGACGGCAAGGTGCGCCTCCGGGTCACGGCCGTCGAGGACACCGACGTCACGTGCGAGGTGCTCGTCGGGGGCAAGGTCAGCAACAACAAGGGCATCAACCTGCCCGGTGTCGCGGTGTCGGTGCCGGCCCTGTCGGAGAAGGACATCGATGACCTGCGCTTCGCGCTGAGCCTGTCGGTTGACTTCATCGCGTTGAGCTTCGTGCGCAACGCCGCCGACGTCGAGGACGTGCGCCGGATCATGGACGCGGAGGGTGTGCGCCTCCCGGTGATCGCGAAGATCGAGAAGCCGCAGGCGATCGAGAACCTCGACGAGATCATTGCCGCCTTCGACGGCGTCATGGTCGCGCGCGGTGACCTGGGCGTGGAGTGTCCTCTGGAGGACGTGCCGTTCCTGCAGAAGCAGATCATCGAGAAGGCTCGCCTCAACGCCAAGCCGGTGATCGTGGCGACCCAGATGCTGGAGTCGATGATCACCAGCCCGTCGCCGACGCGCGCGGAGACCAGCGACGTCGCCAACGCGGTGCTCGACGGTGCCGACGCGGTGATGCTCTCGGGCGAGACCAGCGTGGGGGAGCACCCGATCCACGTCGTCGAGACGATGGCGCGCATCATCACCGCCACCGAGCGGCATGCCCTCGAGCCGCGGGAGTTCGGTCAGTTCGAGACCATCGACTGGGATCCCCACACGCGCGGTGGCGTGATCGCCAAGGCGGCCGACGAGGTCGCGACCCGGGTGGGAGCGTCCTACGTCGTGGCGTTCACGCAGAGCGGTGACTCGGCGCGGCGGATGTCGCGGTTGCGTGGTCCGATCCCGGTGCTGGCGTTCACCCCGGAGGCGCGGGTGCGCTCGCAGCTCTCGTTGACGTGGGGGGTCGAGACGTTCAAGACGGTCGCGGTCGACCACACCGACGAGATGGTGCGCCAGGTCGACGAGCAGCTGTTGCAGATCGGCCGGGTCGAGGAGGGTGACCTGGTGGTGATCATCGCCGGCAGCCCCCCGGGGATCCCGGGCTCGACCAACGCGCTTCGCATCCATCGCATGGGCGACGCGATCAACGAGGCCGCCCCGGCCTACAAGCGCCAGGGTTGATCGCCGGCCCCGACGACGGGTTATGGTCGATCGATGGCCAGACGAGACGGAGGATCCGACGACTCGACGGGTGCGCTCCGACTGCGGTGGTTCGCCACGCTGCTGTCGCGGTTCGCTGCGGGCTCGCTGATCGACCTCGGGTCGGGGCACGGGCTGTTCGCCCAGCTCGCGGCCGACCGGGGGTGGCGCGTGACTGCCCAGGACGCTCGCGGCGACCGCTTCCCCGAGGACGACCGGATCGCGTGGGAGGTCTCCGACGTACGCGACGTGGACCTGCTTGGCTACGACCTGATCTCGTGCCTGGGGCTCTTCTACCACCTCACGCTCGAGGACCAGCTCTCCCTGCTCGACCGCTCGCGCGGTGTCCCGATCATCCTCGACACGCACGTCGCCAACGAGCGTCCGGCGCCGATGACGTTGTCGGAGCCGGTCGCTCCGCAGGGCTATCGCGGTCGCTATTACCGCGAGCCCGACCAGGTGACCCACTCCACGGCCTCCTGGGGCAACGCGGACTCCTTCTGGCCGCGGCCGCAGGCGCTCTACCGGATGCTCGACGAGCGCGGCTACGACGTCATGGCGTCGGTGCCGTTCTACCTCCCGACCAGGACCTTCTTCCTGTGCCTGCCCCGCGGTGCTGCGGCCGTCACTGCTTGAGCCCGATCAGCTCGTCGAGCCGGGCGACGCCCGCGCGCGTCGAGACGCTGATGTGGTGCCGGTTGGACTGGCGCCACGGCACGTCGACGAGGTCGAGCGCCCAGCAGCACAGCTCCCGGATGTCGTCCGAGTAGTTGGTGAACTGCCAACGGGGGTAGACGTAGTACTTCATGCGGCCGGCGACCATCCGGCGTACGCGGTTGCTGACGCGCGAGCCGTCCGAGTGGAAGAGGCCCCGGAGGAACGGCGCGGGGTGGCTCTCGAGGATCGTGCGCTGCCAGTCCTCGAGGACGATCGGCCGGCTGTGCTTGGGGCCGGGACCGTGCTGGGGGAGCAGGCAGGGCCAGTGCTTCCAGGCCTTCTGCACGACGACACAACCGGGTGCCCGGACGAGGTGGGTGGCGGCGGACGGGTGGGTCGTCTCGAGAAGTCGACGCACGTCCACGATGATCTCGGGATACGCGATGTCGCAGGAGATGCGCAGGGCGAAGCAGCGTCGAGCCGTCGAGACGCAGCCGTCGCCGAGGTAGTAGCCGAGAAGCGCCGCGTAGACCTCTGGGACCAGGGGCGCGTCGCTGCACCGGGGGCACTCGAGGCCCCGGGGAGTGGGGCTGGTGTCACGCCAGGTGCGCAGTGTCGAGCGAGCGACCCCGGACAGACGCGCGCAGGCCGACAGCGACAGACCGGAGGCCAGCAGAGTCTCGGCCTGGCGGCGACGGTCGGGGGAGTGCATGCCTGCAGTGAAGCGGGCACCACCGACGGTGCTGCACGACGTGCCTCGGGTGGTGTGCCCCGGGTGGGATTCGAACCCACACTGAATGCTGTTTGAGAGCATCGACTCTGCCGTTGGTCTACCGGGGCTGAACGGCCGAAACCTTAGCCGATCGGCTCAGTTTCACCGCTACTAGACAAAGACTATAAAGAAACTATAGCTGGACCGGACGAGGACATCGGACGTCGGAGGTTGTGTGTCGAGCGGCTCGAGGTCGAGCTCTTCCTCGACTCCCTCGCCGCCCCGGGGAGGAGCGCGGCTAGCCTGTCGTCGTGACCCAGGACGCCACCGCCACCCCCGTGAGCCGCACCGTCGTGATCGCCGAGGACGAGACCCTGATCCGGATGGATCTCGCCGAGATGCTCACCGAGGAGGGTTACCGCGTCGTCGGTGAGGCGGGCGACGGCGCGAAGGCCATCGAGCTGGCCGAGGAGCTCAAGCCCGACCTGGTCATCCTCGACGTCAAGATGCCCGTCCTGGACGGCATCGCGGCTGCCGAGGCCATCGCCGGCAAGCGCATCGCCCCGGTCGTCATCCTGACGGCCTTCTCCCAGCGAGACCTCGTCGAGCGTGCTCGTGATGCCGGAGCGATGGCCTACCTGGTGAAGCCCTTCTCCAAGACCGACCTGCTTCCCGCCATCGAGATGGCCGTGAGCAGGTTCGCGGAGCTGGGCATGCTGGAGGCCGAGGTCGCTGACCTCACCGAGAGGCTGGAGACGCGCAAGGCGGTCGACCGGGCCAAGGGGGTCCTGCAGAAGCAGCTCCACCTCTCCGAGCCGGAGGCGTTCCGGTGGATCCAGAAGACAGCGATGGACCTCCGCCTGTCCATGCGTCAGGTGTCGGACGGTGTCGTGGAGCACGGCCCGATGCAGACCGGAGACTGAACCGTTACCTAGGCAGGCGCCCGAAGTCGACACCACAGCGGGCACGTGGTGGCTATGCTGCCGCTCTGGACGGGCGTCACCGGACGCTCTACTGACGGGAGTCCTGCGTGCTACAGCGCCTGCTGACCTTGCTCGCCTTGCTGATGGTGCTGCTGTTCCCCGTGGCGGCCGCCCACGCGGGTGGCGAGTCCGAGAGCCCGGCTCCCAGCCCGAGCAGTGAGCCGGCACCCAGGCCGGACGGCCCTTACGTGACGGTGCGACTGGTCGACAAGGACAACGACGACGCACCCGTGGCCGGCGTGACCCTGACAGTCGTGAGCGAAGCAGGCGAGGAGATCGCCTCGGCCCCGACCGACGCGGACGGACGGATCATCGTCCCGATCCCGGCCCTCGGTGTCTACACGGTCACCCTGGACGAGGCGACGCTCCCGGACGGCATCGAGCTGTCCTCCTCGGTCGAGTCCGAGATCGAGGTGCGTGCGATCCTCGACGGCGCCAACGGCGGCCTGTTCCCGATCGGCACCCAGGAGGTCACGACGGTCTCCTTCGCGGAGCGGTTCGTCACCAGCCTGACCTCGGGCATCAAGTTCGGCCTCATCGTCGCCCTCGCCGCCCTGGGTCTCTCGCTCATCTTCGGCACCACGGGACTGACCAACTTCGCGCACGGGGAGCTGATCACCTTCGGCGCGATCATGACCTACGTCTTCAACCGGGGGCTGGGACTTCCGGTGATCCTGGCCGGGGCGGCTGCGGTCCTGGTGTCCGCGCTCTTCGGTTGGGTCCAGGAACGCGGGCTCTGGCGACCCCTGCGCAAACGCGGCACCGGGTTGATCGCGATGATGATCGTCTCGATTGGTTTCGCCCTCCTCCTGCGCAACGTCTACCAGTACACGATCGGCAGCTCGCGCAAGTCGCTGAGCCAGTACGTCAGCCAGGCGCGCACGGACTACGGTCCGATCAGCCTCGCCGACAAGGAGCTCGCGATCATCGTGATCGCATCGGTCACGATCGTCATCGCCTGCGTCCTCCTGCTCAAGACCCGTCTGGGCAAGGCGATGCGCGCGGTCTCCGACAACCCGGCGCTGTCGGCTTCCTCGGGCATGCGGGTCGACGGCGTGATCGCATCGGTCTGGATCCTCGGCACCGCGCTGACGGGCCTCTCCGGGGTGCTCCTGGCGATCAACAGCCAGGTCAACTTCCTCATGGGCTTCAAGCTCCTCCTCCTGGTCTTCGCGGCCGTGACGCTGGGAGGACTGGGCACCATCTGGGGCGCGCTCTTCGGATCCATGGTGATCGGCATCATGGTCGAGGTCGGGCCGTTGTTCGGGGTCCCGTCGTCCATCAAGGAGGTGGGCGCACTGGTCGTGCTCATCCTGGTCCTGCTGATCCGTCCGCAGGGAATCCTCGGACGACGTGAGCGGATCGGATGACGACGATGAGCGCCGAACCCCGTCCCACGTCTGCTTCTCGCGAACGGAGCACCACACGATGACCACGACGCCGCAGCAGAGGACAGCACCCGCTGTCCAGGCAGCCCGACCGCACCCTCAGGCCATCACCTCGCTGGTCCTCGGAGTCGCGGGCCTGACGCTGACCGCCGGCATCACCTCGCCGTTCGCCTGGTGGAAGGGACAGCAGGCGCTTGCCGCGATCAAGGACGCCCCTGACCAGTACCGCGGACGCGCGCTGGCCCAGATCGGTCGTGTGCTCGGCATCCTCGGCACTGTCCTGCTGGTCGTGTGGCTGGTCCTGGGCTTCGCGACCGACGTGCTGCCGGTGGACGTGGGTCAGGTCTTCAAGACCGCGCTCAACCAGGCGCTGGGTCCCAACGCGATCGTCTACGCGCTCGCGGCGATCGGACTCAACATCCACTTCGGCTACACCGGCTTGCTCAACTTCGGCCAGGCAGGCTTCATGGCCGTCGGCGCCTATGGTCTCGCAGTCTCGGTCGTCATCCTGGAGACGCCGTTCTGGCTCGGCATCGTCGCTGCCCTGGTCGCGCCGGTGGTGCTCGCCCTCGTGCTGGGCTTCCCGACGCTGCGGCTCCGGGCGGACTACCTCGCCATCGCGACCATCGCCACGGCGGAGATCCTCCGCCTGGCCTTCGGGTCGGTGGAGCTCAAGGACGCGTTCGGCGGCTCCAACGGACTCACCGGCTACGCCAGCGCCTACCAGGACCTCAACCCCTACGGCGGCCCGCTGGATCTCGGCTTCGTGGAGTTCAGCCAACGGGACCTGTGGTCCGTCACCGTCGGGTGGACGCTCGTGGGGCTGTCGCTACTCCTGGTGTGGGGTCTGATGCGAAGCCCGTGGGGTCGTGTGCTCCGCTCCATCCGTGAGGACGAGGACGCCGTACGCTCGCTGGGCAAGAACGTCTTCGCCTACAAGATGCAGGCACTGATCCTTGGCGGGGTCTTCGGTGGTCTGGCGGGCCTCTTCCTGGCCCTCAAGCAGGCATCGGTGGTCCCGGCCGACTACTCGACCAACATCACCTTCTTCGCCTACACCGCACTGCTCATCGGTGGTGCGGCACGAGTCCTCGGACCCCTCGCGGGTGCGGTGATCTTCTGGTTCCTCATCGCCGGGCTCGGATCGTTCTTCGGCCAGGCCACCTCCGGCCCTGACCCGCTCATGCCGACGTTCATCATGGACGACACCCAGGCCAGCCTCGTGCGCTTCATCGTCACCGGGCTCGGCCTCATGCTGCTGATGATCTTCCGACCACAGGGGATCTTCGGCGACCGAAGGGAGATCGCGATCGATGGACGCTGACGCGCAGTCGACGAGCACGAGCACGACGGCCACCTCCAGGGCGGTCGACCTCACCGCGGTGCCCGCGATCCCGGGAGCCCCCAAGCCGGACGCGGTCATCGTGGGGGACAAGATCACCCGCAAGTTCGGCGGCCTCACCGCCGTCGACGTGGACCACATCGAGATCCAGCGCGGTGTGATCACCGCGCTGATCGGGCCCAACGGTGCGGGCAAGACAACGCTGTTCAACCTGCTCACGGGCTTCGACGTGCCGGACTCCGGGACCTGGAGCCTCAACGGAGGCTCGCTGCAGGGCGTCGCCTCCTACAAGGTCGCCCGGCGCGGCATGGTGCGCACCTTCCAGCTCACCAAGGTGCTGGCCAAGCTCACCGTCCTGGACAACATGCTCCTCGGTGCCACGGGACAGCGGGGCGAGAAGCTGCTCTCGGCGCTCTTCGCCTTCCGCTGGCGCGGGCAGGAGGAAGAGAACGCCGCCCGTGCCCACGAGCTGCTCACCCGGTTCAAGCTCGACGCGAAGCGCGACGACTTTGCCGGCTCCCTCTCCGGAGGTCAACGCAAGCTGCTCGAGATGGCGCGGGCACTCATGGTCGATCCCGAGCTGATCATGCTCGACGAGCCCATGGCGGGGGTCAATCCCGCCCTCAAGCAGTCGCTGCTCGAGCACGTGAAGTCCCTGCGTGACGAGGGTCGCACCGTGCTGTTCGTCGAGCACGACATGGACATGGTGCGCGACATCTCCGACTGGGTCATCGTCATGGCCCAGGGCAAGATCGTCGCGGAGGGCACGCCCCAGGCCGTGATGCAGGACCCCGCCGTCATCGACGCCTATCTCGGCGCCCACCACGACACGGACCTCCGGGAGATGGACGAGGCCGCCCTGGAGGCGGAAGCACAAGCCGAGCTCGAGGCCCAGGCAGACGGAAAGGCGACGCCATGAGTGAGTCCACCACGACCACCCCGGAGCGGGAGGCCCACCTCGCGGCCGCCGGCGACGCCGTCCTGCGCGCCGACGCGCTGATCGGTGGCTACCTGCCGGGGGTCGACATCCTCAATGGCGCCGACCTCTACTGCAACAAGGGCGAGCTCGTCGGCATCATCGGGCCCAACGGGGCCGGGAAGTCGACGTTGCTCAAGGCGCTGTTCGGCCTCGTGAAGGTGCGCACCGGCACGGTCGTGCTGGACGGTGAGGACATCACCAACATGCGCGCCGACGAGCTGGTCACCAAGGGGATCGGTTTCGTCCCGCAGTCCAACAACGTCTTCCCCAGCCTGACGATCGAGGAGAACCTCGAGATGGGCTGCTACCAGACGCCGCAGAAGTTCCCCGAGCGCTTCGCGTTCGTGACCGACATCTTCCCCAGGCTGGGGGAGCGTCGCAAGCAGCGCGCGGGCTCGCTCTCGGGTGGTGAACGACAGATGGTGGCCATGGGAAGAGCCTTGATGATGGCGCCCTCGGTGCTGCTGCTGGACGAGCCGTCGGCCGGTCTGTCGCCCGTGCTGCAGGACGAGGTCTTCGTCCAGACGCGCAACATCAACCGTGCGGGTGTCTCGGTCATCATGGTCGAGCAGAACGCGCGGCGCTGCCTGCAGATCTGCGACCGGGGCTACGTGCTCGACCACGGCCGCAACGCCTACACCGGCACCGGCCAGTCGCTCGGCAGCGACCCCAAGGTCATCCAGCTCTACCTCGGCACGTTGGGCGCCAGCTAGCCCCCACGTGCGCTGTCGACCGGCCCGGGACCATCCATGGTCCCGGGCTTGTCGGCGTTCCCGGTCGGGCCGGCCATCGCTGTCCGCTCGCCCTGGTGCGTCGTCGCTCGGTCCGATGGCGCCCGGGCCGGCTGCTGGGTCGTGGGTCGGAGAGATCGCCCCGGCGCTGGCTGGGGCACACGACTGCCGCGCGCTGCCGGGCATCGTGCTGGCGCGGAACCGGGCCCGAGACCTTGCGGTCTCGGGCCCGGTGGGGTCCTGCAGGTGGGGCCGTGGCCCCGTCAGCGGTGGATCAGATCTGGCCGCTGATGTAGTCGACGGCCTCGATGGTGTTGTCGGCCTTGTACTCGTAGATGCCGATCGAGGCAGCCGTCGGGCTGCCCAGCTCGCCGAGCTCGATGGGACCGGAGACACCGTCGTAGTCGATGTCGGCACCGTCGTCGAGGAGCGCGACACAGTCGGCGAACGTCGTGCACTTCTCGCCACCGATGGTGACGTCGACGATCGCAGCACCGACGGACTCACCGTCGTCGGCACCGGCAGCCACGGCCGCGAGGGCCGAGACGATCACGGTGTCGTAGGACTCGGCCGCGTAGGCGAAGGAGTCCAGGTCCGGGTTGAGACCGAGCAGGCGCTCCTGGAACTCGCCGCCCGTGTCGGCGCCGGGGATGGTGCCCTTGGTGCCCTCGAGCACGCCCGCGGGAAGCGGCGTGCTGCCACCCTCGCTGTAGTCGGCGGTGTTGCCGTCGACGAAGTAGGTCGGGATGTCCTGGGGACCGGCACCGGCAGTGATGAGCTGCGGCACGATGGTCGCGGTCTCCTCGAAGCCGATCAGGACCAGTGAGTCGCCGCCGGCAGCGGCGATCTCGTCGACCTGCGAGTCGAACGACTGAGCGTTCTCGCCGTAGAACACGGTGGTGGCAACGCTGGAGCCGGCGTTCTCGAGGTTCATGGCGACCTGCTCGGCCAGGGTCTCGCCGTAGGCGTCCTGGCGGGCCAGGATGGCGACGTTGGAGCGGCCGTCCTCGATGAGGAGGTTGGCCATCACGGCACCCTGGAGGATGTCCGAGGGGGCGGTGCGGAAGTAGAGGTCCGGCGAGTCGTACGGCGGCTCGTCGAAGGCCGTCGAGGTGTTGGCCGGGGAGAACATGACCACACCGGCAGCCTGGATGGCGTCGATGACGGTCAGCGAGACGCCCGAGGAAGCGGCACCGACGATCACGTCGGATCCGGCGGCCAGGAGCTCGTCGGTCTCGGCGGGCGCGATGCCGGAGTCGGCGTCACCGGAGTCGCCGCGGACGTGGACGACGTCCTCGCCGTTCACGCCACCGGCCTCGTTGATCTCCTGGACGGCCAGGTCGACACCCGCGAACTCAGGGGGGCCGAGGAAGGCCAGGCTGCCGGTCTCGGGCAGCAGCGAGCCGAAGGTCAGGACGCCGTCGCCGGTCTCGGCTGGGGCGCTCGACTCGGACGGCTCGGACGAGTCGGTCGACTCGCCGGCGCTGGGCTCGGTGGTGTCACCGTCGCCGCCGCAGGCCGAGAGTGCCAGCATGCCGGTCACCGCAACTACTGCGAGTCGGGTACGTGTGGTTCTGAGGTTCATGCGTCCTCCGTGTCTTACCGGCACCATCGTGGAGCCAGGGGATTTGCTGCAACGTAATGCCCACAGCGTCGGCTGAGGACGGAATGGGGGATCGTGCGGGGTTTGTGGCCGATTCGTTATCTGTGCCCGAACGGGCTCAGGCGAGCTGCGCGACGGCCCAGACGAGCCCCGGCGCGACCAGCAGGGCGGGCAGCAGGTCGGCGACCGGGATCTGCCGGATATTCAGGAGCCTGAGGGCGACGCCGACGAGGAGTAGACCACCGGTCGCGGTGATGGCGGCCAGCTCCGCCTCCGGAAGGACGTCGCCCAGGCCCAAGCCCAGCAGGGTCAGGCTGCCCTGGACGACCAGGACCGTGAGAGCCGACGCGGCGACGCCCCAGCCGAAGGACGCGGCGAAGGCGATCGCCGCGAACCCGTCCAGGGCGGCCTTCAGGAAGAGCTGGTCGGCACCGTTGCCGAGCCCGTCGTTGAGCGATCCGAGGATGGTCAGGGGTCCGGTGCAGAAGATCAGTGACGAGACGACGAAGCCCTCGACGAACCGCTGCCGCTCGACGGAGTCGCTCGTGGCCGAGAGGCGTCGCTGGAGCCAGCGTCCCAGGGACTCCACCCGGTCCTCGAGACGCAGCAGCGAGCCGAGGATCCCACCGAGGAGGAGGGAGCCGAGGACGATCAGCATCGGGGCGCTGTCACCCACCTTGGCCGCGAGGTCGGCGTCCAGCACCGCGAGGGCGGACGTCGCCGCGATCAGGAGGGTGACCAGGCCCAGGGCATCGGTGACGAGGTCACGCGTCCGGACCGGCAGCCGGTTGCCCAGCAGCCGACCTAGGAGAGCGCCGACCAGCACGGTGGCGACGTTCACGGCGGTGCCGACTCCGGGGATCAACGGGCTCCTCTGTCATGACGGGCGCGCTGAGCGTAGTCTTCGACCGGGCCTTGCGCGTGGTGGGGATGCAGCGCGGTCCATCCGGTGGTCAGCTCTGGAAGGCGGGGATGCATGAGCCGTTCGATGGTGACGTTGCGATGTGCCGAGGTAGACGACGCCCGGGTCCTCGCCGAGCTCTGGGTGGACGCCCTGCGTCGCGCTGACGACCAGGACCAGGTCGCCGACCTCGAGCTCGTGATCAAGGCCGCCGCGGAGTCCCCGGAACAGCGGCTTCTCGTCGCTGACTACGACGGCGAGCTGGCCGGCGCCATCTTCCTGCGGGTAGGCACGCTGAGTCCGATCAACCTCGAGCAGACCGTCCAGGCCATCTCGCCCCACGTCTTCCCGCGGTTCCGGCGTCACGGCATCGGCCGCCTGCTGATGGAGAGCGCGGTCGCGTTCGCCGAGGAGCTCGGCATCGGGCACGTCGCCACGGCTGCCAGCTCTGGCTCGAGGGACGCCAACCGGTTCATGGCCCGCCTGGCCCTGGGGCCCCACGCCACTGTCAGGGTCGCCCCCACCCAGGTGGTCCGCGCCAAGCTGACCGCTCAGCGGCCTGCGCCGCCCTCGACCAGCGGGCGTCAGCTCACCCGCGTGCTCGCCGCACGACGGTCGATGCGTCGCGCCCAGTCGCCGACCGGCTGACCCGGGTCGACGCAGGATCCGCCGTCACCGGGCGAGGCGCTCCGCGGGGATCAACGCGCACGTGATCCGGGCGGTGCAGACCCGCTTGCCGCGGTCGTCACTGATCACGACCTCGAAGCAGGCGCTGGTGCGACCCAGGTGCACAGGGGTCGCCACCCCCGTGACCAGACCCGTCGTCGCCGAGCGGTGGTGCGTGGCGTTGATGTCGATGCCGACCGCCACCCTGTCCGGATGTGCGTGGAGCGCGGACCCGATGGAGCCCAGGGACTCGGCCAGCACCACCGACGCTCCGCCGTGGAGCAGCCCGTAGGGCTGGGTGTTGCCCTCCACGGGCATCGTGGCGACGACCCTCTCGGGTGTCACCTCCACGACCTCGATGCCCAGCTTGTCGCCCAGGGCGCCGTTGGGCATGGCGGCGAGGAACGCCTCGCGGGACAAGGTGGGGGGCTGGTCGTCGGTCATGAGCCCATTGTGGCCGACCCGGTCTCGCGGGACCGTCCGTGGTGGCGGCTAGAGTCAGTGGGTGCCCGAGGCTTCCACGACACCCCGCCCTCGTCTGCTGCTCCTCGACGGACACTCCCTGGCCTACCGCGCGTTCTTCGCGCTGCCCGTCGAGAACTTCTCCACGACGACCGGTCAGCACACCAACGCCGTCTACGGCTTCACCTCGATGCTCATCAACGTCCTGCGCGACGAGCAGCCGACCCACCTCGCGGTCGCGTTCGACGTGTCGCGCCAGACCTTCCGCCTCGAGCAGTACGCCGAGTACAAGGCGAAGCGCAACAAGACGCCGGGGGAGTTCAGCAGCCAGCTGCCGCTGATCGAGGAGGTCCTCGACGCCCTGCGCATCCCGTTCCTCAAGAAGGACGGCTTCGAGGCCGACGACATCATCGCGACCCTCGTGACGCAGGCCCTCGCCGACGACATGGACGTGCTCGTCCTGACCGGCGACCGTGACGCGCTCCAGCTCGTCACCGAGCACTCCACGGTCCTCTACCCGATGCGGGGGGTCTCCGACCTCGCGCGGATGACGCCCGAGGCCGTCGAGACCAAGTACGGCGTGCCACCGCACCGCTACCCCGAGCTCGCCGCGATCGTGGGGGAGGTCTCCGACAACCTGCCGGGCGTGCCAGGCGTGGGCCAGGGCTTCGCGGCCAAGTGGATCAACCAGTTCGACGGCCTCGACAACGTCATCGCCCACGCCGACCAGATCACCGGCAAGAAGGGCGAGGCGCTGCGCGAGCACCTCGGCGACGTCATGCGCAACCGGCACCTCAACGCCCTGGTGCGCGACCTCGACCTCGAGCTGGTGCCCTCCGAGCTCGCCATCCGGCCCTGGGACCGCCAGGAGGTGCACACGCTCTTCGACGGACTGGAGTTCCGGGTGCTGCGCGACCGGCTCTTCGAGACGCTCGAGTCCGAGGAGGACGTCGACGAGGGCGGCTTCGAGCTCGAGGGTGCCGTCCTGGCTCCCGACACGGTGGCCGCCTGGCTGGGCGCCCTCGACGACCAGCGCGTCGGTGTCCACGTGCGCGGCGCCTGGGGGTCCGGGACAGGTCGAGTCGACGGTCTTGCCGTCGCCACTCGCGCGGGGGGTGCGGCCTACGTCGCGGTGGACCAGCTCACCCCGGCCGACGACGAGGCGCTGGCGACCTGGTTGGCCGACCCGGCTCGCCCGAAGGTCTTCCACGACGCCAAGGGGCCGGCGCTCGCGTTGGCCGCCCAGGGCTGGACATTGGCCGGCGTCGTCTCCGACACCGCGCTCGCCGCCTACCTCGTGCGTCCCGACCAGCGCTCCTACGACCTGGCCGACCTGACCCTGCGCTACCTGCGTCGCGAGCTGCGCCAGGAGCAGGAGGCCGAGCAGGACGCGCTCTTCGACTCCGTCGAGGGCGGGGGTGACGACGCGCCGGCCACGGCCATGCTGCACGCGCGGGCCGTCCTCGAGCTCGCGGCGGCTCTCGACGAGGCCGTCGAGGAGCACGGCGGCACCCGCCTGCTCGCCGACGTCGAGCTGCCCCTCGTCGGGCTCCTGACGACCATGGAGCAGACCGGGATCGCGGTCGCCACCGACCACCTCGAGGCGCTGCAGGGCGAGTTCGACACCGAGGTCCGCAAGGCCGCCGAAGCCGCCTACGCGGCGATCGGCAAGGAGATCAACCTCGGCTCGCCCAAGCAGCTCCAGGTCGTGCTCTTCGACGAGCTCGACATGCCCAAGACCAAGCGCACCAAGACCGGCTACACCACCGACGCCGACGCCCTGCAGTCGCTCTACGTCAAGACCGAGCACCCGTTCCTCGAGCACCTCCTGCGCCACCGCGACGTCATCCGCCTGCGGCAGACCATCGACGGGCTGCTCAAGACGGTCGCCCCCGACGGGCGCATCCACACGACGTTCAACCAGACGATCGCGGCGACCGGGCGGCTCTCCAGCACCGAGCCCAACCTGCAGAACATCCCGGTCCGCACCGAGGAGGGGCGTCGGATCCGCGAGGGCTTCGTGGTGGGTGAGGGCTACGACTGCCTCATGACCGCCGACTACAGCCAGATCGAGATGCGGATCATGGCCCACCTCTCCGAGGACGCCCTCCTCATCGAGGCCTTCCGCTCGGGCCACGACTTCCACTCGATCACCGCGGCGCGTGTCTTCGACGTGCCGGCCGACGCGGTCAACGTCGAGATGCGGGCCAAGATCAAGGCCATGAACTACGGCCTGGCCTACGGTCTCTCGGCGTTCGGGCTGTCCCAGCAGCTCGGCATCGAGCCGGTCGAGGCGCGGGGCCTCATGGACGAATACTTCGAGACGTTCGGCGGCATCCGCGACTACCTCGGCGGGATCGTCGAGGAGGCCCGCAAGACCGGCTACACCGAGACGATCATGGGCCGGCGCCGCTATCTCCCCGACCTGACGAGCGACAATCGTCAGCGACGTGAGATGGCGGAGCGCATGGCGCTCAACGCCCCGATCCAGGGCTCGGCTGCCGACCTGATCAAGGTCGCGATGCTCCAGGTCCAGCGCGCCGTCGAGGCCGAGGGGCTGCGCTCACGGATGCTGCTGCAGGTCCACGACGAGCTCGTGTTCGAGGTCGCCACGGGTGAGCGCGGGAGGCTCGAGGCCCTGGTGCGGGAGCACATGGGCAGCGCTGCCGACCTGGCGGTGCCGCTCGACGTCTCTGTCGGCACCGGGCACAGCTGGCACGACGCCGCTCACTGAGCCGCGTCGGCCTCGGACCTCTCGGGGGTGGTGGCGTCCTTGGTGACCGAGGAGGTTGGGGAGGTCGGCTGGGCGCGCCAGGCGGTGATGGTGAGCCCGACGAGGAGCACCGTGTCGAGGACGCACACCAGCGTGACCAGTGACGTCACCGAGTGCACGGTCACGGACAGTGCGAGCAGGGCCACGAGCGTCGTCCAGATCATCAGCACCGCACGACCCTGGCGCTGCGCCAGCGCCGAGTAGAGGAGCAGCTGGAGCATCGACAGCAGCGTGCCGACGATCGCGAAGAGCCACAGCTTGTCCTTGATCCCGGCGAAGTCGGAGCCGCCCACGAAGACCAGCGCGAGGTCGGGGAGGGTGAGGGTCGCGGCGAGGCCGCAGGCGCCGAGGACGGCCGAGACTGCGAGCGCCTTCACCAGGGTCGATCTGCCGGCGTCCTTGGTCGACATCGCAGGGAACGCGATGACCACGACGAACTGGGGGAGGAACAAGATCGCCTTCACCAGGATCAGGCCGCCGGCGTAGAGGCCGGCGACGTCGGCGTCCAAGACCGCCCGGGCGAGCAGGATGTCGGCGTTGGAGAGGGCGAAGAAGGCCAAGAGTGCCTGGCTGCTGCCCGCCACCTCGTTGAGGATGTCGGTGCGGGGGTGGCCCTCGACCGGAGTGTCGTTGGCGGCGCGTGGACGCCGCAGGGCGACGTAGCCGACCACGGCCGGCACCCAGCACCCGATCGCCACTCCGAGCATCGCGGCGAACTCGGTCTGCCACACGACCATGAAGCCGGTGCCGAGCACGACACGGCCGAGCCCCTGGGAGAGGTAGACGAAGGCCAGCGGCTCCCAGCGGCGCTCGCCCTGGAGGACCCCCGCCTGCCCACCCATGACGGTCAGCGGCACGGCGGCCACGGCGACGAGGGCGGCCGTGGCGAGGCTCTCGAGCTGGAGCACCCAGTTGAGCACCGGGGCGAGGGCCAGCAGGAGGAGGCCAAGGACGATGGCGACGCGATAGGCGACCTCGAGGACGTTGCGCTCGATCGTCTTCACCTGGTCGGGGTCGGCGCTGATCCGGCGGGCACCCGTGGCCTGGAGGCCGAGCGACACCACGCTCACGACCAGCAGCACGCCCATGAGGGCGGAGAAAGCGCCGAACGGGACCCGGCCGATCAGGTGGGCGGCGGCCACGGTGTAGCCGTAGGTGGCGATGTTCATGATCCCCATGGCCACCGCGATGGCGGCGCCCCCGCGCAGCCCGCGCGAGGTGGCGGCGGTCGTTGACGTCACGGTCCGAGCGTACGTGGGCATCGTGCCTGCGCGGGCATCGATGTGCGAGGTGGTTGGATCGGCGCCACCCCACGCGATCGCGAGCGGGCAGAACGCGTGAGAGGAGAGCCTGCGTGAGGCAGTGGCGCAGCTGGGTGCTCCCGGCGTGGTCATCGGTCCTGGCACTCGTGCTGCTGGGGCCGGCGCTGGGGCGCGGCTACGTGCTGAGCTTCGACATGGTCTGGGTGCCGGACCTGGCCCTACGACCCGACTTCCTCGGCGTCGCGACGGGGCTCCCACGGGCGGTGCCCTCCGATGCGGTCGTGGCGCTCCTGGACGAGGTGGTGCCGGGGATGCTCCTGCAGAAGGCCGTCCTGCTCGGCTCGCTGGTCGCCGGGGGACTCGGCGCAGCCCGGTTGGTGCCGCACACGGCCCTCGTCGCGCGTGCCGTCGCGGTCGGCCTCTTCCAGTGGAACCCCTTCGTCGCAGAGCGGCTCGTGCTGGGTCACTGGCCGGTGCTCGTGGGCTACGCGGTCCTGCCGTGGTGCCTGGTCGCTGCGCGGGAGTGGCGGCAGACGAGGCGCTTCCCGAGACGGCTGCTGTGCTTGGTGCCGCTCGGCAGCCTCAGCGCCGGCGCCGGCCTCGTCACGGCCCTCGTGGTGCTGGCCTTCGTCGCCGGAGGTGCGCGGACGCTCCGGGCACTCCTGCTCGTGGTGGCTGCCAACGCCCCGTGGCTCGTCGCCGGTCTGCTGCACGCCTCCTCCTCGGTGACCGACGCGGACGGGGCGAGCGCGTTCGCTCTGCGTGACGAGGGCCTCCTGCCGGGCCCGCTTGCTGCCCTCGGGCTCGGCGGCGCATGGAACGCCGAGACGATGCCGTCCTCCCGGGCGGGGATGCTCGCCGTCGTGGCGCTGCTGGTGGTCCTGGGCCTCGCGGCCGTCGGTGCGCGCACCTGGTGGCGCCGCCTCGGCGCCCGCGACGGTGTCGCGTTCCTCGTCTGCGCCGTGACGGGCTGGGCGCTGGCCGTCCTCACCTGGGTTGCGCCGGGTGCGACGGGATGGCTCGTCGAGCAGGTCCCCGGGGCCGGGCTCCTGCGGGACGGGGCGCGCCAGCTCGCGCTCCTCGCGCCCCTGCTGGCGGTGACCGCCGCCACCGGGGTCGACGTGCTCTGGTCGCGCGGCCCGTCGGGCCTCGTGGGGCGCCTGGCAGTCGCCGTGGCGGTCGTCCTCGCGCCCGTCGCTCTCCTGCCCGACGCTGCGTGGGGTGTCACCTCGCGCCTGGGCAGCGCCACCTACCCCCCGTCGTACGACGAAGCGCGCGACGCGGTCGCCTCGGCCGTTGCCGAGCAGCCGGGAGACGTCCTGGTGCTGCCCCTCTCCAGCTATCGCCAACCCGCCTTCAACGACGATCGCAAGGTGCTGGACCCGGTCGGCCGTTACCTCACGCCCGACTACGTGGCCAGCGACGAGCTCGTGGTCTCGGGCGTCGTCATCGCCGGCGAGGACCCCCGGGTCCGCGAGGCCCGGGCGGCCCTCGACGCGGGGACACCGGGGGAGCGCTCGGAGCTGCTGGGCGAGCTGGGGATCGGCGTCGTGATCGTCGACGTGACGGCTCCGGGGCCGGCGCCGCTGGTGGCCGGTGAGCAGGTGCTCGCGACGTCCGACCTCGTTGTCGTGGTCCTGCCGGACACGGCCGAGAGGGACGTCCCGACCGGGTGGATGGTGGCGATGGCCGGCGCCTGGTCGGCGTTCGGGGGCCTGCTCCTCGCGGCCGTCGTGGTCGGCCTCGGAAGCCTGCGCGGCGCACGCCGCCGCCGACGCATCACGATTTGACCCAAGGTCTCCAGAAACACGATGGAAACGTGAGCCGCTGCTAGGCTGAGCTCGAAACTCAGGGAGGGGTCTTCAATGGGAACGATTTTGACCACTATCGGCGCGCTCGTGCTCGGTGGTGTCGTGGCAGCTGCCACTATCGTGGGTGTGGTGTCCTCGCAGACTGCGGCTCCGGACAAGTCTCCGACCAACGTCAACGCGCCGGTCATCGAGTACGGCTCCAACTGACCTCGAAGCGTCACACGTCTTGACGACGGCCCGGCCTCTCGGCCGGGCCGTTCTTGACGTCCCTCACACCTCCGCTCAGGCGTCGATGTCCTGGACGTCCTCGGGGTCCTGGCTGTCGACCAGGCGACCGTGGAGGCTGGCGAGCAGCACCAGGGCGAACGCCTGCTGCGCGGTCTCCCAGGTGAAGGCATGGCTCTTGGCCAGTGCTCCGGCGCCGAGTCGCGCCCGAAGGTCGTCGTCGCGCAACAGGCGACCGAGGGTCTCGGTCAGCTCGTCCTGCGTGTCCACGAGCAGCCCGGAGACGCCGTCCTCGATGGACTCGCGGGTCCCTCCGGCCGACGCGTAGGCGACTGAGGGGGTCGAGTGCATCCCGGCCTCGCCGATCACCAGGCCCCAGCCCTCCTTGAGGGAGGGAAGGGCGAGCACCCAGGCGCGCTCGTAGACCTCGTGCTTGCGCTCCTCCTCGACGTGCCCCTCGAAGGTCACGACGTCCTCGGCGCCCACGGCGCAGACGTGCTCGCGCAGCTGGGCGTCCCACCAGCCGCCGCCCACCACCACGAGCTCCAGGTCGGGCAGCTCTGCCCGCAGGGCCAGCACCGCGTCGACCGCGTGCTCGACCTGCTTGTGGGGGACCAGCCGTCCGACCACGGCGACCAGCGGCGTGGGCGATGGGCCGGGGTCGACGGCGACGTAGGGGTCGGTGCCGTTGTGCACGACCGCGATGCGCGGTCCCCGCACTCCGAGCTGGCGCAGCTCCCCGCGGGTCGCACGCGACACCGCGACGTACTGGCAGTGGCGGTAGAGCCAGGGTGCGAAGCGTCGCTCGATCCACCAGCCGACCCGGCCCGACAGCCCTGGGTAGACCACCGGCCACTGCTCGCGGTGGACGTGGTGGACCAACACCACGACCGGCGCCCGGGTGACGAGCCGGGAGAAGAAGGGCAGGCCGTTCTGGACGTCGACGACGACGTCGGGTCGGCCGAGATCGCCGCGGCGGAGGGCGCGCATGCCGGCGAGGTAGACCGACAGCTTGGAGCCGCGTCGTACGAACCGGATGCCGTCGACGACCTCCTCCGGAGCAGCTGCTGCGTGGGCGGCGCAGAAGACCGTCACCGTGCAGCCACGGGCCACGAGCCCGGCGGCCATCTTCTCGAGGTAGCGCTCGGCGCCGCCGCCCTCGGGGTTGCGGGTGTCGCGCCAGCTGAGGAAGACCACGTGCTTGCCCACCAGCTCGGGCAGCTCGGGCGCCTCGGCGAGCTCAGGCAGGTCGTGCATCCGGCACACCCTAGGCCAACCCCCCTCGCGGTCCGCTACCACCGGGTAGGGTCGCCCGCGTGCCGACGCCGACGACCCTCTCCAGCCCTCGCTGGAAGGCCACCCTGCGACGTTCACGGCACCTGCTCGGCGAGTTCGGCCACGAGCAGACCGACCCGGCCCGCTTCTACTCAGCCATCGCCGACGACTCCGTCGGGCAGCTCTCGCAGTACGTCGACCTCGACGGTCAGCGCTTCCTCGACGTGGGTGGTGGGCCCGGCTACTTCCGCGATGCGTTCCGGGCCGCCGGTGCGACGTACGTCGCCCTGGACGCCGACGCCGGCGAGCTCGCCGGCCTCGGTGACATCGCCGAGGGAACCGTCATCGGGTCGGGCATGCAGCTGCCGTTCCGCGACGCCTCGATCGACGTCTGCTACTCCTCCAACGTGCTCGAGCACGTGCCGGACCCGTGGCTGATGGCCGACGAGATGCTCCGCGTGACCCGACCTGGTGGCACGGTCTTCATCAGCTACACCCTGTGGTTCGGGCCGTGGGGCGGCCACGAGACCGCACCCTGGCACTTCCTCGGTGGTCGCTTCGCGCGCCGCCGCTACGCCCGCAAGCACGGGCACGAGCCCAAGAACAGGTATGGCGAGTCCCTGTTCGCCGTGACCGCCAGCGACGGGCTGCGCTGGGCGCGCACCCAGGCCGACGCCGACGTCGTCGCCGTGGTGCCGCGCTACAACCCGTCCTGGAGCTACTGGCTGCTCAAGGTCCCGCTGGTGCGTGAGGTGGTGACGTGGAACCTCGTGCTGATCCTTCGCAGGAAGTGACTGCGGACGCGCTCGGTCGCACCAGGTTCCGGCTCCGTCGCCTCGCAGCGTGCGCGCTGCTGGTCGGCCTGGCCATGATCCAGTCGCCCGGCCAGCTGGTCAGCGACACGAAGTTCGACCTCGCGGTCGCGCCGGCAGGGTTCCTCGCCCGCACGCTGCACCTGTGGGACTCCGTGGGGGCGCTGGGCCAGCTGCAGAACCAGGCCTACGGCTACCTCTGGCCGATGGGACCGTTCTTCCTGGCCGGCTCCGCGCTCGACTTCGAGCCGTGGGTGGTCCAACGGCTCTGGCTGGCGCTGGTCCTGTGCGTGGCGTTCCTCGGCGCGGCCACGCTCAGCAGGCTGCTCGGGGTCCGCAGCGACCTCGCGTGCCTCCTGGCCGGGTTCGCCTACGCCCTCTCGCCGCGGATGCTCACGACCCTCGGACCGATCTCGATCGAGGCCTGGCCCAGTGCCTTGGCCCCGTGGGTCCTGGTGCCTCTCGTCATCGGTTCGCAGCGCGGCTCCGCACGGCGGGCGGCAGCGCTCTCCGCCCTGGCCGTGGCGATGGTGGGCGGCGTCAACGCTGCCGCGACCTTCGCGGTGCTGCCGCTCGGCGTGCTGTGGCTGCTGACCCGCTCGCCGGGGCAGCGGCGCCGGACCATGATGGTGTGGTGGCCGGTGTTCACGGCTCTCGGGACGCTCTGGTGGCTGGTGCCGCTGGCGCTGATGGGCGCCTACAGTCCGCCGTTCCTGGACTTCATCGAGTCCGCCTCCAACACGACGTTCCCCACCTCGTTGTTCGACGCGCTGCGCGGCACCTCCAACTGGGTGCCCTACATCGACACCTCCTCACGCGCGGGCAACGACCTGATCCGCGACTACGTGCTGATCATCAACAGCGGTGTGGTGTTGTTCCTCGGCTTCGTGGGCCTGCTCTGGAAGGGCAACCCCCATCGCCTGTTCCTCGCGAGCGGGCTGCTGCTGGGTCTGCTGATGGTGACCATGGGCCACCTCGGAAACGTGCAGGGCTGGGCGGCGGTCGACCTGCACTCGCTGCTCGACGGGGTCCTGGCGCCGCTGCGCAACGTCCACAAGTTCGACCCGCTCATCCGGCTGCCGCTCGTCCTGGGGCTCGCCTGGCTGGTGGGGGCCCTCGTCGAGGACCTCGCCGAGCGCCGGAGCAGGCCCGACAGCGAGGACCGCGTCGAGGCCTCCGTACGTCGGGTCAACACGCGGGCAGTGCTCGTCACCGCCGTCGTCGCCGTCCTCGGCGCGGCGCTGCCGGTCGCCGTGGGCCGGGTGACCCCGACGGGGGGTGTGCTGGCGGTGCCGGACTACTGGACCGAGGCCTCGGCCTGGCTGGACGCCGAGCAGAGCACCGCGCTGCTGGTGCCCGGGTCCTCCTTCGGGACCTACGTCTGGGGCACCCCGCGCGACGAGCCGCTGCAGTGGTTCGACGCCGCCGACTGGACCGTCCGCAACGCCGTGCCGCTCACCCCGGCGGGCAACATCCGGATGCTCGACGCGATCGAGGCCCGTTTCGCGCAGGGTGAGGGCTCGCCCGGGCTGGCGTCCTACCTGCGCCGCGCCGGCATCACCCACCTGGTCGTCCGCAACGACCTGCAACGCTCGGGCGACGTCCCCGACCCGGTCCTGGTCCACCAGGCGATCGAGGACTCTCCCGGGCTCACCGCCGTGCGGACCTTCGGCCCTGAGGTCGGTGGCGAGGCCCGCCTCGAGGGCAGGGACGGCAGCCGCATCCTGGTCAACGCCGGCTGGCAGAACTCCTACCGCGCCATCGAGGTCTTCGAGGTGGAGGGCGCCGCGTCATTGGCGGTCGGCAGCACCGAGCCTCCCGTGGTGGTCGGCGGCCCGGAGGACCTGCTCGACCTGAGCGACCTGGGGCTGCTCGGCGACGAACCGACGATCCTGGCACCCGATGTCGTGGCTGCTCCTCCTCCAGGATCGGAGCTGGTGCTGACCGACGGGCTGCAGGCGGTCGAGCGCAACTTCGGTCGTGTCCACGACGGCGCCTCGGCGACTCTCGTGCCGGGGGAGACCCGGCGGCTCGGCAACCCCACCCGCGACTACCTCATCGACACCGACGACCGCTGGTCGACCTTCGCCAGGCTGGACGGCGTCGCCTCCGTCGAGGCGTCGTCGTCGATGTCGGACTCGACCGCGATCGGACCCGTGCAGCGCGGTCAGCTGCCCTACGCGGCACTCGACGGCGACGCCAGCACCGCCTGGGTCGGCAACTTCACCGCCGAGGCCGCCTGGTGGCAGGTCGACTTCGACCGTCCGCGCGACCTGGCCACGATCACCGTGACGGCCGGTCCCGACGAGCGCGAGGTCGTCGAGGTCTCGACCCCCGGCAGCGTCCTGGGCCCCTTCGCCGTCCCGCGCGGCGCCACGCGCACGGTCACCGTCGACGAGCCGGACGCCACGTGGTTGCGAGTCGACGACGTGTCCGGACGACCGGGCAACCGCCTCGCCCTCGCGGAGGTGGACGTGCCCGGGCTCCAGGTCACCCGCTCCCTGGTGCTGCCGACGCTGCCCGAGGCGTGGGGGAGCCCCGACACGATCGTGCTGCGCGCCATCGACGACGCCCGCCGCGGCTGTGCCGTCGTCGACCGGGCCGTGCGCTGCGTCGAGGGTCGCGACGTCGCCCCCGAGGAGCCGGCCGGCATGCGACGTGACATCACGCTCCCGCAGCCCACGACGTACGACGGACGGCTCACGGTGCGTGCCCGCCCCGGCAGCTCCACCACGCGACTGATGCAGCAGGGCCTGCCCATCGGCGTCTCCGCGTCCTCCACGGGCAACCCGGACCTGCGGGCCTCCATCGTGGCGGCCGTCGACGGGGACCGCAGCACGACCTGGACGGCGGTCCTCGCCGACATTGACCCGATCATCCGGATGAACTGGCTGGAGCGCCAGACCATCACCGGCCTGGACCTCTCGGTCGCGCCGGACACCGCTGCCCGGGTCCCCACCGAGCTGACCCTGACCTGGCCGGGTGGGAGTCGCGAGGTGTCGGTCGACGACGACGGCGAGGTGAGCTTCCCGGCGATCCGGGTGGACCAGCTGACGCTGGCGGTCCGCGAGGCCGAGCCCGCCTCGAGCCTCGACTTCGCCTCCAACGGCTCCCAGATCCCGGTCGGCATCACCGAGCTCGACGTGCGGGGCCTGTCCTACCTCCCGCTGGTCCTTCCCGAGGAGCCCCGCGCCTACGCGTGCGGCCAGGGCCCCACGATCGACACCGGGCGGCAGGCGATCCCCACCAGCGTGATCGCCAGCCCGCGCGAGCTCTTCGAGGGCGGCGCCCTCGAGGCCCGGCTGTGCGGCAGTGGCGAGGTGGCGCTGCCGGAGGGTCCGGGCCAGGTCGCGATCGAGGCGACGGATGCCTTCACCCCGGTGTCACTGGTGCTCACCGACGGCGTGGACCAGGTGGGATCCGCGGAACCCGTCATCAACAGCCGCACCAGTCCTGCCCACCTCGAGCTGTTGCCGGGCGGCACCGACACCCTCCTCACGGTCCGGGAGAACACCAACCCGGGCTGGGTGGCGACCCGGGGAGGCCGCGAGCTCACCCCGGTCGTGGTCGACGGGTGGCAGCAGGGCTACTGGTTGCCGGAGGTCGGCTCGCGCGAGACCGTCACGATGGACTTCGCCCCCGACACCCTCTACCGAGGTGCGCTCGTCGCCGGGTTGCTGGGGCTGCTCGCCCTCTTCGCGCTGTGCTGCGTGCCGCGTCGGCGCTGGACCGACACCCTCGGCGCCCCCCTGGGCGCAGCGCGCCTGCCCGCCGCTGCCCTCGCGGCGTTCGCCGTCCTCGGGGGCGGGTTGTTGGCCGGCTCGCTCGGTGCCGGCCTGGCGGCGGTGGGCTTCGTCGTCGCAGCGATCCTGCGCCGCCGCTCACCCGACTCCGCGCCGTGGTTGCTCGCAGCCGTCGTGCTCCCTGCTGCCGGCGCCTTTGCGCTGCGGCCCTGGGGCGGCGCGACGGGCTGGGCCGGCACCTTCGAGTGGCCGCACTACCTGGTCGTGGTGGTCTGCGCCGTGCTCTTCGGGTGGCTGGTCGAGGAGCGGCCCCAGGGCGGTCGCAGGCCGCCGAGACGCATCCCGGGCCTCTCGACCACGCGGTAGAGCACCTCGGAGGCGACCAGGCTGACCACGAGGGTGAGGGCCCAGATCTGCCACCCGTGGCCCTGGAAGAGCCCGTAGTCGGTCACCGACATCACCAGGTGCAGCACGGGCAGGTGGATGCAGAAGGTGCTGTAGGAGATGACGCCGAGGTGGCGCAGCGCCGGAGCGGACATGACCCGGGCATAGCTGCCGGGCACGGTGAAGATCCCCGTGAGCACGACCAGCCCGCCGATCACGGCGTAGAGCACGTGCTTGGTGAGTGCCTCGGCGGGACTGGCGACGAAGAGGAACGACGGACCGGCGAGCGGGGTCGCGGCGACCAGCAGCAACCCGGCGACGACCGCCCAGCAGGCCCCGGGCATGCCGGCGAGGGTCGTCAGGTGCCGCAGCGGAGCCGGGGCTGCGTCACCTCGGGACTGGTGCAGCACGTGCGCGAGTGCCAGGGCCATCCCGACGGCGAACCACGTGAGGTACGCCGGCAACCAGCTCATCGGCACGCCGGCGGAGGACTCCGCGACCACCCCGGCCAGCGACAGCACCCACCACACGCTGACGGCGACCAGCGCGCCGAGCACGGCACCCACACGCCCCGGCCGGAGCCCCTTGCCGCGACCGAGGGCCGCGAGCATCAGCAGCGGCAGCACGAGGTAGAACATCGCCTCGACGGCCAGGCTCCACATCTGGGTCAGCCCCTGGGGGAGTCGCGGCGAGGTGTAGATGTCGACCAGCAGCAGCGACCGGAACCACTGCACGACCCCGAGACCACGGTTCTCGTCGATCAGTGCGAGGGCGATGACGACGGTGACGGCGTAGACCGGGTAGATGCGCAGGAAGCGCTTCCAGTAGTAGCGCCCCGTTGACGGGTGCTCACGTCCGGCTGCCGCCCGCGCGAGGTAGGGCCGCGAGAGCAGGAAGCCCGACAGGACGAAGAAGATGGCGACGCCGACGTCGAGGCGCGACAACAGGGTGCCGACGGCACCGTTGCGGCCGTACTCACCGGACTGGAACGTCGTGTGCGTGGTCAGGACGGCCAGCGCGCCGACGGCGCGCAGGGTGTCCAGCACGGGGAACTCCGGCCGCTGCTCGACGACCTGCGTCACGTGCTCACTCACTCCAGCGTCCCTCCGGGCTCGGGTTGACCCACCTCGATGATGTCCACGCACAGGGTCGCACCTGCGTCGAGCCCGGTGAGTCGAATGGCGTCGAACGACCCGTCCACCCGGGCGAAGAGGCTGTTGAGGCCGGCCTGGACCTGGGTCTCCAGCACCGTGTCGCCGGCGGAGACCACGACCGGGGAGTCGGTCGAGGAGAGGTAGCCGATCCGGATCCACCACTGCCACGGGAACGCGCGCCCCGTCAGGGGCACTCTCAGGCCGTCCTCGTCGACGCGCCAGCCGCAGCCGCTCTCCGGTCCTGGCCGCGAGGTGACTCCGGTGTCGATCAGGGCCTTGCGCACGCTGCCGTCCGGGGCCACGACCGCCAGCGCCGGGCTCGACTCGGGGAAGGACGCCCGGTCCGAGACGAGCTCGACGATGCGGCGTACCTGGTTGTCGGGCGTGAACTCCGCCGGCACGACGTCCTCGGGCACGGCCTGGTCCGCCAGGTCCACGGCACCATAGGTCCGCAGCTCGGCCTGGAGCCGGTGGACGTAGGCATCGCTGACGTTCTCGGTGTGCCAGATGTGCACGTGGCGCGCCGAGCTGATGAGTCCGGACACGCTCACGACCGCGACGAGCCCGACCGTGACCCAGGGAGGCAGGGGAGCGCGCAGGAGGGGCTCGGGACGTGGCCGGCTCGGCTGCTGCGCGCCGCGCAGGTCCAGGAACGCCAGGCCCAGGCAGAGCGCCACGACGCACGCGGCGTCGGTGAGGTAGCGGTACTCGAGGCCGATCACGTCGCCGTAGACGGGCGCCCGGCTGACGGCGAGGAGCGCGACGAGCACCGCGAGGTAGCCGACGAGCAGCCCCCAGGCGCGTCCGGTGCGTTCGCGACGGAGGAGACCGTGCAGCACGGTCAGGGAAACCAGCACCCACGCGACGTGGACGGTCCACCCGGGAGGGTCGGCGAAGGAGTTCGGCGGCGCCAGCGGCGACCAGCTCCACGGGCCACCGGCGAGGGCGGAGGCGAAGGCGGTGCCGACCATCGTGTCCGTGAGCTCGCCGACCAGGGCGAGGGAGGGGGAGACGAAGGGCTCATCCACCGCGTGCACGTAGTAGGCCACGTAGGCGAGCACGGGCGGCAGCCCGACCACCGCGGCGAGCCGACGTCGTACGACGACGTGCTTGATCCGCGCCCAGGCGGAGCCCTCCGCGAAGTAGGCCAGCGCGACGAAGACCAGCACGGGCAGGATCAACAGCGCCTTGACGTCGAAGAGGAGGCCGAGCGCGACCGCGCCGTAGGCGGCGAGCAGCCAGCGGGCGCCGTCGTCTCGCAGGTAGCGGACCCAGCACCCCACGGCGAGGAAGAAGCCGAGCTGGATCGCCAGCTGGCTCAGGCACGCGGTCCACCACATCGTGGCCGGGACGGTCATCGCGGTCGTGAGGTAGAGCGCGAACGGCGCCAGGACCGCCCATCGGTTGCCGAAGAGCGTCACCAGCATCCACAGGCAGGCGATGCTGGCGAGCAGCTGGATCAGCAGGGTGATCGTGGCGGCCAGCTCCCAGTTGAGGGTCCCCGACGCCGACACGAGCGAGGCGATCCACCTCCCACCGGGCATCAGGTGGCCGTTCCACGGTGTCATGGCGTAGCCGAGGGTCGGGCTCTGGTCCTGGGCCTCCAGGAGGAGGCCGTAGTCGTCGAGGTAGAACCAGCTCGGGTAGAGGGCCCACGCCCGGAAGACCAGCTGGCCGATGACCATGGCCGCCCCGGTGATGACCACGAGCTGCGGGTGTTCGACCCACCCTGCTCGCTCGGCCCAGGAACGGCGCGGTCGTGCTCCCTGCGCGCCCACCCTTGCCTCCTCAGGCGCGGACTATGCCACACCGCGCCACACCTCGAGGGCGCGGAGGCCGGCTGGCGTAGGTTGTCGCCGAACGTCCGGGGGACGACGGGTCCGGGCCCACCAGGAGAGGCGGAACGTGGCGGCAGAGTTCGAGTTCGACGTCTGCATCATCGGCGGCGCCGGGCATGTGGGATTCCCGCTCGCGGTGGCGTTCGCCACGCGCGGACTGCGGGTCTGCATCTATGACATCAACCAGGGCGCCGTCGACCAGATCACGGCCGGCCGGGCGCCGTTCCTGGAGCCGGGCGTCCAAGCCCCCCTCGAGGCCGCCCTGGCGGACGGCACCCTGGTCGCTGGGGCCGATCCCGGTCTCGTGAGCCGCTCCGAGCACGTGGTCGTGGTCGTCGGCACCCCCGTCGACCAGCACCTCAGCCCGGACCCCGAAGCCGTCCCGCGAGCGTTGGGCGCGCTGCTCGACCGCCTGCGTCCGGGCCAGCTGGTCGTCCTGCGCAGCACCGTGTTCCCCGGCGTCACGCGCCGGGTGGAGCAGCTGGTGGCATCGGTCCACCCCGACCTCGACCTGGCCTTCTGCCCCGAGCGCATCGCCGAGGGCCACGCGATGACCGAGCTGTTCTCGCTGCCCCAGATCGTCGCGGCCCGGACTGCCCGCGCGACAGCGCGTGCGTCCGCCCTGTTCGGCACCCTCACCGGGTCGATCATCGAGATGGAGCCCGAGGAGGCCGAGCTCGCCAAGCTGTTCACCAACGCCTGGCGCTACATCAAGTTCGCCGCCGCCAACCAGTACTTCATGATCGCCAACGACCTCGGCCTCGACTTCGCCCGCATCCGTGAGGCGATGATGCAGGACTACCCGCGCACCGCCGACCTGCCGGGAGCCGGCTTCGCGGCTGGGCCGTGCCTCTTCAAGGACACGATGCAGCTCGCCTCCGTCACCGGTGGGGCCTTCGCGCTCGGACACTCGGCGATGCTCGTCAACGAGGGCCTGCCGGACTACCTCGTCAAGCGCATGGAGCAGCGGCACGACCTGTTCTCGCAGACGGTCGGCATCCTGGGCATGGCCTTCAAGGCCGAGAGCGACGACCGGCGCTCGAGCCTGTCCTACCGGCTCAAGCGCGTGCTGGCGTTCCGGGCGCAGCGGGTGCTGACCACCGATCCCTACGTCACCGACGACCCCGAGCTCGTGCCGCTCGAGCAGGTGCTCGCCGAGGCCGACGTGCTGGTCATCGGCGCCCCGCACGCGCAGTACGCCGACCTGGTCACCGACCTGCCCGTCGTCGACGTCTGGGACCTGCGCGGCAACGGGAGCCTCACGTGAGCACCCCCAGCGTGACCGTGGTCGTCCCGGCCTACCACGAGGAGGAGGGCGTCGCGCGGGTCCTCGACCGCCTCGTCGAGGGCATCTCGCTGGACTTCGAGATCCTCGTGGTGGTCGACGAGCCGGATGACCCCACCATCGCCGCCGTGCACGAGCACGTGGGTGACGACGAGCGGGTGCGGACCCTGGTCAACACCTACGGCCGGGGGCCGGCCCACGCCGTGCGCTACGGCATCGACCACGCCAGCCACCCGGTCGTGGTGGTCACCATGGCCGACGGCAGCGACGACCCGCGGATGATCGACCCGCTCGCCCGGCTGGTGGAGCGCGGGGTCGTCGTGGCGGCAGCGTCTCGCTACTCACCCGGAGGGCAACAGGTCGGCGGGCCGATCTTCAAGAGCCTGCTGTCCCGCACGGCCGGTCGCACGCTCGGGGTCTTCGCCCGGGTCGGAACCGACGACGCGACCAACAGCTTCAAGGCCTACGACACCGAGTTCGTGCGCGAGGTCGGCATCGACAGCCGCAGCGGCTTCGAGATCGGTCTGGAGCTGACCGCCAAGGCGCGCCGTCTCAGGCGTCCGGTCGCGGAGCTGCCGACGATCTGGCTGGACCGGACCCTGGGGGAGTCGCGCTTCGACCTCCAGGGGTGGGTGCCGAAGTACCTGCGCTGGTACCGCTTCGCGTTCGGTCCCGAGCTCACCCTCGACGAGGTCAGACAGCAGGCTGCAAGGATCGCCGCACGCAACCAGGGAAAGCAGGGCACGACGTGATGGACACCGTGGTGGAGGGCGCCGGGGCCGGTCTCCGGGTGCTGGTGACGGGATCGGCCGGCTTCATCGGGGGCTACGTCGTGGAGGAGCTCCTGGCGCGCGGCTACGCCGTGACCGGCATCGACAACTACTCCAAGTACGGCCCGGTGACGAAGTCCTACGACTCCCACCCGCGGTACCGCTTCGTGGAGGGCGACGTGCGCGACGTCGACCTCGTGACGGACCTGCTGGTCGACTGCGACCACCTCGTCGCCGGCGCGGCGCTCATCGGCGGGATCTCCTACTTCCACACCTACCCCTACGACCTGCTCGCCACCAACGAACGGATCATGGCCGCGACGTGCGACGCAGCGATCCGGGCGCTGCCGGGCGGACGGCTGCAGAAGGTGACCTACATCAGCTCCTCCATGGTGTTCGAGTCGACCGACCACTGGCCCTCGGTCGAGGGTGACGAGCGGAAGATCCCGCCGCCGCTGTCGTCGTACGGCTTCCAGAAGCTGGCGGTGGAGTACTTCGCGAAGGCGGCCTGGGACCAATACCAGGTGCCGTTCACCATCGTCCGGCCGTTCAACTGCGTCGGGGTCGGCGAGGGGCGCGCCCTGGGTGACGTCGAGATCCCGAGTGGCAACGTGAAGCTCGCGATGAGCCACGTGGTGCCCGACCTGATCCAGAAGGTCCTCAAGGGGCAGGACCCGCTGCACGTCCTGGGCGATGGGCAGCAGGTGCGTCACTACACCTACGGCGCCGACCTGGCCCGCGGGATCGTGTCCGCCCTGGAGTCCGAGGCGGCGCACAACGAGGACTTCAACCTCTCGACCGCCCAGTCCACGACCGTGCTCGAGCTGGCCGAGCTGATCTGGACCAAGTGCCACGGCGACGGTCGGCGGTTCGCGTTCGTCAGTGACGCGGCCTTCGAGCACGACGTGCAGAAGCGGGTGCCCGACGTGACCAAGGCCCGTGAGGTGCTGGGCTTCACGGCCGCCACGACGCTCGACGACATGCTGGACATCGTCGTCCCCTGGGTCCGCCAGGCGATGGACGACGGCATCATCTGACGCCGCCCACGCGCTCAGCGACGGCGGCCGACCACCAGCATCTGCTTGCCCAGGAAGCGCCAGGCCAGGGGTAGGCGCAGGTAGGCGCGCACCATCAGGGGTCGCACCTCGAACTTCGCGTCCTTGACCGTGTAGGGCAGGAAGCGGGCGATCGACTCTACGACCTCGTAGCCGGAGAGCTCGAGCGCCTCCGCGACGCTGAGGTGCGTCAGGGGGAGGTGGTGGTCGAGGTAGTCCCAGTAGCGCCCGGGCAGGTAGCGGATGTTGGGCATGAGGACGACGATCAGACCGCCGGGGCGGGTCACCCGTCGGCATTCCTCCAGCGTGGTCATCAGGTCCGTCTTGGTGGGCAGGTGCTCGAAGAAGTTGGACGTGAAGACCGTGTCGACGCACGCGTCGTCCAGCTCGTCCATCGCGTCCGAGCGGGTCGTGAGGACCTCCACCCCGGGTCCCGCCCAGGTGGCGGTGTCGGGGTTGAGGTCCACCGCGACGCGCCGGGCCGCACGGACCTCGTTGACGAACTCGCAGCTGCCGGCACCGAGGTCGACGACCACACCCTCGCGAGGGACGTAGCGCTGGAAGAAGTCCTGCACCAGCACGCGCCACAGGACCCGCTTCGAGGCGAGCTCGCGGTCATCGAAGCGGTTGCGGTAGATGGCCTCGAGGTCCTCGGTCCGCTTCTCGTTCACGGCCGAACTGTAGCCCGGAGCATCGATGCCGTTTCGTGTCCCGGAATAGCCATGAACGCCTATGAGATGCGTTACTGTGCCCCGATATCTTGATTTCCTGGGGAGGGAATGCAGTGCGCAAATTCATCGGTCCGGTCCTGCTCGGCTTGGGAGGCTTCCTCCTGATGGCGGCCATCATCTGTACGGCGTGGGCTCCGGGCGTCGTCAAGAAGACGCCCACGGACGTCAACACGACGACGTACCTGAGCGGCACGGCCAACAAGCTCAACCCGGCCACAGGGGAGCTGGAGTCCAACCCCATCAACACCACCAGCGTGACGATGGTCGACTCCGACATCTCCGACGACTCCGTCGTCGGCTGGGTCAACACCTCGTGCACCGTCATCAACGTCGACAACCCGCCCAACTGCGTCGATGGTGACGACGAGCGCCTCATCGCGGCGAGCATCGACACCTTCGCCACGAGCCGCACGACCGGGCTCGCGGTCAACGACGAGAAGTACCGCGCGGACGAGTCCACCCCGCACGACGGCCTGGTCAACAAGTGGCCCTTCGACTCCGAGAAGAAGACCTACCCCTACTGGGACGGCACCGCCGGCGGAGCCTACGACGCGGTCTACGACCGCACCGAGAACCTCGACGGGCTCGAGGTCTACGTCTACAAGGTGAGCATCGTCGACGCGCCGATCGACATCGCCGAGGGCATCCCGGGCACCTACAGCTCGGCGAAGGAGATCTTCGTCGAGCCCGGCACCGGTGCGATCGTCAACCAGACCGAGGACCAGCAGCGCTTCCTCGAGTCCGGCGACATGGTGCTCGACCTGCAGGCCGCCTTCACCGACGACCAGCAGAAGCTGAGCATCTCCGAGAGCAAGGACAACCTCGCCAGCGTCAAGCTCATCCTCACCACCGTCCCGATCGTCGGCTTCGTCGGCGGCATCCTGTGCCTGCTCGCCGGTGCGCTCCTGGTCTTCCGTGGCCGTGGCTCCTCCGAGCAGTCGCCGGCCAAGCGTCGCGAGACCGTCGGCGTCTGACGCACCACCTGTCCTCTCCGGCACGCCGGGTCACGCTCTGCGTGGCCCGGCGTTCGGCTTTCCTGTGGGCGCCTTGGTGCAGCCGAAGATCGCGGTGCCGGGGGTGAATCGTCCTCGCACCGCCGACCACCCGCCCCAGAGCCGGTCGTGACCGGCGGGCCACTCGGGCTCCAGCAGCGTCGTGATGACGAAGCCGCTTGCCGCCAGGACCCTGACCCAGTCGCCGAGGGTGCGGTGGTGCTCGACGTAGGCGACCTGCCCGGTGTCGTCTTCGACCTCCACGTAGGGGGTGCGGTCCCAGTAGGACTGGCTGGCGACCAGGCCCGCCTCGGTGGGGTCGTCGGGGAACATCCACCGCGTCGGGTGGGTGATGGAGAACGCGAAGCGTCCGCCGGGGCTCAGGACCCGAGCCGTCTCAGCGACCGCGAGCTCGATGTCCTGGACGAACTGCAGGGCGCCGAAGGAGCAGAAGACGACGTCGAAGGACCCGTCGGCGAAAGGCAGGTCGGTCGCCGTGCCGAGGACTGAGGGCACCGCGACCCCGGTCTGCTCGTCGAGGCGTCGTGAGTGCTGCAGCTGCCGGTGCGACAGGTCGAGGCCGAAGGACAGGCCACCCTGGCTGCGCACCCAGCGCGAGCACTGCCCAGCACCTGATCCGACCTCGAGCACGTGCTTGCCGACGACGTCGCCCAGGATCCCGGCCTCGCTCTCGGTGAGGCCCTCGGGCCCCCACACGAAACCGGCGTCGCCGAGGAACTCGCCGTGGGTGGCTTGGTACTCATCGGCGTAGCGGTCCCAGTCGGGGCCGTTCGCCGCTCGTGACTCGGCCTCGCTGACGCCTCGACGCTCGACGCGGACCGGCGGGTGCGGCCAGTGTTCCTGCACGCCGTCACGCTAGCCCACCTCCGCTCCCGTGCGAGCCGGGTCGCGTGGTGTTGGCACGATGGCCTGATGGACTTCGCATCCCTGACCCCGCTCGAAGGTGGCTGGTCGGGCCAGACCTTCCTGGCCGAGGCGGCGGGCGAGCGGCACGTCGTACGGATCTATGCCGAGCCCGGGCCGCGCGGCGAGCAGGCCCATGAGGTCGACGCCGCGCTGCTGCGCCTGGTGCGCGGGCTGCTGCCGGTCGCCGACGTCCTGGAGGTGCGCCGCGGTGACCCGGCGACCGGGATGCCGGCGCTGCTGGTGACGAGCCTGCTCCCCGGCGAGCGTGGCGACCTGGTGCTCCCGCGCCTGGACGACGCACAGCTGGCGATCCTCGGGCGTGAGGTCGGCGCCCTGGTGGCCACCCTCGGCGCGATGCCCCAGCTGCGACCCGGCCCCTTCGTCGACGGCGACCTGCGGGTCGGGACGTTCGAGGGAGCGGACGGGCTCGTCGACTGGGTCCGCCAGCACGAGCCGACGCTGGCCCACTGGTCCGACGACGAGCGAGCCGGTCTCGCGGTGGTGGCCGAGGAGGCCCAGGAGCTGCTCGACTCCGTCGGTCGTCGCTGCCTGGTGCACAGCGACCTCAACCCGAAGAACCTGCTGGTGGATCCCACTACCTTGCGGATCACGGGCCTGGTCGACTGGGAGTTCGCCCACGCCGGTCACCCCTTCACCGACCTCGGCAACGTGCTGCGGTTCGACCGGGCCCCGCGCTACGCCGATGCGGTCCTGGCGACCTACGCCGGAGCCCGCGGCACCCCGCCGGCCGTTGCACTCGACCTGGCCCGCGCCGCCGACCTGTGGGCGTTGGTCGACCTGGCCTCACGTCACGGGCACAACCCGGTCGCTGATCGCGCCGAGCGCCTCCTCCGCGCGATCGCGGGGGAGCGGGATAGCCACGCCTGGCCTGCTTCCGACTGACCGAGGTGTCACCGTCAGGACGCAGAACTCCCCCCGGGACCAGGTCCCGGGGGGAGATTCCGCCCCGCCCTTGGTGCGGCAGGAGTGACCGGGCTCGCGGGCTCAGGGCCGGCGAGCAGCGGTCACCCTCGGCCGGCGGCGGCCTTGGGGTTCATCGGGGTCGACAACACGTTGCTGGGGTCGCTCCCGGAGGCGATCTCGTCTCCGTCACTGACGCCACCACGGTCGGTGTCCCAGTGGGTGGGGTCCGTCTTGTGCCGGTCGAAGCGCGTGTTGCGGGACCCGGTCTCCTCGATGTCGCTGAGACCGTCACCGTCGGTGTCGACCGCCGGGCCGCCCGGGTCGAGGGGGTCGTTGGGGTCGGTGCCGCCGTCGATCTCGTCGCCGTCGTCGATGCCGTCACCATCGGTGTCTGCGGTGTTGGGGTCGGTCGGCTCGTTGCCGTTGGCGTCGTTCTCCGAGCCGGTCGTCTCCTGGCCGTCGAGCAGGCCGTCGTTGTCGCTGTCGGCGTCGTTGGGGTTCATCATCGGGTTGGGGAACGGGTTCTGCGAGCCCGTGGTCTCCTCGGTGTCGGTCAGGCCGTCACGGTCGGTGTCGACCCCACCGGCGCTGTCGCCGCAGGTGACGCCGCCCGCGGGTGCCTTGGCCGTCGCGGTCATCGGGAAGAGGTCGACCTCGGCCACGTCGATGACGCCACCCAGGGTGAGCTTGAGGTGCACCGCGGCGGCGCTGGCGGTCACCGTCAGCCCGTCGGGGCTCTTGGTGATCGTGGGGGTGCCGACGCTCAGCTCAGGAGCATTCCCGCGTCGGCGGGCACGCTCACGGGGTCGCCGGGGATGATCGTCATGCCGCCGAGCTCGACGATCGGGGTGGTGTAGGTCGCCTTGGTGCCGCCGGTGGTGCCGTCGGCCGTGACCTTCAGCTCGGGTGCCGACGTCACCTCCAGCACGTTGTTGCCGGCGAGCTGCAGCGAGGCGGTGCTGCCCGTGACGGTGCTGACCACGTTGCGACCCCCGTTGGGGCGACCATTGGCGAGCAGCTCGGTCTTCTGGCTCACCGAGGCCGTGCCCGGGAGGTTGACGAGCCCGCCCGCGAGACCCGAGACCCCCAGGACGCTCACGTCGGCGGTCGAGACGCTCGACTGGCTGACCGGCACGTTGGCGCCCAGGCAGGTGCCGTCCGCGGCGAAGCGGGCCTGGGCGGAGGAGTTGGAGACCCCGAGGTCGAGCACACCCGGGATGGTGAGCGGGACCGTCCCCGCGACGATCGAGTCGGTGGCGGGTGCCGGGTTGTCCGGCGGTGCGACCTGCGTCGCCTCGGAGAGGATGTTGAGCGGGACGGCCGTCAGGGCCGTGCCCTCGAGGTTGCGCGACTCGGCCGTCGAGCGCGGGTTGGTGGCGTTGAGGGTCCCCTCGACCTGGCCGAGGATGACCTCGGCGGCCGAGGCCACGAGCGGGACACTGAGGACGGTGACGTGGAGGACCTCACCGGTGGCTGCGGTCGTGGCGCCGGCCGGCACGGGCAGCGTGGCGGCCGAGGCGGGCGCCGCGAGCGGCACGGAGACGAGGGAGAACAGGGCGAGGGTCGAGAGACTGACCGTCGCCCCGAGAGGGCGCGGGATCTTCATGGGTGACTCCGAGGGGGCGGGGGCGGGGATATGGACGCTCACCGGCCGGCTCGCACGTGGCGAGAGGCGGAGGGAGCGTTCCGAGGGCTTCCGAGAAGGAAAGGGATCGCGGGTGCCCGATCGTGGAGGAAGCAGGCGCGAGGGTTGGTGTCCCCATGACGCCGAGGAGGCCGTACCCCCCTGGCATGGGATATACGGAGATCAAGGTAAAGATGGCTACTGGTTCAGACCGGTGCCGGTTGGACGCCCGCACGAAGCGCGGCGTAGGCTGGGGGGTGCGCTAGAGGTCTGCCTTGGTCCCAGACAGAGTGGACTCTCGCTCACTGACGATGTCAGCCGGGTTCCGCCGGCACGACGCTCGATCCCATCGGAACGTGAAACCGACCTCCGCGCGCGCCCGCACGACATCTGCCCACCAAGGAATTCTTTCCCTTATGACGAGCACCATCATCCAGCCGGACTATGACGCACCGCAGGTCGCGATCAACGACATCGGGTCCGAGGCTGACTTCCTGGCCGCCATCGACGCCACGATCAAGTACTTCAACGACGGCGACATCGTCTCCGGCACCATCGTGAAGGTCGACCGCGACGAGGTCCTCCTGGACATCGGCTACAAGACCGAGGGTGTCATCCCCTCGCGCGAGCTCTCGATCAAGCACGACGTCGACCCCTCTGAGGTCGTCTCTGTCGGCGACGAGGTCGAGGCCCTGGTCCTCCAGAAGGAGGACAAGGAAGGCCGCCTGATCCTGTCCAAGAAGCGCGCCCAGTACGAGCGCGCCTGGGGCACCATCGAGCAGGTCAAGGAGGAGGACGGCGTCGTCGAGGGCACCGTCATCGAGGTCGTCAAGGGCGGCCTCATCATCGACATCGGCCTGCGCGGCTTCCTGCCCGCCTCGCTGGTCGAGATGCGCCGCGTGCGCGACCTGCAGCCCTACGTGGGGCAGGTCCTCGAGGCCAAGATCATCGAGCTCGACAAGAACCGCAACAACGTGGTCCTGTCGCGCCGGGCCTGGCTCGAGCAGACCCAGTCCGAGGTGCGCCACGGCTTCCTGACCCAGCTCCAGAAGGGTCAGATCCGCAAGGGTGTCGTGTCCTCCATCGTCAACTTCGGTGCGTTCGTGGACCTCGGCGGCGTCGACGGTCTCGTCCACGTCTCGGAGCTGTCCTGGAAGCACATCGACCACCCCTCCGAGGTCGTCACCGTGGGCGACGAGGTCACCGTCGAGGTCCTCGACGTCGACATGGATCGCGAGCGCGTCTCGCTGTCGCTCAAGGCCACGCAGGAAGACCCCTGGCAGCACTTCGCCCGCACCCACCAGATGGGCCAGATCGTGCCGGGCAAGGTCACCAAGCTGGTGCCCTTCGGTTCGTTCGTGCGCGTCGAGGAGGGCATCGAGGGCCTGGTGCACATCTCCGAGCTGGCCGAGCGCCACGTGGAGATCCCCGAGCAGGTCGTCCAGGTCAACGACGACGTCATGGTCAAGATCATCGACATCGACCTCGAGCGTCGCCGCATCTCGCTGTCGCTCAAGCAGGCCAACGAGACCGCGACCGCGGCCGACGTCGAGGAGTTCGACCCCACGCTCTACGGCATGGCGGCGACCTACGACGACCAGGGCAACTACGTCTACCCCGACGGCTTCGACCCCGAGACGGGCGAGTGGCTCGAGGGCTTCGACGAGCAGCGTGCCGTCTGGGAGGAGCAGTACGCCAAGGCGCACGCTCGCTGGGAGGCGCACGTCAAGCAGCAGGCCGAGGCCAAGCAGGCTGACGTCGAGGCCGGCGAGGCCACGACGTACTCCTCCGGCGGCGACGTCGACACCGAGGAGGGCGGCGCTTCCGAGGGCGGCTCGCTCGCCTCGGACGAGGCGCTGCAGGCTCTGCGCGAGAAGCTGACCGGCGGCCAGGCCTGATCGCCTAGCCCCACCGCAGCGCGAAGGCCCGGCTCCCCGCGAGGGGGGCCGGGCCTTCGGCGTGCGGGAGCGAGGGGGCTCAGGATGCACGGTCGAACGACGATCGCGCCGACGGCGGCAGGAAGTCGGGGTCGACGCGGTGGGAGCGTGGCGGGCGCGCGGACCCGTCGTGGAGGACGGAGCGGAGCGTCGCGACCAGCGCGGCGACCGAGAGGGCCAGGACTGCGATCATGAGGGTCATGGCAGTAATCATGCATGCAACGAATTAATGCCACTAGTGGCAGATAAGACCCGTCCGATCGATTTCCTGCCAACTCACCGCTAGGGTCGGGTCATGCAGAGCGTCGCGGTGATCGTGCAGGACGGGGCCGAGCCGTTCGGGCTCGGCTCCCTCGTCGAGGTGTGGGGCGAGCCCTACCACCCCGAGGACGACAACCCCGTGTTCGACTTCCGGGTGTGCACCCCCCGTCCCGGGCGGGTGCGGGGCCGGGGCGGCTTCGACCTGCACGTCGACCGCGGGCTGGAGGCGACCGAGGACGCCGACCTGGTCTGCTTCTCGCCACGCTCCGACTTCCTCGACTTCGACCCCGCGGTGCTCGACGTCGCGCGCGCCGCCCACGACCGGGGGGCGATCGTCTACGCCCACTGCAGCGCGGCGTTCATGCTCGCCGAGGCCGGCCTGCTCGAGGGCAAGGAGTGCACGACGCACTGGCGCTACACCGACCTGATGGCCCAGCGCTACCCGGGTGCGATCGTGCGCCCAGACGTCCTCTACGTCCAGGCCGGAAACGTCCTCACCGGCGCGGGCAGTGCGGCCGGCATCGACGCCTCGCTCCACCTAGTGCGCCAGACCTTCGGCGCGCGCGTCGCGGCCACCACGGCCCGCCGGATCGTGGTCCCGCCCCACCGCGACGGTGGCCAGGCCCAGTTCATCGCCCGGCAGGTGGTCGACTACCAGGCCGAGACCCTGGGTGCTGTCCTGTCGTGGGCCCAGGAGAACCTCGCCGAACCGCTCGACGTGGACACCCTCGCCCGCAAGGCCCACATGTCGCCGCGCACCTTCGCCCGACGCTTCCGCGACGAGACCGGCACGACCCCGCACGCGTGGGTGACGTCGCAGCGGTTGCACCTGGCGGAGGAGATGCTCGAGCGCACCGACAACTCCGTGGACCAGATCGCCGATGCCGTGGGATTCGGCAACGCCGCCACCCTCCGGCACCACTTCAGTCGTGTGCGCGGGGTCAGTCCGCAGCAGTACCGTCGCCAGTTCGCCTGCTGAGCTGGTCGCGACGCACCTTGCCGGTCAGGGTGCGCGGCAGCTCGTCGAGCCGGACCCAGGTCTTGGGCCGCTTCGGTGGCGCCAGGCGCTCGCGCGCGTAGGCGTCCAGCTGAGCCTCGCTCGCCTTGCCGACGACGGCGGCGCACACGCGCTGGCCCCAGGTGTCGTCCGGCAGGGCGAAGACGGCGACGTCGTCGACGCCGGGGTGCTCGCCGAGCACCAGCTCGACCTCCAGGGGGTAGACGTTGACGCCGCCGCTGATGATCAGGTCCTCGCGGCGACCGTCGAGGTAGAGGTACCCCTGGTCGTCGAGGCGACCGTGGTCGCCCACGGAGAAGGCGCTATGCCCGTCCGGGAGCTCGCGCCAGGCAGCGGCGGTCTTGATGGGATCGCGGAAGTAGGTGAAGCGCGCATGCGACGGCACGACGCACCAGATCGTGCCGTCGTCGTCGACCGAGAGCTGGCGACCGGGTCGCGCGCGACCCACGGTGCCGGGGTGCTCGAGCCACTCCTCGCTCCGGCAGGCGGTGAACTGACCCTCGGTGGAGCCGTAGAACTCCCAGGTGGAGCCTGCCGGGAAGTCTGCGACCAGCCGGCGCTTCACGTCCGGTGGGCACGGGGCGCCGGCGTGGGCGACCAGCCGGAAGCAGGACAGGTCAGGCGCGCCGACGTCGTCCCAGTAGGCGTTGAGCCGCTGCAGGTGGGTCGGCACGCAGAACATCGAGGTCGGTCGGTCGCGCTCGATCGCGGCGGTGACGGTGGCCGGGTCGAACGGTCCGGGGGCGACCACCCGGCCACCCGCGAGCGTCGTACCGAGGGCGAAGCGCAGGGGCGCGGAGTGGTAGAGCGGGCTCAGCACCAGGTGGACGTCGTCGCCCCGGAAGCCCCACAGGTCACGCTCCTCGGCGACCAGCGCTGCTGCGGCCTCGTCGTCGAGCAACCCGCTGAAGACGCCCTTGGGAGTGCCGGTGGTGCCGCTGGTGACGTGCATCGGGCGGGCACGGGGCAGGCCGCGGTCCCCGGTTGCCAGCTCCTGGAGCGTGGCCTCGTCCTCGACCACCAGGTCGGGGGCGAGTTGGGTCAGGATCCGCTCGCGCTCGTACGTCGTCAGGCGCGGATCCAGCGGGATCGGGATGATCGCTCGGGCCAGTAGCGAGTGGACCGCAGCGAGGTAGTCGAGCGAGCCCGGGACCAGGAGAGCGACCCGGGAGCCCTCGCCGAGGAGTGCGTCGGTCATGGGGCCAGTTCTACTACGGTGACGCCATGAGGGTGGGACTGACTGGTGGGGTCGCGTCGGGCAAGAGCACGGTCTCGGCGATGCTCGCCGAGCTCGGCGCCGTGGTGATCGACGCGGACAAGCTCGCCCGCGAGGTCGTCGCGCGCGGCACTCCTGGGCTGACGTCGGTCGTGGAGGCGTTCGGTGCCGAGCTGCTGACAGCCGAGGGCGACCTCGACCGGCCGGCGATGGGGGCCGTGGTCTTCAACGACGAGCAGCAGCGGCGCACCCTCGAGGGCATCATCCATCCGCTGGTGTTCGAGCGGATCGTGGCGCTCGAGGAGGCGGCGCCCAGGGACGCCCTCGTGGTCCACGACATCCCGCTGCTGGCGGAGTCGGGTCGTGCCGACACCTTCGACGCCGTGGTCGTCGTCGACGTCCCGACCCAGCTCCAGGTCGAGAGGATGCTGCGGGACCGGGGTTGGACCCAGCAGGACGCCGAGTCGCGGATCGCAGCCCAGGCCACGCGCGAGGACCGGCTCTCGATCGCCACCCACGTGATCGACAACAGTGGCAGCCTCGCGGACCTGCGGGTGCGCGTCGGCGAGGTCTACGCCGAGCTCACTGCCGGGCTCACCGCCGGGCTCACAGCTCCCGGGTCATGAACGTGCTCTGGGGGTCCGCAGCGTAGTCGCCGAACGGCTCGCACTCGACGAAGCCGTGGCGCGCGTAGAGCATGCGGGCCGGCGCGAAGAAGTCGAACGACCCGGTCTCGAGGCTGATCCGTGAGAAGCCGGCGGCGCGTGCCTCGTCGAGCAGGTGGACCAGGAGCCGCTGGGCGATGCCCTCGCGGGTGCGGTGGGCCGCGGTGCGCATCGACTTGAGCTCGACGTGGAGCGGTGTGAGCGCCTTGAGGGCGCAGCAGCCGACCAGCTCAGCGTCGTCGTGGGCCGACCAGAAGCGCACGTCCGGGGAGCGCAGCCCGTCGAGGTCCAGGGCGTGGCTGCTGCCGGGAGGGGTCACGGCCCGCAGCTGGGCGACGTGGTCCTCGAGGAAGGCCACGATCGTGGTACCCCGCAGGTCGTCGGGCTCGATCCTCACCCTACGAAGGCTAGCCAGGGCGGGACGAGAACGACCGAGCCCCCACCGCGTGGGGCAGGGGCTCGGTCGTCGTGATGCCAGATCAGGCGGCGAGGTCCGGGTCGCCGAGACGGCGCAGCTTCTGCAGCGCCTCCCGCTCGAGCTGACGCACGCGCTCGGCGGAGATGCCGTGCTTGACGCCGATGTCGGCCAGCTTGTGCTGACGTCCGTCGGCGAGGCCGTAGCGCGCGCGGATGATGTCGGCGGCCCGGTCGTCGAGCTGCCCGACCAGCGAGTTGAGCCGGTCGCGGGCCTCGACGTCGAGCACCGTGAGGTCGGGACCCGGGGCCGTCTCCTGGGCCATCAGGTCACCGAGGGAGGTGTCGCCGTCCTCGTCGACGGGGGAGTCGAGGCTGACGTGCTCGCGTCCCCACGCCATCAGGTCGAGCACCCGGTCGAGCTCCATGCCGAGCTCGATCGCGATCTCCTGCGGGTCGGGGTCGCGGCCCAGCTGGCGCTCGAGCGTGCGACGGGCGCCGCCCACCTGGTTGAGCTCCTCGACCACGTGGACGGGGAGGCGCACGACACGGGCCTGCTGCGCGATGCCGCGCGTAATGGCCTGACGCACCCACCAGGTCGCGTAGGTGGAGAACTTGTAGCCCTTGGTGTAGTCGAACTTCTCAACCGCACGGATCAGGCCGGTGTTGCCCTCCTGGATCAGGTCGAGCATGGGCATCTGCGCCCGGCCGTACTTGCGGGCGATCGAGACGACCAGCCGCAGGTTGGCGGAGATGAACAGGTCGACGGCGTTGCGACCCTCCTCCGCCATCCACTCGAGCTCCTCCAGCGTGGCGGAGCCCGGGGCTCCGCCCTTGCGGCGACCGACGCGACCCTCGGCGATGAGGGCCTCGGCCATGAGGCCGACCTCGATCGTCTTGGACAGCTCGACCTCGGAGGCCGCGTCGAGCAGAGGAGTGCGCGCGATCTCGTCGAGGTAGAGCCCGACGCTGTCGCGTCCCTCGATCTCGCGGGTGACCGTAGTGGTCCGTGCAGCCATGGGGACCCTCCTCACTTGCGGGGTGACCTGGCACCCTGCATTAATCCCAAACGCCCGTGGGGGACAGAGGATTCCCGGTCCCTTTGTAGAGCCTTCGGTATGAAGGACGCTTTGGATTGCCCCGGAGTTGCTGAACCGTCAACTTCTCAGGGACTTCTCAGCAGTACCCCGCAACGCGGTCAGGCAAGCGCCATCTTGTCGAGGATCCACGCGAGCGAGAACGCCCGGTCGTGCCAGGCTTTGTAGCGCCCCGACACCCCGCCGTGACCGGCCGACATCTCGGTGCGCAGCAGCACGTCCGCCTCGGTCGCCGTGGCCCGCAGCCGGGCGACCCACTTGGCGGGCTCGACGTAGAGGACGCGGGTGTCGTTGAAGGAGGTCTCCGCGAGGATCGGCGGGTAGCGCTTGGCCGCCACGTTGTCGTAGGGCGCGTAGGAGGCGATGTAGTCGTAGACCTCGGCGTCCGCCTCGGGGTTGCCCCACTCGTCGTACTCGGTCACCGTCAGCGGCAGCGTCGCGTCGAGCATCGAGGTCAGGTTGTCGACGAACGGCACTCCGGCGACGACGCCGCCGAACTGCTCCGGTGCCTGGTTGGCGATCGCTCCCATCAGCAGGCCGCCGGCGCTCGCGCCCTCCGCGATCGTCTGCTGCGGCGTGGTCCACCCGGTCTCGACCAGGTGCCGCGCGCAGGCCACGAAGTCGGAGAACGTGTTGGTCTTGTGCAGCATCTTGCCGCCGTCGTACCAGCGTCGGCCCATCTCGCCGCCACCGCGCACGTGGGCGATCGCGAAGGCCGCGCCCCGGTCGAGCAGGGAGAGCCGGGCGATGGAGAAGTAGGGGTCGATCGAGGCCTCGTAGGCGCCGTAGCCGTAGAGCAGCACCGGGATCGGACCGGCCTCGTGCAGGCCCTTGCGGGCGACGATCGAGATCGGGACCCGCTCGCCGTCGTCGGCCGTGGCCCACAGCCGGTGCTCCTCGTAGTCGGCCGGGTCGTAGCCGCCGAGCACGGGCGCGCGGCGCAGCAGGGTGAGCTCGCGCGTGCGCACGTCGTAGTCGTAGACCGACGAGGGGATCGCCATCGTCGTGTAGCCCAGCCGCACCACCGGCTGTGCGAAGGTCGGGTTGCCCCCCGAGCCGACGGTGTAGACCGGCTCGTCGAACTCCACGAGGTAGTCGTCGGTGACGCCCGCGTCCCCGAGCTCGAGGATGCGCAGCTGGGTCAGGCCCTGGCTGCGCTGGTGCACGACGAGGTGGCCAGCGAAGGCATCGACGTCCTCCAGGCGTACGGCGGGGTCGTGGGCGACCAGCGGCTCCCAGCCGTCCGACGCGGTGGGCTCGGCGGGGGTCACGGCCAGCTCGAAGTCGGCGCCGGTCGCGTTGTGCAGCACGAGGAACCGGTCCTGGCCGCCGATGACGGCGTGGTCGAGGGAGTACTCCACGCCCTCGACGCGCGGGCAGAAGACCCGGAAGCCGAGATCGGGGGCGTCCGCGTCGAAGACGTGCCACTCGGAGGTGATCTTGGAGCCGATCGCGATCACCAGGAAGCGGTCGCTGCGGGTGCGGCCCAGGCCGACGTTGAAGCGTCCGTCGGGCTCGTGCAGGACCAGCTCGTCGGACGCCTGGTCGGAGCCGATCGCGTGGCGCCAGATCTTGTCGGCACGCCAGGACTCGTCGACCGTGGAGTAGTAGACCGATCCGCCGTCACGGTCCCAGGTGACGCCGCCGAGCACCCCGGTGATGACGTCCTCGAGCAGCTCGCCCGTGGCGAGGTCCTTGAAGCGCACGGTGTAGCGCTCGTCGCCGACGGTGTCGGTGGCGTAGGCCAGGCACATCCCGTCGGGTCGCATGCTCGACCCGCCGAGCGAGAAGAAGTCGTGGCCCTCGGCCAGCTCGTTGAGGTCGAGCAGGACCTCCTCGCCGGGCAGCGCCGGCTCGTCGGCCGACGAGTCCTCCGCCGGGGTCGGCGGGGTCCAGTCATCAGGTCCGGCGACCGGCACGCGGCAGCTGGCGCCGTACTCGCGACCTTCGAAGGAGCGCGCGTAGTACCAGTGGTCGCGGTTGCGCGTCGGCACCGAGAGGTCGGTCTCGAGGGTGCGCGCCTTGATCTCGTCGAAGAGCGTCTGGCGCAGGTCGGCGAGGTGCGCGGTGCGCTCCTGGGTCCACGTGTTCTCGGCCTCCAGGTAGGCGACCGTCTCCGGCGACTCCTTGTCACGCAACCAGTCGTAGGCATCGACACGGGTGCGTCCGTGGTGCTCGGTCGTGACGGGACGGGCGGTGGCGAGGGGTGCGACGGGCTGTGACATGTCGTGAACGCTATCCACCCCCTCCACCACGGTGGTGAGAGAGTCGCACCGTGGGTGAGCCCGGGGACCAGCAGCGCGTCGTCGACCTCAACGCCGACCTCGGCGAGGAGGTCACCGACGACGTCGCCCTGCTGGGGGTCGTGACCAGCGCCAACGTCGCCTGCGGCTACCACGCCGGGAGCGCCGCCATCATGCGCGCGGTGTGCGCGGAGGCCGCTCGCCGAGGGGTCTCGGTCGGCGCCCAGGTGTCCTACGCCGACCGCGAGGGCTTCGGTCGTCGGCGCACCGACGTCGAGGGCCAGGTCCTGCGCGAGCAGGTCGCCGACCAGGTGGGCGTTCTCGGCGAGATCGCCCTCGCGGAGGGGACGCAGGTGCGCTACCTCAAGCCCCACGGCGCGCTCTATCACCGCGTGCTCGACGACGTGGAGCAGGCCGGCGCCGTGCTGGCCGGGTCGGGCGCGTTGCCGGTCCTCGGGATGGACGGCGTGCTGCTGGCGCTCGCCGCGGACGCCGGACGCGGGGTGTGGCACGAGGGCTTCCCCGATCGCGCCTACGACGAGACGGGTCGGCTGGTCGCACGCGACCGACTCCGTGCCGTCCTCGACGACCCCGGGGCGATCACCGAGCAGGCGCTGGCAATGGCGCCCCGCGTCGACTCGTTGTGTCTCCACGGCGACGAGCCCGGGGCGGTCGCGAACGCTCACGCCGTACGACGGGCGCTCGAGGCGGCCGGCTGGGTGCTGCGCGGGCTGTGACCTCCTGTCCACAGATCTCGCCCGGACCTGTGGAGATCCTCGAAAATCTGTGCACTCGCGGGCCTCTTCTGTGGAGGAGCCTGTGGGACCAGAAGTTTGTCGCAGAAACCTCCGTGGTGCTCTTGCGCGGGTCGTGCGCCGACACGTAGAACTCTCCTTACCAGATCGGCGCGGACCGCAAGGGAGGCAACGGACTGGGGATCGGACAAGGCTCGAAGACCCACACCGCGAGGCAACTCGAGGCGTCGGCCCGGTGACGGGGGCGGCGGGGGCGGAGAGCCCGTCATGATCGGCCGGGCGTCACCGTTTCCGGTCAAGCCGAGGGCCTCTTGATGCTCATACCACCAAGAGGTCCTCACCCTATTTCGGCCATGGCCCCTCGCGCCCACCGGCAGACTGGTCCCGTGCACCTGCGTCCCTTCGGCCCTCACGCCCTGCTGGCGGAGGTCGCCGACGCGTCCGCAGCCCTGGCGTTGGCGACCTGGGCCCGCACGGTCGGGATCGCGGCGGGCGAGGTCGTGCCGGCCGCCCGCACGGTCCTGTTCGACGGGCTGGCGACCGCGGCGGTCGAAGACCTGCGCGACCGGCTCTTGACCTGGACCCCCGACGCCGTCGCCCCCGACATCGCCCCCGACATCGTGGCCGGCAGACCGGTGGGGCCGGTGGGGCCGGTGGGGCCGGTCGTCGAGGTGCCCGTGGTCTATGACGGCGCCGATCTCGCCTACATCGCCGAGCAGTGGGGCACCGACGTCGAGGGGGTGGTCGCCCGGCACATCGGAACTGCCTTCACCTCGGCCTTCTGCGGCTTCGCTCCGGGCTTCGCCTACCTGGCCGGTCTGCCCTCGGAGCCGGCGGTGCCGCGGCTGGACTCTCCGCGCGCCGCGGTGCCTGCCGGGGCGGTGGCGCTGGCCGGCTCGTGGTGCGGCGTCTACCCCACGGCGTCGCCCGGCGGGTGGCGTCTGCTCGGTCGCACGGACGTGGTGCTCTGGGACGCCACCCGCACGGACCCGGCGCTGCTCCCGCCCGGCACCCGGGTGCGGTTCGTGCGCGCGTGAGCCTCCACGTCCTCGCCTCCGGCACGCTCACCACCGTCCAGGACCTCGGTCGTCCAGGCCTGGCTCACCTCGGCGTCCCGCGCGCCGGGGCGCTCGACCCGCCGGCAGCTGCCCTCGCCAACCGGCTGGTCGGCAACGACCCCGACGCCGCGGTGCTGGAGGTGACGCTGGGCGGACTCGTCGTCACGACCGACGTCGGGGCGTGGGTCGCCGTGACCGGCGCCGTGTGCCCCATCGAGGTCGACGGCGCCCCACGCGGCCAGGCCCGACCCGAGTGGCTCGCCCCCGGCTCCCGCCTGCGCCTCGGTACGACGAGCAGCGGGGTCCGCAGCTATCTCGCGGTCGGCGGCGGCATCGCGGTCGAGCCCGTGCTGGGCTCTCGCGCGACCGACACGCTCGCGTGGGTCGGCCCGCCCCGCGTCGAGCCGGGCACCCGGCTGCCGGTCGGGCCGCTGGTGCGGCGACCGGCCCCGCACGACACCCCACGGCCGCCCCGCGCCGGTGCGCTGCGGGTGCACCCCGGACCGCGGGCCGACTGGTTCGTGCCCCGCGCCCTGACGACCCTGTGCGGATCGACGTACGAGGTGGGCAGCGCGAGCAACCGGATCGGGCTGCGGCTGGAGGGCCCGGCGCTCGAGCGGGTGCGCGACGGCGAGCTGCCCAGCGAGGGCCTGGTGCTGGGTGCCGTGCAGGTGCCGCCGGACGGGCAGCCCGTGGTGCTCCTGGCCGACCACCCCCCGACGGGTGGCTATCCGGTGCTTGCGGTCGTCGAGGAGGCCGACCTGTGGCAGTGCGCGCAGCTCCGGCCCGGGGAGACGGTGCGGTTCACGCCCGCCTGAGGAACTCCACCGACGCCTCCACCGGGCTGAAGCCGATCTGCTCGTTGATCGAGATCATCCAGCCGTTGGTCTCGCCGTTCTGCGTCACGACCCGTCGGATCTGAGAGCGCTGCTCCTGCATCGCCCGCAGGTTGGCGGTCTTGACGGCCAGCCCGAGCCGGTGGCCCCGGTGCTCGCGGTGCACGAAGGTGCCCCACTGGAAGGCATCAGTGCCCTCGACAGGGACCTGGAGCGTCGACTGTGCCGCGACGAGCCCCTCGGGGGTGACCGCGACGGTCTCGAACGTCTCACGGGCCATCGCCTTGGACATCGCGTAACGCTCGGCGAGCCGCTCGGGCGTCATGACCTCCTCCTCGTAGTCGACGTCGCCGGTGGGGGCGTCGACCGCGAGCTGGCCGAGCAGCACGCACAGTGACTCCGCGAGCTCGCCGGGGAAGTGGCCGACGTAGGTCTCGAGGCGGTAGCCGGCCGACTTCTCGGCCGCCAGGTCGGCCCAGTCCTGGAGCCGGACCTCCTCGACGGGCAGCGGCAGGTGCCGCACGACCTCGATGTTGGACTGGGTGAAGCCGTGACGCTCGGCGAACGACCGGTAGGGATGCTCGGCCAGCTGCTCGAAGGGGATCTTCGCGTCCGAGCAGATCACGGTGCGGCCGTCGGCCTCGGCGATCTCGACCAGCCGGGCGAGGAGCGCGGTGCCAACACCGCGGCGTCGGTGGTCGGGGTCGACGACGACCTCCAGCCAGGCCTTGTCGGTGTTGTCGAGGAGGAACAGGTAGGCGATGCCGACGCCGACCAGCGTCTCGTCCACGAAGACCCCGAGGTGCTCCGCGCGCTCGCCGCTGTCCGGGGCGCGCGCCGCCTCGACCCACTCCGTGAGGGTCCACCGGGGCATGCCGTCGCGACCGTGCTGCTCGCCACGGTCGACCACCCGGTGCACGTGGCGCATCAGGTCGTCGTCGTGGATGTCGAGCACTCGCAGGTCCATGCGTCGCAGGCTAGGCCCGCCGGGGTCTGCACCGCGACCGAGTTTTCAGGCGTCGTGTTCGGGGAGTGGCAGTCGCCACGGCGCCAGGTCGGGGTCGTCGATGGGGTAGGACCGCACCGGTCCGGGCGGTGTCTGCGCGGTCTCGAACCGCACGGTGACCACGCCGCGACCCGAGCCCCACACCCAGCCCCGCCCCATCGCTGCGTGCACGACGTCCATCCCCGGCGCCCACGTCGTACGACGAGACGTGGGCGCCTCGATCATCGGTAGGTCGTCGTCGGCAGGGGCCCCGGGGTCGGACTCGCCGAAGAGGTCGTCCTGGATCCAGTCGGCCAGGCCGGAGACGCCGACCCCGAGCAGCCGGACCCCGCCGGAGGTGTCCAGGTCGGCGAGCAGGGCGCGGGCCAGGCGGGCGATCGTGGCGGTCGCGTCGGTGGGGGAGCTGAGGGTGCTGGAGCGGCTCAGGGTGGTGAAGTCGTGGAGCCGGACCTTGATCGAGATCGTGCGGCCCGAGAGCCCGTGCTTGCGCAGCCGGGCGGCGACCTCGCCGGCCTGCCGGGTGAGCAGCCCCTCCATCAGCCTGCGGTCGGTCAGGTCGGTCTCGTAGGTGCCTTCCACGCTCACCGACTTGGCCTCGCGCTCGGAGACGACTGGGCGGTCGTCCAGGGCGCGGGCGAGGTGCCACAGGCCGGAGCCGTGCGCCTTGCCGACCAGGCGCACCAGCTCGTCGAGGTCCACCGCCTCGAGGTCGGCGACGGTGCGGAGGCCGGCCCGACGCAGCCGCTCGTCGGTGGCCGGACCGACGCCCGGGATCACGCTCACGGCCATCGGGCGCAGCAGGTCCCGTTCGGTGCCGGGCGGCACCACGGTCAGTCCGTCGGGCTTGTCGAGCTCGCTGGCCACCTTGGCGATGAACTTCGACGTGCCGAGCCCCACCGACGCGGTCAGGCCGTGGGTCACCTCGTGCACGCGCTGGCGGAGCTCCTCGGCGAAGGCCGTCACGGTGGTGAGCTCGAGGTCGGGCAGGTCGGCTCGCGCGAGGTCGACGAAGGCCTCGTCGAGGGAGAGTGGCTCGACCAGCGGGGAGACCGAGCGCAGCAGCCCCATCACCGCGGCGCTGGCCTCGCGGTAGGCCGGGAAGCGTCCGCCCAGGAATGCCGCGTGGGGGCACCGCGACCGCGCCTCGCGCGTCGACATCGCCGAGCGCACGCCGTACTGGCGGGCCTCGTAGGACGCCGTCGCGACCACACCCCGGCCGCCGACCCCGCCGACGACGACGGGCTTGCCGCGCAGTGAGGGCTTGTCGCGTTGCTCCACAGCGGCGAAGAAGGCGTCGAGGTCCAGGTGGAGGACCGAGGCCTGGGCGCGCACCAACGCAACGTACCCGCGGTCATCCACAGGCTGCGAAGTGCCAGGGGTGGGTCCGGTCGCTCGGGGGGACGGGTTGTGCATGAGACCTCACGATCTGACCCCGATGACCGCCCGCTGCCCCGACGACCTGCTGGCCATGGTGGCGGTGACGCTCGGCTTCACCCCCACCGACTCCGTGGCGATGCTGACCTTCGGTGTCACCCATCCCTTCCACGCACGTGTGGACCTGCCCGACGGCAAGGACGACGTGCCGGACGTTGTCGAGTGCCTGGTGGACCCGGCGGTGCGCAACGGCGTGCGCCGGGTCGTCCTGGTCCTCTTCTCCGAGGACGAGGCGATGGCCGGCCGGGTCTGGCGCGCCCTGCGCGACGGCTTCCGTGACGCGGGCATCGTCGTGCTGGAGGCGCTGCGCGCCGACGGACGACGCTGGTTCCCGCTGCTCGGGGGTGACCGCCTCGCAGCCGACCTCGGCATGCCCTACGACGTCAACGCGCACCCGTTCGTCGTCCAGGCCGTGCTGTGCGGCCGCGTCACGCTGGCCGACCGCGCCGAGCTGGCCCGCACGCTGCTCCCGGTGCCGGCGCGGGTCGGCGAGGTGGCCGCCGCGCTCGAGCTGCAGCCCCTCCGCTGGGGTCGCGACGACCCGCCCGAGGGCGACGTGATCCTGGCGGAGGGGGAGTGGACCGAGCTGCTGGTCGAGCACCTGGTCGCGCGGGGGAGCGCGCCGGAGGCCGACATCGTGGCACGGCTGCTGCGTGGCCTGGTGCTGCTGCGGGTGCGCGACGCCGCCTGGGCGACGATCACGGCCGACAGCGCCGAGGAGCATGTCGCGTGGTGGAGCGACCTGCTGCGCCGCACGCCGCCGGAGCTCGCGGCCCCCGCGGCGACGCTCCTCGCCTGGTCGGCCTGGCAGGCAGGTCACGGCGCCCTGGCCTGGTGCGCCCTCGACGTGGCCTTCGCGGCCGAGCCCGACTACACCCTCGCCACCACCCTCGCCGAGCTGCTCACCGCCGCGGTCCCGCCCTCGGCCTGGGCGGAGATGGGCCCGATGGACTGGCGGCTGGGTCTGCACAGGGTCGCCTGATCAGGGCCGCCTGAGCGGAGCTGGGTCTAGGCTCCCCGGCATGGGAGAAGAGGTCGACGCACAGGAGTTCACCCGGGCCGACCGCACGCGTCACCGCGAGAAGGTGCGGCGCAACCTCGACGTCTTCGCACGGATGCTGCGCGAGGCCGCGTTCGACACCGATGACCCGATGACCGGCCTCGAGGTGGAGCTCAACCTCGTCGACGAGCTCGGCGATCCGGCGCTGCGCAATGCCGAGGTGCTCGAGGCGATCGCCGACCCCGGCTTCCAGACCGAGCTCGGTCAGTTCAACATCGAGATCAACGTGCCGCCCGCGCGACTGCGCGAGGGTGGGCTCACGACCTTCGAGGACACGCTGCGGCGCAGCCTCAACAACGCCCAGACCAAGTCCACCGAGGTAGGCGCGCACCTGGTCATGATCGGCATCCTGCCCACCCTGGCCGAGGGCCACATGGGGCGGGACTCGATCAGCGGCAACCCGCGCTACCGGTTGCTCAGCGAGCAGATCCTCGACGCCCGCGGAGAGGACATCACGATCAACATCGGGGGTCACGAGCGTCTCGAGACCACCGCCGACTCGATCGTGCCCGAGGCGGCCTGCACGAGCGCGCAGCTCCACGTGCAGACCTCGCCCGACCAGTTCGCCGACTACTGGAACGCCTCGCAGGCGATCTCGGCCATCCAGCTCGCGGTCGGGGCCAACTCGCCCTACCTGCTCGGCAAGGAGCTGTGGAGCGAGACCCGGATCCCGCTGTTCGAGCAGGCCACCGACACCCGCAGCGAGGAGCTCAAGTCCCAGGGCGTGCGCCCGCGCGTGTGGTTCGGCGAGCGGTGGATCACCTCGGTCTTCGACCTCTTCGAGGAGAACGTCCGCTACTTCCCGGCGCTGCTGCCGATCACCGACCAGGAGGACCCGCTCGAGGTCCTCGAGGCGGGCGGCACGCCCACGCTGTCGGAGCTGCGGCTGCACAACGGGACGATCTACCGCTGGAACAGGCCCGTCTACGACGTCAACGCCGGCGTCCCGCACCTGCGCGTCGAGAACCGGGTGCTCGCGGCCGGTCCGACCGTCGTCGACACGATCGCCAACGCCGCCTTCTACTTCGGCCTGGTGCGCGCCCTCGCCGAGAGCGAGCGGCCGCTGTGGTCGCAGATGTCCTTCAGCGCGGCCGAGGAGAACTTCCACGTCGCCGCCCGGCAAGGCATCGACGCGCAGATCTACTGGCCCGGCGTCGGCCAGGTGCAGGCCACCGAGCTGGTGCTGCGCCGGCTGCTGCCGCTGGCTCAGGAGGGGCTCGAGGCCTGGGGTGCCACGGCCCAAGAGATCGACCGGATGCTCGGCATCATCGAGCAGCGGTGCCTGACGGGTCGCAACGGTGCCGAGTGGTTCACCCGGCAGATGCACCAGCGCACCGACCAGGACCGCTACGACGCCCTGCGGGCGGTGCTGCTCGACTATGCCGAGCGCATGCACACCAACGAGCCTGTCCACACCTGGTAGCGCCCCCGGCTCGGCGCTCGGCGCTCGGCGTTCGGGCTCAGCGCCCGCGCAGCCGCTGCCACCGGTGCGTGGCTCCGCTGCGCGGGTCACGCCAGCCCTGTCGGGTGACGACGACCATGGTCAGCGCCAGCCCTGCCTCTGCGTAGGCCGCGCGCGCGGCGGCCAGCCAGGCCAGGTCGACGTCCTCCGGCTCGAGGTCGCCCGAGCGGGTGAGCCAGACCAGCGGAGGTGGCCCGGGGCGGAGGGCTCGTCGTACGAGTGCGGCGACGAGGTCGCAGCGCAGCCCGTGGTCGGTGTGCTCACCGCGCCGCAGGCCCAGCACCGCCACCTCGCCGCCGGGGACGCCGACGTGGAGCAGCGGCTCGAAAATCCGACGGTGCTCGTGGGAGGCGTGGTCGAGCACGGCGCGCCGCAGCGCGCGGTGCGCGGACGCGCTGACGGGCTGATGCAGTCCTTCGGCCACAGCGGCAGCGTGTCGCATTCAAGGCGTCGACCGCTCCGGCCCTCCACAGGCTCCCGCGGCACCGCCGGTTGGGCTAGGTTCGGGGCATGGGAAAAGTCGTGGTCGGTTATGTGCCCAAGCCCGAGGGTGAAGCTGCTCTCGCCCGAGCGATCGCCGAGGCGCAGCTGCGAGGCTCGGACCTGGTGGTCGTCAACTCGCACCGCGGGGGTGCCGGCTTCGACAAGGAAGCCTCGTCGCAGGCTGACGCCGAGATGGACGCGGTCCGCGCCAAGCTCGACGCCGCGGGGGTTGCCTTCGAGATCCGTCAGCTCGTGCGCGGCTTCGAGCCTGCCGAGGACCTGATCAGCATCGCCGAGGCCAACTCCGCCGAGCTGATCGTCATCGGCCTGCGTCGTCGCACCCCGGTGGGCAAGCTGATCCTCGGCTCCAACGCGCAGCGCGTGCTCCTCGACGCCCACTGCCCGGTGCTCGCGGTCAAGGCCGACTGAGCCCCTTCGCGACCGCTCCTGCCTCGATCAGGGCGAGCACCTCGGTGGTCGGCCGCACGTCACCGAACGAGCGATAGAGCGTGTGCAGCGTCGCGTTGTGGTCCTGGTCGCGCATCGCCGCGCACCCGTCGGCTACCACCACCACGCGGTAGCCCAGGGTGCTCGCGTCCCGTGCCGTCGATTCGACGCACACGTTGGTCACCGTCCCCGTGAGGAGGACCGTGTCGATGTCCCGCTCCTCGAGCAGCCCCGGCAGCGGGCTGTGCCCGGGGAAGAACGCACTCGGGGCGGTCTTCTCCACCCACAGGTCGGTGGTCTCCGCGTCGAGCCCCGACCACAGCCGGTCGGCCATGGCACCCTGGCCGCCCGAGGCGTCGTAGAGGCGGGCGACCTCGGGGCCGTAGAAATCCTCGGAGACCTGCAGCCTCGTGCTCGGCAGGACCCACGCGACCGTCCCGCCCGCCGACCGCAGGGCCGTGGCGAGGGCATTGACCTGCGGCACGATGCCACGGCAGTAGTCGTTGGCCTCGACGAAGAAGTCGACGACGTCGACCACCACCAGCGCCGTACGACGTGGGTCCAGCCACTCGTAGGCGTGCCGTCGTCCTCGACGTTGCTCCTGGCGGGAGTACTCCCGCTCCTCGATGTGCCACGCGTGCAGGCGACCGGTCATCGCGTCAGGCTAGAGGCGCCTTGGTCCGATCGCGGTTGCGCCACGGGTCGCAGGTAGCGCCTTCGGATCCCAGCTGTCCTGCATGCTTGCGACATGGCCATCCACATCACCGGCGACGACGCCGCCGACCAGGTCCTCACCGACAACCCGTTCGCGCTGCTGGTCGGGATGATGCTCGACCAGCAGTACCCCATGGAGCACGCGTTCCGTGGACCCGCCAAGGTGTTGGAGCGTCTCGGCGCGATGGATCCCGAGACCGTCGCCGCCGCCGATCCCCAGGAGTTCGCAGAGCTGTGTGCCACCACGCCCGCGGTGCATCGCTTCCCGGGGTCGATGGCCGAGCGCATGCAGGAGCTTGCGGCGCTCGTCTGCGGTCAGTACGACGGGAGCACCGAGCGCCTCTGGACCGAGGCGACCGACGCCCAGGACCTGATGAAGCGGCTCCTCGAGCTGCCCGGCTTCGGCAAGCAGAAGGCGCGGATCTTCATGTCGCTGCTGGCCAAGCAGCTCGACGTGCGTCCCGAGGGCTGGGAGGCGATCGCGGGCGACTACGCGTTGGAGGGCTACCGCTCTGTCGCCGACGTGGTCGACCCGGCATCGCTGCAGAAGGTGCGCGCCCACAAGAAGGAGATGAAGGCCCTCGCCAAAGAAGCCACGGGAGACAAGGCGACCTGACCCGGCGGTGCTCAGCCCTGCGGGTGAGCCGCTTTCGGGGCGGAGTGTCCGTTGCCGCCGGCGCCGTGGCAGAATGACGACGCGGCTCTTGACGTTACCGGGCCGAGCCGCGCCCAATGCCAGTCTGACGAGAGGTGTTCGTGTCTTCGAACGCGCGCAAGATCCCCGCTGACGTGCTGTCCCACCCCGCTGTGGAGGCGCTGTTCCTGCAGGCTGCCCCGACCGGGAGCGTGACCCCCGAGCAGGTGAGGAGGGCAAGTGAGGACGCGGCCGTCGAGCCGCGTCACCTCAAGGCCCTCCTGGCCCACCTGAGCGGCCTCGGCATCTCGGTGGCGCTGCCCGTAGCCTCGGCCCGCGTGGCCGCCGCCGCGAGCACACGGAAGACCACGACCGCGGCGGCCAAGAAGGCGCCGGCCAAGAAGGCTGCTGCCGCCAAGACGGCGGAACCGGCCGAAGAGGCCAAGGCCCCCGCTCCCGCCAAGAAGGCTGCCGCGGTGAAGGCGCCCGCCAAGACCGCCGCCAAGACCGCCGCCAAGCCTGCCGCCAAGACCGCCGCCAAGAAGACCGCGGCGAAGAAGACCGCAGGGGCGGTGGTCGAGGTCGACGCTGCTGCGGTCGTCATCGGCCCTGACGGCAAGAAGATCCTCCCCGACATCCCCGACGACCAGTTCGAGAAGGACGTCAAGACCGACCCGACGATCGTCGAGGACGAGAAGTCCGCAACGTTCATCGTCTCCGCGGCCGACGACACCGACGAGCCCGAGCAGCAGGTCATGGTCGCCGGTGCGACCGCCGACCCGGTCAAGGACTACCTCAAGCAGATCGGCAAGGTGCCCCTCCTCAACGCCGAGATGGAGGTCGAGCTCGCCAAGCGCATCGAGGCCGGCCTCTTCTCCGAGGAGAAGCTCAACAAGGGCGGCAAGATCACGCCCAAGATCCTCGAGGAGCTCGGGTGGATCTCCGAGGACGGCCGCCGCGCCAAGAACCACCTCCTCGAGGCCAACTTGCGACTCGTGGTCTCGCTGGCCAAGCGCTACACCGGCCGCGGCATGCTGTTCCTCGACCTGATCCAGGAGGGCAACCTCGGTCTGATCCGCGCGGTGGAGAAGTTCGACTACACCAAGGGCTACAAGTTCTCCACCTACGCGACCTGGTGGATCCGTCAGGCGATCACCCGTGCCATGGCCGACCAGGCCCGCACCATCCGCATCCCCGTGCACATGGTCGAGGTCATCAACAAGCTCGCCCGCGTCCAGCGCCAGATGCTGCAGGACCTGGGTCGCGAGCCCACGCCCGAGGAGCTCGCCAAGGAGCTCGACATGACCCCGGAAAAGGTCATCGAGGTCCAGAAGTACGGCCGCGAGCCCATCTCGCTGCACACGCCCCTCGGCGAGGACGGCGACTCCGAGTTCGGTGACCTCATCGAGGACTCCGAGGCCATCGTGCCCGCCGATGCCGTGTCCTTCACGCTCCTCCAGGAGCAGCTGCACGCGGTCCTCGACACGCTCTCCGAGCGCGAGGCCGGCGTGGTCTCGATGCGCTTCGGCCTCACCGACGGTCAGCCCAAGACACTGGACGAGATCGGCAAGGTCTACGGCGTGACCCGCGAGCGGATCCGCCAGATCGAGTCCAAGACCATGTCCAAGCTGCGTCACCCGTCGCGCTCGCAGGTCCTGCGCGACTACCTCGACTGATCCTTGGTGACCGACCTCGCCGGGGGTGGGGTCGTCCACCTCGACTCCGCCGCCGCCGGGCGCATGGCACCGGGGACTATCGAGGCCATCCGTGCGCACCTCCACCGTGAGGCCCTGCGTGGTGCCTACGTCGCCGAGGAGGAGGCAGGCGAGGGCCTCACCGGCCTCCGGCGTGACCTGGCCGGGCTCTTCGGGGTGCCGGACGACGGTGTCGCTCTCGTCGAGAGCGGTACGACGGCGCTCCAGGCGCTGATCGACTCCTGGCCCCTGCGCCCCGGCGACCGCGTGGGGATCGCCCCCTCGGAGTGGGGTCCCAACCTCGAGGCCTTCGAGGCAGCGGGCGCCGTGTGCGTGCCGCTGGCCGTCGACGCCGACGGGGCCGTCGACACCGAAGCCCTCCGGGTCGACCTGGAGGGTCTCGCGCTCACCCTCGTGCACGTCGACCAGGTCACCTCGCACCGGAGCCTGGTCCAGCCGGTCGCCGAGCTCGTGGCTGCCTGCACGCCAGCCGGGGTGCCCGTGTGGGTCGACGCGGCCCAGGCCCTCGGGCACCGTGAGCTGTCGGCGGGAGTCGCGGCGGCCTACGCCACGAGCCGCAAGTGGCTGCGCGGCCCACGCGGGGTCGGGATGCTCGCGGTCGCCTCCGAGCACTGGGACCGGCTGCGGGTGCGACCCCAGCGCAAGCACCCTGGTGCGGGACCCGTCCGGCTCCTGGAGTCGGGGGAGAGCAACGTGGCCGGCAGGATCGGACTGGCTGTTGCCGTGCGGGACTATCTCGCAGCCGGTCCGCGCGAGGTGGAGTCCGGCCTGGACCTGGTGGGGGACCTGACCCGCGAGCACCTCGCTGACGTGCCCGGCTGGAGCGTCGTCCTCGGGCGGGGTGCGATCACCGCGCTGCGACCCACAGCCGGCCAGGACGTCAGCGACGTGCGCCAGCGACTGCTCGACCAGCACGGCATCCTGACCACGGCATCGCTGCCCTGGCGGGCGCCACGAGACCCGGTCGAGCCGACCCTCCGCCTCAGCCCGCACCTCGACTGCACCCTCGAAGACCTGGCTCGGGTCGCTGCGGCGCTCCGCTGAGGACCCCTTCGGCTGCGTTGCCACTTCTGACGGTTCCGTGAACAACCCGTTCGGGTGCTTGGGTCCGTCGGTCCCGTCGGGTAAGCATGGACCTGCACATCGAGGACGGCCGATCCTGGCCGCCCCCGCACCGACCCGCGGTCGACTCGTCGACCGGTCCGGACCTGGAGGGGGCGGAATGACCGCCGAGACAGTCACAGCGCCCACGGACGTGGAAGACGTCCTGGACACCACCGACCCGGTGGCGGCAGCAACGGCGTACGTCGCAGCCGGGGCGCTGAGCCACGGCACCGACCGTCGTGTCGGCCTCGAGCTCGAGCTGCACCTCGTGAACCTCGCGACCCCGGCCCGTCGCCCTTCGTGGGCGGAGGTGCAGGCCCTGATGGCCGACCTGCCGTCGATGCCGTCCGGCAGCACGGTCACGCTCGAGCCCGGCGCCCAGGTCGAGCTCTCGACACCACCTCGTGACGACGTGTCGGCTGCGGTCGCGGCGTTGAGAGCGGACCGCGAGGTGCTCCGACGAGCGCTGGGCGAGGCGGGCTACGGGGCAGCACCGCTGGGGGCCGACCCCGCTCGTGAGGTGCGTCGCTGCAACCCTGCCCCTCGCTACGCCGCGATGGAGCAGCACTTCGAGGCCCGGGGCTGCGGCTCACCGGCGCGCGCGATGATGTCGGCCACCGCCGCGCTGCAGGTCAACCTCGACGCCGGTCCCGCGGCCAGCTGGTCGGCCCGGGTCGAGCTGATCCGCTCGCTGGTCCCGATGTTCGTCGCAGCCTCCGCCACCTCGCCCTACCTCGGCGGCCGGGCCTCGGGCTGGCACTCGATGCGACAGGAGACCTGGCACGGCATCGACCACGGGCGCAGCGACCCGATCCCGGTGGGGGAGCCGACGGTCGCGTGGGCGCTGTACGCGCTCAACGCCCCGGTGATGCTGCTGCGCGGCGACGAGGGCATGACGCCGGTCCAGACGCTGGTGTCCTTCGGTGACTGGCTGCGCGAGCCGGACCGGTTGGGGCGGCGGGCCTCCCAGGCGGACCTGGACTACCACCTGACGACGCTCTTCCCGCCGGTGCGCCCGCGGGGCTATGTCGAGATCCGCTGCATCGACGCCCTGCCTGATCGTTGGTGGCCGGCGCTCGCCGGGCTCGCGGTCACCCTGGTCGACGACCCCGAGGCCGCGGACCTGGCGGCCGACCTGTGCGCGCCCGTCGCCCACGCGTGGGAGGCGGCCGCGCGCCACGGCCTGGCTGATCCCGCCCTGCGCCGGGCCGTGACCGGCTGCGCCGAGGTGGCTGCCCGCCTCGGGCCGCACGACCTGCGCAGCGAGCTCGAGGCCTTCGCCGAGCTGGTCGCCTCGGGCCGCACGCCCGCCGACGAGATCCGGTCGAGGGCCGAGAGCCGCGGCCCCCTGCGCGTCCTCGAGGAGGAAGCCCATGCGTGAGATCGTCGCCGGCGGCCTGGAAGCCGCCCGCACCCGCACCGCCCACCTGACCGACATCGACGAGGCGGAGCTGATCGCCCAGCACAGCCCGCTGATGAGCTCGCTGGTCTGGGACCTCGCCCACATCGGGCAGCAGGAGGACCTCTGGCTCCTGCGGGGCGGACAGGCCGCGACCCAGGGCGTCCTCGCCGCCGACGTCGAGAAGCTCTACGACGCCTTCGAGCACCCGCGCGCCCGTCGCGTGAGCCTGCCGCTGCTGACCGCCCGCGAGGCGCGAGGCTTCCTCGCCGACGTACGCGGCCGGGTGCTGGACGGCCTGGAGCGGGCCGACGAGCAGGAGCTCTTCGCCTACGTGATGGTCGAGCAGCACGAGCAGCAGCACGTGGAGACCATGCTTGCCACGCACCAGCTGCGCGACGGTGAGCCGGTGCTCGGTCACGGGACGCCGCTCCCGCCCGGACGGCCTGTCCCGGCCGACGCGGTGCTGGTGCCCGCGGGTCCGTTCACGATGGGCGTCGACGTCGAGCAGGAGCCGTGGTCGCTCGACAACGAGCGCCCTGCCCACGAGGTCGACCTGCCGGCCTTCCGGATCGCCCGGGTGCCCGTCACCAACGCCGAGTGGCAGCGGTTCATCGACGCCGGCGGCTACGAGGACCCGGCCTGGTGGTCGCCCCGCGGCTGGGAGCACCGCCTCGAGGCCGGGCTGGAGCGTCCGTTGTTCTGGTCGGCCGACGGCTCGCGACGACGCTTCGGCATCGTCGAGGACATCCCCGCCGACGAGCCCGTGCAGCACATCTGCTTCTTCGAGGCCGAGGCCTACGTCACCTGGGCCGGCGCACGGCTGCCCACCGAGCAGGAGTGGGAGAAAGCCTGCACGTGGGACCCCGTCGCCGGTCGCCGTCGCCGGTGGCCCTGGGGGGAGACCGAGTGGACGCCCGCGCTCGCCAACCTCGGCGGCGACGCCCTCCGCCCGGCGCCGATCGGCGCCTACGAGGCCGGCGCGTCGTCGTACGGCGTCGAGCAGCTGATCGGGGACGTCTGGGAGTGGACGTCCTCGGGCTTCGACCCGTGGCCGGGCTTCTCCACGATGCTCTACGCCGACTACAGCGCGCCGTTCTTCGGCGGCGACTACCGGGTGCTGCGCGGGGGAGCGTGGTCGGTCGGCGGGTCTGCGATCCGACCGTCCTTCCGCAACTGGGACCACCCCGTCCGGCGCCAGATCTTCTGCGGCCTGAGGCTGGCCTGGGATGTGTAGGCACCTCGCCTGGCTCGGCGAGTCGCGCAGCATCGCAGCCCTGGTGCTGGAGCCGTCCCACGGGCTGCTGCGCCAGTCCTACCAGCCGCGACGCCAGCAGCGCGGGCTGCTCAACGCCGACGGCTGGGGCGTCGGCTTCCTCGTCCCCGGGCAGGCCGAGCCCGTGCGATGGCGATCGGCGCGGCCGCTGTGGAGCGACGCGTCGTTCGCCTCCGTCGCGCCCGTCCTCGCCTCCGGCGCCGTCCTGGCGGCGGTGCGCTCGGCCACCGAGGGCATGCCGATGGACGAGAGCGCCGCGGCGCCGTTCACCGACGGCCGCACGCTGCTCTCGCACAACGGTCGCGTGGACCGATCCGTCCTGCCGCTGCGTCACGGCGCCGAGTCGGTCTGCGACTCGGCCGTGCTCGCCGCGCACGTGCTCGCGGCCGGCACCGCGACGGCGGAGTCGGTCGGTCGCACCGTCCTCGACGTCGCGCGTCTCGACCCGACCGCGACCCTCAACCTGCTCCTGCACCACGGCGACCGGGTGACGGCGGTGAGCTGGGGCGATCCCCTGAGCTACCTCGTCGAGCCCGACGGTGTCGTCGTCGCCAGCGAGCCCTGGGACAACGACCCTCGGTGGGTCGACGTCCCCGACCACCACCTGCTGGAGGTGACCTCGGACGGGGTCGCCGTGACCACCCTGGAGACCCGATGAGCCTCACCGACATGGACGTGCACCTCGACCCGAGCAGCCTCGTGACCCAGATGGCACAGGAGGTCCGAGCCGGGCTCAGCACCCGCCCCCTGACCCTGCCGCCCAAGTACTTCTACGACGCCCACGGCAGCGACCTCTTCGACCAGATCACCCGCCTCGAGGAGTACTACCCCACCCGCACCGAGCGTTCGATCCTCGAGGAGCGGGTCGCCGAGATCGCCGAGGTCACCGGCGCGGAAACGCTGGTGGAGCTCGGCAGCGGCACCTCGGAGAAGACCCGACTGCTGCTGAGCACCCTGCGCGAGGCCGGCACGCTGACCCGCTTCGTGCCCTTCGACGTCGACCCCGCGATCCTCACGCTCGCCAGCGAGCAGGTGGCCGCCGAGTTCCCCGGGCTCGTCGTCCAGCCCGTCGTCGGCGACTTCGAGCGCCACCTCGGCAAGCTGCCCCGGGGCCCGCGCCGGTTGCTCGCCTTTCTCGGCTCCACGATCGGCAACCTCGACCCCGACCAGCGCGCGGTCCTCCTGCGCGACGTGCGGGGCACGTTGGGCGAGGGCGACTTCTTCCTGCTCGGCACGGACCTGGTGAAGTCCCCCGAGCGTCTCGTCGCGGCGTACGACGACGCGCTGGGCGTGACGGCCGCCTTCAACAAGAACGTCCTCACCGTCCTCGATCGCGAGCTCGACGCCGACTTCGACCTGGACACCTTCCAGCACGTCGCGGTGTGGAACGAGGCCGACGAGTGGATCGAGATGCGGCTGCGCTCCACCGAGGCCCAGCGGGTCCACGTGCGCGGGCTCGAGATCGAGGTGGAGCTGGCGCGAGGGGAGGAGATCCGCACCGAGATCTCCGCCAAGTTCCGCCGGGAGGGCGTCACGGCCGAGCTCGCCGGAGCGGGCCTGGAGCTGACGCACTGGTGGACCGATCCGGCCGGTGACTTCGCTCTCTCGCTGTCGCGGCCGACCTGAGATCTGCGGGCGGATCCCCCAGCCCGGACACGGCCTTCCCAGCAGGATCACGCTGATCACGGGTGATGCTCACCCGTCGCGGGTGCTCGCCGGAACGTCCCGGGGGCCGCAGTTGCTGGCCCCGGGCCACTGTCATTTCCTCCCGGGACGGGGCACCGTGGAGGTCGACCGGTCGTCGGTTGCAACCATCCGGGGCCCGGTCGCATCTACCTGGGCAACACCAAGCACCCCTCACTTCTGGAGCTGACGATGTCGCACACCCCCCGCCTCGCCCCCCGCCTCGCCCGCCGCCTCGCCCGCCGCCACGGCAGCCCCCTCGCTGCTGCCACCGTGGTGGCACTCGCCGTGGGGCTCGCTTGCGTCGCTGCCCCCGCCTCCGCCGAGTCCACGGCCGCCAACGACCCGGCCGACGCGACCGCCTCACTCACCGACATCCGCCGCGTCACGGTCAACCACGGGCCCGAGCAGGTCATCACCAAGGTCCGGTTCACCGACCTGGTGAGGTCCTCGGACGCAGGGCCGTCGGGAATGACGGTGTTCTTCGACAGCAGGCCCGGTCGCAAGGGCCCCGAGCTCCGCTTCGACACCGGCCTCCAGGAAGGCACCGACTACCAGGTGACCAGGACGAAGGGTTGGGCCCAGTCGGGAGACCGGCTGACCTGCCCGGCAAGCCTGCGGCTCAAGTGGGCCGAGGACGTCGCCGTCGTACGGGTGTCACGTGAATGCCTCGGCGACCCCGCCAAGGTGCGGGTCGCGGTCAAGATGGTCGACCTCTTCGACGGCTCGCACCCGGTCACCGACTGGCTGGGCAACCCGCGCTCGTTCACGTCGTACGTCGCGGCCGGCTGAGGCACGTCGGGCTCAGCCCACGGCGACCAGGACCACGGCGACGGCGCACAGGCCCAGGCCCACGGCCTGGGCCTGGTGCACGCGCTCGCGCAGGAGGCCGGCCGCGAGCACGACGGTGAACGCCGGGTAGAGCGAGGTGATGACCGCTGCGACGGCGAGGAGCCCGTCCCTCGTGGCCAGGAGGAACAGGCCGGTCGCGGCGGCGCCGAGGGCTCCGCCGAGCAGCCCCACCAGCGCCACGGGCTGCCGGGGGAGCCACGCCTGGCGCAGCGCCGTCGCCACGCCCACCACGACGGCGGCCCCGATGACCTGGTTGAGGGCCAGCGGGAGGAGCCCCGCCGACTCCGGCACCTGGGCCAGCGCCGCGAACAGCGTGCCGAAGCCGAGCCCGGCCAGGACGGCGTCACCGAGCCCGGTCCGGGTCGGCCCGTCGTGGGCGCCGTCGTGGGCGCCGCCCTCGGCGCCGGCGGGCACCCGGGCGACGAGCCAGATCGCGGGGATCGCGGCGACGATGCCCAGCCACACCACCGCTCCGGGTCGCTCACCGAGCGCGAGCCCTGCGACGATCGGGACGAGCGCCGCTCCGACGCCGGAGACGGGCGCCACCACGCCCATCCGCCCGGTCGAGAGACCGCGGTAGAGGAATGCCGTGCCGACGCCGTTGCCGAGGCCGGCCAGCACCGTCCAGCGCAGGGTGTCGCCGCTGACGGTGCCATCCACGAACAGGGCACCACCCAGGAAGAGCACCGCGCCGCCGAGCTGGGCGACCAGGGCGATCGCCCAGGGGCTGGTGCGCTGGGAGGCCAAGCCTCCGATGAAGTCGGACAGCCCGTAGGCGGCCGCTGCCAACAGGGAGAAGAGGATCGACATCGACAGCCAGCTCAGGTGGCGACGACGCCGACGACCCAGGTCAGCGTGGCCAGCAGGCCGGCCGTGAGCTCGATGAGGATGCTCAGCCCCACCGCCCGCAGGGCGTGCTTGGTCGAGGGCCAGGCCTGGGCGGGGCCCACACGACGGTGCTCGGCGAGGTAGACGCCCAGCACGAAGCCGATGACGATCCCGACGACAGGGACCACGAAGAAGCCGACGATCGCCGTGCCGGCCCCGATCCACTGGGTCGAGGCGGGGATCCCGGCGTCCTTGAGGTGCTTGCCCGGGACGGCGTACTTCACCACGGTGCCGACCAGCAGCAGTGCCGTTGCGATCGTGAGCACCGCCCACCCGCCAGCGGTGCCGATGGTGATCGCCCAGGCGAGGACCGCTGCGAAGATCAGCGCGGAGCCGGGCAGCAGAGGCACCAGGATGCCGGCCAGGCCGACCGCCAGGGCGACGGCGACGAGGACTTCGGTGAGGCTCACGCCGGACACCTTGTCACGCAGCCCAGGAAAATGACCGATGGCCCCGGACTCGCGTCGGGGGCCATCGAGATGTCGGTGGGTGGCGTGGTCAGCGCTCTCGTTCCGGCTACGTCGCCGGCGTGTTGGTGAGCTTGTGCGTCTCGTCGATCACCTTGACGGCGACCTCCTTGAGCTTGTCTCCGTGCTCACGCGCGTGGTGGGCGCAGAACAGGAGCTCAGCGCCAGCTTGGAGCTCGACACGCAGGTAGGCCTGCGCACCGCAACGGTCGCAGCGGTCCTCAGCAGTCAGAGGAGCACTAGGGGCAACAGCAGTTGTCACTTCGGCCTCAATTCTTTCGGTGGTGTCCTTCTCAACGTTAGCGAGGGGTCCCAACATTCCTGGCGGTACCCCCGCCCTACGTGTCGTAGCCCACGTCGATCGGAACACAGGAGTTCTTCCCTCCCTGCCGGCGTTCATGCACTGGACGCTGATCTGTCCAGACCGGTGGGGAGCTGGTGCTGCCTGTAACGGTGAGTCTGAACCTTCATCGGCCCAGGGGCGGCCGATCCAAGGAAAGTCGCCGAGATCGTGTCCACTTCGTGACGTCCTCAGCGGGTCGAACGGTGGTGCGGTCGTGTCCTCACCGTAGAGCGGCCCCTGCGAGCGTGCCTTCACCAGTGCACGGCGTGTCGCGGGTAGATTCGGAGCCTGCACACCGCCCCACCACGCGGCCCACGTGAACCCCCGGTCGCCCGTTGCCCAGCAGGAGCCCCACGATCGCCGACAACACCTACAACGCAGCCCACCTCCTCGTGCTCGAAGGCCTGGAGGCGGTCCGCAAGCGACCCGGGATGTACATCGGCTCGACCGACACCCGCGGTCTCATGCACTGCCTGTGGGAGATCATCGACAACGGCGTCGACGAGGCGCTGGCCGGCGAGGCGCACCGCGTCGAGGTGACGCTGCACGCCGACGACTCGGTGGAGGTGCACGACGACGGTCGCGGGATCCCGACCGACAAGGAGCCCAAGACCGGGCTCCCTGGCGTCGAGGTCGTGGCGACCAAGCTGCACGCGGGCGGCAAGTTCGGTGGCGGCTCCTACGTCGCGACCGGTGGTCTGCACGGCGTCGGTCTCTCGGTCGTCAACGCGCTCTCCTCGCGCATGGACATCGACGTCGACCGCAGCCCGAGCCAGCAGGGCCTGAGCTTCCAGCGCGGGGTCCCGGGCGTCTTCGACCACGAGGGCCCGCGCGCCGGCTTCACTGGACAGTCCGGCCTGACCCGCAAGGGCAAGCGGGTGGCGAAGGACAAGACGGGCACCCTGGTCCGCTTCTGGCCCGACCGACAGATCTTCACCAAGGACGCCCGCGTCGAGCTCGAGGGCCTGCTGGGCCGTGCGCGGCAGACGTCGTTCATCGTGCCCGGGCTCGAGCTGGTCATCCGTGACCTGCGCGGACCCGACCCGGTCGAGGAGAAGTTCCGCCACGACGGTGGCATCGCGGAGTTCGTCGACTTCCTGGCCCACGACGAGCCGGTGACGGACGTGCTGCGGCTCCAGGGCAGCGACACCTTCACCGAGACAGTGCCGATGCTCGACGCGCAGGGCCACATGACCCCTCAGGACGTCGAGCGCGAGCTCCACGTCGACATCGCGGCCCGCTGGGGCAAGGGCTATGACACCGAGGTAAAGAGCTTCGTCAACGTCATCGCGACCCCCAAGGGGGGCACGCACGTCAGCGGCTTCGAGGCGGCACTGACCAAGACGTTCAACGACGCCATGCGGGCGACCAAGGCGTTGAAGGTCAACGACGACGACGTGATCAAGGACGACGTGCTCGAGGGCCTGACCGCGGTCGTGACCGTGCGCCTGGCCGAGCCGCAGTTCGAGGGGCAGACCAAGGAGATCCTGGGCACCCCGGCCGCGCGCTCCGTCGTACGCAAGGTGGTGGCGGCGGAGCTCAAGGAGTTCCTCACCTCCACCAAGCGGCACGAGAAGGCGCAGGCCAAGCTGCTGATGGAGAAGGTCGTGGGGGCCTCCAAGACGCGCCTGGCTGCGCGTCAGCACAAGGAGACCCAGCGCCGCAAGAGCGCCCTGGAGTCCTCGGCGCTGCCTGCCAAGCTGGCCGACTGCCGGGCCAACGACAACGACCGCACCGAGCTGTTCATCGTCGAGGGTGACTCGGCACTCGGCACGGCCAAGCTGGCGCGCAACTCGGAGTTCCAGGCGCTGCTGCCGATCCGCGGCAAGATTCTCAACGTGCAGAAGGCCTCGGTCGGCGACATGCTCAAGAACGCCGAGTGCGCCTCGATCATCCAGGTGGTCGGGGCCGGCTCCGGGCGCACGTTCGAGCTCGAGGCCAGGCGCTACGGGCGGATCATCTTCATGGCCGACGCCGACTCCGACGGCGCCCACATCCGGTGCCTGCTGGCCACTCTCTTCTTCAAGTACATGCCCGAGCTGATCGCCGAGGGGCGCGTCTACTCCGCCGTCCCTCCGCTGCACCGGATCGAGATCTCGGCCCCCAAGAAGGGCCAGGACAAGTACGTCTACACCTATTCCGACGACGAGCTGCAGCGCAAGCTCGCGGAGCTGAAGAAGAAGAACACGAAGTGGAAGGACCCCGTTCAGCGCTACAAGGGGTTGGGGGAGATGGACGCGTCACAGCTCGCCGAGACGACGATGGACCCGCGGCACCGCACGCTGCGACGCATCACCGTCGATGACGCCGACGCGGCCTCCACCGTCTTCGAGCTCCTGATGGGCTCGGACGTCGCGCCGCGCAAGGAGTTCATCGTGCAGGGTGCCTACGAGGTCGACGTGGAGTCGTTGGACGCCTGAGGTAACCGTGGCACGGGTTGCACGACCCGATCAGAAGGACGTGGCGTGCAGGCACTGCATCGTGTCGGGGTCGATGGTGGTGAAGTACTCACCCACCGAGTAGTCATCGTGACCGCCGAACAGCTGCGGCTCGTAGCGGTGGGGCGCCACCGTGGTTTCGTCGTCCTCGTACGTGGCGCCGAGCCGGTCGGCATCCCTGGCCAGTGATGCCGTCTTTGCCTGGTCGGGAACGGAGGAAGGTCGTGCACTGGCCCTCCATCGAGGCAATCTGGGCCTTCGAGCGCGGCGGGTAGTTCGCTTCGTAGCCATCGTCGGGACGCTGCTCCACCACGAGCGGGCGCGTCGTCGAGCCCCTGGAGTTGGCGGCCCCATTCGAGGAGCAGCAGCGGCATGAGCGCGACGTCCCCTCGCCTACGTGCCCGACGAGGTCATCAACCAGTGGGACGACCAGGTGTGGCGACACCTGAGCGAATCCCCGCGACCTGCAACGTCGGGCCCGGAGCGGCAAAGACCGGATCCCGCCTCAGGATCCCCCGACATTGTGGTCGATCCGGTCTCCCTGGTGGACCAGATCGATCGCAATGTCGGGGGGCACGGCGCACCACTCACCACGTCCGGTCATCGGCCATGACCGGATGGGCCGTCACCCACGGCTCCCACTCCCGTGGCAGCGATGACCGCTGTCGCTGTCAACGCGCACGATGGGGCTGCGGCGACGGGAGGCTGGCTCCAACGTGAGCAGGCATTGATGCGCGGCGCCGATCGACGAGATGCGCCCTGAGCGATGGTGGCCCCTCGCGCGATCGTCGTCGTGCAGTGCGCCCGGCGCCGCGGTCACGTAACCGTGGCACTCGCGCGCCGTTGAGCCCGTGGAAGATCTCGGGCTCTAGCGAAGGACAACGCGATGCGGCGTCGACTGCTCCCTCTTTTCCTCGCGCTGGGGCTAGCCCTCGCGGGTGCAGTGCTGACCGGTCCCGCACCGTCGCGCGCCGACCCCGTGGTGGTCCCGGACATCGACGGTGGGCTCGCCACGTGCACCCAGCTCACCCCGCACGCGGTGGCGGTGACCGGGGAGCCGGTGCGCCTCGACGTTCGGATCCTGCTCGACGGGGTCACCCGCGACCACGCCGAGCAGGGGGTGGTCTCGATGCGCAAGGCCTACCGCCCCCTGGGCATCGGCGTCGCGGCGACGTACGACGTCGTGGACCTCTCGGGGGTCGACGCCCAGCGGCTGATCGAGCAGGCCAAGGACCGCTACGGCGGTCGGCGTCCGGCGGGGGTCGACGTGGTCTACGCGATGACCGTCAAGGACATCACGAGCACCGGTCCGACCGGCGGCCAGCTGATCGGGCAGGCCGACTGCATCGGCGGCGTCCGCACCGCGCGCACGGCGTTCGCCGTGGGTGAGATCGGACGGGTCACCATCCCCACGACCACCGAGGGCACGGGCAAGGTGATGGCCCACGAGGTCGGGCACCTGCTCGGTGGGCACCACCACTACGCGAGCGCCGAGGGCCTGTTGGCGAGCGACCCGGCGACGATGTCCCTCATGGGACCGGCGATCGACCTCGACGCCCTGCGCTTCTCGAGCCTCAACCAGCTGATGGTGCGAGGGCACGCGCAGCGCTACGCCGACTGAGGTCCTGCGGGCGGTGTCTCAGACGTGCTGCTCGAGCAGGCCCGTGTCGACGTCGTAGACGAAGCCCGCGACGTCGGTGGTGGTCGGGATCAGCGGGTGGGCGCGGATCTTGGCGATGTCGTCGGTGAGTGCTGCGAGCTGGTCGGTGATGACACCGAAGGACTGCCACGAGGCGTCCTGGCCGGAAGACTCCGAGACCCGGCGCCGCAGCTCGTCCTCGGTGTGGGACGCCATGGCGCAGCGGGTGTGGGGCACGACGAGGATCCGGCTCACGCCGAGCAGGTGGGTGCCCAGGACGAGGGCCTCGAGGGCCTGTGGGGTGACCCGGCCCCCGGGGTTGCGGAAGATCTTGGCGTCACCGGGCTGGAGCCCGACCATGCCGAGCGGGTCGATCCGGGAGTCCATGCAGGTCACGATGGCGACGCCGGCGTGGGCGACGCCGTCGAAGCCGCTGAGGTCGAAGTGGGCGGCGAAGTCACGGTTGGCTGCGAGCAGGTCCTCGAAGTCGGTCACGAGCGCGAACTTAGCGGAGATCAACGCGGCCGTGAGCCGGTCTCGGCGAGACAGGCGGTGGTGTTGGTCACCCGGCGGAGCGCAGCAGCCGGGCGGCGTCCACGCTGCGGGTGGCCGCCCCGCGGAAGAGCACCAGCGCCGCCACGGCAGCGAGAACGGCACAGACGGCCGCCCCGGCAAACACGGCGTGCTCCTGGGGGATCCCGGCGCCGGCGAGCAGGTCGCTGAACTCCGCGCAGCGACTCTTGCCGTCGCAGACTTCCTTGGCGGAGGGCAGGGGGTTGTCCACGAGGTAGGAGTAGTAGCGGCGCAGACCGAGCGCAGTCAGGGCCGAGATGCCGATCAGCATGCCCACCATCCGCGCGACGACGACCATCGCGCTGGCCAGGCCGTGCACGGCGTCGTCGGTGCTGACCAGGATCGCGGCGTTGACGGGCGCGAGGGCCAGCCCGAAGCCGAAGCCGCAGAGGACCAGGGTCAGGTCGGAGTGCAGCTGCTCGAGGCTGGTGATGTCCCACTGAGCCATGAGGACGAACCCGACGGCCGCCATGAGCATGCCGGCCGCCGTGATGACTCCGGCGCTCACGCGGCGCGTGAGGTAGCCGCCGACGATCGCCCCGACCGGCAGTGCGACCAGGAAGCGGACCAGCACGAGGGCGGCGCTGAGCTGGGAGTCGCGATAGATCGTCGTGCGGGCGAAGAGCGGGATGTCGATGAGGGCAGCGATGAGGGCGGCGCCGACGAAGAAGCTGACGACGATCGCGCCCCAGGCCGGCGTGCGGCGCAGTGCGCCGGCGGGGATGAGGGGCGCCTCGGCGCGGCGCAGGTGGACCACGAGCGCCAGCGCCGCGATGGCCGACCCCGCCAGGTAGTAGTAGCCCTGGTCGGCGAAGAGCTGGATCTTGGGATCGGCTGTGGCGAAGGCCAGGATCACCCCGCCCAGGGTGACCGCCAGGAACAGGGCGCCGACGAGGTCGGCGTCACGCATGCTGCGGACCCAGCCCCTACCGTCGACGATCGGTCGCCGGGCGGTGAAGCAGCGCACCACGAACAGCACGCCGGCGACCATGCTGACGGCACCGACCGGGGTCAGCCAGCGGCCCTCGCCCGCGAAGGGGATGAAGATCTGCCCCCAGGTGAGGTCCTGGAGCAGGGACGGCGGCCGCACGAAGACCAGCCCGCCGGCGCCGATCGCGATGAGCAGGAGGAGGGCGCCGAGGCCGTCGCGACGCCCGCGGTTGGTGACCAGACCGCGTCCTGGGGGGTCGGATCCCTGCGGTTGGTGACCAAACCGCAGTGCCGAGATCGCCGCGGCCAGCACCAGTCCGACCGCCACGTTGATCAGGAAGATGGCCCGCCAGTCGGCGACGGCGAGCACGACGGCCCCGAAGAGCGGGCCGATGACGCTGCCGAGCTCCTGGACGGCGGAGACGATCCCGAGCGGGATGCCGCGCCGGTCGGCGGGGTAGAGGTCGGCGACGAGGGCCAGCGTGGCGGGGACGAGACCGCCGCCGCCGACGCCCTGGAGGAAGCGGCCCGACACCATCGTGGGCAGGTCGTAGGCCAGGCTGGTGACGAGGGACCCGAGCGCGAAGATGACGAGGGCGGCGACCAGCACCGGGACGCGGCCGCGCAGGTCGGCGATGCGACCGATCAGCGGCAGCATGGCGACGTAGCCGAGCAGGAAGCCCGAGATGATCGGGGCGGCGCGCTGGAGCTCCTCGGTGGACTCGCCGACGCCCCCCAGCATCTCGGGCAGCGCCAGCACGACGACGTAGGTGTCGGCGGCGGCGAACGCCACCGCCACGGACGCGAGGCCCAGCAGCAGCCGCGGCGAGGACCTCAGGGCGTCCACGTCACCTCACGCCCCCGTCGTGCGGTCCGTCATGGGGCGGTGATGTCCTGCTGCGTGCCGTAGTCGTCGAACCCGACCGTGTAGGTCATGGAGTCCTCGCCGGCGTAGAACTCGCCGGTGAGCACGGCCTCGCGCAGCTCGCCGTCCTCGGTGACCGTGTAGGTGGCGTCGAAGTCACCCGAGGCGCCCGGGATGATGTTCTCCACGACCGAGCCCGCGACCGTCCCGGTGTAGGCGGTGAGGATCTCGTCGTTGTTGGCGCCGCCGCGGATCGACTCGCCCTCCTCGACGCCCGTGGTCTCGGGCAGCAGCGAGGAGAAGCCGCTCTCGGGGCTCACGAGACCGGCCGGGTCGGGTGCGCCGTACTCGCCGGGGTCGACCTCCTGGTAGCCGGAGGTGAGCGGCAGCTCGGCGTAGACGAGGCCGTCGACCGCGACCACGGGCACCTCGAAGGCCTGGCCGGACAGCGACACGGTGATCGATCCCTCGAAGGCCGGGGCGTTCGTGCCGACGCCGGATGCCTCGAGGATGCCGGTGACGCCATCGGGCAGGTCGTCGGTCGAGAGGGTGAGCTGGAGGCCGCTGGTCTCGTCGAGGGTGCTCTTGGCCAGTGCCAGGACCTCCTCGGGCGTCTGGTCGGCGGCAGCGGGGGACTCCTCGTCGCCTCCGCTGCAGCCGGAGACGGCGAGCAGCAGGGCGCCGGTGAGGGCGAGGGGAGCAAGACGGGCGCGCATGCGCTCAGCCTTCCACATCGATGGGCAAGGTCGGCGGATCGTCGGGGTCCTCGTCGGCGTCCGCGAACCTCGCGGCCACCGGGCCGCCGCAGGCCGCGATGGCCTGCGAGCCGGGGATGCCGGAGCCGTCTCGGCGCCCATTTGCTTCCGGGAGGTCGATCGGGGCGCCGCTGGCGGCCGCCGCCCGCGCGGGGGCGGTGCCGGCCCAGGCGAAGACCAGCGCGTCCTCGCCCTTGAGGAAGCGGTGGCAGCGCACCCCGCTGGTCGCGCGGCCCTTGGGCGGGTATTCGTCGAACGGCGTCACCTTGACCGCGCCGGGCTCGGTGCCGGGCAGGGCGGTCGAGGAGCCGGAGGCGGTCACGACGACCGAGCCCGCGGGGTCCACGACGCCGAACCACGCCACGGACTCACCGGTGGTGACCCGGATGCCGTTCATGCCGCCGCCGGAGCGACCCTGGGGCCGCACGCCGTCGGCGCCGAAGTGCAGCAGCTGGGCGTCGGTCGTGATGAAGCACAGGGTCTCGTCGCCGGTGGTGAGCTGGACGGCGCCGACCACCTCGTCGTCGTCGTCGAGCCGGATCACCTCCCACTCGTCCCGGTTGAGGACCTCGGGGTTGACCCGCTTGACCGTGCCGGCCCTCGTGCCGAGGGCGAGGCCGGGGCCGGCGGCGGTCAGCGTGCACAGCGCCAACGGCCTCTCGTCCTTCTCCAGGGGCAGCACCTCGCTGACCTGGAGCCCGCCGTTGAGGTTGGGGTCGTTGGCCGAGGGGGGCAGCACCGCGGTGATCTCGAGCATGTCGACGCGCAGCAGCCGACCGGTCGAGGTGAGGACGCCGATCTCGCCGCGAGCGGTGGTGCGGACCGCGGAGACCACGACGTCGTGGTTGGTGCGGTCGCCGCCGGAGCCGAAGGACTCGGCGGTGCGGGTCCGGGCCAGGAGGCCGCTCGAGGAGAGCATCGCGAAGCACGCGTCGTCGGTCATCTCGATCGACGCCGCGGCGGCGATGGGTGCGGCTGCGCCGAGCAGGACCGTACGACGAGGGGTGCCGTAGGTCTTGGCGACCTCGGTCAGCTCGTCCCCGACCACCTTGCGCAGCAGCTGCTCGTCGCCGAGGATCGCGTCGAGCTCCTCGATCTGGCGACGCAGCTCCTGCCGCTCCTTCTCCAGCTCGAGCCGGCTGAAGCGGGTGAGCCGACGCAGCTGCATCTCCAGGATGTAGTCGGTCTGCGCGAGGGACAGGTCGAAGACCTCCATGAGTCGCTGGCGGGCGGCAGCGGTGTCGTCGCTGGTGCGGATCACCTGGATGACCTCGTCGATGTCGAGCAGCGCGACCAGCAGGCCCTCGACGAGGTGAAGCCGCTCGGCCATCTTGTTGCGCCGGAACTGCGAGCGACGGCGTACGACGTCGAATCGGTGGTCGAGGAAGACCTGCAGCATCTCGCGCAGGCCGAGGGTGCGTGGCTGGCCGTCGACGAGAGCGACGGCGTTGATGCCGAAGGAGTCCTCCATCGGGGTCAGCCGGTAGAGCTCCTCGAGGATCGCTTCGGGCACGAAGCCGTTCTTGACCTCGATCACCAGTCGCAGCGGGTTGTCGAGGTCCTGGAGGTTCTTGACGTCGGCGATGCCCTGGAGCTTCTTGCCCTGGACCAGGACCTTGATCCGCTCGACGACCTTCTCGGTGCCGACCGTGTAGGGCAGCTCGGTCACCACGATGGCCTTGCGGCGACCGATCGTCTCGATGCGGGCGGTGGCACGCATCTTGAAGCTGCCACGGCCGGTCTCGTAGGCGTCACGGATGCCATCGAGACCGACGATCTTGCCGCCGGTGGGCAGGTCGGGACCGGGCACGAAGCGCATCAGGTCGTCGATGGTGGCCTTCGGGTGCGAGATCAGGTGCCGCAGCGCCTGGACGACCTCGACCAGGTTGTGCGGCGCACAGTTGGTGGCCATGCCGACCGCGATGCCGGTGGTGCCGTTGACGACCAGGTGGGGGATGGCCGCCGGCAGCACCGACGGCTCGAGCTCGCGGCTGTCGTAGTTGGGCTTGAAGTCGACCGTGTCCTCATCGATTGAGGCCGTCATCGCCACCGCGGAGGGCGCCATGCGGCACTCGGTGTAGCGCATGGCGGCGGGGGAGTCGTCGGGCGAGCCGAAGTTGCCGTGGCCGTCGACCGTCGGCAGGCGCAGCGAGAAGGGTTGGGTCATGCGCACCAGGGCGTCGTAGATGGCGCTGTCGCCGTGCGGGTGCAGCCGGCCCATCACCTCGCCGACCACCCGGGCGCTCTTGACGTGCCCGCGGTCGGGCCGCAGGCCCATGTCGTTCATCGTGTAGAGGATGCGGCGCTGGACCGGCTTGAGGCCGTCGCGGGCGTCGGGCAGTGCCCGGGAGTAGATGACGGAGTAGGCGTACTCCAGGAACGACGAGCGCATCTCGTCACCGACATCGGTGTCGATGATGTGCTCCTCGAAGTCGTCGGGGAGGGGTTGGTTGGTCGTACGCCTTGCCATGCCCCGCATCCTTCCTTGCGCCGACCGTTCACCCGACGGTGGCACGCCGCCCAGGTGAAACGGGATAGATTGCCGAGCGTGACCGCCGAGGCTTCCCCCCAGCCCGACGAGGCCCCCACCGCTCCGCGGCACTGGGAGGCAGACGTGCTCCTGCGCGACGGGCGCACGGCCCACCTCCGCCCCATCGCCCCCAACGACGCCGAGCTGCTCGTCGAGTTCTACGCGCGAGTGAGCGACCAGTCGAAGTACTACCGCTTCTTCAGCCCGATGCCGAAGCTCTCCGAGCGTGACGTGGCCCGCTTCACCCAGGTCGACCACCAGGACCGCGTCGCCTTCGTGCTCCTGCTCCAGGGCCACATGATCGCCGTGGGCCGCTTCGACGTGGTCAAGCCCGGCGAGGCGGAGGTCGCCTTCCTCGTCGAGGACCAGCACCACGGCCGCGGGATCGCCCAGCTGCTGCTCGAGCACCTCGCCCAGGCCGGTCGCGAGCGCGGGGTCGAGCGGTTCACCGCCGAGGTGCTGCCCGACAACCACCGGATGATCCAGACCTTCCGCGACGCCGGCTACAGCATCGCCAGCGAGTACGACGAGGGTGTGCTGGTCCTCGAGTTCCCCATCGACCCGACCGACACCGCCATCGGGGTGATGCGTGGGCGCGAGCACCGCGCCGAGTCGGCGTCCATCGAGCGGTTCTTCAACCCGCGGTCGGTGGCCATCATCGGCGCCAGCCGCCGTCAGGACACGATCGGCCAGGCGCTGGTGCGCCACCTGGTGACCGGTGACTTCACCGGCCGCGTCTACGTCGTCAACCCGAGTGCCGCAGCCGTCTCCGGGATGCCTGCCTACAAGACCGTCGGTGACATCCCCGACGACGTCGACGTCGCGATCGTGGCGGTGCCGGCAGACGCCGTCGAGGACGTGGTGCTCGACTGCGCCGCCAAAGGCGTCCACGGCCTGGTCGTCATCTCTTCGGGCTTCGCCGAGACCGGCGAGGAGGGCCGCAAGCGACAGCGCCGCCTGGTCGGGCTCTCTCGCTCCTACGGCCTGCGCCTGATCGGGCCCAACTGCCTCGGCATCATCAACACCGACCCGGCGGTCTCCATCAACGCCTCGCTGTCCTCGGTGATGCCCGCCCGCGGTCGTGCCGGGTTCTTCTGCCAGTCCGGCGCCCTCGGCTCGGCGATTCTCGAGAAGGTCGCCAACCGGGGCCTCGGTCTTTCCACCTTCGTCAGCGCCGGCAACCGTGCCGACGTCTCCGGCAACGACCTCCTCCAGTACTGGGAGGAGGACGAGTCGACCGAGGTCGTCCTGCTCTACCTCGAGTCGATCGGTAACCCCCGCAAGTTCTCCCGGATCGCGCGCCGAGTCTCCCTGCGCAAGCCGATCATCGCCGTGCGCTCGGGCCGCACCACCCAGGGCGTCCCGATGGGCCACGCCGTACGCCGGATCGCCGCGCCGCCGCAAGCCGTCGACGCGATGTTCCGCCAGGCCGGGGTGATCCAGGTCGACACCCTCGATGAGATGTTCGACGTCGCGCAGCTCCTGGCCCACCAGCCGCTGCCGCGCGGCCGTCGCGTGGCGATCGTCGGCAACTCCGACGCCCTCGGGCTGCTCGCCGCCGACGCGGCCGTCGCAGTCGGGCTGGTCGTCAACAAGTCGGTCGCGCTCGGCGCCGAGGCCACGGCCGAGGACTTCGAGGACGCGCTCGACGCCGCCATCGACGACCCCGAGATCGACTCGGTCATCGCCGTCTACATCCCGCCGCTCAACGTCTCCGGCGAGGACGTCGCCAACGTGCTCGCCGCGGTCGGTGAGCAGTCGGACAAGCCGCTCGTGTCGTCGTTCCTCGGTGCGGAGGGTGTGCCCGAGCTGCTGCGCGTGCCCGACGTGGCCGGATCGACGGCTGGTCGCGGCTCCGTGCCGTCGTACCCCGCCGTGGAGGCAGCCGTGCGCGCCCTCGCGCGCGTCGTCGAGTACGCCGTGTGGTTGCGCACCCCCGACGGCCCGGCGCCCGACCCGGCCGAGGTCGACCTCGGCTCGGCGCGCCAGCTGGTCAACTCCGTGCTCTCCGAGCACCCGCAGGGCAGCGGCCTCACACGCGAGCAGGTCGGCGAGCTGCTCGGTGCCTACGGCATCAAGCTGTGGGCGGCCCGTCCCGTCACCACGCTGCGGCAGGCCCAGGCGGCCGGTCGCGAGCTCGGCTGGGACGTCGTGCTGAAGGCGACCTCCCACCCGCTGCGCGAGCGGCCCGACCTGGCGCACGTATGGCGCAACATCGACTCGACCGCGGTCATGCGTGACGCCTGGGAGTCGCTGACCCAGCTCGTGGGCGACCCGGTGGCGGCCGGCTTCGTGGTCCAGAAGAACTCGCCCCCGGGCGTGCCCGTGGCAATCCGGAGCCTGGAGGACCCGCTCTTCGGGCCGGTCGTCTCCTTCGGGATCTCGGGGCCGATCATCGAGCTCCTGGCCGACAAGTCCTACCGGATCCCGCCGCTCGGGGCCCGGGACGCGGCCGCCATGGTGCGCGAGGTGAAGAGCTCGCCGATGCTCTTCGGCTACCGCGGCGCCGACGTCGTCGACGTCGAGGAGATCGAGCGGCTGATCAGCCGCGTGGCCCAGCTGCAGAACGACCTGCCCCAGATCAGCTCGCTCGAGCTGGGGCTCGTCCTGGCCGGCACGCACGGCTGCACGGTCCTCACCGCCGAGGCTCGGGTGGAGCAGGTGGCCGAGCTGCGCTCGGACCTGTTCGTGCGCCGGATGCCCGACCTGCTCGGGGACACGATCCCGGGCTGAGGCCTCGTGACAGACTGCCGCCATGCGCAGCACCCGCACCGACGACCGCGACCGGATCCTGGAGCTCAGGGAAGCCATCGACCGCACCGGCTACTACCCCGAGGTCGTTGCCGACGGGGTCGTCGCCGCGATCGCCGGTGAGCAGGTCGTGTCGTTCTTCGTCCACCACGAGCCGACCTTCGAGCGGGACGAGGTGCGCCGCCACCAGAGCGTCATCGTCCTCACGCCGTCGCGGCTGGTCCTGGCCCACACCGACGAGCACGCCGGCGACGACCTGCTGCCCGAGCCCTACACGTCCACCTCCACCGAGGCCGTGCGGCTCTCGGCGGTCAAGTCGGTCGTGGTCACGCGCATGACCGCCAACCCGACCGGCGGCCCCACGCCGCCGGCCGAGGCCGTCATGACCATCGGGTGGGGCGGCGTCAGCCGTCTCGACCTCGAGCCGGCCGGCTGCAGCGACCCCGAGTGCGACGCCGACCACGGCTACACCGGGGTGCTGGCCTCCGACGACTTCTCGCTGCGGGTCTCGGCCGCGGCCGACGGCCTCGACGCCGTCGCCGGGCTGCTGTCCTTCGCCGAGTCGCTCTCGGCGCGGACCCACTCCGGGTGAGCCACCCGCACTTCCTCGAGCCGGCCTACGGCCAGCGTTCGCTCGGCGACGTCGTCCCCGCGGTCGCCGCAGCACTCGGCGTCCCGGGAGCCGCGGAGCCGACGGGTCTGGTGCTGCCCGACGCCGCGTCGTACGTCGTGTTCCTGATCGACGGGCTCGGGGCCAACCTGCTGACTCGCTACGCCCACGCGGCGCCCTATCTCTCGGAGCTGCTGGCCGACCAGCTGCCGGCCGCCCCGGCGACGTGCGGGGTGCCGTCGACGACCGCGACCAGCCTCACCTCGCTCGGCACCGGACTGTCGCCCGGCTCGCACGGCCTGGTCGGCTTCACCTCGCGGGTGCCCGGCACCGGCAAGCTGCTCAACGCGCTCCTCTGGGACCAGGACGTCGACCCGCTGGAGTGGCAGCCGCACCAGACGGCGTTCGGGCGGCTCCAGGCGGCCGGTGTGCCCGTCACTGTCGTCAACAAGCGGGAGTTCGAGCGCAGCGGGTTGACCCGCGCAGCGCACCGGGGCGGTGACTACGTGGGTGCCGACCTGGTGGGGGAGCGGATCGCGGCCGCCGTGGCCTCGTCGGCCGTCCGACCGTCGCTGACCTACCTCTACGACGGCGACCTCGACCGGACCGGCCACCAGTGGGGCGTCGCGTCGAGCCAGTGGCTGATGCAGCTGTCGATGATCGACGCCGAGGCCGAGCAGCTGCGCGAGACCCTGCCGTCCCACGTGCGCCTGGTCGTCATCGCCGACCACGGCATGGTCGACTCGCCGACGGACCGCCGCATCGATGTCGACGAGCACCACGAGCTCCGGGACGGGGTAGCCCTGATGGGTGGTGAGGCTCGCTTCCGCCACCTCTACTGCCAGCGCGGCGCTATCGACGACGTCGTGGCGACGTGGTCGTCCGTGCTGGGGGAACGGGCCGAGGTGATGACCCGCTCGACCGCGATCGGTCGTGGCTGGTTCGGCCCCGTCGACGCCCTCGTCCTCCCGCGCCTCGGCGACGTCGTCGTCGCGTGCCGCTCCGACCACGCGATCCTCTCCACCCGCGACTTCGCCTACGAAGCCACCCTCGTCGGCCTGCACGGCTCGCTCACGCCGGACGAGATGCTGATCCCGCTGGTCGTCGACTGAGGCTTCCTCGGTGGTCGCGGCTCAGGGCAGGTCCACCTCAGGATCGTTGAGCCGCCAGATCGCGTGCAGCTCCTCCTGGGTCAGGTCGGAGAGCGCGAGCACCCGCTGCAGGACCTCGGACTTGCGCGCGGTGTAGGTCGCCACGTCGAGGCCGCCCTCGTCGGCGAGCGAGCGCTTCACCGCGGCGTAGTCCTCCCGCAGGTCAGACCGCTCCCGCAGGACATCGCGCACCGCGAGGTGATTGCGCACGTTGAGCGAGCCGGCCGTGCAGACGTAGACGTTGCGCCGTGGAGTCTCGTCGGGTGGTCGGAAGGCCTCGCGACCCGGGACACCCAGGTCGCCGCGGTGCACGTAGCCGACCGACACCAGCGCCTCGACCGCCGCGGGCACCTCCTGCTGCGGCACGACCACGTCGACGTCGATGATCGGCTTGGCCGCCAACCCCGGCACCGAGGTGGAGCCCACGTGCTCGACGGTCGCGCCCGGGACCCCCACCAGCACGGCGCGCAGGTCGCCCGCGATCCGCTCGAAGGCCAGCGGCCACGCGTCGTCGTACGACGTCACCTCGATCATGCACCCAGGCTTTCACGTCGCGTCGGAGATCTCGCCGGGCGAGGCTGGGCGGGAGCGATCGCCCCTGTCGCCCGGGGGTTCTCGTATGCGGTGGTCAAACGTTTGACCACCGCACGAGGGTGAGGTGTCGGCGGCCGGGGGTCTGGGCGCTGGGCTGCGACATCGCGCCGACTCGGGCTACTGCAGGACCATCCGCGGCTCGCCGTTGACGAGGCCGGTGCCGGCGATGGAGCAGCGGCCACCGCGGACGGCGCCGGCGTTGTAGGCCTGGCGGACGCAGGAGCGGGTTGCGAGCTGGGCCCAGTAGTTGGGGTGCAGCGACTCCTGGACGTAGTAGGGGCTGTCGGAGCAGCAGGTGGTGACGGTGCGGATCTGGTTGACCCATTCGGTCTGGTCGACCGCGCCGGCCGACTGCCAGCTCGCCAGGCCCCGCTCCTCGTAGAGCCCGACGGTGCCCTCGCAGAGCCGGCGGCCGTTGAAGGCCGACGACAGGTCGAGGATCTTGGCGTTGGGCAGGCCGGAGGCGGTGACGGCGCCGGTCACGGTGGAGTTGATGGTGGGTAGTGCGTAGTCGTTGGCCCAGTCGGCGTCGGCGTTCCAGAAGCCGCACCCGCCGGTGCTCTGGCGGGAGAAGCCGCTCTCGGAGTAGCGGATGCCGCTGCCGCGGGGGAGCGGCGAGGGGTAGGTCTGCACCAGGAGCGTCCACGACGTGTCGGCGTAGCCGGCGTTGCGCATGGCGGTCTGCACGTTGCGGAAGGCTCCGGCGACGCGGGCCTTCACGGCGGCGATGTTGGCGGCGGTGAAGTTCTCGACGACGGAGCCGTCGTCCTTGCAGTAGTCCTTGGCCCAGGTGGGGGAGGAGAGGAAGTCCACGACGCAGGACTGCACGATCGAGGCGAATTTGAAGTCGTTGCCGCCGATCGAGACCGACACCATGTCCACGTTGTGGGTCGCGGCGAACTGCTGGAGCGCCTTGGCCTGCCCGACCTGGCCGGCGCCGTTGTCGTAGAAGTCGAGGCCGGGCTTGAAGGTGTCGCTGTTGCCGCCGCCCGTGGCCGTGGTGGCGCCGGAGCAGGCGAGGTTGAGGCCGTTGACGCCGCCGCCGATGAAGACCTCGGCCGACCTGCTGCGGTGGCAGCGGGCGATCTGCTCGCCGGTGCCGGAGGCGTTGTCGAAGTACGCCGTGGGGCCGAGCGCGTCGGCCCGGCTGGAGGAGGCGTTGGAGCTGCCGGCCCAGCGGCCGGCCTCCCCGCTGATGTAGGAGTCGCCGAGGCTCACGACCCACGGTGCACCCACGCCGGGGCCGTCGGCCCGCGCGGGGCTCGAGGTCACCGGCACCGCCAGCAGCGCGATGACGAGCGCACCGAGCAGGGCGAGGCAGAGCCGGGGGGAGAGGATCGTGGGAAGTCCGAGAGAGGTCACGAGCCGACCGTAGGGAGCGCGTGCTGCGCGTCACAAGAGGGATGTCCCTTGCACCTGGCCCGGGATGAGAGGATCCGCCGGTGGCTGAGCTGACCTTCTGGACCGGGACGATGGATGCAGGCAAGTCGACCCTCGCGCTGCAGACCAACCACAACCACGCCGCGCGTGGTCGGTCCGGTCGGATCTTTACCTGCAAGGACCGTGCCGGCGAGGCGCACATCTCCTCGCGGCTCGGGCTGACCCACGACGCGATCGAGGTGACGCACGACTTCGACTTCTGGCGCTACGTCGTCGATTCGCTGACCCAGGGCGGGCGCATCGACTACCTGATCTGCGACGAGGTGCAGTTCTACTCCCGCGACCAGGTCGACGGCCTTGCCAAAGTGGTCGACGAGCTCCAGATCGACGTCTTCTGCTTCGGCATCCTCACCGACTTCCGCACCCAGCTCTTCGTGGGCTCGCAGCGGCTGGTCGAGCTGGCCGACCGCACCGAGGTGCTCCAGGTCGAGGCTCTCTGCTGGTGCGGCAAGCGAGCCACCCACAACGCCCGCACCGAGGACGGCATCATGGTCACCGAGGGCGAGGTCATCGTCGTGGGGGACGTCGAGGCCCAGGACGGCCCGCCGGCGGAGGTCGCCTACGAGGTCCTCTGCCGCCAGCACCACCGCCGCAAGCTCACCGCGGCCAGGGCCAAGGCCGTCAGCCTCGCGCCGGAGCCGCTGCCCTTCGGCTGACCGCGCCGGGCGGTCACACCACCGGCAGGTGAACGCTGGTCGACACCGCGGGGAGGTCCGTGACCTCCGCGCCACCGGACTCGTTGCGCCCTGCGTGACTACTCGCCGTACCGTCCTCGCCTCGGGTGCCGGGGCCTCCGCCGCCGCCCTCACCGCCCGCGCCACCGGCCCCGCAAGCTCCGCCGGCCCCGCAAACTCCGCCGACGCAGGCGCAGCCCGCCGCGTCTTCACCCACGGTGTCGCCTCGGGCGACCCGTTGCCCCAGGCCGTCGTGATCTGGACCCGCGTCACGCCGACGCCGGCCAGCAAGCCCGGCTCCGGCAAGGGCCCGCAGGTCGCCGTGCGCTGGGAGGTCGCGCGTGACGCCGGCTTCCGCCACGTCGTACGACGAGGGGTCGCCCGCACGGGGCCCTCCCGGGACCACACGGTCAAGGTCGACGTCACGGGCCTGACGCCCGCGACCTGGTTCCACTACCGCTTCGCCCTCACGACCGTCGACGGCGTCGTGCACAGCCGCACCGGTCGCACCCGCACGGCACCGGCGGCCGACAGCGACCCTGGCCACCTGCGACTCGGCTTCGCCTCCTGCTCCAACTTCCCCGAGGGCTTCTTCGCCGCCTACCGCGGGCTCGCTGCGCGCGACGACCTGCACGCAGTCGTGCACCTCGGCGACTACCTCTACGAGTCCGGGACGAAGAAGCTGCGGGCTCACGTGCCCGACCACGAGATCGTCTCCCTGGCCGACTACCGCCAACGCCACGCGCAGTACAAGACCGACCCGGACCTCCAGGACGCCCACGCGAAGTTCCCCTGGATCGTCACCTGGGACGACCACGAGGTCACCAACGACGCCTACCGCGACGGCGCCGAGAACCACACGCCGGGCAGCGGACCTGACGGCGAGGGCAGCTATGCCCGCCGTCGCGCTCGCGCGCACCGGGCGTACGACGAGTGGATGCCCGCGCGCCTCGACGGCACGGCCGCGCTGGGTGACGGCACCCGCCTCTACCGCAGGATCCGCTTCGGTCGGCTCGCCGAGCTGAGCATGCTCGACCTGCGGACCTACCGTGACCAGCAGGTGACCCAGACCGGCACCGATGCCACCGTCGACGACCCCGACCGCACCATCACGGGCCAGGCGCAGCTCGACTGGCTGACCGACGGGCTCGACGACGGGCGGGCGCAGTGGAAGCTCGTGGGCACCTCGGTGATGTTCGCCCCGCTCAAGGTGGTGGCCCTGCCGCGTGACGTCGTGGCAGCCATCAACACGCTCTCGCCCCTGCTGCCCGAGGACGGCGCCTACGTCAACCCCGACCAGTGGGACGGCTACACCGCCGACCGGCGCACCGTCATCGACCACCTGCAGGAGGCCGAGGTCTCCGACACGGTCTTCCTCACCGGCGACATCCACAGCGCATGGGCGATGGACGTGCCGGTCGACGCCGGGAGCTATCCGTTGACCGGGTCGGTGGCGGTCGAGTTCGTCTGCACCTCGGTGACGTCCGACAACCTCAAGGACGCGCTCGGCACCCCGCCCCGCTCGGCGCCCAACCTGGCGGCCGAGCAGGCGATCATGGCGGCCAACCAGCACATCAAGTACCTCAACTTCGACGATCACGGGTTCTGCGTCCTCGACGTCACCGCCGAGCGCACCCAGTGCGACTGGTTCGTCATCGGGTCCCGCGCCGACCGGCGCAGCCCGGTGCGCTGGACCCGCTCCTTCCGCACGCTCTCCGGCTCCAGCACGGTCCAGGAGGTCGACCGCCCTGTCTCCTGAGCCGGGCGTGGGTGAGGATGACGTGGTGACCGGACCTCTCATCGACACTGCCGAGCTCCGCGACCTCCTCGCCGCGCAGCAGCCCGTGACGTTGCTCGACGTCCGCTACCGGATGGGCAGCAGCACCGGGCCCCAGGAGCACGCCGAGGCGCACCTGCCCGGGGCGGCGTACGTCGACCTCGACGCTGACCTCGCCGCGCCCGCCGGTGAGGGCGGGCGCCATCCGTTGCCCGACCCGGGCGTGTTCGCCGAGGCGATGTGCCGCGCGGGGGTCCGCCTCGACCGCCCTGTCGTGGTCTATGACGACTGGGCGGCGCACGCGGCCGGTCGCGCGTGGTGGCTGCTGCGCTTCCACGGCCACTCCGACGTGCGGGTCCTCGACGGCGGCCTCGCCGCGTGGCGTGACGAGGGCGGCGAGCTCGGGCGCGGGCCGGTGCACCCCCAGCCCGGGGACTTCGCCTGCTCCGGCCGGCAGGGCATGCCCGTCGTCGACGCAGAGACCGTGCTCGATGTGACCGTGCTCGTCGACGCCCGCGCGGCCGAGCGCTTTCGTGGCGATGTCGAGCCGGTCGACCCGGTGGCCGGCCACATCCCCGGTGCCGTGAACGTGCCGACCTCGCGCAACCTGACCGCCGATGGGCGCTTCCGCTCGCCCGAGGAGCTCCGGGCGACCTATGCCGACGTCGGGGCCGTCGACGGCGCCGACGTGGCGGCGTACTGCGGCTCGGGCGTCACCGCCACCCACGACCTGCTGGCCCTCGAGGTCGCCGGCGTGCGCGCCGCTCTCTACCCCGGCAGCTGGAGCGGCTGGATCACCGACCCGACACGCCCGGTGGCCACCGGCTGAGTCCGCCACCAACGGGTACCGGGACGACATGTCGACACTCAACGCCCTGGTCCTCAACTGCACCCTGAAGAAGTCGCCCGCCGCGTCCAGCTCCGAGCTGCTCGCCACGGAGCTGGTCGCCGCGCTGGCCCAGCACGACGTCGAGAGCGAGATCGTGCGGGTCGTCGACCACGACGTCCGATTCGGCGTCTCCACCGATGAGGGCGACGGCGACGGGTGGCCCGCGATCCGAGCGAAGATGCTGGCCGCCGACATCTTCGTCGTGGCCACGCCGATCTGGATGGGCCAGCCGGGCTCGGTTGCCAAGATGGTCCTCGAGCGGCTCGACGCCGAGATCAGCGAGACCGACGACGAGGGCCGCATGTCGACCTTCGGGAAGGTCGCCGGTGTCGCGGTCGTGGGCAACGAGGACGGCGCCCACCACACCTCCGCCGAGCTCTTCCAGGCCCTCTGCGACGTCGGATTCACGATCCCCGCCAACGGCGTGACCTACTGGGTCGGCGAGGCCATGCAGGGCACCGACTACAACGACCTCACCGAGCGGCCCGAGAAGACCGCGCTGACCACCCGCACGCTCGCGGCCAACGCCGCGCACCTGGCCCGGCTGCTGAAGGGCTCGGACTACCCGCCCGTCAGCTGAGGTCGAGCGCCACGGCCATCACCAGTGGATGCCCTTGAACACCTTCGCCAGCATGATCTGCTCCGACTCGCGCGTGCCACCGGTGGCATCCGCGCCCTTGGCGGCCGCTGAGTCGGGGAAGACGTGATAGGCCATGTTGAGCACCCGGAAGGCGAGCTTGGGCGCGACCGTGTGCGCGATCGCTCCGGCATTGCCGAGCATCGTGTTGATCTCGTGGGGGCGCTCGACCATCGCGGTGACCACCAGGTCCGCGGCCTGCGCCGGTGAGATCGTGGGGAACTTGTCGTAGAGCTTGGTCGGCGCGATCATCGGCGTCCGCACGAGCGGCATGTGGATGTTGGTGAAGGTCACCCCGTCACCCACGAGCTCCGACGACACGACGTTGCTCCAGGAGTCCAGCGCCGCCTTCGAGGCGACGTACGCCGAGAACCGCGGCGGGTTGGTCTGCACCCCGATAGAGCTGATGTTGACGACGTGCCCGCGGTGCTGGTCGCGCATCGTCGGCACCAGCCCCATGATCAGCCGGATGGCCCCGAAGTAGTTGAGCTGCATGGTGCGCTCGAAGTCGTGGAAGCGGTCGTGCGAGAGCTTCAACGAGCGGCGGATCGAACGGCCGGCGTTGTTGATGACGAAGTCGACCGACGGCAGCTCGGTGACCATCTGCTCGCACAGCCGGTCGATCGCCTCGAGGTCGGAGAGGTCGCAGGGGTAGACGTGGGCGGTGCCGCCGCGCATCTCGATGGTGGCCTTGGTGTCCTCGAGCTTGTCCTTGCCGCGCGCGACGAGGACCGGGATGCCGCCGGCCTGGGCGACCTTGAGCGCCACGACCTGGCCGATGCCCGAAGATGCACCGGTGATGACCACGTGCTTGCCGGTCAGCGCCGCGCGGATCTTGGGGTCGCGGCCGGTCGACTCGTCGAGGTGCTCCTCCCAGTAGTTCCACAGGGTGCGGGCGTAGGACTCGAGGTCGGGCACCGCGATGCCTGACCCGGCCAGCGCCTTCTCGGTGCGGCGGGAGTCGAAGGCGGCCGTGAAGCCGGTGTGGGCGAGCACCTCGGCGGGGATGCCGAGGCGGCCGACGGTCTGGTCGAGCAGCAGCTGCACAGCCGGGTTCTTCACCAGGCCGGTGAGCACGTTGGAGGGACGCAGGCGCCGGGGGAGCAGCGCCATCGGACCGCCCTGGGTGAGCGAGCGGTCCAGGGGCATCACGAACGTCGGGGCGCCCGCCGCCTTGCAGAAGGCGTTGACCATGTCGAGGGTCGGCTGCGGCTCCGGGTTGACCAGGTGGAAGGCCTCTCCGTCGTGGCCGGGCAGGTGCGCGAGGTGGTCCATCGCCTTGGCGACGTAGTCGACGGGCACCACGTTGGTGTCGCCGAGGTCCATCCCGACCAGCGGCAGCCAAGCCGGCAGGGTGTCGCGCATGAGCTTCATCAGCGGGAAGAAGTAGTAGGGGCCGTCGACCTTGTCCATGGCCCCGGTCTGGCTGTCACCCACCACGATCGCGGGGCGGTAGACGCGCCACGGCACGCCCGCCTCCTCGCGCACGATGCGCTCGGACTCGAACTTCGTGCGGTGGTAGGGCGACGGCAGGTGCTGGCCCTCGTCGAACATCGTCTCGTCGAAACGACCCCGGAACTCCCCGGCCGCCGCCACGGAGGAGACCTGGTGGAAGCACCCGGCGCGCAGCGCGTCGGCGAGCGAGACCGCGTTGCGGGTGCCGCCGACGTTCATTGCCTCGTTGGTCGCGTCGTCGGCGGTCATGTCGTAGATCGCCGCGAGGTGGAAGAAGTGGTCGACGGACCCGGCGTGATCGGTCACCCAGTCGTCGTCGACGCCGAGGCCGGGCTCACCGAGGTCACCGACGACCGGCACCACCCTGGCGGAGCCCCAACGCTTGATCAGCGCCTCCATGCGGTTCATCGAGCCGGCGCGCACCAGGACGAAGATGTCGCCCTCGCGGTGGTCGACGAGCTCTTGGACGAGGTGGCGGCCGATGAACCCGGTGGCGCCGGTCACGAAGTACGACATGACCGGAGAGTACTAGCAGGTAACCCTCGGGGGCAGGGGTCGAGCGGGTCGGGCTACTGGTCGCCGCCGCCGAACATGATCTCGTCCCAGCTCGGCACCGAGGCACGCCCACGCTTCTTGGCGGGACGGCGGGCCGGCGGCTCGTTCTCGGCGGGGTCGTTCTTGTCGGGGTCGTTCTCGTCAGGGCCGCTCTCGGTCACGGACTCGGCGGCACTCTCCGCAGACGGCGCCTCGGCGGCGGCGGCCTCGGTGGCCTCCTCGCGTGCCTCCGGGTCGTCGGAGGCGGGGGAGTCGTCGAGGAACGCCTCGAGCGGGATGTCGCCGCCGAGGTCGGCGGTCGCGCCCTCCGGCTGGGGGTCGTCGCTGACCATCTCGATGACGTCGTCGCCCAGGGGCAGCTCGTCGGCAGGGACGGCGGACAGGCGTCGGGTGCGCGCGGAGCGCAGGTCGTCACGGGGCTCGGGGGCGGACGCGACGGCCTCGCCGACCAGCCAGCGGGCGTCCTCGTTTGCGAGGAGCACGAAGTTGCCCGGGGCGTCGAAGGTGAGCTCGGCAGTGCCCTTGCGCTTGATCGACTCGAAGGTCCCGCGCAGCGACCACCGCCCGTCCTCGCGCCGCCAGGCGTCCCACGTCACCGTGGTGGGGTCGACGTTGAGCGAGCGGAGGTGCGCCTCGACGGCGTCGCCGAGGGTGCGGGCACCGCCCGCCGGCTCGCCCGTCGTGCGACGCACGGTGGAGCGCTGCGCCCGGTCGGCGATGTGTTCACGCTCGGCGAGCACCGGCCCGGCGTAGATCATGATCTTCTCGATGCTGGTCTGCGCGGCCTGCGCGACGGCTTCGGGCGACTCGCCGGCCCGGATGCGGGCCTGGATGTCGCGGGGACGGAGGGATGAGTCCATCTGAATCTCCAACTGGCCGAGGCGAGAGCTGTCGCCGCGGAGTGCGGCCCGCAGGCGGCGGTCGAGGTCGAGGGTGAACTCCACCCCCGCATCGCTGACCAGGAGCAGGCGCTGTCCGTCGTCGCTCACTCCTGCGAGCGTGAGGTGCGCCATCGTTCTGCTTCCTGAGTCCTGCGGTGTGAGGTGGGGTGCCCTTGTGGCCGGGTGGCCTGCGGTGAGGACGACCCTACGCCAGCAGACAGGTGCTGCCCGGTCACCGGGCGGCGTGCCCACCGGCCAATCTCGGGCTGCCGGGGGCACTATTCTTCCCTGGTGCCGAGCACCCTGGTCGTCCTGGATCTGGTGGGGATCTTCGTCTTCGCCATCTCCGGCGCGCTGGTGGCCGTTCGCAAGGACCTCGACGTCTTCGGTGTGCTCGTCCTGGCCGGCACGACGGGCCTGGGCGGCGGCTTCCTGCGCGACGTCCTCATCGACGCCACGCCCCCCGCCGCGCTGGCAGACTGGCGCTACCTGCTGGTCCCCGCGGCGGCCGGACTGCTCGCCTTCGCCTTCCACCCGCTGCTCGGGCGGATGGAGCGCATGGTCAACGTCTTCGACGCCTTCGGGCTCGCGCTCTTCTGCGTCGCGGGCGCGACCAAGGCGCTGGAGTACGGCCTGGGTCCCTTGCCTGCGGCGCTCATGGGCATGCTGACCGGCATCGGCGGCGGGATGCTGCGCGACCTGATGGCCGGGCGCGTCCCCGTGGTCTTCCGCGGCGAGCTCTATGCGACCCCGGCCCTCGCCGGCGCAACCGTGGCCGTCCTCGGCACCCGCGCCGACCTGCCGGTCGTCGCCGTGGCCGTCACCGGTGCCGCGGTCTGCCTGACCTGGCGGCTGCTCGCCATGTGGCGTGGCTGGCAGGCCCCGATGCCCACGGGGCCCGCCAGCGTCTGAGCGTCGGGGTGGCTCAGCTCAGCCGCCCAGGACCTCTCCGACGGGCAGCTGCAGCTCGCCCTCGACCCCGGCGCCGTCGATCAGCAACGTGCAGCTCGACGTGGCGATCGAGCAGGAGAACAGGTCGGCGCTCGCCTCCTCGCTCTCGAGCGCGATCACCCGAACGGTCTCCTCGTCGACCCACTCGTAGACCGTGGAGAAGAAGTAGCGGGTCGGTATGCTCGGGGAGAGGTCGGTTCCGTCGCGGTTGACGACCTTCACCCACTCGCTGTCGGGGGCATAGCTGGTCGCCAGGGGCGACAACACCCCGCTGCCTTCCAGCACGCCGGGCAGCGGGCGTGCGGTTCCGCGGGTCTCGCCCAGCTCGACGCCCTCCTGCCCGTAGAACGCGAGGACGCCGGCCTGCACGTCGATCAGGTCGAAGCCGTTGACGGCGCGGGCGTCGACCACCGTGGTCCCACCGGTCGCGACGTCGACCGCGACCAGCCCGCGGGTGTCGCGCCAGTAGGCCGTGTCCCCGTCGATGGCGTAGAAGTAGGCCGGGTCGGTGTCGTCGGCCAGGTTGCTCATCCCCGGGCGGGTGGCCGAGTCGTCGTCGAGCACGATCTCGTCGTCGTCCTGGTCATAGACCTGGAACGCCGGCTGCTCCCCGGACCGGTCGACCCAGCCGACCAGCGAGCTGTCGTGGTCGCTGACCAGGCGGGGGTCCGTTGCGTCGACCGTGCCGACCTCGGTGACCTCGCCGCCGACGACGGAAAGCACGCGACCCCGGGCGTCGGCCACGACGTAGCCCACGTCGGTGCGGACGAAGGCCCGGATCGTCTCGCCGAGGTCCGTCTCGGCCGGACCGGCGTGCAGGATCGATCCGTCGGCCCAGGACACGAGGTCCGTGGGCAGCACGTCGGTGGCGAGGGCCCCGGCCGGGTCGGGAGTGCCGTCGTCGGAGACCAGGGCGGGGACGACCACCGCGGCAGTGACGGCCAGCGCCGCGAGGGAGCCGGCGGCGACGAGGCCGCGCCGGCGGCGTACGCGCCGGTCGCCGGAGCGCACCAGCAGGTCCAGGTCGGGGGGCGGGAAGTCCACGTCGACAGCGCGGTCGTGGAGCAGGTTTCGGAGCTTCTCGGTCATCGGTTCACCACCAGGTCAGGGAGGGGGAGGAGGTCGGCGTCGTCGCCGAGGTGCTCGCGGAGCTTGGCGATGCCGGCTGACACCTGGCTCTTGACCGTGCCGACGGCACAGCCCATCGCGTCCGCGGTCTGGACCTCGGTGAGGTCCTCGTAGTAGCGCAGTACGATCGCGGCACGCTGCCGCGGCGGGAGCTGCTGGAGGCCGTCCCAGAGCCACTGGCTCTGGGTGACCGCGTCGTCGTGGCCGCTGGTCCGGCCGGCGGGCAGGACCTCGGTGGTGCGCTCGTGGCTCCAGCTCTTGCGGCGGAACCACGAGATGGCCGTGGTCGTGATGGCCTTGCGGCAGTAGGCCTCCGCGTTGCCCTTGTCGCGCAGCCGCGGCCAGGCGGCGTAGGTCTTGACCAGCGTCTCCTGCACCAGGTCCTGTGCGAGGGCCTGGTCGCCCACCATCAGGTAGGCCGCTCGGTGCAGGGCGCCCGAGCGCCCGGTCACGAACTCGGCGAACTCGTCGCGTCGTGTCATCGCAGCTCCTTCGTCATCCTCATGCCCACCAGACGAGGTGACGTGAGGGAAAGGTTCGCCGGGTGGCTCAAGGCCCCAGGACCCGGCGCAGGTAGCCGTTGGAGAAGACCCGGTCGGGGTCGAGGCGGTCGCGCATGGCGAGGAAGTCGTCGAAGCGGGGGTAGAGCGGGGCCAGCCCGTCGGCCTGGCGCGTGTGGACCTTGCCCCAGTGGGGGCGGCCGCCGTGGACACGCATGACCTGCTCCATCAACGCGAAGTACGCCGTGTGGTCGGCGCGGCGGTGCGTGTGGAAGGCGAGGTAGAACGAGTCGCGCCCGCTGGCGGTCGACAGGGGCAGGTCGTCGGCGGGGGCGACCCGGATCTCGACGGGGAAGCTGACGGTCAGGTCGGAGGCGTCCAGGGCCGCTCGTGCCTCACGCAGGGCCGAGAGGCCGGCCGCACGCGGAACGGCGTACTCCATCTCCTTGAAGACGACATTGCGCTCGGTGGTGAAGACCCGGTGGGCCACGTCGCTGTAGGTGCGGGCGCCGAGCATCCGGGCGTTCATCCGGTTCATCCGGGGGATGACGCGCGGCGCGCGGTTGGCGGCGGCCGTGAGCAGCCCGAAGGCCTTGTTGGAGAGCAGCTCGTCGTCGACCCAGGCGCGGGTGCGTGACAGCGGCTCGGCCTCGGAGAGGTCGGCGGCGAGCCGGTCGTTGCGCTTGGTCAGCATCCGGTCGGAATGGGGGAACCAGTAGAGGTCGACGTGGTGGCTCTCGGCCACCATCTGGTCGAAGGAGCCGAGCGCCTCATCCCACCGCATCGGACGCTCGGTGGCCTCGAGCAGGAAGAGCGGCTCGACGCGGAAGGTGATGGCGGTGAGGACGCCGAGTGCGCCGAGGCCGATGCGGGCGTGCTCCAGGACGTCGGCGTTCTCCTCGGCCGTCGCACGCAGGACCTCGCCGGTGCCGGAGACCAGCTCGAGCCCGACGACCTGCGCCGCCAGGCTCGCCGCGACGCCGCCGGTGCCGTGGGTGCCGGTCGAGATCGCGCCGGCCAGCGTCTGCTCGGCGATGTCACCCATGTTGTGCAGGCTGAGGCCGAGACCCTCGAGGGCCGCGTTGAAGACCTTGAGCCGGGTGCCGGCCAGGGCGGTGACCGTCATCGCCTCCCGGTCGACGGCGACGATCCCGCTGAGCGAGTGGGGGAGCAGCATCGTGTGCTCGGGGGCCGAGATCGCGGTGAAGCTGTGGCCGGTGCCGATCATCTTCACCGTGGTGCCCTCGGTGCGCGCGCGGTGCACCTCGGCCACCACCGCGGCGGTGTCGACGGGCTGCGCCACCCGCTGCGGGCGCGCGCTGGCGAGGCCCGACCAGTTGACCCACTCAGTCACGTGTCACCACGGGCACCACGATAGGGCGGATCGCCTGGGCCGCCAGCAGGGCGAGCAGACCACCCGCGACCGGCACCAGGTAGGCGGCCGACGCGCCCTGGGTGTCGATCACGACCCCGGCCAGCGCCGCGCCGGGGGCGACGCCGGCGACCAGGCCCGTCTGGAGGAAGGCCATCCCCTCGGTGAGTCGCGAGGGCGGCAGCACCTTCTCCGAGAGCGACATGGTGGCGATCAGGGTCGGGGCGATGGCGAAGCCGGCCACGAAGAGCACCGCACCCATCACCACCATCGAGTCGATGAAGGTCAGGGGAAGCATCGCCACGGTCATGGCCCGTGCCCCCCAACGCAGCCGGTGGTCCGGGCCTCGGCGCCAGGTGACGGCACCGGTCATCACACCGGCGATCAGGGAACCGGCCGCCCAGAGCGCGAGCAGCACTCCGGCGTAGACCTTGGCGCCGCGCTCCTCGGCGAAGGCGACCGTCGCCACCTCGGCGGCGCCGAAGAGGAGTCCCAGGGCCGCGGAGACGACGGTCAGGGGGATCAACGTCCCCCACGGGATGCCCGGACGGTCGGCGCCCGGCTCCGGGCGCCGATGGGTCGGCGGCTCCGTACGACGCTGCGCGGCGAAGGCGTAGGTGCCCAGGACGCCGGTGACCAGGGCGGTGGTGAGACCGGCGACCGGGTGCACGGCCGTGGCGAGCACCGTGACCAGGATCGGACCGGTGATGAACACGGCCTCGTCGGCCACGGCCTCGAGCGCGAAGGCGGTCTGGAGCTCGTCGGGGTCGCGCGTCGCGTGCGACCACCGCGCTCGCACGCAGGTGGCGACCGAGGGCAACGAGGCGCCGGCCAGCACTGCGAAGAGGTAGGTCAGCAGGATCGGCCAGTCGGACTCGACCGACCACATCAGCAGCGCCAGCGCGACGCCCCAGATCGTGATGACCACCGGCAGGACCCGCGACTGCCCGACGCGGTCGATGAGGCGCCCCTGCAGGATCGCGAAGAGCGCGTTGGCCAGCAGGTGGGCGGCCGACACGGCTCCCGCGACGCCGTAGGAGCCCGAGGCGTCCTCGACGAGCAGCACGATCCCGAGCCCCACCATGGAGATCGGCAGGCGCGCCACGAGACCGGTCGCGCTGAAGAGGGCGGTGCCGGGGCGGGCCAGGATCCGACGGTAGGTGGCGAGCATGGGAGGTTGAGGGTAGGTCCATACGATGGGGTAGTGCCCAATCCTGACTCGTCGGTCCCCGCGGCCAACCCCGCCACCAACCCCGCCGCCAATCCCGCCGCCCCCTACGACGCCCTCCTCCTGGTCTCCTTCGGAGGCCCGGAGGCGCCCGAGGACGTGGTCCCGTTCCTCGAGAACGTCACCCATGGCCGGGGCATCCCGCGCGAGCGGCTCGAGCAGGTCGGCGAGCACTACTCCCTCTTCGGCGGCAAGTCCCCCATCAACGACCTCAACCGCGACCTCCTGAAGCGGATCGAGGCCGACCTGGCCGGCGCCGGGATCGACCTCCCGGTCTACTGGGGCAACCGCAACTGGGACCCCTACCTCAAGGACACGCTCGCGCAGATGGCCGCCGACGGCGTCACCCGAGCCGCCTGCTTCGTCACCAGCACCTACTCGTCGTGGTCGAGCTGCAGGCAGTACCGCGAGAACCTCTACGACGCCGTCGACGGCCTCGAGGGTGCCCCGCAGCTGGACAAGCTGCGCCACTACTTCAACCACCCGGGCTTCATCGAGCCGATCGTGGACGCCACGCTGGCCTCGCTCGCCGAGCTGCCCGAGGACGTCCGCGCCGGCGCCCACCTGGCCTTCGTCACGCACTCGATACCGCTCTCGATGAACGACACCAGCGGACCCGAGGGCGGCGCCTACGTCGACCAGCACCTCAGCGCCGTCACCGAGATCGCGCGCCAGGTGTCGCTCGTGACCGGCGTCGAGCACCCGTGGGAGCTGGCCTACTGCTCGCGCTCCGGCGCACCGCACGTCCCGTGGCTCGAGCCGGACGTCAACGACCACCTTGCGTCCCTGAAGGAGGCCGGTGCCCCCGCCGTCGTGTTGATCCCGAGCGGCTTCATCTCCGACCACATGGAGGTCATCTACGACCTCGACACCGAGGCACTGGCGACCGCGGAGGAGCTCGGGCTGCCGGCGCGACGCGCCGCGACGCCTGCCACCGACCCGCGCTTCGTGACGATGGTGCGCGACCTGCTGCTCGAGCGGGCCACCGCCGAGCGCGGCGAGGACGTCGTGCGCGCCAGCATCGGCCGACTCGACGCCCGGTGGGACAGGTGCCCCGTCGGGTGCTGCGCCAACCCGCGTGCCGACCGCCCCGCCCTCTGCGGCGACGCCTGAGCAGGCACCGAGATGACGATCGACATGACCGACGAGCTCGCAGACCTGGCCCTCGGGGCCGCCCGCCTGGCCGCTGACCTGATCCGGGGCCGCAAGGCCGACGGGGTCAGCGTCGCGGCCACCAAGACCAGTGACGTCGACATCGTCACCGAGGCAGACCGGGCCGCGGAGGCGCTGATCCGCGACACGATCCGCGCGCGACGGCCCGACGACGCGTTCCTCGGCGAGGAGGGCGACGACGAGGAGGGCACGACGGGAGTCCGCTGGGTCATCGACCCGATCGACGGCACCGTCAACTTCCTCTACGGCCTCCCCAACTACGCCGTGTCCATCGCCGCCGAGGTCGACGGCGAGGCCGTGGCCGGGGTCGTGCTCAACGTCGTCACCCGCACCGAGTACGTCGCCCGCAGCCAGGACGGCCACCTGGTCGCCCTGCGCGACGGCCGACAGATCGGCGTACGCGATCAGGCGCCGCTGTCACACCGCCTGATCGCCACGGGCTTCTCCTACGACCGCGAGGTCCGCGTGCTGCAGGCGGAGGCCGCCAGTCGGTTGCTGCCCCACATCCGCGACCTGCGTCGCCTCGGCTCGTGCGCCCTCGACCTGTGCCTGGTCGCCGACGGCTCGCTCGACGGCTACGTCGAGGAGGGCGTCAACCTGTGGGACCACGCGGCCGGTGGACTGATCGCCCGGACCGCCGGTGCGACGACTCGACTGGGCACGGGCGTGGGCGGCATGACGCTGCTCGTGTGTGGGCCCGCTCACGGCTTCGAGGAGCTCCACGCGGCCGTCGTCGACGCGGGGTTTGCCGCGCCTGGCACCATCACGGAACGCGGGGAATAGCAGCCGTTCACCCAACGTTCCACCGACCTACCGCCTAGCCGGTGTCGGCGGGGCCACGACGGTGGTGCACAATCTGGCCCGCCACACACACCCGCCCCACACAGCCGAAGGGAGTGAGCGACGCATGGCTACTGATTACGATGCACCGCGTAAGAACGAGGAAGACCAGTCCGAGGAGAGCATCGAAGAGCTCAAGGCGCGTCGCCACGACAAGAACTCCGGCAAGGTCGACGAGGACGAGACGGAAGCCGCCGAGGCCTTCGAGCTCCCCGGGGCCGACCTGTCCCACGAGGAGCTCGCCGTCGAGGTGAAGCCGAAGCAGGAGGACGAGTTCACCTGCATGAGCTGCTTCCTGGTCCACCACCGCAGCCAGCTGGCTGACAGCAAGAAGATGATCTGCCGCGACTGCGCCTAGGGACTTCTCCCTGGCCCAGCACGCCCCGGCTCACGAGACCGGCGTCGGCGCCTTCGGGTCCTGGCCGTCCCTCTGGAGGCCCGGGGGGAGATGTCCGGTCGACTTCGCGTAGTAGTGGGCCGCCTTGCGGGTGGCCATCATCCGGGCGAGCGCGATGAACGTGCCGCTCACCGTGGCCCAGGCCACCGCCTCCCACACGTCCACGTCGGGATCGGCGGGGTTGGCGGGCGGGTTCTTCCCCGTGGCGGCCTTCCAGGACGTGTTGAGTCCCTTCTTGGCGATCGCGGCCGCGCCGAGCGCGGCGGCGAGGGAGAAGACGGACCAGAGCTTGGAGCTGTCGGAAGCCATGGGCCAACCCTAACCAGGCGTCGTGTCACGCCTTCGGGGTGAGGTGCGGGTGAGCTCGCCGACGGCCGCCGCCAGCCGCTCCGGGTGCCGGGTGCTGAGGAGCCAGTAGGGCGTGGGGTCGGCCGCGTCGTGCAGCGAGATCTTGACCGAGCGCTTCAGGTAGGGACGCAGCAGCAGGAACGCGCGGACGTCGGCGTCCCGACCCGCCGTACGACGGGTGGCCTCGGCGTCCAGGGCCACCGCGACGCCGAGGTGGCGTGCCTCGATCGAGGCGCGACCGGCACGCAGGACCCCGTCGCGCACGGAGATCTGGGCGGACCCGAAGGAGATCATCGCGGCGGAGAGCAGCAGCATCGCGACGGCCGTGATCACCGAGGACAGCAGCCCGGGGAGGGCGACGACGAGAGCCAGCCACAGGCTCGCGACCAGCATCGTGCCCTGGACCCACCAGCGCAGGGGCACGCCGAGGCGCTCGCTGTAGGAGGAGGTCTCGGCGGTGCTGCTCACGAGACGAGTCTCCACTAAGGTCCCAGCGTGCTCACGCCCGACCCGTTCGCCCCGGTCCCCGTGGAGGTCGTCCGGCTGGATGCCGACCTCCCGCTCCCGTCCTACGCCCGTCCCGGCGACGCGGGAGCCGACCTCCTCACCACCGTGGACGTGACGTTGGCGCCGGGCGAGCGGGCGCTGGTGCCGACCGGCATCGCGATCGCCCTGCCCGACGGCTTCGTGGCGCTGGTGCACCCCCGATCGGGCCTCGCTGCGCGCCACGGGCTCTCGATCCTCAACACCCCCGGCACCATCGACGCGGGCTACCGCGGCGAGATCAAGGTGTTGCTCATCAACCACGACCCCACCGAGGCGATCGAGCTCCGGCGCGGTGACCGGATCGCGCAGCTGGTGATCCAGCGCTTCGAGCGGGCGGCGTTCGCGGAGGTCCGGGAACTCCCCGCCAGTGTGCGAGGAGACGGGGGTTACGGTTCTACTGGTGGCTTCGGCCATCCCACACCTCGAGGAGACAGTTCGTGAAGTTCCGCCGCAAGTCCGACGTCGACACCACCGCCGAGGCAGTGGAGGACGTGACCGACGAGGTGAGCGTGCCGGCAGGTCCCTTCGACGCCGAGGAGCTGCAGGAGGACGGGGTCGACCGTGTCGACCTGGGCTCCCTGGTCCTCACCCCCGAGCCGGGCCGCGAGCTGCGCCTCCAGGTCGACGAGGCCTCGGGCAACGTGCAGTCGGTCGTGCTCGCCGGCTCCGACGGTGCCGTGGAGCTGCGCGCCTTCTCCGCACCCCGCAACGGTGACCTCTGGGCCGACGTCCGCCCGCAGATCGCCGCCGACATGGAGTCGCGCGGCGGCACGGCCACCGAGCGCGAGGGCCGCTTCGGCACCGAGCTGCTCTGCCACATCGTGATCCAGCAGCCCGACGGCACCAAGGGTGCCCAGCCCTCACGGATCATCGGCGTCAACGGCTCCCGCTGGCTGCTCCGCGCGACCCTGCTGGGCCGCCCGGCCATCGACCCCGAGTCGTCGGCCGCCTGGGAGGAGACGATCGCCAAGGTCGCCGTACGGCGGGGCGCGCACGCCATGCCCGTCGGCGAGGCACTGCCGGTGGTCATGCCCGAGAACGCCCGCCGCGTCGAGCCTCCCACCGCCTGACGAGCGGGGCCGACGATGAGCAAGCTGCGCCGCACGATCAGCAAGTGGGCCAACAACGACGACGCCCATGCCCGCGACCTGCGCAAGACCTACAGCGGTGGGGAAGGCGTCGACTGCATCGTCGACGCGCCCGACCGTGAGGTCGTCCGCCTGCGCGGCACGCTCCGCACCGTCACGTTGCGACCGCGTGGAGGGGTGCCGGCCCTGGAGGCCGAGCTCTACGACGGCACCGGCGTGATCACCGTCGTCTGGCTCGGTCGTCGCCGGATCTCCGGCATCTCGCCGGGACGCTCCATCCAGGTCCAGGGCCGCATCGGCGCCCACGACGGGGTGCGGATCATCTACAACCCGCGCTACGAGCTGATGCCGTGAGCGAGCCCGACCCCGGGGCGGGGGAGCGGACACCGGAGCAGGCGCACGCCTCGGTCGCCACGGTCGAGGAGGTCGTGCGCGCCCAGCTGTCCAAGGCATTGGGTGGGCGCCGCGGGATGGTCGAGGCGGCGGTCCCGACCCTGCTCTTCACGGTGATGTGGCTGACGACCCGCGAGCTGGTCCTGGCCCTGGTCATCAGCATCGCCGCGGCCGTGGCGATGCTCGTGGTGCGGCTCGTGCAGCGCTCGACGACGCAGTTCGTCCTCAACGCGATCTTCGGGATCGGCATCGGCTGGCTCTTCGTCCGGATCGCGGCCAGTCGTGGGGGCAGCGAGGACGAGCAGGCGCTGGCCTACTTCCTCCCCGGGCTGATCTACAACTCCGGCTACACCGTGCTCCTCGGCTTCACCTGCCTGATCGGCTGGCCGCTGGTGGGCTTCATGGTCGGCAGCGTCACCGGCGACCCGACCGCCTGGCACGCCGACCGCCAGGTCGTGCGGCTGTGCACCAAGCTCACCTGGCTGCTCGCCCTGCCGTGCGCGCTGCGCGTCGCCGCACAGGCCCCGGTGTGGTTCGCCGGGCAGTCCGGCGCGATGGAGGCCGACACCGCGGTCGCGGTCCTCGGCATCATGAAGGTGGGTCTGGGCTGGCCGCTGCAGCTGGCCGCCCTCGGCGCCATGGTGTGGCTGCTCTCGCGCGACGCGACCCCGGTCTCGACCGGCGCGCGGCTCGATGCGGGTCCGTCCCCGACGTAGTACAGGTCGACCGCGGGAGCTCGCGAGGTCCCACACGTCCCCCAACGAGGGCGGTGGGCCACACCCGTGACGCGGGAGCCAGGCAGGGACGCCACCGTGGTTCCCGCAGGTCCCTCATCGTCGATCTCCACGAGCGGGTCGACGGGGTAGGCGACGACGTCCGTGCGTGCGTGCGACCCCTAGGGCCTACCGTGGGTGCCCGGCGCCAGCAGGCGCTCGAGCTCGTCCTCGCCGACGTCCGGCACGACGAACAGCAGCTCGTCGCCGGCCTCGACCGGCTGCTCGGGGTCGGGCACGTAGACCTGGCCGTCGCGCAGGATCGTCACCAACGCGCAGTTGTCGGGCAGCGGGATGAGCCCACTGGGCTTCCCGACGTAGGGCGAGTCCGCCGGCAGCGTCATCTCCACCAGGTTGGCATCGCCCTGGCGGAAGGTGAACAGCCGCACCAGGTCGCCGACCGTCACGGCCTCCTCGACGAGCGCCGACATGATGCGCGGGGTCGACACGTTGACGTCGACGCCCCAGGCCTCGGTGAAGAGCCACTCGTTGTTGGGGTGATTGACCCGCCCGACGGTGCGTGGCACGCCGAACTCGGTCTTGGCGAGCAGCGACGTGACCAGGTTGGCCTTGTCGTCACCGGTGGCCGCGATGACGACGTCGCACTTGTCGAGACGGGCCTCCTCGAGCGAGGACAGCTCGCAGGAGTCGGCCAGCAGCCACTCCGCGTCCGGCACCCGCTCGGGGTGGATGGAGCCCGGGTTCTTGTCGATGAGGAGGACCTCGTGACCGTTCTGGATCAGCTCACGCGCGATGGAACGTCCCACGGCGCCGGCTCCGGCGATCGCAACTCGCATCTCTTACGACTCCTCGGGTCCGCGTTCGATGACCTGGTAGGCGTGAGCGGCGTTCTCCTCGCGCATCACCAGGTGGAGCAGGTCGCCCTCCTGGATGACCGAGTCACGCGTGGGCAGCATGCCCTCGCCGAGCCGGTCGATCCAGGCGATCCGGCTCCGGGACTGCTCCTGGAACGTGATCGTCCGGTGCCCGATCCACGTCTCCTGGACGGGGACCTGGTCGAGCCGGATGGTGCCCGACGGGTCGCGGAAGTCGGGCTCGGCGCCGACCGGCAAGATCCGGCGCAGCACCTGGTCGGCCGTCCACTTCACCGTCGCGACCGTGGTGATGCCCAGGCGCTGGTAGACCTCGGCGCGGCCGGGGTCGTAGATGCGGGCGACGACCTGCTGGATCCCGAACGTCTCGCGCGCGACTCGCGCAGCGATGATGTTGGAGTTGTCGCCGCTGGAGACGGCGGCAAACGCGTCGGCGCGGCGGATGCCGGCCTTCTCGAGGACCTGCTGGTCGAAGCCGTAGCCGGTCACCTTGTCGCCGTTGAAGCCGGGCCCGAGGCGTCGGAACGCATCTGGCTCGCTGTCAATGACAGCCACGGTGTGGTTGCGGTCCTCGAGGCTGCGGGCGAGGGTCGAACCGACCCGGCCACAACCCATGATCACGACGTGCACGACGTAACCGTACTCGGCGGTGAGCCGTGCCGTACTGTTGCGGCTCGTGGGTGTCGGCGACGTCTCGAAACGAATACTCCTGGGACGCAAGTTGCGCAGCTCCCAGCTAGGGGAGACCCTTCTTCCCAAGCGGATCGCGCTGCCGGTCTTCGCGAGCGACGCGCTCTCCTCGGTGGCCTACGCCCCCGACGAGGTCTTCATCATGCTGTCGCTCGCCGGCGCGGCGCAGTACGTCTGGTCGTGGAAGATCGCCATCGCGGTCGCTCTCGTCATGGCCGCCGTCATCGCGTCCTACCGGCAGACCGTCCACGCCTACCCCAGCGGGGGCGGCGACTACGAGGTCGCGACGGTCAACCTCGGCGTCAACGCCGGCACCACGGTGGCCAGCGCCCTGCTCGTCGACTACGTCCTCACGGTCGCCGTGTCGATCTCGTCAGGCGCCCAGTACGCCGCCTCGGCCATCCCTGTGCTCAGCGGCCACGAGGCGGTCTTCGGCTCGGTGCTGGTCGTCGTGCTGATGGCGATGAACCTGCGTGGCATCCGGGAGTCCGGCACGTTCTTCGCCGTCCCGACGTACCTCTTCATGGTCGCCATCCTCGGCATGTGCCTCTTCGGGCTGGTGCGGCTGGCCCTCGGCACGCTGCCGGACGTGGAGAGCGCGGGGCTCTCGATCACGCCCGAGCCGGGCCTGGACGGCCCCCTCACGACCTTCGCTCTGCTCTTCCTCCTGGCCCGGGCCTTCTCGTCGGGCTGTGCCGCGCTGACCGGCGTCGAGGCGATCTCCAACGGCGTCCCGGCCTTCACCCGCCCCAAGAGCAAGAACGCCGCCACCACGTTGCTGCTCCTCGGCGTCATCGCCATCACGATGATGGTCAGCGTCATCGTGCTGGCCCGGCAGATGGGCATCCGCTACGTCGACCCCCACGACCTCGACCGACTGACGCGCAACGGCGAACCGCTCCCCGAGGGCTACGACCAGCACACGGTCATCGCCCAGATCGCCGACGCGGTCTTCAACAACTTCCCGCCGGGCTTCTACCTGGTCGTCTCCGTCACGGGCGTCATCCTGGTGCTCGCCGCCAACACGGCGTTCAACGGCTTCCCGGTGCTCGGATCGATCCTGGCCCAGGACGGTTACGCGCCACGTGCGCTGGGTTCGCGCGGCGACCGACTGGCCTACAGCAACGGCATCGTCTTCCTCGCCGTCATGGCGATCATCCTGATCCTGGCCTTCGACGCCCAGGTCACGCGTTTGATCCAGCTCTACATCGTGGGCGTCTTCGTGTCTTTCAACCTCAGCCAGCTCGGGATGATCCGGCACTGGACGCGCCACCTCGCCAGCGAGCGCGACCCGGCCAAGCGGGCCCACATGATCCGCTCGCGCGTCATCAACGCGATCGGCCTCACGTTCACCGCCGTGGTGCTGGTGATCGTGCTGGTCACCAAGTTCCTCGAGGGCGCCTGGATCACGATCCTGGCGATGCTGTTCTTCTACGCCTTGATGAAGGGCATCAAGGGCCACTACGACAAGGTCGCCGAGGAACTCGCCGCCGACGACGAGGACAAGGTCATGCCCACCCGGGTGCATGCGATCGTCCTGGTCTCCAAGCTGCACAAGCCGACCTTGCGCGCCCTGGCCTTCGCCAAGGCGACCCGGCCCAACGTGCTCGAGGGCGTCTACGTCGCCACGGACTCCGACGCGACCAACCGACTCCTGGAGGAGTGGGACGAGCGCCGCATGGACGTGCCGCTCAAGGTGCTCCACTCGCCCTACCGCGAGCTGATCCGCCCGATCGTGGAATATGCCACCGAGATCCGCAAGGCCAACCCGCGTGGGGTCGTCGCGGTCTACATCCCGGAGTACGTCGTCGGTCGCTGGTGGGAGCAGCTGCTGCACAACCAGACCGCGCTGCGGCTCAAGGGCCGATTGCTGTTCACCCCTGGCGTCATGGTCACGTCCGTGCCCTACCAGCTGCGCTCCTCCGAGATCGCCCGCGAGCGCGAGCTCCGCGAGGACACCCGGGTGCGCCCCGGTGACCTGCGTCGTGGCAACGTCGACGAGCGCTCCGAGCGCTCCGACCGCCAAGTCCCTCGGTAGCCACAGCCCCTGATGAGCCAGAACCCGTGATGAGGAACCTTCCATGACACGCCAGTCCAGCCGCCGCCCCCGCCACGGTCAGACCCGGCAGAAGCAGAGCCGCGGCGCCAGCGTGGTCGGCCAACGCTTCGAGGCCCAGGTCGGTCCCGTCGCCCACGGCGGGCACTGCATCGTGCGCCTGCCCGAGCCGGTCTCGCGGGTCGTCTTCACCCGTCACGCCCTGCCGGGCGAGCGGGTCGTCGTCGAGATCACCGAGGGCACCGAAGGCGACCGGTTCTGGCGCGGTGACGCCGTCGAGGTGCTCGAGGCGTCGCCCGACCGCGTCCCCGCCCCCTGCCCTGTGGCGGGGCCTGACCTGTGCGGTGGCTGCGACTTCCAGCACGTGACGCTCAAGCGCCAGCGCTCGCTCAAGGCCGAGGTGGTCCGGGAGCAGCTGCAACGCCTGGCGAAGCTCGACGTCGAGGTGAAGGTCGAGGCCGTGCCCGGCGACGTCGGGGGGCTGCACTGGCGCACGCGTCAGCGCTACGTCGAGCTGCCCGACGGCAAGCGGGGCATGCGCAAGCACCGTTCCCACGAGGTCGTCGAGATCGACGAGTGCCTCCTGGAGGCGCGCGAGCCCAGCGACCACGTGGTGGGGCCGCACGCGTTCATCGTCGAGGACGACGGGTTCTGGCAGGTCCACCCCGGCGCTCCCGACCTGCTGGTCGAGACCGTGATGGACATGCTCCAGCCGCAGCCGGGCGAGCGGGCGCTCGACCTCTACGCCGGCGTCGGGCTGTTCGCCCGCTTCCTCCTCGACGCCGTGGGTGAGACCGGTCGCGTCGTGGCCATCGAGTCCGACCCGACGGCCTCGCAGCAGTCACGTGCCAACGCGCCGGGGATCAAGACCGCCGCTGGACTCGTCGACCGGGTGCTCGCCCACGACTACGACGAGCCCTTCGACCTCGTGGTCCTCGACCCGACCCGTGAGGGGGCCAAGCGGGTCGTCGTCGAGCAGGTCGTCGACCGGGCCCCACGTGCGGTCGCCTACGTCGCCTGCGATCCGGCCGCTCTGGCTCGCGACGTGGCGATCTTCGCCGAGCACGGCTATGAGCTCACGAAGCTGCGCGCCTTCGACCTCTTCCCGATGACGCACCACGTGGAGTGCGTCGCACTGCTGACGCGTCGCTGACCCGCTCCTGGGTCGAGTCGAAGGCCGGGGCCGAGTCGGCGCGATGTCGCAGCGCCGTCCGGTCGTCGGCGGCCTGCGTCGGAGCGCTCCCGTAGCGTCGTGGCATGACGCAGATACAGACGGCCCCCAAGACCTGGTTCATCACCGGCTGCTCGCGCGGCTTCGGGCGCGAGTGGTCCATCGCCGCGCTCGAGCGCGGCGACCGGGTCGCAGCGACGGCGCGCGACACCTCCACGCTCGACGACCTCGTGCAGAAGTACGGCGACGCCGTCCTCCCGATCGAGCTCGACGTGACCGACCGCGACGCCGACTTCGCCGCGGTCGCGCAGGCGCACGCGCACTTCGGCGGGCTGGACGTCGTCGTCAACAACGCCGGCTACGGCCAGTTCGGCTTCATCGAGGAGCTCAGCGAGGCCGACTTCCGTGACCAGATGGAGACCAACGTCTTCGGTGCCATGTGGGTGACCCAGGCCGCGCTGCCGTTCCTGCGCGAGCAGGGGAGCGGCCATGTCCTCCAGGTCTCCTCGATCGGTGGGATCTCGGCGTTCCCCAACATCGGCGCCTACCACGCGTCGAAGTGGGCCCTCGAAGGCTTCTCCCAGTCGCTCGCACAGGAGGTCGCGTCCTTCGGCATCCGCGTGACCCTGATCGAGCCGGGCGGGTTCGCCACGGACTGGTCAGGCCCCTCGGCCAGCACGGCCACCGCTCTGCCGGCGTACGACGAGGTGCGGGCGCGTTTTGCCGAGGAGCGCGCCAAGCGGGCCGGCGCCGGTCCCGGTGACCCGACCGCCTCGGCAGCCGCCGTCCTGCACGTCGTCGACGCCGACGAGCCACCGCTGCGGGCGTTCCTTGGCACCGCACCGCTGGGGATCGCGCAGGCCGACTACGCTTCGCGCCTCGCGTCGTGGGAGGCCTGGCAGGACAACGCGGAGCTCGCCCAGGGCTGACGCCGGAGTGGGGGTCGGGGCGCCGCCGCCCGGTCGGCCTGTTGAGGATTGTTTCGACATCGGGTATCTTGATATCAAGACAAATCGTGTTGCGGATAAGGCATGCCTTACTACCCCGGTCCACCGTCACGTGGGCAAGATGGGTGGAGCAACCCACTGACTCAACGAGGAGACGGCTTGATGGCCAGTCAGGACAGCTTCGGCGCCAAGAGCACGTTGGACGTGGACGGGAAGTCCTACGAGATCTTCCGCCTCGCCGCGGTGACCGGGGAGGGCCTGGACGTCGAGAGCTTGCCGTTCTCCCTCAAGGTGCTGCTCGAGAACCTCCTCCGCACGGAGGACGGTGCCGACATCACCGCCGACGACATCAGGGCGTTGGCCGGGTGGGACGCGGAGGCGGAGCCCGACAAGGAGATCCAGTTCACGCCCGCCCGGGTGCTGATGCAGGACTTCACCGGCGTGCCGTGCGTCGTCGACCTCGCCACCATGCGCGAGGCGATGGCCGACCTCGGCGGCGACCCCGCCAAGATCAACCCGCTTGCGCCGGCCGAGATGGTCATCGACCACTCCGTCATCGCCGACGTCTTCGGCACCGCCGACGCCTTCGAGCGCAACGTCGAGATCGAGTACGAGCGCAACCGCGAGCGCTACCAGTTCCTGCGGTGGGGGCAGGGCGCCTTCGACGACTTCAAGGTCGTGCCCCCGGGCACCGGAATCGTGCACCAGGTCAACATCGAGCACCTCGCCCGCACCATCTTCACGCGCGAAGTCGACGGAGAGTTGCAGGCCTATCCCGACACCTGCGTCGGCACCGACTCCCACACCACGATGGTCAACGGCATCGGCGTCGTCGGCTGGGGTGTCGGTGGCATCGAGGCCGAGGCGGCCATGCTCGGCCAGCCGGTGTCCATGCTGATCCCGCGCGTCGTCGGCTTCAAGCTCAGCGGCGACCTGCCCGACGGCGCCACCGCCACCGACCTGGTCCTCACGATCACCGAGATGCTGCGCAAGCACGGCGTCGTCGGCAAGTTCGTCGAGTTCTACGGACCCGGTGTCTCGGTCCTTCCCCTCGCCAACCGCGCGACCATCGGCAACATGAGCCCGGAGTTCGGCTCGACGATCGCGGTCTTCCCGATCGACCAGCAGACCATCGACTACCTCCGCCTGACCGGTCGCTCCGAGGAGCAGCTCGCGCTGGTCGAGGCCTACTCCCAGGAGCAGGGCCTCTGGCACGACCCGGAGGCCGAGCCCCGCTTCTCCGAGAAGCTCGAGCTCGACATGTCCACCGTCGTCCCGTCGCTGGCCGGCCCCAAGCGTCCCCAGGACCGCGTCGAGGTCGCCACTGCCGGACCCGCCTTCGTCGAGGCGCTCAAGGACTACACCGACAATCCCGACGCGACCGTCGAGATCGAGCTCGACGGCGCCAAGCACACCATCGGCCACGGTGCGGTGACGATCGCAGCGATCACGTCGTGCACCAACACCTCCAACCCGTCGGTGATGATCGGCGCGGGCCTGCTGGCCAAGAAGGCCATCGAGAAGGGCCTGCAGCGCAAGCCGTGGGTCAAGACGACGCTGGCGCCCGGCTCGAAGGTCGTCTCGGACTACTACGAGAAGTCCGGGCTGACGCCCTACCTCGACAAGCTCGGCTTCAACCTCGTCGGCTATGGCTGCACCACGTGCATCGGCAACTCCGGGCCGCTGATCCCCGAGGTCTCGGCTGCCGTCAACGAGGCCGACCTCGCGGTCACCTCGGTGTTGTCGGGCAACCGCAACTTCGAGGGTCGGATCAACCCCGACATCAAGATGAACTACCTCGCGTCTCCGCCGCTGGTCGTCGCCTACGCGCTGGCCGGCTCGATGAACGTCGACCTGTTCAATGACCCGCTCGGCCAGGACCAGGACGGCAACGACGTCTTCCTCAAGGACATCTGGCCCACGCCGACCGAGGTCGAGGAGGTCATCGCCACCGCGATCACCTCCGAGATGTTCGGCAACGGCTACGCCGACGTCTTCGCCGGCGACGCGCAGTGGCAGGCGCTGCCCACGCCCGAGGGCAAGACCTTCGCGTGGGACCCCGAGTCGACCTACGTCCGCAAACCTCCCTACTTCGACGGCATGCCCGACGAGCCGGAGGCGGTCACCGACATCGAGGGCGCCCGCGTGCTCCTCAAGCTCGGCGACTCGGTCACCACCGACCACATCAGCCCGGCCGGTGCCATCAAGAAGGACTCGCCGGCAGGCCACTACCTCGCCGAGCACGGTGTGGGTCAGCGTGACTTCAACTCCTACGGCTCGCGCCGGGGCAACCACGAGGTCATGATCCGCGGCACGTTCGCCAACATCCGCCTGCGCAACCAGCTCGCCCCCGGCACCGAGGGTGGCGTCACGCGCGACTTCACGGCCGGCGGCGAGGTCACGTCGGTCTTCGAGGCCGCCGAGCACTACGTCGTGGCCGGCACCCCGCTGGTCGTGCTGTCGGGCAAGGAGTACGGCTCGGGCTCGTCGCGTGACTGGGCGGCCAAGGGCACCGCGCTGCTGGGCGTCAAGGCCGTCATTGCCGAGTCCTACGAGCGCATCCACCGCTCCAACCTGATCGGCATGGGCGTCCTCCCGCTGCAGTACCCCGCGGGTGAGAACGCAGAGTCGCTCGGCCTCACCGGCGAGGAGACGTTCACGATCACCGGCGTCACCGAGCTCAACGAGGGCCGCACCCCCAAGACCGTCAAGGTCAAGGCCGACGGCGTCGAGTTCGATGCCGTCGTCCGCATCGACACCCCCGGCGAGGCCAACTACTACCGCAACGGCGGGATCATGCACTACGTCCTGCGCAACCTGCGCAAGGCCTGATCCACCCCGCAGCACCCGCGACGCGAGCATCCCCCGAGCGGGGGTGCTCGCGTCGGCTTTTCGGGCAGACCCGGGGCCTCTTCGGGCGAACCGCTCGTCGGCCGCGCCGACATCCCCCACACTGGCTCCATGCCCCTCCTCACGACCTGGTTCTTGCGCGCCCTCGTGGTCGTGCTGGCCACAGGTCTGGCCGCGATCCCCGGTCAGGCGTCGGCCCGACCGGTGGTCCCGCGTGCCACGGCCCTACCGGCGCTGACCTTCGGGGTCAGCCTCCCGGACGCGCCGGGCAGCATGCAGTCGCTGGAGGACCTCGCTGCGCGGCTGGGACGCCGTCCCACGCAGGTGATGTGGTTCGACGCCTGGTCGCGAGGCACCGGCTTCCCCACCCAGCAGGCGGCCTCCGTGGCGGCCTTCGGCGCCACCCCCGTGATCACCTGGGAGCCGTGGGACCCGAGCCGGGGCACCGACCAGCCGACATACTCCCTCAAGGCGATCGCCGCGGGTCTGCATGACGCCTACGTCACGACCTGGGCGAAGCAGGCGCGGGCCTACGGCCAGCCCGTGACGCTCCGGTTCGCCCACGAGATGAACGGCACCTGGTATCCCTGGGCGGCCGGCGTCAACGGCAACACCGCCGCCGACTACGTCGCGGCGTGGAAGCGTGTCCGGGGGGTGTTCACGCGGCTCAAGGCCACCAACGTCTCCTGGTCGTGGTCGCCCAACGTGCCCTACCCGGGCAGCACGCCGCTGGCGTCGCTCTTCCCGGGGGACGCCCAGGTCAGCACCGTCGCGCTCGACGGCTACAACTGGGGCGGACTGCTCCCGGGCACGACCTGGCAGACCTTCCTCGACGTCTTCGACGACGGCCACGGCGAGGTGCGCTCGTTCACCAGCAAGCCGATCGCGATCGGTGAGGTCGGTGCGCCGGAGGTGGGAGGGGACAAGGCCGCCTGGATCCGCGACATGTTCGCGACGCTGGCGACCCGGCCGGAGGGGCTCACGGGGCTCACGGGGTTCACCTGGTTCAGCCACTTCAAGGAGGCCGACTGGCGCATCGACTCCAGCCCGACCGCGTTCGAGGCGTTCCGCACGGGCCTCGCCACCTACTGAGCCCACGCCTCGCGGCGCAGGGGAGCGCGCCGCTCTCGACCGTGCTCCCGGCGCGCGTCAGGAGCACCAGGACGGTCCGCCACGCGAGGCTGAGGACCTCCATGGCCGGACGCTGACCCAGTGCGGCGCACGACAGGGGACGGGCACGCTGCGCGCGTGATTCGACTTCCGGTTGGCGGGGACCTCAGGGCACTTGGCTACGGTGACGCCATGATCGTTGCCTTTAGCATCAGCCCGACGTCCGGGGACGAGACCGGGGGTGTCTCGGAGGCCGTCGCAGCCGCTGTCCGCGTCGTCCGGGAGTCCGGGCTTCCCCACGAAACAAATGCGATGTTCACCAACATCGAGGGGGAGTGGGACGAGGTGATGGCAGTGGTCAAGCGGGCCGTCGACGTCGTCGCCGAGGTGTCACCGCGCGTCGGGCTCGTCCTCAAGGCCGACATCCGCCCCGGCTGGACCGACCAGATGACCGCGAAGGTCGAGCGCCTCGAGCGCGCGCTGGAGGACTGATGTCCGGCTGGCCGCCGCCGCCGCCAGGTCCGCCTCAGGGTCCGGGGCCGGGTTGGACGCAGGGTTGGACGCCGCAGGGGGCAGGCCCGCCGCCGACCTCCTCGCCGTACGGCGCCGCGCTGGGTCCGCCGCCGCTCGGACCCCCTCCCGGGTGGTCCCCCGCCCCGCCGCCGCCCTCCAGCCAGGGCACGAAGGTCGGGATCGTGCTCGGCGTGGTGGGCGCGGTGCTGGTCATCGCGCTCGCGGTGCTGGTGCCCCTCGCAGTGAGCGCCAGCCGGGAGGACGAGCAGGTCGCGGTCGACTCGACCCTCGACGCGGTCGAGGTCTTCGAGGACCTTCCCACGACCCATGACGACGGCGAGATCAGCTATGACCAGTCGCCACCGGTCGGGGGTCCGCACAGCTCCGCCTGGCTCGACTGCGGTGCCTACGACGCCCCCGTCCCGGAGGAGAACGTGGTCCACGACCTCGAGCACGGCACGGTGTGGATCACCTACGAGCCCGGTCTCGACCAGGACGAGGTGGATGCCCTGACAGAGGTGCTGCCGCAGAACGGGATCCTCTCGCCCTACGACGACCTGCGCGCCCCCGTGGTCGTCACCGTCTGGGAGCGGCAGCTCGAGCTGACCGGTGCGGACGACCCGCGGCTGGAGATGTTCATCCGCGAGTTCGGTGCGGGGGAGACCGCGCCGGAGCCAATGGCGTCGTGCGCCGGCGGCCTGAGCCCCGACAGCGGCGGGACCAACGCGTGATGACCTCGCAGACCCGGACCTACCGCACCGGGAGCACGGAGGTGGTGCTCGACCTCACCGACGACTGCGCCGCGATCGTGGCGGGGCTCGGCGACGGCTTGCTCAACGTCTTCGTGCCGCATGCGACAGCGGGGCTTGCGATCATCGAGACCGGCGCCGGGTCCGACGACGACCTGCTCGCCGCGCTGGGTGAGCTGCTGCCGGCCGACGACCGCTGGCGGCACCGGCACGGCTCCCCGGGTCACGGGCGGTCCCATGTCATGCCGGCGATCGTGCCCCCGACGGTCACGGTGCCGGTGATCGGCGGGCGTCTCGCCCTGGGGACCTGGCAGAGCGTGTGCCTGGTCGACCTCAACCTGGACAACCCCGAGCGCGAGGTGCGCTTCAGCTTCCTGCTGTAACCGATGAGATCGAACACGCGTTCGACTAGGATATGTCCATGAAGCCTCTCGTCGCACCCCCGGGCTGGCCGCGCGAGGTCCGGCCGCCGGACGCCCCCGACTGGGAGGCGAGCGCCGCGGCCTGGCTGCTCGACCTGTGCCCGGCCGACTACCGCACCTATGCCGGGTTGCGTCGCCACGTCGTGGTGCTGGCCCGCTTCGCGGTGCTCCACGTCGAGGCCAACGAGGCGGCCTGCCGGCGCGGGCTGAGCGAGGCGAGGGCCTCCTTCCGCGAGGTGGCCAACGACGAGGTCATCGAGGCCGCGCTCCAGACCTTCCAGCTCGAGCAGGCACGTCTGATGGGCATCCGTCGCGCGGTGGGTCTTGTCGAGGATGCGCTGCGCGGTCGCCGCTACGTCGCGCGGCTCTGAGGGCTGGTCGGGCGTTGGACAATCGGATGGGTGGGTGAGCTCCCACGGCGACACTTCAACGACCACGGGGTGCCCGCCGAGGGAGTGGCGGTTCGTCCGCATACCTTGAGGAAGCGGACCGCTCAGCCCCGCGCCGGGACCCGATCAGCCGAGCCGAGTCGCCAGAGGGCGACCCCGTGGAGGCCGAGCTCGCGGGCGAGGGGACGCGACGGTCGAAGGAGCGCCCGTCGGACCACCAGATGACCGTGCCGTTGGACAACTGGGCCAGGTGTAGCCGTAACCGGCGACGCCCAGGTCGAGCCGGGAGGCGGGGACGGCCTCGAGGGCAGCGGTCACCGCGCGGCGCTGCCAGTCGGTCGGGCCGATCGGGCCGGGGCCGGACCAGGACGGGCCGTGGAGGTCGTAGGTCATCAGCACGACCGTGTCCGCGGCCCGACCCAACGCGCCGAGCTTGTAGCCGCGGCCGCGGAAGGCGGTCAGGCTCGTCGAGGCGCTCACGTCGATCGACACCGTGCGGGCCTCGGGCATGGCCGACTGCAACGCCCGCACCAGGCGCACCAGCTCGTCGGCGTCCTGGCGTCGCACCAGCTCCAGGTCGACGTTGACCCCGCTCCACCCTTGGGCTCGCACGAAGCCGGCCATCCGCGTCGCGACCCGGTCGATGTGGGCGGGATTGCTCAGCAGCAGGTGGGCGGCGCGGGCGTCGAAGCCACCCTGCCGGTTGCTGTAGTTGCTCAGCAGCAGCTCGGAGCGCAGTCCCTCGCGACGGGCGGTCCCCGCCAGGCGTCGTACGTCGGCGGTCGGGCGCGCCACCCAGGCACCGTCGGCAGTGATGCTGACCCCGGCGACGCTCACGGTCGTGAGTCCGCGGGCGTTCTCGGCCACCAGCCGGTCGGTCGCGCTGCCCAGGGCGAAGCCCGTGACGGACAGGCCCGACACGGACAGGACGGTGGCGAGCGCGGCGGTCAGGAGTGAGATCACGCGCCACTTTCGCACGGCTACGGTGGCGACATGCACCAGTTCGCGAGCGTCGCCCTCGTCGACCGCAGAGGCCGGGTCCTGCTCCAGGAGCGCGACTCGCGGCCGCGGATCGACCCGGACCGCTGGGGCTACCCGGGTGGTGGCGTGGAGCCCGGTGAGACCTACGAGCAGGCGGCCTACCGCGAGCTCGAGGAGGAGACCGGGGTGCGGCTGGAGCCGGGCACGCTCGAGCTCGTGGGGGAGTTCAGCTTCTGGAGCGAGGCCTGCGGAGGCACCGATGCGTTCTGCCTCTTTGCCGCCGGCACGGACCTCACCGAGGTGGAGTGTCACGAGGGTCGGCAGATGGTCTTCGTCGACCCGGGCGTCGCGACCGGGCTCGACCTGACCGCCTCGGCGCGCCTGACGCTGCGTGACTTCCTCACGTCCCCGATCTACGCCAAGGTGGGCCCATGACTTCGACCCTGCGCGTGATCCCCGTCCCCGGCCCCGGCGCTGAGGACGTCGTCGTCGGCACCAGCGGCCGCGACGAGGGCGCGGTGTTCACCGGCACCGAGGACGGTGCGATCTTCCGGATCAGCCACGACGGCCAGAAGGTCGACCGGGTCGCCCACACCGGCGGTCGCCCCCTCGGCATCGAGATCGATCCCGACGGCCGGCTCCTGGTCTGCGACGCCCACCTCGGGCTGCTGCGCATCGACACCGCGAGCGGCGCGATCGAGCCGATCACCGACAGCGTGGCCGGCACCCGGATGGTCTTCTGCAACAACGCTGCGATCGCCTCCGACGGCACGGTGTGGTTCAGCGACTCCTCGACCAAGTACGGCATCGAGAGGTGGAAGGACGACTTCGTCCAGAACACCCGCACCGGCAGGCTCATGAAGCTCTCGACCGACGGCGCCATCGAGGTCGTGCTCGACGGTCTGGCCTTCGCCAACGGCGTCGCCCTCTCGGCCGACGAGGACTTCGTCTGCGTCGCCGAGACCGCCGGCCGCACCGTCGTACGACGCTGGCTCACCGGCGACCGCAAGGGGATGCGCGACCTGCTCTGCTCGAACCTCCCGGGTTACCCCGACAACATCGCCCGGGGCAGCGACGGGCTCATCTGGGTCTCGATCGCCAGCCCGCTGGACCCTGTCGTCGAGCGGCTCCAGACGGCGCCGATGGTGCTGCGCAAGCTCGTCACCAAGATCCCCGAGGCGCTGCAGCCCAAGCCGAAGCACACCGTCCGGGTCCAGGCCTACGACAGCGCCGGCACCTTGGTCCACGACCTCGACGTGGACCCTCAGGAGAGCGGTGTGAGCTACCACATGGTCACCGGCGTGCGTGAGCACGACGGACGAGTCTGGATGGGGAGCCTCCACGAGGGCGCCGTCGCCGTGCTGGAGCGCTGACGGATCGGTGAACCGCCCGCGGACCCGTAAACTCGACGACATGGGTGTTCTCGACTCGATCGCCGGACCGCGCGACCTGCGCGGGCTGTCCGACGACCAGCTCACGACCCTGGCCGCGGAGATCCGTGACCAGCTCGTGCAGGCGGTCTCGCGCGTGGGCGGGCACCTGGGTCCCAACCTCGGCGTCGTCGAGCTCACGCTCGCCATCCACCGGGTCTTCGACTCACCGCGTGACCGCGTCGTCTTCGACACCGGGCACCAGGCCTACGTCCACAAGATGCTCACCGGCCGGGCCGCCGACTTTGTCGGCCTGCGCAAGGAGGGTGGTCTCTCCGGCTACCCCAGCCAGTCCGAGTCTCCCCACGACATCGTCGAGAACTCCCACGCCTCCACGGCGTTGAGCTATGCCGACGGCATCGCCAAGGCCTACGCGATCCGCGGTGAGGACCGCCACACCGTCGCCGTCATCGGTGACGGTGCCCTCACCGGGGGCATGGCCTGGGAGGCACTCAACAACATCGCGGTTGCCCGCGACTCCAAGCTCGTCGTCGTCGTCAACGACAACGGCCGCTCCTACACCCCGACCATCGGCGGGCTCGCCACCGCGCTGACGTCCCTGCGCACCAACCCGCGCTACGAGCAGGTGCTCGACCTGGTCAAGAAGCGCCTCAACGCGGTGCCCGGGGTCGGCCCGGCCGCCTACGACGCCCTGCACGCCATGAAGAAGGGCCTCAAGGACGCGCTCGCCCCGCAAGGTCTCTTCGAGGACCTCGGGCTCAAGTACATCGGTCCGGTCGACGGCCACGACCGCGACGCGATGGAGCACGCCCTCGCCCACGCCAAGAAGTTCGGTGGCCCGGTGATCGTGCACGCGATCACCCGCAAGGGATTCGGCTACGACGCGGCCGAGCAGCACGAGGCCGACCAGTTCCACTCGCCGCAGCCCTTCGACATCGAGACCGGCGAGGAGAAGGTCCGTGGTCGCATCTGGACCGACGTCTTCGCCGACGAGATGGTGCACCTGGGCGCGCGCCGCAAGGACGTCGTCGCGATCACCGCGGCGATGATGCACCCGGTCGGGCTCGACCAGTTCCAGGCCCGCTACCCCGAGCGCACCTTCGACGTCGGCATCGCCGAGCAGCACGCCGCCACCTCCGCGGCCGGCCTCGCGATCGGTGGCCTGCACCCCGTCGTGGCGATCTACGCCACGTTCCTCAACCGGGCCTTCGACCAGGTCCTCATGGACGTCGCCCTGCACCAGTGCGGCGTCACGTTCGTGCTCGACCGCGCCGGCGTCACGGGTGACGACGGCGCCAGCCACAACGGCATGTGGGACATGTCCATCCTCCAGGTCGTGCCCGGTCTGCGGCTCGCCGCGCCGCGCGACGCGACCCGCCTGCGCGAGCTGCTCAACGAGGCCGTCGACGTCGACGACGCCCCCACCGTCGTGCGCTTCTCCAAGGGCCCACCGCCCGCCGACATCCCGACCCATGCCAAGGCCGGTGGCGCCGACGTGCTCGTGCGCTCGGGTGCCAAGGACGTGCTCGTCGTCGCCGTCGGCTCGATGTGCGACGTCGCGGTCGAGGTCGCCGAGCGGCTCGACGCCCAGGGAATCGGGGTCACCGTCGTCGACCCCCGCTGGGTCAAACCGGTCGACCCCGCCATCGTGGAGCTCGCCCGCGAGCACCGGCTCGTCGTCAGCGTCGAGGACAGCGGTCGCATCGGCGGCTGCGGGGCGGTGCTCCTGCAGACGCTCAACGACGCCGGAGTCACCACCCCCTTCCGACTGCACGGCATCCCGCAGGAGTTCCTCCACCACGCGAAGCGCGCCGCGATCCTCGAGCGGATCGGCCTCACACCGCAGGCCCTCGCCCGCGGGATCGTCGAGGACATCACCGCGCTCGACACGGTGACCGACGACGAGTCCGTGGTCGATGTCGACCACCATCTCTGAGGCGCGAGGAAGGACGGGCTCCATCAAGGCACTCGTTCTCGGGATCGTGGCCTGCCTGGCGCTCGCCGGGTGCTCCGGCACGCCCGACGGTTCCTCGCCGCAGGCGGCACCGAGCGGGTCGGTCGCTCCGAGCGAGATCACGCTCCCGGTGCCGCCCGACCTGCTCGCGGAGTTCCGCGGGCTCCTCACCCGTCGCGCGGACGCCGTACGACGAGGAGACCGGGCGGTCTTCGAGCGCGGCGTCGCCCAGGGTCGTCCCGCGTTCCTGGCCGAGCAGCGCACCTACTTCGACAACCTGACCCAGCTCCCGATCGGGGAGCTGGCCTACGCCGTCGACCGGGGCAGCCTGCTGCGCGAGGGCGACGACTACTGGGTGGCCGTCGACGTCGTCCTCCAGCTCGAGGGCTTCGACGCCGTGCCCGTGACGATGCGCGACCGCTACCGCTTCTCCCCGTCGCGCCGCGACCCCGAGGCGTTCGTCCTCAGCTCCGTCACCGACCCCGCCTGGGAGGAGTTCACCGACACCCGGCCGCAGCCGTGGGACCTCGGGCCCATCGAGGTCGTGCGCGGCGTGGGCGTGCTGGGCATCTTCGACAGCACCAGCAGGGGCTCGTCGGCAGGGCTGGTGTCCTCGGTGGAGCGGGGGATCGCCGACGTTGCCGCCCAGGTGCCCTACGACTGGGACCGGAGCGTCGTCCTCTACGCCCTGTCGGACCCGGCCTTCCTGAGCACCATCGACGACCTGCCCGGGGGGGACCCGACCGCGATCGACGGCCTGGCGTTCCCCGTCGACGCCGGTCCCGGGAGCAACGAGATCGCCTCCACCCGCTTCGTCCTGAACCCCACGATGCTGGGCAGGGACGGGATCGAGCGCGACCGACTGGTGCGGCACGAGCTCACGCACGTGGCGCTGGGGCAGCGTGACGACCAGGCGCCGGTCTGGCTCAGCGAGGGTCTCGCCGAATACGTCTCCGTGCAGCCGCTGGCCCCGGAGGACCGGCGCATCACCCAGCAGGCCATCGACGCCGCCGAGGCCGGTGTCGACGCCCTGCCGGCCGACGACACCTTCAACGGCGACGCATCGTCGGCCAACTACGGCCTGTCGTGGTGGGCGTGCGAGTACGTCGCCTTGACCTATAGCCCCTCGATGCTGTGGAGCCTGCTCGACTACGTCACCGTCCCGGGTGCCGACCCGGGGCAGCGGATGCAGATGGCACTCGGGCTCAACTCCCGGCAGCTCGCCCGGGCCGGTGCGAAGCTGCTGATCTCGACGTTCGACCCGGCGTTCCTCGAGCCGACGCCCAGCCCGACGCCCAGCCCGACGCCTAGCCCGACGCCCAGCCGAAGCCCGACGGCCAGCCCGCTGGCCAGCCCGACGGGCACCCCGCCGGCCGCACCCACGGCTGCCCCGGCCGGGTGAGAAGGGTCTTGCCGCCGGATCACGACGAGAGGACAGTGGGGTCGTGGGCACCCCTGCGTTGCTGGGCGGCAACGACTTCGTCACCGACGGTGGGCTCGAGACCGACCTGATCTTCAACCGCGGCCTCGACCTCCCGCACTTCGCCGCGTTCCCGCTCGTCGAGGACGCCTCCGGTCGGGCCGTGCTGCAGGACTACTACCTCGGTTACGTCGAGGTCGCCCGGCGCGCCGGGGCGGGACTGCTGCTCGAGACCCCGACATGGCGGGCGAACCCTGACTGGGGACACCGGGTCGGCTACGACCTGCGCCATCTCGAGCACGCCAACCGCAAGGCGGTGCAGCTGCTCGACGAGCTGCGCTCCGAGCAGCTGATCGACGGCCCGGTCCTGGTCAGCGGCACGGTCGGGCCGCGAGGGGACGGCTACGTGGCGGGGGAGCGCGGCGACCCCGACGAAGCCGCGGCCTACCACGCACCTCAGCTCGCTGCGTTCGCCTCCGCGGGCGCCGACCTCGCCACCGCCTACACCTTGACCGGCCCGGAGGAGGCGATCGGCGTCGTCCGGGCCGCGCGCGAGGTGGGTCTGCCCGTGGCGGTGTCCTTCACCGTCGAGACCGACGGCCGACTCCCCGACGGCACCACGCTGGCCGACGCGGTCGCGATGGTCGACGCGGCCGACGGGCCCGACTGGTTCCTCGTGAACTGCGCCCACCCGCTCCACCTCGAGCCCGGCCTGGGCCACGGAGCGTGGCTGGAGCGCATCGTGGGTCTGCGTCCCAACGCCTCGACGCTCACCCACGCCGAGCTCGACGCCAGCGAGGTCCTCGACGAGGGGGACCTGGACCTGCTCGCCGCGTCCTTCGACCTGCTGCGCGCACGGCTGCCGCAGCTGCAGGTCGTCGGTGGCTGCTGCGGCACCGACGTCCGCCACGTCGCCCGGCTCTGGGGGCAGTGACCGCAGGGGCCTATCGTTTCCCCGTGACCACCGAACCCCGGCTCGTCCACATCGTCGACGAGGTGCCCCAGCTCGACGACACTTCGTCGTTGACCATGGTGGTGGTCCTCGACGGCTTCCTCGACGCGGGCAATGCCGCCGCCATCGCCAGTCGCCACCTCGTGGAGCTGACCGAGCGCCGCGTCGGCCCGGGCGATGGCGAGCAGAGCAACGGTCCGGTCGTCGCCACCTTCGACGTCGACCAGTTCCACGACTACCGGGCGCGCCGTCCCGCGATGTCCTTCGTGCGCGACCACTACGAGGGCTACGACGCCCCGCGCCTGGTCGTCCGACTCCTCCACGACTCCGGGGACACGCCGTACCTCCTGCTCCAGGGCCCCGAGCCCGACAATCGCTGGGAGGCCTTCACGCGCGCGGTGCTCGAGGTCGTCGAGCGCTTCGGCGTCACGCGCGTGGTGAACATGGGCTCGGTGCCGATGGCCGTGCCGCACACCCGCCCGATCGCGATCACCCATCATGCCAACAACGCCGACCTCATCTCCGGGGACAGTCCCTGGCGCGGTGAGCTCCGCATCCCCAGCAGCGCGCAGGCGCTGCTCGAGGTGCGCCTGGGCGAGTGGGGCCACGACGCCATGGGCTTCGTCGCCCACATCCCGCACTACCTCGCCCAGTTCGACTACCCGCGCGCCTCGCTGGCGCTGCTCGAGAACGTCGAGAGGGCCGGTCGCCTGATCATCGATCTCACCGACCTCCGCGCCGAGGCTGAGGGGCGTGAGGAGGAGGTCGCGCGCTACCTGTCCTCCAACGAGGAGGTGGCCGACGTGGTGGAGGCGCTCGAGCGTCAGTACGACGCGTTCGAGCGCGCCGAGGAGTCCGGCACCAGCCTGCTCGCCGCGGACCAGCCGCTGCCCACGGGCGAGGAGATCGGCCAGCAGTTCCAGCAGTTCCTCGCCGGGCTCGAAGGCCCCGACGAGCAGCAGGGCTGAGGCGGCGTGCCCCGCAACGCCGACGAGCTCGTCGAGCTCCTCGACCTCGAGCGGCTCGACGACAACCTGTTCCGCGGTCATCAGATGCCCTCGGTGCTGCCGCGCGTCTTCGGCGGCCAGGCCGCTGCCCAGGCACTGGTGGCCGCGAACCGCACGGTTGACCCGTCCTACGCCGTCCACTCGCTGCACTCCTACTTCCTCCAGCCCGGCGACACCGGGGCGCCGACGATCTTCGACGTCGACAACCTGCGCGACGGCAGGTCGTTCGCCACCCGGCGGGTGGTGGCGCGTCAGCACGGCCGCCCGATCTACGCGATGACGGCCAACTTCCAACGGGCCGAGGAGGGCTTCGACCACCAGGAGCCGATGCCGGAGGTGATCGCACCCGAGGACGCCATCGATGCCCGCGCCGCCGGTCGCGCCGCCGATCCCGGGCGCGACTCGCCCATGGACTCGGAGTGGGACGTCGTCGACTTCCGCTACGTCGGCAGCTCAGCCGACGGGCTGTTGCCCGAGGACGGTGAGCAGACGGCTCGCCAGCGTTTCTGGCTCCGGGTCTCCTCGGCGCTGCCCGACGACCCCTTCTGGCACGTCGCGGCGTTCACCTATCTCTCCGACATGACGCTGATGGGCGCAGCCCTCGCGCCGCACGGCGTGCGCGTGGGCAGCCCTGAGACCCTGATCGCCTCGTTGGACCACTCGGTGTGGTTCCACCGGCCGTTCCGCGCCGACGAGTGGTGGCTCTACGACCAGGTCTCGCCGGCTGCGGCCGGCGGTCGGGGCCTGGTGCTCGCCAAGGTCTACGCCCAGGACGGCACGCTCGGGGCAACGGTCGCGCAGGAGGCGCTGCTGCGCCGTCGCACCGGACCGGGGAGCCCGGCATGAGCGACGCGACCCCCACGCCGGCGCAGGTGCTCGTGGCGCTGCTCGACCTCGAGGACCTCGACGTCGACCTCTTCCGCGGCGCCCAGCCTGACTCGGCCCGCGCCCGGGTCTACGGCGGGCAGGTGGCCGGGCAGGCGCTGATCGCCGGCGCCCGCACGGTCGAGCCCGACTACGTCGTGCACTCCCTGCACTCCTACTTCCTGCTGCCCGGCGACTACCAGGTGCCGATCATCTACGACGTCGAGCGGATCCGCGACGGACGTTCGTTCGCGACCCGGCGCGTGGTCGCGCGCCAGCACGGTCGACCGATCTACTACCAGACCCTCGACTTCCAGCGGGCCGAGGAGGGCTTCGTCCACCAGGACCAGATGCCCACCGTCGGCACCCCTGACGAGGGGTTCGACCTCGTCGACCTGATGCGCGCGCGCGGCAACGCCGAGGCCGACGCGCTCGGCAAGGAGTGGGCGGCCCTCGACGTGCGTTACCTCGGCAACTCGCGCATCGGGCTCACGCCCGACCCCCAGCACCCGGCCCAGGCGCGGATGTGGATCCGGATCAACGGTGAGCTCGGCGACGACCCGCTGGAGCACCTCGCTGCCTTCACCTACGCCAGCGACGTCAGCCTCCTCGGCGCCTCCCTGACCGCGCACGACGCCTCGCCGTCGAGGACCCAGATGGCGTCCCTCGACCACACGATCTGGTTCCACCAGCCCTTCCGCGCCGACGCATGGTGGCTCTACGACCAGTGGTCGCCGTCGGCCAGTGGTGGTCGTGGCCTGTCGCTGGGTCGGATCTTCACCGAGGACGGGACCCTGGTCGCCACGGTGGCCCAGGAGGGCCTGATCCGGCCGCTCAAGGAGCGGGAGCCGGTCCAGCCCTCTTAGCATGACAGTGATGTAGTTCGTGACAGACACGCCGGACCCGTGGTTACGTGTGTTCACTTCTGTGACTGCTGGCGCCCGTGGTGTGCGTGTGACTCAGCGTCACTCCGACGTCCGAGGTGCTCCGCGATGTCCCGACCACGACGCCGTTCCGGCCCGCTGGCCGCCCTGGCGACCGGTGCGCTGACGGTGGCCACGCTCACCTCGACGTCGGCTCCGGGACACGGCGCGGCGCCCACGGTCGGCTTCGAGATGCCGTTCCCCTGCGCGCAGTCCTGGACCGGCACGACGCGCTCGGGCCACAGCCCCAGCCCGCACGCCATCGACTGGAACCGCGCCGACGACGACGGCCTGCCCGTCGTCGCCTCTGCGCCGGGCGTGGTCGCCACCGCCGTGCCGGGCGGGACCCGAGGCTATGGACGCTACGTCGTGCTCGAGCACGCCGGTGGTGCGCAGACCTACTACGCCCACCTGTCCTCGGTGAGTGTCGTGAAGGGCCAGAGCGTCGACCAGGGCGCACTGCTCGGCCGGGTCGGCTCGACGGGCAACAGCGGCGGGCCGCACCTGCACTTCGAGCAACGCGCCGGCGGGTCCGTCGCGGAACCGTGGTTCCACGGCGCCCGTTTCGTCATGGGGACCCAGGCCTCGCAGAACTGCGTGGACGTGCCGGTCGCGGGCAACTTCCTGGGCGACCCGGGCGCCGAGCTCGTCGTCTTCCGGCGTGCGGAGAAGGCGACCTTCGAGATCCAGCGACCCGGTCTCGCGCCCAAGGTGCTCCGCCTCGGCACCGCCACCGACCAGCCGGTCGTGGGCGACTGGGACGGCGACGGCCGGCTCAACCCCGGCATCCGCTCGCCAACGACCACGACCTTCACCCTGAAGATGCCCTCGGGTGTCCAGCAGGTGGTGCTCGGGGCCGCCGCCGACGTCCCGGTCTCGGGGGACTGGGACGGTGACGGCCGCTGGGAGGTCGGGGTGCGCCGAGCGGTCGACGGGGTCTTCCGGCTGCGCGCTCCCGACGGTGCGCTGACCGACGTACCCCTCGGCGACGTCGGCGACCTGCCCGTCACGGGTGACTGGGACGGTGACGGTGACACCGACCTCGGCGTCTATGACGTCGCGAGCGCGACGTTCACCCTGCGCCGTGTCGACGACGACGGCCTCGCGTGGCTGGCGCAGGTCGCCTTCGGGTCCGGTGACGACCTGCCGGTGACGGGGGACTGGGACGCCAACGGACGCACCGACCTCGGGGTGTGGGACCCGTCGAGCGCGACCTTCACGCTGCGTCAGGCGCCGGTGCCGTCGGCAGCCCGGGCAGAGACGTCGTCGGTCAGCTTCGGTCGTCGGCGCTGAGCCGACCTGACGCTGCACGTCGCGCGTCGGGTCGGCTGAGGGCCACGGTGCCGGCGGTCCTCATCGCTCGGCTCGTAGTCGGACGTACTCGATCGGGCTCCACCGCACCTCCGCCCGCCTGCGCCCGGGCCGTGGGACACCCATGCGTACGTCCGACCACGCGGGAGGTGGTCCGTTCTGACATGGCCAATCGTTTGACCACCCCCGGGGTCATGCCAGCGGGCCGCGGCACGGCAGACCAGGCGCCGGGAACGCAGTGCCGCCCCCGCAACGGGTCGCCATGGCCGAGGGCCAGGTGAGTGCCACCGGCTCTGTCGGCCGACTCCTCGTCCTGGCGGCTCGTCGTGGCGCGGGTGGTGGCGGGGCTCGCCACCGATGTCCTCAATGAGGTCCTGGGACGTGAGGCGGTCGCGAGCGTTCCGCCCGACCGGGCCGCCATGGGCAGCGGCGCCACCAACACCGCGCGTTACCTGGGCGTGGCCTGCGGGATCACGCTCTTCGTGAGCGTCGCGACCGACGACGGCCCTCAGAGGGCGGTGGTCGCTCCGACGAGGTGGGGCGCGCCGCTCCTGGGGTTGGTCAGCGAGAACGCGAAGCCGTCATCGGTCGGTGTCGAGCCGAACGCGACCTTGCCGGGCAGCAGGATCGGCTTCTTGAAGGCCACGTCGACGCGTACGGCGTCGGGCAGCCGGTTCTCCAGGGCAGCGATGCAGCGTGCCTTGCTCCACATGCCGTGGGCGATCTGGCGCGGGAAGCCCAACGCCTTGGCCGTCAGCGCGTAGAGGTGGATCGGGTTGTGGTCGCCCGAGACCCCGGCGTAGGTGCGACCGAGGTCGCCCGGGAGGCTCCACACGGTGCCGGTCGGGGCGGCCTCGGGGAACGAGGAGCCCGCGGAGGCGGCTTCGTCGCCCTTGCCGCGGCGCAGGTAGGTCGACGTGCTCTCCCAGACCAGCTCGCCGTCGGAGCGGGCCTCGCTGACGAAGCGGAAGATGGTGCCCTTGGGGTGCGGTTCGGACGGGCCGACGCTCACCTGCACGCCCAGGCTCTCGCCGATCGCGACCGGCCGGTGCCCGGTGATGGAGTTCTCCAGGTGCACCGTCCCGATGGCCGGGGCTGGGAAGGCCTGCTCGGTCATGATCGCCATGTGGAGAGGGAACGCCAGCATGTGCGGGTAGGGCAGTGGAGCGGCGTCCTTGGTCGGGAAGCCGCACACCCGCGCATAGGCGTCGACGTGCTCGCGCGTCACCTCGCTGGCCGGACGCGAGAACGCCAGGCCGTCGAAGCCGGCCGGTGCGGCCTTCCTGATGCCGGGCAGGGACCCGATGACCGGGAGGGACGGCAGGGCCGCCTTGAGCAGGAGGCCCAGGCCGCCGGGGGTGTCCTGCAGGATGCGGGTCTCCATCAGGCGCCCAGCATCATCTGGCCGCAGACGCGGACGACATTGCCGTTGACCGCGCTGGAGGCCGGGTTGGCAAACCACGCGATGGTCTCGGCGACGTCGACCGGCAGACCGCCCTGCGACATCGCGTTGAGGCGCTGACCGACCTCGCGGGTGGCGAAGGGGACGGCCGCGGTCATCGCGGTGATGATGAAGCCGGGGGCGACCGCGTTGATGGTGATGCCGTCCTCGAGCTCATCGGCCAGCGAGTCGACGAAACCGATGACGCCGGCCTTGGAAGCGGCATAGTTGGTCTGCCCGACGTTGCCGGCGATGCCGGCGATGCTGGCGACCCCGACGATGGAGCCGCCCTCGTTGACCACACCCTGGTCGAGCAGCTCACGGGTGATCAGCTCGGGAGCCGTCAGGTTGACCGCGATGACCGACGCCCAGCGTGACTCATCCATGTTGGCGAGCTTCTTGTCGCGGGTGATGCCGGCGTTGTGCACGACGACGTCCACACCACCGTGCTTCTCCTTGAGGTGGTGGGCGATGCGCTGTGGCGCGTCCTTGCCCGTGATGTCGAGGGTCAGCCAGTCGCCCTCCAGCTCGGCCATGAGGGCCTGCAGCTCGGAGGCGGCCTGGGGCACGTCGACGCCGACGACGGTCGCGCCGTCGCGGTGGAGGACGCGGGCGATCTGCTCGCCGATCCCGCGGCTGGCGCCGGTCACGAGCGCGACCTTGCCGGTCAGCGGCTTGGTCCAGTCGGTGACCGCGGGGACCTCGGTGGTGCCGTGGGCGCCGATCCGCACGACCTGGCCCGACACGTAGGCGGACTTGGGGGAGAGCAGGAAGCCCAGCGTGCTGGTGGCCGCGGCCTCCGCGCCCTCGGCGACGTAGACGACCTGGACGGTGCCGCCGTGGCCGATCTCCTTGCCGAGGCTGCGGGTGAAGCCCTCGAGCGCTCGCTGGGCGACCCGCTCCGAGCCCTCGACCAGCTCCGGCGGGGTGCCGAGCACGACCACGCGTGGGCAGCTGGTGAGCTTGCGCATCACCGGGGCGAAAAAGGCCCGGAGCGCTTCGAGCTCGGCGGCCGACGTGAGGCCGGTGGCGTCGAAGACCAGGCCCTTGAAGCGGGCGTCCTCAGCGAAGGTCTGCGTCGAGGCGATCCCGAGGGTGTCGAGCAGGCCGGGGAGCGACTCGGCCAGGCGACCACAACCACCCACGAGCACGGTGCCGTCGACCAGCGGTGCGCCGTCGACGTAGCGGTCGAGCTGCATCGGGGCAGGCAGGCCGAGGTTCTTGACCAGCAGCTTGCCGAGGGGGGACTGGGTGAAGCCCTGGTAACGGTCGCTCATGGGGTGGTGAGTCCTCCGGGTGTCGTGGGTGCGTGCGCCGACGAGCCGCGCGCGTGGTGGGGAACATGTAACTCCAGGTGTAACTCAGAGTCCACATTTCGTGACCTGGCCCTCATTGGCTTCTCTGGGAGCGGTGCTGGGGACAGGATGTGCGCATGATCGAACGTACCCGCCGGGTCGCCGTCATCGGCGGCAACAGGATCCCCTTCGCCCGTTCCAACACCGTCTATGCGGGGGTGTCCAACCAGGACATGCTCACCGCCGCGATCGACGGCCTGGTCGCCCGCTACGGACTCGAGGGTGAGCGCCTCGGCGAGGTCGTCGCCGGCGCCGTGCTCAAGCACGCCCGCGACTTCAACCTCACCCGCGAGGCCGTGCTCGGCTCCAAGCTGTCGCCCGAGACCCCCGCCACCGACATCCAGCAGGCGTGCGGCACCGGCCTGCAGGCCGCCATCCAGGTCGCCAACAAGATCGCCCTCGGCCAGATCGAGGTCGGCATCGCCGGCGGCACCGACACGACCTCGGACGCGCCCGTCGCGATCAGCGACAAGCTGCGCAAGAAGCTGATGAAGGTCAACGCCGCCCGCGACACCAGGTCGCGTCTGGCCGCCCTCGCGTCCATCCGTCCCGGCGACATCGGCCTGGAGATCCCGCAGAACGGTGAGCCCCGCACCCGGCTGTCGATGGGTGACCACGCAGCCCTCACCGCGCTGGAGTGGCAGGTCGGCCGCGAGGAGCAGGACGAGCTGGCGGCGCTGTCCCACCAGCACCTCGGTGCGGCCTACGACGCCGGCTTCCTCGACGACCAGGTCACTTCCTTCCGCGGCGTCGAGCGCGACAACAACCTGCGCCCCGACTCCTCCGTCGAGAAGCTCGCCAAGCTCAAGGCGGTCTTCGGCAAGGGCGGGGCCGCCACGATGACCGCCGGGAACTCGACGCCGCTGACCGATGGCGCGTCGGTGATCCTGCTGGCCTCCGAGGAGTGGGCGAAGGAGCACGACCTGCCGGTCCTCGCCTACCTCACGGCCTACGAGACGGCGGCCGTCGACTACGTGCACGGCGGCGAGGGTCTGCTGATGGCGCCCGCCTATGCGATGGCGCGGATGCTCCAGCGCGAAGGCCTGACCCTGCAGGACTTCGACTTCTACGAGATCCACGAGGCCTTCGCCTCGCAGGTGCTCTCGACCCTCAAGGCGTGGGAGGACCCGGTGTTCTGCAAGGAGCGCCTCGGTCTCGACGCCCCCATGGGCTCGATCGACCGCTCCAAGCTCAACGTCAACGGCTCCTCGTTGGCCGCGGGCCACCCCTTCGCCGCTACGGGCGGGCGCATCATCAACGTGCTCGCCAAGCTGCTCGCCGAGAAGGGTTCCGGTCGTGGGGTCATCTCGGTCTGCGCCGCCGGCGGCCAGGGCGTCACCGCGATCCTCGAGCGTCCCTGACTGACGCGCTTCACGCGCTTCACTCGCTTCACGCGCTTCACGAGCCCCCGACCGCAGCAGCGGTCGGGGGCTCGTGGGCGTCTGTGGGTGTCGGCGGGGTGGCCGCTCCATCAAGGTATGCCGACGAACCGCCACCTGCCACGGTGAACACCCCGTGGTGGGTGGCGTGTCGTCGTGGGGAGTGCTGCGCCGGAGTGCCTCGGCGTACGCCGGAGCGCGAGGTTGCGCCTCAGCGGGCGACGAGTGCGAGGGCCGAGGCGACCAGGTGTGAGCGGACCTGCTCGGGGGAGATCTCGCCGACGGTGGGGATGCCGGGGGCGGCCTCCTTGACCAGGATGCCGAGCCGCGCGATCTGGAGACCACCGAGCCCGCTCGCATAGAGCATGTTGGCCAGCAGGGTGGGGTCGTTGCCGGCGGAGAAGTCGCCCGAGGCGATGCCCTCCTCGATGGCCGCGGAGAGCAGGGCCAGGCACGACGAGATCGCGCGGCCGAGGCGGAAGAGAGCGCTCTCGCTGATCTCGTCGAGCAGCTCAGGACCGGGCCGGCGCATCAGCGCCTGGGCGCAGTCGACGAATGCCGGGTGCTCGAGGCCGTAGTCGACGAACGCGCCGACGATCCCCGTCAGCTTCTCCGGGGGAGTGCTGGCTGCGTCGGCCGCGGACGCCAGGGCGGCACGCAGCTCGTCGAGGTAGACCACCAGCGTGAGGGCGAACAGCTCCTCCTTGCCGGTGAAGTGGCGGTAGACGATCGCCCGGTTGATGCCGACTGCCCGCGCGATGTCCTCGATCTGTGCGTCCCGGACCCCGCGCTCGTCGAAGAGGGCGCGCGTGGCCGCGATGATGTCCGCCTCGCGCGCCCGACGGCGTACGGCGGCGGCCTTGCGACGGCCGTCGGTCTCGGGGGCCCGGGTGCTCATCGACCCAGCCTAGGAGAAGTGCAACTCCGAGTTGCACAGGTGTGACATGTTCGTCACGCGGTGTCGGGGCCACCCAGGAAGGCACGCACTGTCGCCAGGGTGTCGGCGTCGGCGGGCGTCTTGTCGTCGCGGTAGCGGACCACCCGGGCAAACCGGAGGGCCACGCCACCCGGGTAGCGCGACGAGCGCTGGACGCCGTCGAAGGCGACCTCGACGACCTGCTCGGGTCGGACGTGCACGACGGAGGACGAGCGCGAGGTCTCCAGCTCGAGGAAACGCTCGGTCTGCCAGGTGAGCATCGAGTCGGTCATTCCCTTGAAGGTCTTGCCGAGCATCACCAGGTCGCCGTCGGGGCCGAGGGCGCCGAGGTGGATGTTGGACAGCCAGCCCTCGCGGCGACCCGAGCCCCACTCGACGGCGAGGACGACCAGGTCGAGAGTGTGGACGGGCTTGACCTTGACCCACGACGAGCCGCGGCGGCCGGCGTCGTAGGCGGCGGACTGGTCCTTGACGACGACGCCCTCGTGGCCGGCGGCGAGCACGCTGCGCACGAAGTCGTCGGCGTCGGCCGGGTCGTCGGTGACGAGGCGGGGGGCGAGGTGCTCGGTCGGCACCAGGGCCTCGAGCGCCGCCAGTCGGGTGGTGGCCGGCTCGTCGAGGAGGTCGGTGCCGTCGAGGTGGAGCAGGTCGAAGAAGTAGGGAGTGACGTGGAGACCACCGTCCTGGCTCGCCCGGGCAGTGCGGGAGGCGGTCTCCTGGAACGGTCGTGGCCGCCCGGTCGCGTCCAGGGCCAGCGCCTCTCCGTCGAGGACGAACGTGTCGGCCGGCAAGGCGAGCGCGACGGCGACCACCTCGGGCAGCCGTGCGGTGACGTCCTCGAGGGTGCGGGTCGCGATCAGGACCTCGTCGCCGCAGCGGTGGACCTGGATGCGGATGCCGTCGAGCTTGGTGTCGATCGAGACCGCTGCTCCCTTGCCGGCCTTGGACATCGCCTCGACGACCGAGGGGGCGGACGAGGCGAGCATCGGCTGCACCGGTCGGAGCACCTCGAGGCCCACCAAGCCCAGAGCCGGCTCGCCGCCGGTGAAGGCCAGCCTCGCGGCGACGACCGTGGAGCCGGAGAGCATGGCGGCGCGGCGGACGGACGGGAGCGGGACCTCGGCGGCGAGCGCGACCGCCTCCTGCACGAGCGCCTCGAGCGCGCCCTGGCGCAGCGCGCCGGTCACGACCCCGCGCAGCCACTCCTGCTCGGAGGCCGTGGCACGACCGAAGAGCGAGGCCACGGCCGCGGCCCGCGTGGCTTGGGAGCCAGGGCCGGAGAGCACCGCGAGGTCGGCGAAGGCGGCGTCGACCTCGCGCACGGACAGGGAAGGCTCGGGCGCGGGGTCGGGGAGCGAGCCGAGGCCGCGCCAGCCCAGACCGGTGCGGCGTTGGAGCAGCGAGCCGCCGACGTAGGAGGTCACCACCTCGATCTCGTCGGTGTCGGCGCGGGCCAGGAGGTCGGCGAGTGCCACCACCTTTGCCTTGCGCGACCGGGTCGCCGCGACCGTGGTGGAGGTGGTGACGACGTCGAGGAGCAGCACGGCACCAGTCTGGACCAGACCGCCGACAGTGCCCCTGGGGGCCGTGGGTCCGTGACCGGGACTCGACCCCCCGGGCCCGGCTGTCCTCGCGGCTCGACCGGGGAGTGGGGCGGGCCGTGGAGTTGGTTGCTCTTCTGACCCCACGCACAGCCAACCCGTTCACGCCTCGTTTGTCTGACAACGGCCTCACCACGGTGTTCGACTCCCGCCTCGGTCTCGCGCCCGTCGCGCCCAGCAGCACCCGGCCGTGGGCACCACCGTGAAGGACCTCCTGCCCGGCATCGACTTCGACGCCGCGACGCTCGGCACGAAGCAGGGCGGCGACGACGTCTTCCGGGCCGGTCCGCGGGCCGACGTGGTCCGGGTGCGGCAGATCGCGTTCCCGACCACACAGGGCGGCCGGGCGACGTACGCCGTGCTGGTCGTGAAGAACATCGACGAGTCGTGGGCCCTCATCACCGACGCCGCCACCGGACGCCGCGGCGCCGGATGATCCGGGGCGCGACGCTCAGGTCGAGAGATCGACCACGACCACCGTGTAGTTGTCGGGAGCCTCCGCGGCCTCCACGGCCCGGGCGACACGGTCGGCGACGACGTCCGGGTCCCCGGAGCCCGTCAGGAGGCGAGTGAGCTCGTCGGGGTCGAGCGTGCTGTGCACGCCGTCGGTGGTGAGGACGAGCCGGTCGCCGGCCCGCACGTCGCAGCTGACACGGTCGGCGTCGGTGGCCTGCACCAGGACCCGGTTGAGCAGTGCCCGGTGCGGATGTGACCTGGCTTCGTCCTCGGTCAGCCGGCCCTCCTCGAGCAGCGCCTGCACGAGGGTGTGGTCGCGGGTCAGCCGCTCGAGCTTCCCGTCGCGCAGCCGGTGGGCGCGGGCGTCGCCGACGTGCGCCACCTGGGCCGTGTTGCCGACCAGCCACAGCGCGGTCAACGTCGTGCCCGCCTCCTCGTCGAGGTCCTGGGTCGCCTCGGCCACGGCGGTCGAGGCGCGCGTCACCGCGTCGCCCAGCAGGTCGCGCGCAGCAGCCGGCCCGTCGTCGTACGACGTGGTGTCGAGGGTCGTGAGTGCAGCAATCGCTGCTGCGCCGGGGCCGGGCGCAGCCCCGAAGCCGTCGGCCACGGCGAAGAGCCGGGCTCCGACGTGGACCGCGTCGAGCTGGTGGGTGCGGGCACCCCGGCCGTGGCGAGCGGCGGCCGTGGCGATCAGGGTCTCGTGCGGGTGCTGGTCGGTCATGGTGATCTCCTCGTGGTCGAGCTCTCGGACGAGGGAGGCCACGACGTCGCGGCGAGCGCGGTGGTCGGCCTCGACCTGCGACCAGTACGACGAGACCTCGGCCGCCCTGGTCCGGCCGGAGGTCGCGATGACCTCACCGATCCGGGCCAGGGGCATGCCGACGAGGCGCAGTCGCGCCACGACGCGGGCCTGGTCGAGCTGCTCGGGCAGGTAGCGCCGGTAGCCCGTCCACGGATCCACGTCGGCGGGCTGCAGCAGCCCCAGGTCGTCGTAGAGGCGCAGGGCCTTGGCGGTGAGGCCGCTGGCCCGGCCGAAGTCGCCGATGGTCAGGTAGTCCATCAGGCCATCCTCATCCCTCGGTGACTCTCACCGTTGCCTGGAGGCTCGGGCCTGTCCCTGGAGGAAGGTCAAGGAGTGCGGTCCCGCATCCGTCAGAGGTGCACGGCGATGCCGCAGCGCGGGCAGTGCGCGGCGCTGGTCTCGAGCGGCTGGCCGCACGAGCAGGAGGGCTCGTGGGCGACCGCGGAGCACCTCGGGAGGGAAGCTGTGATGACCATCGGGATCCTCGTCTCCAGGCGGGTGCCTGTCACGAAGGTGTTCGTAGCGAGCCGCGTCGCGGATGTCGGGGCGCACGCGGACACGAAGCACCTTCGTGTCCGGAGGGCTCAGCCGGTGGCGGTCAGCGATGCGGCCGGCCGTCGGCGTACGTCCAGACGTGCCTAGGCGGCGTCGGCCGGGGGAGCTGAGCGTCGGCCGGTCGCGCAGAAGGGGCTGATGCCCGTTGGTCCGTACGGCGGATCGGCTCGAGGTCAGCCGGTCGCGGCGACCGGCTCGCTGGCCTCGAGCACGGCCGCCGTGACAGCGCCCCGGATGACCTGGGCGAAGACGGTGTCGAGGTCGTCGACGCCGCCGAAGTAGCCGCTCACCTCCAGCGAGACGAAGCCGTGCAGCGCGGAGAAGACCGCCATGCCGGTGAGCAGGATGCGGTCCTCGGGCAGCCCGGTCGAGCGCACCATGACGGCCAGGGCCTCGATGGTGCCGGCGGCCGCCGCGAAGAAGCTCTCGCGATCGATCGGCGCGCGGGTCATGGCGGCGTAGCGGTGGGGATAGGAGCGGGCGAAGTCGCGCAGGGAGTGGCTGAGCACCCGCAGGCCGTCCGGACCGGCGTGGCCCATGGCGGCGCTGCGCACCTGGTTGCCGAGCAGCTGCATGGCCCGCACCTGGATCTCGGCGCGCAGGTCCTCGAGGTTGGCGACGTGGTTGTAGAGCGAGGACACCCGGGTGTCGAGCTCGCCGGCGAGCAGCGTCATCGTGAGCGCGTCGTAGCCCTCGCGGTCGACCAGGCCCTCAGCCGCGACGAGCACCGCCTCGTGGTCCAACCGGGGCCGACGGGCCCGGACGGGCGGTGCGGCGTCGGGGAAGGACGGCGACATGGGAGCACTCCTGTCGATGAATCTATTTCGTATCAGCATGAAGAACTATAGCCTTCGTGCCGTGTCCGACCTGTGCACCGACCGCTTCCGCGAGCTCGCGGACTCCCTCGGTGGGGTGGCGTGCGAGGACGCCTCACCGTTCGTCTACCTGCGCGACCCGCGGGACCTGGCGGACGTAACGATGCCGGTCGTCGAGCTGCTGATCCTGCTCGGTGCGGTGCTGGCCTTCCGCCACGCTTGGGTCCTCCGACGAGACACCGGCGACGCGACGAACCTCGGCGTCTGCCTGGCCGCGGTCGCCTACGTGCTCGTGCTGGAGCCGCCGCTCTACTTCCCGGCGCTCTTCGGGATCGACGACTACGTGTCGGCGGTGTTCGTCCACAACGAGTTCACCGTCGGACTGCTCTACCACCGGCTGCCGCTCTACATCCTGTTGCTCTACCCCGCGCTGGTCTACCTCGCCTGGGTGCTCGTCCAGCGGCTCGGCGTGCTCGAGCGGCACGGTCGGGTGCGGGGGGCCGTGATCGCCTCGGTGTGCGTGGGCGCGGTGCACCAGGGCTTCTACTCGATCTTCGACCAGTTCGGGCCGGACCACCTGTGGTGGGCCTGGGACACCGACACCCGCACCAACGCGATCCTCGTCGGTGACGTCCCGATGTCGAGCACGGTGAACTTCGCCCTCGTCATGCCGACGGCGTTCGCGCTGGCGTGCTTCCTGCTGCTCGGTCGTCGGGTGCGGCCCACCACCGGCTCGGTCGTCCTCCCGGCGATCGGCATCGGCTTCCTCACCCCGCTGCTGAGCATCCCGGGGCAGCTGCCCGTCACCTACCTCGACCTCGTCGACGCCCCGTCGTACGACGCGGTGCGGGTGGTCCTCTGGCTCATGCTCGTGGCCGCCACGGCGGTGCTGGTGCGGGAGCTGGTCGCCGCCTGGCGCGCGCCGACGGTGCGCGAGCCCGGGCTTCGCGGCGCCTACCCGACGGCCTACCTGGCGCTGTGGCTCGCGACGTTCGCGATCCTCGCCGTGGTCACGCCGCCGGCGGGCGTGGTGGCCTACCTCGTGCCCTGCTATGCCCTCAGCCTCGCCGTGCTCGTCACCGTGGCGCGATCACCGGTGGGCGGCGTGCCTCGGACCCGAGCGCGTCCGGGAGGTGGGCGCGGGGACCGAGTCGTGGGACGGGCGCCCATCGGGGGGTGAGGCCCTGATGCGCCGCGCCGGACCGACGTACGGCTAGGTGGGGCGGTGGCCGCCGTGCGCGCCGGCTGGCACACGCCTGGGTCCGCGAGGGGCTCGACCCCGAGAAGTGGGCACGGAGCTGGCAGGTCGTCAGCGAAGAGCTGCGGGGCGACACCGGGAAGGCGCGTTGCTCGGCCTGGCGCTGGGCCTCACCAGCCGGGTGGCAGTGCGGTGAAGTCGGGCTCACGCCCCTCGGCGAAGGCCGTGAGAGCCTCGAGGTTGGCGGGGCCTCCCATGAGCTCGGCGAAGGCGGCGTTCTCGCGCTCGCGGGCCGCCCGGATCTCGGACCGCAGCGGCTCGGTCATCGTGCGCTTCACCGCGACCAACGAGGAGATCGGGCGGCGGGCGAGGAGCTCCGCGTGACGACGCGCCTCGGGCAGCAGGTCGTCGGGCTCGCAGACCCGCCAGACCAGGCCCATCTCCAGCGCCTCCTGGGCACTGACCCACTCGGCCGACAGCAGCACCCACGCCGCGTCCTGGCGGCCGAGCAGCTGGGGGAAGAGGTAGGACGACGCCGCCTCCGGTGCCACCCCGAGGCTGGTGAACGGGCACTTCAGCCTCGCCGTCGACGACATGAAGGCGAGGTCGGCGTAGCCCAGGATCGTCATCCCGATGCCGAGCCCGACGCCGTTGACCGCGCACACCAACGGCTTGGGAAAGTCGACCAGCGCGTCGAGCAGTCCGAGGAAGCCGTGCTTGCCGCGCGCGAAGTCGGGGTTGGTCGCGAGCTGGTGCATCTCCAGCAGGTCGGTGCCCGCGCTGAAGCCCCGGCCGTTGCCGGTCAGCAGCACGACGGCGACGTCGGGGTCCTCCGCCGCGGCGATCAGCGCTTCCGCCGTCGCGTCGTAGAGCGCCTCGTTGAACGCGTTGAGAGCCTCGGGGCGGTCCAGGGTGATGGTCCGGACGCGGGCCTCGTCGGTGATCTGCAGGGTCATGGCGGCATGCTATCGCCCAACTAGAACGTGTTCTAGGTCATGGCCGTCCGGGCGTCGGTGGTCGCGTCTAGGCTCACAGCGTGGGCGCGGACACCGGCACGGGCGAGCGACGGGTGTGGCGACCCGACTGGCCGTGCTCGGTCGGCGGGGTGCTCCGGCCCCACCGCCGCGGCGGCGGCGACCCGACCTACACGATCGACGCGGCCGGCCGCCACTGGCGCGGCATCCGAACGCCGGAGGGTCCCACCACGCTGTGCGTGGAGGCCCGTCCGGGCGAGGGCGAGGTGGTCGGTGCGGCCTGGGGGCCGGGGGCGACCTGGGTCCTCGACGGGCTGCCCGCGCTGCTCGGCGCCGACGACGACTGGAGCACCTTCGAGCCCCGGCACCCGGTGCTGGCCGAGGCCCGCAAGCAGCACCCGCACGTGCGGCTGGGCCGCACGGGCCTCGTCATGGAGGCACTGGTGCCGGCGATCATCGAGCAGAAGGTGACCGGCCAGGAGGCGTTCGCCGGCTTCCGGATGCTCGTGCACCGCTTCGGCGAGCGGGCGCCGGGCCCGGGTGCCGACCTCAAGCTGTGGCTCCAGCCCACGCCCGACGTGCTCCGCACGGTCCCGAGCTGGGAGTGGCTCCGGCTGCACGTCGACCCCGCCCGCTCGCGCACCATCGTCACGGTCGCGCGGGTGGCCGACGCGCTCGAGCGCACGGCCGGGTTGTCGGGCGAGGAGGCGGAGCGGCGGATGCGCTCGGTCCCGGGCATCGGGGTGTGGACGAGCGCGGAGGTGCGCCAGCGCGCGCTCGGCGATCCTGACGCGGTGTCGTTCGGCGACTACCACGTCTGCAAGGACGTGGGCTGGGCCCTGACCGGCACGCCCTTCGACGACGTCGAGCTCGAGGAGTTTCTCGAGCCGTGGCGGCCGCAGCGTGGTCGGGTGCCCACGTTGATCGCCATGGCGGGGCTGCGCCGACCGCGCCACGGAGCGCGGATGTCACCGCGCGGGCACCTGCCCGCCACCGTTGTCCGACACCCGTCCGCCTGACTCGCTAGATTGTCCGACGTGTCCCTGCGCCGCCCGTCTCCCACGCGGCTCCTGACCGTCGCCCGCAAGACCCTGCTGAGCGTCCTGACGGTCCAGCTCGGGGTCGCGATCGTGATGTCGTTGGTCGACTCCTACCGGCGCCGCGGCAAGAAGCCCAAGCCCTTCCCGGTCAGTCCTCCCAGCACGGTCGAGGTGGGCTTCGGGTCGGTGACGACGTACACGTTCGGCAAGGACCTCTACGACGACATGATCGCGGCCATCGAGGGCGCGAAGAAGCAGATCCTCTTCGAGACCTACATCTGGAAGGGCGACGCGACGGGGGAGCGGTTCAAGGACGCGCTCGCGGCGGCGGCCGATCGAGGGGTCGAGGTCTACTGCATCTACGACGGCTTCGCCAACCTGGTCGTCTCGCCGGTGTTCAAGCGCTTCCCCGACAACATGCTGGTGCTGCGCTACCCCGTCTACGCCGCCGGGTGGCGCTTCTTCGACCTCAGCCGCTACGGCCGTGACCACCGCAAGATCCTGGTCGTCGACGACAACACCGGCTTCGTGGGCGGCTACAACATCGGCTCGGCCTACGAGACCGAGTGGCGCGACACGCACGTGCGCATCACCGGCCCGGCCGTCTGGGACCTCAAGCGCGCCTTCGCCGACTTCTGGAACCTCAACCGCCGGCGCCGGATCCGGCACAGCGAGCGGCCGCTGCTGCTCGAGACCGCCTCCACGTGGGAGCCGCAGATCCGGGTCCAGCGCAACGTGCCACGGCTGTGGATGTTCCCCATCCGGTCGATGTACATCGAGGCGATCAACCGGGCCAGTCGCAACGTGTGGATCACCACCGCCTACTTCACGCCCGACCAGGACTTCGTCAACGCGATGCGCCACGCCGCCCAGCGCGGGGTCGACGTGCGCCTGCTGCTCCCGCTGAAGTCCAACCACATCGTGGCCGACTGGATCTCGCGCGGCTACTTCACCCAGCTGCTGGATGCAGGCGTGCGGGTCTTCCGCTACAAGGACGCCATGGTGCACGCCAAGACCGCCACCGTCGACGGCACCTGGACCACCGTCGGCACCGCCAACATCGACCGGCTCAGCCTCACCGGCAACTACGAGATCAACGTCGAGTTCATCGACGAGTCATTGGCCAAGCAGCTGGAGCAGATCTTTGCCACCGACGAGGGCAACTGCCTGGAGCTGACGAGCCTCGAGTGGGAGGCACGCGACCTGCACCGCAAGTTCACCGAGTTCTTCCTGGCTCCGCTGCGACCCCTGCTCTGAGGCTCGGCCCCGCGCTCGTCACGGCGCTGTCGGTGGGCGCCCGTACGCTGGCTCTATGCGTCCCGTCACCGACCTCGAGCGCCGCGTCGCGCCCTTCCACGTGGAGGCCGACTACCAGCCCAGCGGCGACCAGCCGGCCGCCATCGCGGAGATCACCAAGCGGATCAACGGCGGGGTCCAGGACGTCGTGCTGCTCGGCGCCACCGGCACCGGCAAGACCGCGACCGTGGCGTGGGTGGCCGAGCAGGTGCAGCGGCCCATGTTGGTGCTGCAGCCCAACAAGACGCTGGCCGCGCAGTTCGCCAACGAGCTGCGGATGCTCTTCCCGGAGAACGCGATCGAATACTTCGTCTCCTACTACGACTACTACCAGCCCGAGGCCTACGTCCCCCAGACCGACACCTACATCGAGAAGGACTCCTCCATCAACGAGGAGGTCGAGCGGCTGCGGCACTCGGCGACCAACTCGCTGCTGACCCGACGCGACGTCATCGTGGTCTCGACTGTGTCCTGCATCTACGGTCTCGGCACCCCCCAGGAATACGTCGACCGCATGCTGCGGCTGCGCGTGGGCGAGGAGCGCGACCGTGACTCGATCCTGCGTCAGCTCGTCGAGATCCAATACACGCGCAACGACATGTCGTTCACCCGCGGCACGTTCCGGGTCCGCGGCGACACCCTCGAGATCTTCCCCGTCTATGAGGAGCACGCCGTCCGCATCGAGTTCTTCGGCGACGAGATCGAGCGGCTGATGTCTCTGCACGCTGTGACCGGCGAGGTGCTCACCGAGGACACTGAGCTCTACGTCTTCCCCGCGACCCACTACGTCGCCGGCCCCGAGCGCATGGAGCGGGCGATCGCCGGCATCGAGGCCGAGCTCGAGGAGCAGCTCGCGACGTTCGAGAAGCAGGGCAAGCTCCTGGAGGCGCAGCGCCTGCGGATGCGCACGACGTACGACGTCGAGATGATGCGCCAGGTCGGCTCCTGCTCCGGCATCGAGAACTACTCGATGCACATGGACGGTCGCGCGCGCGGCACCGCCCCCAACTGTCTGCTCGACTACTTCCCCGAGGACTACCTCGTGGTCGTCGACGAGTCCCACGTCGCGGTGCCCCAGATCGGCGGCATGTACGAAGGCGACATGTCGCGCAAGCGCAACCTCGTCGACCACGGCTTCCGGCTGCCCAGCGCGATGGACAACCGGCCGCTGCGCTGGGAGGAGTTCCTCGAGCGGATCGGCCAGACGATCTACCTCTCGGCGACGCCGGGCAACTACGAGCTCGACAAGGTCACCGGTGCCGACGGTCAGCCCGACACCGTCCAGCAGATCATCCGACCCACCGGTCTGATCGACCCCGAGGTCGTCATCAAGCAGACCAAGGGCCAGATCGACGACCTCATCCACGAGATCCGCACACGCGCCGAGAAGAACGAGCGGGTCCTGGTCACGACGCTGACCAAGAAGATGTCCGAGGACCTCACCGACTACCTCCTCGACGCCGGCATCCGCACCCGCTACCTCCACTCCGAGGTCGACACCCTCAAGCGCATCGAGCTGCTCCGCGACCTGAGGCTCGGGGAATACGACGTCCTCGTCGGCATCAACCTGCTCCGCGAGGGCCTCGACCTGCCCGAGGTGTCGCTGGTCTCGATCCTCGACGCCGACAAGGAGGGCTTCCTGCGCTCCGACAAGTCCCTCATCCAGACGATCGGTCGCGCCGCCCGCAACGTCTCGGGCCAGGTCCACATGTATGCCGACAAGATCACCCCCTCCATGGCGAAGGCGATCGACGAGACCAACCGTCGCCGGGTCATCCAGGTCGCCTACAACACCGAGCACGGCATCGACCCGACCCCGCTGCGCAAGAAGATCGCGGACATCACCGAGATGCTGGCCCGCGAGGACGAGAACACCCAGGAGCTCCTCGAGACCTGGGCCGGCACAGCAGCCAAGGGGCGCGCCGGTGGCGTCAAGGCCAAGCAGCCGGTCCCAGGCCTGTCCAAGGCCGCTTCGGGACAGCACGCCAAGGACCTGGCCGGCATGCCGAGCTCCGAGCTGGCCTCGCTCATCCAGGAGCTGACCGACCAGATGAAGGCAGCCGCTGCCGAGCTGCAGTTCGAGGTCGCCGCCCGCATGCGCGACGAGATCTCCGACCTGAAGAGGGAGCTGCGGCAGATGATGGAGGCCACCAAGTAGGTCGCCCACGTCGAGTCGGCGCGTTGTTGCGGGACCGCACGCCGAGTCGGCTCGGACGCCGAGCGGCCGCCGTCATCGACCCCCCTCAGCGCACGACCGTGAGCGGCCCCTCGTCAGGGGTGGGGGCCTCGAAGTGGTCGAAGTACTCAGCGGCGAGTTCTTCGGGGATCACGAAGTCATCGGCGTCCCGGCCGAGTCGATCGCGCACCCGCGCGAGCACCGTCTCACGGTCGGTGGCGAGATAGATCGTCTCCGGGACGACACCCACATCGCCCAGCAGACCCCGGTAGTCGTCGCGCATGGCCCGCGACCAGAACGAGAAGTCCAGGACGACGTCCTGGCCGGCCGCGACGAGGGAGCGCAGCCGCGTGCGGAGGTCCGACTCGATCTCAGCGCGGACCGAGGGCGACAGCGGCACCTGCGTGAGACCGCGGCGCCACATCTCGACGTCGAAGGAAAGCCGAACCATGCCGTCGACCTCGAGTCCCCTCGCGTAGGTCGACTTGCCGGAGCCCGAGGGACCGCACATGAGGACCACGCGGGGCATGGCCGGAGCCTACGTCGGGTGCGGGCACAATGGCGCCGTGACCTCGGGAGCCGACTCGGCCTACTTCGAGCGCCTCGGCGCGACGTCCTTTCGGGCGACCGACCACGTCGGTGGTGCGTGGGACACCGCGACCCAGCACGTCGCGCCGGCGTTGGGGCTGATGGTCCATGCCGTCGAGGCCGACCTGCGCAGCCGCAGGGACGACGCCCTCGTGGTCGGCCGCCTCTCCTTCGACATCCTCGGCACGATGCCGGTCGACGTGGTCGACATCGAGGTGGCGGTGGTCCGCCCCGGCCGCACCATCGAGCTGGTCGAGGCACGGCTCGGCCACACCGGGCGCGACGTCGTGCGGCTCCGGGCCTGGCTGCTCCGGCCCGGGGAGACCAGCCACCTCGCGGGCAGCGCCTTCGCCGCCCTGCCCAGCCCGGACCAGACCCCCGTCTGGGACGGGACGTCGCTGTGGCCGGGCGGGTTCATCGGATCCGTGGACGTGCGCCGACACCTGCACGAGCCCGGCCGCGGCACCTACTGGGTCCGCAGCAGGGTGCCGCTCCTGGCCGGTGAGCAGGTCAGCCCGCTCGCCGCGACCGCCGGTCTGTTCGACATCGCCAACGGCATGGTCGTGCGTGCCGACCCGCAGCACGTGGCGTTCCCCAACGTCGACCTGACCGCCCACCTCTTCCGCGCTCCGGCCCCAGGGTGGGTCGGCTTCGACACCACCGTGTCGTTCGGCGCCGGCGGCCTCGGCGTGACCAGCACCGTCCTGCACGACGTCGACGGCCCGGTCGGGACGATGTCGCAGGCGCTCACGGTCCGCCCCGTGAGCGCGCCCTCAGCGCCCCGGTAGGGCTCCGACCAACCCCTGCACCAGCTCGTACGTCGGACGGTCGGCCGCCGCGACCAGCCCGCGGGTCGTCGGGTCCTGCGGTCGGTAGGGCCCGCCGGTGAACGTCCCGACATGGCCACCCGCCTCGCTGAGCAGGAGCGAGCCCGGGGCGTGGTCCCAGGGCTTCGCGACCCAGTAGAGGGCGTAGTCGGCCGCGCCCTCGACCAGGTGCGGGTAGTCGACCCCGCAGCAGACCCAGGTGAGGTCGAGCTCGCGCAGCGTTCCGAGCGCCCGTCCCAACCAGCTGCGGCGGGACGTGACGCCGCGCAGGTCCTCGCCGAGGGGCGCACGCACCAGGCGCTCGCCGTTGCGCCAGGCGCCGGCGCCACGCTCGGCGACGTAGGCGACCTCGTGCTGGGGCTGCCAGATCCAGCTGCGCACGACCTCGCCCTGACGGAGCTCGGCCACCATCACCGCGTGGTCGGGCGAGCCGTTCACGAAGTTTTTCGTGCCGTCGACGGGGTCGACGGTGAACGCGTGCTCCGCCTCGGCGTAGTGGTCGAGCAGGCGGGGGTCGGCCGCGGTCGCCTCCTCGCCCAGGACGAGAGCGTCCGGGTAGGCCCGGAGCAGCGCCTCGGTGAGAAGCGCCTCGGCCTCATGGTCGGCGACCGTGACGAGGTCACCGGGATTCTTCTCCGAGACCTCATGGGCGCTCAGTGCCCGGAACCGCGGGTTGATGACCTCCTCGGCCACGTCACGGAGCAGGGTCAGGACCTCGTCTGTCTCCACGGGACGAACCTACCGAGGCGCGCGGCCGCGCAGCCACCGGGCCAGCAACGGGGTGAGCAGGAGGACGACCAGGAGTCGGAACAGTTGCACCGCCATGACGTAGGTGACGTCCGCGCCGCTGTCCGCGGCGGTGGCGAGCACCGCGAAGAGTCCGCCCGGAGTGGTGGCGAGGTAGGCCGTGAGCCCGTCGACCGACGTGAGCCAGGCCAGGGCCGACCCCATCAGTGCCGAGAGCACGATCATGGCGATGATGAGGCCGGTGACCACGGGGAGCATCCGGGTGATGGAGGCCAGGCTGGCCCGCGTGAAGCGCAGCCCGACCTGGACGCCGATCAGGGCGTATCCCAGCCACTGCAGCGGGGTCGGCACGGACACCTCGCCGAGCCACCCGGCGGACACGACGACGGCGGCGATGGTGAGCGGGGCGAGCAGGGTCATGGTCGAGACGGGAACGACCCGCGCGACCAGGAGGCCACCGCCGACGGTGAGGGCGACGTACGCCAGGGAGGCGGCGCCCAGCGACCCGTCGCCGCCGGCGAGCGTGCCGACGCCGGACGCGGGGTCGAAGACGACGGCCGTCACCAGCGGCATCGTCACCAGCACGAGAAGGACCCGGAGGTACTGCACGACGGTCACGACCCGGTCGTCGGCGCCGAGGTCGCGCGCGATGGCGACCACCCCGGAGGCGCCTCCGGCCACGAGCGCGAAGGCTCCGGTCACGGGGGAGACGTCACGTCGCAGCGCGAGGAGCCGCCCGGTCAGGAGGCTGAGCACGATGGTGCCGAGCGTGACCAGCAGGATCGGCCCGATCTCCCCGACCATGCGGCGCAGCGCCTCCACGCTCACCAAGGTCCCGATGGTGACGCCGATGAGGGCCTGGCCCAGCCGGAACGCGGCGACCGGCACCTTGATCTCAGTCGGGGAGGTCAGCGCGTGGGCCATCCCGCCGAGGAGCGAGCCGAAGAGCACCGCGGAGGGCACGCCTGCCAGCGCGAGCGCGATGCTCAGCACCACGGTCGTCGTCAGCACGAGGACGATGCCGGCCAGCGGTGTCCGTCCCCGAGCAGTCACACCACCACCCTAGGAGCGCCGGCGATCAGGGGCCTGACCGACTCTCGACCGGCCGGTGGTCGCGCCTAGGCTCACCCGCATGGACGTCAGAGAGCTCCAGGTGACCTTCGACTGCGCCGACCCCCACGGCCTGGCGGGCTTCTGGTGCGAGGCGATCGGTTACGCCTGCGACGCGCCACCACCCGGCTTCGACACGTGGGACGCCGCGCTCGACGCCTTCGGCGTGCCGCCCGACCAGCGCAACGGGCGGTCCGCCTGCCACGACCCGACGGGCGCGGGCCCGCGGTTGTTCTTCCAGGTCGTGCCCGAGGGCAAGACCGCCAAGAACCGGCTGCACCTCGACGTGCGGGCCGCGCCGGGCCTCCGGGGCGAGGAGCGGATGGCGGCGCTGGAGGCTGAGGGGAAGCGGCTGGTCGCCCTCGGCGCCGCGCGAGTGCAGCGTCACGAGCCCGCGCCCCCGTTGAGCCACGGGTTCCTCGTCATGGCCGACCCGGAGGGCAACGAGTTCTGCCTCGACTGACGCCCCCCTAAGATCATGGGGTGAGAGTCGAGCCGCCGACCAGGACCGTGCTGACGGTCTGGGGCGTCGGTCTCGCGGTCTACCTCGTGGCCGTGTTCCACCGCTCTTCCCTTGCGGTCGCAGGCCTGGCGGCGAGCGAGCGTTTCGACATCTCCGCCTCGCAGCTGGCGACCTTCACGATGCTCCAGCTGCTCGTCTACGCCGGCATGCAGATCCCCGTCGGCCTGCTCGTCGACCGGTTCGGCTCGCGCAGCGTCATGCTCGCCGGCACCCTCATGCTCGCCGGCGCCCAGGCGTTGTTCGCGGTCGCCGAGAGCTATCCACTGGCGCTGCTCGCACGCACCCTCGTCGGGGTGGGCGACGCCTTGACGTTCATCTGCGTGCTGCGGCTGGTCAGCCGCTGGTTCCCCGCCCGACGGGTCCCCCTCGTCACGCAGCTGACCGGCACCCTCGGGCAGGTCGGCGCCATCGGCGCTGCGATCCCGATGACCTACGCCCTGGGTCGCTGGGGCTGGACGACGGCCTACCTCGGCGCAGCCGTGCTCGGCTCCGTGCTCGCCGTCGCGATCCTGGTGGCCGTCCACGACTCGCCGGACGGGCGCAACCTGCGCGGCCCGCGGATGTCGTGGGGCGCGATGCGACAGACGTTGTCGGCGTCCTGGGCCCACCCCGGAACCCGCCTCGGCTTCTGGATGCACTTCTCCACACAGTTCAGCGCGACCGCACTCTCCCTGCTCTGGGGCTACCCGTTCCTGGTGCGCGGCGAGGGGTTGTCGTCGCGCCAGGCCGGCGTGCTGCTGTCGCTGATGATCGTGGCGGTGATGCTCAGCGGGCCGGTGCTCGGCTGGCTGATCGGCCGGCACCCCTGGCACCGCTCGACGATCGTGCTCACCATCGTCTGGTCGATCGTGGCGGTGTGGACCGTGGTGCTCGTCTGGCCGGGCGAGGCGCCGTTGCCGGTGCTCGTGGCCCTGGTCCTGGTGGCAGGTGTTGGAGGACCGGCGTCGATGATCGGCTTCGACCTCGGTCGCACCTCCAACCCCGTCGAGCGACTCGCGAGCGCCAGCGGCATCATTAACCAGGCCGGGTTCACGGCTTCCTTGATCCTCGTCGTGGCGATCGGCGTCATCCTCGACTGGCGCACCCCGGGCGACAGCACGGCGTACACGCCCGAGGCGTTCCGGTGGGCGATGAGCTCGCAGTACGTCCTGTGGGGGATCGGCCTGGTCCAGATCTGGCGCTACCGTCGCAAGGCACGCGCGGTCATCGACCGGACCCAGCTCGAGTCCGGCGTCCTGGCCTGAGTCGTCACGTGCGCGAGGCGACGGTCGCGACCACGAGCAGCACGGGCGTGTGTGCCACGAGCACGGCCAGAGCATGTCGCCCCACCGGGACCAGCACCCGACCGACCGTCGTGGCCAGCGGGCGCCACCAGGTGCCCACCAGCACCGTGACCACGAGGGTGCTCGCCGCCACGAGCGCCACCCGACCGATCGGCACGTCGACGCCGGCGACGAGGTCCTGGTCGAGCGCGATGTCGTTGAGCCACAGCCCGCCGACCGCACCGGCGTACGCCGCGACGACGACGCAGACCAGGAGGGTGCCACGCTGCCCGCGCAACCATGTCGCCACACCACGCCGATGGTGGCCGAGCACCAGGCCGTGCACGAAGAGCAGCTGCCAGGCGAGGGGGGGATAGGTGTCGGCGAACTGCGCCGGTGACCAGTCGGGGTGCCAGACCTGTCCGAGACCCCACAGCGCCCACGACAGGGAGAGCACCACCCACCAGAGACGTCGACGAAGCAGCGCGAGGACCAGGGGTGCCAGGAGTCCCAGGAGCACGAAGAGCCCCAGGATGCTGGTCACCCACGGACCGGTCTCCAGGAACAGCAGGCGTTGCGCGGCAGCCCAGGGGGTCGGGTAGTCGAAGAGGTGGTCGGCGTCGGGGAACAGCTCTCGCACCTGACCGGTGACCGGGTCGCGCAGCTGCATCAGGCGTCCGGCACGCACCCCGGGGACGAGGCTGACGACGTAGACGGCGAGGGCGGTGAGGACGGCTGCCGCGTAGAGCCGGCCCACGCGTCGCAGGGAGCGCACGGCCGCCGAGGAGGCGATTGCCAGGCCGGAGAGCAGCACCAGCCCCTCTGCCACCGGGACGGCACCGAGCGCCGAGCCGGCGATCTCGTGGTAGCCCAGGACCACGGCGAGGTGACCGGCCACCACCACGAGGACCAAGGCCCCGCGCACCAGGTCCAGCCGGAGGTCGCGTCCTGCCTCGTCCACCGGCCCCACGTCCGTCACCCGGGTCGTGGCGCGACCGGTCAGGAGTGCGAGCGCGAGCAGCAGCAGGAGCAGGAGGCCACCGATGCCGAGCCCGCGGACTGACGGGTCGGGGGTGACCCCGGCAGGCAGGTCGCTGCCGGCGACCGGGACGAAGGAACCGTCACCGTCGCGGACCGGGTCGTCGACGGCCGGAGTGACGGACTCGACCGGCTCGCTGACCGGGCCGAGGTCGATCGTGGACTCCTCGAGGTCGGCTCTGACGGCGGCCGCGATCTCGGGATCGGCGGTGACCCTCCAGTCCACCGCGAGGGTGTCGACCTCGGGCTCGATCCGGTCGACCTCGAGCCAGCTGATGAGCCCGATGAGAGGACGGTCCACCGCGCTGCCGAAGACCTGACGCCACCACGAGCGCTTCAGCTGCAGCTCCGTGGCTCCCCCGACGGCGGGGTTGTAGAGCGCGGAGGTCTGCACCAGCATCGGCCGGTCACCGGCCGCCGCGAAGCGGTCGTAGAAGGGACGCCCGTTGGTCCCCGGGGCGTAGCCCCAGGTCTCCGCGAGGCGTGCGTCGTACTCACCGGTCGGGACGACGTTGCTGTCGATGCCTTGGTCCTGGCCGAAGCGGTAGAGCGTCAGTCCCACCCAGTCGACGACGTCGTCGCCGGGGAAGTAGGGGCCGTAGGGGTCGTCGCCGGGAGCCAGGCGGCCGTTCCCGTCGGTGTCCAGGGGCTCGACGTCGACCTCGTCGGGCAGCCCGATGTCGCCGTCGGCGCCCTGCTCCTCGCGGTAGGGGTAGCCCGAGCCGTAGACCGGGGACCAGACGGTCTCCACGTGGGGCGCCGTGGCGTCGAGTCCTTCGGCGAGCAGCCTGAAGGCTGCCTTGTAGGCGACCGCCTGCTGGCCCCACGGCTCCCACGAACCGTTCATCTCGGCTCCGAAGCGCGCGAGGAACCAGGTGCCGAGCTCGTCGTGCAGCCCGTCGAGCAGGGAGCCGAGACCTTCGGCGTCCTCGGTCGAGAGCCCCTCGAGCGGCGTCCGTGGCTGGAGGTCCACGACCACGACCGCGCCCAGGGTCGCGATCGCGCGCACCTGGCGCTCGAGGAACACCTGGTCCTCGTTGCTGAGCGGGTAGTCGACCTGGAAGGTGAAGGACGACGGCGAGGCGCCGAGCGCGTCGGCGTAGTCCTGGGGGACCGCCGTCTCGATGTCGAGCTCCGGGCCGAACCACGGAGCGCCCGGCGCGGGCCTGGGCATCGTGTCCCCGGCCCCGGTCTCGCTGAGGGCAGAAGCTGGAGCAGGTAGGACGAGCAGCACGGCGAGCAGGGCACCCCCGGCTGCGACGGCCCCGGTCACCAGCGCAGGTCGGGACCTGGTCACTCGCTCGCGCGTAGGCACAGGAGGTCCCACAGGTTGCGGCCGTCAGCACGCTCGTAGGACAGGTCATCGAGGGCAGCGGTGGCCAGGGCCAGCCCGCGCCCCGACTCGGCCAGCACGTCGGGCATGGCCACCCCGCTCAGGTCGAGCGCCGTCGGGAGGCCGTTGTCGCCCAGATGGGCCATCAGCTGGGTGTCGGTGACGCCGATGACGATCTCGAAGCGACGGCCGTCCTGTCCGGGCACGTCGACGTGGTCGGCTGCGTAGGCGTGCTCGACGACGTTCCCGAGGATCTCGATGACCGACATCTCGAAGCGGATCCGGTCGCGGTCGGAGATATCGGGGTTGCTGATCCAGAGGTGCTCGAGCATCGCGTGCACGAGATCCATGATCTCCGGGGTAGCAGGGGCCGAGAGCGACAACCGGTTCTCGAGGGCGATGACCGCGCGAGCGGGTCCGGGCTCAGTCATCGAAGGCACCGTCCACGGACTCGCGCGCCCGCAGCACTCGGTCGAGGTTGGTGAGCTCGAAGACCGTCATCACGGCGGGCGACACCCGGGCGATGCGGAGGTCCCCTCCGGCCTGGCGTGCGGACTTGAGGCCGCCGATGAGGGCCCCCAGGCCGGAGGAGTCCAGGAAGCTGGTCTCGCCCATGTCGACGACGATGCGCGTCGTCCCGGCGCTGACGAGCTCGGAGAGGATCTCCTTGAGCCGTCGGGCGGACACCATGTTGAGACGGCCCTCAGGTGTCACGACACCGACGCCGTCGTCTCGGGTGTGGACCGCGAACTCGATCATGGTGCTCCTTGGTGGGTGGGACCGACACTGACGGTGGTGGGCGCAGGCTCGCTGGGGGCAACGTATCCCCGGTAGCGCGCCGCCTTGATGATGACGGAGAAGATCAGCAGGTCGAACACGACCCACACCATGTTGAAGAGGCTCCCCGGGATGTTGGCCTGTCCGGTCGCCATGCGGACGGAGCCCGCGACGAGCGCTCCGACGAGCAGGCCCATCGCCCACAGCTGGGGACGGATCAGGTGCCATGCCGGGCCGGTGGGCTCCCGCTTGGTCTTCGGCGTGACGGCGAAGTCCAGGCTGCGGCCCAGGAAGACGTTGCCGAAGGCGGTCGTGAACGACGCGATCCACACCGGGAAGAGGGCGAGGGAGTACTGCTGACCGCGCCAGGTCTTGCGTCCGTCCGCAACCACGAAGAACAAGAGCTGATTGATGATGAGGAACGGGATCAGCCGCACGAAGAACTCGGTGCTCAGGGCGTTGACCGGAAGCACGCCCAACGTGAGGTAGATGACCGGGGCAGCGATGTAGACCAGCGCGGCGAACCCGGACAGATAGCTCCACATCGTGGAGAAGTACATCAACCGTTGGGCCAGGGTCAGGCCCCTTTGCGTCAGGGGGTTCTCCTTGAACAGCACCTGCACCGTGCCCTGGGCCCAGCGCAGGCGCTGGGTCAGCATCGTCTGGAGGTCCTCGGGAGCCAGGCCGGTGGCGAGGACCTCGTCGTGGTAGGCCGACCGCCAGCCCAGCGTGTGCAGCCGCATGCAGGTCGCCATGTCCTCGGTGACCGAGATGGTGGCCATCGGCATCACAGCCTGGGCCTCGTCACCCCGGTCGACGTCGATGGCGTTGACGAGGGCCTGCACGGTCTCCACCGCTCCTAGCGGCGACCAGTCGCGGTGGGCCATCTGCAGGAGGACGCTCTCGTCGACCGTGGCCAGTGCGAGGTCCGGATCTGCGCCGATGCCCTCGAGCTCCGCGATGACGGCCAGGTCGGCCTGCAATGCCTCGAGGTCGGCGGCCACCAGGCCGCGACGGATGGCGGCCACCCGCTTCTGGAACGTGTAGGTCACGTCGAAGAGCGCACCACCCCTGGCCAGCTCACGGCGTGAGCACCCGATCTCGTGCAGGATCGCGTCGAGTGCCTCACGAGCCTCGGTCTCGTCCGGCTCCAGCGTCCTCCTCGCCGACCGGAGCACGGCGCGGGCGGTCTTGAGAGCCCGATGGACCCCGACCTCGACCTCACCCACGTAGCGCGACACACCCAGCTGCATCAGGGCCTCGCGACGGATGACGGCGTTGGAGCCGCAGAAGAAGGCGGAGTTCCACCCGTCCTTGCCCTGCTGGATCGGGCCGTAGAACAACGGGGCCTGGCTGCCGAGCGGGTCGTCCTCCGGCACGTTCGTGAAGTACTGAGGGGTCTGCACGAGCGCCATCCGCTCGTCGGTGAAGAAGCCCAGGGTGTGGTCGAGGATCTCGGGCTCGGGGATCATGTCGGCGTCGAGGATCAGCAGGAACTCACCCTCGGTGGTGAGCAGCGCGTTGTTGAGGTTGCCGGCCTTGGCATGGCGCGGCATGCCTGCCCACTCCGCCGACCGGGTGATCCACCCGATCCCCTCCGCCTCGGCGGCCGCTCGCATCTCGGGTCGGTTGCCGTCGTCGAGGATCCAGGTCTCGTGCGGGTAGGAGATCGCCTTGGCCGCGCGAGCCGTCGTCATCACGAGGTCGATGGGCTCGTTGTAGGTCGCGACGAAGACGTCGACGGTCAGCCCCGGCCCGGGCGGCGCGGGGGTGTCGCGCTCCTTGAGTCGCCACATGCCCAGGCCGAAGAGCAGCGAGTCGACGAGGCTGTAGGTCTCGGCCAGGACCAGGGGCACGGCGATCCACCAGGCGTCCCAGTTGACCGAGAAAAGCCAGCGCCAGACGACGTAGTTGAGGCCCAGGATCGACGTCAGGACGACGACGAAACGGATCAGCAGCAGCCGACGACTCACCGAGCGTCTCCCGCCACCGGGGCTCGGAACACCGCCACGGCCGTGACGTCGTCCAACGCAGTTCGGTCCCGAGCCAGTCGAGCCACGAGCTCCAGCAGCGTGCCGACGTCGTCGGCCCTGCGCATCAGGGCGCCGACCTCGTGCCACCACTCGATGGGATCGTCGATGAGATCGAGGAGGCCGTCGCTGAAGACCAGCATCCGACTGCCCGGTTCGAGCGTGACCTGGTGCTCGCTCCAGTGGTCGTCGGGCAGGATGCCGAAGGGCCGGTCGACGCTGTCGAGACGCTGCTCGCTCCCGTCGCCGTGCACGAGCAGGCAGAGGCCGGCACCTGCGTCGACGTAACGAGTGAACCCGTCATCAAGGTCGATCGCCGCCTCGAAGAGCGTCACGAAGGACTCGGTGCGCTCGAGGTCGGGCAGCAGGCTGCGAGCCACCTGCGTGGCAGTGATCCCGAGGTCGACCCCGGCGGTGACGGCGGCGTTGGTGCTGCGGATCGCGGCGCGGACCCCCGCTCCCACCAGGGCTGCTCCCGTGCCCTTGCCCATCACGTCACCCAGCCCGAGGTGGACGACGCCGTTGGTGACGCCGTAGTCGTAGAAGTCGCCGCCGACAGCGAGGGCGGGCAGGCAGAGCCCGTTGATCTCCCAGCCGCCGGTGCGCACGGCCCGGGCCGGGAGCATGGAGGCCTGCACGTGTCCGGCCTGCGACATCTCCGCCGAGGACACCAGCTCCTGCTCCGCCCAGGCCGCCATGTCGCGGAACGCGACGAGGAGGTCACCGTCGAGCGTGCGGGGCTCGGAGTCGTAGATGCAGAACGTGCCGACCACGTTGCCGATCGCGTCGCGCAGCGGGTGGCCGGCGTAGAAACGGACGTGGCCGTGCTCCACGAGGGGCAGGTGCCGGAAGCGTTCGTCCTGACTGGCGTCCTCGACCATCAGCAGGCGACCCTCGTCGGTCGTGCGGTCGCAGAACGTCTCCACCCGGGGCATCTCTGACACGTCAACCCCCTGAGCGCTGGGGAACCAGGCCCGGTCGTTGTCGAGGATCGTGATCGTCGTCATCGGCACGCCGAAGACGGTGCGGGCCAGGCGGGTGATCCGCTCGAAACGCTCGTCCTTCTGGCCCTCGGACAATTGGAGGCTCTCGACCGCGCGTTGGCGTCGCTCCTCGACGACCGGGTCGCGGGTCGGGCCTGATGGGGGAGTCATACCTGGTCCTTCGGCTGGTGTCGTGCCGCTCTGAAGGTGAACGTCCCCCACGGCCCCTTGAGCCCAGCCTCACACCCCGGCCCAAGTCTGTGCAAGGAAGCCACGCCGGTGGCACCGCATCATTGCCTGTTGCCATTCGCTAGATTGAATCAACGTCCAAGCTACCCAGGAGGTGACGGGCATGACGTCAGCACATCGAGCTGTGGTCGTCGACGACGACGACGACATCCGCGACCTCCTCGTCCACGTGCTCCGCGAGGCCGGTCTCGAGGTGTCCACGGCGTCCGACGGAGCGTCCGCCCTCGCCATGGTCCGCGAGGTGCAGCCCGACCTGGTCACCCTCGATCTGTCGTTGCCGGACATGGACGGCACGGACGTGTGTCGCGCCCTGCGCGAGTTCAGTGACGCCTACGTCGTGATGATCACCGGACGTGACGCCGAGATCGATCGGTTGGTGGGGCTGGAGGTCGGCGCCGACGACTACATGTCCAAGCCGTTCTCCCCCCGGGAGGTGCGCGCCCGGGTGTCAGCGTTGCTGCGCCGACCGCGAGTCGGCGCCGTCGCCGTCGCTGAGACCGCCCCTGACACCTCATCGGCGCCGGTGCCGACCCCGGAGCCGCGTGGCCCCGTCGACGTCGGTGGTGGGCTCGTGCTCGACGCCGAACACCACGTGGCGGTGCTGGACGGTCAGCGGGTCATGCTGACCCGCGCCGAGTTCGACCTGCTGCACGCCTTGGCGTCCCGTCCCGGCACCGGGTGGGAGCGTGGCGACCTGGTGCGCGAGGTGTGGGATGGCGAGTTCATCGAGTCCGACTTCCTCGTCGACGTCCACATCGGCAACGTGAGACGCAAGCTCCGGCGGGCGGGCAGCGTCCACCACTGGATCCGCACCATCGACGGCGCAAGCTACGTCTTCGACGTCGCGTGAGGTGCCCGGACGTCCTCAGCGGCGGGCGTGGCGGTTGGCGTTGAGCCCGACGGGTCGGGCGACGTCGAGCGCCACGCAGAAGACACCGGCGACCTGCTCCAGCATCACCAGCGACCTCGCGTGGTCCAGCACGGGGACGATGTCGGACATGTCCTGACGATGCCCAGGGTGCGGGTGGCCCCGACAGTGTCGCTGCGCTCGCCGAACGGGCCCCAGAGATCGGGTTGCACGATCGCCCGTCCTAGGGACGGCGACGGGGTTAGCCTGTGGACACCGTCACTGGTGGCGGGTCGAGCCGGGGAGGGCACGAGCTAAGGACGCGTCTCGTTGTGTGATAACAAGAACACGTTCTAGTGTGACGCTCGTCGTAGACATGGGGAGGTGTAGCGATGGCGCACAGTGCCGTGTCGATCCTGCGTGGGCCCGGTGAGCTGGCTGCGATGACCGTGGAGGTCGTCAAGCGGATCTTCACCAAGCCGTTCCAGTTCCGCGAGTTCGTGGAGCAGGCCTGGTTCATCACCAGCGTCACGCTCATGCCCACGATCCTGGTCTCCATCCCCTTCGGCGCGGTCATCTCGCTCCAGGTCGGCAACCTCACCGGGCAGCTGGGCGCGCAGTCCTTCGCCGGCGCCACCGCGGTCCTGGCCGTCGTCCGTGAGGCGGCACCCATCGCGGCGGCGCTGATCATCGCCGGCGCGGCCGGCTCTGCGATCTGCTCCGACCTCGGCGCCCGCAAGATCCGTGAGGAGATCGACGCGATGGAGGTCCTCGGTGTCGACCCGCTCGAGCGGCTGGTGGCGCCGCGGGTCGTCGCCACCATGTTCGTCGCGCTGATGATCATCGGCATCGTCATCGCCGCCGGCATCGGCGGGGGCTACTTCTTCACCGTCATCGTCCAGGGCGGCTCGGCCGGTGCGTTCCTGTCGTCTTTCACGGCACTGGCGAGCATCACCGACCTCTACATCGCGATCATCAAGGCCGTCGTGTTCGGCGGCATGGCCGCGATCGTCGGTGCCTACAAGGGCCTCAACGCCGGCGGCGGCCCCAGCGGTGTTGGTCGAGCGGTCAACGAGGCGGTGATCGTCGCGTTCATGCTGCTGTTCTTCATCAACGCCGTCATCACCGCCATCTACTTCCAAGTCGTCCCGCCCCCGGGGATCTGACGTGGCGAGCATCGGATCCATCGCAGGCGCCGTCGTCGACGGGCGACGCAAGTCGCTGGAGGCCTACGGCGACCAGCTGATGTTCTACGTCAAGGCGCTCGCCTGGACACCGAGGGCGATCCGCCGCTACCCCCGCGAGATCACCAACACCCTGGCCGAGGTCACCTTCGGTGCCGGGGGACTGACCCTGATCGCCGGGACGGTCGGCGTCATCGCGTTCCTGGCGTTCTTCGCCGGCACCGAGGTCGGCATCCAGGGCTACGCCTCGCTGAGCCAGCTGGGGGTCGCGAAGTTCAGCGCCTTCATCTCCGCCTACTTCAACACCCGCGAGGTGGCGCCGCTGATCTCCTCGATCGCGCTCGCGGCCACGGTCGGCTGTGGCTACACCGCCCGTCTCGGCGCCATGCGCATCTCGGAGGAGATCGACGCCCTCGAGGTGATGGGGATCCCCTCGCTGCCGTTCCTCGTCACGACCCGCATGATCGCGGCGTTCATCGCCGTCATCCCGCTCTACGTCGTGGCGCTCAGCGCCTCCTACCTCTCGCCGCGCCTGATCACCACGCTGATCTACGGGCAGTCGGCCGGCACCTACGACCACTACTTCCTGCAGTTCCTGCCACCCATCGACATCCTCTGGTCCTTCTTCAAGCTGCTCTTCCTGTCGGCGGCGATCATCCTGATCCACTGCTACTACGGCTACACCGCCTCAGGCGGCCCGGCCGGGGTCGGCATGGCGGTCGGTCGTGCGATCCGCACGAGCATCGTGTTCACCGTGGTGGCCGACTTCTTCCTGAGCTTCGCCATCTGGGGCTCGACCACGACCGTGCGGATCACGGGGTAGTCGACGATGCTGGTCAACATCCACCACGACTCCCCGGCCGAGCACCGTCGACTGCTGCTCGCCGGTGTCGTCTTCCTGACCGCCATGGCCGCCCTGGTCTACCTCTCCGTCGCGATCTACCAGAAGAAGTTCGACACCGTCACGATGGTGACCGTCAAGGCCGACCGGGCGGGGCTCCAGCTCGCCAAGTTCGGCGACGTGCGCCTCAACGGTGCGCTGATCGGTCAGGTCCGCAGCGTCGAGCAGGACGGGGCGATGGCCTCGATCGAGGTGGCCCTCGAGCCCGAGGCGGCCCAGGAGATCACCGAGGACGTGCGCGTCCAGATCCTGCCCACGACGCTGTTCGGGCAGAAGTTCCTCTCGTTCATCCCGTCGGAGCAGCAGAGCGGGAGACCCCTGAGCGACGGCTCGGTCATCCCTGCCGGCCAGGTGGAGACCAACGTCGAGCTGAGCGAGATCCTGGCCAACCTCTTCCCGCTGCTGCGTGCGGTCCGTCCGGCCGACCTCAACTCCACCCTCAACGCCCTCGCCACCGCGCTCGAGGGCCGCGGGGACCAGCTCGGCGACACCATCGAGGAGCTCGACTCCTACCTCGGGGCCATCGACGACAGCCTGCCCACGCTGCGTCAGGACCTCGTCGAGCTGGCGGCGGTCGCCGACACCTACGACCTCGCGGCACCGGACCTGATCGGCGTGCTGCGCAACCTGACCGTCACCAGCAAGACGATCGTGGCGAAGCGTCAGGAGCTCGACGTCTTCTTCACCGACGTCGCCGGACTCTCCGAGACCACCACCAGGATCCTGGCCGACAACGAGTCCGACCTGATCCGCATCGGCGAGGTGACGCAGCCGGTGCTCAAGCTCCTCGAGATCTACTCACCCGAGTTTCCCTGCCTGATCAAGGGCGCAGCCCGTTACCGCCCACTGCTCGCCAAGACCTTCGAAGGCAACCAGGTCAAGCAGTTCATCGAGTTCGGCACCGCCCAGTACCAGGCCTACGACCAGAGCGACCTACCGGAGTACGGCGAGGTGGGTCACGGTCCGTGGTGCTCCGGGCTGCCCTTCCCGCCGGTCCCGATCGGCCCCAACTCGTTCGACGACGGTGCCGACCTCGACGACAACCCGCCGAGCAGCGCCCTCCCGATCCTGCCGATCCCGGGCCTGTCCAAGGCAGCCGCGGCCGCAGGGTTCGGCTCGGGCATGTCCAGCGGCTACGCCGGCAGCCAGGCCGAGCAATCGGTCGTCAACGCGCTGCTGGCCGGCCGTTCTGGTCGGGCCGCCGACAGCTACGGCGCCCTCGGCTCGCTGCTCTACGCCCCCGTCGTACGGGGAGGTGGCGCCTGATGTCCCGCAACTCCGTGTTCATCTCCTCGGGCGTCAAGCTGCTGATCTTCACGATCGTCTCCGTGCTGGTCACCGGGCTGCTCGCCGCGATCATGGGCAACATCGGTTTCGGGGCGGGTCGGGAGTATCGCGCGGTCTTCACCTCCGCCTCGATGCTCGAGAAGGGCGACGACGTCCGGATCGCCGGCGTCAGCGTGGGGGAGGTGCGCAAGGTCGAGCACCACGACCGCACCCAGGCCATGGTCACCTTCCGCATCAAGGCCGACGTGCCCATGACGACCGCCGCTCGCGCGGAGATCCGCTTCCTCAACCTCGTCGGCGACCGCTACCTCGCCCTCGAGGAGGGCGTGTCCAGCGAGGCCCAGCCGCTCCAGGAGGACGACGTCCTGCCCGTGGCGCAGACCAGCCCGGCCCTGGACCTCACCACCTTGTTCAACGGCTTCAAGCCGCTCTTCCAGGCGCTCCAGCCCGAGCAGGTCAACGAGCTCACGATGAACCTGATCCAGGTACTCCAGGGTGAGGGCGGCACGGTCCGTGGCCTCCTGCAGAACACGGCGTCGCTGACCAACGCGCTCGCCGATCGTGACCAGCTGGTCGGTGAGGTGATCGACAACCTGAGCACCACCCTCGAGACCGTCGACGGGCGCCGCGAGCAGCTGAGCACCCTGGTGGTCGAGCTCAAGGACTGGATGGGCGACCTGGCCCGCGACCGCGACGTCATCGGGTCGTCCCTGGGCAGCATCAGCGACCTCACGGTGGTCCTGGCCGACCTGCTGCGCGAGAGCCGCCCGGTGCTCAAGGCCGACATCGCCGAGCTGCGCAAGCTGGCGGTCCTGCTGAACGAGAAGGCCAACCAGGAGCAGATCGTCGAGCTGCTCGACCGGCTCCCCGAGTCGATGACCGACCAGACCAGGACCGGGACCTACGGGTCTTGGTACAACTACTACATCTGCGGCTTCTCGGGCAAGATCACCCTGCCCGAGCTCCAGGTCCCGGGCATCCCGAAGGGGCTGCTCAACCAGCTCCTGTCGGGTCTCGACGACATCGAGTTCCACTCCAGCGCGCCGCGGTGCAACAGGTGATGACGACGTGAAGCGCTACTCGGAAGCCCAGATCCTCCGCCTCGGGGCGATGAGCCTGGTCGTGATGCTCGTGGTCATGGCCGCGGCCTTCAACCTCTCCAAGTTCCCTGGTTTCGGGGGCACGTCGTACCTCGCCGAGTTCACCGACGCCAGCGGCCTCCACCGCGGCAACATGGTCCAGGTCGGCGGGATCCGGGTCGGCCGCGTCCAGGACGTCACCCTCGAGGGCAACACCGTGCTCGTGCAGTTCGAGGTCGAGAACGGCGTGGAGTTCGGCACCGAGAGCGGGGCGTCGGTCGAGGTGCTCAGCCTCCTGGGCGAGAAGTACCTCGAGCTCACCCCCGCCGGCGAGGGCCAGCTCGACGAGGACACCCGCATCCCGAAGGAGCGCACCCAGTCGGCCTACGACATCGTCGGCGTCTTCGGCGATCTCACCACCACCACCGAGGAGATCGACAAGGACCAGCTGGTCCAGGCCCTCGGCGTCGTCGCGGACACCGTGGATGCCGCCGCCCCCGAGATCGAGGACAGCCTGACCGGCATCTCGCGGCTCTCGCAGACCGTCGCCTCGCGCGACCAGGAGATCCAGGCGCTGCTGGCCAGCTCCAAGGACGTCAGCAAGCTCCTGGCCGACCGCAGCCAGGACATCGTGCAGCTGCTCAGGAGCAGCGACCTGGTCTTCGCCGAGGTCCAGCGCCGCAAGGACGCCATCCACCGACTCCTGGTCAACGCGCGCAGCCTCGCCGTCGAGCTGCGCGGGGTCGCGACCGACAACCAGCGCCAGATAGGGCCCGCCCTGCGTGAGGTCGACGAGCTGCTGACGCTGCTCAACGGCAAGGAGAAGGAGCTGAAGGCGACGCTGGCGGCGCTCGGGCCCTACGTCTCGATCCTGGGCAACATCATCGGCACCGGTCCGTGGTTCGACGCCTATGCCGTCAACCTGGCCGCGATCCCCACGGGCGAGTTCCTGCCCGGGCCGGCGCAGTGAGAGGCCCCGCCATGAGACCCCTGTCCAAGATCGTCACCCCCGTCATCGTCGCGGTGCTGCTCGTCGCCGCCGTCATCACGTTCACCACGGGCGGCGGGGAGGGGACCCGCACGGTCACGGCGCACTTCCCGCGTGCCGTCAGCGTCTACATCGGCACCGACGTGCGCATCCTGGGCGTCACCGTCGGCGAGGTCACCGCGGTGGTTCCCGAGGGGGAGTCGGTGCGCGTCGAGATCGAGTACGTCGCCGCGTTCGACGTGCCCGCCGACGCCCAGGCCGTCATCGTCACACCGACGCTCGTGTCCGACCGCTTCGTCCAGCTCACCCCGGCCTACACGGAGGGGAAGGTGATGGCCGATGGTGCCGACATCGCGCTGCCGGACACGGCCGTCCCCGTCGAGCTCGACCGCATCTACGCCGCGCTGCGCGACCTCAGCCAGACCCTCGGGCCCAACGGAGTCAACGCCGACGGAACGCTCGACAACCTGCTCGAGGCGGGAGCCGAGGGTCTCGACGGACAGGGCGCCCGTGCCAACCAGATGATCCGCGACCTGTCCGAGGCCGCGGCGACCTTCGGCGAGGGCAGCGGCGACCTCTTCGACACCGTCTCCCAGCTTGCCGACTTCACCAGCACGCTGGCCTCCAACGACAAGCTCGTGCGCGCCTTCATCCGCCGCCTGGCCGGCGTCTCCTCGCAGCTCTCGGCCGAGCGGGGCGAGCTCCAGGGCGCACTGGCCTCCGTCGCTGATGCCGTCGGCACCGTCGAGACCTTCGTCCGGGGCAACCGCAAGGCGCTGGTGCGCAACGTCGAGAGGCTGAGCAGCATCGTCGAGGTCATCAACTCCGAGAAGACCAACCTCGACGACGCGCTGCGCATCGCCCCGGTCGCGATCGGCAACCTCGTGCTGGCCTACAACTCCGAGTCCGGAACCATTGGCTCGCGCATCGGCGTGAGCGGCAACGTGTGGGACGCCGACGGGTTCCTCTGCTCGGTCGTCCAGCAGTCGGCGCTCCCACGGATCAGCAAGGACCTGGCCTGCCAGATCTTCTCCACGCTGCTCGAGCCGATCGGCAAGGCACCGACCGTCCCGCCCGGCCCAGGCGGACGTGCCACCGGCGCAGCGGCCTCCGGGTCCGACGTACGACCGGAGCCTGCGGAGCGCGACGTCGTGCAGCAGCACTACGCCAGCGAGCTCGAGCCCAGCCTCGCGACCCTCCTGGGAGGCACCCCGTGATCCGCACGCCACGTCGTCGCTGGGTGGGCCTGGTCGCCGCCCTCGCGCTCGTGTCCTCGGGGTGCGAGTTCGACGGTGCCTACGACCTCCCGCTGCCGGGGTCGCCGGTCGACGCCGACGAGGCCTATGAGATCACCGCGGAGTTCCGCGACATCCTCAACATCGTGCCCCGCTCGCCGGTCATGGTCGACGACGTCACGGTCGGTGAGGTGATCGACGTGGAGCGCGTCGGGTGGCACGCGAAGATCACCCTGCGGGTGCGCGACGACATCAGGCTCCCCGACAACACGATCGCCGACATCCGGCAGGTCAGCCTGTTGGGGGAGAAGTACGTCGCCCTCGAGCAGCCGGAGGCAGGCACCGCCCAGGGACGTCTCGAGGACGGCGACAACCTGCCGCTGGAGGCCACCGGTCGCAACCCCGAGGTCGAGGAGGTGCTGGGCGCGCTGTCGTTCCTGCTCAGCGGCGGAGGCGTGGGCCAGCTCGGCGTGATCACCGAGGAGATCAACGACGTCATGGGTGGGCGCACCGACAAGGTGCGCAGCCTGCTGGGCTCGCTCGAGAGCGTCATCGGCACCCTGGACGCGCAGAAGGACGACATCATCAGCGCGCTCGAGTCGTTGAACAACCTCACCAGCACCCTCAACCAGGAGCGCACGACGATCGAGGGCGCGCTGAACGCAGCGGGACCCGCCATCGAGGTCCTGGGCAACCAGCACGACGAGCTGGTCGCGATGCTGTCCTCGCTGGACCGGCTCGGTGTCGTCGGCACCCGCGTCATCGGCGCCAGCAAGGACGACCTGATCGCCTCGCTGCGCAGTCTGCAGCCGATCGTCAACCGGCTGCGTGCCGCGGGCGACAAGCTGGCCCCGGGGCTCAACCTGATCCTGAGCTTCCCGTTCCCGCAGGAGGCCAGCGAGATCGTGCTCGGCGACTACGCCAACACCTCCATCAAGGCCGACATCAACATCGCCAACTTCCTCTCGCCCGGCGAGGGCGGTCCTGCCCCCGACCTGCCCGACATCCCGCTCCCCGGGCTGCCCGACGACCCGCTCAACACGGTCCTCGACTGCCTGACCAGCGCCGACCTCACCAGCAAGGCGTGCGTCAAGGTGCTCCGCAGCATCAACCTGCTCTCGAAGCTGGTGAAGGACTGCAAGCGCGCCAAGTACGCCGACAACCCGGTCTGCCTGGCCTTAAAGGAGTTGGAGACCGGCGGCCTCGAGCTGCCCGACCTCGAGCTCCCGGTCCCGGACCTCGGTGGGTTGCTGCCCGGCCTGGGTCGGCTCAACTTGGCCCTCACCAGCGGCACGGCGAGCCCCGAGCCCAGCACCACCAGCCTGCTCGGAGGTGGGGCGGCATGACCCGCACCGGGATCCGGATCCGCCTGCTGGCGTTCGTCGTGCTGGCCTGCGTCGGCATCGTCTACGTCACCGCCTCCTACCTCGGCTTCGTCGACAAGGTCCTGGGACGCGGGATCACCGTCGAGGCGACCCTGCCGCGCTCGGGTGGTCTGTTCGAGGGCAGCGAGGTGACCTACCGGGGCGTCCAGATCGGCAAGGTCGCCTCGATGACCCCGACCCGCTCGGGGGTCAGCATCGAGCTGGCCCTCGAGGAAGGCACCCGGCTGCCGCTGGACGCACCGATGTTCGTGCACAACCTCTCGGCCGTCGGGGAGCAGTACCTCGACTTCGAGCCCGCCGACGACGAGGGCCCCTACGCCGAGAACGGCAGCACGCTGGCCGGGTCGATGGAGTCCCTGCCCGTCGACGAGGCCGACCTGCTGGTCGAGCTCGACTCCTTCATCGGCTCGGTCGACCAGGAGAACCTCAAGACCCTCATCGAAGAGCTCGGCGTGATGTTCCGCGACACCGGGGTGCCCCTCCAGCGGCTGCTCGACGGTGGAGGCGAGTTCATCCGGGAGGCCGCGGCCAACACCGACGTGACGATCCGGCTGCTCGAGACGGCGCTGCCGGTGCTGCGCACCCAGCGTGCCGAGGGAGAGAACATCCGCGCGTTCTCGCGGGACCTGCGCCTGCTCACCGCCGCCCTGCGTGACTCCGACCAGGACATCCGCACGACGCTCGAGGGCACGCCGGGCACCGCCCGCGAGGTGCAGGCACTGCTGGAGGACCTCGAGCCCACGCTGCCGATCCTGCTGGGCAACGCTGTGAGCGTGAACCAGATCGTGGTCTCTCACCTCGACGGCCTCGAGCAGCTGCTGGTGACCTTCCCGCGCACGATCGCCGGCGGCTTCACGGGCACGACGCCCGACGGCTTCGGACATGTCAGCCTGCAGTTCGACAACAGCGTCCCGCCGTGCACCAAGGGCTACAAGCCGCCGTCGCAGTGGCGGCAGGCCAACGACCTGACCGACGCCCCGATCTTCCCGGCCCAGTGCCGCAGCGGACCGCCGTACGTCATGCGCGGTCCGAAGTACTCACCCGGTGCCCAGCGGCCGCCGGCCTCGCCGCCGCGCGCCCTGGGTGGCTCCTACGACCCCGCCTCGGGTCTGGTCTACGGTGCTGTGGACCGCAACGGCGACCCGGTGCGCTTCACCGATCCGGGCGACCTGTCGATCTTGGGGGATGACTCGTGGAAATGGCTGCTGGTGGGACCGGTGTCCCAGCGATGACGCCAGCGATGACGCCAGCGATGACGCCCGAGAGTGGGGCTGCCCGGTTCCCCGTCGTCCTCACCGTCCTGGTCGTGGTGCTCCTGGTGGCGTGCGGGGTCGGCGGATATGCCGCGCTCCGTGAGCACGACAACCGGACCGCGGCGCGGGCCGAGCAGGAACGCTACGGCGAGGTCCTGGTGGCGGCGCGCCGGATGGCCGCTGCGTTCGTCAACATCGACTACCGCAAACCCGAGGAGAGCTTCGAGGCCGTGGCCGACAACGCGACGGGCGAGTTCCTCGAGCAGTACCAAGGATCGAGCGAGAGCCTGGTCGACCTGCTGACCAGCAACGAGTCGGTCATGACCGGCGCGGTCCGATCCGCAGCCGTGACCGGCCTCGACGCCGACAGCGCGACCGTGATCGTCGCGACCAACGGCAGCGTCAGCAACGTGTCCAGCAACGAGGAGCAGACCGCGCGCGACTTCCGCCTGCGCCTCGACCTGCTGCTCGTCGACGGCGAATGGCGCACCAACAACCTCGAGTTCGTCGGATGAGCGCCTCGGGACCGGGTCCGCGCCCGCCCAAGCGGCCGCGGGGCGCCCGCACCCCGACCTCGCGACCGCGCAAGGTCGCGGGACGCACGTCGGGTCCCGGGGACCCGCTCGACGAGGCCCTGGCGGAGGCGCCCGCGAGCGCGCCGGAGCCGGAGGTCCACCACGAGCACGTCGAGTGGCCGATCGAGGACGAGCAGGAACGGCCACCCTCACGGCTCACGACGGGACTGCTGGCGGGCCTCGTCGTGCTGCTCGCGGTGGTGGCGGCAGGGGAGGGGTTCTACCTCTACGGCCAGGACGACCCCGTGGTCTCCTCCGACCGTCCGATCGTGACCGGCAAGGTGGCCGCGACCTCCGCCGTCGACACGGCTGCCCGCTCGGCAGTCGACATCGTCTCGTCGTCCTTCCGGACCTACGACGAGCAGGTGGACCTGGCGGCCTCGAAGATGACCGACTCCTTCGCCGAGGAGTTCCGCCAGACCAAGGACGAGATCCGCGACGACTTCGTCGCGCAGAAGACCGAGGTGACCGCCGAGGTGGCCGCCCAGGGCGTCGTGCAGGCCTCGCCGGAGCAGGTGGTCGCCCTGGTCTTCCTCGACCAGAGCACCACCAAGGCGGGCACCGACCTCAACGTCGCCCAGTACAAGATCCTGGTGACCGTCGTGCGCACCGAGGGTGGCTGGTTGGTCTCCCAGCTGGAGACCATCTGATAGCGTTCGGGCGAACTAGAACACGTTCCAGAAATGCCGCCGCTGAGACGAGGCGGCGCGTCTGTTGAGCATGACCGCCCAGGCACGGAAGGATCACGGCGTGACCTCTCCCACACCCGACGCCGTCGACACCGACCTCCTCATCATCGGCGCCGGGCCCACCGGTCTCTACGCCGCCTACTACGCAGGCTTCCGCGGCCACCGGGTCGCCGTGGTCGACTCGCTGCCCGAGCTCGGTGGCCAGATCACCGCGATGTACCCCGAAAAGCAGATCCTCGACGTCGCCGGCTTCCCCAGCATCAAGGGCCGCGACCTCGTCGAGGGCCTGGTCAGCCAGGCGGGGACCGCGAGGCCCACCTATCTGCTGGACCGCACGGCCTCGACGCTGGCGCAGGACGACGACGGGGTCACCGTCGGCCTCGATGACGGCACGACGGTCCGGGCCGGCGCCGTGATCATCACCGCCGGCATCGGCAAGTTCAGTCCCCGTCCGCTGCCCGCCCAGGCCGACTGGCTCGGGCGTGGTCTGGCGTTCTTCGTGCCGAGCTTCGTCCCCTACGCCGGCAAGGACGTCGTCATCGTCGGCGGCGGCGACAGTGCCTTCGACTGGGCGGTCCACCTCGAGCCGGTCGCGAGGTCGGTGACGCTCGTGCACCGACGCGACGCGTTCCGCGCCCACGAGCGCACCGTCCAGCAGGTGCGGGACTCCTCGGTCGAGATCGTGACCAAGGCCGAGGTGACCGCGATCAACGGTGGTGCCACCGTGGAGTCTGTGGACATCACCGTCGACGGGGTCACCACGACCCGGCCCGCGCAGGCCATCGTGGCTGCCCTCGGCTTCATCGCCGACCTCGGCCCCATGCAGCAGTGGGGGCTCGAGGTCCTCAAGCGGCACATCGTGGTCGACCCGTCGATGCAGACCAACCTGCCTCGGGTCTTCGCCGCCGGCGACATCACGGAGTACCCCGGCAAGGTCCGTCTGATCGCAGTCGGCTTCGGCGAGGCCGCCACGGCCGTCAACAACGCGACCGTCGCCATGGACCCCTCGGCCAAGGTGTTCCCGGGTCACTCGTCCGAGGCCTGAGCTGCACGTCCCCGACAACCAAGGAGAACACCCATGAAGATCAAGGTCGACTTCGACCTCTGCGAGTCCAACGCCCTCTGTGAGGCGATGGCCCCCGAGGTCTTCGAGCTCGATGACGACGACTACCTCGTGGTCAAGTCCGAGGAGACCACGCCCGAGAACCTCGAGAACGTCAAGCGCGCCGTGGCGGCCTGCCCGCGCGCCGCGATCTCCCTGGAGGACTAGGTCACATGGCTGCAGAGAAGGACCTGTCACTCGACGGCCGCGTCGCGATCGTCACCGGGGCAGGCGCCGGGCTCGGGCGTGCCGAGGCGCTCGCCCTCGCCGACGCCGGCGCCCGGATCGTCCTCAACGACCTGCCGGGCGCTGCCGACGAGGCTGCCGAGGAGATCCGCTCGCGCGGGGTCGACGTCACGATCGTCGAGGGCGACGTGGCCGAGCGCTCCACCGCCGACGCGATGATGGCGGCCGCCGTCGACGGTTTCGGCCAGCTCGACGTCGTGGTCAACAACGCCGGCATGACCCGGGACCGGATGCTCTTCAACATGAGCGACGACGAGTGGGACGCGGTCATCCGCGTCCACCTGCGCGGTCACTTCCTGCTCTCACGCAACGCCGCCTCCTACTGGCGGCAGAAGTCCAAGGACAGCGAGGCGCCGGTCTACGGACGAGTCGTCAACACCGCATCAGAAGCCTTCCTCGGGGGCTCCCCGGGGCAGGCCAACTATGCGGCTGCCAAGGCGGGCATCACCGCGCTCACGCTGTCGACGGCGCGTGGCCTCGGCAAGGTCGGCGTCCGCGCCAACGCCATCTGCCCCCGCGCCCGCACCGCCATGACGGCCCAGGTGTTCGGTGAGGACCAGTCGGGCCTCGAGATCGACCCCTACTCGCCCGAGCACGTGGCCCCCCTGGTCGCCTATCTCGCGTCACCGGCCGCCGACACCATCACCGGCCAGGTGTTCGTCGTCTACGGCGGGATGGTCGCCCTGGTGGCGGCCCCCGTGGTGGAGCAGCGATTCGACAAGGCCGGAGCAGCCTGGACGCTCGACGACCTCGACCAGCAGCTCGGCGGCTACTTCGAGGGGCGCGACCCCGCGCAGGGCTTCGCCGCCGACTCGATCATGCAGCTGACCGTCTAGCCACCTCAGTCCCACGTCACGCGAAGGAGCAACACCATGGGTCGTCTCGACGGCAAGGTCGCCATCGTCACCGGCGGCGCTCAGGGCCAGGGGGCGGGCATCGCCCGCGCCTACGTTGCCGAGGGTGCGCGGACGCTGATCGCCGACATCGCGAAGGACGAGGGGCAGGCACTGGCCGACGAGCTCGGCCCGGACGCCCACTTCGTGCACCACGACGTCAGCGACGCGGCCTCGTGGACGGCGGTCGTCGAGGACGTCAACACGCGCTTCGGTCCGGTCAGCATCCTGGCCAACAACGCCGGGATCCTGCGCTTCGGCGACATCGAGCGTCACGGTGCCGACGAGGTCGAGCTGCTCTGGCGCATCAACCAGCTCGGCTGCTTCCTCGGCATGCAGGCCGTCACCCGCACCATGCGCAAGAACGGAGGTGGTTCGATCATCAATGCCTCGTCGGTCGAAGGACTCGCCGGCATGGCCGGCTGCACGGCGTACGCCGCCACCAAGTGGGCCATCCGCGGCATGACCAAGTGCGCGGCCATGGAGCTCGGGCCCAAGGGGATCCGGGTCAACTCGGTGCACCCGGGCATGATCGACACCCCGATGACGCGCGTCCACGGGGGCGACGCGGCGATGGAGTTCGGCGCGTCCAGGATCCCGCTGCGGCGGGTCGGCCACCCCGAGGACGTCGCACCGCTCTACGTGTTCCTCGGCTCGGACGAGTCGGCCTACATCAACGGCGCCGAGATCGCGATCGACGGCGGCGTCACCTCCACCCACGCGTTCGGCGGTTGAGGCATGGCCAACCAACGCTCGCAGGTCGTGATGAGCGACGAGGAGGTCGACACCTTCCTCATCCAGCGGCGCAACGCCACCATCGCCACGCTCGGCCCGCAGGGCCGGCCGCACCTGGTGGCCATGTGGTATGCCTACCTTGACGGCCACATCTGGATCGAGACCAAGGCCAAGTCGCAGAAGGTCGTGAACCTCCGCCGCGACCCCACGATGAGCTTCCTGGTCGAGACCGGCAACACCTACGACCAGCTCCGGGGCGTGGCCATCGAGGGCACCGGTGTGATCATCGAGGACACCGACATGGTGTGGGACGTGTGCGTCAACGTCTTCGAGCGCTACAACGCGCCTTACACCGAGGAGCTCAAGCCGTTCGTGGAGCTGATGGCCAAGAACCGCGTCGTGGTGCGCCTCGACGCCGTGCGCACGCGCAGCTGGGACCACCGCAACCTCGGCCTGCCGGCGATGGACCTGGGGGGCTCGACCGCGGAGTTCCTCGGCCGCTAGCTGGTCCACGTCACGGGGTCGGTGACGTCGCGAGCGATCGTCCGGATCTAGCCGACAGCCGGGCGGCGTCGTCGGCCCGATTCTAGCCGCGTTGAGTGCGCTCTACGGATGCGCGACTGTCGTAGTCGGACGTGCTCAATCGGGCTCCACCCACCTTCCTCACGCCTGAGGCGGGTGCTCCGAAAGCCAATGAGTACGTTCGACTACGCGTCAGGGAGGGGCCACCTCCCGGCACAGATGAGAGGGGCCCACATGGACCCTTCTCACCCTCGGGACGCGGCTGCCACGAGCTGGTCGCGGGCCTGCGTGCTGCCGGCGACGGTGAAATGTCCAGCTCGAGGTCGCGGGTGAGGTAGCTGTCGGCGCCGGTGTTGATGCGCCGCAACATCGCGTTGATGAAGCGGGTCACCCACCTGAGCACGTACTGGACTCACGTCACCTCCCGAGACCGGCAGCCGGAGACGGAAGGGTGGTGGCAGGTCGTGCGCCGGTCAGTCGCGCAGGAGCAGCCGCACGGCGTTCTCCATGTGGGCGCCGGTCTCGGCGGCGGTGGACCGGCCGGTGACCCAGGCGACCAGGGCCGAGAGCCAGACGTCGCCGATGACCCGGGCGATGGCGACGTCGTCGTCGGTGAGCTCGGTCGCTCCCGGGTGCATGGCCTGAGTGAGCATCGAGCTGAGCAGCATGCCGACCGAGTGGATCTCGTTGGCCACGGACGCGTCGGCGAACATGAAGGCCCGGGTCAGAGCCTCGGTGAGGTGAGGGTCGCCCTGGAGGCCGCGGGTGGTCTTCTTGAGCACGAAGATGACCCGCTCCGAGCTGGTGTCGCCCGGGATCGGCTTGTCACGGAAAGCCGCCTCGGCGTGCTCGAACTCGCTGGCCAGTGCCGAGACCAGCAGGTGGATCTTGGACGGGAAGTAGCGGTAGAGAGTCCCGAGGGCCACCTCCGCCTTGTCAGCGACGGCGCGCATCTGGACCGCGTCGAACCCGCCGTCACGGGCCAGCTCGTAGGTGGCGTCGAGGATGCGTTTGCGGCGGTCGCGTTGTGCCGCAGATCCGAGATCGTCCACCGTCAGGGAGTTAGCACTGCTCACAAGGGACTCCTTGTGCTCGGGGTGCGCGGCACGTCGCGACGGTGGAATGTGCCGAGGACCTGGGTGGTGTTGGATGACTCAGGTCATCAGGCTAGCAATGAGTGGGTCATAATAGGAACACGTTCCACTTCGTCCGGCCCGGCGTGTCAGTCTTCCGGCAAGTGTCCGGATGTCGATGCGATCCCGCGGGGGTCGCATCACCGTTACCCAGAGAGAGGTCGTGACGCGTGCGCATCGCCATGCTGTCCTACCGCAGCAAGTCGCACTGTGGGGGCCAAGGCATCTACCTGCGCCACCTCAGCCGAGAGCTCACCCGCCTCGGCCACACCGTCGAGGTGTTCTCCGGACAGCCCTACCCCGACCTCGACGAGGGCGTCGCCCTCACCAAGGTGCCGAGTCTCGACCTCTACCGCGAGCCCGACCCGTTCCGGGTGCCTCAGCTCAAGGAGTTCCGCGACCTGATCGACGTCGAGGAGTTCGCCACGATGTGCGCCGCGGGCTTCCCGGAGCCCAAGACGTTCTCCAAGCGGGTCGCGCGGCTGCTCGCCGAGCGCGTCGGTGACTTCGACATCGCCCATGACAACCAGGTGCTCGGCTACGGGATGCTCGACATCGAGAAGCTCGGGCTGCCCCTGATCACGACGCTGCACCACCCGATCACCTTCGACCGGCGCATCGACCTCGCGCAGACCCGCAACCCGTGGCGCAAGGTCACCCTGCGTCGTTGGTACGGCTTCCTGCGGATGCAGGGCAAGGTGGCCCGGCAGGCACGCAAGATCATGACCCCGTCGGAGACCTCCAAGCGCGACATCGCCACCGACTTCGGGGTGGACCCGGCGAAGATGCAGGTGATCCTGCTCGGCGTCGACGACGGCTTCAAGCCGCCCACCAAGCCGCGCGTCCCCGGCCGGATCATGGCGATGGCGAGCGCGGACGCCCCGATGAAGGGCATCGCCACGCTCCTCGAGGCCTTCGCCAAGCTGCGCACCGAGCGGGACGTCGAGCTGATCTTGGTGACGAAGCCGCAGGCCGGCGGTCGCACCGAGAAGCTCATCGAGAAGCTCTCGATCGGCGACGCGGTGCGCTTCGTCCACGGCGTCAGCGAGGAGGAGCTCGTGGACCTCATGGGCTCGGCCGAGCTCGCCTGCGTGCCTTCGCTCTACGAGGGCTTCTCGCTCCCGACCGCCGAGCTGATGGCCTGCGCGACGCCGCTGGTCGTCTCCCGCGCAGGTGCCATCCCGGAGGTGGTGGGCCCCGACGGTCTCTGCGCCGAGGTGGTCACCCCCGGGGACGTCGGCGAGCTCAAGGCCGCCATCGAGGGCCTGCTCGACGACCCCGCCAAGCGCGTGCGCATGGGCGCAGCCGGTCGTCAGCGGGTCGAGGAGCTGTTCAGCTGGCGAGCGGTCGCCGCGACCGTCGCCCAGGCCTATGGCGAGGTCATCGCCGACTTCGAGCACGAGCGTGCCGCCGGCGCGTCGACCGCAGGAACCGAGAGGAAGAACCTTGCTGACCGTTGATTTCGACCGCCTGGGCCTGAAGGCCGGCGACCGGGTCCTCGACATGGGGTGTGGCGCAGGTCGCCACGCGTTCGAGATGTATCGCCGCGGGGGAGACGTGGTGGCGTTCGACATGGACGCCGACGAGCTCTCCGGGGTGCTCGAGCTCTTCTCCGCGATGAAGCAGGCCGGCGAGGTGCCGGTGGGCGCCGAGGCCGACATCAAGCAGGGCGACGCGCTCCAGCTGCCCTTCGCCGACGGTGAGTTCGACCGGATCGTCGCGGCCGAGGTGCTCGAGCACATCCACGCCGACGTGGAGGCCATCAAGGAGCTGGTCCGTGTGCTGCGACCTGGCGGCACCATGGCGATCTCCGTGCCCCGTTGGCTGCCCGAGGTCATCAACTGGAAGCTGTCGGACGACTACCACAACGCCGAGGGCGGCCACATCCGGATCTACACCGACCACGAGCTGGTCGACAAGGTCACCAAGGCCGGCCGCTTCAACGACGGCACGCCCGGCGAGGCGATGGTCTTCGAGGGCAAGGGCTACGCCCACGGGCTGCACGCGCCCTACTGGTGGATCAAGTGCGCGGTCGGTGTCACCAACGACGACCACCCGCTCGCCAAGGCCTACCACAAGCTCCTCGTGTGGGAGATCATGAAGCAGCCCAAGGCCCTGCAGCTCGCCGGCAAGGTGCTCGACCCGATGATCGGCAAGAGCATGGTGCTCTACTTCCGCAAGCCCGAGACCGATGCCCTGGACGGCAATGTCTGACCCGTTGGCGCGGATCCCCTACGTCGACGGCATCCTGACCGCGGCCCAGGTCGCAGAGACCGCGGCGTCGATCGCGGCGATGCAGGAGCCGAGCGGGGCGATCCCGTGGACGGTGGGCGAGCACGTCGACATCTGGAACCACGTCGAGGCGGCCATGGCGCTCCTCGTCGGTGGCGAGGTGGAGGCCGCCGAGCGTGCCTATGCCTGGGTCCCGACGATGCAACGCGAGGACGGCTCGTGGCCGATGAAGATCGTGGCCGGTGAGGTCGACGACCCGCGCGGCGAGGTCAACATGTCGGCCTACTTCGCGGTCGGCATCTGGCACCACTGGCTCGTACGCCGTGACATCGGCTTCGTCCGGCGCCACTGGCCCTCGGTGCGCGCCGGCCTCGACTGGGTTGTGTCGCAGCAGGTGGCCTTCGGCGGCATCAACTGGACCCCGACCGAGAGCTTCTCGCTGCTCACCGGCTGCTCGAGCATCTACCACTCGCTCCGCGCCGGTGTGGCGTTGGCCGACCTGCTCGACGACCCGCAGCCGGAGTGGGAGATCGCGGGCGGCCGTCTCGGGCACGCCGTGCGCGAGCACGCCGACATGTTCGAGGACAAGGCGAACTACTCGATGGACTGGTACTACCCGGTCCTCGGTGGAGCTGTCCGCGGCGACGCCGCCTACGCGCTGCTCGAGACGCGGTGGGACGACTTCGTGGTGCCGGGCCTCGGCATCCACTGCGTCGACACCAACCCGTGGGTGACCGGCGCGGAGACCTGTGAGCTCGCGATGGCCCTCGACGCGATCGGCGACCACCGCCGCGCCCTGCGGCTGGTGAGCGACATGCAGCACCTGCGGGGCGAGGACGGGAAGTACTGGACCGGCTGGGTCTACGGCGACGACGTCAACTGGCCGCACGAGCACACGACGTACACCGCTGCTGCCGTGATCCTCGCGATCGACGCCCTCGGGGAGACCCACGGCCACAGCACGGCCGGCTCGGGCATCATGCGCGGTACGTCGCTGGCGCCGCACTTCGCCGAGCTGATGCTCGAGTGCGAGTGCACCGTGGGGGATCCGGTCGGCTGAGGCGCGTCAGCCGACGGGGTGGCCCGCATCGCCGGTGAGCCGCCGCAGGACCCGCATTGAGCCCAGGGTGTCGACCTCGACGAACGCGCCGCTGTCGAGCGCGCGCCGGAAGACGTGGAAGGGTGCTTGGCCCCCGTCGGCGGGGTGCTCGAAGACGTCGTGGATGACCAGGCTGCCGCCGGGCATCACCCAGTGGGCCCAGCCGGTGTAGTCGTCCTGCGCGGCGACCTCGGCGTGACCGCCGTCGATGAAGAGCATCGCAAGCGGGGTGCGCCAGAGCGCCGCGACCGTGGTGCTCCTCCCCAGCACTGCGACGAGCTGGTCCTCGAGGCCGGCGGCGGCGATGGTCCTGCGGAAGACCGGCAGCGTGTCCATCAGGCCCGTCTCCGGATCGACCAGCGAGGCGTCGTGGTGCTCCCAGCCGGCCTGGTTCTCCTCGGAGCCGCGGTGGTGGTCGACGGTGAAGACCGTGCCTCCGACCTCGCGGGCGGCCGCGCCGAGGTAGATCGCGGACTTCCCGCAGTAGGTCCCCACCTCCAGCGCTGGGCCGTGGGTGAGTCGCTCACATGCCACCCGGTGCAGCAGGAGGCCCTCGTCCTCGGGCATGAAGCCCTTGGCAGCGAGTGCGTGGGCGAGCAGGTCGGCGGGCATGCTGGTGTCGGACACGACCATGACTCTAGAATATGAAACACGTTCTAGTTTTGGCCTCCTCCAGAAAGGGCCCGCATGTCGATCGGGATCTCCGACGAGCACGTCGAGCTGGCGGCCAGCATGCGCACGTGGGCGGGCTCGCTCAAGGGCATCGATGTTGCTCGCGCCGTCGATGCGCAGCCGGCTGCTGCGTTCGGTGAGGTGTGGGCGTCGGTCGTCGAGATGGGGGTCGCGACCATCGGCCTGCCGGAGTCGGTCGGTGGCGGTGGCGGGACCGCGCTGGATGTCGCGGTTGCTCTCGAAGCGTGTGCCCACGAGCTCGTGCCCGGAGCGTTGCTGTCCACCGTGGTGGCGATGTCGGTGCTTGCCCCGGTGATGGAGACGGCTCCCGGGCTGGCCGAGGTGCTGGGCTCCGGCGCGTCCTTCGGGCTGGCGCTGGATCCCGCGCTCGCCGTGGTCTGGGACGCGCCCGGTGCCACCCACCTGCTCCTGAGCGACGCCGACGACCAGTGGTACGTCGTGCCCGCGACGGCCGCCGACGTGACCGGGCTGCTGGGGCTCGACCTGACCCGGCGCTACGGATCGGCGCGGGTCGATCTCGACGCCGCAGGGGTGGTCCGCGTGGCCGGGCTGAGCGGTGACCTGGTGCGTCGTACGGCCATCACGTTCGCGGCCGCCGAGGCTGCCGGCGTCGCGCGCTGGTGCCTGAAGACCGCCGTCGACCACGCCAAGGTGCGCGAGCAGTTCGGGAAGCCGATCGGGTCCTTCCAGGCGATCAAGCACCTGTGCGCCGAGATGCTCGAGACCGCCGAGGCGGTCACGGCGGCGGCATGGGACGTCGCGTCCGCGGCGTTCGGCGACGAGGAGCAGTGGGCCTTCGCGGTGGACGTCGCCTCGGTGGTGGCCTTCGACGGCGCCGTGTCGGTGGCGAAGAGCTGCATCCAGGTGCTCGGGGGCATCGGCTTCACCTACGAGCACGAAGCGCACTTCTACCTGCGCCGGGCGCTGACGCTGCGGGGCCTGCTGGGCTCGGCGGACGAGGCCGCACTGTCCCTGACGGCGAGCGCGGTGGCCGGCACGCGACGACGCGTCGCGGTCGACCTCGACGGGCGCGACGACGCGGTGCGCGAGGAGATCGCGTCCCTGGTCGACCGGGTCGCGGCAGCAGGGTCGGACCAGCTGCGCGCCGGCCTGGTCGACACCGGGTTGTTGACGCCGCACTGGCCGGCGCCGTACGGCCTGGGGGCGGACGCCGTCACCCAGCTGGTCATCGACCAGGAGCTGGCGCGTGCGCGGGTCGAGCGACCCGACATCGTTATCGCCGGCTGGGCCCTGCCCACGATCCTCGAGCACGGGACGCCGGAGCAACGGGAGCGGTTGGTCCGACCGTCGCTGCTGGGCGAGCTCACCTGGTGCCAGCTCTTCTCCGAGCCGGGCTCAGGCTCCGACCTGGCGTCGCTACGCACCCGCGCGTCGCGGGTCGAGGGCGGCTGGCGACTCTCGGGGCAGAAGGTGTGGACGTCGGTCGCCCAGAAGGCTGACTGGGGCATCTGCCTGGCGCGCACCGACGCGGACGTCCCGCAGCACCAGGGCATCAGCTATTTCCTCGTCGACATGAGGAGTGCCGGCATCGACGTGCGTCCCCTGCGCGAGATCACCGGCGAGGCGCTCTTCAACGAGGTCTTCCTCGATGACGTCTTCGTGCCTGACGACTGCCTGGTGGCCGGCGAGGGCGATGGTTGGCGCCTGGCGCGCACGACCTTGGCCAACGAGCGGGTCGCCATGGCGACCAGCCGCCTCGACAAGAGCACGGAGCGGGCCGTGGCGCTGGCTTCTGCCGGCTCCGGCTCCAGCACTGGGGTGGGGCCTGGGGCTGGGGCCCGGGCTGGGGCTGCGGTGGGAATGACCGTGGCAGAGCGGGTGCGGATCGGCCGCGCTGTTGCGCTCTCGACGGTCTGCTCGCTCCTCGGCACGCGCTCCACCCTGCGCTCGCTGGCCGGCCAGGGCCCCGGTGCGGAGTCGAGCGTCGCCAAGCTCCTCGGTGTCCGCAACCGCCAGGACGGCGCCGAGCTGGTGGTCGAGCTCTACGGCGACCGTCTCGTCACCGACGACCCCGACGTCAGGGCCGCCGTCTGGGAGATGCTCAACACCCGGTGCCTGTCCATCGCCGGCGGCACCACCCAGATCCTGCGCAACATCGTCGGCGAGCGGATCCTGGGGTTGCCGCGCTGACCTGCTGCTGACCTGCTGCTGACCGGCTGGCGACCGGGGAGGAAATCACGCACCCGCTGCGTGATTTCCTCCCCGGTCGGCGCCGGGCTCTCGAGCGCGTGTCCTCAGGGGCTCGTCCACAGGCCCGACCAGTGCCACTGGCCGTTGGTCTCGCCCCGCGGCAGGCTCGCCGCATGGAGCAGAAGACGTACGAAGCGCTGCTGAAGCGTCAGGACGGCGTGATCTCGCGGCGCCAGGTGAGGGGGCTCGGAGGCAACGACCGCGACCTTGCCCGCCTGGTGCGGCAACGCGAGCTGACGCGCCTCCACACTGGCGTCTACATCGACCACACCGGCGAGCCCACCTGGCGGCAGCGAGCCTGGGCGGCGGTGCTGCTGCACCACCCTTCTGCCCTGGCTGGAGCAGCCGCGCTGCACGCCCACGGGCTGACGTCCGTGAGGGCGCCCGAGGTCATCACGGTGGTCGTGGCCGCCGGCCGCAGCGTCGATGATCCCTCAGGCGTGAGCACGAGCCGGCTGCGTTGCTACGACGACGCGGTGCAGCACCACCTCAGCCCGCCCCGGCTGCGTCTAGAGCACGCGGTCGTGATGCACGCCTCGGCCGCCCGCGACGAGGACACCGCCGTGGCACGGCTGGCAGACGCGGTGCAGTCGCGTCGTACGACCCCTGCCCGGCTGCTGTCCGCGCTCGAGCTGCTGCCCCGGTTGCCGCGGCGCGCTCTGGTGCGGGAGGTCCTCAACGACGTGGCCAGTGGTGCCTACTCCGCCATGGAGCGGCGCTTCCTCCTCGGTGTCGAGCGGGCGCACGGGCTGCCGGTCGGAGCCCGCCAGGTGCGAGTCACGCACGGCGACCGTGTGGCTTTCCAGGATGTCGCCTACCCCGAGCAGGCCACGGTCGTGGAGTTGGACGGGCGGCTCGGCCACGAGCGCGCATCTGATCGCTGGGCCGACCTCGAGGGTGACTTGGACGCCCTCGTCGCGGGTGAGGCCACGCTCCGCGCGGGCTGGCGTCAGGTGATCGCCCAGTGCCGCCTCGCGGGCGTGCTCGGGCGGGTGCCCGTGGCGCGCGGGTGGGAGGGCGCGGTGCGCGCCTGCTTGCCCGAGTGCGAGGCAGTCGACCGGGGAGGATCCCACGCACCGCTGCGTGACTTCCTCCCCCGTTCGGTCCCGGTCCGGGTGAGCACCATTGCGCCGTCTCGGCGGGCCGTGCACCATCGCGCCGACTGGGCTCAGGTGTGCTCGCGGCGGTAGGTGTTCCAGTGCCAGTGCAGGTAGCGATCGATCGCGCGCACGATGTGAGCGGAGCGGATCGAGGGGAAGACGTCGAAGGCGTGCTGGGCGCCGGGGAGCTCGGCATAGACGACCGTCCGCTTGGAGACCCGGCGCAGCTTCTCGACGAACAGTCGGGCCTGGTCGACGTGGGCGAGGGAGTCGTGGGCGCCGTGGAGCACGAAGAAGTCGGGTGCGTCGGGGGTGATCCGCAGGATGGGGGAGGCGTCCTCGAAGGCCTCGGGGTCACACTCCCAACGCTTCTTGAGGACGCGGGGGCCGAGGAACCGATCGCGCATCAAGATGGCGCTCTTGAGACCGGTCGAGCCCGCGAAGTCATAGATGCCGTAGTGGGGGACGGCGCACTGCACCGAGGCGTCGGCGTCCTCGAAGCCCGGCTGCCACGAGGTGTCACCGGCGGTGAGCGCCGCGAGCGAGACCAGGTGGCCTCCGGCAGAGCCGCCGGTGATGGCGATGTAGTCGGGGTTGCCGCCGTAGGACCCGATGTGCTCGCGGATCCAGGCGATGGCCTGCTTGACGTCGATGACCTGCGCGGGGAACGGGTCGCGCGGCGTGAGGCGGTAGTTGATCGCGACGCACACCCAGCCCTTGGCCGCGAGGTGCTGCATCAGCGGGATGCCCTGCTCCTCCTTCTTGCCGATGGTCCAGCCGCCGCCGTGCACCTGCAGGAGCACCGGAGCACCCTCGGGCGGACGGCCGACCGGGAGGTAGATGTCGAGGAGGCCCCGCTTGCCGTGGTCGTTGTAGGCGATGTTGCGCTCGACGCGGACCTGGTCGTTGCGCAGGCGGAAGGGGTAGACGAGCTTGCGCCACGGCACGGCGAGCTCCGCCGGCGTGGGCGCGTGGTCGAGCTGCTCGACGTAGTCGAGGCCGATACCCTCCGCCAGTGCGTCCTCGACCTCGGTGCCGACGCGGCGGGCCTGGTCGACCAGGAAGAGGAGCCCCGCGGCGCTCGCACCGGCCAGGGCGAGGCCGAGCGGGTCACGCCGGCGACCCGTCGCGTGGGTGATGGCGTCGGCCGCCGTGAACGCGAGCACCTGCGGTGCCAGCTCACCGGTCAACCACCCGGCGAAGAACACGGAGAAGCTGACGCGGAAGCCCGGCAGCGGTCGGATGGCGTTGGCCGTGAGAGCGGCGATGACGACCTGGCGACGAAGGAAGCCCATAACACCAGGCTAGACGACTCGTTGAGAACACGTTCTACTTCCCACGCCTAGGATGCCGATCATGGACCGCCTGTCAGGCCTCGACGCCAGCTTCCTCTACCTGGAGACGCCGGCCCAGCTCATGCACGTCTGCGGGCTGATCGTCCTCGACCCGGCGACCATGCCGGCGCCGTACTCCTTCGGGGCCATGCAGGAGGCGATCGACCAGCAGGTCAAGGGCGTCCCGGCGTTCACCCGCAAGCTGCGCCGCGTGCCGATGGGGCTCGACCACCCGATCTGGGTGCGGGACAAGCAGTTCGACATCGAGCGTCACGTGCACCGGCTGGCCCTGCCGAGCCCGGGCGGCTACGCCGAGCTGGTGTCGCTCGCCTCCCACCTCGCCGCACTGCCGCTGGACCGCTCGCGACCCCTGTGGGAGATGTGGGTGATCGAGGGCTACGAGGGCGGCGACAAGGTCGTGGTCTTCACCAAGATGCACCACGCGACGGTCGACGGGGTCTCGGGCTCCAACCTGATCTCCCACCTGTGCGCGCTCGAGCCGGACGCCGAGCCGATGGCGCTGATGGCGGGGGAGAAGCACGGTCGCGAGGCCGGAGCGCGCGAGCTGTTGGGGCGCGCGGTCCTCGCCAACCTCACCCGACCGGTGCACGCCGCTCGCATCCTGGCCCCGACGGCCAAGGGGGTGACGCGCACGATCAGCCGCGCCCGAGCCGGCACGGCGATGGCCGCGCCCCTCACGGCCCCCCGTACGTCGTTCAACGGCACCATCACCGGCCACCGCACCATCGGGGTGACCGACCTCGACCTGGAGGTGGTGCGCGACATCAAGACCGCCACGGGCACGACCGTCAACGACGTCGTGCTGACGCTCGCCGGTGGCGCCCTGCGCGCCTACCTCGAAGAGCGCGACGAGCTGCCCGACAGCTCGCTGCTCGCCTCGGTGCCGGTGAGCGTGCGCGAGCAGTCGAGACGCGACGGCGGGGCCAACAAGGTCTCCACGCTCTTCGCCCGGCTGGGCACCGACGTCGAGGACCCGCTCGAGCGGCTCCAGGACATGGCGCAGTCCAACCGCCACGCCAAGGAGCACCACAACGCGATCAGCGCCGACGCGCTGCAGGACTGGGCGGAGTTCGCTGCCCCACGCACCTTCGGCCTCGCGGTGCGGGCCTACGCCGGGCTGCGGTTGGCCGAGAAGCACCCGGTGGTCCACAACCTCGTGATCTCCAACGTGCCCGGGCCGCCCATGCCGCTCTTCTTCATGGGGGCGCAGATCATCGGTCTCTATCCGCTCGGCCCGGTCTTCCACGGCGCCGGCGTCAACATCACGGTCATGTCCAACGACGGCCGTCTGAACGTCGGCGTGATCGCGTGCCGCGAGTCGATGCCCGACGTGGAGTCGCTGGTCAAGCACTTCCCCCTCGAGCTGGAGCGGCTGAGCCAGGCCGTCGCAGCGGCGAGCGACGAGGCGACGCCGCTGGAGAAGGCTCGCGCCAGGAAGCGGTCGAAGCCTCCGGCCTGATCTCGCAGGGTCGGGGGCGTGGCAGGCTCAGGCCGGTCGGCGGAAGTCGCGTCGACGCGCGTTGACCGTGGCCGCGGCCTCGACGACGGCCGGCACGAACTTCTCGGACTCGAGCACGCACCCGGCGTGGCCGGTGTCGATGTCGTGGATCGTGGCGCCGGGGATGGCCCGGGCCAGGCTGATCTGGCGCGCCGCCGGGATGACGCGGTCGCGCAGGCCCACGACGACAGCCGTCGGCACGTCGATCTGCCCGAGCCACGGCCGGGAGTGGTGGCGCCCGAGCGCCGCGAGCGCCTGCCCCACGGCCCAGGGGCTGGTGGAGCGGAACTCACGCATCGCCCACTCGTGGATGTCGGAGGGCGCCAGGTCCAGGGCCCGGGCGGTCGCGCGGGCCGCGGTGAGCGCCGTACGGGATCGCGAGACGCCGCGGGCGCCGAGCATGGTGGCGCCCATGCCGCTGAAGAAGAGCCGCTCGGCGGCGTTGAGCTGGAACTTGTCGGTCGTCGCGCAGAGCACGAGGCCCTGGATCTTGTCCGCGTGCTGCCGCCACACCCGCTGGGCGACGACGCCACCCATCGAGTAGCCGGCGATGATCACGTCCTCGAGCCCCAGCACGTCGATCAGGGCCGCAACGTCGTCGGCGCAGTCGACGAGGGAGAACTCCTCGCTGCGGATGCCCTGGCCGTGCCAGCGCTGGTCGAGGGTCACGACGCGGAAACGGCGTGAGAGCGGCTCGATCGCGGGGAACCAGGTCAGCAGGCCGGTGCAACCGAGCGCGTGCAGGAGCACGATCGTGGGGGAGTCGGCCGAGGGGCCCGGCGTGTCCGTGACGTACGTCGACCCGCCGCGACCGGGCAGCTCCACCAGGCGGCCCGGGGGGATGCGCACCCACGGGATGTAGACCTGACGGCGCACGAGCGCCCCCGGTGAGAACACGGCCATCGACCCTCCCTCGGCATCTGGTCCCCTAGACTAGAACAGGTTACAGTTTCGCTGATCAGCGACCCCGACACGTACAGGAGATCGACGTGGGTTCGGATGGCTTCACCCAGGCAGACCAGGAGTCTATCGACGCGGTGCGCTCCGTCATCGGGCAGGCGCTCGACCGGGACGGCGACTGGGCGGCGCTCGCGTCGGCCGGGATGCTCGGGCTCGCGGTGCCCGAGGCGCAGGGCGGGGAGGGCCTCGGTCTCGCCGAGGTCGGCGTGCTGCTGCGCGAGACCGGGGTGCGTGGGGTGCACCTGCCCGTGTGGGAGACGCTGTGCTGCGGGGCGCTCACCATCGCCGCCCACGGCACGCCCGAGCAGCAGGCGCTGCTGGCTGGCGTCGCGTCCGGGGAGACCGTGCTCACGCCGGCCCTGCGCGAGGTCGGGCTCGCGATCACCGACCGGCCCGGCACCACGTTCGCCGCCGGCACGGTGACGGGACGCAAGATCGCCGTGACCTACGCCGACACCGCAGCGCGCCTGCTCGTGACGGCCCTCGACGGGGACGACGTGGTCGTCGCGCTCGTCGACCCTCACGGCCCGGGCGTCACGCTGCTCGAGTCGGGCTCGTCGGCCCGGATCACGACCCACACGGTCGTCCTGGACGGCGCGCCCGCCGAGCTTCTCGGCGCCGGCGCTGCGCGGACGCTGGTCGACCACGCGGTGGCAGGGCTCGCGCTGACGGCCGCCGGTGTCGTCGCGGGGGCGCGCGACCTCACCGCCACCTACATCAAGGGCCGCACCCAGTTCGGCCGCACGCTGGCGCAGTTCCAGGCGGTCGCGATGCAGATCGCGGACGTCTACATCGCCTCGCGGACGATCGCCCTCGCTGCGGAGAACGCCGTGTGGCGAGTCGGTGCCGGCCTGGACGCGGCCGACGACCTCGCCGTGGCGTCGTACTGGATCGGTGCCGAAGGCCCGAAGGCCTTGCGCACCTGTCACCACCTGCACGGCGGCATGGGGGTCGACGAGACCTACCCGCTGCATCACTACTTCTCCTGGATCACCGACATCGCGCACGCGCTTGAGTGCCTGCCCGGCGATGTGCCGGTCGAGGACCCGACCACGAAGAACCTCGAGCTCACCGCGGAGCAGCGCCGGCTCAAGGGCGAGCTGCGCGACTACTTCACCGGGCTCGCCTCCCACGACCAGCACGTCGACATGGGTCGCGACCGCCACGGCCCGACCTACCAGCGGGTCGTCAAGCAGATGGGCACCGACGGCTGGATGGGCGTCGGCTGGCCGAAGGAGTACGGCGGCCACGGGCTCGGCGAGATCGAGCAGACGCTCTTCGCCAACGAGGCCCAGCGCGCCGACGTGCACCTGCCGGCCGTGACGCTGCAGACCGTCGGCCCCACGCTGATCCGCTACGGCACGGAGAAGCAGAAGGGAATGTTCCTCGAGAAGATCCTCGCCGGTGACGTCCACTTCGCGATCGGCTACAGCGAACCCGACGCGGGCACGGACCTGGCCGCGCTGCGCACGACGGCACGCCGCGACGGCGATCACTACGTGGTGAACGGCCAGAAGATGTGGACCACCGGCGGGCACCAGGCCGACTACGTGTGGCTGGCCGTCCGCACCGACACCGAGGCGCCCAAGCACCGGGGGATCTCGATCCTCATCGTGGACACCACGGACCCGGGCTACTCGTTCACGCCGATCATCACCGCCGACGGCTCCCACCACGTCAACGCGACCTACTACAACGACGTCCGCGTGCCCGTCGACATGCTCGTGGGCGAGGAGAACCAGGGGTGGAAGCTGATCACCACCCAGCTCAACCACGAGCGGGTGATGCTGGGTCCGGCCGGGCGCATCGAGGGCCTGCGCGACCGGGTCGCCGACTGGGCGACCAAGGCCGGGGTGATCGACCGCGCCGACGTGCGCGACGTGATGGGACGCGTCACTGCGGCCTTCCGCGTCAACGAGCTCCTCAACTGGGAGGTCGCCCGTGCCGCCGCGACCGGTGAGGTCTCGGTGGGCGACGCGTCGTCGTCGAAGGTCTTCGCCGCCGACCAGGTCCAGCACCTGGCGGCCGACCTCGGCGGGATCGTGCACCGCTACGGCGACCCGGCCGAGGAGGAGACCAAGGCCTTGCTCGACTACCTGGACGCCCAGGCCAAGCGCAACCTCGTGCTCACCTTCGGTGGCGGGGTCAACGAGGTGCAGCGCGAGCTCATCGCGATGTTCGGCCTGGGGCTGCCGCGGGTGCCGCGGTGAGTGGTCCCGCGACGCTCGAGCCAGTCGAGACCCACGATCGGATCATGGCCGAGGCCGAGCGGATCAAGGCCTTCGGCGAGGCGGCGGAGCGCGAGGCGCGCGACCCGGTCAACCAGCCCACGATCAACAACTGGGTCGAGGCGATGGGCAACACCAACCCACGCTGGCAGGGTGGCGAGGCGCCACCCTCGATGGCGCAGGTCTGGACGATGTACGGGTTGGGCGGCAGGCCGCCTGCCGACGACCCGCTGCACGCGATGATGAAGGTGCTCACCGACGCGGGCTACACCGCCGTGCTGGGCACCAACTGCGAGCAGACCTACGAGCGCACGTTGAAGGTCGGCGAGCAGGTGCGCGTCACCACCGCGCTCGACTCCGTCGTCGGGCCCAAGACCACCGGCATGGGCGTCGGCTACTTCGTGACGTCGCGCAACACCTGGTACGTCGATGCACCTGACGGGCAGCGCGAGGTCGTCGCGCGGATGCTGTTCCGGGTGCTGAAGTTCGTCCCGCGGGTCTCGACCGACGGGGACTCCGCATGAGCGTCCGGCCGATGATCGGCCGAGACTCCCGCTTCTTCTGGGACGGCACGGCCGTCGGCGAGCTGAGGGTCCAGAGCTGCAACGCGTGCGGTGAGCTGCGCTTCCCGCCGGGGCCTGCCTGTCCCGACTGCGGTGCCCTCGACCGCGGCCACGTGGTGTCGGCCGGCGTGGGCACGGTCTTCAGCTATGTCATCCATCGGCACCCGCCGGTCCCCGGCAAGGTGCTGCCGATCGTGCTCGCGCTGATCGACCTCGACGAGGGCGTGCGCATGGTGGGCGAGGTGACCGACGTACACCCCGACGAGATCGCCATCGGCCAACGGCTGCAGGTGGACTTCCACCGCGTCGACGACGACCTGACCCTGCCGATCTGGCGCCCCGCTCCCCAGGAGCTTGCCCAGGAGCCTGCCCAGGAGGAGACCGCGTGAACGTCGGAGACACCATCCCTGAGTGGAGCGTGGCGATCACGCCCACGCTGATCGTGAGCACCGCGATCGCGACGCGTGACTTCCAGGACGTGCACCACGACCGGGACCTGGCGCAGGGCCACGGGTCGAAGGACATCTTCATGAACATCCTGACCTCGACCGGGCTGGTCGAGCGCTTCGTGACCGACTGGGCCGGTGGCGACACCGACGTGCGGGGGATCGCGATCCGCCTCGGCGCGCCGGCGTACCCCTCGGACACGTTGACCTTCTCCGGCACGGTCTCCGCGATCGAGGACGGAGTCGCCGTGATCGAGGTCAAGGGTGCGGTGTCGCTGGGCGACCACGTCGTCGGCACCGTGCGGGTGTCCGCGTGACCGGCCTGTCGGGCAAGGCGGCGATCGTCGGGATCGGCGCGACGGAGTTCTCCAAGGAGTCGGGGCGTTCGGAGCTGCAGCTCTCGGTCGAGGCGGTCCAGCACGCGCTGGTCGACTGCGGCCTGACGGCTGCCGACGTCGATGGGCTCACGACGTTCACGATGGACACCTCCTCGGAGATCGCGGTGGCGCGCGAGCTCGGGATCAAGGAGCTGCGGTTCTTCAGCCGGATCAACTACGGCGGCGGAGCGGCCTGCGCGACGGTGCAGCAGGCGGCGATGGCAATCGCGACCGGAGTCGCCGACGTCGTGGTCTGCTACCGCGGGTTCAACGAGCGCTCGGAGAGCCGCTTCGGCCAGTTCTCCCTCGCGGCCGCGACACAGGTCAACACCAACGGCCTCGACAACGCGTGGACCTACCCGATGGGGCTCGGCACGCCCGCGGCCACCGTGGCGATGCAGGCCCGTCGCTACATGCACGAGTACGGCGCCACGTCGGCCGACTTCGGCGCCGTCGCGGTCGCGGATCGTCGTCACGCGGCGACCAACCCCGAGGCGTTCTTCTACGGCAAGCCGATCACCATCGAGGACCACCAGGCCTCGCGGATGATCGCCGACCCGCTGCACCTGCTCGACTGCTGCCAGGAGAGCGACGGCGCGGTCGCGCTCGTGGTCGTGTCGGCCGAGCGAGCACGCGACCTGGCCCAGGCGCCGGCGTACGTCGCCGCGGCGGCCCAGGGCAGCGGTGCCGACCAGTTCGTGATGACGTCCTACTACCGCGACGACATCGGCATCCCGGAGATGGGTGTCGTGGGTCGCGAGCTGTGGCGCCAGTCCGGGCTGCGCCCCGACGACATGCCGATGGCGATCCTCTACGACCACTTCACGCCCTACGTGCTGATGCAGCTCGAGGAGCTCGGCTTCTGCGGCCGCGGCGAGGCGCCGGGGTTCGTCGCCGACGGGGCGATCGAGATCGGCGGCCGGCTCCCGCTCAACACCCATGGTGGTCAGCTCGGCGAGGCCTACATCCACGGCATGAACGGCATCGCCGAGGGCGTCCGCCAGATCCGTGGCACCTCGGTCAACCCGGTGCCCGACGCCGCTCACGTGCTCGTCACCGCCGGCACCGGCGTCCCCACGAGCGGGTTGATCCTCTCGGCCTGAGGGAGCCGTCACAATGGCCGGCGTGAGCCAGCCCGTCGTCGTGTCCATCCACGTCGCCAAGGGACGTCGGCTGCCGATGCGGTCGGTCGAGCAGGCCGAGGTGGTGGAGGCGCGGGGGATCGTGGGCGACCGCTACGAGGGCTCGAAGCACCGGCAGGTGAGCATCCAGAGCCTGGAGGCGATCGGCGAGGCGTCGGAGGTCTTCGGGGCGCCGATCGACCCAGCCCTGACGCGCCGCAACATCACGGTCTCCGCAGGCGTCATCCCGAAAGCACCCGGCAGCCTGATCCGCATCGGTGACCTGCTGCTCGAGGTCGTGCGGGTCGCCGCCCCCTGCAAGCTCCTTGACGACACCATCGGTCCCGATGCGCAGGTCGCGCTGCGCCGCCGCGGCGGCTCGATCTGTCGGGTGCTCGAGTCGGGCGTCGTCGCGGTCGGTGACGGCGTGGAGCTGCCACCGGTCTCGTGAGTGGGACCTGCTCAGCTGTGGGGGCGGGGCTCGAGGTCGCTTCCTGGGTTGCTGGGTCTCGACGTGCGCTGCTCGCTGGCGCTCGTCACTGCTCGACCGGCGGGTGGCCGTCGTGACGCACGTGCGACGCTGGCGCCGTGGCCCAGGACCCGATTGCGCGGCTGCTCGCGGACCCGCCCGACCTGCCGGTCGTGGCCGGGCTCGACGCGCTGCGCCGGGCCGTGGCGGACCGTGGGGCCGCGGTCGTCATGGCCCCTCCGGGCACCGGCAAGACGACGATGGTGCCGCCGGCGCTCGCGGCCCTCGTCGACGGCCGCGTGGTCGTCACCCAGCCGCGTCGGATCGCGGCCCGCGCGGCCGCCCGTCGCCTGGCCCACCTGTTGGGGGAGCCGGTGGGGCAGACGGTGGGCTACGCGGTGCGGGGCGACCAGCGGGTCAGCAGCGCGACGCGCGTGGAGTTCGTGACGACCGGGATCCTGCTGCGCCGGCTCCAACGTGATCCCGGGCTGACCGGCGTCGGCGCGGTCGTGCTCGACGAGGTGCACGAGCGCCAGCTCGACACCGACCTGACATTGGCGCTGCTCGTCGACGTGCGCCGCCACCTGCGCGACGACCTCCCACTCGTCGCGATGTCCGCAACGGTGGAGGCCGAGCGCACGGCCGCCCTCCTCGGCGACGCGGGCGACTCCGGCGACGACGTGGCCGGGCCCGTGCCCGTCGTCGACGTGCCCGGCGCCCTGCACCCGGTGACCGAGGTCTGGTCGCCGTTGCCGCCCGGGGTCAAGCGCTCCGACGACCGCGGCATCACCCCTGCCTTCCTTGACCACGTCGCCGCGACCACCCGCCGTGCCCTGGCACAGCACGACGGTGACGCGCTGGTCTTCCTCCCGGGGGTGGCCGAGGTCGGCGGCGTCGTACGACGACTCGCCAGCCTCGACGCCGACGTCTTGCCGCTCCACGGGCGACTGCCCGGCCGCGAGCAGGACGCCGCGCTCACGGCCGGGCCGCGGCGCAGGGTCGTCGTGTCGACGTCAGTGGCGGAGTCGTCGCTGACCGTGCCCGGCGTGCGGATCGTCGTCGACGCTGGCCTGTCCCGCGAGCCCCGGACCGACCACCGTCGCGGCCTCGCGGGACTGGTCACCGTCCGGGTGAGCAGGGCGTCCGCCGAGCAGCGCGCGGGCCGCGCGGGCCGTGAGGGCCCCGGGGCCGTCCACCGCTGCTGGTCCGAGGCCGAGCACGCGCACCTGCCGGCACACCCCGCCGCGGAGATCGCGACGGCCGACCTGACCGCCTTCGCGCTCGACCTGGCCTGCTGGGGCAGCGGTGACGGAGCCGGCCTCGCCCTGCTCGACCCTCCACCGGCCCCGGCGATGGAGGCCGCGCAGACGACGCTCCTCGGCCTCGGCGCGCTGGCGCCCGACGGCACCGTCACCGAGCGTGGCCGCGCGATCGCAGCCGTCGCCGCCGACCCGCGGCTGGCCCGGGCGCTGCTCGACGGAGCTGCGCTCGTCGGTGGTCGACGCGCAGCCGAGGTCGTCGCCCTGCTGTCCGAGGACGTCCGCTCCCCGGGCGCCGATCTCGTGGCCGCGCTGAGGGCCGTGCGTCGTGGTGGTCCCGACGCCGGCCCCTGGACCGCGGCGGTGAAGCGCCTCGAGGCGGCACTGCCGGCCGACCGGAGGGGCGGAGGGGGCAGCGAGAGGCTGGGCGACGACCTCGCCGTCGGGCTCGTGGTCGCCCTGGCGCACCCCGAGCGCATCGCCCGGCTGAGGCCGGGCGGCACGGCGTACCTCATGACCGGCGGCACAGGTGCCGCCTTCCGGGCGGGGGAGTCCTCGCTTGCCGGGGTGCCCTGGCTCGCCGTTGCCGACGCCGACCGTCCGGCGGGCCGTCGTGACGCGACCATCCGCTCAGCGGCGCCGATCGACGAGGACCTCGCGCTCGAGGCTGCCTCGGCGCTGTGGGAGGAGGCCGAGCAGGTCGGGTGGGTCGAGGGCCGCGTGGTCGCTCGTCGTACGACGTCACTCGGCGCGATCGAGCTCTCCGCCTCCACCATCCCCGACCCGGCCCCTCACCTCGTGGCGGGCGCCGTCCGCGACGGGCTGCGCAGCGACGGCCTCGCCGTGCTGCCCTGGAAGCCGTCGGCGCTCGAGCTGCGCCGGCGCCTGGCCTTCCTGCACCGCGCCCTGGGCGCCCCCTGGCCGGACGTGTCGGACGAGGCGCTGACGGACGCGGTCGAGGCCTGGCTCGGGCCCGACCTTGCCCGGGTCCGCGGCACCCGCGACCTGGGCCGGATCGACGTCACCTCGGCGCTGAGGCGGCTGCTGCCGTGGCCCGAGGCCGGTCGTCTCGACGAGCTGGCCCCGGAGCGGGTGGTGGTGCCGAGCGGGTCGGCGGTGCGCGTCGACTACGACGGTGACCAGCCCGTCCTCGCCGTCCGCATCCAGGAGGTCTTCGGCTGGCGGGCCGCCCCAGCGTTGGCCGAGGGACGGGTCCCACTCCTGTTGCACCTGCTGTCACCGGCGCGGCGCCCGGCAGCGGTCACCGCCGACCTAGCGTCGTTCTGGGCGACCGGCTATCCCGCGGTGCGCGCGGAGCTCCGCGGGCGCTACCCCAAGCACGCCTGGCCCGACGACCCGTGGACGGCGCCACCGACGACGCGGACCAAGCCACGTCGCTGAGATCGGGTGGCGCCGGACCGCAAGACCAGGCCTCACCCGGCGAGCTTGTCGCGGAAGAACGCGAGCACCCGGTCGACGCCCTCCTGCTGACGGTGCGCAGTGACGGTGGAGTGGCCCTTGCCCTCGAACTCGACCCGGATGAAGGCCCCGCCGATCTCGCGGGTGAGGGTGTCGAAGCGGGTGCCGGTCGCGACGTCGGAGGCGTACTGCAGGCCCAGCACCTGGCAGCCACCAGCCGCCCGTGACTTGACGACGCTCAGGTCGGCCGGCGAGAGGTTGAGGTCGGCGGCTCGCGCCTTTCCGACGGGGAACGGCGCCGAGGGTTGGCACAGCACGGGGGCGGCGACGGCGTCGTCGACCATCATCGCCAGGGCGAAGCCGCCCGTGAAGCACATCCCCAGGGCCCCGACGCCGGGCCCGCCGAGCTCGGCGTGCAGGTCGCGCGCGAGGCTGCGCAGCCAGCCCGCGACCGGTGAGGTCTCGCGCTTCGCGAGCTTGGTGAACTCCTTGCTCACGCAGACCTGCCGCAGCGCACCCGTCACGCTGCCCACGCCCAGCGACTTCTCGGGGGTGCCGAAGAGGTGCGGCATCACGACCGTGAAGCCGGCCGCCACGACCTCCTCGCCGAAGCCGATCACCTCAGGCGTCAGGCCCGGGATCTCGTGGATCACGATGACGCCGGGCCCGCTGCCCTTGCGGTACGTCGGGTGGGTCGCCGTGGTGCCGCGAAGCGTCTCGCCGGTGTGCGCACCGCGGGTCCAGCTGTCGAGGAGGCTCATGCGCCGAGGATAGGGGCCAGGCAACCGGCGCCTGGCTAGTCTCGCCGCATGGGGGAACGACACGTGCGGCTGGTGCTGCCCCACCAGCTGTTCCGCGACCACCTCGACGCCCCCGAGGACACGGTCTTCGTCCTGGTCGAGCACGACCTGCTGTTCCGGCACTACCGCTTCCACGCCCAGAAGCTCGTCCTGCACCGCGCCTCGATGCGTCGGTTCGCTGACCTGCTCCGCGAGCACGACCGTGAGGTCCACGTCGTCGAGACCAGCGCCGAGGCGACCAGCCACGACCAGCTCACCGACCTCCTCGCCCGTCTGGAGCCGAGCCGCGTCGACGTCTTCGACGTCGTGGACGACTGGCTCTCCCGGGACCTTCACCGGGCCGTGACCGACCTCGAGGTGCTGGAGACCCCCAACTTCCTCACGACCCGGCAGCAGCTCACCGACCACTTCGCCGGCTCGTCCGCGCGCATGCAGACCTTCTACACCTGGCAGCGTCGCCGGCTCGACGTCCTGGTCGAGGCCGACGGCAGCCCTGTCGGCGGGAAGTGGTCCTTCGACGAGGACAACCGCAAGAAGCTGCCGAAGAATCATCGTGTCCCGGACATCACGCCGCCCGCGCGCCACGAGGCGGTGGAGGAGGCGATCGCGTGGGTCGCCCGCGAGTTCCCCGACGCGCCCGGCAACGCCGAGACCTTCGCCTGGCCCACCTCCCACGCCGAGGCCGAGGCGTCGTACGACGAGTTCCTGGCGCAGCGTCTCGACGGGTTCGGCCCGTTCGAGGACGCGATCTCGGCCCAGCACGGCTTCGTCTTCCACTCGCTGCTGACCCCGGGGCTCAACATCGGGCTCGTCTCGCCCCACCACGTCCTCTCCCGAGCGCTCGAGCACGCCGAGGGGCACGACGTGCCGCTGGCCTCGCTGGAGGGCTTCGTGCGGCAGGTGATCGGGTGGCGCGAATACATGCGCGCGACCTATCACCTGTGGGGTCGCCGGATGCGCAGCCGCAACCACCTCCAGCACACCCGACCCCTGAGCAAGGGCTGGTGGGAGGCGACCACCGGGCTCGCCCCCGTCGACCTCGTGCTGCGGCGGGTCCTGGACACGGGCTACGCCCACCACATCGAGCGGCTCATGGTCCTCGGCAACGCCCAGTGCCTGCTGCGCACCGACCCCGACGCGACCTACGAGTGGTTCATGGAGCTCTTCGTCGACGCCTACGACTGGGTGATGGTGCCCAACGTCTACGCGATGAGCCAGTTCGCGGCCGGTGCCGCGATCACCACCAAGCCCTACGTCTCGGGCAGCAACTACCTGCGGAAGATGTCGGACCTGCCCAAGGGCGAGTGGTGCGACGACTGGGACGCGCTCTACTGGACCTTCGTGCGCGACCACCTCGACGTCTTCGCCGGCAACCCGCGATCGCGGATGATCGCCAACCTCTACGACCGGATGGACGCTGCCAAGAAGGCCGCCCACACCCGCCGCGCCCACGACTGGATCACCTGACCCCGCCGGGACCTTGGGCCCTTCTCGGGCTCCTCCCGCGGCGAAAGAGTCGGCGGTGGAGGAGCCTCTCGCGGGCATCGGCTCGCCGTCCTCCGCGGAGGGAGACCACCATGAAGGCACTCGTCTACCACGGCCCTGGTCGCAAGAGCTGGGACGAGGTCCCGGACCCGAGCATCCAGCAGCCCACGGACGTCATCGTCCGCATCGACACGACCACGATCTGCGGCACGGACCTGCACATCCTCAAGGGTGACGTGCCCGCGGTCGCCGAGGGCCGCATCCTCGGCCACGAGGGCGTCGGGACCGTCGTCGAGACCGGATCGGCCGTGTCGACCGTAGCCGTGGGTGATCGGGTGATCATCTCCTGCATCAGTGCCTGTGGCTCGTGCTCCTACTGCCACCAGGGCCTCTACGCGCACTGCCTCGCGGAGGAGGGCGCCAGCGGCATCGGCTGGATCTTCGGCCACCTCATCGACGGCACCCAGGCCGAGCTCGTGCGCGTGCCCTTCGCGGACAACTCGGTCTACAAGATCCCTGAGGGGGTCACCGACGAGCAGGCCGTCATGCTCTCCGACATCTTGCCGACCGGCTTCGAGATCGGCGTCCGCTACGGGCGCGTCAAGCCCGGGGACGTCGTCGCCGTCGTCGGGGCCGGGCCCGTGGGACTGGCCGCGATGATGACCGCCGGCCTGTACGGCGCCGCGCGCGTCATCGCGCTCGACATCGACCACAACCGTCTCGACCAGGCGCTGGCCTTCGGGGCGAGCGACACCGTCGACAGCGCTGCTGCGGACTGGGTGGAGCAGGTGATGGCCATGACCGACGGTCACGGCGTCGATGTGGCGATCGAAGCCGTGGGCATCCCTCAGACCTTCGATGCCTGCACCAAGATCGTCCGTCCGGGCGGCACGGTCGCCAACGTCGGCGTGCACGGAGCACCGGTCCAGCTGAACCTGCAGGACCTGTGGATCTCCGACATCGCGATCACCATGGGCCTGGTCAGCACCTCGACGACCCCGATGCTGCTCAAGCTGGTGGCCCAGAACAAGCTCCACGCCGAGCGTTTCGCCACCCACCACTTCGACCTCGACCAGATCCTCGACGCCTACGAGACCTTCGGCACCGCCGCGGACACCAAGGCGCTCAAGGTGGTGATGAGCCGGCGATGACCAGCCGGCGACTGAGCCCGCCCCACTGAGCCCGCCCCACTGAGCCCGCCCCACTAGGGTTCGGAGCATGGCCGACCCGCTCGTGCTCGACCCGACCGAACAACGCCTGCTCGGCAGCCTCCTGGAGAAGGAGACGACGGTCCCGGCGTCCTATCCGCTCTCGCTCAACGCGCTGCGCACCGCCTGCAACCAGACCAGCAGCCGCGACCCGATCACCGACCTCGACGAGCCCACCGTCGAGCGGGTCGCCCGTGAGCTCAAGGATCGCGGCCTGGTCCGCATCGTGTGGGCGGCGACCGGGCGCCGCACGCTGAAGTACCACCAGACGCTCGCCGAGGACCTCTCGCTCGCCGACGACGAGCGGGCCCTGGTGACCGTCCTGCTGCTGCGGGGTGCCCAGACCCCCGGTGAGCTGCGCTCCCGCTCGGAGCGGCTGCACACTTTCGCCGACAAGGGTGCCGCCGAGGTCGTCCTGGGCCGGCTCGCCGCGCGACCGACCCCGTTGGTCAGGGAGCTCGGAAGGCGACCTGGCCAGCACGACAACCGGTGGATCCATCTCCTCGGCCCCGTCGAGGTCGAGACCACACCGAGCGCCCCCGGACCGACCGTGGACCGGGAGCGGGTGATCGTCGACGGCCGTGAGGCGCGCGACGAGCGGGTCCGCTCGTCGTACGGCGTGGTGGCGGAGGCCTACGCCGCCGCGCTGGCCGACGAGCTCGACGACCTGCCGTTCGAGCGCTGGCTCCTGGGGCACGTGGCCGACCTCGCCGGCCCCTACCCGGTCGTCGAGGTGGGGTGCGGGCCCGGCCACGTGACCGCCCACCTCGCGGCGCTGGGCGTCGAGGCGTCCGGGATCGATCTCGCGCCGGAGATGGTCGAGGTGGCCCGCCGCCTGCACCCCGAGGGCGACTATGCGGTCGGTGACCTGCGTCGGCTGATGCGCCCCACCACCAGTGACGGCTGGGGCGCGGTGCTCGCCTGGTACTCCCTGATCCACCTCGCCGGCTCCGAGCTGCCCGACGCGATCGCGGCGCTGGTCCGTCCGCTGCGCACCGGCGGAGTGCTCGTGCTCGCGATGCACGCCGGTGCCGAGGTGCGTCACCTCGACGCGTGGTTCGACCATGAGGTCGCGCTGGACTTCGTGGGGCACGAGCCGGCCGCGCTCGTCGCGCTCGTCCGGGCTGCCGGGCTCACCGACGTCGAGTGGTACCTCCGCGGGCCGGTGGCCTCGCGGGGCGAGACCACCGAGCGGCTGTACGTCGTCGGGAGGGCGTCGGGCACAGTGGCGTCGGGCACAGTGGCGTCGGGCACGGTGGCGTCGGGCACGGTGGCGTCGGGCACGGTGGCGTCATGACCTCGGCTTTCGCAGATTCCTGGCTGATCACGCCGATCACGTCCGACCTCGTGCGGGGCGCGCTCGAGCTCGAGCCCACCGCGCTGGGCCTCCGACCGCACCGGCTGCCGGCGTGGGCCCGCGCCCAGGTGCCGGACGGCCAGCTGGCGATGGCCGAGGCCCAGCCCTCCGGCGTACGCCTGGTGCTGCGGACCGCGGCCACCTCCCTCGAGATCGACGTGCTGCCGACCAGGATGGCCTACCGCGGGGCGCCGCCGCGGCCCGACGGCGTCTACGACCTGCTCGTCGACGGCGTCCTGGTCGACCAGCAGAGCGCCGACGGTGGCCACGTCCACACGATCGACATGGCGACCGGTGCGGCCGAGCTGACGCGGGGCCCGGTCGGGACGCTGCGCTTCTCCGGGCTCGCCGCGGGAGAGAAGGACGTCGAGGTGTGGCTGCCCCACAACGAGGCCACCGAGCTCGTCGCGCTGCGCTCCGACGCCCCGGTCCGCCCGGTCCCGGACCGCGGGCACCCCGTCTGGGTGCACCACGGGAGCTCGATCAGCCACGGCTCCAACGCTGCGGGCCCGAGCACCACGTGGCCCGCGCTCGCTGCGGCAGGAGGCGGTGTCGAGCTGGTCAACCTCGGCTTCGGCGGTAGCGCGCTGCTCGACCCGTTCACCGCGCGCACCATCCGCGACGTCCCGGCTGACCTGATCAGCGTCAAGATCGGGATCAACCTGGTCAACACCGACCTGATGCGGCTGCGCGCCTTCGGTCCGGCCGTCCACGGCTTCCTCGACACCATCCGAGAGGGCCATCCCACGACACAGCTGCTGGTGGTCTCACCGCTGTGGTGCGAGATCCACGAGGAGACCCCGGGCCCCGCCGCGCCGGACCTCAGTGCCCTGTCCGAGGGGCGACTCGGCTTCGTGGCGACCGGCGACCCTGCGGATGGGACCCGGCTGACGTTGCGGATCATCCGGGAGCAGCTGGCGGCCATCGTGGCTGCGCGTGCCGCGGACGACGCGCACCCGCACCTGATCGATGGCCGGGAGCTCTACGGCGAGGCCGACGCGGTGGATCTGCCGCTGCCCGACCAGCTGCACCCCGACGCTGCCACTCATCGCCTGATCGGTGAGCGCTTCGCGGCGCTTGCGTTCGGTGCCGGCGGGGCGTTCAGCGCACAACGCTGACCCGGAGCGGGACCGGTCGGAGGTCCTGTCTACGGTGACGACTTCGTCCGGGAGCGACCAGGGCAGCGACTCACAGGGGAGGAGGACCATGGACGCGGTGCTCGACTGGGTCGTCGAGATCATGAAGACGATCGGGGCGCCGGGCGTGGGCCTGGCGACCCTGCTCGAGACGGTCTTTCCTCCGATCCCGTCCGAGGCGGTGCTGCCGCTGGCCGGCTACACCGCCAGCCAGGGCCACTACGGGCTCCTCGCCGCGATCATCTGGGCGACCGTCGGCTCGCTGGTCGGCGCCCTGGTCCTCTACTACGCAGGAGCCGTGCTGGGGGTGGGCCGGCTGTGCGCGATCGCCGAGCGGGTGCCGCTCGTGCACGCCCGCGACGTCGAGCGCTCGACCGAGTGGTTCGACCGCCACGGCCGGGCCGCGGTGTTCCTCGGCCGCCTCGTGCCCGGGGTGCGGAGCCTCATCTCCATCCCCGCGGGGGTCAACCGGATGCCGGTCCTCCAGTTCGCCGGCTACACCACCGCCGGCAGCCTGCTGTGGAACGCCGGGCTGATCGTGGCCGGCTACCAGCTGGCCGAGCAGTGGCACGTGGTCGAGGGCCGCATGGGGGAGGTCTCCCACGTGGTCTACGTCCTGCTGGCACTCCTGCTGGCCGTGTTCGTCGTACGGCGGCTGCGGGCGCGGGCGGAGAAGCTGTAACTCCCCGGATGCCCCGGGCCCTACGTCGTGATGCAGGCAGCGGCGTGGCGTGCGGCGGCGCGAGCGGCGTCCACGTCGTCGCCGAGGGCGAGGGTGACGGCCATGCGTCGACGCCCGGCGACGGCGGGCTTGCCGAAGATTCGGACCTGGGTGTCGGGGGCGGCCAGGGCGCGGTCGACGCCGGCGTACGACGGCGCCACCTGGTCGCCCTCGAGGAGCACCGCGCACGAAGCCGAGGCGCCGCGGGTGCGGATCGAGGGGATCGGGAGGCCGAGGATCGCGCGCACGTGCAGGGCGAACTGCGAGAGGTCCTGGGAGACCAGGGTGACCAGGCCGGTGTCGTGCGGGCGCGGGGAGAGCTCGGAGAAGATCGCCTCGTCGCCGCGCACGAAGAGCTCGACGCCGAACAGCCCGCGACCGGCAGGCTGGCAGAGATCACCCACGACCGTCGCCGCGATCTCCTGGGCCCGCGCCAGCACCGCCGGGCTCATCGGCTGCGGCTGCCACGACTCGCGGTAGTCGCCGTCGACCTGCACGTGCCCGATCGGGTCGCAGAAGGAGATGACGTCGGGGCCCCCGTCGGCAGAGGCGTGCCTCACCGTCAGCAGGGTGATCTCGTAGTCGAAGGGCACGAAGCCCTCCACGATGACGCGGCCCTGCCCGGCGCGACCGCCGGACTGCGCGTAGTCCCACGCCGGTGCGACGTCCTCGGGCGTGTGCAGCGTCGACTGGCCCTTGCCCGAGGAGGACATGACCGGCTTCACGACGCACGGCAGCCCGATCTCCTCGACGGCGGCGGCGTAGTCCTCGGCGGTGCCGGCGAAGCGGTAGGGCGACGTGGGCAACCCGAGGTCCTCGGCGGCGAGCCGGCGGATGCCCTCGCGGTCCATCGTCAGCCGGGCCGCGCGGGCGGTCGGGATGACGGTCACGCCCTCGGACTCCAGCTCCTGGAGGGTGGGGGTGTGGATCGCCTCGATCTCCGGCACGACGAAGTGCGGCCGCTCCAGCTCGACCACCCGGCGCACCTCGGCCGGGTCGAGCATGTCGATGACGTGGCTGCGGTGGGCGACCTGCATGGCCGGCGCGTCGGCGTAGCGGTCGACGGCGATGGTCTCGACGCCGAGGCGTTGAAGCTCGATGACCACCTCCTTGCCGAGCTCTCCCGAGCCCAGCAGCAGCACGCGGGTGGCGGTCGAGCTCAGCGGCGTGCCCAGGATCGTCACGGGCACCAACCTAGTGGGTGCTCTTCCCGCGACGGTCAACGACTGGCGCTCACCAGGGCGAGCACGTCCCAGACGAAAGCACGCGTGCGGAGCGCCCGCTCGGGGTCGGCCTCACGGTGCACGCGCCCCCACGGGTCCGGCCGGTCGGCCACCGCAGCGAGCACGAGGTCGTGCCACTCGTCGGGCAGGATCCCCAGCGCCCACCGGGCTGCGGGCTCCTTGCCGACCACGGCGCCTTCGCGGGCGGTGTAGAGGATCCGGCACATCGTGAGGACCAGGTAGGGCTGCATCCAGGCGTTGCGCAGCGCTGCGGGGTCGTCCTCGACGGCGGCCGCACGCTGGCGGGCCTCGCCGACGGCCTCGGCGAAGAGCGCCCCGCGCGAGACCCGGGGGAGCAGGTCGTGGGCGGGCGGCCCGCTGACGATGCAGGATTGCTCACGAAGCACCCAGCGCGTGTGGGCGGAGTTGTCGTGGCCCGAGCGTTCCAGGACGCGGCTGCCGTTGTCGACGTAGAGCCAGCGTCGCCCGACGGTCGTCGGGTTGGCCAGGTCGGTCACCGGTGCATAGCTGCCCTCGAGGTGACCGGCCCACGGGGAGTCCAGGTCGGGCAGGTGCGCGTGCACGGTCCTCAGCGCTGCCTCGGCTGCCGGGGTCGGGCCGGTGCGCGTGACGACCAGGAAGTCGACGTCGCTGTGCTCGTCGGCGTCTCCCGCGGCGAAGGAGCCGACCAGGTGGACACCGACGACCTCGTCGCCCAGAGCCTCGCGTGCACGCTCGTCGAGCGCCCGCAGCACGTCGACCAGATCGGCAGCCGAGTCGGGGCCGACCTGGGGCTCGAGGTGCGCGAGCAGCCCCGGGTCCATGCGGTCAGGCTAGCGTCAGCGCCACGTCGGAGAGGACCGGCGAGCCGTCGCGCTCGCCGCCGGCGATGGTCGCTGCAGCGACGATGCGGTCGTCCTCGCGCCAACCCTGCACGCGGATCGTCTCGCCGGGGAAGACCACCCCGGAGAAGCGGCCGCCGAAGCCGGCCACCCCGGTCGCGTCACCGCCGAGCAGTCCGTCGGTGAGCTCGCGCAGCACGATCCCGTAGGAGCACAGGCCGTGCAGGATCGGTGCCGGGAAACCGGCCGCCTTCGCGAAGTCGGGGTCGGCGTGCAGCGGGTTGCGGTCACCGCACAGCCGGTAGAGCAGCGCCTGCTGCGGCGTCACGTCGTACGTCGTGTCGGTGTCGGCCGGCCGGTCGGGCAGCCCGATCTTCTCGGAGCTGCCACGGTCCCCGCCCCAGCCGCCCTCGCCCTTGACGAAGATCGACGAGCGGACCGTCCACAGCTCCTCGCCGGACGGCGCCGTGGCGACGCCCTCCTGCCAGATCACAGCAGCCTTGCCCTTGTCCCAGATGTCGCTGATGTGCACCCGGATCGTCGCCTCGCCGGAGGTCGGCAGGGGGCCGTTGACCGTGATCGACTGCGAGCCGTGCACGACCTGGGCGAGGTTGATGTCGCAGCCGGGCAGGTCGAGGGGCGGAGGGTCGGTCTCGTGGAAGCTCGGGGCGACGACGCCGAAGGACGGGAGCACCTGGAGCGCAGGACCGTCGAGGGTGTGGCGCAGGGCGTCGCTGCTCAGGTTGTCGCCGGCACGGGAGCCGGCTCCGATGCCGAGGTGGTAGAGCAGCACGTCGCTCGGTGACCAGGCGAAGTGGCGCTCACCGATCTCGGCGCCGATCGCGACGGACGGGTCGATAGGCATCAGGCGGTCTCCTGGATCTCGGCGGGGATCTCGGCGGGGGCCTCGGCGACGGGGCTCTGGACCGGCGAGTTCGCAGCGATGTCCTCGGCAGCGAGGTAGCCGAAGGCCAGCGCCGGGCCGATCGTGGCGCCCGGGCCGGCGTAGGTGTTGCCCATGACGGCCGACGACACGTTGCCGGCGGCATAGAGGCCGCCGATGACCGAGCCGTCCGGGCGCAGCACCCGGGCGCGCTCGTCGGTGACGAGGCCGCCCTTGGTGCCGAGGTCGCCGGGGACGATCTTGACGGCGTAGAAGGGGCCCTGGTCGATGGTGTGCAACGACGGGTTGGGCTTGACCGTGGGGTCGGAGTAGTACTGGTCGTAGCCCGACTCGCCGCGGTGGAAGTCCTCGTCGGTGCCGGACCGGGCGAAGCCGTTGAAGCGATCGATGGTCGCGGCGAGGGCGTCGGCCGGGACCTCGATCTCGGCAGCCAACGCCTCGATGGAGTCGGCCTTCCTGATGGTGCCGTGCTTGTACCAACGGCCCGGGAAGGGCTGGCGCGGCATGAGGCCGGCGAACAGGTAGCGGTTGCGGTAGCGCTGGTCGATGATCATCCAGCTCGGCACGTGGCCGACACCGGACGCCTCCCCCTGGTAGATCTCGTGCACGGCCTCGACGTAGGGCAGCGCCTCGTTCATGTAACGCCGGCCGGCCTGGTTGACGATGATCGAGCCGGGCAGGTTGCGCTCGGCCAGGCAGAACCATGGCCCCGACGGCAGCGGGATCGTGGGTCCCCACCAGGCGTCGTCGAGCAGGTCGGTCTGGGCACCGGCGCCGATGCCGGCCAGGATGCCGGCGCCGGTGTTGAACTCCGACCCGGTGGTCCAGTCGATGCTGGTGGGCTGCGGCTGGTACTTCTCCCGCATCTCGAGGTTGCGCTCGAACCCGCCGCTGCCGAGGATCACACCGCGCAGCGCTAGTACGACGTGCTCCTCACCGTCGCGCAGCACGCGCACGCCGACGACCCGGCCGTCCTCGATGACCAGGTCCTTCAGCTCGGTCTCGAAGTGCACCGGCACGCCGGCGTCGATGAGTCCCTTGCGCAGGCCGATGGCGATCGCGTTGCCCATCGCGAACATGCGACGACCACGCAGCCCGGCGATGATCCGGTTGAGGAGCACCTTGAGCATCGTGAGCGGGCCCTTGACGGTGCGCATGCCGAGGCTGAGCTTCCGGAAGTCGGCCTGGGTGACGATCAGGTTGGCCGGGGCCTTGGTGTATTGCGGGTGCAGCCGCTCCAGCTCGTCACCGAGGAAGCTCGCGTCCAGGGGGATCGGCTCGACCGAGCGCCCCTTGAGCCTTCCGCCCGGTGCCTCGGGGTGGTAGTCGGCGTAGTCCGGGACCCAGGCGAAGCGCACCGGGGTGTTCTCGCGGATGAAGTCCATGACCTCGGCGCCACGCTCGAGGTAGGTGTCGCGACGGACCTTGGGCACGACGTCGCCGACGATGGAGTCGAGGTACCGCTTGGACTCCTCCAGGGCGTCGGCCTGGCCGGCGGCCTGGAGTGCGTAGTTGCCCGGCATCCACACGCCGCCCCCGCTGCGTGCGGTCGAGCCGCCGAAGTAGGCGCTCTTCTCGACGAGGATGGTGTCCAGGCCGTGCTTGCGGGAGGCCAGCGCTGCAGTCATGCCGGCGCCACCAGCGCCGACCACGACCACGTCCACCGACTCAGGCAGAGGGGTGCTCATGGCACGAAACTGTAACAGGTTCTAGTATGACGTCCGTGACCCATCAGGACGCTGTTCCGGCCGCCGTCGATCGGCTGGCGCAGGCGCAGGAGACCCGCACCCCGTGCGCCCCCGTGCGCGATCTCATCGGCACCGACGACCTGCCGGCGGCGTACGCCGTGCAGCGGGGGCTGGTGCAGCGTCGCCTCGCGGCGGGCGCCACCGTGGTCGGTCGCAAGATCGGCGCCACCTCCGAGGCCGTGCAGCGCCAGCTCGGCGTCGACCGGCCCGACTTCGGCTACCTGCTCGACGAGATGGACGTCAGTGCCCAGTCGCCCGTGTCGATGGCACGGCTGCTGCAGCCGCGGGTCGAGGCGGAGGTCGCGTTCGTGCTCAGCGACGACATCGCGCCGGGGACCGAGGACGAGATCACCCTGGAGCTGGTGCGCGCCGCCGTCGAGGTCGCGTTGCCGGCCCTGGAGATCGTGGACTCGCGGATCGCCGACTGGGCGATCACCTTCACCGACACCGTGGCCGACAACGCCTCCAGCGGCCTGTTCGTGGTCGGCAGCGAGGGGCGCACGCTCGACGACTTCTCGCCGGTCGACGTGGTGATGTCGCTGAAGATCAACGGCGAGGAGCGCTCCAGCGGCACCGGCGCCGCCTGCCTCGGTGACCCCCTCGAGGCGCTGCGCTGGCTCGCCGTCCAAGCCTTCCGCTTCGGTGACCCGTTGCGGGCCGGCCACCTGATCCTGTCCGGGGCCCTGGGCCCGTTCGTCCCCTTCGCGCCGGGTGACCGGGTGGAGGCGTCCATCAGCGGGTTCGCCCCGTTGGTCGCCCAGTTCGAGGAGTAGACCCAATGTCCACCAAGCAGAAGCTCACCGCCGCGATCGTCGGCCCCGGCAACATCGGCACGGACCTGCTCTACAAGCTGCTGCGCTCGGCCGAGAACGGAGGGAGCATCGAGCCACGCTGGATGATCGGAGTCGACCCGGCGTCCGAGGGCCTGCGCCTCGCGGCCGACCAGGGGCTGGAGGCCTCCCACGAGGGGGTCGACTGGCTGCTCAAGCAGGACGTGCTGCCCGACCTGATCTTCGAGGCGACCTCGGCCTACGTGCACCGCGAATACGCCCCGCGCTACGAGGAGGCCGGCATCCGCGCGATCGACCTGACGCCCGCCGCCGTCGGTCCCGCCGTCATCCCGCCGGTCAACGGTGAGGAGCACGTGGGCGCGTGGAACGTCAACATGATCACCTGCGGCGGCCAGGCCACGATCCCGATGGTCGCGGCTGTCTCGCGAGCGGCCCAGGGCTTCGGCGGAGTGTCCTACGCCGAGATCGTCGCCTCGGTCTCGTCCATGTCCGCCGGTCCGGGCACGCGTGCCAACATCGACGAGTTCACCCGTACGACGTCCGCGGGTGTCATGTCCATCGGCGGAGCCGAGCGCGGCAAGGCGATCATCATCCTCAACCCGGCCGAGCCGCCGATGATCATGCGCGACACGATCTACTGCGCGGTGTCGCCGGATGCCGACCGAGACGCGATCATCGCGTCGGTCTTCGCGATGGAGAAGGCGGTGCAGGAGTACGTCCCGGGCTACCGACTCCTCCAGGAGCCCCAGATCGACGAGCCCTCCGCTGCGACCCAGGGCCAGACCAAGGTCTCGATCTTCGTGGAGGTCGAGGGTGCCGGCGACTTCCTGCCGCCCTACGCCGGCAACCTCGACATCATGACCGCCGCGGCCACCCAGGTCGGTCAGAACATCGCCCGCTCGCTGCTCGGAGGCAACTGACATGCCCGCTCACGCTGCTGACCTCAACACCCTCACCCGCACCTGGTCCGGCGCGCACGGCACGGAGCCGTGGGGAGACCTGGACCTGCGGCTGACCGACACCTGCCTGCGCGACGGCTCGCACCACAAGCGCCACCAGTTCACCGCGACCGAGGTCCACGACATCGTCGAGGCGCTCGATGCGTCCGGGGTGCCGGTCATCGAGGTGACGCACGGTGACGGCCTGGGGGGCTCGTCGTTCAACTACGGCTTCTCCCGCACACCGGAGCAGGAGCTCATCAAGATCGCGGCCGAGACCGCCAAGCGCGCCAAGATCGCCTTCCTGATGCTCCCGGGGCTCGGCACGAAGGACGACATCCGTGCCGCGCAGGACAACGGCGGCCAGATCTGCCGGGTCGCCACGCACTGCACCGAGGCCGACGTCTCGATCCAGCACTTCGGGCTGGCCCGCGAGCTCGGCCTGGAGACCGTCGGCTTCCTGATGATGAGCCACACCCAGCCGCCCGAGGTGCTCGCGAAGCAGGCCCGGATCATGGTCGACGCCGGTTGTCAGTGCGTCTACGTCGTCGACTCCGCCGGGGCGCTCGTCATGGAGCAGACCGCCGACCGGGTCTCCGCCCTCGTCGCCGAGATCGGCCACGAGGCGACCGTGGGCTTCCACGGCCACGAGAACCTCGGGCTCGGCGTCGCCAACACCGTCATCGCGGCCCGCGCGGGTGCCACCCAGATCGACGGCTCCGTGCGCCGCTTCGGTGCGGGTGCGGGCAACACGCCGCTGGAGGCCTTCGTCGGGGTGTGCGACAAGCTGGGCTGGAAGACCGGCATCGACTTCCTGACCATCGTGGACGCCTCCGAGGACGTCGTCCGTCCTGCGATGCCCGAGGAGTGCCAGCTCGACCGGATGACGCTGATGATGGGCTACGCCGGCGTCTACTCCTCCTTCCTCAAGCACGCCGGCAACGCCGCCGAGCGCTACGGCGTCTCGGGCGCCAAGATCCTGCTCGAGGCCGGTCGCCGCAAGCTGATCGGCGGCCAGGAGGACCAGCTCATCGACATCGCGCTGATGCTGCGGGCCGAGGCCGACAAAGTGGCTTCGAACTCCTGACTCGGCTGTTGGCTGGGACGAAGGCCGATCGCACGTGGGTCGGCGCGGGGTGTCGTTCGGCGGCATGACGCGGCTCCGGGCCCCGGGCGCTCCGAAGGCCTGAGCGACGATGGTGTGGCGCGTGACGGCACAATGCAGACATGGCAGAGCGGAGTGCGTGGATGCAGCAGGTGGCGGCCGACCCGGATCACTCGTCCTGGTACGTCGAGCGGTTCCGCTCGATGGCAGCGGCCGGCGACGACTTGGCTGGGGAGGCGCGTCTGATCGACACGATGGTCGGCCGTGGGTCACGCATCCTCGACGCGGGTTGCGGCCCGGGTCGCGTGGGCTCCGCGCTGGCCCGACTCGGGCACAACGTGGTCGGTGTTGACGTCGACCCGGTGCTGATCGAGGCGGCCGCCGAAGACCACCCGGGTCCTCGTTGGATCGTCGAGGACTTGGCGGAGCTCAATCTGGGTGCTCACGGGATCCCGGATCTTTTCGACGTCATCGTGTGTGCCGGGAACGTGATGACGTTTCTGGCCCCGAGCACCCGCGTTGAAGTGCTGCGACGGTTGAGGAAGCACGTTCATGGCGAGGGACGCGTCGCGATTGGCTTCGGTGCCGGCCGGGGCTACGAGTTTTCCGAGTTCCTGAACGATGCTCGTCAAGCGGGGCTGGAGGCCGACCTGTTGTTGTCCACGTGGGACCTGCGTCCGTGGCTTCAGGACTCGGACTTCCTGGTGGCAGTCCTGAGACCCGTCTAAGTATCGACGGCTCTGAGCCTAGGCCGACCTGAGGTGCGCCCGCTTGCAGTGCAGAGCGACATTCCTGGCGAACGCAGTCCCTATGCGGTGGGTCCTTCGGCTGGGTCGCTCGGCGGTGACACCGCCTCCAGGCTGTAGGTCACGGGGAGGTCGTTCATCCCTGCGTGTCCTTCGCCGATGTCGTTGATGCTCTCGAGCGCCACCACCTCGGTCACTCCCGCCTGTGAGAGGGCATCGATCGCGTAGCGCTTCAGGGCACTGGAGCCGCCCGGTGACTGAAGGCCGTCGGCGAGGACGCGATCGCCTCCGATGCCCGCGTTGAGCACGGAGAGCACGGATCCCCCTCGGTCGAGCCGGCGCTGCCGCCGTCGCTCGGTGCTGCGGCCCACGATCCGGCGCAGTGTCTCCCGCACAGCCGGTGTTCGCGGGGTGCAGGGTCGAGGCCGCCACGGCCGGCTGCCAGGTGACCGACGCCGAACCCGGAGCCACCGGAGCCATGAGCGCCACCGGTGGACGTCTCCCGCGCGACCAGGGGAGGGGGAGCCGTGAAAGACCAACTCGGGACTGGATGAGCCGATCCGTGCTGTGACGGGCCGTCCGCCCGCACCTGCGCCGCCCCGACGCTGAGCGTCACGTCGCACAGCTTCTGCGAGGCGGCGATCAGCTGGCCGCGTTGCAACGACACGTCCGCGGAGCCAGCCTCTGTCGAGGCTGACACGTTCGTCAGCATGAACCACCTCGAGGCTGCCCGGGCGCCAGGGTGCGATGCCCGGACCTCAGAGCCCCGGTTCCTCCGTGTCACGATCGGAGAGGTGAACATTGCCCGGGTCGACCAACACGGTGTCCGCCACGTGTTCGGACAGCCGTTGGCGGGCGATGTGCGACAGGCCCGTGTCGGTGATCAGTGCGGAGGCGCTGGAGAGCGTGGCCATCGAGCTCAGCCCCACCACTCCCCACTTGGTCGAGTCTGCGAGGACCACGAGGCGACGGCCGCTGGCGATCATGGTCCGGTTGGTCTCTGCCTCATGGAGGTTGGGGGTGCTGTAGCCGCCGTTGAGGTCCATGCCGTGAACCCCCATGAACACCACGTCGACGTGGAGCGACCGCAGGGCGGCGATCGCGATCGGCCCGACCAGGGCGTCGGACGGTGTGCGAAGTCCGCCCGTGAGGAGGACGGTGTGGCTGGGCACCCGTGCGTCGTGGAGGAGGTCGGCGACCCACACCGAGTTCGTGACGACCGTGAGGCCGGGGATCGCGACCAGGTGCCGCGCCAGGGCGAAGGTCGTCGTCCCGGCGGAGACGGCGATGGCCGAACCCGGACGGACCATCTGCACGGCACGGGCGGCGATCGCCTCCTTCTGGGCCAGCTGGCGCACGGACTTGGCCTCGAAGCCGGGCTCGCTCGAGCTCGGCTCCGCACGCACGACCGCACCGCCGTGCACCTTCTCCAGAGCACCCTGCTCGTGAAGGGTCAGGAGGTCCCGCCGGATGGTCATGTCGGACACCCCGAGCGTGGTGACCAGGTGGCTGACCCGCACGATGCCATCCCGTTCGAGCTGAGCCATGATCTCTGAGCGCCGCTGAGCTGCCAACATCACATCTCCCTGATGACCGCGATGCGTCCGGCGTCGACCGACACGTGTCCCTCTGCCTGCCGGTCCTCCACGAGGTCGAGCCCGTGGGCCTCCACGACGACGTCCTCGTCGGTGTGGTTCACCACGAACAACCAGGACTGGCCATCATCAGCAGTACGCCGGGTGACCTCGACCCCCGGTGGCACGACCGCGATGGGAGCGACGTCTGCCTCGGCGAGGAGCATCGCGACCAGCCCGTCACACCCCGCACGGTCGAGTCGGCACGCGGCGTACCAGGCCGAGCCGTCGCCCACCGTGTGCCGGGTGATCGCCGGGACCCCGGGGGCCGGACCGTCGACGTACGTCGCGAGGGCCTCGGCCCCGGCCAGACGCAGGTCCTCGGCCCAGACGTCCGCGGTCCACCCGTTGGACAGCTCGACCGTCTCACCGAGGCGCAGCGGCAAGAACTCCTCGACCCGGAGGCCGAGCAGGTCGCGGAAGGCCCCCGGATAGCCACCGAGGCGGATGTGGTCGTGCTCGTCGACGATCCCGCTGAAGTAGGTGACCAGCACGGTCGCGCCGCCCTCCGCCGCCGCGAGCAGGCGATCGACGGCGGTGTCCGTGACCGAGTAGAGCGTGGGCACGAGCACCAGGTCGTAGCGGCTGAGGTCGTCCTCGGGATGAGCCAGGTCGACGCCCACCCCGGCGTCGGTGAGCGACCGATGCAGGGCGTGGGCGCGGTCGAGGTAGGTGACGTCGACGCTGGGGTGCGAGTCGAGCTCGCACGCCCACCAGGCATGCCAGTCGAAGACGATCGCCACATGGTTGTGCACGACGGACCCCGCGACCTCGGCGACGGCATCCAGCACCTGCCGCAGCTCGACCGCCTCCCGCCACACCCTCGTGTCGGTGCCGGCGTGCGGCACGATCCCTGCGTGGAACTTCTCGGCGCCGGCCCGTGCTGCACGCCACTGGAAGAACAGCACGCCGTCGGCGCCCCTGCTCACGTGCTGGATCGCGGAGCGCAACAGCTCACCGGGCCGTCGGGCGATGTTGCGTGGCTGCCAGTTGACCGCGCTGGGCGAGGTCTCCATCAGCAGCCAGGGGCCACCGCCGGCGAGGCCACGAGTCAGGTCGGCGCAGAACGCGAGCTCGCGATAGCTGTCCGGGTCGGCCGCCACCAGGTAGTGGTCGTTCGAGACCACGTCGACCTCGCGGGCCCATGCCCAGTAGTCCATCTCACGAATGTGCTCGGTGACCATGAAGTTCGTGGTCACCGGAACTCCGGGCGATACCTCGTGCAGGATGTCGCGCTCGGCCACGTAGTTGGCCAGCAGCTCGTCGGAGGAGAAGCGTCGGAAGTCCAGCTCCTGCGTGGGATTGCCGGAAGCCGCGGCGGATCGAGGTGGCAGGACCTGCTCGAAGTCGGTGTAGCGCTGGGACCAGAAGGCGGTACCCCAGGCGTCGTTGAGCGCGTCGACGGCGCCGTACCTGGCGCGGAGCCATTCCCGGAATGCAGTCGCGCTCACGTCGCAGAAGCACAGGGCGTTGTGACAGCCGAGCTCGTTGCCGACGTGCCAGAGCTGCAAGCCGTCGAGATCGCCGTAGCGTTCGGCGAGCTGGCGGCACAGGTGTGCTGCGTAGGTCCGATAGATGGGCGAGCTCGGACAGAAGGCCTGTCTGCCTCCGGGCCACAACCGCGTGCCCTCGCGTGTCATCGGCAGCATCTCGGGATGGAGGGTGCTCAGCCACGGTGGTGGAGAAGCCGTCGCGGTCGCGAGGTCGATCCCGATGCCAGCAGACGTGAGACGTCCCAGCACGTCGTCGAGCCACGCGAAGCGGTAGTCGCCCGGTCCGACCTCCAGGTGTGCCCACGAGAAGACGCCGACGGTGACGAGGTCGACACCGGCCTCGAGCATCAGCCGCACGTCCTCGTCCCAGACCTCAGCGGGCCATTGCTCCGGGTTGTAGTCGCCACCGAAGGCGAGCCGCGCAGGTGCTTGCCCGGCGCTCGGAAGGCGCCCTCGGACACGTGTTGAAAACAACAGCTCACCTTCCTGAATGTTTGCTCTTGTGTGATGCAGCCCGAACTTCTACGCTGTCGATTGTTGCAATGTGACCGCCATCACGTCAATCTCGGCCAAACCAGTGTTCGTTCTTGTTTACCTTGGAGGCTCTTCATGAATCAACCACGCCCCGGCTACCAGCAGATCCCGGCGTCCGTGCTCGGGATGGCCGCCTCCCGCAGGAACGTGCTCCGGGGCGGCCTGCTGACGGGTGCGCTCCTGGGCTCGTCGACCTTCCTGGCTGCCTGTGGAGGTGACAGCGGCGGCGGTGACGCGTCCGGAGCCGTCAAGTTCGGCATGAACGAGGCCAGCGGCGCAGGTCCAGCCTTCGACCGCCTGGCCCAGATGGCCGAGGCCTACGCCAAGAAGTCCGGCGTCAAGGTCGACCGCAACGAGGTCGACCACAACACGTTCCAGGAGAACATCAACACCTACCTCCAGGGCAACCCCGACGACGTCTTCACCTGGTTCGCCGGCTTCCGGATGAACGAGTTCGCCGAGAAGGGCCTGATCAGCGACGTCAGCGACGTCTGGCCGATCGACGGCATGGCCGACAGCTTCAAGACGGCCGCGACCGCGAGCGACGGGAAGCAGTACTTCGTTCCGAAGGACTACTACCCGTGGGCGGTCTTCTACAAGAAGTCGGTCTTCGAGAAGTTCGGCTACGTCCCGCCGACGGACCTTGCCGAGCTGATGACGTTGACCAAGAAGATGCAGGGCGACGACATCACTCCGTTCGCCTTCGCCGACAAGGACGGCTGGCCCGCGATGGGCACCTTCGACATCCTCAACATGCGCATCAACGGCTTCGACTTCCACATGAGCCTGATGGCAGGCGACGAGGAGTGGGACTCCGCGGAGGTCAAGCAGGTGTTCGAGACCTGGGCCAGCCTGCTTCCGGTGCACCAGGCAGACCCGCTGGGTCGCACGTGGCAAGAGGCTGCCACGTCGATGAGCAAGGGCGAGTGCGGCATGTACCTCCTCGGCACCTTCGTCGTGGACGCGATCCCCGACGACGAGGACGACCTCGACTTCTTCACGTTCCCCGAGCTCGACAGCTCGATCGGCGCGACCGCGCTGGACGCGCCGATCGACGGTTTCTGCCTCTCTGTCGCCGGCAAGAACCAGGCGGGCGGCAAGGAGATGCTCAAGTACCTCGGCACGGCGGAAGCGGCCGACGCTGGCAACAAGGGCACCACGCCGTTCATCGCTGCCAACTCCAACGCCACCACCAGTGGCTACTCGGCGTTGCAGACGAAGTCGGCCGAGGTCGTCGGAGCCGCGGAGAACATCGCCCAGTTCCTCGACCGTGACACCCGCGCGGACTTCGCCACGACGGTCATCATCCCGTCGATCCAGAAGTTCCTCGACGATCCCTCCGACATCGACGGGGTGACCAAGAGCATCCAGGAGCAGAAGGAGTCGATCTTCGTCTGATGCTGACCAGTCTCCGGCACGAACACCTCGAGGAGTGTGAGGACCAGTGGCAGCGCCCTCAGCCAAGACCAAGCCACCCCTAGGGACGGCAGCCAAGTCACGCAATCGTCGGCTCCCGCCGCGCGACCGCGCCGTGGTCATCGCGATGGTCGCGGTCCCCACACTCTTCGTGGTGGTCCTCGTGTGGGTGCCCGCGATCTTGTCGATGGTGCTCTCGTTCGGCGCTTGGAACGGCATCGGCGACCTCGACCAGATCACGTGGATCGGCACCAAGAACTACGAGGACATCGTTCAGATCTACCCGCCCTTCTGGCCGGCGATCCAGCACAACCTGATCTGGTTGCTGTTCCTGTTCCTCGGGCCGACGCTCCTGGGGATGCTGCTGGCCGTGATCCTGGACCGCAACATGCGCGGTGGCCGCTTCTACCAGACGGCGTTCTACATGCCGGTGGTGCTCTCGCTGGCCCTGGTCGGCTTCATCTGGCAGCTCTTCTACTCCCGTGACCAGGGCCTCATCAACCAGGTCTTCAACTCCGAGGTCGACTGGTACGGCGACTCGAGCGTCAACCTCTGGGCTGTCCTGGTGGCCACCGCGTGGCGACACACCGGCTACGTCATGCTCATCTATCTGGCCGGCCTGAAGGGTGTGGATTCTTCGCTGCGGGAGGCCGCCGCGATGGACGGGGCGAGCGAGCGCCAGACGTTCTTCCGGGTCGTCTTCCCGGTGATGAGGCCGATCAACATGATCGTCCTGGTGATCGTCGTCATCGAGTCCCTGCGCGCCTTCGACCTGGTCTGGGTCGTCAACCGCGGCACCAACGGCCTCGAGCTGATCGGGGCACTCGTCGCCCAGAACGTCGTGGGTGAGGCCAGCCGCTACGGCTTCGGCTCTGCCTTGGCGGTGATCATGATGCTGATCTCGACGGTCTTCATCGCGATCTACCTTCGCATCGTCTTCAAGGAGGAGCGGCGATGAGCGCGACTGCCACGGCACCCGACCGCCTTCGTGCGGGCGGCAAGCCACCACGAAGGGCCGAGGGTGGGGCGCTGAGCCGGCCGCGCGGCACGATCGCGACCGTGATCATGGCGGTGCTGGCGCTGGTGTGGCTCTTCCCGCTGATCTGGGCCGTGCTCAACTCGTTCCGCAGCTACGCCTACACGCAGCAGAACGGCTACCTCTCGTTCGGTGGCTGGACCCTCGACAACTACCGCACGGTCTGGCAGGACTCCGGCCTCGGCAAGTACTTCCTCAACTCCTTGATCATCACGGTTCCGGCCGTCATCCTGACGCTGTTCTTGTCGTCGTTGGTCGCCTTCGTGCTCGCCCGGTTCAGCTACCGGTTCAATCTGACCTTGTTGGCGGTCTTCCTGGCAGCCAACCTGATGCCGCCCCAGGCCCTGCTGATCCCGGTCTACCGGATGTTCCGCTCGATCCCGCTGCCCTTGTTCATGAGCGAGTCCGGAACCGTGCTGGGCAGCTACTGGGGACTGATCGCGATCAATGTCGCCTTCCAGATGGGGTTCTGCACGTTCGTGCTCAGCAACTACATGAAGACGTTGCCGCACGAGATCTACGAGCAGGCCCAGCTCGACGGAGCCAGCGTGTGGCGGCAGTACTGGCAGCTGACCATGCCCCTGGTTCGTCCCGCCCTCGCGGCGCTGGGGACCCTCGAGGTCACCTGGATCTACAACGAGTTCTTCTGGGCCACCGTCCTGCTCGGCGGTCAGGGCGACAAGTTCCCGATCACCAGCGCGCTCAACAACCTGCGCGGGCAGTTCTTCGTCGACTACAACCTGCTCTCGGCAGGGTCGGTCCTGGTGGCGCTCCCGGTGCTCGTCGTGTTCTTCGTCCTCCAGAAACAGTTCGTGGCCGGTCTGACCCTCGGCTCCACCAAGGGCTAGCAACGAGGACCCGTGAACAACACATCTGTCCACCTGACCCGGGCGGGCGTCAGCCTGGTGCTCTCGCCCACCCCGTCGGGAGAGCCGTCGCTGCTCCACTGGGGAGCTGCTCTCGACGCCCTCTCGGACGCAGATCTCGAGGCTCTCGCGAGGCTGCACCGGCCGGGGGTGCCGCACTCCGCGGTCGACCTCCCGCGACAGGCGGGGTTGCTGGCGCAGTCGGCGTCCGGCTTCACCGGTCTGCCGGCGCTCGAGGGCTTCCGCCCCGACGCCACCGCAGGCGCGGTAGCGCCGCACTTCACCGACTGGGCATGGGAGCTGGAGGAGGGGCCACCGGCTGACGCGATGATCCGGCTGATGGCCGCCGACGACGAGGCGGGTTGGGCCGTGGTGGTGCGGTTGGGGCTCACGCGCGAAGGCCTGGTCACCATCGGCACCCGGGTCACCAACGTCGGGGTGGGCGAGCTCGTGCTGACAGCCGTGCGGTGCGCGCTGCCTGTCGGGACGCGGGCAACCGAGCTCCTCGACCTCACCGGCCGTTGGTGCCGCGAGCGCAGCCCCCAGCGTCGACCGTGGCTGATCGGCACCCATCTGCGCGAGGGGAGACACGGTCGCACCGGCCACGACGCGACCCTCCTGCTCGCGGCGGGTCAGCCCGGTTTCGGTTTCCGCCACGGCGACGTCTGGGCAACGCACGTGGCGTGGAGCGGCGACCATGCGGCGTACGCCGAACGGACCCCCGAGGGGGAATGTCGCCTGGGTGGCGGCGAGCTGCTGGGGCCGGGGGAGATCCGCCTGGGAGAGGGGGAGTGCTACGAGAGCCCCCTCCTGGTCGGCTCCTTCTCCAGCGTGGGGCTCGACACCGTCGGCGAGCGTTACGTCGCTTGGGTGCGGCGCCAGCACGGCGACCGTCCGCCCCGACCGGTGCTGGTCAACACCTGGGAGGCGGTCTACTTCGACCACGACCTGGTCCGGCTGACGAGTCTTGCCGATGCCGCGGCGGCAGTGGGGGCGGAACGGTTCGTCCTCGATGACGGTTGGTTCCGTGGCCGCAGGCACGACCGCGCCGGTCTGGGCGACTGGACCGTCGACCCGGAGGTGTGGCCCCAGGGGCTGCACCCGCTCATCGACCACGTCCGCTCCGCCGGCATGGACTTCGGGCTCTGGGTCGAGCCCGAGATGGTCAACGAGGACTCCGACCTGGCCCGCGAGCACCCCGACTGGGTGTTGCGTGGACGCGCCGGGCTGCCGGTTGGCTGGCGCCACCAGCAGGTGCTCGACCTCCAGGTGCCGGAGGCCTACGCCCACGTGCGCGACGCCCTGCTCGCACTCCTCGATGAGTACGACATCGCGTTCCTCAAGTGGGACCACAACCGCGATCTCATCGACGCGGGCCACGCCGCTCGGCCCGCCGTGCACGGTCAGACGCTCGCCTTCTACCGGCTTCTGGACGGGCTGCGCGCCGCACACCCCGGCCTCGAGATCGAGTCCTGTGCGAGCGGCGGAGGACGCATCGACCTGGGGGTCCTTGCCCGGACCGACCGGGTCTGGCCCAGTGACACGATCGACGCCGTGGAGCGCCAGCGCATCCAGCGCTGGACCGGGTTGCTCGTGCCGCCGGAGATGCTCGGGACCCACGTCGGGGGCCTGGTCGCCCACACGACGGGTCGCACCCTTGGTCTCGGCTTCCGGGCTGCCACGGCTCTGCTGGGGCACTTCGGCATCGAGTGGGACCTGACGATGGCGAGCGACGCGGAGCGGGCGGAGATGGCGGCCTGGGTGGCACTGCACAAGCGGATCCGGCCGCTGGTGGCGTCCGGTCGGGTCGTACGGGGCGAGGCACCTGATCCTGCTGTGGTCGTCTCGGGAGTCGTGGCTCCTGACGGCGGCGAGGGCTGGTACGTCGTGGCCACCGTGGCGACCGTCGTGACCCAGAGCCTGGCGCCGGTCGTGCTTCCCGGCCTGGACCCGACGCGCCGGTATCGCATCAGCTGCGAGACACCGGGCGGACAGCGCCACACCGCAGATCTCGGTGAGTCCTGGGTCGACGGGGACCCTGTCGAGGTCGGTGGTTCGGTGCTCGGAACGGTCGGCGTGCGGCTGCCCGTGATGGCGCCCGAGGAGGCCTGCGTGATCCGGGCGGTGGCGCTCACGCCTGAAGGGTGAACAGACCTGCGCTCGCGAGCCGGGATGCTTCACCCTGGACACGTCTAGTCTCGGCTTTGGGTCGTGGACATCTCTCGGCCCGACCGGGGGAGGGGGAGCGCAACCCCTAGGCGGGGGGCGCTTCGGCTGGGTCAGTCAGAGCCTTGTCGAACGTGAGCGCGGCGCCGTTGATGCACCAGCGCTGGCCGGTGGACGAAGGGCCGTCGCCGAAGACGTGACCCAGGTGGCCCCCGCAGTTGGTGCAGGTTGCCTCGCGGCGCGGAAACAGCAGCTTGAAGTCGGTGCGGATGAGCGCAGCATCGCGAGTAACGGCGTCCGAGAAGCTGGGCCAACCCGTCCCGGAGTCGAACTGATCGGTTGAAAGGAACAACTCGGCAGCGCAGCCCGCGCACCGGTAGATGCCGTCTGAATCGGACGGATGCACGTATGGGCTGCTCCCAGGAGCTTCTGTGCCCGACCGGCGGAGCACGCGGTAGGTCTCGGGGCCCAGGCGTGCCCGCCATTCGGCGTCCGTGCGCACCACCTGCGGATCGGGTCGGGCGCGCCGCTTGAACATGGGACCAGCCTAGTTGCCGAGTCCTGACCTCCTGCTCACGACGTGGGCAGGTCGAGGTGGTCCTGGGGAATCAGGCGCCATCCTCGCTCAGGGTCGCGGGTGGCAGCCAGTCGGCCCCGAGGAGCAGGGCGAGGTCGGTGAGGCCGGTGGTGTCGCTTCCCACCGTGTCGGAGGCGGCGGCGATGCGCTCCACCATGACCCTGCCGACCTGTTCCTCGACGGTGCCCTCGGCGTAGGCGATGTGCCACGGTGAGACCTGGTGGTCGCGGTGGGTGCGGCCGGTCACCTGCCGCGCGGCGATGCCCGAGAAGCGGGCCTGATGGAAGACGCCGACCCGCGGTGCGGAGCTCGCCCGGCGGCCCTCGGTGAGGGTCTCGCCGGCGTGTAGGCTGATCGAGGCGACCGTGGTGAAGACGCAGACCTTCGCCTGCCCGGTCTGGAACCGGAGCCTCTCGGCCTCGGGGTCGAACCGGCCGCGGCCGTAGATGGTGGCCACGTCGATGCCTGAGTCACGCAGCCGATCGGCGATGGGGTCGGCGGCGGTCGCGACGAACTCGACCGAGCACGCCACCTGTCGCTCCGCCTCGACCTGCTGGGCGATCCAGGCGACCGTCGAGTCGACGCGGATCAGGCCGGCCTTCTGCCGGAAACGCAGCAGCGCGGCACGGCCCTTCGCGATGCTGCGGCCGCGTCGGGCAAGGTCCATCTCTCGGCAGAACTCTCCCCAGTCGGCAACGTATGCCGTGCGCTCTGCCGGCGTGAGCGCGACCGGCATGCCGGAGATCGGCACCGGCCCCCACGCCGCAGCGCGGTGCAGCATGGCCGGGGGCCGCTCCTCGTCGAGCCAGCCGCGGACCAGCTTGAGGTCCGCGGCGCGCCGGGCCGGATCGTCGGTCCACGTCGCGCCGTAGCGTCCCCGCTCCACTCCCACGCCGTGGCGCTCGAGCGCGCTGGCGAACGCGGCCGCGGGCTTCGTTGCCGAGGTCCACTCCTGCATCGGCTCGCCGAGCACCTGCGCATAGGCCGGCGCGAGGTAGGGCAGCTCGAGCGGCGTGTGTCCGGGCGTCGCGGTCGTCGCGATGACGAACGGCGCCTTGTCGTGTGGTCGCCCGTGTCCTGAGATCCGTGCCCAGAGCTTCCATCGTCTCGTCGTCGTACGTCGCAGTGCGTGGGCCTCGTCGGCGATGATCACGTCCCACGTGTGGTCCTTGACCTTCTCCAGCCGGTCCCAGGTGATCACGACCCATTCGAGACCGCCGTCGCCCAGGCCTGAGATGGTGCGGCACCAGTGGCCGATCGTGATCGCGGCGGGCCGGTCGGCGATGACGAGCACCCGCCGGGCGCCGCGGAGGTCGCCCACCGCCGTGGCTCCGAGGACCGCGGAGATGGTCTTGCCCACGCCGGGCTCGTCGGCCAGCAGGAACTGCCGTCCGCCCGACGCGGCGCGCGCCGCGATCGCATCAGCAGCTTCGAACTGGATCCTGCGGGGCTCGAGCACCGCTGTCGGCTCGGGGCTGGGCGTCGGGTGGTCGGGGTTGAGGGTGTTCTCGATGAACCGCCCGAGCGTGTGCGGACCTGGAGCGTAGGGCGCGAGGTGCGCGGGCAGAGCGCGCCCGACGTGCAGGTGGGTCTTGAGCTCCGGGTGCCAGGTGGCGCCGTCGACCTGTGTCGCGTAGGGCACGTCGAGCACCCACAGCCGTTCACCCGGCCCAGGGGTCGGTAACGGCCGCTGTTGCTGTCGCGTCCCGCTCCGGCGCGGGGACGTGCTGCGTCGACGAGCGCTGGATCGACGAGGACTGGCCACCCCCGGACGCTATCGGGTCTCAACCACGAACACGGCCGGCTCGCCCAGGTCCGAGCGCGGTCGATGGGCGCCCTGCGCCCACGCCCGTGCTGAACCTTGTCGCGCGCCGCACGTGCAGGCGTCGACTGAGCCAATCCACGGCGTGACACAAGATCGCGCTTGACAGACGTCTCGAACGTATGTTCTAATGAAGCAGATGCAGTAGTACTCCGTCTTTCGGAGCTCGTTACGTGACGCGCTGGCATCGACGTTCTTGAGAGTCCCGGTGGGTGAGTCCCCGGGCGACCGTCGACCACAGGTGTCCTCATGTCGAACGCTACGCTCCAGCAGCACCCGGTGCTTGCCGCGATGCAGGCTGTTGAGCGAGCGCTGGAGGAGACGGCCGAGGTCGAGCCGCTCTACATGGCGACGGACGACAAGGCGGAAGCCCTGCTCGCGCTCAGCTCGCTGGTCGACCGGCTCGAGGAGCTGCAGATGCGCGTGCTGGCCGCGGCCGGCGACGTCGCCGCTCGGGACGGCGCTCGGGACCCCGCCGCCTGGCTGGCGCACCACGGGCGCCGTGACCGCGGGGAGTGTCGCCGTCTGCTTCACCTGGCGCGCGCCCTGGCCACGCGACCCAGGACGCAGGGGGCGCTGCGCGACGGCTTGATCAACCTGGCGCAGGCCGAGGTCGTGGCGCGCGCCGTCGAGGCGCTGCCGGGCGCGGTCGACCAGGAGGTCCGGGCTCAGGCCGAGGAGCTGCTGGTGACGGAGGCGGCCACGTTCGGGCCGCAGGCGCTGAGGGTCATGGGTCGCCGGGTCCTGAGCGTCGTCGCGCCCGAGGTCGCCGAGGAGCTGGAGCGCCGCTTGCTCGAGCAGGAGGAGAAGCGGGCGGCGCGTCGCAGCTCGCTGACGACCCGACGCAACGGCGACGGCACCACCGACATCCACATCCGTGTCGCCGACCGCCATGCTCAACGGCTGCTGACCTATCTCCAGGCGCTCACCGCTCCGCGCGCGGAGGGCGAGAGGTCCCCCGACGATCGACGCGCTCCCCAGCAGCGGCTCGGGGAGGCCTTCGGAACGTTCCTCGAGGCGGCCGACCCGGCGCGGATGCCGTTGCACGGCGGGGACGCGACGACGGTCCTGGTCAACATCGATCTCACGACCCTGCGCGGCCAGCTCGGCGTCGCGCTCGTCGGTGACGAGCCGATCTCGGCCGGCGAGGCCAGGCGGCTCGCATGCACGGCGGGGATCATCCCTGTGGTCCTCGGCGGTCAGGGCCAGGTGCTCGACCTGGGCCGGGCGCGCTGGCTGTTCTCGCCCGCGCAACGCAAAGCGCTCGCGGTGCGTCAGCCGACCTGCCGGGGCGAGGGCTGCGACATCCCGGCCGCCTGGTGCGAGGCCCACCATGGCGGCACCCCCTGGTCCCGAGGTGGGCGCACCGACCTCGCAGACGGGGTGCTGCTGTGCTCCTACCACCACCATCGAGCCCACGACCACCGCTATCGCAGCGACCGGCTCGCCGACGGGCGGGTCCGCTTCCACCTGCAGACGTGGACCGGGACGCAGTCCACGACGGAAGTGCATAAGTTGGCGCCACCTGCCGAGGTCGACCAAAACAAGAACGTGTTCTAGTATTACTCCTGTCCCACCATGACAGGAGATCGAGATGTCCCAGGCTGTGCTCGACGGAGTGCGTGATCTGCTTCCCACGTTCCGGGATCGTGCTGATGAGACCGAGCGTCTCCGCGTCGTCCCCGAGTCCAACATCAAGGAGCTCGAGGAGACCGGCTTCTTCAAGCTGCTCCAGCCGAAGCGGTTCGACGGCCACGAGGCCGACCCGATCACCTTCTACACGGCCGTCCGCGACATCGCGGGCGCCTGTGGGTCGACGGGCTGGGTCTCCAGCGTCGTCGGCGTCCACCCCTGGCAGGTCGCGCTGTTCGCCGACGAGGCGCAACAGGCCGTGTGGGGCGAGGACACCAACACCCGGCTGAGCTCGTCGTACGCCCCGACGGGGAAGGCGACCGTCACCGACGGTGGCTACCGACTGTCGGGCAAGTGGAGCTTCTCCTCAGGCTGCGACCACTGCTCGTGGGTGCTGCTCGGCGGGCTGGTCTTCAACGAGGACGGCAACGTCATCGACTTCAAGACCTTCATGGTGCCGCGCGACAACTACACGATCATCGACGTCTGGCACATGGTGGGTCTGAGCGGCACGGGCTCCAACGACATCCTCGTCGAGGACGTGTTCATCCCCGAGGCCTTCACGCTGAGCATGGGCGAGACCGGTCAGTGCAAGGGCCCGGGCCAGGAGCAGAACACCTCCGACCTCTACAAGCTGCCCTTCCACTCGATCTTCACCGGCACCATCACCACCCCGATCATCGGCATGGCGATGGGCGCCTACGTCGACCACATCGAGATGCAGCAGAAGCGCAGCCGTGCGGCGTACCTCGGCGAGAAGGCCTCCAAGGACCCCTTCGCCATGGTCCGCATCGCCCGCGCCTCCTCGGAGATCGACGCTGCCTGGGCGCTGCTGGTCAACAACATCCGCGAGGAGCAGGACTACGTCGCCAAAGGGGAGAAGATCCCGCTCGGCACGCGGCTGAAGGTCCGCCGCGACCAGGTCATCGGCAGCCAGCGCGCCATCGAGGCCATCGACTCGCTGTTTGAGGCCTCCGGTGGTCGGGCCCTGGCCGAGGGCACCTACCTCCAGCGCGCCTGGCGCGACGCCCACGCGGGTCGGGTCCACGCGGCCAACGACCCCGAGCGCGCGCTCCAGATGTTCGGCGCCCACGAGTTCGGCCACAAGGTCGACCCGGGGATGTACTGACCTGCGATGACCGACTTCTCCCAGGAAGCGACTCGGCGCTCGGCGAAGGCCGGCGAGATCACGCTCAACTACTACGAGGCGGGGGTCTCGACCGAGGTCGGTGGGGGTCTGCCTCTCGTCATGCTCCACGGCGGCGGCCCGGGCGCCAGCGCCTGGTCCAACTTCGGCCGCGCACTGCCCGGCTTCGCCGCGTCGTTCCGCACGCTGCTCGTCGACCAGCCCGGCTTCGGCGCCTCCGACAAGCCGCCGGTGGTCGGCAACTTCTACCGGCACTCCGCCGACCACGTGGTCAGGCTGCTCGACGAGCTCGGCATCGAGAAGGTGCACCTGCTGGGCAACAGCCTCGGGGGCGGCACGGCGATGCGCCTGGCGCTCACCTACCCCGACCGGGTCGGGAGGCTGGTGCTGATGGGCCCGGGCGGCCTCTCGCTCAACCTCTTTCACGCCGACCCCACCGAGGGCGTGCAGCGGCTGATGGACTTCGGCGCCGACCCCACGCGCGAGAAGCTCCGCGCGTTCATCTCCACCATGGTCGTCGACCAGTCGCTCGTGACCGACGAGCTCGTCGAGGAGCGCTTCGCCGACGCGACCGCGCCCGGCGCCCAGGAGGCCATGCGATCGATGGGCATGAGCTTCTGGAACACCGAGACCGCCGAGGACGGGATGCTCTGGCGCGAGGCGCACCGCCTGCGCAAGCACACGCTGCTCACCTGGGGACGCGAGGACCGGGTCAACCCGCTCGACGGCGCCATGGTCGCGCTCAAGCTCATCCCGAAGGCGTCGCTGCATGTCTTCCCGAACTGCGGGCACTGGGCACAGATCGAGGCCGCCGACGAGTTCCGCGAGGTCGCCGCGTCGTTCTACGCCCGACACGTCGAACGACGTGCCGCACCGACTCAGGAGCCCTGATGAGCATCGACATCAAGTCCATGGGCTACGTGCGCGTCGCCTCCACCGACCTCGAGCAGTGGCGCACGTTCGCCGGCAAGGTGCTCGGTCTGGCCGAGGGTCGCGGGCCAAACCCGGACCACCAGTACTGGCGCATCGACCAGGTCTCCGCGCGCCTCGTGGTCGTCCCCTCCGACGTCGACCAGCTCTCCGCGGTCGGCTGGGAGGTCGCCGACCCGCGTGCCCTCCAGGAGGCCCGGGAGCACCTGCAGAAGGCCGGTGTCGCGTTCGAGGAGGGCACCGCGGAGGAGCTCGCCGAGCGCCGCGTCCAGGAGCTGGTGCGCTTCAGCGACCCGTGGGACAACGTCTTCGAGCTGTTCCACGGCATCACCTATGAGTCGCACCCGCTCGTGACGCCGTACGCCGCCCGCTTCGTCACCGGGGACCAGGGGATGGGCCACATCGTGGTGCCCGTCCTCGATGACGTCGAGGCGTTGCGCTTCTACACCGACGTGCTCGGCTTCCGCCTGCGCGACTCGATGAGCATGCCGGGGGAGTTCGTCGGCAAGGAGCCCGGCTCCAAGGTGTGGCTGCGCTTCCTGGGGGTCAACCCGCGCCACCACTCGCTCGCGTTCCTGCCGATGCCCAACGACTCCAAGTGCGTGCACATCATGCTCGAGGTCGAGGACCTCGACGACGTGGGCCGTGCCCTGACCCGGGTGCGCAAGCACAAGGCCCCGCTCTCGGCCACGCTCGGGCGTCACATGAACGACGAGATGGTGTCGTTCTACGTGAAGTCCCCGGGTGGCTTCGACATCGAGTTCGGCACCGACGGCCTGACCGTGGAGGACGACCGTTGGGTCGCCCGTGAGTCGACCGCCGTGTCTTACTGGGGGCACGACTTCGGTGGAGGCCACTGAGCATGACTAGCGTTGGGGCCATGCCACACCACTCCGGCACTCCCGAGATCCCCGACGGGATGAGCCACGACGCCCGCGAGACCTGGCCCAGCCCGGAGCTCATCAGCTCCTGGCTCGGCGACGTGGACTTCGACGTCGAGTGGCGTCCCGGGGAGGGCTCGGGCGTCCACGCCGACGACCCCGAGGCCGTCGCGGCCGCTCGCCGCTTCCGTGACGTGCTCGGCAGCTTCGCCTCCGGTGTCACCGTCGTCACCTCCACGAGCAACGGCGAGCCGGTCGGCATGACCTGCCAGTCGTTCTCCAGCGTCTCGCTCGACCCGCCGCTCGTGCTCTTCATCCCCGCCAAGACCTCGCGGGCCTGGCCGCTCATGCAGCGCTCCGGCAAGTTCTGTGTCAATTTCCTCGCCGCCGACCAGGCCGACCTCTCCAACACCATGGCCAGCCGTGGCACCGACAAGTTCGCCGACATCACCTGGGCCCCCTCGGCAGCCACCGGCTCGCCGCTCTTCGCCGACACCGTCGGCTACGTCGACTGCCAGATCCACGCTGTCCACGAGGCCGGGGACCACTACGTCGTCATCGGTCGTGTGCTCGAGCTGGGCCTGCAGGGTGCCGAGTCGCCGCTTCTCTTCTTCCAGGGGCAATACCGCACGACGCACTGATCCCGACGCTTGCGCGACGGACCAAGCCGGCGCGAGACCGGCGACGAACGCCTGGTGTGCAGACGATCACGTTCGACAGCCATGGTGTGCGGTGCGAGGCCTGGCGGCTGACCGCTCGTTCGGACGCGCTGACGACCGGTGCCGGGAGACCGTGCGTGGTGATGGGACACGGGTTCGGGGCGACCCGAGATGCGGGCCTGCTGCCGTTCGCGGAGCGGTTCGCCGACGCTGGAGCCGACGTGCTGGTCTTCGACTATCGCGGCTTCGGGACCTCCGAGGGCCGGCCGCGACAAGACGTGGACCACCGACGGCACCGCGAGGACTACCGCGCGGCGGTCGACGCCGCGAGGGCGCTCGAGGGGATCGACCCGGAGCGGATCGTGCTGTGGGGGAGCTCCTACTCCGGTGGGCACGTGGTCGTCGTGGCCGCGGGGGACCCGCGGATCGCGGCGGTGGTCAGCCAGGGTGCGGCGATGGACGGGCTCGCGGCGTTCCGTGGGGTGCAGCAGACGAGTGGGAGCGGCAAGGCGCTCGCGCTCACGACCGCGGGGCTCCGCGACCTGGGCCGGTGGGCGACCCGGCGAGCGCCCTATCTCGTGCCCGTCGTCGGGGAGCCCGGCACCGCGGCGGTCATCTCGGCACCGGGTGCGGTGAAGGGCTACGAGAACATCATGGGGCCGACGTTCCGCAACGAGATGTGCGCCCGCGGGATCCTGCGGATCGCCACCAACCGCCCGGTGCGGCATGCGGCGGACGTTCGCTGCCCGGTGCTGCTGGTGATCGCGGAGGCGGACAACATCGCTCCCGTCGCCTCAGTGCACGAGGTTGCCCGCAGGCTGGGCGACCGGGTCGAAACGCTGTCGTTCGCGTGCGGCCACTTCGACATCTACGTCGACGAGGTCTTCGAGGCCAACGTCCGTGCCCAGGTCACCTTCCTGGAGAAGGTGCTGGCGCCCTGACGGCGGTTCGGGCGCAGGTCCGTCGGGCGCGGGATGCGGGTGCGGCTCCAGCGAACCTCAGAGCTCGAGCAGCGCGCGGTGCTCGTGCGCCTGGCCGAAGAGCTGGCCGAGTGCGTGGGCGCGCTTGAGGACGAGGTGCGCGTCGTGCTCCCACGTGATCGCGATGCCGCCGTGCAGCTGCACGGTCTCGCCGGCGATGCGAGCCATCGCCTCCGAGCAGTAAGACTTGGCCACGTGGGTCAGCCGCTCGGCGTTGTCGGCACCGCTCGACACGGCGTACGACGCCGCCCAGGACGCCGAGCGCGACATCTCGAGCAGCACCAGCATGTCCGCCATGCGGTGCTTGAGCGCCTGGAACGAGCCGATCGGGCGACCGAACTGCGCGCGATCCTTCGAGTAGGCGACCGTCATGACCAGGGCCCGGGCGGCCAGCCCCGCCTGGAGCGCGGCCGTGCCGACGGCACCCACGAGGCGGGCACGATCGAGCGCGGGAGCCGCTGAACCGATCACGGTCGTCGTGGCACCAGTGAGGTCGACGTGCGCCAGGCGGATCGTCTGGTCCATCGACGCAGCCCAGGTGCGGGTGGCGCTGGCCGGGTCGACCTCGACCAGGCCCGCCTCGGTGATCGCGACCAGGACGGTGGCGGTGTCGCCGTCGAGGACCGGCCCGTCGCCGAGGGCGATCGCGGCGACCTCGCCCGCCGCGATACGGGGGAGCAGCCGGGCCTGGGCGTCCTCGTCGGCGCCGGCCAGCAGCGCCTCCGTCACCACGAGCGTGGACAGCAGGGGGCTGGGCGCCAGCGAGCGGCCGAGCTCCTCCAGGACGATCAGCGGCTCGAGGAGCGTGAAGCCCGCGCCGCCGTACTCCTCCGGGATCGCGAGCGCGCTGACGCCGATCTGCTCGCACAGGGTCTGCCACAGGATCTCGTCGTGGCCGAGGTCGGAGCTCATCGCGGCACGTACGGCGCGTGAGTCGGCGCGCCTCTCCAGCAACGAGCGGACCATCGTGGCCAGCTCCTGCTGCTCGGGGGAGAACGAGAAGTCCATCAGCCCACCAGCTCCTGCAGGATCCTGGCACGGTGGTGTGCCGGGGTGCCCCAGGCGGTCACGAGCGCCCGCACCTTGGTGATCCAGATGCTGAGGTCGAGCTCCGCGGTGTAGCCGATCGCCCCGTGAACCTGGAGGCCCGTGCGCGAGGAGAGGTAGGCCGCGTCGCCGGCGGCCACCTTGGCCGCCGAGACGCCGACCTCACCGAGCGCCGCCCCGAGGACGAGCGGCCGGGCGAAGTCGAGAGCGATGCGTACGTCGGCCAGCGCGTGCTTGATCGCCTGGTAGGACCCGATCTCGCGCCCGAACTGCTTGCGCTGCTTCACGTAGGCGACGGCGTCGGCCAGGATCCGCTCGCCCGCGCCGAGCAGCTGGGCCGAGGTGGCCAGGACGGCGAGGTCGAACGCCGCGTCCAGGTCGCCGGCAGTCACGGCGTCCTCTGCCGAGACGGTGAACAGGTGACGGGTGCGGTCGACCGAGGTCTTGTGCTCCCCTGGGGTCGCCCTGGCCAGGGAACCGCCGGTGACGACGAAGACGTGGTCGGCGACGTCGGCGTCCAGGGCATAGGGCACGAGAGGAGGGACGGCGACCGTGGCCACGCCCTCGACCTCCCGGCCGAGCGCGAGCGGGAGGTAGGCCGCGGACTCGACCCAGGGCCCGGGGACCGCGTGCCGGCCGAGGGACTCGAAGGCGATGCAGACCTCGACGGGGGTGGCGTCGGTGGCCAGCATGGTCAGGCCCTGGTCAGCCAGTCGCTTCCACAGCGCGAGACCCGGGGCGTGGTCACCGCTCGCCCAGGCTCGGGCCGCGCCCACGGTGTCGGCCGACGACAGGAGGGACTCCAGCGACGACCGGAAGTCGCCTTGGTCATCGGTGAGCTCGAACTTCACGTCCTCGCCCCCTTCGGCTCGCGGGGCAGTCCGAGGATCCGCTCCGCCACGATGTTGCGCTGCACCTCGTTGGTGCCGGCATAGATGGGGCCCGACAGCGAGAAGACGTAGCCGTCGAGCCAGGTGGAGTCCACCTCGGCCTCGGGCCCGAGGAGGTCGAGGGCGGTCTCGTGCAGGGCGATGTCGAGCTCGGACCAGAAGACCTTGTTGACCGAACCGGCGGCTCCCATGTCGCCGCCTCCGGCGAGGCGCGTGACCGTGCCCCACGTGTAGAGCCGGTAGGCCTGCGCCTTCACCCACGCGTCGACCACCTGCTCGCCGGTCGAGCCCGCGATCTTGCCGGTCGAGCCCGCGTCGTGACCGTCGAGACCCGCCCTGTAGAGGTCGACCAGCCGGTCGGCGGCTGCACAGAAACGGCCGGGTGAACGCAGGGACAGCCCCCGCTCGTTGCCGGCGGTGCTCATCGCGACGCTCCAGCCCTCGCCCACCCCGCCGAGCACGTCGGAGTCGGGCACGAAGACGTCCTCGAAGAAGATCTCCGCGAAGCCGGCCTCGCCGTCGAGCTGCGCGATGGGGCGGACCGTGACGCCCTCGGCGTCGAGGGGGAAGAGGAAGTAGGTCAGCCCGGCGTGACGCTGGGCCCCGGGGTCGGAGCGGAACAGCCCGAAGCCCCAGTGGGCGAAGGACGCCCGCGAGGACCAGGTCTTCTGCCCGCCGAGCAGCCAGCCGCCGCGGGCCTCGTCGCGTCGAGCCGTCGACGTCAGGGACGCGAGGTCCGAGCCGGCCTCGGGTTCGGACCAGCATTGCGCCCAGATCTGCTCGCCGGTCGCCATCGTCGGCAGGAAGCGGGCCTGCTGCTCCGGGGTGCCGTGGTCGAAGAGGATGGGTGCCAGCAGGAAGATGCCGTTCTGGGAGACGCGGCCCGGCGCGCCGGCGCGGTAGTACTCCTCCTCGAAGATCACCCACTCGACCAGCGAGGCCTCGCGGCCGTGGAAGGCCTCGGGCCACGACACGACCGACCAGCGCGCTGCCGACAGTCGGGCCTCCCACTCCTGGTGGGCCACCCAGCCCTCGGCGGTGTCCATCGAGGGCAGCGGCGTGCTCGGCACGTTGGCCGCGAGCCAGGCGCGGGCCTCGGCCTGGAAGGCCAGCTCCGACTCCGACAGGGTCAGGTCCATCTCAGTCCTCTCGCAGGGCGGTCTTGAGGACCTTGCCCGACAGGTTGCGGGGGAGTGCGTCCACGAAGGTGACGTGCCGGGGCACCTTGAAGTTGGCGAGGCGCTGGCGGGCGAAGGCGATGACGTCCTCGACGGTGAGCGCCCCCTCGGAGGACGTGCCGGAGCGGACGACGTACGCCTTGCCGACCTCACCCAGGCGTTCATCCGGTACGCCGATCACGGCAACGTCCGCGACCCCGCCGAGGCGGGCGAGGGCCTGCTCGACCTCCGCGGGATAGACGTTGAAGCCACCGGAGATGTACATGTCCTTGAGTCGGTCGGTGATGCGCAGGTTGCCCGCCTCGTCGACCGTGCCGACGTCGCCGGTGTGGAGCCAGCCGTCGGCGTCGACGGTCTCGGCGGTCGCGGCCGGGTCGTCGAGGTAGCCCAGCATCACGTGCTCGCCACGGAGCAGCAACTCACCGGCCTCCCCGGTGGTGGAGTCGATGCGCACCTCCATGCCGGGGATCGCGCGGCCGCAGGTGGTGGCGACCGTCTCCGCGGAGTCGTCCTCACGGCACATGGTCGCGACGACGGCCTCGGTCATGCCGAAGGCGGTGACGACCTGGTCGATGCCCAGCCCCTCGGGTGCGGGCGCGCGCATGCGCTCGATGAGCACGACCGGCACGACGGCGGCTCCGGTGACGGCGAGCCGCAGCGACGAGAGGTCTCGCTCCTCACGGCCCGGCGCGCCCAGCAGGGACTGGTAGATCGTGGGAGCACCAGGCAGCAGCGTGATGCGCTCGGTCTCGATCAACGTCATCGTCGCGTCGAGGTCGAAGGTCGCGACCGGGTAGAGCGTCGCGCCGGTGAGCAGCCCGACGACGATGCCGATCTTGTAGCCGAAGGAGTGGAAGAACGGGTTGACCACGAGGTAGCGGTCATCAGCCCGCACGCCGCCGAGGTCGGCCCACACCTGCGCGACGCCGATCGTCTGGCGGTGCGCCGACATGGCGCCCTTGGAGCGACCGGTCGTGCCGGAGGTGAAGAGGATGTCGGCGACGTCGTCGCGGGAGACCGCGTCGGCTGCCCGGTCGATGTCGCCGGGGTCGGTGGCGACCGCGTCGAGCCGCGTCACCTCGACGACCTCGACGACGGTGGCCAGGTCGCTCGCTGCGCGCAGGTCGGCGACCTGCGTGCGACCGAGGAAGCCGTCGGCCACAACGACGAGGAGGGCACCCGTGCGGTCGACCACGTCGGCGACCTCGGACCCCGTGTAGCGGGAGTTGACCGGCACGAGCGTGCCGCCGGCGTAGGTCACCGCGAGCGCGGCGACCGCCCAGTCGATGCTGTTGGGCGCCCAGAGGACGACCCGGCCACCGCGTTCCAGGCCGCGCGACCGGTAGCCCGCGGCGACGCGTCGGACGTCGTGCAGCAGGTTGATGAAGGACAGGACGCGGTCGCCCTCGACGTACGCCGGGTGGTCACCGAAGCGGTCGGCAGCCGCGCGCAGGACCCGCGGCAACGTCGTCGGCATCGTGTCTCCTATCCACACCAAGCAAGTGCTTGGTAGGGTAGCACTCGTGGACCTGAGCTACTCCGAGGAAGACCAGGCGTTCCGGGTCGAGATCCGGACCTGGCTCGAGGACAACCTGACCGGCGAGTGGGCCGCGCTGCGCGGTGTCGGCGGCCCCGGTCGCGACCACGAGATGTTCGAGGAGCGGCGGGCGTGGAACCGCCACCTCGCGGCCCACGGCTGGACCTGCGTCGGCTGGCCCGTCGAGCACGGTGGCCGCGGCCTCAGCCTGTGGCAGCAGGTGATCTTCCACGAGGAGTACGCCCGTGCCCAGGGCCCGGCCCGCGTCAACCACCTCGGCGAGGAGCTGCTAGGGCCCACGCTGATCGCCTTCGGCACCCCCGAGCAGCAGCAGCGGTTCCTGCCCAGGATCGTGGCGGTCGAGGAGCTGTGGGCGCAGGGCTACTCCGAGCCCGGCGCCGGCTCCGACCTGGCCAACGTGCAGACGAAGGCTCGGCTGACCGACGACAGGCAGGACTGGGTGATCGACGGGCAGAAGGTGTGGACCTCCAACGCCCACCTCTCCCAGTGGGTGTTCGTGATCGCCCGCACCGAGCCCGGGTCGCAGCGCCACCACGGCCTCTCCTTCCTGCTCGTGCCGCTCGACCAGGAGGGCATCGACGTGCGCCCGATCGAGCAGCTGACCGGCGGCTCGGAGTTCAACGAGGTCTTCTTCACCGGTGCCCGCACCGACGCCGACCTGGTGGTCGGGGAGGTCGGCAAGGGCTGGCCGGTCGCGATGGGGTTGCTCGGCTTCGAGCGCGGCGTTTCGACGCTGGGGCAGACGGTCGACTACGCCCGCGAGCTCGCCGGGGTCGTGGACCTGGCCAAGCAGACCGGCGGGATCGACGACGCCGTGCTGCGAGACCGACTGGCCGGCCTCAGCGCCGAGCTGGAGGTCGTGCGGGCGTTCGCGCTGCGCGGGCTGTCGTCGGTCGAGGGCGGCTCGGACTCGGCAGCCGGCGGGGGAGCGGGCTCGATCTTCAAGCTGGTCTGGGCCAACTGGCACCAACGGCTCGGTGAGGTGGCTCTGCAGGTGGCCGGTCCTGCCTCGCTGCTCGCACGGGAGTCGGGCACGCCCTACGACCTCGACGAGTGGCAACGACTCTTCCTCTTCTCCCGCGCCGACACGATCTACGGCGGCAGCGACGAGGTCCAGAAGAATATCCTCGCCGAGCGTGTGCTCGGCCTTCCGAAGGAGCCCCGCGGATGACCCGCCCCCAGAATGTGTCGGAGCGACCCGAGCAGCCCGCCCCCGACTACGTCCGAGGCCACGACCTGCTCGAGGGCAAGGTCGTCGTCGTGACAGCCGCTGCCGGTGCGGGCATCGGCGCCGCCGTCGTACGACGGGTGCTCGAGGAGGGTGCCAAGGCCGTCGTGTTCAGCGACACCCACGCCCGGCGGCTCGCGGAGGCCGAGCAGGCGCTGGCCGAGGAGTTCGGCGGTGATCGCGTGCGCCAGCTGGTCTGCGACGTGACCGACGAGGCCCAGGTGGGTGCGCTGCTCGACGTCGCCGACGAGCTCGGTGGCGTCGACATCATGATCAACAACGCCGGCCTCGGCGGCACCGCCAACGTGCTCGACATGACCGACGAGCAGTGGCTCAAGGTCCTCGACATCACGTTGACCGGCACCTTCCGCTGCGTGCGCGCGGCCGGGCAGCGCTTCGTCGCCTCGGGCACCAAGGGCGTGATCGTCAACAACGCCTCGGTCATCGGTTGGCGTGCCCAGGAGGGCCAGGCACACTATGCGGCGGCCAAGGCCGGCGTGATGGCGCTGACCCGGTGCGCTGCCCTCGACCTGGCGCCGCACGGCATCCGCGTCAACGCGGTCTCGCCGAGCCTGGCGATGCACCCGTTCCTCGCCAAGGTCACCTCCGACGAGCTGCTCCACGAGCTCAAGCAGCGTGAGGCCTTCGGCCGCGCGGCGGAGCCGTGGGAGATCGCCAACGTGATGGTGATGCTGGCCAGCGACTACGCCTCCTACATGACCGGCGAGGTCGTCGCCGTCAGCTCCCAGCAGGCGTGAGGGGCGTCGTGACCACACGAGAGGACGAGGCCGGTCGCAACCGGCGCGCGGAGCTGTTGGGCATCGCGGCCGGGCTGTTCGCCGAGAAGGGCTTCAAGAACACCACGGTCCGTGACATCGCCGACGCCTCCGGCATCCAGTCCGGCAGCCTCTACCACCACTTCGACTCCAAGGAGTCGATGGTCGACGAGATCCTCTCGACCTTCCAGGAGGAGCTCTTCGGCTCCTACGACCAGATCCTCGACAGCGTGGACGACGCGCGCACCAAGCTGGAGCGAGCCGTGCAGGTCTCCTTCGAGGCCATCGACCGGCACCGTCACGAGGTCGCGATCTTCCAGAACGAGGCCGACTACCTCGGTGCGTTCGAACGCTTCGCCTACCTAGCCGAGCGCAACGCGCAGTCGCGCGCGGTGTGGATCACCCTCCTCGACGACGGCGTGCGCTCCGGGGCACTGCGCGCCGACCTCGACATCGAGCTCACCTACCGCTTCATCCGCGACACCGTGTGGGTCGCGGTGAAGTGGTACCGCCCCGGCGGCACGCTCACCCACGAGCACGTCGCAGACCAGTACCTCCACATCCTCCTGGACGGGATCTCCCATGGCTGAGGCCTACATCATCGACGCGGTCCGCACCCCGGTCGGCAAGCGCGGCGGCGCGCTCGCGGCCATGCACTCCGCCGACCTCGCGGCCCACACGCTGCGCGCGCTCATGCGCCGTACGGGCGTCGACCCGGGGGCCGTCGACGACGTCATCCTGGGCTGCTGCGACACCATCGGCTCCCAGGCCGGCGACGTCGCGCGCACGGCCTGGCTCGTCGCCGGGCTGCCCGACCACGTGCCCGGCGTGACGATCGACCGCCAGTGCGGCTCGTCCCAGCAAGCGGTGCACTTCGCCGCCCAGGGCGTCATGTCCGGCACCCAGGACCTCGTGGTCGCCGGTGGCGTGCAGAACATGAGCGCGATCCCGATCTCGGCGGCCATGATCGTGGGGCAGCAGTACGGCTTCACCACGCCCTTCGCCGAGTCGCCGGGCTGGCACGCGCGCTACGGCGACGTCGAGGTCTCCCAGTTCAGGTCCGCTCAGATGATCGCGGAGACGTGGGACGTCAGCCGTGAGGACATGGAGTCCTTCGCGCTGGCCTCGCACGAGCGCGCGCGCCACGCGATCGCGGAGGGCCGTTTCACCGGGGAGATCGAGCCCGTCACGCTGCCCGACGGCTCGACCTTCGCGGTCGACCAGTGCCCGCGCGAGACGTCGCTCGAGAAGATGGCCGGCCTCCAGCCGCTCGAGCCGGGTGGTCGCATCACCGCCGCCGTCGCCTCCCAGATCTGCGACGCCTCCTCCGCGATGCTCATCGCCTCCGCGGCAGCGGTGGCCGAGCACGGCCTCACCCCACGCGCCCGCATCCACCACCTCTCGGTCAAGGGCGACGATCCGGTCTGGATGCTCACCGGCCCCATCCGGGCCACCAAGCACGCGCTGGAGAAGACCGGGCTCTCGATCGACGACATCGACCTCTTCGAGTGCAACGAGGCGTTCGCCTCCGTCGTGCTGGCCTGGATGAAGGAGACCGGCGCTCCGCACGGACGCGTCAACGTCAACGGTGGCGGCATCGCCCTCGGTCACCCGATCGGCGCCACCGGCACGCGGCTCATGACCACGATGCTCCACGAGCTCGAGCGCACCGGTGGCCGCTATGCGTTGCAGACGATGTGCGAGGGCGGCGGCCAGGCCAACGTCACGATCATCGAGCGCCTCTAGATGACAAATTCCAAGGGGTCTCAGTGGTCGTAGGCGATCAGTGAGCGTCGCACGCTGAGGTTCAGGGCGTCGTTGTGCCAGATCGCGGCGG